>CAWGPS010000005.1:0-397531 GCA_963824505.1 uncultured Actinomycetota bacterium
TCGGCGAGCACCTTGGCGACAGCCTCGCGGTCCGCCGCGTCGCAGGCGACGACCTGTACCTGGGCGCCGGCCGCCGACAACTCGGTCATCAGCTCCGCTGCTCCCGGCGCATCCAGGCCGCGCCGACTCATCAGCACCAGGTTGCGCGCGCCGTGCCGGGCCACCACGTGGCGCGCCAACGCCGAACCCGCCATGCCGGTCGCACCGGTGATCAGCACCGTGCCGGCGACCCAGGCGTCCGGCAGCGTCATCACAACCTTGCCGATATGGCGGGCCTGGCTCAAATACCGCAGCGCCGCCGGGGCACGTCGCACGTCGAACCTGGTGACCGGCAGCGGGTGCAGCACGCCGTCGGCGAAGAGCGCCGCCAACTCGTCGAGCATCTGCTCGATGCGCTCCGGCCCGGCCTCGAACAGGTCGAAGGCGCGGTAGCGCACACCGGCGTGGTCGCGGGCGACGACGCCGGGGTCGCGGATGTCGGTCTTGCCCATCTCCAGGAACACCCCGCCGGGGGCGACCAGCCGCAGGGAGGAATCCACGAAGTCACCGGACAGCGAGTCGAGCACAATGTCCATCCCGGCCATGCCGGCCCTGCCGGTGACCGCACGGAACTTGTCCTCGAATTCCAGGCTGCGCGAGTCGGCAATGTGGTCGTCGTCAAAGCCCATGGCCCGCAACGCATCCCACTTGCCGCGGCTGGCCGTCGCGAACACTTCCAGGCCGAGGTGCCGGGCCAACTGCACCGCGGCCATGCCGACCCCACCGGTGGCGGCATGCACCAGAATCCGCTGACCGGGCTCGACGGCCGCCAGGTCGACCAGCGCGTAGCGCGCCGTAGCGAACACGACCGACGCTGTTGCGGCGGCGGTGTGTGACCATCCGGCCGGCACCTTGACGAGCAGTCGTTGGTCGGTGGTGGCGATCGTTCCGGTGCCTTCCGGGAACAGGCCCATGACATGGTCGCCCACCGCGAAACGACCCTCGCTCGAGGCGATCTCGGGACCAGTTTCCACAACGACGCCGGAGCCCTCGATTCCCATGACGGCATCGGGGTCGGGATAGAGGCCCAACGCGATCATCACGTCGCGGAAGTTGGCGGCGATGGCCGACAAGGCAACCCGCACCTGGCCGGGGGCCAGCGGCGCATCGGCGTGGGGGATCCGCTCCAGCCGCAGATTCTCGATCGTTCCGTAACTGCTCATGCCCAGCCGCCACGGCCCATCGTCGGGTGGCACCAAGAGACCGCCGACCGCGCGGCTGCCGTGCACCCGCGCGGTGTAGACGGTCCCGTTCCGCAGCAACACCTGCGGCTCGGCGGGAGCCAAGGCCGCGGCTATCGCGTCAGCATCCAGCGGCGCGTCGGTGTCGACGAGCACGATGCGGCCCGGATGCTCGGTCTGGGCCGACCGCACCAGCCCCCACACCGCAGCGCCCGCCAAATCGGTGACGTCCTCCCCCGGCAACGCCATCGCACCGCTGGTCGCCACCACCAGCGTTCCTCCCCCGTCGCGGGCCAACCACGACTGCAGGACCGGCAGCACCGCGCGCGTGGCCGCGTGCACCTCCGTCACGATGTCGCCGGCCACCGGTGCCGATTCGAACAAAACGGCCGAACCCTCGGTATTGTCGAATTCCGTTGCACCCCATTCGCACACCGATATCGGCTGCACCGCGCAGGACGGCTGAGCGGACCAGTCGACCTCGAAGAGCCGGTCCGGTCCCGAACTCGACACCGCGGCCAGCAGCTGCCGATCGGTCACCGGCCGGGCCACCATCGACGCCACCGAGAGCACCGGCAGCCCCAGCCCGTCGGCCAATTCGATCGATACGGCCGCCTCGCCCACGGGCACGATGCGCGCGCGGACCGCCGCCGCGCCCGCGGCGTGCAGGGACACCCGCTGCCAGGAGAACGGCACCAGCATCGAACCTTCGGCGAGCTCGTCGCCATCGGACGCCAGGATCACCGCGTGCAACGCCGCGTCGAGCATCGCGGGGTGGACCCCGAACCCGGCCACCGACACTCCGGCGTCCTCGGGCAGCGCGACTTCGGCGAACACCTCGTCGCCGCGGCGCCACATCGACGTCAAGCCGCGGAAGGCGGGCCCGTAGCCGTACCCACGCTCGGCCAACTGCTCGTACCCGTCGCCGATATCCACCGGGACCGCACCCACCGGCGGCCAGGCCGACAGGTCCGCGCTCGGCTGCACCGACCCCGCGCGCAGTACGCCCTCGGCGTGCAGCGACCAGCCAGATCCCACCTCGGCGCGCGAGAACACCGAGACCGCGCGGCCGCCCGAATCGTCAGCGCCCCCGACCACCACCTGAACCGCGACCGACCCACCGGCCGGCAACACCAGCGGCGCCGCCAGATTCAGTTCGTCGACGACCCCGCAACCCACCTCGTCGCCGGCCCGGATCGCCAACTCGACGAATCCGGCGCCCGGGAAGAGCACGACACCACCAACGGCATGGTCGGCCAGCCAGCCTTGCGCGCTCGGTGACAGCCTGCCGGTCAGCACCACGCCGCCCGAGGCCGGCAGCTCCACCACCGCGCCCAGCAGGGCGTGTTCGCCGGCGGCCAGCCCCAGCCCGGTGGCATCGGCGGGGACGCCATCAGCGGAGAGCCAAAAGCGCCGCCGCTCAAAGGCGTACGTGGGCAACTCGACGAAGCTTGCTTCGGAACCGGGCCCGCCGAGCGCGCCGCGCCAGTCCACGTCCATCCCGGCGACGAACCCGTGTGCGACGGCGTTCGCCAGGCTCACCGGCTCCGGGCGGTCCTTGCGCAGCGCCGACATGGTGGTGACGGGCGCATCCGGTAGCGACTCTTCGATCGATGCCGTCAGCCCGCTGCTCGGCCCGACCTCGAGGAAACGATTTGCGCCGGCCGAGTGCACGAAACGCACGCTGTCGGCGAATCGCACCGCTTCGCGGACGTGCCGCTTCCAGTACGCCGGCGATCCGAAGTCGTCGGTTGCCAGCTGCCCGGTGACGTTCGAGACGATCGGGATGGTGGGCTTGCCGATGGCGAGTCCGGCGGCGACGGTTCCGAATTCGTCGATCATCGGATCCATCAACGGGGAGTGGAACGCGTGGGAAACGGCGAGTTGGTGGATGCGACGCCCGTCGGCGCGGAGCTGCTCGGCCACGGCGGCCACCGCCGGCTGTGCACCCGAGATCACCACCGAGGCCGGCCCGTTGATCGCGGCGATGCCGACGCCGGCTTGTTCGGAGGGCACGAGCAGCGGCCGCACCTCCTCTTCGGTGGCCTGCACGGCGATCATCGCCCCGCCGGCCGGCAGCGCCTGCATGAACCGGCCCCGGGCGGCGACCAGTACCGCCGCGTTCTCCAGCGACAGGACACCGGCGACGTGTGCGGCGGAGATCTCCCCGATCGAGTGGCCCAGCACGAAATCGGGCCGCACACCCCAGGATTCGAGCAGCCGGAACAACGCCACTTCCACGGCGAACAAGGCCGGCTGCGCGAATTCGGTGGTGTTCAGCAGGTTGTCGTCACGGCCCCACATGACGTCGCGCAGTGGCCGCAGCAGGTGCTGGTCAAGTTCGCCCAGCACGGTGTCGAACGCCTCGGCGAACACCGGGTAGGCGGCGTGCAGTTCCCTTCCCATGCCGAGCGTTTGGGCGCCCTGCCCGGGGAAGACGAAGACGGTCTTGCCAGGCGTTGCGGTGCCCTGGACGACCGATCCCAGTTCACCGGCGCCCAACTCATCGAGGCCGGACAGCAACCGCTCGCGGTCACCGCCGACGACGACGGCCCGATGCTCGAAGGTGGAGCGGCCCGCCAACGACCACGCCGCATCGGCGACGTCGAGTTCGTCGTGGGCACGGATGTGGTTCGCCAGCCGGGTTGCCTGTGCCGCCAGGGCGGTCGCCGACTTCGCCGACACCACCCACGGCACCACCGGCGCTTGGGGCGTTCCGCGACGCGCTCGGACTCGGCGGGTTGCACAACCGGGGCTGCTTCGACGATCACGTGCGCGTTGGTGCCGCTGATGCCGAAGGACGACACGCCGGCCCGCCGCGGATGATTCGCCAAGGCGGCCGTCCAGGGCCGGGCCTCCGTCAAGAGCGACACCGACCCCAGCGACCAGTCCACGTGCGGGCTGGGCTCGTCGACATGCAGCGTGGCCGGCAACATCTCGTGGCGCATCGCCAAGACCATCTTGATCACACCGGCGACACCGGCCGCGGCCTGTGTGTGACCCATGTTCGATTTGATCGACCCGAGCCACAGCGGCTCGGCCCGCTCTTGTCCGTAGGTCGCCAACAATGCCTGGGCCTCGATCGGATCGCCCAACGTGGTCCCGGTGCCGTGGCCCTCGACCGCGTCGACGTCGGCCGCGGACAGCCCGGCGTTGGCCAGGGCGGCGCGCACCACCCGCTGCTGGGAAGGACCATTGGGCGCGGTCAAGCCGTTGGAGGCGCCGTCCTGATTGATCGCCGAGCCCCGCACCACCGCGAGCACCGGGTGCCCGAGCCGCTGCGCGTCCGACAACCGCTCCACCACCAGCATGCCGCCGCCCTCGGAGAATCCGGTGCCGTCGGCCGCGCCCGCGTAGGCCTTGCACCGGCCGTCCGCGGACAATCCGCGCATGCGGCTGAACTCCACGAAGATGTCTGGTGTGGCGTTGACGGTGACGCCGCCGGCCAGGGCCAGATCGCATTCACCGGACCGCAGCGACTGCACCGCCATGTGCAACGCCACCAACGACGACGAGCACGCCGTGTCCACCGAGACCGCGGGGCCCTCCAGCCCCAGCGCATAGGAAATCCGCCCCGACGCCACGCTCGACGACTGCCCGGTCAGCCGGAAGCCCTCGGCGGCTGGTGCGGCGCCCATGCCGTAGCCCTGGGTGTACACCCCGGCGAACACGCCGGTGGCGCTGCCACGCAATACGCCGGGTTCGATTCCGGCCCGCTCCAAGGCTTCCCAGGACAACTCGAGGAACAGCCGCTGCTGTGGATCCATGGCCAGCGCCTCGGTCGGCGTGATGCCGAAGAAGGCGGGGTCGAAGTCGGCGACACCGTCGACGAAGCCTCCGGTGCGGGTGTAGCACGTGCCGGGAACGTCGGGGTCCGGGTTGTACAGCCCGGCCAGGTTCCAGCCGCGATCGCTCGGGAATTCGGAGAGCACGTCGCGGCCCTCGGTGAGCATGTCCCACAGGTCGTCGGGGGAATTCACCCCACCCGGATAGCGGCACGACATGCCGACGATCACGATCGGGTCGTCGCCGGCGGCGCGAACCACCGGGGCGTGCTTGACTTCTTGCGGCACTCCGGCGAGTTCGGTGCGAATGTAGCTCGCCAGGCCGTTGGGGGTGGGATAGTCGAAGATGAGCGTCGGCGAAAGGGCCAGCCCGGTAGCGGTTTTGAGGCGGTTACGCATTTCGACCGCGGTCAGCGAGTCAAAGCCCAACTCTTGGAACGCCTTGTCCGGGTCGATCGATTCCGCGGTGGTGTTTCCCAACACGGTGGCGATGTGCGACCGCACCAGGTCCAGCAACACGGCGTGTTGCTCGGCGTCGGGCAGCCCGTGCAGGCGATGTGCGAGAGCCGATTTCGACCTCGCGGCCGCCAACGAGTCGTCGACCCGGCGCCGGGCCGGCGCCCGGACCAGATCGGCGAACATCGGGGGTACCGCGAGGGCATGGGCTCGCAGCGCGCCGAGATCGATGCGGGCAGGCGCCAGGTACGGTTCGTCGACGATCAATGCGGTGTCGAACAATTCCATCGCCTCGGCCGAGGGCAGAGCCAAGATGCCGTCGCGGCCCAGCCGCGCAAGGTCCGCGGCGTCCAGTCCCCCGGTCATGGCGCTGGCTTGATCCCATAGCCCCCACGCCAGCGAGATCGCCGGCAGCCCGTGCGCCCGGCGATGCGAGGCCAATCCATCCAAGAAGGAATTGGCCGCCGCGTAGTTGGCCTGGCCCGAGGAGCCCACCAGCCCGGCCATCGAGGAGAACATCACGAACGCCGACAGATCCAGATCGCGGGTCAATTCGTGCAGGTTCCATGCCGCGTCGACCTTGGCGCGCAACACCGCGTCGACGCGCTCCGGCGTCAGCGAGGTGACCATCGCGTCGTCGAGCACGCCCGCCGCATGGATGACGCCCGAGAGCGGCCGCTGGGGGGAGATGGCCGAAATGTCGCCAATCACCTGCGCGAGCGCGGCGCGGTCGGCGGCATCGCACGCGACCGCCCGCACCCGGGCACCGCTCGCCGTTAACTCGGCGACCAATTCGGCAGCGCCCGGCGCATCCGCGCCGCGGCGGCTCAGCAGCACCAGGTCCTCAACGCCATGGTGGGCCACCAGGTGGCGGGCCAGCGTCGAACCGGCCATGCCGGTGCCGCCGGTGATCAGCACGGTGCCGGCGGCCAGCGCACCACCGGGCCCGGAAGGCATGGTCATGACGACCTTGCCGACGTGGCGGGCCTGGCTCAGGTAGCGCAACGCGGTCCGCGCCCGTCGCACGTCAAAGGTCGTCACCGGCAACGGTTTCAGCACCCCCGCGTCGAAGAGCCCGGCGAGCTCCAGCATCCACTGATGCATCCGGGGACGACCCGGCTCGAAGAGGTCGAAGGCGCGGTAGCGCACGCCCGGGTATTCCCGGGCGACCGCAGCGGGGTCGCGGATGTCGGTCTTGCCCATTTCCAGGAACACGCCGCCGGGGGCGACCAGCCGCAGTGAGGCATCGACGAATTCACCGGCCAGCGAGTCCAGCACGATATCCATCCCAGCCATGCCGGTCCTGCCGGTGACCGCCCGGAACTTGTCCTCGAATTCCAGGCTGCGCGAGTCCGCGATGTGGTCGTCGTCAAAACCCATGGCCCGCAGGGTGTCCCACTTGCCGCGGCTGGCGGTCCCGAACACCTCCAGGCCCAAATGCCGGGCCAGCTGCACCGCGGCCATCCCGACGCCGCCGGCGGCGGCGTGCACCAGGACCCGCTGTCCCGGCTTTGCATCGGCCAGGTGGATGAACGCCATGTAAGCGGTGGTGAAAACCGCCGAGATGCCGGCGGCTTCGGCGTAGGTCCAGCCGGCGGGCATCGGAACCAGCAGCCGCACGTCGCCGGGGACCAGCGTGCCGCTGCCGTCGGGGAAGAAGCCGTACACCGAATCGCCGACCGCGAACTCGGTGACGCCCGGCCCCACCTCGACCACCACGCCGGCGCCTTCGCCGCCGAGCAGGGCGTCGTGGGTGAACATTCCCAGGGTGATCATGACGTCGCGGAAGTTCGCGGCGATGGCGCGCAGTGCCACCCGGACCTGACCCGGCTCCAGCGGAGCGTCGGCGTTCGGAACCGGTTCCAGTTGCAGGTTTTCGAAGGTGCCCGCGCTGCTGATGCCCAAGCGCCAGGGTCGGTCTGCGGGGGGCACCAACAGACCGTCGGCCGCACGGCTGCCCTGCACCCGCGGGTGGTACACGGTGCCGCCGCGCAGCACTACCTGCGGCTCACCGACCGCCAGAGCGGCGGCTATCGCGGCGGCATCCAGCGGCGCATCGGAATCCACCAGCACGATGCGGCCGGGATGCTCGGTCTGCGCCGACCGCACCAGCCCCCACACCGCCGCACCGCCCAGATCGGTGACGTCCTCCCCCGCCAATCCGATCGCACCGTGGGTGGCCACGACCAGCACCTCGGAGTCGGGCCCGGTCAGCCACGACTGCACGGCGGCCAGCGCTCGGTGTGCGCGCTCGTAGGTCTGCGTTACCGGATCTTGCTCGGCGGCAAACGATTCGAAAAGCCGATAAGACGGAGCGGCGTTGTCGCCTGGCGCTGCGCTGGTCGTCGCCGGCGACCAGTTCACCTCGAATAGCCGGTCCGGGCCCGCGCCCGACACCGCCGCACGCAGCTGCTGCTCGGTCACCGAACGGGCCGTCATCGATTGCACCGACAGCACCGGCAGTCCCAGCCCGTCGGCGAGCTCGATGGAGACCGACGCCGAGGCCGCTGAAGTCCCCGACGGCGCGATCCGCACACGTGCCGCCGACGCGCCCGCGGCATGCAGCGACACCCCCTGCCAGGCGAACGGCAACATCACGTCATCGGCGTGGCCGGCGATCTGCCGCCCCATCGCCAACGCATGCATCGATGCGTCGAGCAGCGCGGGGTGCACCCCGAACCCGTGGACGGCCCCGGCGGCGTCCGGCAGCCGCACCTCGGCGAACACCTCGTCGCCGCGGAGCCACGTCGCGGTCAATCCCTGGAACGCGGGGCCGTATCCGTACCCACGCGCCGCCAACCGTTCGTAGCAGTCGGCCGGGTCGGCCGCGACCGCGCCCGCCGGCGGCCACACCGACAGGTCCGCGCCCGGCTCGACGGACCCGGTGCTCAGCGCTCCCTCCGCGTGACACACCCAGCCGGAGCCTTCATCGAGGCGCGAGAAGATCGACACGGCGCGCCGGCCGCTCCCCTCCGTCGCTCCCACCACCACTTGCACGGCAACCGAGCCGGAGCCGGAGTCCTTGGCGGGCAATATCAATGGAGCCTGCAGTGTCAGTTCTTCGACTGTCGAGCAACCGACTTCGTCACCGGCACGGATAGCCAATTCCACAAACCCGGCGCCCGGGAACACGGCCACACCGGATACGGCGTGATCGGCCAGCCAGCCCTGCCGACTGGGTGACAAACTGCCCGTCAAAAGCACGCCGCCCGAGGCGGGCAGCTCAACCACCGCGCTCAGCAGCGGGTGTTCGCTGGATGTCAGCCCCAAGCCGGCGGCGTCGGCGGCGACGCCTTCCCCGGACAGCCAAAACCGGCGGCGGTCGAAGGCGTATGTCGGCAGCTCGACGAAGCCGGCTCCGTCGAGCACACCGCGCCAATCCACGCTCAATCCGGCGACAAACGCGGTGGCGGCCGACGTCAAGAACCTCTGGAGTCCGCCGTCATCGCGGCCCAGCGTGGGCACCACGATGGCTTCGTTGATTGCCGGGTTGTCGCCTGCGGCGCAATCGTTGGCGGTGTCTTCGATCCCGGCGATCAACGCGGGATGCGGACTGGATTCGATGAAGGTGCGGTAGCCGTGCTCGCACGCGCTGCGCACCGCCCGGTCGAACTGCACGGTCTGCCGGATGTTGCGATACCAGTATTCGGCATCTAATCCGGCGGTGTCCAAACGATTTCCGGTCACGGTGGAAAAGAAGGCGGTGCGCGAGGATCGCGGCTCGATGCCGGTCAGAGCCGCGGCAAGCTCACCGCGAATGGCCTCGACCTCAACCGAATGCGAGGCGTAGTCCACGTCGATCCGCCGCGTACGCAGCTCCAGGTCGGCGCAGAAGCCGACGAGTTCCTCCAGTGCGGCCCCGTCACCGGACACAACGACGGCCGACCGGCCGTTGACGGCGGCGATGCTGACACGATTTCCGTAGGGCGCCAACAACTCCCGGGCCCGCTCGGTGCTGCACGCAATGGACAGCATGCCCCCGGGACCGGCGAGTGACCGCAGCAGCTTGCTGCGCAGCGTCACCACCCGTGCGGCATCCCGCAACGACAGCGCCCCGGCGACATAGGCCGCGGCGATTTCGCCTTGCGAGTGCCCGATCACCGCATCGGGACTTACCCCGATCGACTTCCACAGTTCGGCCAGCGACACCATCACCGCAAACAGCACCGGCTGCACGACGTCCACGCGATCGGTGCCCGGAGCTCCCGGCGCGCCGCGCAGGACGTCGGTCAGCGACCAGTCGACGAACTCGGAAAAGGCCTCTTCGCACGCCCGCAACTGCGCGGCGAACACCGGCGCCGTATCGAGCAATTCGACGCCCATGCCCAGCCATTGCGAGCCCTGGCCGGGGAAGACGAAGACGGTTTTGCCCGCGGGGGCGGCGGCGCCGAGAACGACCGACACGGGCTGGTCGGCGGCCAGTTCGTCCAAGCCGGCCAGCAATCGGTCTCGGTCACCGCCGACAACGACGGCCCGATGCTCGAAGCTTGACCGCCCCGCCAACGACCACGCGACGTCGGCGACATCGAGATCGCCATGGTCGCGCACGTGCGCCGCCAGCCGGGCAGCTTGAGACCGCAACGCCGAGAACGACTTTGCCGACACCACCCACGGCAACACCGCGGGCTTGGGGCCGGCCGCGCGCGGCTGCGGCTCCGGCACGGCCTCCACAATCACATGCGCGTTGGTGCCGCTGATGCCGAACGACGACACCCCGGCACGCCGCACCCGACCCTCGGCGGGCCAGGGCCGCGGCTGGGTCAGCAACTCCACCGCGCCCGCAGACCAATCCACATGGGGGCTGGGATCGTCGACGTGCAGGGTCGCCGGCAAGGTCTCGTGGCGCATCGCCTGCACCATCTTGATCACACCGGCCACCCCGGCCGCGGCCTGTGTGTGACCCATGTTCGACTTGATCGACCCGAGCCACAACGGTTCTCCGGGCTCGTCCCTGTCTTGCCCATAGGTCGCCAGCAACGCCTGGGCCTCAATGGGGTCACCCAACGTGGTCCCGGTCCCGTGACCCTCCACCACGTCCACGTCGGCCGCCGAGAGCCCCGCGTTGGCCAACGCCGCGCGCACCACCCGCTGCTGGGAAGGACCATTGGGCGCGGTCAAACCGTTCGACGCCCCGTCCTGATTGACCGCCGAACCGCGCACCAACGCCAACACCGGATGTCCCAACCGCTGGGCATCCGAGAGCCGCTCCACCACCAATACGGCCCCGCCCTCGGACCAGCCGACACCGTCGGCCGCTCCCGCGTACGCCTTACACCGGCCATCGGGGGCCAACCCGCGGTGCCGGCTGAATTCCACGAACACCGTCGGCGTCGCGTTCACGGTCGCGCCGCCGGCAAGCGCCAGGTCGCACTCGCCCGAGCGCAGCGACTGCACCGCCATGTGCAGCGCCACCAGCGACGACGAACACGCCGTGTCCACCGACACCGCCGGGCCCTCCAGCCCCAGCACATACGACACCCGCCCCGACGCCACGCTGGAGGTCATGCCGGTCAGCCGGTAGCCCTCGATCTCCTCGGCCAGCATCCCGTAGCCCTGCACGATGAGACCGGCGAACACCCCGGTGGCGCTGCCCCGCAACCGGGTGGGATCGATCCCGGCCCGCTCCAACGCCTCCCACGACAGCTCCAGCAACATCCGGTGCTGGGGGTCCATCGCCAACGCCTCGCTCGGCGCGATGCCGAAGAAGGCGGGGTCGAAGTCCGCCACACCGTCCACAAACCCCCCGGTGCGCACGTAGCACTTGTGCCGCGCGTCGGGATCCGGGTCGAACAGCCCGGCCACGTCCCAGCCGCGGTCGGTGGGAAAGTCGGACATCACGTCGCGGGCGTCGGCGACCATTTGCCAGAGGCTTTCCGGCGAGTCGATTCCGCCCGGGAATCGGCAGGACATACCGACGATGGCGATGGGCTCGTTCGACCGCTCCAGCAGCGCACGATTGGTGCGCTTCAGGCGCTCCACCTGGACCAGCGCTTTGCGAAGCGCTTCGGTCGCATGCTGGAGTTGATCAACCATTACTAACCTCGCCTAACCCTTGCCATGGCCGTGTGGTCCACCGGATGACGGCGGTCGCCGCGTCACGGAGTTTGCTGCACCAACCGGTGTCGCCGCCTGCACGACGACCAGAAGACCCTTCGTGTTGCCCTCCGGCCCAAGAATCCCGCTGGCGAGTATGGCCAACTCCGGCTCGATTTCAAAACGCCCGATACCCCCAGCCGCTAGCGGAGGATCGGCTTGAAGATCCGCTGAAAGGCGCGGAACCCCGTGTCGGAAGCGATGCGACGCTGCGCTCCCGACACGCCCGCTGCACTCGGGTCGCCCGCGCACCTGGGTACACCCAACCCGTGGTCCATGGCGCGACTGTACCCGGCTTTTCCGCCAAGCCGCTCATGCGCGGGTCCGCCCACCACTTGGTAAGGCTGGGGCGGACGGGGCGAACGATCCGTTCAAACGCCGGCGCGCCGCCAGCCGTCGGCGGACCGGGCGGCGCGGATCAGGACGTCACACAATTCGCGCAGCTCGGGCGCTTCGGCCCCTTCGTCGAGGGCGGTCGCGACGTCCTCTGCGGCGCATCGCACCTGATAGATCCGGTCCGACAGGTCGGCGGCGTCATCGGCCGACAGCACCACCGCGTCGGTGGGCAGGGCCCCGGCTCCGCCGCGGTTCAGCGACGCCCGCTGCTCATACGCCCGCTGGCGGCACGACCGGCGGCAGTACTGGCGACGACGGCCCATCGCCGCGTCCGAGACGTCCCGACCACACCAGCGGCATGGTTGTGGCTGGGCTCGGCGGGTCACGTCTGCCGACTTTAGCCGGGGCCCTTCGGCGATCGCGGTATCTGCCGATGTCTACGGGTATCATTGAAGGTCGCGTGGCCCATCCCGCGTGTCGGCGTGGGAACTCGGCAGACCGTCACAAGCGTTTGCCACACGGACAGACTCGCAACAGCCGAAAACGCAGAGAACCCCCCGGAGGAGTAGCACACATGGCCGATCGCGTCCTGAGAGGCAGTCGCCTTGGAGCCGTGAGCTACGAGACAGACCGCAACCACGACCTCGCGCCGCGTCAGATCGCGCGGTACCGCACCGAGAACGGCGAGGAGTTCGAGGTCCCCTTCGCCGATGACGCCGAGATTCCCGGCAGCTGGCTGTGCCGCAACGGCATGGAAGGCACCCTGATCGAGGGTGACCTGCCCGAACCGAAAAAGGTCAAGCCGCCGCGGACGCACTGGGACATGCTGCTCGAGCGCCGCTCCGTGGAAGAGCTCGAAGAGTTGCTCAAGGAGCGCCTCGAGATCATTCGGTCGCGCCGCCGCGGCTGACCGCCGCCGCTTTGCGGCAGACGCCCGGCCGATCTAAGCGTGATCGCGCGCCCGCGCCGGACGCACGTGGTCGAGCCGTCCCTGCACACCCCATCGAGTGACCTTGACCAGCGCCTCGCGGATGTTGGACCCACTCATCTTCGACTCGCCGAGTTCGCGTTCGGTGAACGTGATCGGCACCTCGGCGATGACGAACCCGTGGCACACGGTGCGCCACGTCAAATCGATCTGGAAGCAGTACCCCTTGGAGTCCACGCCGTCGAGACCGATGGCCTCGAGGACTTCCCGGCGGTAGGCGCGGAAGCCCGCGGTGATGTCGTGGACGCCGATGCCGAGCGCCAGCCGGGCGTAGGTGTTGGCCGTCCAGGACAGCGCCCACCGGCGCCACGGCCAATTCCGAACCGCGCCCCCCTCGACGTAGCGCGAGCCGATGGCCAGGTCGGCGCCGGCGTCGATGGCGTCGAGCAGCCGGTGGAGCTGTTCGGGCGCGTGACTGCCGTCGGCGTCCATCTCGATCAACACTGCGTATTGCCGGCTCAGGCCCCAGGCGAAGCCGGCCAGATAGGCCGCCCCCAGGCCACCCTTGGCGGTGCGGTGCATGACGTGGGTGCGGCCGGGGTCGGCCGCCGCGAGCTCGTCGGCCAGCTCCCCGGTGCCGTCGGGGCTGCTGTCGTCGACGACCAGCACGTGCACATGGGGGCACGCTTCCTTGAGCCGCCGGTGGATGACCGGCAGGTTCTCCCGCTCGTTGAAGGTAGGGATGATCACCAGGGCGCGCTGGCTCGGAAGGTCGCCCGGGACGGGGGCTGCCGGCTTGCCGGTGGTCATGTGGCTCCTTTTTCTTGCCCGATGTCAGGTCCGCCGCCCTCGTCGGGCGTGATGTCGCCCGGCGGCTCCGCGCCGCCCTCGTCGCCACCTGACTCGCCGGTGGCTTCGGGTTCCGCGGGTTCTGCGGGTTCTGCGTCGCGGTCATTTCCAGGCCCGGAGCCGAGACGCACCGGGCGCGGCGACCACCTATTGTGCCGTATCCCGGCCAGAATGGCCCCTGCCGCGGTCCCGACCAGCACCCATTGCACGATCGGGCCCCAGCGGGTGGCGGGCGTCAACTTCGTTTTGAGGCGCACCTGCAGGTCGAGGTAGGCGGGCTCGAAAAAGTCGGTCCGCACCAGGTCGGCGCCGTCCGGCGCGATCACCGCGCTGATCCCAGTCGTCCCGGCGACCACCACGTAGCGGTCGTGCTCGACGGCCCTGACCTCGGCGAATGCCAGCTGCTGCGCACTCATCGTCTTGTCGAAGGTGGCGTTGTTGCTCGGCACTGCCAGCAGCTGGGCGCCGTTGCGGACCGCCTGGCGCGGCGCACGGTCGAAGATCACCTCCCAGCAGGTCGTCACCCCGACCGGCACGCCGGCGATGTGCACGACTCCGCTGCCGGAGCCGGGCACCATGTGGCCGGCCCGGTCGGCGTAACCGGAGAGGTGCTTGAAGAGCCACGGCATCGGCAGGTACTCGCCGAACGGCTGCACGATCTGCTTGTCGTGGCGGTCGGCCGGCCCGGTGGCCGGATTCCACACGATGACGGTGTTGGTGTATTCGGGGGCCGACGCCGGTCGCCCCGGGACGTCGAGCACGGTGCCGATGAGGATCGGCGCGCCGATCGCCGCGGCTGCCTGCGCGATCTGCTGCCCGGCGTCGGCGTTGGCGAACGGGTCGATGTCCGACGAGTCCTCGGGCCAGATCACGAACTGCGGTTGGGGCGCGGCCCCGGCGCGCACGTCTTCGGCCAGGCGCAGCGTCTCCCGGACGTGGTTGTCCAGCACCGCGCGGCGCTGCGCGTTGAAGTCGAGGCCCAGCCGCGGCACATTGCCCTGCACGACGGCGACCGTGACCGATGGTTCCCCGCCGGATCCCATGCCGGCGTGCCGCACCTGCGGCCAGACGACGACGGCCGCGAGCAACACCAGACAGATGGACAAGCCCGGCAGCAGCACGGCCGGGGGCGGCGCCGGTTGCTGCCCGACCGCGGACTCGCCGGCGCTGCCGCCGGAGGCGCCGCGGTGACCGGCGTGCCACCAATTGACGATCTCCAACCCGATGGCTGTCACGCTGAACCCCACCAGCACGACCGCGAACGAGAGCAGCGCCACCCCGCCGAGCTGGACCAGCGGCAACAACGGGCCCCGCGACTGGCTGAACGCCACCGAGCCCCAGGGAAAACCGCCGAACGGCAGCACCGACTTCAACCATTCCTGGGCCGCCCACAGCGCCGCGAACCAGATCGGCCAGCCCGGCAGCCGGCGCACCACCACGGCAAACAGGCCGAACATCCCCGGGAACAGCGCGCACGTGGTCGCCAGCGCCAGCCAGGGGACGGCGCCGACCAGTTTGCTGATCCAGGGCAACAGCGGGAGATAGAAGGCAAGTCCGAAGAGGAATCCGTAGCCCAGGCCGCCCGCGGTGGTCGTCGCGGGACGGGTGAGCACCCAGGCCAGCAGCGCGGCCGCGACGACGGCGGCCGCCCACCAGTTCAGCGGGGGGAAGCTGGCGCACAGCAGCAGGCCACCCGCGACGGCCGCCGCCAGGCGCGGCAGACGCGGCAGCAGCGCGCCCCGCGCGGCGCCCAGCCGACGGGCGACGGCCGACCCGCCGGCCGCCCGGGCCGAGTCGGGCCCTGCGTCGGTCTGGATGTGAAAGGCGACGGGGTCCTCGTCGCGGTCGGACTCGGCCTCAGCGCTCACGGGGTCGGTGTCGGTGCCCTCGTCGACGGGGACGGCCTCGTCGTCCTCGGCCGGGCGTTCGTCGCCGGTCGGCGAGTCGTCAACCATGGATGACAGCCCCCCGATGCACCGTTCGCCGGCAGCGCGGCAGGGCGTCGCCCGGCCCCAGCCGCGGCAGCGCGGGCACGCGGGAACGCGGATCGGTGGACCAGCGCTGCGCCCCGTCGGGGGGAGCGCTGACCTCGAGGGCGCCCCTGTCTCCTAAGTCCCACACGGCGTAGGAGGCCGGCGCACCGGGCACCAGGGTGCCCGCCGCGCCATCACGGACTCCGGCGGCCCGCCAGCCGCCGCGGGTGGCGGCCGCGAAGGCGGATCGCGGGGAGACGGCACTGCCCGGCGTGCGATGGTTGACCGCCGCGCGCACGCTCGCCCACGGGTTCAGGCCCGTCACGGGGGCGTCCGAACCTAGCGCGAGGGGCACGCCTTGGGATGCTAACAGCGCCAGGGGGTTCAGCCGACTGCCCCGTCGCGCCCCCAGCCGCCGCGCGTACATGCCGCCGGTACCGCCCCACAGCGCATCGAAATTGGGTTGCACGCTGGCGATGACGCCCCACGCGCCCAGCCGGGCGGCCTGTTCGGCGGAGATCATCTCCACGTGCTCCAGGCGGTGCCCGCAGCGGGCGACGGCCACCACCCCGAGATCCGCGACCACCCGCTCGAACGCGTCGACCACCGCCGATACCGCGGCGTCGCCGATGACGTGGAACCCGGCGGTCACGCCGGCCTCGGTGCACGCGCGCACGTGGGCCTCGGCGGCGTCGGCGCCCAGGTGGCAGGTGCCGACGCAGTCCGGGGCGTCGACGTACGGCTCGTGCAGCCAGGCGGTGTGTGACCCGAGGGCCCCGTCGACGAACAGGTCGCCGGCCAACCCGCGAGCCCCGGTCTGGTGCATCAGGGCGCGCGCCTGCGCCGGCGTGGTCACCGCCTCGCCCCAGTAACCGATGACCTCGACCCCCTGCTCCAGCCCTCGCAGCGCCAGCCAGTCTTCCAGCCCGCCGATCTGGGGCCCGGCGCACTCGTGGACCGCGACGATGCCCTCGGCAGCCGCCGCCCGCAGCGCCTGGACCCGGGCCTCGGCCAGCTGGGCGTCGGTCAGCAGGTCGCGGGCGACTGCCCGCACCCGATGGTGGGCCTCGCCGACCAGCGGGCGTCCGGCCTCGTAGCCGGCGGCCGCCGCCAAGTCGGGGACCAGCCGCCGCAACGCCGTGGAGGCCAATGCGGAGTGCACGTCGACTCGGGCCAGGTAGGCGGGCAGGTCGCCGAGCACCCCGTCCAAGTCGCCAGAGCTCGGCGGGGCGTTCTCCGGCCACGACGACTCGTCCCAGCCGTGTCCCCATACCGGCCGGCCGGGGTGGGCGGCCGCGTACTCGGCGATCATCTGCAGGCACTGCGCGCGCGAGGCCGCGAGGCGCAAGTCCAGCCCGCTGAGCGTCAGCCCGGTGGCGGTGACGTGAACGTGGCTGTCCACGAAGCCCGGCGCCACGAAACCGCCGGCCAGATCCTCGACATCCGCGCCCGGGAACCGTTCGCGGCCGACGTCGTCGCCGCCCAGCCACACCACGACATCACCGCGGACCGCCATGGCGGTGGCGTCCGGGTGGCTGGGGCTGTGCACGCGGCCGTTGACCAGCAACGTCGTGGCACGGGTATCGATCACAGGGCAAAACTACGGTGATGCGCGAGGGGCGATCAGAACGAGCCCGGCCGACCACCGGCGGGGCGGTCCCGCGAGGCGGGCGGCTCGACGTCCCGGACATCCCGGACATCTGGGACATCCTGGACATCCTGGACATCCAAGACCTCGCCGTCGATGTAGTCGCGCCGGCCGCTCGGGGGGCCGCTCGAGTAGCCGCGGGCGGACGCGGTGGCGAAGGCCGTCGCGTAGCTGGCCAACGGAACCCGGTTGCGCAGGCCACGCACCGCGATGGCGGCCAAGCCGGGGGCCGCCACCGAGCGCACCGGCGGCACCAACAGCAGCAGCCCCAGGGCGGTCGTGACCAGCCCCGGGATCATGACCAGGGCCATGGCCAGCGTGATCATCGCGCTGTCGCCCGCCGTGCGCCGTTCGCTCAGGCCGGACCGCAACTGGCCGATGCGCTGGATGAGGTGCGAACCGGCCATCGGGGCCAATATGCCCCAGCCGAGCAGCGAAGTGGCCAGCAGCACCAGCAGAGTCCAGCCCCAGCCGACCGTCGAGACCAGCGCAAACACCACAGCGAGCTCGACGACGGCATACATCAACAACAGCCGCGACACCATGACACGCCAACGTCTGCGGGCCGCCGCGGAGTTCCCCTGTCCACCCGGCTCTCGGCTGCAGTTAGATGACGCTATGACCACGATTCAGATAAGCACCCCCGAGGGGCCCATCGACGCCCTGCTGAGCACCCCGGTGGGCGAGGGCCCGTGGCCGGGAGTGGTAGTGATCCACGACGCGTTCGGCTACCGGCGCGACAAGCAGTCCATCAACGACCGCGTCGCCCGGGCCGGCTACCTCGCGCTCACCCCGAACATGTATGCGCGCGGCGGCCGCATCCGCTGCATCAGCCGGGTCATGCGGGAGTTGATGACGCAGCGGGGCCGCGCCCTGGACGACATCCTGGCCGCGCGGGCTCACCTGCTGGCCATGCCGGAGTGCTCCGGGCGGGTCGGCATCGCGGGATTCTGCATGGGCGGTCAGTTCGCGCTCGTGATGTCGCCCAAGGGGTTCGCGGCCTCGGCGCCGTTCTACGGCGCTCCCCTGCCCCGCCATCTCGACGAAACACTCGACGGGGCCTGCCCCATCGTGGCCAGCTTCGGCGGCCGCGACCCGCTGGGCAAGGGGGCGCCGGAGCGGTTGCAGGAAGTCGTCGAGCGCAAGAACATCACCGCTGACATCAAGACCTACCCCGGAGTCGGGCACAGCTTCGCCAACGACCTGCCGGCACAGCCGTTGCTGCGCATCGTGGGGTTCGGCCGCGACGAGGCCGCCGCGGAGGACGCGTGGACCCGCGTCTTCGCGTTCTTCGGTGAGCACCTTGCCTCGGGGGCGGCCACGTAACGCCCGGTCCCGCCGAGGTAGGCCGCGGATCGAGGCTAGGATTTCGTCGCGCCGGTCGGATGCCGGGCCGTAGTGAGGGGACGATGATGGGGGGATCGGCGACTCGGCGAACCCGCCGGATCGAGGCAGGCGTGGGCCTCGTTGCGCTGGCGGTCGTGATCGGCGCGGTTTTCGCCGCCATGCTCGGCCGCGATGATCAGGACGGGGCCCGAGGGGCCCCGGCGGACACCGCGTCGTCGACCGCCTTCAATTCCGAGGAGCAGCGGATCGTCGGGTTGTTGCCCCCGGGGTACACCGCCAACGCCTGCGCGCGCGCCAGTGACCCGTTCCCGAACGCGGTCGCCAGCCTGGACTGCAGTCAAAACGCCGGCTCGAACAATCCGACGTATGCGCGCTTCACCCTCTACAACGACCTCGACGCGCTGAGGGACGACTTCCAAACGACCGCCGACGGCATGGCACTGACGGCGTGCCCGGGCGGCAACCCGTGGGGGCCGGGCACCTGGAAGCTCGGTTCGAACACCGTCGGCGGCCAGATCGTGTGCGGCACCGTCGACGATCGTCCCAACATCGCGTGGACCCGCGACGCCCAGCTGCTCCTCTCCACCGTCAACGGGGGCGCCGACCTGCGCAGCCTGTACCAGTGGTGGCAGCGCTTCGGCGTCATCACGCAGCAGTGAAAGCCCTAATGGGCTGAATTCAGCTTCCGCGACACGACGGTCGCGAACGTGTGGGTGTCGCCCGGCCAGCGCGCCGACACGTAGTCGCCGTCGTCGACGACGAACGCCGGCCGCGAATCGGTTGCGGTGTCGCGCGCCATCCCGGAGGATTTCAGCCACCGGTTCGGCGATCCGCGGACGACGTCGCGGAAATCGCCCGGATTGGCAAGGGCGCGAGTCACTTCCGCCTGCACGGACATGTACCCGGGCGGCTGGCCGGCGTGTTCGGTGTAGGTCCGGTAGTAGTCAGGATCCCAGAACCGGGTGAGCCGGGTGAGCCGCCAGGCCAGGCGCTCCATCGCCCACGTCAGCGCGGTGGTTTTGCGCCCGTACAGCACCGAGCGGCCCGTGGCCGGATCGACGCTGCGCGCGGCGAGCAGCACGCCGTGACAGATGGCGGCCACCAGGGTCCCGCGCGCGAAGGCGTCGACGACAAGCCGGTGCAGCACGTCGCTGTCGATGTAGCCGCGCATTCCCCGGGCCCGGTGCCCGCCGGGCAGCAGCAGCGCGTCGATTCCCTCCAGCGTGGCCCGATCCCAGCTGACCGGGTGCGCGAACTCGGCCGACCGCACCATCGCGCGGTAGGCGCGGCGCCCGTCGGCGTTGGCGCGCAGTAGCAGGCCGACCAGCGGGACCGCACCCAATACCGGCAGCGGGGACCACACGTCCAACCCGCGGCCGGTCACCATGACGTCGTCGGCCGCGCCCGGCGAGCCGCTCTGGGTGGCGAACACCACCCGATGACCGTTGTCGGTGAGAACGCGCCAACTGACGGCGACCTCGGTCGGATCGAAGTCGCGATCCGGGATCGGGATCAGCACCGTGCCCATGGGGCTCAGCCGGTGGCCAGCCTGAGTTCGATGCCGATGTTCTTCTGCATGCCGCCGCGCAACTTGCTGACGAAGTTGAACAGCTTGCCGACGAGGCCGTAGCGCCGGCCGATCGCGTCGAAGACCGCCGCGTTGTGCGATCTGTCGAGGATCGTCGCGGTGGCCTCGACGGCCTCGCCGGTCGGTTGACCGCGCATCGTGCAGGTGGCCAGCGTGACGCGCGGGGTGTTGCGGATTCGCTTGACCTTCCACGAATCGCCCTCGGTGATGACGAGGAAGCGGTCACCGCCGTCGGTGTCCGGGGCCGCCCAGATCGGGGTCGGCTTGGGCCTGCCGTCTTGGGTGAAGGTGGTCAGCAGGAGGTATTGCGACTTGGCCAGGTCGGCGAAGGTGGGCGTCACGGTCCAAACCTAGCCGAGCGGGTCGCCCGCCGCGAGCAGCCGCAAACTCGCGTTCGCGTGCGGTGTTTCGTGCGATTCCCCGTCTGCACGACGAGCGCGGATTCAGCGTTGACACACGCGTGCTCAGGCTGCAAGAGTGATCGACGTTAAACGAAAACAATATTTTCACTTAACGTCGTGGGCGACACCGACGGAATGGGACCAACGTGAGCGACGCTGAACGGCCGCTGGCATGGTTGCCGTTCTCCATCGCCGACGCCGCGCTGGCCGGGAGCACCCACCACGGCAACCCCGCACAGGCATGGTCGCAGCTCCTGGAGCGGCTGCGCGAAGCGGCGCAGGCAGTTGCGTCGGACCCGGCGAGCCGGAACCGCATCGACCTCGCGGCCGGTGTGCGACATCTCCTCGTGCTGCTCACTGCCGGTATCGACGAGGTTTTGCGCTTCGACCAGGACCCTGTCCTGGCTGTCCAGCGCACCAGTACCGACGACGTCGTGACCTGGGGAATGGAGTGCCCGGATTGTCTCTACACCCGCGCCGTGCTGCGCGGTGGCGAGAGTTATCGACTGTTCGGCAATCGGGGCACCGCGCGCTACGTCGGGCTGCAGACAATGAACGGCATCGCGGCCACGGCGAACGAACTGGTCGACGAACTGGAGTCGGATGCCCTCGGCAACTTCGAGGTGGTGTTGTCCGCCGCAAAGCCGCCGGGGCGAACGGGAAATTGGATGCGTATCGACGGCGACCATCCCACCTTGACCGTGCGGCATTTCTTTTACGACTGGGATGCCGAGGTCGCATCGTCGTTGCGCATCGAACGGCTCGGCGCCGAGCGGACGGGCGCGGGCCCTGCGGTCGATCCGGACGTGGCCCTCACCAGACAGCTGATCGCGCTCGGCGACTTCGTGCGGGACAACCTCGCCTTCTTTCAGCAATTCGGCGCCGCGGCGCCACCGAACGGGTTTCTGCCGCCGATCGACCGCACCGACATGGGAGCGGCCGCGGAGAACAGGCCGGTGATCGGCCGGTGGGAGCTGGGTCCCGGCGAGGCGCTCATCGTGGAAGTCGAACCGCCGGAAGGCATCTACTGGAGTTTTTCAATCGGCAACCCCTGGTGGGAAACCATCCATTACGGGCGTCACCAATCCAGCCTGAACGGCCATCAGGCCATCCGGGATTCTGACGGGATGGTGCGCGTGGTCCTGAGCGCCGAAGATCCCGGATGTGCGAATTGGCTTGACACGGCGGGCTTCAGTAACGGTCCCATCATCCTGCGGTGCGTGCGCACCCTAACGGCGCCGACACCGGCGACGCGAGTCGTGCCCGCCGACCGGATCTGGGCGGAATTGCCTTCCGACTCCGCCAAGGTCGCCCCCGAAGAACGGGCGGCCATCCTCGCCGCCCGCCGCCGCGCCGTGCGAGAAAGGTTCGGACGATGAACTTCGACGCCGATGAGTTGGAGCAAGCCGCCTGTGCGGCAACCGGTCTCGAGGACTTCGGTTCGCCCTACTATCGCGAGGGACTCGAGCGCATCGTCGACGCACTGAACACCGAGGCGGACCTGAATGACATGGGCCGCGTCATCCAGCGGGCCACGATCAGCAATGCGCTGATTCAACGCCTCAAGATCGAGGACACCTACGCCCGGCACCCCGAGATCGAAGACCAGGTGGTCGGCGGCCCCGTGTTCGTGATCGGGTTACCCCGCACCGGGACCACCGCCCTGAGCCAACTGGTGGCGGCCGACCCCCAATTCCGGTCGCTTCGGATGTGGGAGTCCCAGGCGCCCACCCCACCGCCAGAGGCCGCCAGCCAACACAGCGATCCGCGGATCGCACAGGCCCAGGCCGGCCTGGACATGCTCGACGACATGTTTCCTCTGATGAAAACCCTCTACAACTCCGAGCCCACGGCACCCACCGAATGCCAGGACCTGATGGGAATGAGCTTCCGCACCTTTCACTTCGACGGCGCCGTGCGGGCACCGAGATATCTGGCGTGGCTGATGGATTGCGACATGCGCGAAACGTATACGTTTCACCGAAGAGTGCTCAAACTCTTGCAATGGCACTGCCCACCGCATCTGTGGCACCTAAAGACGCCGGTGCACATGTTCGCTCTCGACGCGCTCGTCGAGGCATATCCCAACGCCAAATTCCTGTGGAGTCACCGCGATCCGGCGAAGGTGATGGGCTCGGTGTGCAGCCTGATCCAGTACGTCCGCAGCTGGAGCAGCGACCGCGACGACGCCAACGAACTCGGCGCCGAACAAGTGGACAGCTGGGCAGAGGCCGTCCGCCGGGCCATGGATTTTCGCAACCGGGTGGGCGACGACAGGTTCGCCGACGTCTCGTTCGCCGATTTGCAGGCCGATCCGCTCCGCACCCTGCAAACCGGCTACAAGCGCCTGGGCCTGAGCTTCACCGACGCCACGCTGGATTCCGTCAAGCAGTGGGCCGAACACCACCAGCCGGGGTCGCGCGGCACCCATGACTACGACCTGGCCGACTACGGCCTGACGCCGGAAGGCGTTCGCGAGCGGTTTGCAGACTATCTGGCCACCTACGATGCCAACGCCTGAACGCGTGAGCGCTCCTCGCACGCGTCACCGTGACAAGCTCGGTCCCGACCCGACCGTTCGCCGCGAAATCCTCGCCGCCGCGTCGGCAACGCTGCAAGAGCAGGGCGTTCGGGGACTCACCATCGCCGCGGTCCTCGACCGAGCCGCGGTCAGCACCCGCGCCTTCTATCGGCACTTCGGCTCCAAAGACGAACTGGTGGCCGCCCTCTTCCTGGCGATGGCACGCACAGAGGAACGCCGGCTACGACGCCGAATGGCTTCTGCCACAACGGAACCTGCCGCGGTGGCGGCGTGGATCGACGGGCGACTCGACCTGGCATTCGATGCCACGGTCGAAACCGATCGGCGCCGTCAGTCGCTAGAGGCCCTCTCTCAGCTGTCCGCCTCCCCAAGTCTGGTCATGCCCGCGTACGCGCAGTTGCTCAAGCCACTCAGCGAGGCTCTGCGACGCGGTCTGCAGCGCGGAGTATTCCGTGACATCGATCCGGTGGCCGACGCGCAAGCCATCCACGCCGTGGTGTGGGCGGGTATCGAGCGGCAATGGGCGACCGGCGACGCCGACCGCGAGACTGTCCGCGAAAGGATGATCCGTTTTTGCTTGCGAGGACTGAGCGTGACGGCCGACGCGGCCACGGGGATTTGACCAACCGCGCAATAACCGGAGGAGAAAACGTATGGACCTGGGCTTCGCCGGATCGACGGCCGTGGTGACGGGCGGCAGCAAAGGAATGGGTCTGGCCATCGCCGAAGCCCTTGCGGCCGAGGGGGCCAGCGTCGCGGTGATGGCCAGGGGCCAGGAAGCCCTCGATGACGCCGTGTTGTCGCTGCGCGCGGCGGGCGCTCCGGATGCCTTGGGGATCAGTGTGGACATGGCCGATGCCGAGTCCATCGCCGACGGCTTCGCCGCCGTCTCGCAGCGGTGGGGGCGACTCAATTGCCTCGTCCACACAATCGGACCGGGTGACGGCTATTTCGAGCAGATGGACGACCGAGACTGGGACCAAGCCTTCAGCCTCGGCACGATGTCGGCCGTGCGATCGATCCGCGCCTCGCTGCCGTTGCTGCGTTCGGCCGACTGGGCCCGCATCGTGACGCTGTCCGCGCACTCCATTCAGCGGCAGAACCCGCGCATCGTCGCATACACGGCGTCGAAGGCGGCGCTGGCCAGCGTCACCAAGAACCTGTCCAAAAGCCTTGCCAAGGACGGCATCCTGGTCAACTGCGTGTGCCCCGGCACCATCGTGACCGCCAGCTTCACCGAGGCGCTCAACGACATCCTCGCCGCCGAAGGTCTGGACGCCACCAACCCGGTCGACGTCATGACGTGGATCGACAACAACTTTCACCAGCCCTGCGACCTCGGCCGCGCGGGGCTGCCCGAAGAGGTCGCCTCGCTCGTGGCCTACCTGGCGTCGCGGCGGAACGGCTACGTCACCGGCGCCACGGTCAATGTGGACGGCGGCTCGGACTTCATCTGACACCGGCTACCCGGCGAGCAGACGCGAAAGCCCCCGACACGCCGAGGATGTAGGGGCTTTTGCGTCTGCTCGCGAAAAAACTCAGCCCTCCAGGTCGCCCTCGGTTTCCAACAACGCCTGCCGCAGCGAGTCCAGCGTCTCCGGTTGCGGCTGCGCCCACATGCCGCGGCCGGCGGCCTCCAGCAGCCGCTCGGCCATGCCGTGCAGCGCCCACGGGTTGGACTCCGCCATGAACTTGCGGTTCTCGGCGTCCAGCACGTAGCGCTCGGTCAGCTGCTCGTACATCCAGTCGGCCATCACCCCGGCGGTCGCGTCATAGCCGAACAGGTAGTCGACGGTGGCCGCCATCTCGAACGCGCCCTTGTAGCCATGCCGGCGCATCGCCGCCATCCAGCGCGGGTTGACGACGCGGGCGCGAAACACCCGCGCGGTCTCCTCCGACAGGGTGCGGGTGCGGATCGCGTCGGGCCTGGTGTTGTCGCCGATGTAAGCGGCGGGCGCCTGCCCGGTCAGGGCCCGCACCGTGGCCACCATGCCGCCGTGGTACTGGAAGTAGTCGTCGGAGTCGGCGATGTCGTGCTCGCGGGTGTCGGTGTTCTTGGCGGCCACGGCGATGCGCCGGTACTGGCGGTTCATGTCGTCGACCGCCTCGCGCCCGTCCAGGTCGCGACCGTAGGCGAAGCCGCCCCAGGCGGTGTAGACCTGCGCGAGGTCGGCGTCGTCACGCCAGTTGCGGCTGTCGATCAGCTGCAGCAACCCGGCGCCGTAGGTGCCCGGCTTGGACCCGAAAATCCTGGTGGTGGAACGCCGCCGGTCGCCGTGCTGGGCCATATCGGCCCGGGCGTGGGCGCGCACGTAGTTGTCGTGCTCCGGCTCGTCGAGGTCGGCGACCAATCGCACCGCGTCGTCGAGCATGGTCACGACGTGCGGGAAGGCGTCGCGGAAGAAGCCCGAGATGCGCACGGTGACGTCGATGCGCGGGCGGCCCAGCTCGGGCACGGGGATCGCCGCGAGGTCGACGACCCGCCGCGACGCGTCGTCCCAGACGGGCCGGACCCCCAGCAGCGCAAGGACTTCGGCGATGTCGTCGCCGGCGGTGCGCATGGCCGAGGTGCCCCACACCGACAGGCCCACCGACTGCGGCCACCGCCCGTGGTCGTCGCGGTAACGGGTCAGCAGCGAATCCGCCAGCGCCACACCGGCTTCCCAGGCCAGCCGGGACGGCACCGCCTTGGGGTCGACGGAGTAGAAGTTGCGTCCGGTCGGCAACACGTTGACCAGGCCGCGCAGCGGCGACCCCGAGGGGCCCGAGGGTACGAAGTGGCCGTCCAAAGCCCGGAGCACCTGGGTGATTTCGGCTGCGGTGCCGGCCAGCCTGGGCACTACTTCGGTCGCCGCGAACCTCAGTACGGTCGCGACTTCGGGGTTGTCGGTCAGCCGGTCGGCGGCGTCGGGGTCCCAGCCGCTGCCCTGCAGCGCGGCGACCAGTGCGCGGGCCGCGGCCTCGGCGTCGTCGACCGACGACCGCGCGTCGGTGCCGTCCTCGGCCAGGCCGAGCGCCTGCCGCAGGCCCGGCAGGGTGTGCTCGCCGCCGAACAGCTGGCGCGCCCGCAGGATGGCCAGCACCAGGTCGAGTTCGGCCTCCCCCGTTGGTCTTTGGCCCAGGATATGCAGCCCGTCGCGGATCTGGACGTCCTTGATCTCGCACAGCCAGCCGTCGACGTGCAGCAGCATGTCGTCGAAGGAGTCCTCTTCCGGGCGTTCGGTCAGCCCCAGGTCGTGGTCCATCTTGGCCGCCCGGATCAGCGTCCAGATCTGCTGGCGGATGGCGGGCAGCTTGCCGGGGTCCAGCGCGGCGACGCTGGCGTGCTCGTCGAGCAACTGCTCCAAACGGGCGATGTCTCCGTAGGTTTCGGCGCGCGCCATGGGAGGGATGAGGTGGTCGACGAGCACCGCGTGCGCCCGCCTTTTGGCCTGGGTGCCCTCGCCGGGGTCGTTGACCAGGAAGGGGTAGATCATCGGCAGGTTGCCCAGCGCGGCGTCGGATCCGCAGGCCGCCGACATACCCAGCGTCTTGCCGGGCAGCCATTCCAGGTTGCCATGCTTGCCGAGGTGCACCACCGCGTGCGCCCCGAATCCGGCGTCGAGCCAGTGGTAGGCGGCCAGGTAGTGGTGGCTGGGCGGCAGGTCGGGGTCGTGGTAGATGGCGACGGGGTTTTCCCCGAACCCGCGGGGCGGCTGCACCATCAGGATGAGGTTCCCGGCTTGCATTGCGGCGATGACGATCTCGCCGTCGGGGTCACTCGTGCGGTCGACGAACAGGTCTCCGGGCGGGGGTCCCCAGTGCCGTGTCACCGCGTCGGTCAGTCGGGCGGGCAGGGTGGCGAACCAGTCACGATAGTCTTTGGCGCGCAACCGGATCGGATTGCCGGCCAGTTGGCCTTCGGTGAGCCAGTCGGGGTCCTGCCCGCCGCGTTCGATCAGCGCGTGAATCAGCGCGTCCCCGTCACCGGATTCGACGCCGGGCAGCTCGCCCACCCGGTAGCCGTGGTCGCGCATCGCCCGCAGCAACGCCACCGCGCTGGCCGGGGTGTCCAGCCCGACCGCGTTGCCGATGCGGGCGTGCTTGGTGGGATAGGCGGAGAACACCAGCGCGACCCGCTTGTCGGCCGGCGCGACGTGGCGCAGGCGGGCATGCCGGATGGCCAGCCCCGCGACCCGCGCACAGCGTTCCGCGTCGGCGACGTAGGAGATCAGCCCGTCGTCGTCGATCTCCTTGAACGAGAACGGAACCGTGATGATGCGGCCGTCGAACTCGGGCACCGCCACCTGGGTGGCCACGTCGAGGGGGCTGAGCCCGTCGTCGTTCTCCAGCCACTGGGCGCGGGGGCTGGTCAGGCATAGGCCCTGCAGGATCGGAACGTCAAGGGCGGCCAGGTGTTCGACGTTCCAGCTGTCGTCATCGCCGCCCGCGGACGCCGCGGCCGGTTTCAAACCCCCGGCCGCGAGCACGGTGACCACCATGGCGTCGGCGTCTCCGAGCCGGTGCAGCAGCTCGGGTTCGGCGGTGCGCAGCGACGTGCAGTAGACGGGCAGCGGCCGCCCGCCGGCGTCTTCGATCGCCCGGCACAGCGCCTCGACGTAGGCGGTGTTGCCGGCCAGCTGCTGCGCGCGGTAGTAGAGCACGGCGATCGTCGGGCCGTCGGCGCTGACCGGCCGCTCCAGTTCGCCCCAGGTCGGCGTCACCTCCGGCGGCGCGAAGCCGAAGCCGGTCATCAGCACGGTGTCGGACAGGAAGGCGTGCAGCTGGCGCAGGTTGCCCACGCCGCCGTGCGCCAGGTAGATGTGCGCCTGGACCGCGATGCCCGCCGCCACGGTGGACAGGCCGGTCAGCTCCGCGTCCGCGGCCTGCTCGCCGCTGACCAGGACCGTCGGGACCCCGCTGGCCAGCACCGTGTCGATGCCGCTCTGCCAGGCGCGGTAGCCGCCGAGGATGCGCACCACCACGACCGACGCGTCGGCCAGCAGCTCGGGCAGCTCGTCATCGACCAGGCGCGACGGGTTGGCCCACCGATAGTTCTTCCCGCTGGACCGGGCGCTGATCAGGTCCGTGTCGGACGTCGACAGCAGCAGGACGGTCGGCTCGGCCACCTGTCATTCGTACCGCAGAGTCGCCGCGATCCGCGCGGCGACCTCCTCGGCCACCGTCAACGCCTGTGCGCTGGTTCCCGGCGTATAACGATCCGCGACCGGGTCGTAATCGGCTCCGGCGATCGAGCCGTGATCGGCGGCCAACTCCACCAGGTCCACCGGCCAGCCGACCTTCTCGAGGCCGGCGGCGAAGTCTCGGCTGGCGGCCACCGGCACCACATCGTCGCCCAGGCCGTGCAGCAGCGTGAACGGGGATCCCACGTGGTCGGCGGACAGCCGGTCCGCCACCGGGCGACCGGAGATGGGGTCGGGGGCCATGAACGCGCCCGCCAGGCACACGGTGTGGGCGGGCGCGACGCCGAACGGTTCCATCGCCAGTCCCGCCGCGGCCGCCCCGCCCAGGGACCAGCCGACGAGCACGATGCTGTCGCAGCGATTGCGGGTGAAGTCGAGCGACCGCACCAGGTCCGCGCGTCCGCCGTCGTCGGAATGCGAGTCCCAGTCCGGCGCCACCACGGCGACCCCGTGCCCGGCGAGCAGCCCGGCCAGCGGTCGGACGGCGGCGCGGGCGTCGGTCTGCATGCCATGCCACAGCAGGACCGTGGTCCGCGCCGGCTCACCGAAGACGTCGACCGAACGTCCCGGGGCGTATTCCACCGTCTCCACGGCCACGAGTGTGCCCAGCCCGGCGCCGCTTCAACCGCGGAAACGCCATAGGCCCGCCGAACGTGCAGTCCGCGCGATATGTTTGCCGCAATGTCGCACCCCGTGCGCGTTGGGCGCGGGGCGAGACCCGCTCCGGAGGGAGTCTGACATGGCCAAGCCCGTCGGCGGAAAGGTCGTGGCGATCACCGGCGGGGCCCGGGGAATCGGGCTCGCTATCGCAGCGGCCCTGCACGGTCGGGGCGCCAAGGTCGCCATCGGCGACCTCGACGAAGCCGCCGCCAGTGAAGTCGGCGGCCGCCTGGGGCTGCCGCTCACCCGCGGCATGGACGTGACGGACCGCGCGTCGTTCAGCGATTTCCTCGACGCCGTGGAGAACGAGCTGGGACCCCTCGACGTGCTGGTGAACAACGCCGGACTGATCGCGGCCGGCAACGCGGTCGACGAGGCCGACGCCGTCACCCGGCGCATGCTGGAGGTGAACGTCTACGGCGTCATGCTCGGCACCAAGCTGGCCGCGCAACGCATGTTGCCCCGTCGCCGCGGCCACGTGATCAACATCGCGTCGCTGGCCGGCGTGCTGCCCAGCGAGGGCATCGCAACGTACTGCGCCACCAAGCACGCCGTGCTGGGATATACCGACACCGTCCGCCTGGAAAACCGCGGCAGCGGCGTCCACTTCTCGGCGATCATGCCGACGCTGACGAACACCGAGATGGTTGACGGTGTCGGACACGCGAAGGGCTTCAAGAACCTCGAGCCCGAGGACGTCGCGCGGGCGGTCGTCGGTGTCATTGCGAAACCTCAAGCGCGGGTGGCCATTCCGCGTTCGATGGGCATGACGCTGTCGGCTCAGCGCCTGTTGCCGCAGCGGGTGGCGGAGGCTCTCGGCCGGGCACTGGGCACCGGGCGGGTGTTCACCAGCGACCTGCGGCCCGAGCAGCGCGAGGCCTACGCGCGGCGGACCGGGATGTCCTGATCCTCAGGCGGTGCGCACGTCGAAGTCGGCGAGTTCCGGCTTTTGCAGGAGATCGTGGTGGGTCTCCGGCGTCCACGGGAACAGCTCGGGTAGGCCGTCCTTGCCGAGATACCAGCTGTTGCAGCCGGTGACCCAGATCGTCTGCGGCATAGCGGCTTTCATGTCCTCGTTGTAGAGCTTGGTGGCCGCCTCGGTCGGCGCGGCGGAGCGCAGCCGGCCGGCGCGCAGCTGCTCGATCCACCACATCACATAGTTGGCCTGGTCCTCGGCGATCGGGATCAGCGACTGGTGGCCGATCGGCGAATGCGGGCCCATCAGCATGAACAGGTTCGGGAACCCCGGCACCGCGATCGACCGGTACGCCATCGGGCCGTCCGCCCACACCTCGTCGAGGTTCAGCCCGCCCTCGCCGATCACCTCCATGGGGCGCACGTAGGCTCGCGCGTCGAATCCGGTCGCAAAGACCAGCAGGTCCAGTTCGTGCAGGGTTCCGTCCGCGGTGACGACGCCGCGGGGCTCGATGTGGTCGATGGCTTCGGTGACCACGTCGACGCCGGGCTGTTGCACGGAGCGGTAGAAACCGCCGGACATCACCTGACGCTTGCACATCGGCTGGTAGTTCGGGGTGAGCTTGGCCCGCAACTCCGGGTCGCGGACCGAGAGGCGCAGGTTCCACCGACACTCGGCCTGGGTCAACCGCCGCTGCCATCCCGGGCGGATCGGCGCGCGGCCGAAGATATGCCGGAAGAGCCAGCCCCAGAACCGGTAGGGCAGCACATTCAGCGCCGGCCACCGGGACAGCAACCTCTGGGTGAGCTTGGAGTAACGCGGGTTCGGCAGCGGATAGATCCACTGCGCGGTGCGCTGAAAGATCTTCAGCTCGCGCACCCTGCCGCCCAGCTCCGCGGTGATCTGCACGCCGGTCGAGCCGGTGCCAATCAGGCCGATCCGCTTGTCCGGCAACGAAACCGAGTGATCCCAGCGCGCGGAGTGGAACGCGGGGCCGGCGAACGTGTCCCGTCCCGGGATGTCCGGGTAACGAGGCACCCGCAGCACTCCGGTGGCGGTGACCAGGACGTCGAACGTTTCCTCCCCTGTGTCGGTGGTGAGCCGCCACCTTCCGTCGTCGTATCGGGCCCGGGTGACGTTGGAGCCGAACCGGATGTGCGGACGAATGCCCCGTTCCCCGGCGACCTGCTGGAAATAACGTTGTATCTCCGCACCCGGCGGCAGCCAGTGCGACCAGTGCGGGTTGGGCCGGAACGAGTAGGAGTAGTAGCGCGACGGAACGTCGCAGGTGAGGCCGGGATAGGTGTTGTCGCGCCAGGTTCCCCCGACGTCGTCGGCCTTCTCGAAGATGGTGAACGAGTCGATGCCGGCGTCCTGCAGCTTGGCCGCCATGCACAGACCGGACATGCCCGCGCCGATTATCGCGACCTTCGGCGAGCGTTCCTGAGCCATGTCGATCACCTTCCGCCGGACTGCACGTTACGCCGATCACTCGGGCTAACGCACTGGTCCGATGGTGGGCGGCTGCGTCGAACGTGCACGCGCTGCGAAATTCCGGCCCGTTTTTCGCGGTAGGTGCACGCTCGGCGCAGCCTGGTCGCGCGGCTACTGCACTCCAGGTCCATTGCGCACCTGCCGCCGTCGTACCGTGAAGCCATGGCCAGAGCCCACGACACCGACGCGTGCCCGGGCGCGCTGCAGGTGCACCAGGCCGCAGACGGAGCCCTGGCCCGCATCCGGCTGCCCGGCGGCATGATCAGCGCCGCCCAGCTGGCGGCGCTGGCCCGCGTCTCCACCGAGCTGGCCTCCGGGACGATCGAGCTGACCGCTCGCGGCAACGTCCAGCTGCGCGGGATCACCGACGTGCCGGCCGCCGCCGAGCAGATCGCCGCCGCCGGGCTGTTGCCGTCGGTGACGCACGAACGGGTCCGCAACATCGTCGCGTCGCCGCTGTCCGGGCGGTCGGGTGGGCGGCGCGACGTGCGGCCGTGGGTCGCGGAGCTGGACGCGGCGATCTGCGCCGATCCCGCGCTCGCGGAACTCGGTGGCAGGTTCTGGTTCGGCCTCGACGACGGACGCGCCGACGTTTCCGGGCTGCGCGCGGACGTCGGCGTGCAGGCGCTCGACGAGGACTGCGCGCTGCTGCTGGCCGGCCGCGACACCGGCATCCGACTGCCCGCCGACGAGGTGGTCGAGACGCTGGTCACGGTCGCGATCCGCTTCCTGGAGATTCGGGGAAGCGCTTGGCGCATCGATGAATTGGACAACCCCGAGGATTTGCTGCCGGAGGCCGAACTCGCCGCCCCCGTTGCCGCGGTCACCAAGGGACCGGTGGGCTGGATCGACCAGGAGGACGGCCGCGTCGCCCTGGGCGCCGCGCTGCCGCTGGGCGTGCTGCCCGCGCACCTGGCCGAATACCTGGCGGCCATCGAGGCGCCCCTGGTGATCACCCCCTGGCGATCGGTCCTGGTGTGCGATCTCAGCGAAGAGGTGGCCGACGCCGCGCTCCGCGTGCTGGCGCCACTCGGCCTGGTGTTCGACGCGAACTCCCCCTGGCTGAACGTCAGCGCGTGCACCGGCAGCCCGGGCTGCGCGCGGTCGGCCGCCGACGTCCGCGCCGACGCAGCGCGCTCACTGGACGTCGATTCCGCGGTGCATCGGCATTTCGTGGGCTGCGAACGCGCGTGCGGCAGCCCTCTCGCGGGTGAGGTACTGCTCGCCACCGGGGACGGATACCGAGTGATGCGGACCGTGGCGATCACCAGCGCGGCGAAGCCGGGCGCAGTGGGTCGCCACCGCGTGGGGCCTTAGGGTGAGCGGGTGCTCGACTACATCCGCGACGCGGCCGAGATCTACCGCCAGTCGTTCGCGGCCATCCGGGCCGAAGCCGACCTGACGCGCTTCCCCGACGACATCGCCCGGGTCGTGGTCCGGCTCATCCACACCTGCGGACAGGTCGACGTCGCCGAGCACGTCGCCTACACCGACGACGTCGTCGCCCGCGCCCGGGCCGCCCTGCGCGACGGCGCTCCGGTGTTGTGCGACGCGTCGATGGTCGCCGCCGGAATCACCAGGACGCGGCTGCCCGCCGACAACGAGGTGGTGTCGCTGGTGGCCGACCCCCGCGCGGCCGGCCTGGCGGCGCGCCGCCGCACCACCCGCTCGGCGGCCGGCGTGGAGCTGTGGGCCGACCGCCTGCCCGGCGCCGTGCTGGCCATCGGGAACGCGCCCACCGCGCTGTTCCGGCTGCTCGAGCTGGTCGACGAAGGGCTCGCGCCGCCGTCCGCGGTGCTGGGCGGCCCGGTCGGCTTCGTGGGGTCGGCGCAGTCGAAAGAGGAGTTGCTCGAGCGTCCGCGCGGGATGTCCTACCTCGTCGTGCGGGGCCGCCGCGGCGGCAGCGCCATGGCCGCCGCGGCGGTCAACGCAATCGCGAGCGACCGCGAATGAGCCTGGCATGAGCCGGCGGGGCACGCTCTGGGGCGTCGGCCTGGGGCCGGGCGACCCGGAGTTGGTCACCGTCAAGGCCGCCCGGGTGATCGGCGCTGCCGACGTGGTGGCCTACCACAGCGCCCGGCACGGCCGCAGCATCGCGCGCGGGATCGCCGAGCCGTACCTGCGGCCCGGCCAGATCGAGGAACACCTCGTCTACCCGGTGACCACCGGCGGGACCGACCACCCCGGCGGCTACGCGGGCGCGCTCGAGGACTTCTATGTGGAGGCCACCAGCCGGATCGGCGCGCACCTCGACGCCGGGCGGGACGTGGCCCTGCTGGCGGAGGGCGACCCGCTGTTCTACAGCTCCTACATGCACCTGCACACCCGGCTGACGGAGCGGTTCAACGCCGTCATCGTCCCGGGGGTGACGTCGGTGAGCGCCGCCTCCGCGGCCATCGCCACACCACTGGTGGCCGGCGACGAGGTGCTCTCGGTGCTGCCCGGCACCCTGCCGACCGCCGAGCTCACCCGCCGGCTCGCCGAGGCGGACGCGGCCGTAATACTGAAGTTGGGCCGCTCGTATCACGCTGTGCGCGAGGCGCTTTCGGCCTCCGGCCAGCTCGACGACGCCTTCTACGTCGAGCGGGCCAGCACGACCGGGCAACGCATCCTGCCCGCCGCTGACGTCGACGAGGACAGCGTGCCGTACTTCTCGCTGGTCATGCTGCCGCGCGCCCGGCGACTCACGCCGCCGTCACCGCCGGGCGGCTCGGTCGCGGTGATCGGACTGGGGCCGGGCGACAGCGAGTGGATGACACCGCAGAGCCGGCGCGAGCTGGCCGCCGCGACCGATCTGATCGGCTACCACGGCTACCTGGACCGGGTCCCCGCCCGCGCCGGCCAGCGCCGCCACCCCAGCGACAACTCCGACGAACCCGCCCGGGCCCGGCTGGCCTGCGCGCTGGCCGAGCAGGGCCACGCCGTCGCGGTGGTGTCGTCGGGCGATCCGGGCGTCTTCGCGATGGCCACCGCCGTTCTGGAGGAGGCCAAGCAGTGGCCGGGGGTGCAGGTACGGGTGATTCCGGCGATGACCGCCGCGCAGGCCGTCGCCAGCCGGGTGGGCGCCCCGTTGGGCCACGACTACGCGGTGATCTCGCTGTCCGACCGGCTCAAGCCGTGGGACGTGATCTCGTCTCGGCTGGCCGCCGCGGCGGCCGCCGATCTGGTGCTGGCCCTGTACAACCCGGCCTCCAAGGCACGGACCTGGCAGGTGGGTGCGATGCGCGACATCCTGCTGGCGCACCGGGAGCCGGGCACGCCCGTGGTGATTGGCCGCAATGTCTCCGGACCCGACGAAGACGTCCGCGTGGTGCGCCTGGCCGACCTCGACCCCGCCGACATCGACATGCGCTGCCTGCTGATCGTCGGCTCTTCACAAACCCAGTGGTACGCCGACGATGCCGGCGACCGGGTGTTCACCCCGCGGAGCTACCCGGGCTGATCGGCAGGGCAGCCCTGTGCCCGACCAGCGATCGGGCGGCCTGTTTAGCGCCCGCCGACAGGGGTAGACCCGTGTCAATCGGGTAGGGCGCCACAACCGAAGGTGTGCGATGAGTGACAAGCAGAAACGTACTGACCACCGAGTGCATGAAGCAGACGTGTCGAGTCTCCCGTTCACCGCGGGGATCGTACTGGGCATTTCCGGCCTGCTCACCTTCGTTCTCGGTCTGTACTCGATAAGTTCTTGGCAGGGATGGCTTTTCATCGGGCTCGGGCTTTTCGTCGTGGCCACCGCGGCGATGCTTGTCTTCCGCCTGCCCCTGGCGACCCTGGCCGCTGCCGTCGCGGCCGTGGCGTCCCTGACCGTGTCGGCGGTGTGGGTCGCGATGTACCACTGGTTCAATATCGCGACCATCGCTCTTGACCTGCTGGCGATCTACGCCCTTGCCCGAACGAAGTTCCGGTTATGGGCTGGGCGGGATCCGCTCCGCACCTAGCCGACCTAGCCTTGGCGCCTCGCCTTAGCGCCTCAGCCACCCGGCGCGCGAAGCGCTACCGAGTGTCGCCTACGGGAAGACCGTCGACGCCCGGATACCTCATGGGGTCCGGCGCGGACTCCTCGTTGTTCGGCCGCGGCACGCCTTCGCCGCTTACGGTCGTCCGCCGTGGCTTTGCGGCGTCCGCGTCCTCGCCCAGCAGCAGCGAACGCACCAGTTGGCGCGGGCCGAAGGGCCGCAGCATCTCGCTGGCGGGCCGCGGGCGCACCTTCAGCGGCCACCAGAACCAGCGCCCGAGCAGCGCGGCGATCGACGGCGTCATGAAGGAGCGCACGATCAGGGTGTCGAACAGCAGGCCGAGCCCGATCGTGGTGCCGGCCTGGCCGATCGAGCGCAGGTCACTGGCGGCCATCGACATCATGGTGAAGGCGAACACCAGGCCCGCCGAGGTGACGACGCCGCCGGTTTCGCCCATGGACCGGATGATGCCGGTCCGCAGTCCGGCGCCGATCTCCTCCTGGAACCGCGACACCAGCAGCAGGTTGTAGTCGGAACCGACGGCGAGCAGGATGATCAGCCCGAACACCGGCGCGATCCAGTTCAGGTCCAGCCCCAGAATGTGTTGCCAGACAAGCACGGACAGCCCGAAGGCGGCACCGAGGGACAGCAGCACCGTGCCGACGATCACCAGCGATGCGACCAGCGCGCGGGTGATGATCAGCATCACCGCGAAGATCAGCGTCAGCGCCGCGATGCCCACGATCAGCAGGTCGTACTGGGAACCGGACTGGATGTCGCGGTAGATCGCGGCGGTCCCGGCCAGGTAGAACTTGGCGTCGGTCAGGGTGGACCCCTTGACCGCTTGGTGCGCGGCGGCCAACTCCGGTTCGACCGCGGAAATCCCCGCCGGAGTGGCCGGGTCGGCGTTGTGGGTGATGATGAACCGCGCGGCCTTGCCGTCCGGCGACAGGAACAGTTTCAGACCGCGCTGGAAGTCCGGGTTCTTGAACGCCTCCGGGGGCAGGTAGAAGTAGTCGCCGCTCTTGGAGGCGTCGAACGCCTGGCCCATCGCACTGGCCGTATCGGTCATCTGCGCCATCTGCGTAACCAAGCCGGAGAAGCTGCTGTGCATCGTGAGCAGCGTGCCCTGCATGGATTTCGCGACGGCGATGATCGGCGGGAACTCGGCCGCCATCTGGGGGATGATCGCGTCGATGTTGTTCATGTCCTTGATCAGCGTGCTCATGTTGCCGCTGAACTGGTCCACACCGTCGATCGCCTCGAAGACCGACTTCACCGCGTTGCAGACCGGGATGTCGAAACAGTGCTGCTCCCAGTACAAGTAGCTGCGCAGGGGGCGCGCGAAATCGTCGAAGTCCGCCAGATGGTCGCGCATCTCGTCGAGGGTGGCCTGCATGTCGTGCATGTCGCCGACCATGCGGTGAGTCCTGTTGCCCAGCTGCCCGATCAGGGCCTGCATCCGCTCCATGGAGCCGATCATGGCCCCCAGGTCGTCGCTCATCTTCAGCATGTCGGCCGTCCGGTCCTTCATGAACTGAAGGTTCTCCTGGATCGGAATCGACTGGGCGCTGATCTGGAATGGTATGGACGTGTGCTCGATCGGCCCGCCGAGGGGGCGGGTGATGCTTTGCACCATCGCGATTCCCGGCGACCTGAAGACGTCTTTGGCGAGCCTGTCCAGGATGATCATGTCGCCGGTGTTCCGCATGTCGTGATCGCTCTCGATCATGAGGATGTCGGGATTCATGGTGGCGGCGCTGAAGTGGCGCTCCGCGGCCTCGTATCCGACGTTGGACGGCAGATCGGCGGGGATGTAGTAGCGGTCGTTGAAGCTGAGCTTCATGCTCGGCATGATCGCGATCCCGACCAGGGCGATCAGCAGCGACGCCGCGAAGATCGGCCCGGGCCAGCGGACGGTGGCGGTGCCCATGCGCCGCCATCCCCGCGTCTTGATCATCCGCTTGGGGTCGAGCAGGCCGAAACGCGTGGCCACCGCGACGACGGCCGGGGCCGCGGTCAGCGCACCCGCGACGACGACGACCAGCCCTATCGCTGACGGAATGCCCAGCGCCTTGAAGTACGACAGCCGCGCCAGGTGGAGGCACAGCGTGGCCCCGGCGATGGTCAGCCCCGAACCCAGGATGATGTGGAAGGTCCCGCGGAACATGCTGTAGTAGGCGGCTTCTCGGTCCAGACCGGCCTGACGGGCCTCTTGGTAGCGACCGATGAGGAAGATCGCGTAGTCGGTTCCGGCCGCGATCGCCAACGAGGACAGCATGGCGACGACGAACGTGGAGAATCCCAGCAGGTCGTAGTTCCCGAGAAGCGCGACCAGCCCTCTGGCCGTGCCCATCTCGAATCCGACCATCGCGAGAACCAGCAGCACCGTGCTGACCGAGCGGTAGGCGAGGAACAGCATGATCATGATGACCACGCCGGTCACGCCCATCATCACGAACATGCTCTTGTCGGCGGCGTCGTTCATGTCCGTGGTCAGCGGGGCCGGACCGGTCAGGTAGGCCTTGAGCCCCTTGGGCGGCGGCGAGCGGTCGATGATGTCGCGCACCGCTTTGACGGACTCGTTGCCGAGCGTGCTGCCCTGGTTGCCGGCCAGATTGAGTTCGACGTAGGCGGCTTTGCCGTCCCTGCTCTGCACGCCCGCCGCGGTCAGCGGATCGCCCCACACGTTCTGGACGTGCTGCACGTGCTTGGTGTCGGCCTGCAGCTTCTTCACCAGGCCGTCGTAATAGTGGTGCGCCGCTTCCCCGAGCTCCCCGGACAGGACACCGTCGCTCTCCAGCACGATCATCCCGATGCTGTCGGAGTCCGACTCGTGGTACTTCGCGCCGATGCGCTTGGCGGCAATCATCGCCGGCGCGTCTTGCGGCGACATCGTCACCGCATGGTTTCTCGCGACCGATTCGATCGGCGGCACAAGCACATTGAGGGCGACGGTCAGCAGGAGCCAGGCGATGATGATCGGCCACGCGAACCGGTGCACGAACCGCATGAATCCGGGCCGAGCCTCGTTGTCGGCGTTCATGCGGCTTTCACCAGGCAGAATGTCTGAGCGTGGTTTCCGGCCGAGGATTGCTCGTCTTTCACCTCACCGTTGACCGTGATGCGGCACCCGATGTTGTCGCTGTCGCCCTGCGCCACCACGTTGGCGATCACGGCCGGCACCGTCGTGGTGATCGTGTACGTCCAGGGCAGGGTCGTGAAATTCGCCTGCTGCGGCTGGGCGTTCTTGTCCAGGTAGCTCACGCTTCCCGCCGTGTCACCGGGCCCGTACACCTCGTATGTCACCCGCTTGACGTAGGACGGCTCGAGCGGCTTGGCACTACTGCCGGTCGCGGTGAAGATCGCCTCCGAGCCGAAGGCGCCGCGAAGCTTCACGACGGCGACGCCGCCGAGGGCAACCGCCACCGCCACGGCCAGCGGTATCCACACCCTCTTGAGAAAGGCCAACACCGCCGGTTCCTTTCACTCGTGGGCCAGTGCTCGTGCTACGGAGTCTCACGCCTGGTGCGCAGCGGCCAGTAGGGCCCTTCGGCCCTGCAAATAGCGGCCTTCCGGCACCAAGTTCCGCGTCGTCGCGGACCTCCGCTCGATCCCGTAGCACTTGTATACCATACCCCCTAGGGTATATACCCTCGACCTGCCCCTCGGGGTGTTTACGCGAGCGCATGCCGCTCCAGTGGTCGGGGCGCCGGCACGGTTTGGTTCCCCCGGCCCCCGAATCGACGGTGTCTTTGCGCCCGGACCGGCGATGCGCAACGATGCAGGGATGCGGTGCGACGCTGCGCGGGAGGCGCTTTCTGCGCGCTTGGACGGCGAGCGTCCCCAGGTGCTCGCGCAGCAGGTCGACGCCCACCTGGAAGCGTGCCGGGGTTGCCGCGCCTGGCTGATCGGGGCGGCGGTGCAGACGCGTCGATTCGCCTCCTTCCAACCCGGTCGGGCACCGGACCTGGTGGACACGATTTTGGCGAGCGCGGACGCGCGTTCCGCCGACCGGCGCGGCCGCCGGATGCGCGCGCTGCGGTCGAGCTACCGGCGCTGGGGGCTGATCGGGGTCGGTGTGTTTCAGGTGGCGCTCGCGGCGGCCCAGATCAGCGGCATGGACTTCGGCATGGTGGCCGCGCACATGCACGGGGCGATGTCGGGCGAGCACCTGATGCACGAGTCCACGGCGTGGCTGCTGGCCCTGGGCCTGGCCATGATCGCGGCCGGCATCTGGCCGATCGCCGCGATCGGCGTCGCGGCGATCACCGGGGTGTATTCGGTGGCGCTGCTCGGTTACGTCATCGTCGACGCCGTCAACGGCGAGGTCACCGCCTCGCGGATCGCCAGCCACATGCCCCTGCTCCTCGGACTGGCGTTCGCGGTGCTGGTGGCGCGCGAGCGCGTCGGCACGCGTGCGGCACGGGACGCCGACGCCTCCCCCGTCGATCGCGCCGCGCCGCCCTCCCCTGCCGGTCGGCGGCGCGGTCATCTCTGGCCGATCGACCGGTCGCCGGCCGACCCGGTCGCGCAATCTACGACAGGGCGTCGTAGACTGACCCGGCCCGCGAAACGAAGGTGGTTCGCCATGACCGCGTCAAGCGACGACGACGCCGTTACCGAGCTAGCCCTCGCGGCCGCGGCCGGGAACGAGCGGGCGCTCGCGGCCTTCATCCGGTCCACTCAGCAAGACGTGTGGCGGTTCGTCACGTACCTGTCGGACGCGGGCACCGCCGACGATCTGACCCAGGAGACCTTCCTGCGCGCGATCGGTGCCATCGAGCGGTTCTCCGGGCGATCCAGTGCGCGTACGTGGCTGCTGGCGATCGCCCGTCGCGTCGTCGCCGACCACATCCGCCAGGCCCAGGCGCGACCGCGCACCGCGGCGGGTGCCGATCCCGAGCGTGCGATGCGCGGCGATCGCCACGCCCGCGGGTTCGAGGACCTGGTCGAAGTGACGACGATGATCGCCGGTTTGACCCCCGAACAGCGCGAAGCCCTCTTGCTCACCCAGCTGCTCGGCCTGCCCTACGCCGATGCCGCGGCGGTGTGCGGCTGCCCGGTGGGCACCATCCGGTCCCGGGTTGCCCGCGCCCGCGACGCGCTGCTGGCCGATGCCGAACGCGAGGACCTGACCGGATAGCCGGGTTTCGCCCGGCGAGCGTGTACTCATGGTGACGACACGCCGAGGGCGGCCACCGTGGTTACACGTTCGGCGGCCGGTCTGCGGCGCCCGGGATCACCGCCCCAACCGCGCAACCCAATCGGCGGCCGCTTGCACCGTGCCGACGGTGTGCACGCCCGACGGCAGCGGCGGCCGAGCCACCATCACCACCGGGATGCCCAGGGCGGCCGCGGCATCCAGCTTCGGCCGCGTCATCTCGCCGCCACTGTTCTTGGTGACCAGCGCATCGATGCGGTGCTCACGCATCAAGGCGACCTCGTCGTCGTAGCGGTACGGACCGCGGGACAGCACCAGGTGGTGGCGGCGCGGCAGCACCGCCGGTTCGGTGACCGCGCGGATCAGGAACCACGCCGCACTGTCCGCGAAGGCCCCGACGCTCGAGCGGCCGGAGGTCAGAAAGATCCGCGAATAATCCTGCCGCGCTACGGTTTCAGCCGCCTCGACGTCCGACGCGGCCACGATGGCGGCGCCGGGTTCCCACGCCGGGCGGGCCAGTACCAGAAGCGGTATCCGCAGTTCGCCGCAGGCCTGCGCCGCATGGGCCGTCATCGTCGCCGCGAACGGGTGGGTGGCGTCGACGACGGCGTCGACGCCCTCGTCCCGCAGCCAGCGCCGCAGCCCGTCGACACCGCCGAACCCCCCGATTCGCACCGCGCCCACCGGCAACGCCGGATCGGGAACCCGGCCCGCCAGCGAGCTGGTGACCTCGACGTGCGGGTGCAGGACCTCGGCCAGCGCGCGGGCCTCACCCGTGCCGCCGAGCAGCAGGACCCGCATCAGTGCCGGCTCCCCCGGGTCCGGCCGGTCGAATACAGATAGCTGTCGACGAACCCCTCGGCGGCCAGCGCTTCCCCGACGATGACGACGGCGGTCTTGGTGATGCCGGCGTCGTGCATCTGCGCGGCGATGTCGGCGAGCGTGCCGCGCAGCACGGTCTGCTGCGGCCAGCTGGCGAAAGCCACCACCGCGGCCGGTGTTTCGTCCGGATACCCGCTCTCGAGCAGCTGCGGGACGATGGCGTCGATCTGCGCGGCGGCCAGGTGCAGCACCAGGGTGCCGCCGGCTCGGGCGAGGGTGGCGAGGTCCTCCCCCGGCGGCATCGGCGTCGACAGGGTGGCCACCCGGGTCAGCGTCACCGTCTGCGCCACCCCCGGGACGGTGAGCTCGCGTTTGAGGGCCGCGGCCGCCGCCGCGAACGCCGGGACCCCGGGCACGATCTCGTAATCGATGCCGAGCGCATCCAGCCGACGGCACTGCTCGGCCAGCGCGCTGTAGAGCGACGGGTCGCCGGAGTGCAGCCGTGCCACGTCGTGGCCGGCGGCGTCGGCGTCGACGAGTTCGGCGATGATCCGTTCCAGCGTGAGTGGCCCGGTGTCAACGACTTTCGCGTCGGGCGGGCACAGTGCGAGGAGGTCGTCGGGCATGATGGAACCCGCGTAGAGGCATGTCTTGCATTTCTGCAGAAGGCGTTGGCCGCGCACGGTGATGAGGTCCGCAGCGCCCGGCCCCGCCCCGATGAAGTACACCGTCACCGCGTCACCGACCACTGGGTGACCGGATACTGCGGTCGCCAGCCGGTGAACTCGCCCAGCTGCTCGCCATGGTAGTGCTGGAAGCGGCGCAGCCGACCGCCGAAGCGCGAATACGCTTGTATCAGAAAGGCTTCCGATTCGGCGGTGACCACGTTGGCGACCAGGCGCCCGCCGACGGGCAGGTGCGCGAGGCACGCGTCGAGCAGACCCGGCTGGGTCAGCCCACCGCCGACGAAGATCGCCGACGGCGAATCGAGCCCGTCGAACGCGTCCGGCGCCGCGCCGCGCACGTCGATGCCGACGCCGAAAGCGGCCGCGTTGAACCGGATGTTGCGGCGGCGCGGCTCGTCGCGTTCGAACGCCACCGCGCCGCAGTCGGGCCAGCTCAGGCACCACTCGACGCTGATGCTGCCCGAGCCGGCGCCGACGTCCCACAGCCACTCTCCCGGACGCGGCGCCAGCGCCGCCACAGTCGCCGCCCGGATCCCCAGTTTGGTGATCTGCCCGTCGTGGGCGAAGGCGTCGTCCGGCACCGGCCTGATGCGTTCGTCGGGCAGGTAGCGGACGGCGGTGAGGTTGAGGTCGTCGACGTCCGCGGGTGGGTCGTAGGCCCATTGCCGGGCGGTGCCGTCGCGGCGGCGCTCGGCGGGGCCGCCGAGTTGTTCGAGCACCGTCATCGCGGAGTCGCCGCGGCCGTGCGCGTTGAGCAGTTCCGCCAGCGCGGCGGGCGTGGAGCGGTCCCGCGACAGGACGATCGCCCGGCCGCCTCGGCGCACGGCGGTGTGCGCCTGCGCGGTGACCAGGCTGACGACCTCGGTGTCGGGCAAGCTCCAGCCCATCCGGGCGCACGCCAGCGTCACCGACGACACGTGCGGCAGCACCCGCACGCTCCCGGGACCGTGCAGCCGAATCAGCGTGCCGCCGATGCCGTGCAGCAGCGGGTCGCCGCTGGCGACCACATGGATGTCGCCGGCCGGGCCGTCGAGCAACGCCCGCAGCGCCGGCAGCATCGGCGACGGCCACTCGTGGCGTGGGGCGGACACCGTGTCGTCCAGCAGGTCGAGTTGCCGCTTGGAGCCGTAAATCGTTGTGGCGCGACGTATTTCGGCGCGCGACGTTTCCGAGAGCCCCGCCATGCCGTCGGCGCCGATGCCGACGACGACGATCATGAGCGCCGCTCCCTCGCGTCGCTTCGCGATGCGTCGTCGCCGGCGCGGCTCATCGGGGCATCCTGCGCCACACGAACTGCGGCAGCAGCCGCATCACGAAGAACATCGGCCGCAGCGCCCACGGAATCCACACGGTGCGACGGCCCTTGGCCAGCGCCCGCGCCGTCGCCGCGGCCACCCGGTCCGGGGTGCTGGAGAGCGGCGCCGGCGCCATGCCCTCGGTCATGCGCCCGATGACGAATCCGGGGCGGGCGATCAGCAGCCGCACGCCGGTGCCGTGCAGCGCGTCGGCCAAGCCGCTGGCGAAGCCGTCCAGCCCGGCCTTGGCCGACCCGTAGACGTAGTTGGCGCGCCGCACCCGGACGCCGGCCACCGAGGAGAACACCACCAGCGATCCCCGACCGGCAGCTCGCATGGCGGCCGCCAGGTGGGTGAGCATGCTGACCTGAGCGACGTAGTCGGTGTGCACGATGTCGACCGCGTGGGCGGCGTCCACTTCGGCGCGGGCCTGGTCGCCGAGGATCCCGAAGGCCAGCACGGCGGTACGGATCGGGCCGTGTTCGGCGACGATCGAGGCGACCAGCGGGCCGTGCGAGCCCAGGTCGTCCGCGTCGAACTCTCGCGGTGTGCACGTCCGCGGCGCCGGCGGCGCGCAGGGTGGCGACCTGTTCGTCGAGTTCATTCGCCTTGCGCGCGGCCAGCACGACCGTCGCCCCGGGGGCCAGGCGACGCGCGAGTTCGATGCCGATCTCGCTGCGGCCGCCCAGAATCACCACCGCGCCCGTGCCCGTGTCGTCCACGGCTGCGATTATCGCCTGCGCTAGCGTGAGCGGTGATGGCGAATACCACTACCCGGCTCACCGACGACGCGCTGGCCTTTCTGTCCGAACGTCACCTGGCGATGCTGACGACGCTGCGCGGTGACGGTTCGCCGCACGTCGTGGCCGTGGGTTTCACCTTCGACCCGACGACGCACATCGCGCGCGTGATCACCACCGGCGGCTCGCAGAAGGCCGTCAACGCCGACCGCGCGGGGGTGGCGGTGCTCAGCCAGGTGGACGGCGCGCGGTGGCTCTCGCTGGAGGGCCGGTCGAAGGTGAACAGCGACGGCGACGCCGTGCGCGACGCCGAACTGCGCTACGCCCAGCGCTACCGCACCCCGCGGGCCAACCCCAAGCGGGTGGTCATCGAGGTACAGGTGGAGCGGGTGCTGGGCTCGTCGGACCTGTTGGACCGCGGCGAGAAGTAGACCGCGAACCCGTCACCGCGGGGCGCTCAGCGTGATGCGGTGGCGGCCCTCGGGCACCTCCACGGTGGCCTGGGCCGGCCGGCCGTCGAGGCGTAGCTCGGTGCCCGAAGCGAGCCCGCCGACCGTGATCCGCGTGGCCGTGTCGGTGGTGACGGTGATGGTCGACGAGCGCAGCTGGGCCAGCCCGGCTCGCCGGGCATCCACCGCCAGGGCGGCGACTCCGGTGAGCCGCAGCGTCAGATACGGCAACGCGCCGACGCGCGGCCCCACCCGCCAATCCAGCTCGCTGTAGAGGCCCGGCGTCGGCTCGAAGTCGACGAGGACGCCGCGATGGTGCCGAACGGTGTGCGTCGGGTCCGGACGGGCATACGAGCGCGCGTCGACTTCCGCGACGGCTCCGCGCCGCGCCGTCACCGCGGGATCGGCGGTCAGCTCCGACAACCACCACACCTGGTGCGGGCCGATGCCCAGGTCAGCCCGCACCAGCTGCGGATGCCAGGCGAACGTGATGTGGCCCGGATCGGCTTGGCGCAGGCCGGTTTCCATGTGGGAGATCGGATCCTCGAACTTGTCCTGCAGCACCCAGGCGAGGTGGTCCTCCAGCGGATAGAGGGTGAACCGGTGCCGGTAGCCCAACCGGTCGAGCTCGAGCACCTGCTCGGCCACCGAGGCGATGGGCACCAGCTCGTCGACCAGCCCGTGGGCGATGACGTAGGGCAGCCAGCGGGCGTTGACCAGCAGCTTCCACGTGTCGCCCTCGCGGGCGCAGGGCGAGTCCGGGTCGAGGTCGGCCGGGATATCGACGTCGGGAAGCAGCCGCACACCGCACGCGGGCGGGCCGGCCAGCACGACGGCCTGCGAGAACACCTGCGGGTAGCTCAATCCCAGCTTGTATGCCGCATATCCGCCCATCGAGTAGCCGGAGATCACGGTGCGGTTGGGGTCTGTCCCCAGCTGTTCGGCGACGCGCGCCCACACCTCCCAGACGTCGAGTTCGCCGGTGTCGAAGTACCACGTCGACGGGCCGCGGGCCAGCGGCGTGACCACCACCGAGTCGCGGCGCTCGCACACCTCGTGCAGCAGGCGCGGGTCGATCGCGGCGAACTGGCTCTGCCCCAGGGCCAGCGAATGCAGCAGCAAGGTCAGCGGCAGCGGGCGGCCGGGCGCGTAGGTGGACGGCAGGCAGATCGAGTAAGGCTGCACCCGGCCGAGGAACTGCGGCTTGGTGCTCAGGATGTCGGAGGCGGCCCACCCCTGGGCCAGGCCCTGTCCCAGCTCGACCGAGGAGACGTACCACCGCGTCGACGGGCCGGTGACGATCGGTTCGGGCTCGGTGTCGCCCGCCGCCAGTCGATCCCAGGGCACCGTGACCGCGAACTTCGACACGTCGCCGCCGGTCAGGGCGGCGGCCTGGGCGGCATCGGACCAGAAGTTCAGGTGCGGCCCCTCCTGGTCGCTCGTGCGGAACGCGACGTTGTACACGTTGGGCTGCCCGGGCAGCGCGCCGCGCTCGGCGGGAACGTCGGCGAAGCCGTCGCCCGCGGCGTTGGCCAGGCCCGCGGCCAGCCGGACCGTCCAGCTGCCGCCCGGGTCCAGCGCCGACCGCGGCACCTGCGCCAAGAACGACCGCGACTGCATGTCGACGCTGTGCTGCACCGGCGTGGTGGCGTGCGTGAGCAGGTCGATCAGCGTGGCGCCGCCGGCGGAGAGCAGCAGCGCCATGTCGATGCCGGCCGAACGGATTCCGGCCCCCGCGGGCCACTGTTCCGGACCCCGCCGGCCGGGATCGGTGTCGAAGGTGAACAGCGCAACCGGCACCGAGGGATCGAGCAGCGTGTTCCAGTCGATCCGCCACCACGTGTGAGTCTCGGTCAGCCCGATGGCCACCCGGAAGATGTCGGCGCCGTTGCGGGCCGCGGGCCCGTCCGGGTAGAGGTAGGTGCCGCGCGGCGGTGCCTGAATTTTCAGGTCGCCGATCGGGACGCCCGTCGCGCCATGGTCGTCGTAGAGGAAGTCGGTCCAGAACAACGCACCGCCGGCGACCCTGCCGGCACCGCAGGTGCGCGGAAAGTGCTCGCCGAAGGGCCAATTCGCCGGTGCGGGAAGCTGCGGCTCGGGTCGCCGCGCCGCGGGCGGCGCGCCCTCGGGCATGCCGTCGACCACCACGAGGTCGGCCGGCGGGGCCGGGGCGGGCGGGCCCGGGCGCGTCAGCGCGTCGGCGATGTGCCGCGCGATGCGCAGCGGCAGCAGCGGGAGTTCCAGGATCGACACCCCGCCCAAGCTACGCCGGGCGGGTGACATGCCTGCTAGACGACGATCAGCTCGTGCGGCCGGTCGTTGAGGGCGCGGGCACCGTCCTCGGTGACGACGACGATGTCCTCGATGCGGGCGCCCCAGCGGCCCGGGAAATAGATACCCGGCTCGACGGAGAAGGCCATCCCCGCGGTGAGCGGAAGGTCGTTGCCGGCCACGATGTACGGCTCCTCGTGCACCGACAGCCCGATGCCGTGCCCGGTGCGATGCACGAAGAACTCCGCGAGCCCTTCGGCGGCCAGCACGTCGCGGGCGGCGGCGTCCACCTGCTCGGCGGTCACCCCCGGACGAACCGCGTCGAGGGCCGCGCGTTGGGCGCGTTGCAGCACCGAATACCGTTGCGCCACCTCGGGTGTGGGTTCGCCGATGCTGTACGTGCGCGTCGAGTCGGAATGGTAGCCGGGCGGATAGGCTCCCCCGATGTCGACGACGACGACGTCGCCGGCCCGCAGTTGCCGATCCGTATATCCGTGGTGCGGGTCGGCGCTGTGCGGGCCGGAGCCGACGATGATGAACGCCACCTCCGAATGCCCCTCGGCCACAATCGCTTCGGCGATGTCGGCGGCCACGTCGGCCTCGGTCCTGCCGGGCACCAAGAACTCCGGGACCCGGGCATGCACGCGGTCGATCGCCGCACCGGCCTGGCGCAGCGCGTCGATCTCGCAGTCCTCCTTGACCATCCGCAGCGGGCGCAGGATGTCGGTGGCCAGGATCGGCAGCACGCCCAGCACGCCCGCCAGGGGCAGCAGGTGCAGCGCCGGCATGGAATCGGTGACGGCCGTCGCCGCCGGGACACGCCCCAACGCGTCGCTCACCAGTCGGTAGGGGTCCTCGCCGTCGACCCAATCGCGCACGGCCAGGCCCAGGTCCGCCACCGCCGATCCGTTGAGCGACGGCCGCTCCAGCCGCGGCACCACCACCGTCGGGTCACCGGCCGCCGGCAACACCAGCGCGGTGAGCCGCTCGTGCGTCTGCGCGCGCGAGCCGACCAGATACCCCAAGTCGTGGCCGGGGGTGATCACCAGGCCGGTCAGCCCCGCGTCGGCGGTCGCGGCCGCCGCGGCGGCCAGCCGGCGGGCGTAGACCTCGGCCCCGAAGGCCTCGAATCGCTGAGAATCCACGCCAGCCAGGCTAACCGCGCCTGGCAGGATAGCCGTCATGCCCGCCCGCCCGGACCCCAGCAAGTGGCCATCCGCCGCGCCGGGCTTCGCCGTCCCCACTGCTGCTGCTCGACGGCCCGAGCATGTGGTTCCGCTCGTATTTCGGGGTGCCCTCCTCGATCACCGCGCCCGACGGCCGCCCGGTCAATGCCGTGCGCGGGTTCATCGACTCCCTGGCCGTGGTGATCACCGCGCAGCGGCCCGGCCGGCTGGTGGTGTGCCTGGACCTGGACTGGCGGCCGCAGTTCCGCGTGGACCTCATCCCGTCCTACAAGGCGCACCGCGTCGCGCAGGAGGTACCGCAGGACGGCCCAGACGCGGTGTCAGACAAAGAGGAAGTGCCCGACGAGCTGACGCCGCAGGTCGACATGATCATGGAGTTGTTGGACGCCTTCGGCATACCGACGGCCGGCGCCGAAGGCTTCGAGGCCGACGACGTGCTCGGCACCCTGGCGGCGGCGGAAAGCCGCGACCCGGTCGTGGTCGTCAGCGGTGACCGCGACCTGATGCAGGTGGTGTCCGACGACCCGGTGCCGGTCCGGGTGCTGTACCTCGGCCGCGGAATGGCCAAGGCCACCCTGTTCGGGCCCGACGAGGTGGCCGACCAGTATGGCGTCCCGCGAGGCCGGGCCGGGGAGGCCTACGCGGAACTGGCGCTGTTGCGCGGCGACCCTTCGGACGGGTTGCCGGGCGTGCCCGGAGTCGGGGAGAAGACGGCGGCAACCCTGCTCGCCCGGTACGGCACGCTGGAGCGGATCCTGGCCGCCGCGCACGACCCGAAGTCCAGGCTGGCCAAGGGGCTTCGAACGAAACTGCTGGGCGCCACCGACTACATCGAGGCCGCCGGGCGGGTGGTGCGGGTGGCCACCGACGCGCCCGTCACGATGTCGACGGCAACCGACGCGCTGCCGCTGGCGGCCGCCGACCCGCAGCGCACCGCCGAGCTGGCAACGCAACTGGGTGTCGGGTCGTCGATCGGCCGCCTGCAGAAGGCGCTCGACCGGCTGCCGGGCTGACTACTCGGGTGGCTACTGGGGTCGCCCGACCTCGTAGGTGCCCTTGCTGTCCTGGAAGGTCACCGTCACGCGCTTGGGGGCGCCGTCGATGCTGACGTCGCAGTCGAAGGTGCCGCCCTTCTTGACCACGGGATCCTGGCCGTGGTTGCACTTGACGTCTTTGACGTTCTTGGCGCCGTAGCCGTTGGTTTCGTCGGTGAGTACCTGCTGCACGCCGGCCTGGGCCTTGTTGACGTCGAGCTTCGTCGTGACAAACCATCCCGGCCACAGGAAACCGAGGACCAGCACGGCGACGACGATCACCGCGGCGACCGCCGCGGCCACACCGCCGATCAGCGCGCTGGAGCGCTTCTTGCCCGGCTGCTCGTAAGGCGGGTACTGCTGCGGGTACTGGCCCGGCTGGCCGTACTGGCCCGGCTGGCCGTACCCGGGCTGCGGGTACTGGCCGTACTGGCCGGGCTGCGCGTACTGGCCGGGCTGGGCGTACTGGCCGGGCTGGGCGTATTGGCCGGGCTGACCGTACCCGGGCTGCTGGGGATAGGGCTGGTAGGGCTGCTCGGCCGGCTGCTGATACTGCGGGTACTCGGCCGGCGGCGTGTACGCGGGTGCCTGCCACGTCGCGTCCTGGGCGGGCTGCTGCTGCCACGGCTGGTTGGGCACCGGTCCGACCTGGGTCGGTTCTGAGGACCGATCGCCACCGTGGGCGGGCGGTTGCCACTGTTCGTCGGATCCCTGCGGTCCGCTCATCGTTAACTCCTCAGCCCCTCACGTCTTGGCGTCTAACGGCTTCAACCGTAGCTGCGGCACAGCCTACCCGGCGTCAACTGCGACGACGCCGCGCCGAACGTCACCGATGGCGCGCTTGGCGGTGGCCCGCAGCTCGGGATCGGGCGCGGCGTTGCGAACCTGGTCCAACAGGTCGAGCACCTGGCGGCACCAGCGCACAAAATCGCCCGCCAGCAACGGCGACCCGGCGCCACCGGAGTCGGCCGCGGCCAGCGCCGCGGCCAGGTCGCCGGTGCGGGCCCAGCGGTAGATGACGTTGACGAAGCCGTCGTCGGGTTCCCGGCTCGTGCCGATGCGGTGGGCCTGTTCGTCGGCGCGCAGTTCGGTGGACAGCCGCGACGTCTGTTGCAGCGCCTGCCGCAGCCGCTGGGTAGGCACCTCGGCGGCCAGCGCGGCGCCCGGCTCACCGCCCCGGCTTTCGTAGAGCACCGCCGAGACCACCGCGGCCAACTCGGCCGGCATCAGCTCCGCCCATGCGCCGGTGCGCAGGCACTCCGCGACCAACAGGTCGCTTTCGCTGTAGATCCGGGCGAGCAGCCGGCCGTCGTCGGTGACGTGCGGATCGGCGGCGGGGCCCTCGATGAAGCCGCGCTCGGTGAGCAACCCGACGATGCGGTCGAACGTGCGCGCCAACGAGTTGGTGGCGGCCGCGACCTTCTTTTCCAGTTGCGCGTTGTCGCGTTCGATGCGCAGGTACCGCTCGGCCTCGCGGACCCGCTCCTCGAGGCCGGGACTGTTGTGGCAGGGATGCCGACGCAGCTCGGCCCGCAGCGAAGCCAGCTCGGGGTCGTGAAAACCGCCGAAACCGCCGTCCGCGTCGGCCCGCCCGCTGCGGCGCGCGGCCGGGATGTCCAGTCCGGCAACGGCCGACCGCAGCGCGGAGGCCAGGTCGCGCCGGACGCGCGGCTGCCGGTGTTCGACGCGCTTCGGCAACGGCATCGAGCCGACCGGCTCGGACGCGCCCGAGTAGTCCGCCGACGAGATGCGCCCCGCCCAGCGGTGCTCGGTCAGCACCAGCGGGCGGGGATCGTCGCTGTCGCGGGCCGATTCCAGCACCACGGCCAGCCCGCCGCGCCGTCCGTGGGCGAGGTTGATGATGTCGCCCCGGCGCAGCGCGGACAGCGCGTCGCTGGCCGCTTGGCGTCGTTGCAGCCGCGACGCCCGGGACTGCGCCCGTTCAGTCTCCGTGATCCGCGCCCGCAGCCGGGCGTACTCCAAGACAGGCGAGGTCGGCCCACCCAGCTCGGTCCCGATTTCGTCGAGCATCGCCGTGCCCCGCTCGATACCGCGCACCAGCCCGACGACGGAGCGGTCGGCCTGGTACTGGGCGAACGACTGCTCGAGCAGCCGATGCGCCTGCTCGGGGCCCATCTGGTGGACCAGGTTGATCGTCATGTTGTACGACGGGGCGAACGAGCTGCGCAGCGGGAACGTGCGGGTGGAGGCCAGTCCGGCCACCGCCGCCGGGTCGGTGTTGTCTTCGTTGGGGTTCCACAGCACCACCGCGTGGCCTTCGACATCGATGCCGCGCCGGCCGGCGCGGCCGGTCAGCTGCGTGTATTCCCCCGGCGTCAGGGGAACGTGCTGCTCTCCGTTGAACTTGACCAGCCGCTCGAGCACCACCGTGCGCGCCGGCATGTTGATGCCGAGCGCCAGGGTCTCGGTGGCGAACACGGCCCTGACGAGTCCGGCGGTGAACAGTTCCTCGACCGTGTGCCGGAACGCCGGCAGCATGCCGGCATGGTGCGCCGCCAGCCCCCGCAGCAGCCCCTCGCGCCATTCGTAGTAGCCGAGCACCGCCAGGTCCGAGTCGGCGAGATCGCCGCACCGGTGCTCGATCACCTCGGCGATCTGGGCACGTTCCTCCTGCGTGGTCAGCCGCAGCGGTGACCGCAGGCACTGGGCGACCGCGGCGTCGCAGCCGGCGCGCGAGAAGACGAACGTGATCGCGGGCAACAGTCCGTGCGAGTCCAGGGTCGCGATCACGTCCGGCCGGGCGGGCGGCCGGTAGAACCGCGGCCGGGCGGGACCTCCTCGCGCGGACCTGCCCCGGCGCGGCTGCCAGTCCGCCATCCGGTCCGCCTCGCGGCGGTGTGCGATGGACCGCAGCAGTTCGGGGTCCACCCGCGGCTTGGCGCCGGCGTCCGGTTGGGCGTGCCCTTCCGAATGGCGATAGTCGAACAGGTCGTAGAGCCGCTTGCCGACCATGACGTGTTGCCACAGCGGCACCGGCCGGTGTTCGTCGACGACGACGGTGGTGTCGCCCCGCACGGTCTGGATCCAGCCGCCGAATTCCTCGGCGTTGCTCACCGTCGCCGAGAGGCTGACCAGCCGCACCTCGTCGGGCAGGTGCAGGATCACCTCCTCCCACACCGGGCCCCGCATCCGGTCGGCGAGGAAATGCACCTCGTCCATCACCACAAACGAAAGCCCTTGCAGCGCAGGAGAATCAGCGTAGAGCATGTTGCGCAGCACCTCGGTGGTCATCACCACCACCGGCGCGTCGGCGTTCACCGACAGGTCACCGGTCAGCAGGCCGATCCGGTCGCGGCCGTAGCGCGCCGTCAGGTCGGTGTGCTTCTGATTGCTGAGCGCCTTGAGTGGCGTGGTGTAGAAGCACTTGCCGCCGGCCGCCAGCGCCAGGTGCACGGCGAACTCACCGACCACGGTCTTGCCGGCACCGGTGGGCGCGCACACCAGCACGCCGTGACCGCGTTCCAGCGCCGCGCACGCCCGCTGCTGGAATCCGTCGAGGGCGAAGGGCAGCTCCTCGCTGAACCGGGCCAGCTCGACGAGGTCGCTCACGCCGCCGCCCCGGCGCGCGAGGGTGCGCAAATGTGCGTGAAATACGGCGTGTCGGCGTACCGACACGCACGCTCGCGACCCGGTGTACTAGGTGACGTCGTCATGCTGCCCGGCGGTGAACGACGGCTCGGGTGTTGGGGACCGCATCGGTTCGGGCGCCTCGATGGCCGACGCTTCGTCGTCGGGAATCTCGCTTTGGGCTTCGCGCTTGGCCTTCCGTTTGTCGTGCAGCCGGGCGATTTGAATGGCGAACTCGAGGAGCACCGAGAGGGCGACCCCCAGCGCCGTCATCGAGAAGGGGTCCGACCCGGGCGTGAACACCGCCGCGAACGCGAACATTCCGAAGATCAGGCCGCGCCGCCACGACCTGAGCCGCTCGTACGTCAGCACGCCGACGACGTTGAGCATCACGATCAGCAACGGAAATTCGAAGCTGACCCCGAACACGATCAACAAGTTGATCAGGAAGCCGAAATACCGGTCGCCCGACAGCGCGGTCACCTGCACGTCGCTGCCGACGGTCAACAGGAAGTTCAGCGCCTTGGAGAGCACGAAGTACGCCAGCACGGCGCCGACGACGAACAGCGCGGCCGCGGGGATCACGAACGCGATCGCGAAGCGGCGTTCCTTCTGGTAAAGCCCGGGGGTGATGAACGCCCACAGCTGGTAGAGCCACATCGGGCAGGCCAGCACGATGCCGGCCGTCATGCCGACCTTGAGCCGCAGCATGAACTGGTCGAACGGCGCCGTCGCCAGCAGCCGGCACTGGCCGTCGGCGCTGATGCTGGCGCGGGCGGACTGCGGCAGCGAACAGTACGGATGGCGCAGCCATTCGCCGAGGCTTTCCAGGCCGAAAACCGAATGCGAGTACCAGACGAACCCGAAGACCGTGGTGAGCAGGATGGTGCCCAGGGCGATGAGCAGCCGGGTGCGCAACTCGGTCAGGTGGTCGACCAGCGACATGGTCGCGTCGGGGTTGGTGCGGCTGCGCCGCTGCCGGGGGTTGAGTCGCTTCAGGAGGCCCGCGGTGCGCGCGGACATTCGGGAAGTATTCACGAGCGTTGACCAGTGCTCGATCAGTGGCGCTCGGGCACCGCGACGAGTGCCGCGCTAAGCCGGGCGCGCTTCGGTGTGACCCTGCTCGCTGGGCGCCGGGGGGTCGACTCGCTGCGACTGCACGGGCGTTGCCGGGTCGATCGCAGAGGTGTCAGCCTTGCCTTCGGTCTGCATTTCGCGCATTTCCGACTTGAAGATGCGCATCGACTTGCCCAACGAACGCGCCGCATCGGGGAGCTTCTTGGCACCGAACAGCAAGATCACCACGACAGCGAGGATCGCCCAGTGCCACGGACTAAGACTGCCCACTTTGATTACCTCCAGTCGTCCACCCGATGCTACCGCAGCCGGGGGCCGCGCCGGTGTGCCCGCGCCCAGGATCGGCAAAGGGCGTCATGCGCGTCCCTCGTCGCTGCCGGCCTGGTAGGCGCGCAAGGCGGCCGCCGCGGTGTCGCGGACCCGCTGGGCCAGGGACTGGGGCCGCAGCACCTGCACCGCCGGCCCGAGTCCCAGCACCAACCGGGTCAGCCAGTCGTCGGAGGCGTAGGTCATGGCGGCTTCGAACGATCCGTCCGGCAGCTCGCGGACCTCACGCATCGGGTAGTACTCGAACAGCCAGGACGCCGAGGGGGCCACCCGCAGCGTGACCGACGGCAGCGCCGGATCGCCGTCGAACAGCGACGTGTCCGGCGGTGCCTGCAGCACCGGCTCGGGCGGGGCGGCCGGCTCGCCCAGCTCGGCGGCGTCCACGATCCGGTCGAAACGGAACAACCGAACCCCGTCGGCTTCCCGCGACCAGGCCTCCAGGTAGCTGTGGCCGCCGATCAGCAACACCCGGATGGGGTCGACGACCCGGCTGGTCAGGGTGTCGCGGGAGGCGGAGTAATAGTCGAGGGACAGCGCGTGCTTGTGCTGCACCGCCGCCCGCACCGCGGCCGCAACCCGGTTCTCGGCGGGCGCGGGCTCCTCGACCGCGGCGGTGGCGGCGTCCCGACCCGCGGCGCCGGCGGCGGCCTCGATCTTGGCGATCGCACTGCGCGCCGCCTCGGGGTCGACCACCCCGGGGATGTCGGCCAGCGCCCGCAGCGCCACCAGCAGCCCGGTGGCCTCCGGCGACGTGAGTTTGAGCGGGCGGTCGATGCCGGCCGAAAACGTCACCTCGATCGTGTCGCCCGAGAACGCGAAGTCGATCAGATCCCCCGGGTAGTAGCCGGGCAGCCCGCACAGCCACAGCTGGTTGAGGTCCTCCTCGAGCTGCTTGACGCTCACGCCGAGGTCGGCGGCGGCCTCCGCCCGGGTGATCCGCGGGTTGGCCTGGAAGTACGGGACCATGTTGAGCAGCCGGACCAGCCGGGTGGACACGGGAGTCATGGGCGCCGCTGCTTTTCATCGCTGCGCTCTGCGTCGACGCCGGCGCGCGTCACGGCGTCTCTCCCACGCCCGCGTGGGCCCGCAGCCGGGCGAGCACCTCATCGCGCAGGGACTGCGGTTCGAGTACGACGGCGTCCGCCCCATATCCGGTGATGTCGCGGGCCAGGTTGTCGACCGAACCGATGTCGAGTTCGATCACCTCCCCCTCGCGGCCGCCCAGCCGGCGGGTGGTGACGGACCGTCCCGCCCGCCGCAGGGCGGTGGCGCGTCCGTCGGCAACCCACACCTGGGCCTGTCCGCTGGCCGGCGGCTCCGTCACCTCGGCCACTTTCTGCGCGACGATCGCGCGCAGGTTGGCGTCGTCGGGCACGGTGACGGCGCCGTCGGGACCGATCGGCGTCACGGCGGCGCCGATCCGGGAGAGCCGGAAGATGCGGGTGTCGTCGCGATCACGGTCGTGGCCGACGAGGTACCAGCGGCCCTTCTCGGTCACCACGCCCCACGGCTCCACGGTGCGCGTGCTGTACGGCTCGGCCCGCGACGGCCGGTGCTGGAACTGCACGGCCCGGCCCGAATCGATGGCAGACAACAGGGTCCCGAGGACGTCTTCCGACCCGCGCAGTCCCGGCACGCCGGCCGGGGAGGCGATCGCCACCGGCGCGTCCGGATCCACGTCCACCCCGGCGGCGCGCAGCTTGAGCAACGCGCCCTGGGTGGCGGTGATCAGTTCGGGCGACTCCCACAGCTGGGTGGCCACGGCCACCGCGGCCGCCTCGTCCGGGGTGAGGTCGACCGGCGGCAGCGCATAGGCGTCGCGGTTGATGCGGTAGCCCTCGCATGCGTCCCACGGCGACGCCTTGCCGACCTCGAGCGGAATGCCGAGGTCACGCAGTTCGTTCTTGTCGCGCTCGAACATCCGCGAGAACGCCTCGACCGTGGGACTGTCCGAATAGCCGGCGACGGTGGACCTGATCTTCTCCGCGGAGATGAAGCCGCGGGTGGACAGCAGGGCGATGACCAGGTTCACCAGTCGTTCGACTTTCGAGACCGCCATTTGCACCAGGTTATTGGATGGCCCGCGCCCAGCGCTTCCACCGGGCCGCCGCGTCGCACCGCCCGGTCCGGCGAGCGTAACGGGGCTGCGATATCCGACGTGGTTTTTCGCAGTGCGGTTACGCTGGCGGTCCGACGGACCCCGACGCCGCTACATGCTCGCGATAAGCCGCTTGACCCGCTCGTCGACGGCGCGGAACGGGTCCTTGCACAGCACGGTGCGCTGCGCCTGGTCGTTGAGCTTGAGGTGCACCCAGTCGACCGTGAAGTCACGCCCGGCGGCCTGCGCGGCGCTGATGAACTCGCCTCGCAGCCTCGCGCGGGTGGTCTGCGGAGGGGTGTCGACCGCCTCCGCGATGTCCTCGTCGGTGGTGACGCGCGCCGCGAGGCCCTTGCGCTGCAGCAGGTCGAAGACGCCGCGTCCGCGCTTGATGTCGTGGTAGGCCAGGTCGAGCTGCGCGATCTTCGGGTCGGACAGCTCCATGTTGTAGCGATCCTGGTAGCGCTGGAACAGCTTGCGCTTGATCACCCAGTCGATCTCGGTGTCCACCTTGGCGAAGTCCTGGCTCTCCACCGCGTCGAGCTGGCGGCCCCACAGGTCGACGACCTGCTCGGTCTGCGCATCGGGCTCCCGGGTCTGCAGGTGCTCGACGGCGCGGCTGTAGTACTCGCGCTGGATGTCCAGGGCGCTGGCCTGCCGGCCGCCCGCCAGCCGCACCGGCCGGCGGCCGGTGATGTCGTGGCTGACCTCGCGGATGGCGCGGATCGGGTTGTCGAGTGAGAAGTCGCGGAACGGGACCCCGGCTTCGATCATCTCCAGGACCAGCGCTGCGGTGCCCACCTTGAGCATCGTGGTGGTCTCGCACATGTTCGAGTCGCCGACGATGACGTGTAGCCGCCGGTACTTCTCGGCGTCCGCGTGCGGCTCATCGCGGGTGTTGATGATCGGCCGGCTGCGGGTGGTGGCCGAGGACACGCCCTCCCAGATGTGCTCGGCGCGCTGGGACAGGCAGAACGTCGCCGCCTTGGGGGTCTGCAGCACCTTGCCGGCCCCGCAGATCAGTTGGCGGGTGACCAGGAACGGCAGCAGCACGTCGGAGATCCGGGAGAACTCCCCGGCCCGCACGATCAGGTAGTTCTCGTGACAGCCGTAGGAGTTGCCCGCCGAATCGGTGTTGTTCTTGAACAGGTAGATGTCACCGCCGATGCCCTCGTCGGCGAGCCGCTGCTCGGCATCGATCAGCAGGTCTTCCAGCACCCATTCACCGGCGCGGTCGTGGGTGACCAACTGCACCAGGCTGTCGCATTCCGCGGTGGCGTACTCCGGGTGGCTGCCCACGTCGAGATACAGGCGGGCGCCGTTCCGCAGGAACACGTTGGAACTGCGGCCCCACGACACCACCCGGCGGAACAGGTAGCGGGCAACCTCGTCCGGGCTCAGCCGACGATGGCCGTGAAAGGTGCAGGTGACACCGAACTCGGTCTCGATGCCCATGATTCGTCGCTGCACTCAATCGAGGGTACTGGGTGTGCGCGCGGCGGGTGCGAAAGCGCCGGGGTCCGTGATTGTTTTGTAGCCGCGGGCGGCAACCCGGACGTCAGCCTCGTCACCGGCCCCGCTCAGCGGGCGGAGCCTCCATCTTTTGCCACCACGCGGAATTCGGCCAGCGACTCGTCGGTCGCCCCTTCCACCATCACGCCCTCGGCGGCCAGCCGCTGCAGATAATCGACGATCGCCTCGTTGAACACTTCCCCGGGCGCGACGATCGGGATGCCCGGCGGATACGGGCAGACCATCTCCGCCGATATGCGACCGGCGGCCTTCCGCCACGGAACCGTCTCCGTGGCGCCCAGGTAGGCGTCGCGCGGCAGCATGACGGTCTCGGTGCGCATCGCCCTCAGGTCCGGCACGTCGGTCAGGGCGCGGGGTTCGGCGCCGGGATGTTCGCGCGCCAAAGCGGCCATGGCGCCGGTCAGCCGCTCGACGGTGGCGTCGGTGTCGGCGAAGGAGATCAACGGCATCACCCGCCGATGGTCGGCGAGCTCCACGAAGATCCCCTGTCGTTCGCGCAGCCAGTCGGCGGCCTCGAAGCCCGTCAGGCCGAGACCCGCCACGTCGATGTTAAAGGTGCATGGGGTCGAAGGCGTGGGCGCCCGGGCTGTCGAGCACCTCGTCGCCCATCAGGGTGAGCCCCGGGAGCTGCGCGATCGCATCCCTGGTCCGGTGCGCAAGGTCGATCGCGTGGCCGAGCAGCCGTTCGCCGTCCTCGGCGAACTGGCGTCGGGCGGCGTCGTCCACGCCTGACGCGAAAGTGTCCGTATTGGCCGCCATTCACACCTCCTTGCTTGTCTCGCAGGGAGGCGTACCCACAACCGTGCCGAACGAACGCCCGAAGGGGTGCGGCGACTACTTCGAGGACTCGGCGCTCTCGGGGCCGGCGTCGTCGGACTGCGGCAGCAGCGCCTGCAGCGCCGACCCCGTGATGCGCCGAAACGCGCGCCGCGGGCGGTTGGCGTCCAGCACGGCCACCTCCAGCGACGACACACCCAGGGCGGGTTGATCGCCGGCGGCGTTGCCGGGGCCGTCCGTGCTGCCGGCACGCAGGGCGGCGACGGCGATGCGCACCGCCTCGGACAGGTCGGCGTTCTCGGTGAAGGTGTCCTTGAGGGCGGTGGCGATCGGCTCCGTCGTGCCACCCATCACCACGAAGTGCGGCTCGTCGGCGATCGACCCGTCATAGAGAATGCGGTACAGCTCCGGCGGTTTCGTCTCCCCGTAGTGCGCCACCTCGGCGACGCACAACTCGACCTCGTAGGGCTTAGCCTGCTCGGTGAAGATGGTGCCCAGCGTCTGCGCGTAGACGTTGGCCAGCTGCCGGCCGGTGACGTCGCGACGGTCGTAGGCGTAGCCCCGGGTGTCGGCGAACTGGATACCGCCGCGGCGCAGGTTGTCGAACTCGTTGAACTTGCCCGCGGCGGCAAAGCCGACGCGGTCATACAGTTCGCTGATCTTCTGCAGTGAGCGCGACGGGTTTTCGGCCACGAAGAGCACACCACCGGCGTACGCCAGCGCAATGACGCTCTTGCCGCGCGCGATGCCTTTGCGGGCGAGCTCGCTGCGCTCGCGCATCGCCTGCTCGGGCGAGATGAAATACGGAAAGCTCACTTCTCACCCCGCGGATCGGCGTCAGGACCGAAAGTGTCTGCGCGTGAACGGCTTTCGATCACCTGCCGGGCCAGCTCGGCGATCCTGCCCTCCGGCACCTCCGCGGCGCCCTCGGCGCCGATGGTCACCGCCGTCGGGTAGATGCCCCGCACCAGATCCGGTCCGCCGGTGGCGGAGTCGTCGTCGGCGGCGTCATACAGCGCCTCCACCGCCACCCGGACCGCGGAATCGGCGTCGGTGACCTGTGCATACAGCTTCTTGATCGACGACTTCGCGAAGATCGATCCCGATCCCACCGACTGGTAGCCCTCTTCTTCCAGGTTCCAGCCGCCGGCGGCGTCGAACGACACGATGCGCCCGGCGCTTTCGGGGTCGGCGGAGTGGATGTCATACCCCGCCAGCAGCGGAAGAGCCACCAGACCTTGCATCGCGGCCGCCAGGTTGCCCCGGACCATGATGGCGAGCCGGTTCACCTTGCCGGCGAACGTCAACGGCACGCCCTCGAGTTTCTCGTAATGCTCGAGTTCGACCGCGTAGAGACGGGCGAATTCCACGGCGATCGCCGCCGTTCCCGCGATGCCCGTGGCGGTGTAGTCGTCGGTGATGTACACCTTCTTCACGTCGCGCCCGGCGATCATGTTGCCCTGCGTCGAACGCCGGTCCCCCGCAATGACGACGCCGCCGGGAAACTTCAGCGCCACGATGGTGGTTCCGTGCGGCAGCTGCGCACCCGCGCCGCCGGGGTGAACGCCGCCGCCGCTCAGGCCCGTCGGCAACAACTCGGGCGCCTCCCGGCGAAGGTGTTCGGCGAACGACGAGAGATTGGCTGCGGAGTTACCCGAAAGTGTGAAGTTGGTGGACAGGCGATCAGAGAACGGCCAGGTCACTGTCCGCCCTTTTGGACGTACGCCCGGACAAAGTCCTCCGCGTTCTCCTCAAGGACATCGTCAATCTCGTCGAGCAGGTCGTCGGTGTCTTCGGCTAGCTTCTCTCGGCGCTCCTGGCCCGCGGCCGTGCTGTCGGCGAAGTCGTCGTCGTCGCCGCCACCACCACCACGCTTGGTCTGCTCCTGAGCCATAGCCGCCTCCTGCTTGTCCGAGTGTCTTCAACGCTTGTTGAAGGCCGCGCCACGTTGCCCGCTTGGTTGTCTCTACCCTACCGGTCGGCCCCGACGTTTCCCGCGCTAACCGGCCCGTAGCCGGTCCCTCAGCTGGTGAGGTGCTCCACCAATTCCACCGCGCTGTCCACCGAGTCGAGCAGCGCCCCGACGTGCGCCTTGCTGCCCCGCAGCGGCTCGAGGGTCGGAATGCGCACCAGCGAATCGCCGCCGAGGTCGAAAATCACCGAGTCCCAGCTCGCCGCGGCGATGTCGGCGCCGAACCGGCGCAGGCATTCCCCGCGGAAGTAGGCGCGCGTGTCGGTCGGGGGGTTGTCGACGGCTTCGATCACCTGGTGTTCGGTCACCAGGCGCTTCATCGAGCCGCGCGCGACCAACCGGTTGTACAAACCCTTGTCCAGCCGGACATCGGAATACTGCAGGTCCACCAGGTGCAGCCGCGGCGCCGACCAGTTCAGGTTCTCGCGCTGCCGGAAGCCCTCCAACAACCGCAGCTTCGCCGGCCAGTCCAGCAGCTCGGCGCATTCCATCGGGTCGCGCTCGAGCAGGTCGAGCACGTGCGCCCAGGTCTCCACGATGTCGGCCGCGCGCGGGTCGGGGTCGCGGCCGTCCACCAGCTTCGCCACCCGGTCGAGGTAAATGCGTTGCAGCGCAAGGCCCGTCATCTCCCGACCATCGGCCAGTGCCACCGCAACCCGCAGCGACGGATCACGGCTGATCGCGTGGACGGCGTGCACCGGCCGCGCCAGCGTCAGATCGCTGAGGTCTATCCCATGCGACGGACCCTCTTCGATCAGGTCGAGCACCAGCGCCGTGGTGCCCAGCTTCAGGTACGTCGACGTTTCGGCGAGGTTTGCGTCACCGATGATCACGTGCAGCCTGCGGTACCGGTCGGCGTCGGCGTGCGGTTCGTCGCGGGTGTTGATGATGCCGCGCTTGAGCGTGGTCTCCAGGCCTACCTCGACCTCGATGTAGTCCGAGCGCTGGGACAGCTGGAAGCCGGGCTCGTCGCCGGAGGGGCCGATGCCGACGCGCCCGGACCCCGTGACGACCTGCCGGGACACCAGAAACGGGGTGAGCCCGGCGATGATGGCCGAAAACGGCGTCTGCCGCGACATCAGGTAGTTCTCGTGCGAGCCGTAGGAGGCGCCCTTCCCGTCGACGTTGTTCTTGTAAAGCTGCAGCTTGGCGGCCCCGGGAACGCTGGCGACGTGCCTGGCGGCGGCCTCCATGACCCGCTCGCCGGCCTTGTCCCAGATCACCGCGTCGAGCGGGTCGGTGCACTCGGGAGCGGAGTACTCCGGGTGCGCGTGGTCGACGTAGAGCCGCGCCCCGTTGGTCAGGATCATGTTGGCCGCGCCGACCTCGTCGGCGTCGACAACCGGCGGCGGCCCGGCCGAGCGGCTCAGGTCGAAGCCGCGGGCGTCGCGCAGCGGTGATTCCACCTCATAGTCCCAGCGGGTGCGCTTGGCGCGCTGAATCCCGGCGGCGGCGGCATAGGCAAGAACCGCCTGCGTCGAGGTCAGGATCGGGTTGGCGGTCGGGTCCGACGGCGACGAGATGCCGTACTCGACCTCCGTTCCGATAATCCGTTGCATTCCTTCAGCCTAGGCCCGCTGACGAAGCGCCCCGCGATGCGGGGCGCGCAGGAAGCGGCCGCTCGGCACCAGCCCGCTGACGAAGCGCCCCGCGATGCGGGGCGCGCAGGAAGCGGCCGCTCGGCACCAGCCCGCTGACGAAGCGCCCCGCGTTCCTCGATCCGCTGATCGCACACCAAGCTTGACGGCCGGCGGCCGAGCGACCGTGGCCGCTTGGCCGCCGCGCGCCGTGTTGACGCGGCCCACCCCTGTGATTAACTTCACCCTGTGCCCGCCCCCGAATACGGCAAACACTCAGCCGATCTGTCCGGAAAGCGTTATGGCGAGGTGCTTCTGGTAACCCCCGGCGAGGCGGGCCCGCAGGCCGCCGTCTACAACAGCTTCCCGCTCAACGACTGTCCCGACGAGCTGTGGTCGAAGCTCGACGCCCAGGCCATCGCCAAGGAACACGGCGCGGCCACGGCCCTGCTCAACGGTCCGCGATATTGGCTGATGAACGCGATCGAGAAGCAGCAGCAGGGTCCCCAGATCACCAAGACCTTCGGCGGCATCGAGATGATCCAGCAGGCGACGGTCCTGCTGTCGTCGATGAATCCCGCGCCGTACGTCCCGAACAAGGTCAGCCGCAACACGGTTTTCGTCTTCAACGCAGGCGAAGAGATCTACGAGCTCATCGACGACCACGGGCGCAGCTGGGTGATGCAGACCTGGAGCCAGGTCGCAGACCCGAACCTGTCACGGGCCGACCTGCCCCGGCTCGCCAACCGGCTCGACCTTCCGGCGGGCTGGTCGTATCGGACGCGCGTGCTGGCCGACGAGTTGCGGGTCGACACCCGCGCCCAGGCGGCGCAGGTGCTGCAGGACAACCTGACGAACAGCTACTCGCTCGAGACCGCGTAGCTGGTCGCCGGCGTTAGCCCGGCGGCCCCTACAGGTACTGGCCCAGGTTGGACTCGGTGTCGATCGCCCGCGACGCGCTCGACGACTTGCCGGTGACCAGGGTGCGGATGTAGACGATCCGCTCGCCCTTCTTGCCCGAAATCCGCGCCCAGTCATCGGGATTGGTGGTGTTGGGCAGGTCCTCGTTCTCGGCGAACTCGTCGACGATCGAGTCGAGCAGGTGCTGAATGCGCAGACCCGGTTGCCCGGTCTCCAGCACCGACTTGATCGCGTTCTTCTTCGCCCGGTCGACGACGTTCTGGATCATCGCCCCGGAGTTGAAGTCCTTGAAGTACATGACTTCCTTGTCACCGTTGGCGTAGGTGACCTCCAGGAACCGGTTGTCGTCGATCTCGGCGTACATCCGCTCGACGACCTTCTCGATCATCGCCTTGATGCAGGAGGTGCGGTCTCCGCCGAACTCGGCGAGATCGTCGGCGTGCAGCGGCAGCGACTCGACCAGATACTTCGAGAAGATGTCCTGAGCCGCTTCGGCGTCGGGGCGTTCGATCTTGATCTTGACGTCGAGACGGCCGGGCCGCAGGATCGCCGGGTCGATCATGTCCTCGCGGTTGGAGGCGCCGATCACGATGACGTTCTCGAGCCCCTCGACGCCGTCGATCTCGCTGAGCAACTGCGGCACCACCGTGGTCTCGACGTCCGACGACACCCCGGTACCGCGGGTGCGGAAGATCGAGTCCATCTCGTCGAAGAACACGATCACGGGCGTTCCCTCCGACGCCTTCTCGCGGGCGCGCTGGAAGATCAACCGGATGTGCCGCTCGGTCTCGCCGACGAACTTGTTGAGCAGCTCCGGACCCTTGATGTTGAGGAAGTAGGACTTCGCCTCGCGGGCGTCGTCGCCGCGAACCTCGGCCATCTTCTTGGCCAGCGAGTTGGCTACCGCCTTGGCGATCAATGTCTTTCCGCAGCCGGGCGGGCCGTAGAGCAACACACCTTTGGGCGGGCGCAGCGCGTACTCGCGGTAGAGCTCCTTGTGCAGGAACGGCAGCTCCACGGCGTCGCGGATCTGCTCGATCTGGCGCGTCAGGCCGCCGATGTCCTGGTAGCTGACGTCGGGAACCTCCTCGAGCACCAGGTCTTCGACTTCGGCCTTCGGGATGCGCTCGAACGCGTAGCCGGCCTTGGTGTCGACCAGGAGGGAATCACCGGGGCGCAGCTTGCGCGGCCTGGTGTCGTCGTTCAGAGCGTCGGGGTGACCCTCCGGAAGGTCCTCGGCCACCAAGGGCTCGGCCAACCAGACGATGCGCTCTTCGTCCGCGTGGCCGACGACGAGCGCCCGGTGGCCGTCGGCGAGCAGTTCGCGCAGCGTGGAGATTTCACCGACCGACTCGAAGGTGCCGGCCTCGACGACGGTCAGCGCCTCGTTGAGGCGGACCGTTTGGCCCTTCCGGAGCTGCGCAAGCTCGATGTTCGGCGAGCACGTCAAGCGCATCTTGCGACCCGAGGTGAACACGTCGACGGTGTCGTCCTCGTGGGTGCCCAGCAGGACGCCGTATCCGCTGGGCGGCTGCCCGAGCCGGTCGACTTCCTCCCGCAGCGCCAGTAGCTGTTGCCGGGCCTCCTTGAGGGTTTCCATCAGCTTGGAATTACGGGCCGCAAGCGAGTCGATGCGCGCTTCCAGTTGGTGCACATCACGGGCGGAGCGGGCGCTGCCGTGCGGACCCGCCGCATGGTCCAGTTGCTCGCGCAACAGGGCCGCCTCACGGCGGAGTTGCTCCAGTTCAGCAGCATCGTCGCTGGACATACCCGACTCGCGGGGGGTACCGAATGCTTCAGAACGCTCTGAGCCACCCATATTGCGCTCCTTTCCCGCACCCAGCGGTGCGGCATACTTCAAAGCTACCGGCGATTGCCGGTTGATGTGCGCAGTCAAATACCCACGAAAAGTTAAGACTTTCGTCACGCTGGTAAATTCGGCGAGGTATTTGGGCTCAGTGAAACGCAGCGAAAGGACGCGCAACGGGCGCCGTGACCGCAAAACCCCTTGCTACGGGCTCGGCCGTGCCCGCCGCCGTCGGACCGGCGGTCGCGGGTGTGACTTCCGCTGCACCGACCCCGCAGATCGCGCCCTGATCACCGCGCAGCCCGGCCGAAATGCACCGCCACCCGCTCGCAGCGCTGATCGCCGCCACCGCGTTGACGGCGTTCGGGCTGGCGGGATGCGCGTCGAATCAGCCCAAGATCGCGTCGTCGCCGGCCGCACAGGCGCCGCCCGCGACCTCCGTTCCCCTCGCCGCGCCGCCGACCACCCCCCTGCCGGGCCCGGAAGCCCTCACCGCGGTGCTGACCCGGCTCGCCGACCCGAACGTGGCCGGCGCCGAGAAGGTGAACCTGGTCGAGGGCGCGACTCCCGAGAACGCGGGCACCCTGGACAAGTTCGTCAACGCGCTGCGCGACAACGGCTACCTGCCGATGAGCTTCGCCGCCGACGGCATCGCCTGGTCGGACAAGAACCCGTCCCATGTGGTCTCCACCGTCACCGTCAACACGGCGCAGCCGAACAACCCGAAGTTCACGTTCCCGATGGAGTTCGCCCCCTTCCAGGGGGGCTGGCAGCTCTCGCGGAAGACCGCCGAAATGCTCTTGGCGCTGAGCACGTCGGCGCCGCCGACGGCACCGCCGCTGCCCCCGCCGCTCCCCCGCCGCCCGAGCCGGTGCCCCCGCCGGGCCCGGGTGCGACACCGCCGCGTTGACCGGCGGGATGTGGATCGGCTGGCTCGAGTTCGACGTGCTGCTCGGCGACGTGCGATCGCTCAAGCAGAAGCGGTCGGTGATTCGCCCCGTGGTCGCAGAACTGCAGCGCAAGTTCGGTGTGTCGGCCGCCGAAACCGGCGCGCACGACCTCTACCGCCGGGCGGGCATCGGCGTGGCGCTGGTCTCCGGTGATCGCAGCCACGCAGTGGACGTGCTCGACGCCGCGGAACGACTGGTCGCCGGCCGTCCCGAGTTCGAGCTGTTGTCGGTGCGGCGCTCGCTGCTGCGCAGCGACGACGTGGGCTAACCGATGGCAGCGACCCGCGGCGCCCGGCTACGCCGCGCCGGCGATCGCCACTACCCGTCGCGTCCCACCCGTTTGCGGCCCAGCGGCGCGGGGGCGACGGCGCCGGGCGCGAGCCGGCGCGTGGACACCAGGAAGGCGGTGTGCCCGCGCATCGAATGCTGCGGCCGCACGGCCAGCCCGACCACGTTCCACCCGCGCTGCAGCGTTTCCCACGACCGCGGTTCGGTCCAGCACTGCTGAGCCCGCACTGCCTCGACGACCCGGGACAGCTGGGTGACGGTGGCGACATAGATCATCAGGACACCGCCGGGAACCAGCAGCCGCGCCACGGAATCGAGCACCTCCCACGGCGCGAGCATGTCCAGGACCGCACGATCGAAAGAGCCGTCCGCCAGGTCGGAGTCCGCGACGTCGGCGACGATCAGCTCCCAGTTGGCGGGAGTCCGCCCGGGAACGCCGAAGAACGTGGTCACGTTGCGGTGCGCATGCTCGGCATGGTCGGCGCGCTGCTCGTAGGAGACCACTCGGCCCCCCGGCCCAACCGCGCGCAACAGCGAAAGGGTCAGCGCGCCCGAGCCGGCGCCGGCCTCCAGCACGCGTGCGCCCGGAAAGATGTCGCCCTCGTGCACAATCTGGGCCGCGTCCTTGGGGTAGATCACCTGCGGTCCGCGCGGCATCGACATCACGTAATCCACCAGCAGCGGGCGCAGCGCCAGGAACAGCGCGCCGTTGCCGGATTTCACCACGCTGCCCTGTTCCAGCCCGATCAACGCGTCGTGGGCGATCGCGCCGCGATGGGTGTGGAACTCGGCGCCTTCGGTGAGCACCATCGTGTAGTGGCGGCCCTTGGCGTCGGTCAGCTGGACGCGCTCCCCCGGGGTGAACGGGCCGGTGTCGGACACGCCGTCCAGCGTGCCAGCCGACTCACCGCCGCGGCTGCGCGGGGTTGTCGGCGCCGCGGCCTAGGCTGCGGTTCATGACCGAGTTGCCGGAGGAACGCCAACCGGCTTCCAGACCGGCTTCGAGACCGGCTTCGAGGCCGGCTTCGAGACCGGCACTGTCGCCGTCGCGGGCGGCGGACTTCAAGCAGTGTCCCCTGCTGTATCGCTTCCGGGCGATCGACCGGCTGCGCGAGGCGCCCTCGGTGGCGCAGTTGCGCGGGTCGGTGGTGCACGCCGCCCTCGAGCAGCTTTACGGCCTGCCCGCGGCCCTGCGCAGTCCTGATGCCGCGATGTCATTGGTGGAGCCCGCGTGGGACAAGGTGATCGCGGCGGAGCCCGACCTGACCGGCGCGCTGGACAGCGCACAGCGCGCCGCCCTGCTGGACGAGGCCCGCGCGCTGCTGTCCGGCTATTACCGGCTCGAAGACCCGACCCGCTTCGACCCGCAGTGCTGCGAGGAGCGGGTGGAGGTGGAACTCGCCGACGGCACGCTGCTGCGGGGCTTCATCGACCGCATCGACGTAGCCGCCACCGGCGAGGTGCGGGTCGTCGACTACAAGACCGGCAAGGCGCCGCCCGCCGCGCGGGCGCTCGCCGAGTTCAAGGCGATGTTCCAGATGAAGTTCTACGCGGTGGCGTTGCTGCGTTCGCGCGGAGTGCCGCCCACTCGGCTGCGGTTGATCTATCTGGCCGACGGCCAGGTCCTGGACTACTCGCCCGACCACGACGAGCTGGTGCGCTTCGAGAAGACGCTGATGGCCATCTGGCGAGCCATCCAATCCGCGGGCCAGACGGGCGACTTCCGCCCCAGCCAGTCCCGGCTGTGCGACTGGTGCCCCCACCAGCAGCATTGCCCGCTGTTCGGCGGCACGCCGCCGCCCTACCCCGGATGGCCGGATCACGCCGTCCCACAAGCGGTTTCGCGGCCGACGGAACCCGCGGCCTAGAGCGGCGACATCTCCTGCAGCATGGTGGGAATCAGCTCACTGACGGTCGGGTGGATGTGCATCGTGCGCGATAGCGTCGTGTACGGCGCCTTGGCCGACATGATGTCCAGGATGCCGTGGATTGCCTCGTCGCCACCGACCCCGAGGATGGCGGCGCCCAGGATCTCGTGGGTGTCGGCGTCCACCGCGATCTTCATGAAGCCTTGTGTCTCACCCTTTTCCACCGCCCGGCCGACGCGGGTCATCGGCCGCTTGCCGACCAGCGCGCGCCGGCCCGACGCGCGGACCTGGTCGACGGTCATGCCGGCGCGGCCCAGCGGCGGGTCGACATAGAGGGCATAGGTGGCGACGCGGTCGCTCACCCGCCGCGGATCACCGTCGAGCAGATTGGCGGCGACGATTTCGAAATCGTTGTAGGAGGTGTGGGTGAAAGCGCCCTTGCCGTTGCAGTCACCCATGGCCCAGATGTGGTCGACGCTGGTTTTCAGCTGGTCGTCGACGACGATGTAGCCGCGATCGTCGGTCCGCACCCCGGCGGCCTCGAGGCCCAGGTCGTCGGTGTTGGGGCGGCGCCCCACGGCCAGCAGCAGATGACTTCCGGCGATGGGATCCGCACCCGCCCGCGGGGTGAGCTCGAAACCGTTGCCGCGTTTGGCGACTCGCAGGTCGTCGGCGCCGAGGACGATGTCGATGCCCTCGGCGGTCAGGATGTCTGTGATCGCCGCGGAGACGTCCTCGTCCTCGCGGCCCGCCAGCCGGGGACCCCTCTCCACCACGGTCACCCGCGCCCCGAAGCGGCGGTACATCTGCGCGAACTCGAGCGCGATGTAGCTGCCGCCCACGATCACGAGATGCGCTGGCAGCGTGTCCAATTCGAGGATCGACACGTTGGTGAGAAAGTCGACGCCGGACAGCCCGGGGATGGCCGGCACCACCGCGCGGCCACCGACGTTGAGAAAGATCCGGTCGGCGTGCAGCAGCCGCTCCCCAACCCTCATCGCGTGCGGATCCTCGAAGCGGGCGTGACCGCGCACGACGGTGCAGCCCGCCATGCCGTCCAGCCAGCTCTCGACACCCGCACGATCGGCGAGCATGATGTCGTCCTTGCGGGCCTTGACTTTCGCCATGTCCACGCTGACCGGTCCGGTCCCGACCCCGTATTCGGCGCCGCGCCGCGCCAGGTGCGCGGCGTGCGCGCTGGCCACCAGCGTCTTGGTCGGGATGCATCCCGTGTTGACACAGGTGCCGCCGAACAGCTTGCGTTCGATCACCGCAACGCGCTGCCCCGCAGCCGTCAGCCGGCCCGCCAGCGGCGGCCCGGCCTGGCCCGCGCCCACGATGATCGCGTCGAAACGCTCGGTCACAGGCTGGCCGTCGCCGCCAGGATCGCGAAGCCGCCGAGGATGGCAACCGCGTCCTCGAGCAGGGCGATCGGCAGGTCATGGCCGTCGCGGGCGGCCACCAGCCGCCGGCGTGCTTGATACCCGCCCAGCGTGCCGAGCACCGCGCCGATCACGCCGGCGCCCAGTGAGCTGAAGGTGTAGTGCCACGCCGCACCGATCGCCGCGCCGGCGAACGCACCGAGCACGATGCGGGCCGCGAAAGACGGCGCCGCGGTGCGCGGCGGGGTTTTGGGGAGTTTGTCGGTGACGAGTTCACCGACCGCGAGAATCGTCAGAATCACGACCGTGACGATGTTGGCCACCCAGGCCGCCCAGGTGGCATGCAGGTTGATCCACCCCAGAAACGCTGCCCACGCGACGACGGCGGGAGCCGTCAGCGAACGCAACCCCGCGACGACACCAATCAGCAACGCCATCAACAGAACAAGTGCATGTGTCATGTGGCCCCTCCTGTTGGACTAACGGCCCAGCGAAGATCGGGATGGGGGCCATCGGGACGACTCGGGACATGCGGCCCCTCCGCGGACGCTAACACAGCTTCTCAGAATCGGCAGAACCTGATGTCGGACGCCAGGATCGCCTTGGCGCCGATGGCGGCGAGCTCGTCCATGATCTCGTTGACGCCGCGGCGGGGCACCAGTGCGCGGATCGCGACCCAGTCCGGGTCGGCGAGCGGGGCGATGGTGGGCGACTCCAGCCCCGGCGTGATCGACGTGGCCTTGTCCAACACCGAGCGGGGACAGTCGTAATCGAGCATCAGGTATTGCTGGCCGAAGACCACGCCCTGCACGCGGGCGACGAGTTGATCGCGCGCCGTGCCGGTCTCGCCGCCGCCGTCGTTATCGGCGCGTTCGATCAGCACGGCCTCCGAATCGCACAGTGGTTCACCGAAGGCCACGAGGTGGTGCAGGCTCAGGGTGCGTCCGGAACCCACCACGTCGGCGATGGCGTCGGCCACCCCGAGTTGCACCGAGATCTCCACGGCCCCGTCCAGCCTGATGACGGTCGCCTCAACGCCACGCTCCGCCAGGTCTTTTCGCACCAGATTGGGGTAGGCGGTGGCGATGCGCTTCCCGGCCAGGTCGGCCGTCGTCCAGTTGCGGCCGGCGGGGCCGGCGTAGCGGAAACTCGACGAGCCGAAGCCCAGCGCCAAACGCTCGCGCACCGGCGCGTCGGAATCCAGCACCAGGTCGCGTCCGGTGATGCCGAAGTCGAGCTCTCCCGAACCGACGTAGATGGCAATGTCCTTGGGCCGCAGGAAAAAGAACTCGACCTGATTCACGGGGTCGATGACCGTCAGGTCCTTGGGGTCGGTGCGGCGCCGGTAGCCGGCCTCCGCGAGGATCTCGGTGGCCGGCTCGCTCAGCGCGCCCTTGTTGGGGACCGCAACCCTTAAGAAAGCCCCCTGCATGCTCAGAGCTTCCGGTACACGTCATCGAGGGTCAGCCCGCGGGCGACCATCAGCACCTGTGTCCAGTACAGCAACTGGCTGATCTCCTCGGCCAGGGCCTCGTCGGGCTCGTGCTCGGCCGCCAGCCACACCTCGCCGGCCTCCTCCAGGATCTTCTTGCCCAGCCCGTGGACGCCGCCGTCCAGGGCGGCGACCGTCGCGCTGCCCGGCGGCCGGGTACGGGCACGCTCGCCGAGTTCGGCGAACAGTTCCTCGAAGGTCTTCACGGCCAGCGATTGTTCCACGTGCGGCCGGCAAAGTCACGCGGGTTCTCGACCCTCGCGCGAGCGTGCGCAAACTGTCACGCCCAGCGGCGTGTCGTCGTACCAACACGCACGCTCGCGGGCAACGCCGGCCGGTTTCAGTCCTCGGGGTTGTAGCCGAGGTTGGGGGCGAGCCAGCGCTCGGCTTCGGCCAGGGTCCAGCCCTTGCGCCTGGCGTAGTCGGCCACCTGGTCCTGGGCCATCCGACCGACCACGAAGTACTGCGACTGCGGGTGCGAGAAATACCAGCCGCTGACGGCAGCACCGGGCCACATCGCCATCGACTCGGTCAACTCGATGCCGGTCCGCTCCTTGACGTCCATCAACTTCCAGAGCGTCACCTTCTCGGTGTGCTCCGGGCAGGCCGGGTAACCCGGGGCGGGGCGGATTCCCACGTACTTCTCCTCGATGAGCGCCTCGTTGTCCAGCTGCTCGTCGGGCTGGAATCCCCAGAACTCCTTGCGGACCCGTTGGTGCATCCGTTCGGCGAAAGCCTCTGCCAGCCGGTCGGCGATCGACTCCAGCAGGATCGCGCTGTAGTCGTCGTTGGCCGCCTTGAACTCCGCGATCTTGTCACCGCTGCCGAGCCCCGCGGTGACGGCGAAGGCTCCGATGTAGTCGGCCAGACCGGTGTCCTTGGGCGCGATGTAGTCGCCCAGCGACCGGTTCGGGATGCCGTCGCGGTGCTCGCCCTGCTGGCGCAGGTTGTGCAACGTGGTCAGCACCTCGGTACGGGTCTCGTCGGTGTACACCTCGATGTCTTCAAAACCCGAGCCGACCGCGTTCGCCGGGAAGAACCCGATCACCCCGTTGGCGGTCAGCCACTTCTCCTTGATCAGGGTGTCGAGCATCTCCTGGGCGTCGTCGTACAGCTTGCGGGCAGCCTCGCCCGAGGACGGGTTGTTGAGGATGTCGGGGAAGCGGCCCTTCATCTCCCAGGCGTTGAAGAACGGCTGCCAGTCGATGTACTCGCGCAACTCCGCGAGGTCGTAGTCGTGAAAATCCCGCGCGCCGAGGCCCTGCGCGGGCACCGGCGGCGTGTAGCCGTCCCACTCGATCGGCGTCCGGTTCGCGCGGGCCATCTGGAGCGTCAGCATCGGCCGCTCGTTCTTCTGGGCGTGCCGTTCGCGCAGCGACGCGTAGTCCTTCTCGGTGGCCTCCAGCAGGGCCGGACGCTGCTTGTCGTCGAGCAGCGCGGCGGCGACTGGCACCGAGCGGGACGCGTCCTTCACCCAGACCACCGGACCGCTGCGGCGCGGCGCCACCTTGACGGCCGTGTGGGCGCGCGAGGTGGTCGCGCCACCGATCAGCAGCGGGATCGCAAGCCCCTCGCGTTCCATCTCGACGGCGAAGTTGACCATCTCGTCCAGGGACGGGGTGATCAGCCCGGACAGCCCGATGATGTCGGCGTCGTGCTCCTTGGCCGCGGCCAGGATCTTCTCGGCGGGCACCATCACGCCGAGGTCGATCACTTCGAAGTTGTTGCACTGCAGGACGACCCCGACGATGTTCTTGCCGATGTCGTGGACGTCGCCCTTCACGGTCGCCATGATGATCGTGCCGTTGGTGTCCTTGGAGCTGGCGGCGCCGGACTCCTCCTTCTCGGCTTCGATGTAGGGCAACAGGTACGCGACGGCCTTCTTCATCACCCGGGCCGACTTCACCACCTGGGGCAGGAACATCTTGCCCGAGCCGAAGAGGTCACCGACGACGTTCATGCCGTCCATCAGCGGGCCCTCGATCACCTCGATCGGGCGACCACCCGCGGCGGCGATCTCGGCCCGCAGTTCCTCGGTGTCGGCGTCGACGTGGGCGTCGATCCCCTTGACCAGGGCGTGCGTGATCCGCTCGCGGACCGGCAGGCTGCGCCACTCGGCCGCCGCTTGGTCCTTTGCCGTCCCGGCGGCTTCTCCTGAGCTGTTGAACCGCTCGGCGATTTCCAGGAGCCTTTCGGCCGCATCCTCGCGACGGTTCAGGACGACGTCCTCGATCCGCTCCCGCAGTTCGGGGTCGATCGAGTCGTAGGGCACCAGCGCACCCGCGTTGACGATGCCCATGTCCAGGCCGGCCTTGATGGCGTGGAACAGGAACACCGCGTGGATCGCCTCGCGGACGGGGTTGTTGCCCCGGAACGAGAACGACACGTTCGAGATGCCGCCGGAGATGTGCACCCCGGGCAGGTTCTCCTTGATCCAGGAGCAGGCCTCGATGAAGTCGATCCCGTAGGTGGCGTGCTCCTCGATGCCGGTCGCCAGCGCGAAGCAGTTCGGGTCGAAGATGATGTCCTCGGCCGGGAAGCCGACCTCTTCGGTCAGGATCCGGTAGGCGCGCCCGCAGATCTGTTTGCGGCGCTCCAGGTTGTCGGCCTGACCCTGCTCGTCGAAGGCCATCACGACGACGGCGGCACCGTACTTGCGGCACAGCCGCGCCTCGCGGATGAACTTCTCCTCGCCCTCCTTCATGGAGATCGAGTTGACGATCGGCTTGCCCTGCACGTTCTTCAGGCCCGCCTCGATGACCTCCCACTTGGAGGAGTCGATCATCACCGGGACGCGGCTGATGTCCGGCTCGGCCGCGATCAGCTTGGTGAACCGGTCCATCGCGGCGACGCCGTCGATCATGCCCTCGTCCATGTTGATGTCGATGACCTGCGCGCCGACCTCGACCTGCTGCAGCGCGACCGACAGCGCCGAGTCGTAGTCCTCGGCCTTGATCAGGTTGCGGAACCGGGCGGAGCCGGTGATGTTGGTGCGCTCACCGATGTTCACGAACAGGGAATCGTCGGTGATGTTGAGTGGTTCGAGGCCCGAGAGACGGGTGGCCACCGGGATCTTCGGCACCTCGCGCGGCGGCTTGCCCTCGACGACCTTGGCGATCTCGGCGATGTGCGGCGGCGCCGTCCCGCAGCAGCCACCGACCAGGTTGACCAGGCCGGCCTCGGCGAACTCGGCGATGTAGGAGGCCTGACGCTCCGGCGACTCGTCGTACTCGCCGAAGGCGTTGGGCAGGCCGGCGTTCGGGTAGCAGGAGACGAAGGTGTCCGCGATCCGCGACACCTCGGCGATGTAGGGCCTCATCTCCGGCGCACCCAGGGCGCAGTTGAGGCCCACCGCGATCGGCTTCGCGTGCCTGATCGCATTCCAGAACGCTTCGGTGACCTGGCCGGACAGCGTCCGCCCGGACGCATCGGTGATGGTGCCCGAGATGATGACCGGCCAGCGGCGTCCGCGGTCCTCGAACAGCGTCTCGACGGCGAACACCGCCGCCTTGGCGTTCAGCGAGTCGAAGATCGTCTCGATGATGAGGAGGTCGGCACCACCGTCGACCAGGCCATTGGCGGCTTCGAGGTAGGCGGCGACCAGCTGGTCGTAGGAGACGTTGCGGGCCCCGGGGTCGTTGACGTCCGGCGAGATCGACGCGGTCCGCGTCGTGGGCCCGATTGCGCCGGCGACGTAGCGGGGCTTCTCCGGGGTGCTGAATTCGTCGGCGGCCTTCCGGGCCAGGGCAGCGCCGGCGTAGTTCAGTTCGTAGGCCAGCTCGTGCATGTCGTAGTCGGAGAGCGAGATCGCGTTCGCGTTGAACGTGTTGGTCTCCAGGATGTCGGCGCCCGCCTCGAGGTACTCGCGGTGAATCCCCTCGATGATCTGCGGCTGCGTCAGGGTGAGCAGGTCGTTGTTGCCCTGAAGAGCGGTCGGCCACTCCGTGAACCGGTCGCCGCGGTAGCCGGCTTCGTCGGGCCGGTCCCGCTGGATCGCCGTGCCCATCGCGCCGTCGATCACCATGATCCGCTGGCGCAGAGCCGCCGTCAGTTCGGCGGTGCAGTCCGGTCGGATGTTCGGCACGAAGGTCTCTGACGCCGAAGCGTTCACGGTGGCGTTCACGTACGTTCCTTCCGTAGCGGAAGGCGTCCTTGACTCTGCCGAGCGTGGCGGATACCGGGGGGACCGGAGAACCGTTGCAACGCCTCTCGACCAGGAAAGTCTACGTCGTCACCCGACGTCTGGACGCCCAGCTCGACCCGACCCGCTTGGCGATCGGGGTGCCCCTGACCGCCACCTCGCGGATCGTGTCGGCATCGGCATGTAGTAGTTACCAAGGTTAACGAGTTGGCGGCCGAACGTATTTCGTCTCGACCGCGTCGGCGACCACCACCCGCCGCGCCAGGGTGTCGAGGATGTCCGTGTCGTAGCGATGTTCGTCAGTGGCAGTCACCCCCCAAGGATAGTGGACCTATGAAATCGGCCCAGCGGTTGACAGGGCTCTGACAGCTGCCCCCGGCGCTCTGAGCAGACGACCTGCTGGACGCCGTACGCTGATTCTGTGACCCGCCCGGATGGCCCCACCTTTGGCGCAGCCGCGCTGCCGGAACTGCACAACACCGTCGTCGTCGCGGCGTTCGAGGGATGGAACGACGCCGGCGACGCGGCCAGTGACGCGCTCGAGCACCTCGAGGCCATCTGGGAGGCCGATCCGATCGTGGAGATCGACGACGAGGCGTATTACGACTACCAGGTCAATCGCCCGGTGATCCGCCAGGTGGACGGGGTGACCCGCGAACTGGTGTGGCCGGCGATGCGGATCTCGCACTGCCGGCCACCGGGCGGCGACCGCGACGTCGTGCTGATGCACGGCGTGGAGCCCAACATGCGCTGGCGGACGTTCTGCGCGGAGCTGGTGGCGATCGCCGACAAGCTCAACGCCGACACCGTGGTGATCCTGGGCGCCCTGCTGGCCGACACCCCGCACACCCGGCCGGTGCCGGTCTCGGGCGCGGCGTACTCCCCCGAGTCTGCGAAGCGCTTCGGCTTGCAGGAAACCCGCTACGAGGGCCCCACCGGGATCGCCGGGGTGTTCCAGGACGCCTGCGTGGCCGCCGGGATCCCCGCGGTGACGTTCTGGGCCGCGGTGCCCCACTACGTGTCGCAGCCCCCGAACCCGAAGGCGACGGTCGCGCTGCTGCGCCGCGTCGAAGACGTGCTCGACGTCGAGGTCCCGCTGGAAGATCTGCCCGCGCAGGCCGAGGAGTGGGAGCAGACGATCACCGAGATGGCCGCCGAGGACGAGGACCTGGCCGAATACGTGGCCTCGCTGGAGCAGCGCGGCGACGCCGAGGTGGACATGAACGAGGCCCTGGGCAAGGTCGACGGCGACGCGCTGGCCGCCGAGTTCGAGCGCTACCTGCGGCGCCGCCGCCCGGGTTTCGGGCGTTAGCGCGCCGCCCGACGCCGCGGATTACTTCGAGGGGCGCTCCAGGCCGTGGGAGTAGGCGCTCATCGAGCGGCCGAGCGCGGCGACTTCGGCGTCCATCCGGGGAACCAGCTCGGCGGCGTGCCGCAGGACCGCGAACTCGCCGATCGGGGTGGACAGCACCGGCTTGAGCCACCGGAACAGGCCCACCCAGCCCGGGGAGTAGACGCGCCGGGCGCGGTCCTCGATGCCCTTGACGAAGGCGTCCGCGCAGCCGTCGACGGTGGCGGTCTGGTTCAACGGCCACGGCAGCTTGCGCAGCAGTTCGGCGAAGGAGGGCAGGTCGGCCTTGGAGTCGCGAACGAGTGCCGTGTCGATCCACGACATGTGCGCCGAACCGACGCTGACGCCGCGATGGGCCACCTCCAGCCGCAGCGCGTTGGCGAGCGCCTCGACACCGGCCTTGGACGCGTTGTAGGCCGCCAGCCCGGGGGCCGCCGCGTACGCCGCCAGCGACGAGACCATCAGCACGTAGCCGCGGCGGTCGATGATCGCCGGCAGGGTGGCCCGGACCGTGTGAAAGACGCCGAGCACATCGACGTCGAGGACCCGCTTGAAGGCCGCGGGATCGACCTGTAGCACCGAGCCGTAGCTGGCGATCCCCGCGTTGGCCACCACGGTGTCGATGCCGCCGAACCGGTCGACGGCCTGAGTGGCGGCGGACTCCATGGCCGCCAGGTCACACACGTCGGCGACGACGGTGAGCACCCGGTCATCGCCCAGCTCAGCGGCCAGTTTGGCCAGCTCGTCCGCGGCGAGGTCGGTCAGCACCAGCTTGGCTCCCCGGCGGTGCAGCCGACGGGCCACCTCCGCCCCGATGCCCCGGGCGCCTCCGGTGATGAAAACGACGTTGCCCTGCAATGACGTCATGGCGAAAAGGTACTCCACCCGCGCGCGGCTACAGGGCCACCCCGAGCAACGCATCGACCGCCGTGGCCACCAACGCCGGCGCCGCCGTGTCGTGGCCGCCGTACTCGAGCGCGTCGACAGCCCAACCGTCAACGGCCGCAAGCGCTTTGGGCGTATTGAGGTCGTCGGCCAGGTAGCGCCGCAGCCGGGCGACGACGTCGGCGGCGTCCGGGCCGGCGGGCAACGTGGTCGCGGTGCGCCAGCGTCGCAGCCGCGCGTTCGCCTCGTCGAGCACCTCGCCGCTCCAGAACCGGTCCGCCCGGTAATGTCCGGCCAGCAGGCCCAGCCGGACGGCCGACGGCTCCACGCCCTGTGCGCGCAGCCTCGACACCAAGACGAGGTTGCCGCGGCTCTTCGACATCTTGTGCCCGTCCCAGCCGATCATCCCCGCGTGCACGTAGTGGCGGGCGAATCGCCGCTCGCCGCGGACGCACTCCGCGTGCGCGGCGGTGAACTCGTGGTGCGGGAAGATCAGGTCCGCGCCGCCGCCCTGGATGTCCAGGCCGCTCCCGATCCGGCTCAGCGCGATCGCCGCGCACTCGACGTGCCAGCCGGGCCGGCCGGCGCCGAACGGCGAGGGCCAGCTGGGTTCGCCCGGTCGCGCCGCGCGCCACAGCAGGGCGTCGAGCTCGTCGGACTTGCCCGTCCGGCCCGGGTCGCCGCCGCGCTCCTCGGACAGCCGCAGCATGGTTTCGCGGTCGTAACCGGATTCGTAGCCGAACTGCGGGGTCGCGTCCGCCCGGTAGTAGATGTCCGGGTACTCCCCGATCTCGGGGTCGATGACGTAGGCCGCCCCCGAGGCGAGCATCTTCTCGACCAGCTCGACCACTTCGGCGATCGCCTCGGTGGCGCCGACGTATTCGCGCGGCGGCAGCACCCGCAGCGCCGCCATGTCCTCGCGGAACAGGGCGACCTCGCGGTCGCCGAGCTCGCGCCAGTCGACGCCGTCGCGGTCGGCGCGCTCCAGCAACGGGTCGTCGACGTCGGTGACGTTCTGCACGTAGTGCACGTCGTGGCCGAGGTCCAGCAACTGGCGGTGGATCAGGTCGAAGGTCAGGTAGGTGGCCGCGTGACCGAGATGGGTCGCGTCGTAGGGCGTGATGCCGCAGACGTACATGGTGGCCGTTGGGCCGGGAGCGACCGGCCGCACCTGCCGGTCCGAGGTGTCATAAAGCCGTAGCTCCGGGCCGCGGCCCGGCAGCGCCGGAACCGGTGAAGAAGCCCATGACTGCATATCGTCGACTCTAAACGCGCCCGGTATCAGCGAAATTCCCGGCGGATGGCGTCGAGCAGGATGGGCGCCAGCTCGGCTCTGCACATCACGAAGTCGGGCAGGTAGGGGTCGGGCTGGTTGTAGCGCAACGGCGACCCGTCGAGCCGCGACGCGTGCATACCGGCGGCCATCACCACTCCGGCCGGGGCCGCCGAGTCCCACTCCCACTGGCCGCCCGCGTGGACGTACGCGTCGACGTGCCCGTCGATCATCGCCATCGCCTTGGCGCCGGCCGAGCCGATGCCCACGGGCTGGATGGGCAGCGCCTGCCGGATCCGGTAGAGCACGGCCGGCGGCCGGGTGGCGCTGACGGCGATCCGGATGGGGGTGGGGATCCCGACGCGGGCGGCGTCGGCCGTGACGGTGTCACTGCGGTACACCGTGTTCCCGCGGGCCGGCAACGACACGGCGGCGTCGGTGATCTCGCGGCTGTTGGGTTCGCGGGCGGGCCGCTGCCACAGCGCGATGTGCACCGCCCAGTCGTCGCGTCCCGGCGTGGAGAACTCTCGCGTGCCGTCCAGCGGGTCGATGATCCACACCCGGTCGTGCTTGAGCCGGACCAGATCGTCGTACGCCTCCTCGCTGAGCACCGCGTCGCCCGGCCGCTCGACGCTCAGCCGGCGCAAGATCAGCGCGTTGGCCAGGCTGTCGCCCGCGTCGCCCAGCGCCCACGGATGACCGAAGCCCATCTCCTCGCGCACCTTGAGCAGCAACTCCCCCGCCTCCGCGGCAAGATCGGCGGCCAGCGCGGCGTCGGTCAGGCCGGCGGGCTTTGTCCGGGGGTCGGGGATCACCGGCTCAGTATCGCCGACGGCGGCAGCCCGCTCAGAACCGATGGCGGCGACCCGCCGCGCCCGGCAGACGCCGCGCTTGCGATCACCGCTGAGACATGGCGGCGACCCGCCGCGCCCGGCAGCGCCGCTGCGATCAGCTGAGACCGATGGCGGCGACCCGCCGCGCCCGGCAGACGCCGCGCTTGCGATCACCGCTGAGAACCGATGCGGCGACCCGCCGCGCCCGGCTAGCGCCGCGCTTGCGATCACCGCTCAGAACGCCGGCCACGGAATGGGGCGACGCCGATTCGGGCCGGGCATCACCGGGTTGTCCAGCAGCGCGCACGCGCGCATGCGCAGCGCGGCCACCTCCGCCCGGGTGATCTGCCCGGCCAGCTCCTCGCCGAACGAGCCGGTGAGGGCATCGGCGAGCCCGGCGACCGCCTCCAGCGTCGGGTCGTCGACCGGCTTGCCGGCCCAGCCCCACAGCACCGTGCGCAGCTTGTCCTCCACGTGCAGGCACACCCCGTGGTCGACCCCGTACACCCGGCCTTCGAGGTCGCGCAGGATGTGGCCGCCCTTGCGGTCGGCGTTGTTGACCAGCACGTCGAACACCGCCATCCGCCACAGCCGGATGTCGTCGGCGTGCATCAGGACGACCTCGTCTCCGGCGTAGTCGTAGGCCCGCAACACCGGCAGATAGCCCGGCTGCCGTTTGCCCGCGGGAAACAGGTCGACCAGATCGGGCCGCGGCCCGGGATCGGAGTCGGCCGAGTCACCGGGTTGCTCGACCCAGAGCTGCAGCATGCCCGCGCCTGCGGGACCGTGGCGAATGATCGTGTACGGCACGATATTCCAGCCCAACTGCCGTGACACCAGATAGGCCGAGACCTCGCGGCCGGCCAGGGTTCCATCGGGAAAATCCCACAGCGGCTGCTCCCCGGTCACCGGCTTGTAGACGCAGTGCACGGTGGCGTCGCCGAGTGTGGATTCGCACAAGAAGGTGGCGTTGCTGGCGGAGCGGATCCGTCCGAGGATCGTCAGCTCGCCGTCGCGCAGCACCTCTTGCCGGTCATTCCTCGAGTTCATCGTTCGGCCCGAGCAGCGCGCTGCGCCGGTAGCCGTTGGTGCGCGCGCAGATGTGGCCCTCCGGGTCGAGCGGTTCGTCGCACAGCGGGCACGGCGGTCGTCCCGCGGAGATGACGCGATTGGATCGCGTGGCGAACTGGCGGGCGGACTCCGGCGTCAGGAACACCCGGACCGCGTCGGGGCCCTCCTCGGTGTCGTCCAGCACCACCGACGCGTCGAACTCGGCGTCGGTGACCGCGAGCAGCTCGACCACCACGGTCTGTGCTTCCGAATCCCAGCCCAGGCCCATCGTGCCCACCCGGAACTCCGCGTCGACGGGCGTGATCAACGGGCTCAGGTCGTCGATCTCGGTGGGCTCCGGCGGAACCGGCGTGCCGAACCTGCGGTTCACCTCCAGCAGCAGGGCACCGATGCGCTCTGCCAGCACGGCGACCTGTTGTTTCTCCAAAATCACTGACACCACGCGGGAATCGTGCACCGCCTGGATGTAAAAGGTCCGGTTTCCGGGCTGGCCGACCGTCCCGGCCACGAAGCGGTCGGGTGTGCGGAAGACGTGGATAGCGCGGGGCATGGCACTTCCAAAATACCGGCTCTTGCGGTCGCCGTGCGATCCGATAGCGCTCCACCGCGGCACACCGCGACCGATCGCCCGGATCAATCTGTCGTGCCGCCGACCACGGCGTCGCTCGACGACACCGCCGCCGCCGGATGTTCGGGCTCCCCGTCGGCCCCGTCTTTCGCCTCGTCTTTCCCCTCGTCTTTCGGTGGCGGCCCGGCCCGCAGCGGGGCCGACAGCCGCGGCCCGGTGTGGTTGACATGCAAGACGAACGGCCGGAGTTCGGTGTAGCGGATCACGCTCACCGACGCCGGGTCGGCGGTGACGCGCTGAAAACCGTCGAGGTGGATGCCGTACGCGTCGGCGATCACCGACTTGATCACGTCGCCGTGCGTGCACGCCACCCACAGGGCGTCGCCGCCGTGTTCCGCAGCGAGCCGCCGGTCGTGTTCGCGGACGGCGGCGACGGCGCGCGCCTGGACCTGCGCCAGGCCCTCGCCGCCCGGGAACAGCGCCGCACTGGGGTGCGCCTGCACAACCCGCCACAGCGGCTCGCTGGTCAGGTCGCCGATTTTGCGGCCCGTCCACTCGCCGTAGTCCACTTCGGCGAGCCGGTCCTCGATGAGCGGCTGGAGGCACAGCGCGTCGGCGAGCGGTTCCAGGGTGCGCCGGCAGCGCAGGAGCGGCGAGCTGACCAGCGCCCGGATCGGCAGGTCACCGATCCGATCGATCAGCCCGGCCGCCTGCTCGCGGCCCTTGTCGTCGAGGTCGACACCCTCGGAGCGGCCGGCCAGGACGCCCGCCGTGTTCGAGGTGGAACGGCCGTGCCGCAACAGGATGACGGTCATGTCGCCCGAACCGCAGTCACGACGACGACCGTACCCGGCGCGGGCGGTCGGGACCGGACGCGATCAGCGTGACAAATCCACCGCGTGCGCGACCGTGTCGCGCACCGCCGCGGTCAGGCTGCGCTCGTCGGTGAGGTCGATGTCGACAAGGCTGCGGGCCGCTTTCGCGACGACGTCCTCCACCTGCGGAACCGGACCCGCCACGCGCGGCCGGTAAACTTCGACGACGAGCGATCCGTGCTCGATGTGGAAGGAAAAACTTCGCCCATCACCAACTTGGCCGTATCCGCTGGCGAAGATTCCGGTCGACAGGTCTTCGACAGCAAACTCGTCGGAAGCGGTATGCCGGTCAACGATGACGGTCATGACGCGACCATACCTCTCCATCGAGCGTTGCTGCAGGCAACGTGGCCATATTGGGTGCGAAACCGTTCCCTAAACTTGATGTTCCGCCCTCTTTACGCAAGGGAAAATAATTGCTGTCAGCGCATGCGGTCCAGAAACGGCGTGTTCGCCGAGGTTTGAGTACCGCGCTGCTTTTGCTGGGGATGGTCGCGGGATGTTCGTCGAATCCTCTCAACGGCGCACCGCCCACCATCGAACCGGCGCAACCGGCCGTGTCGCCGCCACTGTCGCAGGCACCCGCCGGCGCGGTGCGCCCGCTGTCCGGCCGGGCCGCGGCGGCGGTCTTCGACGACGGCACCCGCCAGCTGGTAGTCCTGGTTCCCGGCAGCGACCCGGCGGCGCCCGCCGACCTCACCCTCTTCGCGGGCCCGCAGCAACCGCCGCGGGCGATCACCCTGCCCGGCGCCGCCGCGGCCCTGGCCGGCGACGGCCGTGGCAGCGCCTACCTCGCCACTCGCGGCGGCTACTTCGTGGTCGACCTGCCCAGCGGCCACGCGGCGGCGGTGCGCGTGTCGCACGCCGAGCAGGTCCAATTCACCGCCATCGCCGTGCGCGCCGACGGCAAGCTGGTGCTGGGCAGCGCCGACGGGGCCGTCTACTTGCTTGCCGCCCAGCCGCCGGACAAGACCGGCACCGCGGCCGTCGCCAGCCGGAACAAGCTCTTTGCGCGCGTGGATTCGCTTGCGACGCAAGGCAACACAACAGTGGTCCTGGACCGCGGACAGACCTCCGTCACGTCGATCGGCGCCGACGGGCGCGCCGAGCAGTCGCTGCGTGCCGGCCAAGGGGCCACCACCCTGGCCGCCGACCCGCTCGGCGTCGTGCTGGCCGCCGACACCCGTGGGGGGCAACTCCTGGTCTACGGCGTGGATCCGCTCATTCTGCGCCAGGCCTACCCGGTGCGTCAGGCGCCGTACGGGCTGGCCGCGTCCGGCGAGTTGGCCTGGGTAACCCAGACCGAGTCGAATATGGTGGTTGGTTACGATCTGTCCACCGGGATTCCCGTCGAAAAGGTGCGTTACCCAACCGTGCAGCAACCGAACTCACTGGCCTTCGACCAAACGTCGGGCACGCTGTTCGTGGTCTCGGGATCCGGTGGGGGCGTCCAGGTGATCGAGCACGCGGCGGGCGCGCCGTGACAGGCGGGCCCGCGCCCCGATGGGGTCGACTGCCCGCGGGGTGGGACGCCGAGATGTCGGACGACTACGAGTGGGTACCGTTGCGCCTGCCGCCGGAAGTGACCCGCGTCAGCGCCTCCACCCGGCTGTCGATCGAGGCCGAATACCGCGGCTGGGAGTTGACCCGGGTGCGGCTGTACACCGACGGCAGCCGACGAGTGTTATTGCGCCGCAAGAAAACCCGCGCTGAGAGTCGGCTGTCGGAACAGCCGGAACTGTGAGTTCGGCGCCACGTCATCGCGGGTACGGCCTGGTGCGGCGGCTGTTGTTTCTGCTCCCGCCCGAGCGCATCCACACGCTGGTCTTCGCCGTCCTGCGCGGTGTCACGGCCGTCGCCCCGGCGCGGCGGTTGTTGCAGCGGCTGCTCGGCCCGCGCGATCCCGCGTTGGCCGGCACCGTGTTCGGGGTGCGCTTCCCCGGACCACTCGGCCTGGCGGCCGGCTTCGACAAGGACGGTCTGGGGTTGCGCACCTGGGGCGCCCTGGGTTTCGGCTACGCGGAGGTGGGGACCGTCACCGCGCGCCCGCAGCCCGGCAACCCGGCGCCACGCATGTTCCGGCTGCCCGCCGACCGCGCGCTGCTGAACCGGATGGGGTTCAACAACCTTGGCGCGGGCGCGCTGGCGATCCAGCTCGCGCGTCGCCGGCCCGCGGTGCCGATCGGGGTCAACATCGGCAAGACAAAGGCGACCCCCGCCGCCGAGGCCGCCCACGACTACCGGGCCAGCGCCCGCCTCGTCGGCCCGCTGGCGTCGTACGTGGTGGTCAACGTCAGCTCCCCCAACACGCCCGGGTTGCGCGATCTGCAGGCGGTCGATTCCCTGCGACCCATCCTGTCGGCCGTCCTGGCCGAGACGTCCAAACCGGTCCTGGTGAAGATCTCCCCGGACCTTGCCGATTCGGACGTCGACGACATCGCGGACCTCGCCGTCGAACTGGGTCTCGCGGGCATCGTCGCCACCAACACCACGGTGTCGCGCGACGGCCTGCTCACCCCCGGGGTGGATGCGCTCGGGCCCGGTGGCATCTCCGGTCCGCCGGTGGCGCCCCGCGCCGTCGAGGTGTTGCGCCGGCTCTACGGTCGCGTCGGTGACCGCCTGGTGCTGATCAGCGTCGGGGGCATCGAGACCGTCGACGACGCATGGGAGCGGATCACCGCGGGCGCATCGCTGCTGCAGGCCTACACCGGCTTCATTTACGGCGGCGGCTTGTGGCCCAGGCACATTCACGACGGCATTGCCCGTCGACTGCGCGACGGAGGGTTCGCCGCGCTCGCCGACGCGGTCGGGTCGGCGGCGCGAGAGCCGGGAAGACCGCCGGTTTAAGCACCCTGATTCATGGGAATATTGCGTCGTCAATCGCCGCTGTGATTACAATCACAATGGCGGCCGGTGGGGTGTCGACGAGGGGAGACAGGCATGTCGTTAGTGATCTTTGCACCGGAAACGGTGACAGCCGCGGCCAGCAACCTTGCGGGGCTCGGCTCGACGCTGCATGAGGCGACGGCCGTTGCATCGGGCCCGACAACGGCCCTCGCAGCAGCCGCCGCCGACGACGTGTCGATCGCGGTATCGCGATTGTTCGGCACGTTCGGCCAGGAATTCCAGGCTATGAGCGCCCAAGCGTTGGCGTTTCACAACGAGTTCGTGGGCTTGTTGAGCAGCGGCGCGGCGACATATGTGAGCACCGAGGCCGTCAACGCCGAGCAGGCGCTGCTGACCGGGCTGCCCGCCGCTGCCATGCCTTCGGGCGCGGCGGCCCCGAGCTCGCTCCCGCTTCTGCGGGGCTTGGGCGCGACCCTCGGCGGTAGAACCAGCGGCGGGATTGTCGGCGGCTTGGCCCCCGTTGTCGGCGGTGGCCCCTTGGGGCCGCTCCTCAACGTCTTCGGCCAGGGCACCGGTGGGGTGCTCTCCAACATCTTGGGCGGCGGCCTGAACTCAGTGCTTTCCAACCCGATCGGGACGTTGATACAGCCGTTCCTGACGCCCTTGTTCGGTTCCGGCATGCCTTCGTCCGGTCCCGGCCCGAACCCGTGGGTCCTGCTATTCACCCAGACTGGCGCCAACTTGCAAAGCCTCTACTCCACGTGGGCCGCCGACCCGTTCCCCTTCCTGCATCAGGTCCTCATCAATCAGGCCCGCTACGGGGAGGAACTGGTCGGCGGGCTCGCGTACGCCGTACTGAATCTCCCGACCGAGTTGGCCAACGCGCCGGCCACCATTCAACTGGCGATTCAGGCCGGTTTGACCTCGGCTGTGACTTTCAATCCGATTACCGTGGCGCACGACTTCATCGACCCACAGATCAGCGACATCACGACGATCCAGACGGCACTGCAGAAGTTCAATGCCGACCTTCAGACGACAATTCCGGTCTACCGTGCCGACATGGCGCTGGCCAACCAAGCGATCGCGGCCGGCGATTACCACGGTGCGGTGCAGGACTTCACCCACGGCGTCCTGGGTCTCTTCATCACCGGCTTCGACACCAGCAACCTGTCGGACGTCAAGATTCTCGGCCCGGCCGGGGACTTGCTCCCGCTGCTTGCCCTCCCCGGACAGCACGCGGAGAACTTCGCCAACATGTTCCCCCCGGGCTCGATCCCGTCGCAGTTCTTTCACAACTCCGCCAACGTGATCTCCACGCTCACCGACACGAACGTCTCGGCGACCTTCTCGCTGAACCTCACCAACCCGAACGCACCCATCCTGGTTGCCGACGCCTTCTTCGGGTTGCCGCTGGCGGTCGGCTTCTCCCTCCTCGGGGCGCCTGTCTCCGGGTTGAACGGACTCGCGACGGGTGCGACGGTCCTGTCGGCCGCACTGCAGAGCGGGAACCCCCTGGCGGTGGGCGGTGCGCTCGTCGACCTGCCGGCCTACACCCTGAACGGCTTCCTCAATGGCGAGACGATCGTCGACCTGACCCTGCCCGTGGGCGCGGCAACGGCTCTCCCGGGCTTTGCTTGGCCCCCTTGGCTTGACCTTGGCCCGAAGTCCTCGAATGAGATCTACTGGGCTCACGGGTATCACCGATCCGACCATCCCGATCGTGGCTCACCTGCCCTTCGACGGGCTGCTGGTTCCGCCGCAACCGGTTACGGCCACGATCCCCGTGTCCGTTGCCGGTGTGACCACCATCAACATCAACCTCACCCTCGGCGGCACGCCGTTCGGCGGCCTGATTCCGGCGCTGGTGAACACCGTGCCCAGGGACCTCGCGGCGGCGATCACGCCCAAGTAGTCGGGACCCAGCCGGGGGCGTCATCGGTCAGTCCGGGCCACCACCCTCGGCGACGGGCTCGGGTCGGCGCCCGCAAGCGCGGTCACGACAGCGCTCCTTTTGGTGCGTGCAAGCGTTGACTCGTGAAGTCCTCTGATAGCCAACGGCTTTGAGATCCGGCGAAACGCAGAGGAATGCATTCTCAACCAGCCATATACGCTGCCAGCGGTAAGGACGGGTGACACTGGACCAGACACGCCGAACCTCGAGGGCGGCCCGATGCCGATATCAGCTTCCGCTCCGGCGACGATTGGTGCGCCGGGTGGCTGTACCGGCCTGAGGGCTTCGAGGGACCGCGGCCGCTGATGGTGATGGCGCACGGTTTCAGCGCGACCAAGGAGCTGCGCCTTCCCGCCTACGCCGAGCGGTTCTGCGCGGCCGGGATCGGGGTGCTGCTGTTCGATTACCGCCACTTCGGCGCCAGCGGCGGCACGCCCCGCCAGTTGCTCGACATCTCCCGCCAGCAGGCTGACTTCCATCGTGCGCTGGCGTACGCGCGCGACCTCGACTGGGTCGACCCGGAGCGCGTCGGCCTGTTTGGCAGCTCCTTCTCCGGCGGCCACGTGCTGGCCGTCGGCGCGGGGGACGGGCGGGTCGCGGCGATCGTCTCGCAGTGCCCGTTCACCGACGGCCTCGCGACCCTTCGCGCGCTCGGACCAAAGACGGTCATGCAGGTCGCCGTCGCCGGGCTGCGCGATCAGCTCACCGCGCTGCGTCATGGCGCGCCGTATTACATCCCCGCCGCGGCACCCCCCGGCAGCCTCGGTGTCATGACCACCCACGATTCACTGTCCGGCATGACCACGATCGCCGAGCAGTCAGTCGACTCGCAATGGGACAACCGCGTCGCCGCCCGGATCATGCTGCGGGCCGGGCTGTACCGCCCGGGTCTGGACGGCAGCGAAGCTGCCCTGCCCGGCGCTGTTCTGCATCGCCGACAAGGACTCGCTCGCGCCCGCTGAAAGGACGGCCGAGCTGGCCGCGCGCGGGCCGCGAAACGAGATCAAGCGCTACCCGATCGGCCACTTCGACATCTACGTGGGTCAGCCCTGGGAGCAGGCGGTCGCCGACCAGACCGAGTTTCTCCTGCGCACGCTGAAGCCGTAGCTGCGCGTCGCGGCCCCACGCAAGTACGTCAACCCCCTACTTCTGCTCGTAGGTGGCGTGGATGACCGCCCGCGCGATCGCGTGCTGGAACAGGTTGAAGCCCAGAAACGCCGGGCTGGCGTCCTCGGTGAGGTCCAGCTTGTCGACGCCGACGGCGTGCACGGCGATGTAGTAACGGTGCGGGCCGTGGCCCGGGGGCGGCGCGGCGCCGATGTAGCGGCGCATCCCGGCGTCGTTGACCAATGTCACCGCGCCGCCGGGCAATTCGCGGCCATCCCCCGCATCCGCGGGCAGCTCCGTCACGTCCGCCGGCAGGTTGGCCACCGCCCAATGCCAGAACCCGGACGCCGTCGGGGCGTCGGGGTCATACACCGTGACGGCGAAGCTGTGCGTCCCGTCGGGGAAGCCCGACCAGCTCAACTGCGGGCTGACGTCCTCTCCGCCGGCCCCCATGATGCCGCTGACTTGCGGCTTTGCCAGCGGCTGGCCGTCGGTGACCGACTGCGAGGTCAACGTGAACGTCGGCAGTTTCGGCAACGAGGCGTACGGGTCTGGGGCGGTGGTCATGTGGTGATCCTCTCGTGTCGTCAGCAGTGCTTCAGGAAGTGCGCCAGCACGTCGGCGCCGAACCTCAGCGCGTCGACGGGTACCCGCTCGTCGACGCCGTGGAACAATGCGCTGAAGTCCAAGTCCGGCGGCAACCGCAGCGGGCTGAAACCGAAACAACGAATACCCAGGCGCGCGAACGCTTTTGCGTCCGTCCCGCCGGAGAGCATGTAGGGCACCGTGCGGGCGTCCGGGTCCAGCGCCAGCACCGCGGCATTCATGGCGTCCACCAGCTCGCCGTCGAAGCTGGTCTCGTACGAGTCGAAGTCCTTGATCCATTCCCGCGTCACGTCGGGGCCGATCAGCTCGTCGAGCTCCGCCTCGAAAGCCGCCTTGCGGCCGGGCAGGATCCGGCAGTCGACTACGGCTTCGGCGGTCGCCGGGACGACGTTGGCCTTGTAGCCGGCCTTGAGCATCGTCGGGGTGGCGGTGTCGTGCAGGACGGCCTTCAGCATGCGCGCCGTCGGGCCGAGCTTGTCCATCATGCCCATCAGGTCGGCGGATCGGGGGTCGAACGTGAGCCCCGTCTCCTCGGCGACGGCGGCGAGAAACTGGGCGACCGTGTCGGTCACCACCAGTGGGAACCGGTGGCGGCCCAGCCTGGCCACCGCCTCGGCGACGGCGGTGACGGCGTTCTGATCGTGCACCATCGAGCCGTGCCCCGCCGGGCCGCGGGCGGTGAGCCGCATCCACGACAGCCCCTTCTCGGCCGTCTCGATCAGGTAGAGCCGGCGCTCCCCGCCGTCGCGGAGCGGCACGGTGAGCGTGAAGCCGCCCACTTCGCCGATCGCCTCGGTGACGCCGTCGAACAGCTCGGGCCGGTTGTCGACCAGCCACTGGGCGCCGTAGCTGCCGCCGTGCTCTTCGTCGGCCACGAAGGCGAACACCAGATCGCGGGGCGGCACGATGCCGGCCCGCTTCAACTGCCGGGCGACCACGATCATCATGCCGACCATGTCCTTCATGTCGACCGCGCCGCGGCCCCAGACGAAGCCGTCCTCGACCGCACCGGAAAACGGATGCACGCTCCATTCGGCCGGCTCCGCGGGCACCACGTCGAGGTGCCCGTGGATCAGCAGGGCGCCGCGCCGTTGTCGGCACCCGCGAGGCGGGCGAACACGTTGCCGCGGCCCGGTGCCCCCGATTCCACGTAGTGCGGCTCGTAGCCCACCTCTGCGAGCTGCTCGGCGACCCAGCGGGCGCACTCGGCCTCGCCCTTCGTCGTCTCCGCTTCCCCGGTGTTGGTGGTATCGAAGCGGATCAACCTGCTGACGACCTCGACCACGTCGTCGCTGGGGTTGACGGGGGTGTTGGTCGCCCCGTTTTCTGCGGTCACAACCCCCTTTCCTACCATCGGCCGGGCCCGGCGGCTCGCGCGCCAAGCGACCCGGCTGGGTTGGGTCAGAGGCGCGCCGATCCGTTAGCCTTAGCTGCCAACCCATGCGGTTGGTCTCGTCCGAGTGGCGGAATGGCAGACGCGCTAGCTTGAGGTGCTAGTGCCCTACTAATGGGCGTGGGGGTTCAAGTCCCCCCTCGGACACCGTTGTGATGAGTCGAGTCATGGGTTACATGTGAGTCGCGTCATCGGCTACTGATTTCCCAGGCCATTGGCCGGGGTTTCTCTGTTTGTTGGGCCAGAGTTGCGGTCGAGGTTGATGTGGTGGCTGGCGATGAGGTGGTAACGGTTTGCTGACGACGGTGACCGTGTCGGTGGTGACCAGGATCAGTACGGGGTACGCTGACCCGCCGCGGAGGCATCGGGTCGACCGCCGTCTCCTCAGCCAGCGCCAGCCTGGAATGCGAGCCCATGAACCCACCGCCGGCTTCCGTTGAACGGCGAGGCGCACGTTCCGTGACCGCGTGACCGCCGGCGAGCTCGACTACGAGACGACCGACGACTTCGTCAACGCCGTGACGCGGTTGCTCGGTCAACAGCCCCGGCCGCCGCAGGTGCGCATAAATCTCGCCGAGCTGACGTTCTGCGACTCCGCGGGCCTGTCGGGGCTGCTGCTGATGCACCGCCGCGCCGGCGAGGCGGGCGTCGACTTGCACCTCGACCCGCGCCCGGGGTTCCTCGACCGGATGCTGGAGATCACCGGCACGTTCGAGCACCTCGTGCCCGCCGCCCGCCGCGACGAGAACGCGCCCGGCGAGACCGGGGTACGCTGACCGCCGCGGAAGCCGACAGCGTCGGGGCCGGCCACCGCATACTCAGCCAGCAGCCTGGAGCGCGAGCCGATGAACCCACCGCACGGCATTTTTCGCCGGACGGCAAGGCGCAGCTTCGCCGACCGTCGCGAAGCCGGTCGCGCGCTGGCCGAAGAGCTCGTCGCCTACCGGGACCGGGACGACGTGCTGGTGCTCGGTTTGGCCCGCGGCGGCGTCCCGGTGGCGTGGGAGGTCGCGGCGGCGCTGCGCGCCCCGCTGGACGTGTTCCTGGTCCGCAAGCTTGGCGTGCCACGTTGCTCGGAGCTGGCGATGGGCGCCGTGGCCAGCGGCGGCGGAATCGTGATGAACGACGACGTGGTCTTGGGCATGCACGTCACCGAACAGCAGGTGCGCGAGGTGATCGAGAGTGAGAAGGCGGAGCTTGCGCGGCGCGAGCATGCGTATCGCGGTGACCGCCCTGCCGCCGACTTACGCGGCAAGGTCGTGATCCTGGTCGACGACGGCATCGCCACCGGCGCCAGCATGCTTGCCGCCGTCCGGGCGGTACGATCGGCGGGTCCGAAATCGGTCGTCGTGGCGGTCCCGGTCGGGCCGCCGTCGACCTGCCGCGAGCTCGGCCGGGAAGCCGACGACGTCGTGTGCGCGACCATCCCGCCCGGATTCGAAGCCGTCGGCCAGGTTTACGGCGACTTTCGCCAGGTTGGAGACGGCGAGGTGTGCGAGCTGCTCGACACACCGCCGAGCTGAGCGCTTGTGGTCTACTTTCCCGGCTCGTCCGCGCCGCCGTCGGCGGGCACCCTGGAATCCTCCGATTCGTCGGTTGCCTCGTGCTCGGCCTCTTCCGGGGCTTCAGATGCTTCAGGCGCTTCGTCGGCTTCTTCGGGGTAGTCCAGCGCGCCGCTGTCGTCTGGGACCTCGTCGTGGGCCTCGTCGAGGGCCTCGTCGTCCGCGTCGCGTCGCTGGCGTTCCCGCAGCGCGTCGATGATCAGCAGCACCACGCCCAGCACGCTGGCGCCGATACAGACCCACGCCACCAGCTCGTTGCTGGTGACCACCGCGAACACCAACGCGACGAGCCCGATCAGGGCCAACACCAGTGCAATGATGAGCATCAGTCATCCTCCAGCCGACAAGCGGGACGAGCGCGGTCCAAATGCCGACCTGGAGTCAGTTGTTGCCCCGGTTGAACTGGTCGAAACCGCCGGCGTCCGCGCTGGAGTCGACCGGTGCCGCCGAACCCCGCTGGCCGAGCTCCTCCAGCTGAGATTCCAGGTAGGTCTTGAGCCGGGTGCGGTACTCGCGTTCGAAGGTGCGCAGCTGCTCGAGGCGGCCTTCGAGCACGGTGCGCTGCTGGTTGATGGTTCCCATGATCTCGGAGTGCTTGCGTTCTGCGTCGGCCTGCAGGGCGTCGGCCTTCTCCTGGGCCTGACGCAACTGCGTCTCCGAGCGGGTCTGGGCATCGGCCAGCATCGCGTCGGCGCGTTGCCGGGCTTCGGCGACCGTCGTCTCGGCGGTGTGCCGCGCCTCGCTGAGGATTTGGTCGGCGTTGGCGCGAGCGTCGGCCAGCATCTTGTCCGATTCGGCCTTGGCGGTGCTGGTGAGCCGATCCGCGGTGTCCTGCGCCAGGGTGAGGACGCGGGCGGCCTTCAAGGCCTGCTCCTCGTTGGTCCCCGACGGGGCCGCAGCGGCGGCCGGTGCGGCCACCGGCGCCGGGGGGGCCGGCTCGGGCTCGGGCTCGGCGAGGGGAATCGCCTGGGTGCGGGCGGTGGTCACGGCCGATCCGCCGCCACCGCCGGAGGCCAGCTCCTGGTCCAGCTCCTCGATCCGCTGACGCAAATCGGAGTTCTCTTCGATGAGCCGCGTCAGCTCGGCCTCCACCAAGTCGAGGAAGGCATCGACCTCGTCCTCGTTGTACCCCCGCTTGCCGATAGGTGGCTTACTGAACGCCACATTGTGGACGTCGGCTGGTGTAAGCGGCATTGTTTCGTCCCCTCAAGTTCTGGTCGAACGTTCTCGAAAGTGTAGAACGCAGTGCTAGCCGTCGCGCAACTGCCGTCCATCCTGTCACACCAGCCGCGAACGCTGATCATTCGGTGAATATTTAAGAACGGATTTCAAACACTCAGAGCAATAAAATCCCAATCCTCAGAGCTTTTAAATCGCACGCCCCAAACCGACGCTAAAACGTGGCCGAACCGTCTCCCGGCTCGCGGATTGGCCCCCACAACGTCCCGGGGTCATCCTCACGCCGCGGCGCCGAACGCCAATTGCATCCCGATGAACGCCACGAGCAACAGCACCATGATGGACAGGTCGAAGCGGACCGCGCCGATCGTGAGCTGCGGGATCAGCCGGCGCAGCAGCTTCACCGGCGGATCGGTGACCGACATGATGATCTCCAGGATCACCACGGTGACGCCGGTCGGGTGCCAGTCACGGCTGAATGAGCGAATGAATTCAACGACGACCCGCGCGATGAGCAGCAGCCAAAAGAAGAACAGCGCAAACCCAAGGATCTGGAAGAAGACCAACTGCGAGACCCGACCTTACTGAAAAAGACGTCAAACGCCGCACCCCTGGCGCGGCTGACGCCAGCGTACCGACTTCGGCGACGGCCACACATCTTATGTGAGCGGCATCAAACGGCCGCCGGACCGGGCGGCGGGCGGCCCGGACCCGAGGGCGGAGCCGGCGACTCGGCCGTGCGGTGGGTTACTGGTAGGCGTAGAAGCCGGTTTCGGCGATCCGGCGCCGCTCCTCCGGCGACACATCGACGTCGGCCGGCGACAGCAGGAACACCTTGGTCGCGACCTTGTCGAAGGAGCCGCGCAGCGCGAAGGCCAGCCCGGCCGCGAAGTCGACCAGCCGCTTGGCGTCGGCATTGTCCATCGCCACCAGGTCCATGATGACCGGGGTGCCGTCGCGGAACCGCTCGCCGATGGTGCGGGCCTCGCTGTAGTCCTTGGGCCGCAGGGTGGTGATCTTCGACAGCGGGTGGCCTTCCTCGAACATCATCGCCATCCGGCGGGGGTCCATCGCCAGGGCGCCGCGGGTGGAGTTGCGCAGCCACGACCCGAGGCGCGGCCGACTCATCTCGGGCCGCTCGAACTCGCGGGCATGGACCGGGCCGTAGCGGGGGTCGTCGGCGTAGCCGCCGCGGTAGCCGCCGCTGGGCGGCGCGTAGTCGGCGGGCTCCCGATCGTCGTACTCGCGGCCCTCGAAGCGGCCCTCGTAACGGCCGTACCCGTCGTCGAAGCGCGGGCGCGGGAACCCGCGCGAGGGGGCGCGGTCGTCGTAATACTCGTCGTCGTAGTCGTCCATCGGGGCCATACCGAAATAGGCCTTGACTTTGTGCAGTGTGCTCATTGCGTTTGACCCCTTCTAAGCCCTGGATATTGTGGTGTCAGTGATGAAGATGTGACTACAGTGACTTAATACGGTGACGGTAGCGGCCGAGGGCCCAACAGCGCGGTACCGACACGCACACACGTCGAACCGTGTTTCACCGCAATTTCGAAATCGTTGGTCATGCCGGCGGACAGACCCACCGCGCCGGGATGCGCCGCGAGCACCCGGGCGTGTTCCGATTGCAGCCGCTCGAAGGCCTCCCCGGCGTCCCAATCCAGCGGCGGAATGCCCATGAGCCCGACCAATTCCAGGTTCTTGCACTCCGCCACCCGCTCGCACACCTGGTCGACGGTTTTGGGCGTCGAGATGTCCACGCCGCCGCGCGAAACGTCGCCGTCGAGGCTGATCTCGACGTAGACCCGAAGCGGTTCCGTGCGGTGGCCCTCGCCCAGGGCGGCGCCGACCCCCTGCTCCAGCGCGGTCACCAGCCGCACGCTGTCGACCGAGTGGGCGGTGTGCGCCCACCGCGCCACCGAGCGCGCCTTGTTGCGCTGGATGTGGCCGACCATGTGCCATCGCAGCTCCCGCGGGTCACCGTGCGGGGACGCCTGCGTGGAAGTGCGGGCCAGCCGCGCGACTTCGGCGACCTTCGCCGACGCCTCCTGGGCGCGCGATTCGCCGACTGCCCGGCAGCCCAACCGGGACAGGATCACCACGTCGGTTGCCGGGAAGAATTTGGTGATGGGCAGAAGTTCGATCTCGGAGACGTTGCGACCCGCCGCTTCCGCGGCCGCCGCGAGCCGCGAGCGCACGCCCGCCAACGCGCGCGTCAATTCGGCCTCGCGGTTGCCCTGTTCCTCGCCGAGCGCCCCGTCCCCCGCCACGGTGGTCACTCCATCCACACCAGCGAGGCCAGCCGGCCGGTCGGCGCGTCCCGGCGATGACTGAACAGCGTCGGGTCGGCGACGGTGCAGCGGGGATCGATGTCGACGGACGTGACGCCCAGCTCCCTGAGCTGGCGCGCGATTCCGGCTCGCAGGTCCAACCCGGGGGTGCCGGCCGCGGTGGTGGTGCGGCTGCCGGGCAACGTTGCCTCGACCTCGTCGGCCATCGCCGCGGGCACCTCGTAGTTGGGGCCGCTGACGGCGGGGCCCAGCAGCGCCGAGATGTCAGCGGCGTGCGCGCCCTGCGCCAGCATCGCCTCGACCGTGCGGGCCACCACTCCCCGCTGCGCGCCGACGCGACCGGCGTGCGCCGCGCCGATGACGCCCGCGCGCGCGTCGGCCAGCAGCACCGGCACGCAGTCGGCGGTGATCACCGCCAGCGCCAGTCGCGGTGCGCTGGTCACCAGCGCGTCAGTGTCGTCCACGGCGGCGTCTCGCGGTTCCTCGACCACCTCGACCCGATCGCCGTGCACCTGGTTCATCCACACCACCCGGTCGGCGCCCAGGCCGATGGCGGCGGCGAGCCGGGCCCGGTTCGCGGCCACCGCCGCCGGGTCGTCACCGACGTGGTCGCCCAGGTTGAAGCTGTCGAACGGCGGAGGTGAGACACCGCCCGAGCGGGTGGTGGTCACCCGCCGGATGCGAACGCTCATGTGTCCAGTATCCGGAAATCGCTGCCGGGTCCCGGTTGCCGCGACACACGGGCTTCAGCGGCGCATGAACGGCGGCACGTCGACGTCGTCGTCGTCGCCGCCGATATTCAGCGTCGAGCCGTTGGTGTGCACCGGCACGCTGACCGCGTCGACCGGCTCGAACAGCGTCGACGTGAGCTTGCCGGCCTTGGCCGCCTCGATCCGGTGCGCGCCGCCCGTCTCGCCCGCCCCCAGCACCGGCTTGCGGCTGGGACCGCTGGCTTCGAAGCCGGCCGCGATCACCGTGACGCGCACCTCGTCGCCCAGCGAGTCGTCGATGACGGTGCCGAAGATGATGTTGGCGTCCGGGTGGGCGGCATCCTGGACCAGCGAGGCCGCCTCGTTGATCTCGAACAGGCCCAGGTCACTGCCGCCGGCGATGGACATCAGCACGCCCTGGGCGCCCTCCATCGAGGCCTCCAGCAGCGGCGAGTTGATGGCGATCTCGGCGGCCTTGAGCGAGCGGCCCTCGCCGCGGGCCGAGCCGATGCCCATCAGGGCGGTACCGGCGCCGGACATGATGCCCTTGACGTCGGCGAAGTCGACGTTGATCAGCCCCGGCGTGGTGATCAGGTCCGTGATGCCCTGCACGCCGTTGAGCAGCACCTCGTCGGCGCTGCGGAACGCGTCCATCAGGGAAACCGCCGCGTCGCCCATCTGCAGCAGCCGGTCGTTGGGGATCACGATGAGGGTGTCGCAGCTCTCGCGCAGGGCGGAGATCCCGCTCTCGGCCTGATTCCCGCGCCGCTTGCCCTCGAAGGAGAAGGGCCGCGTGACCACGCCGACGGTCAGCGCGCCGAGCTTGCGCGCGATGCTGGCGACGACGGGCGCGCCGCCGGTGCCGGTGCCGCCCCCCTCGCCGGCGGTGACGAACACCATGTCCGCCCCGCGCAGCAACTCCTCGATCTCGTCCTTGGCGTCGTCGGCGGCCTTCCGGCCGACCTCCGGGTCAGCCCCGGCGCCCAGCCCCCGGGTCGAGTCGCGGCCCACGTCGAGCTTGACGTCCGCGTCGCTCATCAGCAGCGCCTGGGCGTCGGTGTTGATCGCGATGAACTCAACGCCCTTGAGGCCTTGCTCGATCATCCGGTTCACGGCGTTGACGCCGCCACCACCGATCCCCACGACCTTGATAACGGCGAGGTAGTTGTGCGGGGGGGTCATCATTCGTCTTCCTCCCTGGTGGGCTCAAGCTCTTGCCGCAAAACCCTCAACCTCAACCATAGGTTTAGAGTTATGTCAAGTAGTTCCGCGCAAACAGAACGGTATGGGTACGGCGCGCGCTAACCCCGCAGGCGCGCCGACGCGCGACGCGCAAATTTTTCGTGGCGCCGAGCGTGAAACTGGCTTCACGGTGCTGCCGAACGTGCGACTGGCTTCACGTTCGGGAGCGTCGGACGCCTATCAGGCGGCTACTTCACCGTCGGCAGGTCGGGGCTGGACACGTCGTAGGTGTGCCCGGGCTGCGTCAGGAGCGCGGCCAGCTTCTCGGCCTTCTCCTCGGTGCGGTCGGTGGTCCCCCAGATCACCACCCGGCCGTCGCTCAGGGTCAGGGTGATCGAGGCGACGGACGGGGCGGCGACCCTGCCGACCTGACCCGCGACCTCGGGACGCAGCGCGACCAGCACCTGCAGCGCGGCCTTGGTCGCGGGGTCGGTGGGCCCGGGATCTGCCACGTCGAGGTAAGGCAGCGCCGGCGGCGGGGGCGCCGTGGCGAAGTCGACGCCGTCACGGTCGAAGAGGTGCGGGCCGTCAGGAAAGTCCTTGACCGCCAAGGGAACTCGCTCGACGATCGTGATCCGCAACGCGGACGGATACTGACGCTGCACCCGCGCGCTGGCCACCCGCCGGATCGCCGCCACGCGGTCGGCGACCTGGTTGGTGTTGATCTGCAGCAGCGGGGTTCCGGGCCGCACCTGTGCCGCGTCCAGGACCTCCTCGCGGGTCACGGCCCCCGTTCCCGTGACGACGATGTTGCGGGCCGACATCGCGGGCGTGAAATACAGCACCAGCGCCAGGCCGACCCCGACGATCGCCACCAGCACCGTGATCAGCAGCATCTTCAGACCCCGGACGACGCCCCGCGCCACGGGTTTCGGCTGGTTGACCAGGCGCCCGGTGGCCTGGCGCTTGGCCTCGCGGCGGGCCTCTTCGATGGCTCGCGCGCGAGCCTGGGCGGCGCGGCGCTCCGCGCGTTCCCGACGGGCCCGCCGGCGCGGTCCCTCGATCTCGGCGTCGTCCGTCGCCTGGGGCTGCGGCCCGAGCACGAGCGGCTCGGTGGCCGCGTCGCCGCTCGCCGACGACGCGGCCAGATCGGTCGGCGTCGCCCCGGCGGGTTCGGGCGTGGGCTCGGTCACCGCAACGCCCCCGGGCTCCCGGGCGTGCTCCGGTTGGCGCGCACCCGCAGCGCGGTCACGATCTCCGGCCCGAGCATGGTGACATCGCCCGCGCCCATGGTGACGATCAGGTCGCCGGGAGCCGCGACCATCGCCACCGCCTCGGCGACCGCCGAGAAATCGGGGACGTAATGCACCGGCTTGCTGACATGCTCGGCGACGCTGGCCCCGCTGACCCCGGCGATCGGTTGTTCGCGCGCGCCGTAGACGTCGAGCACGAACACCTCGTCGGCGGCGTCCAGTGCGCGACCGAACTCCGCCGCGAAAGCCTTTGTCCGCGAATATAAATGGGGCTGGAAAACCACGATGCAACGCCCGACGCCGTTTTGCTCGCACAGGGTGCGCACCGCCGCCAGCGTGGCGCTGATCTCCGTGGGGTGGTGGGCATAGTCGTCGAACACCTGCACCAGAGAGCTCGGGGCGCTGCCGTGTCCGCAGGTGCCGACCAGTTCGAATCGTCGGCGCACGCCCTCGAAGCCGGCCAGCCCGTTCAGCACGTCATCGGGCGTGGCCCCGATCTGTATGGCCGCGAGCAGCGCGCCCAGCGCGTTGAGGGCCATGTGCCGTCCGGGCACCGACAGCCGCATCACCCGCGGGCGAGGCTCGCCCGCCAGCTGGATGTGCGCCACCGCCTCGGTGCCCTGTTGTTCCCACCGCAACAGGGTGGCGGCCTGGGGGTGGCGCCCGCTTGCGGGGTCGTTCTCGTCCGGCCCCGACCCATAGCGCAGGACCCGGATGCCCAGCTGGGCGGTGCGGTCCGCCAGCGCGGCCGCGCCGGGGTCGTCGGTGCACGCCACCAGCGCTCCCCCGGGCGCGAGCCGCTCCATGAAGGAGTCGAAGACTCCGACGTAGGCGTCGGCGCTGCCGTAGAAGTCGAGGTGGTCGGTCTCGATGTTGGTGACCACCACGACGTCGGGCGTGTACTCCAGCAGCGAACCGTCGCTTTCGTCGGCCTCGGCGACGAAGCAGTCGCCGCTGCCGTGGTGCGCGTTGGTGCCGGCCTCGCCGAGTTCCCCGCCGACCGCGAACGACGGGTCTCGCCCGCAGTGCTGCAGCGCGACGATCAGCATCGATGTCGTCGACGTCTTGCCGTGCGTGCCGGTGACCATCAGCGTGGTGCGGCCGGCCATCAGTTTCGCCAGAACCGCCGGTCGCAGCACCACCGGAATGCCGCGTCGCCGGGCCTCGACGAGCTCGGGGTTGGTCTTCGGGATGGCGGCGTGGGTGGTGATGACCGCGGTGGGCCCGCCCGGCAGCAGGTCCAACGACGAGGCGTCGTGCCCGACGCGGACCAGCGCGCCGCGCGCCCGCAGCGCCTGCAGGCCCCGCGACTCCTTGGCGTCGGAGCCGGACACCATGCCCCCCCGGTCGAGCAGGATGCGGGCGATGCCCGACATTCCGGCGCCCCCGATGCCCACCATGTGCACCCGTTCCAGCTCGGGCGGCAACTGCTCGGCCCTCATCACCGCCCCCCGTGGGGCTTGACGGACCGGGCAGCCCGCGCCCGGTGCGCGATGTCCAGCGCCGCCTGGGCCACCTGCCGCGCGGCGTCGCGGTGCCCCACCCGCGCGGCGGCGGCGGTCATCGCCGCCAGCCTGGCCGGGTCGCCCAACAGCCCGCCGGCCAGGTCGGCGACCAGGCGCGGCGTCAGCTCGGCATCTGCCACCACCATCCCCCCGCCGGCGTTGACCACCGGCAGCGCGTTGAGTCGCTGCTCACCGTTGCCGATGGGCAGCGGCACGTAGATGGCCGGCAGGCCGACGGCCGAGACCTCGGCAACGGTCATGGCCCCGGACCGGCAGATCGCCAGGTCGGCGGCCGCGTAGGCCAGGTCCATCCGGTCCAGGTAGGGCACCGCCACGTACGGCGGGTCGCCCGGCCCGGGCGTGGGCAGGTCGAGGGCATTCTTCGGGCCGTGGGCGTGCAGGACTGCCACGCCGGCGGCGGCCAGGTCGGCGGCCGCGCCGGAAACGGCGCGGTTGAGCGACACCGCGCCCTGCGAGCCGCCGAACACCAGCAACACCTTCGCGTCGTCGGCGAAGCCGAAGTGCCGGCGGGCCTCGGCGCGCAGGGCCGAGCGGTCCAGCGCGGTGAGGGCCGCCCGGATCGGTATCCCGACCACCTCGGCCCGTGCCAGCCCGGAGTCCGGCACCGCCGAGAGCACCCGGTCCGCGCTGCGGGCACCGACCCGGTTGGCCAGGCCGGCGCGGGCGTTGGCCTCGTGGATCACCACCGGGACGCGGGCCCGGATCCCGGGGATACCGCGGGCGGCCAGGTAGGCCGGCAGGGCCACGTAGCCGCCGAATCCGATCACCACGTCGGCGTGTACGGCATCGAGCACGGCACGAGTCTCCCGCACGGCGCGCCACACGCGCGGGGGCAGCCGGGCCAGGTCGCCGCTGGGCTTGCGGGGCAGCGGCACCGGCGTGATCAGCTCGAGGTGATAGCCGCGCTTGGGCACCAGCGTCGTCTCCAGCCCGCGATGGGTGCCCAGCGCGGTGATCCGGACCCCGGGGTCGAGGGCGCTGAGCGCGTCGGCGACGGCCATCGCCGGCTCCACGTGGCCGGCGGTCCCGCCACCGGCGAGGACGACCGACACGTCGGAACCGACCGATGATGCGGCACCGGCGGGCGAGGGGCTTGCCCCCAGCCCGCCGGCCGGCTCATTGACCGTGTCGTTCACCCGTAACGCTGACCTTCCAATGCTCGTGTTCGCCGTGCCTGGCGCTGGCCGGCTCCCTGGCCCTGACCGGATCATGACCGATCCATGGCCAGATCCATGGCCAGATCCATGATGCCTTGGCCGGCGCGCGGGGCGGGCGGCTGTTCGGGCTAACGCCGGTCGCACGGGTGATTCGGGGTTGCGGGAAGCCTTGCGGACGCGCGGCGGGGCGGCCTTACCCTTCGCGGGCGCCTTCGCCGCGCGCTTCGCGGGCTGGGCCGGCCGGACACGCTTGCGGTCGCGGAACGTCTCCAGGCGGCTCGGCACGTAGGGCTGGGGCAACGGCAACCGCAGTATCCGGTTCACCCTGTCGTCGCGGCCGGCGCGCAGCGCGGCCACCGCCTCGGGCTCGTGACGCGCCGCGTTGGCCATGATTCCTATCATGAAAAGCGTTGCGGCCGTAGATGTTCCGCCAGCAGAGATGAGCGGGAGCTGGATGCCCGTCACCGGGAGGATCCCGATCACGTATCCGATGTTGATGAAGGCCTGGCCCAGCACCCACATGGTCGTGGTGGCGGTCAGCAGCCGCAGGAACGGGTCGGCGGACCGGCGCGCGATCCGCATCCCGGTGTAGGCGAACAGCCCAAACAGGACCAGCAGCCCGAACGCGCCGACGAACCCCAGCTCCTCGCCGATGATCGCGAAGATGAAGTCGTTGTGGGCGTTGGGCAGGTAGTTCCACTTGGCGACGCCCTGGCCGAGGCCGTCGCCCAAGATCCCGCCGTGCGCCAGCGCGAACTTCGCCTGCCTGGCCTGGTAGCCGGTGTCCATGGGGTCGTTCTCGGGATTCATCCAGGACCGCACCCGGTCGGACCGGTAACCCGCGGACATCGCCAAGACGGCACCCGCCATCAACACCGCCACCAGTGAGGTGGCGAAGACGCGCAGCGGCAGCCCGGCGTACCACAGCAACGCCAGCAGGATGATGCCCAGGGACACCGTCTGCCCGAGGTCGGGTTGGGCCACGATCAGCGCGAGGGCGATGACCGCGGCCGGCACCAGCGGGATCAGCATCTCCCGCAGCGAGGCGCGCTCGAGCCGGCGGGCCGCCAGCAGGTGCGCACCCCAGATCGCGAAGGCGATCTTGGCCAGCTCGGACGGCTGCATCGAGAAACCGGCGACGACGAACCATTTGCGCGAGCCGTTGGCCAGGTTGCCGATGCCCGGGACGAGCACGAGCACCAGCAAGATGACGGTGACGACGTAACCGGTGAAGGCGACGCGCCGAAGGAACTGCACCCGCATCCGCAGGGCGACGTAGGCACCGACGAGGCCGATGACCGTCCACAGCACCTGCTTGCCGAAGATGATCCAGGCCGAGCCGTCGGCGTCGTAGGACCGCACCCCGGACGCCGACAGCACCATGATGAGCCCGAGGATCGTCAGCAGCCCCGCCACCGCGATGATCAGGTGAAACGAGGTCATCGGCCGGCCCAGCCAGGCGCCGAATTGCGTGCGCAGGCCGTTGACGTTCGGGTACGTGAATCCCGGCCGGTGGGCGGCTTCCGAGGAGGCCGTCGCGGCGTCGGCCTGGACGTCGGCGTCGGCGTCTGGACGTCGGCGTCGGCGTCGTGATTCCCGGCGCCCGCGTCCGTCGGACTCGCCTCGCCGGTCTGCTTACCCCGGCGCAGCAGCCGGGTGAGCCCGTTGCGCATCTACCGGATCGCCGCGCGGACGGCGGCCGCGAACGCGTCGCCGCGGTCGGCGTAGCCGCTGAACTGGTCAAACGAGGCCCCGGCGGGCGCCAGCAGCACGGTGTCGCCGGCCTTTGCCAGCTCCCTGGCCGCGGCCACCGCCGCGGCCATGACGCGATCGCCGAGCTTTCCGCCCCCATCGTTGACTTCTGTCACATCTGTATCACGAATCACAGCAGTCGCATCCACCCCAACATCCTCGCCTGTCTCAACCTGGACGACGGGGACATCCGGCGCGTGTCGCGATAACGCCTCGGCAACCTCGCGCCGATCCCGGCCGATGAGCACGGCGCCGACCAGCCGCGGCGCCATCGTGGCGACCTGGGCGTCCACCGACGCGCCCTTCAGCAAACCGCCCGCCACCCACACGACGCGCGGGTAGGCCAGCACGGACGCCTCGGCGGCGTGGGGATTGGTGGCCTTGGAGTCGTCGACGTAGGTGATCCCGTCGGCGACGGCGACCACCTCGGACCTGTGCCGGCCCACGCGGAAGGAGGCGATCGCGGCCGCGATCGCCTCCGGCGGCACGTCCGCGCTGCGGGCCAGCGCCGCCGCGGCCAGCGCGTCGAGCACGCCCACCGGGCCCGGGACGGGTATCGAGTCGACCGGCGCCAGGACCAGGTCGTCGGCAAAGGCGCGGTCCACCAGTCGGCCGTCGCGGACGCCGAGTTCGCCCCGGGCCGGTTCGCCGAGCCGAAAACCTACCCGCACCGACGCGGCCGCGGTGGGCAGCAGGGCGGCGGCCCGGGCGTCGTCGAGCCCGACCACCGCCACCCGCCCGTTGAGCACCCGGGCCTTGTCCGCGGTGTATTCGGCCATCGACCCATGCCAGTCGAGGTGGTCTTCGGCGATGTTGAGCACCGCGCCCGAGTCGGGCCGCAGCGAGGGCGCCCAGTGCAGCTGGAAGCTGGACAATTCGACGGCCAGCAGGTCGGCGGGCTCGGTCAGGACGTCCAGGACGGGATCGCCGATGTTGCCGCACAGCACGCTGCGGCGTCCGCCGGCGGTCAGCATGGCGTGCAGCATCGACGTCGTCGTCGTCTTGCCGTTGGTGCCGGTGACGACCAGCCAGCGGCGCGGGGCCCCGTAATGGCCCGCCATGTCGAGCCGCCACGCCAGTTCCACGTCCCCCCAGATCGGCACACCCGCCGCCGACGCGGCGACCAGCAGGGGCGTGGCCGGCGAGAACCCCGGGCTGGTGACCACCAGGGCGTAGTCGGCGATGCGGGGTATCGCGTCGGCCGGGCCGACGGCGGCCACCCCGGCGTCGGCGAACCGGCGCACGGTGGCCGCGTCGTCGTCGCACAGCGTTGGCGCCGCGCCGAACCGGGTCAGCGCCGCCAGCACCGCCCTGCCGGTCACGCCGCCGCCAGCCACCAGGACGGGCGCCCCGGGCGCCAGGGGGTCAAGACCGGTCATCAGGCGCCGATCGCGGCCAGCCACTCACCGTAGAACAGGGCCACCCCGAGGCCGCAGGTGATCGCGGTGAGCAGCCAGAACCGGATGATCACCGTGGTCTCGGCCCAGCCGGACAGTTCGAAATGGTGGTGGAAGGGCGCCATCCGGAACACCCGGCGTCCGGTGGTGCGGAAGGCCAGGATCTGCAGCACGACGGAGGAAACCTCGGCGACGAACAGCGCACCCAGCACGACGGCCAGGATCTCGGTGCGGCTGGTCACCGACAGCCCGGCGATGATGCCGCCCAGCGCCAGCGAGCCGGTGTCCCCCATGAAGATCTTGGCGGGCGCGGCGTTCCACCACAGGAAGCCGATGCAGGCGCCGGCGGTGGCCGCCGCGACGATCGCCAGGTCAAGCGGATCGCGCACGTTGTAGCAGCCGAGCCCGGGCGCGGTGACACAGGCGTTGCGGTACTGCCAGAAGGTAATCAGGACGTAGGCGCCGGTGACCATCGCCATGGTGCCGGCGGCCAGCCCGTCGAGGCCGTCGGTGAAATTGACCGCGTTGGACCAGGCGCTGACGATGACCACGCAGAACAACACGAACAACCCCGGCGCCAGCGCCACGGTGGCGACCTCGCGCACATAGGACAGATCCGGGCTGGCCGGCGTGAGGCCGCTGCCGTTGCGGAACTCCAGCACAAGCACCCCGAACAGCACCGCCGCGACAATTTGCCCGACGGTCTTGGCCGACTTGTTCAGCCCCAGGTTGCGCGACCGGCGGATCTTGATCAGGTCGTCGACGAAGCCGACGGCGCCCAACGCCGTCGCCAGGCCCAGCACCAGCACGCCCGAGGCGGAGATGCCTTCGCCGTCGAACGCCAGCCCGGCGAGGTGCGTGCCCAGGTAGCCCGCCCAGATGCCGGCCAGGATCGCCACCCCGCCCATGGACGGCGTGCCGCTCTTGGTCTGGTGGCTGGGCGGGCCGTCCTCGCGGGCCTGGTGGCCGAAGCCCTGCCGGGTGAACAACCGGATCAGCGCCGGCGTCAGCAGGATCGACACCGTCAGCGCGACGGCGACGGCGATCAGGATCTGTCTCATGCGCGGGCCCCGCCGGCGGGCTCGTCGCGCGGCTCGTCGATGGCCAGCGCGTCGGCCAGCGCGCCCAGCCCGGCCGCGTTGGACGCCTTCACCAGGACCACATCGCCGGGCCGCAACTCGGCGCGCAGCAGGGCCAGGGCCGCCTCGGCGTCGGGGACCGTGACCGCTCCCCGATCACCCTCGGCGCCCCACGAGCCCCATCCCCCTTCGAGGACCGCTCCGTGGTGCATGGCGCTCATTGACCTCCCACTTCCCACGACGACCAGTCGAGAGACATCTAAGCGCACGGCCAGCCGCCCGATGCGGTCGTGCTCGGCTATCGCGTCGTCACCGAGTTCGGCCATCTCGCCGAGCACCGCCCAACTTCTGCGCTTTTCGGCCGCGTTTTCGCCCTGGCCTAGTTGCGGGCCGTGGGCAATCCAGGCCAGCGCCTGCAGCCCGGCCCGCATCGAGTCCGGGTTGGCGTTGTAGGCGTCGTCGATCACCGTGACCCCGTCGGCCCGGGTGGTGACGTGCATGCGGTGCCGCGACACCGGTCCGGTTTCGGCGAGCGCGGCGGCCACCTGGTCGAGGCCGGCGCCGCACTCCAGCGCGACCGCCCCTGCGCACAGCGCGTTGGTGACCTGGTGGTCGCCGTAGACCCCGAGGCGGACTTCGGTGTGGGCGCCGCCCGCGTGCATGGTGAAGCGGGGCCGGGCCAGCTCGTCCAACGACACTTGGTCCGCCCACACGTCGCCGCGCTCGGTGCGGCTAACCCGGACCACGCGGGCCGCGGTCTTTTCCGCCATCGCCGCGACCACCGGGTCGTCGACGTTCAGGATCACCACGCCCGAAGCCGGAACCGACTGCGGCAGTTCGGCTTTCGTCTGCGCGATGGCTTCGCGCGAGCCGAACTCGCCCAGGTGGGCCGTGCCGACGTTGAGGACCACCCCGATGGCCGGCGGGGCGATCTGCGCCAGCGCGGCGATGTTGCCGGGGTGACGCGCCGACATCTCCAGGATCAGGTAGTCGGTGTCGCGGGTGGCGCGCAGCACGGTCCAGGGGTGGCCGAGCTCGTTGTTGAACGAGCCCGGGGGGGCCACCACCGTGCCCAGCGGCTCGAGGACGGCTTTGACCAGGTCCTTCGTCGAGGTCTTGCCCGAGGAGCCGGTGATCCCGACGATGGTCAGCCCGCCTTCGACGAGCTCCGCGGCGACCGCCTCGGCCAGCTTGGCCAGCGCTGCCAGCACCGCCGCGCCGGAGCCGTCGGGGTCGTGTTCGAGCACCCCGGCCCGAACATCGGAGGCGCCGACGGGCGGAACCAGGATCGCGGGCACCCCCACCGGCCGCGCCGCCAGGACGGCGACCGCGCCGGCGGCCGCCGCGGATGCCGCATGGTCGTGCCCGTCCGAGCGGGCCCCGGGCAGCGCCAGGAACAGCCCGCCCGGAGCGATTGCGCGCGAGTCGAATTCGACCGATCCGGTGACGCGCAGCCGGTCGGCGTCCTGCGGCGAGATGTCGGCGAGCGTGCCGCCGACGATGCCGGCGATCCGGGCGACGGTCAGGTCGATCACCGGCCCGCCCCGGCAATCCCCGTGAGCGCCTCGGCGAGCTCCACCCGGTCGTCGAACGGGCGCGTCCGGCCGCCCGCACTCTGCCCGGTCTCGTGACCCTTGCCCGCGATCAGCACCGCGTCGCCGGGACCGGCCCAGTCGACGGCGTGCCGGATGGCCTCGCGGCGGTCGGCGATCTCGACCACCTCGGCGGCCCCACGGGACGCCCCGGCGACGATCTGGCGGCGGATGGCCGCGGGGTCCTCCCCGCGCGGGTTGTCGTCGGTGACGACGACCAAATCCGCCAGCTCGGCGGCGACCTCACCCATCGGCCCGCGCTTGCCCGGGTCGCGCTCCCCGCCGGCGCCGAACACCACCGCCAGCCGCCGACCGGGACGCTGCAGGGTGGTGAGCACGGCGCGCAGCGCTCCGGGCTTGTGGGCGTAGTCGACGAGGGCGAGGAAATCCTGGCCGCGGTCGATCTCCTCCATGCGGCCGGGCACGCGGGTCTGCAGCAGGCCCGGTGCCGCCTGCTCCGGCGAGACGCCGACGGTGTCCATAATCGCCAGCGCGACAAGGCAATTGGCGATGTTGTAGTGGCCCGGCAACCGGATGCCGACGCGGTGGTGTACCCCGGCGGCATCGACGGCGGTGAATTCTTGACCCCCGGCGCCCACCGGCGTCACGTCCGTCGCGGCCCAGTGGGCGCTTGCACCGGTGGTGCTGACGGTGATCGCGTCCCCGAACCGGGCGGCCATCGCGCGTCCGGCGTCGTCGTCGATGCACACCACGGCCTTTCGTGCGCGCAGCGGCGAGTCCGGATCGAACAGCAGGGCCTTGGCCTCGAAGTAGTCGGCCATGGTCGGGTGGAAGTCGAGGTGATCGCGGGACAGGTTGGTGAAGCCGCCCACCGCGAACGCGGTGCCGTCCACCCGGCCCAGCGCCAGCGCGTGACTGGACACCTCCATGACGACGGTGTCCACGCCGCGTTCGGCCATCGCCGCGAGCATGGCCTGCAGCGCCGGCGCTTCGGGAGTGGTGAGCGCGCTGGGGATGTCGGTGCCGTCGATGCGGATCCCGATGGTGCCGATGAGGCCGGCGGTGCGGTCGGCGGCGCGCAGGCCCGACTCGACCATATAGGTCGTCGTCGTCTTGCCGGAGGTTCCGGTGATGCCGATGACGGTGATCTTTTCCGACGGGTTCCCGTACACCGTGGCGGCCAGGCCGCCCAGCACGGTGCGCGGGTTGGGGTGCACCAGAACGGGCACGGCGGTGGTCGTCCGAGTTTTGGCGGCCATCTCGGCGACCCCGGCGGCATCGGTGAGCACGGCGACGGCGCCGCCGTCGAGCGCGTCGCCCGCGTACCGGGCGCCATGGGTCGCGGAGCCGGGCAGGGCCGCGAAGAGGTCGCCGGGCCGCACGTCCTGGGCCCGCAGCGTCACGCCCGTGATCGGCATGTCCGGCACGACCCCTGTTCCGGCTGGGCCCCGGTCGGCCAGCACCGCGCCCACCTGGGCGGCCAGCGCGGGCAGCCGCGCACCCGTGACGGCGCTCGGCCGCAGCACCGGGGGCACCGACACCACTCACCACCTCCGTCAGCCATGATCGGCCATGACACCCTACCCAGGACTATCGGCCCGGGCGGTGCTCCCGCGCCCACGGACAAGCGGGAACAGTGGGGCATGCGCGGCTAGCCGGTGACAGCCGCCAGCAACTCGTAGGTGACGCCGAGCGCTCGATACGTCGGAATAGCGCCGGGAAAATGGGGTGGCAAAGCCATTTACCAATCTCGGGCAGCCTGAGGTGGCCGATGACAAGCCGCCTGCACCGTGCATGTAGCGAACAACGGTCAAGACCTCTCGATGGGAACGCCATCCACCCAGCCGCGGTAGGCGTCGAGGTCGACGTTGCTGCCGCACACGATGGTCACCACGTGTCGGCCGGCGAAACGATCACGGTTCTCGAGAATCGCTGCGATGCCGAGCGCGGCCGACGGTTCGACGACCAGACCAGCGTGGTCGAAAAGCATTCGCATACCGGCGATGATCGACGCCTCCCGGACTAGGACGGCGTCGTCCGCGACCAGGAGGAGGTCTTCCAGGACGGCCGGGATGGGACATCGGCCGGCGACGCCGTCAGCGATGGTGTTGATCGAGTCGGTGGTGACGACGCGGCGTTGGCGCCACGAGTATGTCATCGCCGGTGCACCCAGCGGCTGGACGCAGACCACCTCGACTTCGGGCGCGAAGACCTTCACCACATGACCAACACCGGTAGCCAGCGCCCCGCCGCCCAGCGCAATCAAGACGACGTCGAACGACGCCACGGCCTCAACCAGTTCCAGGCCAATGGTCCCCGCGCCTTCGCAGGTTTCGATGTCCAGGCTGTCTTCGACCAGCCGGATGCCGTCGTAGCGCGCGATGGCCGCCGCCCGCTCGCGAGCCATCTCGACGTCGCCATCCACCAGTTCCAATCTGCCGCCGAATGCGCGGATGCGCTCGAGCTTGGTCGCCGGCGTGAAGCAGGAGGCCACAACGGTGACATCGAGCCCCCGGCCGCGACTGGACCAAGCGAGCGCTTGCCCGAGGTTGCCCGCGCTGGCGCACACCACGTCTCGCGAGCCGGCGTCGGCAAGCAGGCTCGCGACTAGCTCGGCGGCGCGGGCCTTGAAGCTGCGGACCGGGTTCGCCGTTTCGAGCTTGATGCTCACCGCGCAGCCGACTTCGGGCTCGAGCGCCTCGCAACGGTATAGCGGAGTGTCGAGAAAAATCGGGTCGATGACCTGGCGAGCGGCCCTGATCCGAGCGGTGTCTAGGCGCGTCTCCTCCACAGCACAGCAGCGTAACGCCACCGGCACCGTTCCCTTTGAGGTAAGTGCTGGGCTTAACGCCGCAACTCGTACGTCAGCCGGCTCGGCGGTGCGCGGGGCCAGCCCTCAGGTGGCCTGCAGGGTCAGCGGCGGGCCCGGGTCCGGCGACAGCGGCACGTTCTCGCGCTGCATCAGCCAGCCGGCGATGTTGTGGAACAGCGGGGCCGCCGAGTGGCCCGGCGTGCCGTCGGCGTTGCGCTCCGGGTTGTCCATCATGATGCCGACGACGTAGCGAGGGTTGTCCACGGTGGCCATGCCCGCGAAGGTGATCCAGTACACGTTGTCGAAGTAGCAGCCGCAGCCCGGGTTGATCTGCTGCGCGGTGCCCGTCTTGCCGGCCATCTGATAGCCGGGCACCCCGGCCGACGGCCCCGTGCCCTGCTGGTAGCCCATCGGGTCGCGCTGCACGACGGCGCGCAGCATGTTCCGCACCGTCTGGGCGGTCTGCGCCGACACCACCCGCACGCCTTCGGGGCGCGGCTCCGCGGTCCGGGTGCCGTCGGGCGCGACGGTGGCCTTGATGATCCGCGGCGGCATCCGCACGCCGTCGTTGGCGATCGTCTGGTACATGCCCGCCATCTGCAGCAGGGTCATCGAAAGGCCTTGGCCGATGGGCAGGTTGGAGAAGGTGCTGCCCGACCATTGGTCGATGGGCGGTACCAGGCCGGCGCTCTCACCCGGCAGCCCGACGTTGGTGCGCTGGCCGAGCCCGAACTTGCGGACCATGTCGTAGAAGCGCTCCGGGCCGACGCGCTGCGCCAGCATCAAAGTGCCGACGTTGGAGGACTTTCCGAACACGCCGGTGGTGGTGTAGGGCATGACGCCGTGGTCCCAGGCGTCATGGATGGAGACGCCGCCCATCTGGATCGAGCCGGGTACCTGCAACACCTCGTCGGGGTTGGACAGGCCGTACTCGATCACCGACGACGCGGTGATCACCTTGTTCACCGAGCCCGGCTCGAAGGGCGAGGACACCGCCAGGTTGCCCAGCTGCTTGTCGCCCTGACGCCCGATGTCCTGCGACGGGTCGAAGGTGTTGTCGTTGGCCATGGCCAACACCTCACCGGTCTTGGCGTCCAGCACGACGGCCGAAACATCATGCGCGCCAGACACATTCTTGGCCTGCTGGACTTGCTGCTGGACGTAGAACTGGATGTCGTTGTCGATGGTCAACTGGACGGTCGAGCCGTTGACCGCCCGGTGCCGGTTGCGGTAGCTGCCGGGGATGACGACGCCGTCGGAGCCGCGGTCATAGGTCACCGAGCCGTCGGTCCCGGACAGCACCGAGTCCAGCGAGTCCTCGAGCCCCAGCAGCCCGTGGCCGTCCCAGTCGATGCCGCCGATGATGTTGGCCGCGAGCGCACCGCCCGGATACTGGCGCAGGTCCTGCCGTTCGGACCCGACCTCGGGGAACTTGTCCGAGATGGCGCTTGCCACCGCCGGGTCGACGGCGCGGGCCAGGTAGACGAAGTTCTCGTCGCTTTGCAGCTTTTTCAGGACGGTCGCGAAGTCCGGCTTGTTGCCCAGCCGCGTCGAGACATCCGTGGCGATGTCGCGCAGCCGCTGCTGCGGGTCGGGGGCGGCGGAGTTCTTCTGCTTGGCTTCGTCGAGTTGCTTGCGAATCCGCTTGGGCTGGAACGTCAGCGCCCGCGACTCGGTGGTGAACGCGAGTTGGTCGTTGTTGCGGTCGACGATGCTGCCGCGGACCGCCTTCTCCACGTCGGTGACCTTGAGCTGCCCGGCGGCCTGGGCGCGCAGGGCCGGCGCCTCGGTGACCTGCAGCATGAACAGCTGCACCGCAGCCACCAGGATCAGCACCAGTATCGCCGCGTTGCCGGCCCGGTGGCGGAAGACGAACGACGCGCCGCGCGTCCCCGCCTCGACGATCTGGCGGGTGCGCCGCTCCCGCGCCGAATGACCGACCGGCGCCGCCTCCGGCCGGGTCTCGTTGGCTTTCTTCGCCTTTCGGGAGGTCTTGGGCTCCCGCACGCGGCCGGCCGGCTCGCCCTGCCGAGGCTTGCGCAGCCGCTTTCCCTCGCCTTTGACCTGCTGCGCATCGCGGGGACCGCGCGCCGGCCGCGGGGACTGCGATCGGCGGGACCGCCCGGAGTCGCCCCGGCTCATCGGGGCGCACCCGGAGTCGCCGCGGTCGGCGGACCGAACTGCTCAGCGGGGAACGGCGCGGCCGGTTGCGGCGCCGGGCCGGGGGCCACGGGGACCGGGGCCGCCGGCGCCAGCCCCTGGGGAGCGGGTCCCGGTCGAACCGGAACCGGCACCTCCGCTTGCTGGGGCGCGGGCAGCGGCGCGGGCTGGGGGGCGGTGAGGGGCAACCCGCCCAACGGAATCCGCACCTCGGCGGGGCCGGGGGCCGGGGCCGGGCCGACCGGCGTCGGCAGCCCCGGCAGGGGCGCCGCACCCGGGACGGTGAGCGGAGCGTTGGGGACGCCGGGTAACTGGGGAGCGGCTTGCGGCAGGTGCTGGCCCCCGATCGTCGACGAGCCGTCCGGAGTCCGCAACAACGCCTCGGGTCCCTGCCTGGCCGGCACCGGCGCGCCACCCGGGCCCGGCTGCAGCCGGACGGGAACCTCCGGGGGAAGCGCCTGCGGGGCGGGCGGCGCGGGCGGGCCTGGTTCGGGAAGCTTGCTGTTCAGCGGCGGCGGCGGCACCCCGTCGGCCGGCTTGGGTGTGCCGACGACCACCCAATTGCCCGACGGGTCCTGGACCAGATGGGCGGTGTCGCGGGTGGGAATCATGCCCTGCTTGCGCGCCGCCTCGGCCAGCGCCGGCGCCGATTCCGCCTCGCGCACATCGCGTTCCAGGGATTCCTTCTGTTGTTGCAACAGCCGGTTCTTCTCGCGGGCGTGGCTCAACTGATAGGACCGCTCCGCGGAGGCGGTGGACAGCCACAGCGTCAGCCCCAATCCGAGGCCGAGTGCGCCGATCACCAGTACGACGAATGGAACCTTGCTCGCCAACGTCCGGGGCCGCAGGTCGATCGACGCCAGGCGGGCGGCCACGCGCTGGGTGAGGCGCGGCCTGACGACCTTGGGCGCCTTGGCCTTACGCGCCTTGGCGCGGGCCTTCGCCTGACTCGTGCTCTTGGGCCGGGCCGGCCGCTCGACCGGCCGGCTGATCGGGCTGGTCTGGGGGCCCGACTTGGGCGCCCGGGCCTCGCGGGTGGGTGCGGCGGTCCGCGCCGGCCGGCTGCGGCGCGGCGGGGCGGGATCGCCCTTCCGCGCGGCACCGTCGTTGCGGCGGCGTTTCGGCGTCTCGGGCTTGGTCTTCATGAGTCGCCTCTCCCAATTCGTTTCAGGGCGCGCAATCGCACCGCTGCGCTGCGGGGATTGTGTTCGATCTCGGCGGCGCCCGCGCGTTCGGCGCCGTGTGTCAACGAGCGGAATCGCGGCTCGTGGCCGGGTAACTCGACCGGGAGGTCCATTGGCGTGCGCGACGCGACCGCCTCGGCGAATGCCCGCTTGACGATCCGGTCCTCCAGGGATTGGTAGGCCAGCACGACGATGCGCCCCCCGACGGCGAGGGCGCCCAGCGCGGCGGGCAGCGCGCGGCGCAGCGTGTCGAGTTCGTCGTTGACGGCGATCCGCAGCGCCTGGAAGGTGCGCTTGGCCGGGTGTCCGCCGGTGCGCCGCGCCGCAGCCGGAATGGCTTGATAGAGCAGCTCCACCAGCTGACCGGTGGTCGTGAACGGGGCGCGGGCGCGCTGGCGCACGATCTGGCCGGCGATGCGGCGCGCGAACCGCTCCTCGCCGTAGCGGTGCAGGATGCTTGCCAGCGCCGCCTGGTCGTAGGTGTTGACGATGTCGGCGGCGGTCAGCCCGGACGTCGGGTCCATCCGCATGTCCAACGGCGCATCCTGCGCGTAGGCGAAGCCGCGCTCGGACTGGTCCAGCTGCATGGACGACACCCCGAGGTCGAAGAGCGCCCCGTCGACCGAATCTGCCGCGGCGTAACCGGATTCGGCGAGGGCCGCGGGGATGCCGTCATACCGCGTGTGCACCAGGGTGATCCGGTCGGCGAATGGCGCCAGGCGGGCGCGTGCGATGTCGAGGGCGTCGGGGTCGCGGTCGAGTCCGATCAGGCGCAGGCCGGGCAACTCGGTCAAGAGCCGTTCCGAGTGGCCGCCCGCACCCAGCGTGGCGTCGACCAGGACCGCGCCCGAACCGTCGGGGCGGTGGCGGGTGAGTGCGGGGGTCAAAAGCTCGACGCAGCGGTCCAGCAGGACGGGCACGTGTCCGAAGTCGCGCGAATCATCAACCACCGCAACCCCTCCCCGGGTCTTCCGGCACCGGAGCGCGGACGCCCTTGCATCCTGGTCCCTGTCCGAAGGCACGAACCTGGCGTTGGGGAAGTACGCCAGGGTCGGTTCGGGCAGAGGCCACGATGCACGGGCACGCGCCTCAGATGATGTCGCCGAGTGCTTCATCGCTGGCCGCGGAGAAGTTCTCTTCGTGGGTCTGTTGGTAGTCGTGCCAGGCCTGCGCATCCCAGATCTCGAGGTATTCGACCGCCCCGATCACCACGCAGTCCTTGGACAGGTTGGCGTAGCGGCGATGGTCCGCCGACAGGGTGATGCGGCCCTGCGCATCGGGATGCTGCTCGTCGGTGCCGGCGGCCAGATTGCGCAGGAACGCCCGGGCTTCGGGGTTGCTGCGCGAGGTCTTGCTCGCCCGGCGCGCCAGTTGCTCGAATTCCGCCCGCGGGTAGACCGCAAGGCTGTGGTCTTGGCTCTTGGTGACCATCAACCCCCCTGCCAGCGCGTCACGGAACTTGGCGGGCAACGTCAGTCGCCCCTTGTCGTCGAGTTTGGGCGTGTAGGTGCCGAGAAACACCTGCATTCACCTCCCGCCGACAGCGGCTGTGCGTCGCCCCAACACTTCAGCCACCATACCCCACAGTCCCCCACTTTGACCCATTTCCTGGGTGTCGCGGCGCCGTTTCCCCGGTTTCGCGCCACCAACCGTCGCCTCGCCGCCATCCGGGCGCCCCGAACGTCGCCTCGGCGCCCACCCGGGTTCACACAAAAGCGCACGTTGCGCCAACAAAATCGGCGAGAGAAAGCGCCCCATCCGGACGGTGGGGCGCAGTGGGGGGCGGATCAGAGCCCAGGACTCGGTTTGGGCTCAATTGGGAATCGGCCGCGACTCGACGGTCACCCGCCCTGCGCGAGCCGGAAACCACGGCGCCGAACCTGCGGGGCCGGGCCGCTCGGCGCCACCTCGCGCCGCTGACCGCGGTCGGATCCATACCACAACGGGGCAGCCGATCGGCTGCCCCGTGAAGTCTCAGATTGCCGCTACTCCTCGAAGCGGCGGCGGAACCGATCCTCCATCCGACTGGTGAAGGATCCCCCACCGCCCTTGCTGCGACGCGGACGCGGCGACCCGGGCGCCGATCCGGCGGGACCGGGCCGCGCCGACAACCGTGGACCGGTGACGGCAAACACCACGCCACCGAACATGACGACGAAACCAAGGACGCTCAGAACGGGAAAACCGGTGATCATGGTGGCCTTGAACGCCACGCCGCACACCAGCATCGCCAGGCCGATGACGAACAGGGCGGCACCCTGCAGGCGCCGCCGCGCCGTCGGCGCCCGAAGGCCCCCGCCGCGGACGCTCGACGCGAACTTGGGGTCCTCGGCGTAGAGAGCGCTCTCGATCTGATCGAGCATCCTCTGCTCATGATCGGAGAGTGGCATTCGTCCCTCCTTGCCGACAGTCTGGCGCGTCACCATCGATAGCGCGCGGATGCCCGTTGTCAGGGCAACTAAATCAAATGATACGAGGTCGATCTGCGCTGTACCACTGGTTCGGCGGCGATTCTATCCGGCCCGCCCCCGCCGCGGCCCCGCACCCGAGCGACCAAAAGGCGCGCCGGCCGTCGGTGCGGACCCGTCCGTCGGCGGCACTGTTCACGACCGCTCGTCGAGGGTGTCTCCTGAGGCCGATAGTTTGGGAACAGCGCCCGGTGACGGGACAAGGCGGAGGCCGGCACCGGCAGCATCACCCAGGAGGACACCGCACTTTGGCGATATTCCTCATCGACCTGCCGCCGGACGACATGGAGCGCCGCCTCGGCGACGCGTTGGGGGTCTATGTCGACGCGATGCGCTACCCGCGCGGCACGGAGAACCAGCGCGCGGCCATGTGGCTCGAGCACATCCGTCGTCCGGGGTGGCAAGGAGTGGGCGTCGTCGAGGCCGACGTCACCGACGGCGCCGAGCCGCCGTCGGCCGCCGAGCTGGGCGACGCGCCGTTGCTGGGTGTGGCCTACGGCTATCCGGGAGCGCCCGGCCAGTGGTGGCAACAGCAGGTGGTCCTGGGCCTGCAGCGCGGCGGCTTGCCCGCCGAGGAGATCGCCCGCCTGATGAACAGCTACTTCGAGCTGACCGAACTGCACATTCACCCCCGCATGCAGGGCCGCGGCCTGGGCGAGGCGCTGGCCCGCCGATTGCTGGCCCGGCGGACCGAGGAGAACGTCCTGCTCTCCACGCCTGAGACCGAGGGCGAACCTAATCGCGCGTGGCGGTTGTACCGCCGGTTGGGCTTCACCGACATCATCCGGCGCTACCACTTCGCCGGTGACCCACGCGCATTCGCGATCCTGGGCCGCGCCCTGCCACTCTAGGGGCTTGTAGGCCGTCCGTCCGGCCTCTGGCACGATGACCTGGTGCGCGCCTCCTCTTCCCCGCGTCCCCCGCTTTTCCGGCTCGGGGGCCGAGGATGCACCGCCCGGCGGCGACGCCTGGTGGCGCTCGCGATGCTGCTGTTCCTGGTTCCGCTGTTCACCGGCTGCCTGCGGGCGCGCGCGTCGATCACCATCTCCCCCGACGACCTGGTGTCCGGGGAGATCGTCGCGGCGGCCAAACCCAAGACCAGCAAGGACATGGGCCCGCAGCTCGACACCAACAATCTGCCGTTCAGCCAAAAGGTGGCGGTGTCGAACTACGACAGCGACGGCTACGTGGGTTCGCAGGCGGTGTTCTCGGATCTGACCTTCGCCGAGGTGCCAGAGCTGGCCAACATGAACTCCGACGCCTCCGGGGTAAACCTGTCGCTGCGCCGAAACGGCAACCTGGTGATCCTGGAGGGCCGCGCCGACCTGACGTCGGTGACCGACCCCGAGGCCGACGTGGAATTGACCGTTGCCTTCCCCGGCACTGTCACCTCCACCAACGGCGACCGGGTCGAGGCCGACGTGGTGTCGTGGAAACTCAAGCCGGGCGTGGTGAGCACCATGACCGCACAGGCCCGCTCGACCGACCCCAACACCCGCTCGTTCACCGGCGCGGGGGTCTGGCTGGGCATCGCGTCGTTCGCGGCGGCGGGCGTGGTGGCCGCCCTGGCCTGGGTCAGCCGCGATCGTTCCCCGCGTCTCACCGCACCCCGCGACCAGCCGCCCGGCTAGCCCTGCCGGGCCGGCGACCAGTACGCAAGCATCTCCGCGAAAGTCTGGAAAGCCGGCGCGGAAACGCCGTAGGTGGCCTCCAGGTGGATGCTCAGCGGAAAGCCCAGGTCCACCACCCCGTCGACCACCCTCTTGTACAGGTCGACCATGAGCCGGCGCTTCTCGGGTGTTTCGCTGGTGGCCAGCCTCTTGACGAACTCCTGCTCGGCGGCCACGGCGGCATTGCCCGGATCCTGGATCAGCCAGCTGATCAGGCCGACGCGGTCTTCGACCTTCGGCACGAAGCCGAACGAGAGCAGGATCTCGGGCCGGTGATCGGTGGTCTTGGCGAACTCGGTGAGAAAGTCCACGATCGCGTCGGAGTACAGCAGCTGCGTCATGCCGTAATTGGCGCCCTGGTCGCACTTGAAGTTGAAGCGGCCGTGCTCACCCTCGCGGGTGGGGATAAGGATGACACCGCGGTTGGGCACCAGCTCGCGGTAGATGGACAGGGCGTCGGTCGGCGCCACACCGGAGCCCTCGCCGTCGTTCATGGTGCGCGGGACGCCGACGAACACCACGCCTTCCATGCCGGCGGCGCACAGCTCGGTCAGCCGCTGCCGCAGGGAGGCCTCGTCCGAGAAGGCGGTGACCTGCGTGCACAGGCCGCGGATGCCCGGCAGTTCCGGCTTGATGATCGACCAGAAGTCGAGCACGTCGAGCTTCGGCTTCATCGCGACCGGTCGGTCGTCGTCCTCGGCGATCATGCCCGGGATCATCACGTGCCGGAGACGGCCGGCCAGGCCGGTTTCGGCCGAGAACTGGACCACCTTCCGTGCGTCCTCCAGGGCGCGCTCGCGACCGTCGTCGCAGTTCGGCGGCACCAGCTCGAGCGCGATGGTGTTGAGGCTCACGCGGCTCCTCTCCATCAGACGACGTGTACCTGTGCGTGTTCGTGCGCTCGACGGCCGCACGGCGCCCGGACGCCCTCGCCAGCATAAGGGCGGGTTAGTGAGGCAGTCGAAGCAACTCGGTGGCGGGAAGCGACATAAACTGTCGGGCCAAGGACGATTCCCACGCGGCGACACAGAAGGGGGCGCCCCGCTGAGCCCAAGAACCGCAGAAGCAGCGGCAACCGTCGAGTTGACCGGCGCCATCACTGAACGACTGCGGCGGTATTTGCGCGACCGCGGGGCGCAAAGCGCCTACATCGGCGGCCCGGCGGGCGCCGACTACCCGGCACTGATCGCCGCCCTGGAAGACTTCGTGCTGGGCGGGGGCAAGCGCCTGCGGCCCGCATTCGCCTACTGGGGCTGGCGTTCCGTGGCATCCGGGGAGCCGGATGCCGAGGTGCTGCTGCTGTTTTCCGCCCTGGAGCTGCTGCAAGCCTGCGCCCTGGTGCACGACGACGTGATCGACGGATCGTCCACCCGACGCGGCAATCCGACCACACACGTCCGGTTCGCGACACTGCACCGGGAGCGGCGCTGGCGGGGATCCGCGGAGCAGTTCGGCATCTCGGCCGCCATCCTGCTCGGCGACCTCGCGCTCGCCTGGGCCGACGACATCGTCTCCGGCGTGGAGGTGTCCGCGGAGACCCACAGACGCGTCCGGCGCGTGTGGAGCGACATCCGCACCGAGGTGCTCGGCGGGCAATACCTCGACATCGTCGCCGAGGCCAGCGGCGCGGAGTCCATCGCGTCGGCGATGAACGTCAACACCTTCAAAACCGCCTGCTACACGGTGTCCCGGCCGCTGCAGCTGGGCGTGGCCGCCGCCGCCGACCGGCCCGACGTGCACGACCTCTTCGGCCGCCTGGGGATCGACCTGGGCGTCGCCTTCCAGCTTCGAGACGATGTGCTGGGGGTTTTCGGCGACCCGACGGTGACCGGCAAGCCGTCCGGCGACGACCTGAGATCCGGCAAGCGGACCGTGCTGCTGGCCGAAGCGCTCGAGCGCGCCGACAAGTCCGACCCCACGGCGGCCGCCGTGCTGCGCAACGCCATCGGCGCCGAACTGGCCGACGCGCAAGTGGACGAATTGCGCTCGGTCATCGAATCGTTGGGCGCGCTGGCCGCCGTGGAGCGGCGCATCGCCGAACTCACCGAACGCGCGCTGGACATGCTGGCGGCCGCGCCCATCAACGCGGAGGGCAAGGCGGGGCTGTCCCAACTGGCCCGGATGGCCACCGACCGCTCGGCCTGACGATGACCACTCCCACCGACACCCCGCCCGCCGGCACCCCGCCAGCCGACGCAGCGGTGACCAAACCCTCTTTGCGGCAACATGTTTCACGGCTGGCCGCGTTCGTCGCGTCTCCCGAGTCGAGCCCGGCGAAGCTCGGCTTCCTGGGCGCCCTGCTGATCACCGCCGGCGGATTGGGGGCGGGCAGCACCCGCCAGCACGACCCGATCCTGGAAGCGATCCACATGTCGTGGACGCGCTTCGGGCACGGCCTGGTGTTCTCGTCCATCCTGTTGTGGGCCGGCGTCGGACTGATGCTGATCGCCTGGGTGCGGCTGGGCAAGCGGGCGCTGGCGGGCCGGACGACCGAGTTTACGATGAAAGCCACCACCGGCTTCTGGTTGCTGCCGCTGCTGGTGTCGGTGCCGGTCTTCAGCCGCGACACGTACTCCTACCTGGCTCAGGGCGCGCTGCTGCGCGACGGCCTGGACCCCTACGCCGTCGGGCCCGTCGCCAACCCGAACGTGTTGCTGGACAACGTGAGTCCCATCTGGACGATCACCACCGCACCCTACGGGCCGGCTTTCATCCTGGTGGCCAAGCTGGTCACGGTTCTCGTCGGCAACAATCTGGTGGCCGGGACCATGTTGTTGCGCCTGTGCATGCTGCCGGGCCTGGCGGCGCTGATCTGGGCCACGCCGCGCCTGGCCCGCCACCTGGGTGCCGACACCTCGATCGCGCTGTGGATCTGCGTCCTCAACCCGCTGGTGCTCATCCACCTGATGGGCGGGGTGCACAACGAGATGCTGATGGTGGGATTGATGGCCGCGGGTATCGCGCTGACGTTCGGTGGCCGACACGTCCTGGGCGTCGCGCTGATCACCGTCGCCATCGCGGTCAAGGCCACGGCAGGCATCTCGCTGCCGTTCCTGGTGTGGGTGTGGATGCGGCACCTGCGCGACCAACGCGGCTACCGACCCGCGCGGGCTTTCCTCACGGCCACCGCGGTCTCGCTGCTGGTCTTCGCGATCGTGTTCGGCGTCTTGTCCGCCGTGGCCGGTGTGGGGCTGGGCTGGCTGACCGCACTCGCGGGTTCGGTGAAGATCATCAACTGGCTGACCGTGCCGACCGCGGTGGCCAACCTGATTTCCGCCCTGGGCAACACGTTTTTTCCCGATCCACTTCTATGGCGTGCTCCGGGTCACCCGCTACATCGGCGTCGCAGTCATCGCCCTGTCGCTGCCGGTGCTGTGGTGGCGGTTCCGCCGGGACGACCGGGCCGCGCTGACCGGGATCGCCTGGTCGATGCTGATCGTGGTGTTGTTCGTCCCGGCCGCCCTGCCCTGGTACTACTCCTGGCCGCTGGCGGTCGCCGCGCCGCTGGCCCAGTCGCGCCGCGCGGTCGCCGCGATCGCCGGCTTGTCGACCTGGGTGATGGTGATCTTCAAGCCCGACGGTTCGCACGGGATGTATTCCTGGCTGCACGTCTTCGTTGCCATCGCCTGCGCGCTGGTCGCGTGGCGCAGCCTGTATCGGGTTCCCGCCGATGCCGACGCCGCGACCGCCTGAGTACGCCGCCTAGTAAGCCATGGCCTGCGCCCGGCGCACGACCTCCCGCGCCTGGTGGGCGTGCAGGGCGTCGACCGGGCGCGCGTTGCTGACCGAATCCTTGCTGCCGTCGCGAGTGACCGTCAGCGACGGGTCCGGGGTGAACAGCCAGCGCACGATGTCGGTCTCGTGGTAGCCGCCGTCGTGCAGGATCGTCAGCAGTCCCGACAGGCTCTTGACCACCTCGCCGGAGTGAGTGAAGAACGCTTGCGGCACCACCACCCCGCCGCCGCGCCGCACAGCGACCAGGTGGCCTTCCCGCAGCTGCTGCTGGACCTTGGTGACCGGCACGCCGAGCAATTCGGCGACCCGGGGCAGGTCATACATCGGCTCGTCGGGATCCAGAACGTCGTCGCCGGCCGGAATGCTGCCCACGGCGCCAGTGTAGGCCGTGCGTGGCGCGTTGGGACCCATGTTTGACGCTGGACGGCGCCCCCGCACCTACGATGACCCCGTGGCAGGGGCTGGTCCGGGTGACCCGTTGGAGGGCACGATGCTCGACGGCCGCTACCTGGTCGAGTGCAAGATCGCCAGCGGCGGAACGTCGACGGTCTACCGAGGCGTCGACGTCCGGCTCGACCGTCCCGTCGCCGTGAAGGTGATGGACGCCCGCTACGCGGGCGACGAGCAATTCCTCACCCGCTTCCGGCTCGAAGGCCGCACCGTCGCCCGGCTGAAGGACCCCGGCCTGGTCGCGGTCTACGACCAGGGCCTGGATGGGCGGCACCCGTTCCTGGTGATGGAGCTCATCGAGGGCGGCACCCTGCGCGAGCTGCTCGCCGAACGCGGTCCGATGCCGCCGCACGCGGTCGCGGCGGTGCTGCGGCCCGTGCTCGGCGGGCTGGCCGCCGCGCATCGGGCCGGCCTGGTGCATCGCGACGTCAAGCCCGAGAACGTGCTGATCTCCGACGACGGCGACGTCAAGATCGCCGACTTCGGGCTGGTCCGCGCCGTTGCCGGCGCCGGGATCACCTCCACCAGCGTCATTCTGGGCACCGCGGCCTACCTGTCGCCCGAGCAGGTGCGCGACGGCCCACCCAATCGAGTCGGTCCGCGCAGCGACGTCTACTCCGTCGGGATCCTCACCTACGAACTGCTGACCGGGCACGCGCCGTTCACCGGTGACTCGGCATTGTCGATCGCCTACCAACGACTGGATACCGACGTCCCCCCGCCCAGCTCCGCGATCGACGGCGTGCCCCCGCAGTTCGACCGGTTCGTCGCCCACGCGACGGCCCGTGATCCCGGCGATCGTTACGCGGACGCCATCGAGATGGGGGCCGACCTGGACGCGATCGCCCACGAGCTCGGGCTGCCGGGTTTTCGCGTGCCGGCCCCGCGCAACTCCGCGCAGCACCGATCGGCGGCGCGGCAGCACGGCCGGGCCGCCGAACAGCGACCGACCACGGGCCAGACCCCGCCGGTCGCCCGTCCGCCGGGCAGGGCGCCCGTCCACCACCCCACCCGGCAGCTGACCCGCGGGCCCGGCGACTGGCCCGAGCCGGTCCGCCCCCAGCAGAGCGAGCCGGAATCCGGCGAGCCGCTATATCAGGCCGTGGCAGGCGAATTCGCCGGCATCGCGATGAGCGAGTTCGTCTGGGCCCGTCAGCACGCCCGGCGGATGGTGCTGATCTGGGTGGCGGTGGTGCTGGCAATCACCGGCCTGGTTGCGGCGGTCGGGTGGACGATCGGCAGCAACCTGAGCGGCCTCTTCTAGCGGGCGAGGGAGAAACTAGTCGCGCAGCATCTCCGCGACCAGGAATGCCAACTCCAGCGACTGCTGGGTGTTCAGCCGCGGGTCACACGCCGTCTCGTAACGGCCCGCCAGGTCCGTGTCCGAGATGTCTTGCGCGCCACCCAGACACTCGGTGACATTCTCGCCGGTGATCTCGACGTGGATGCCGCCCGGGTGGGTGCCCAACGCGCGGTGCACCTCGAAGAAGCCCTGCACCTCGTCGACGATGCGGTCGAAGTGGCGGGTCTTGTAGCCGTTGGACGACTCGTGGGTGTTGCCGTGCATCGGGTCGCACTGCCAGACCACCTGGTGGCCGGTGGCCTGGACCTTCTCGATGATCGGCGGGAGCACGTCGCGCACCTTGTTGTTGCCCAGCCTGCTCACCAGCGTCAGCCGGCCCGGTTTGTTCTGCGGGTCGAGCCGTTCGACGTATTCGACGGCCAGCTCCGGGGTCATCGTGGGACCGATCTTGACGCCGATCGGGTTGGCGATCACCTCGGCGAACGCGATGTGCGCGCCGTCGAGCTGGCGGGTCCGCTCGCCGATCCACACGGTGTGCGCCGACAGGTCGAACAGCTGCGGCACGCCGTCCTCGACGTCCGACAACCGCAACATGGCCCGCTCGTAGTCGAGCACCAGCGCCTCGTGGCTGGCGTAGATCTCGGCGGTCTGCAGGTTGCGATCGGCCACCCCGCAGGCGCTCATGAACCGCAGCGCGCGGTCGATCTCGGCGGCCAAAGCCTCATATCGGGCGCCGGCCGGCGAGGTCCGGACGAACTCGCGGTTCCAGTCGTGCACCAGGTGTAGCGACGCCAATCCCGACGACGTCAGCGCCCGCACCAGGTTCATCGCGGCGCTGGCGTTCGCGTAGGCGCGCACCAGCCGAGACGGGTCGTGCTCGCGCGCCGCGGCGTCGGGGGCGAAGCCGTTGATCATGTCGCCCCGATACGACCGCAGGCCCAGGGCGTCGACGTCGGCCGACCGCGGCTTGGCGTACTGCCCCGCGATCCGGGCCACCTTGACCACCGGCATGCTGGAGCCGTAGGTCAGCACCACGGCCATTTGCAGCAGAGCGCGGATGTTGCCGCGGATGTGGGGCTCGGTGTTGTCGGTGAAGGTCTCGGCGCAATCCCCACCCTGCAGCAGGAACGCCTCGCCCCGGGCGACCTGGGCCAGGTGTTCCTGCAGCCGGACGATCTCCGACGGCACCGTCACCGGCGGCACGCTTTCCAGGACCGTGCGCATCGCCGCCGCCTGGTCGGCGGGCCAACTGGGCTGTTGAGCGGCCGGCTTGGCCAGCGCGGCGTCCAGCCGGGCCCGCAGGTCGCCCGGCAGCGGCGGCAACGGCGGCAGCTGGTCGATCGGTATGTCGACGGTCCAGTTCATCGGTCCATGGTAACCGGGCCGCGGGATGCGCCGATCCGGGCTGATCAGGGACGATGCCGGCTAGGGCTGCCGCGACCCGTTGCCCCCGGCCGACGTGATCAGCCGGAAACGGCGGAGTTGGTCGCGGGCGTCGACCAGTGCGTCGTGCGCGTCGCGCGACCGGGGGGGCATCCGCGGCGACCCCCTGTCCTCCCACAGCTGCCGCAATTCGCGGGTGAAACGGGGCAGCGCCCGCGGCAACTCGGGCATCGGGCCCCACAGCTGGCACAACACCACGTGGTCGTAGGCGCCGACCCACGCCCACAGTTCGATCGGATCGGTGTCATCGACCCGGGAGACACCGAAGAACTCCTCCAGGTCCGCGCGGATCTGCTGGCGCGAGCGCCACAACTGCGACGACGGGGGCGGCAGCTTGGGCAGCACGTTGGCGCGGACCCAGCCGCCGGCGCGCTCCGGATCGAATTCCGTCGACACGGCGTAGTACTCCCGCCCGTCCTCGGCGACCACCCCGATCGAGATCAACTCGATGGTGCGGCCGTCGTCGATGAATTCGGTGTCGTAGAAGTACCGCACCTCCGAGAGCCTAGGCGGGCGATGGCGAGCGGCGACCATTGTGCGCCACAGCACGCGTCGCAGCGGAGACACGGCGGACACCGGCTACCTGCCGATCAAGATCGGCTCCGTGTTCTCGGGTGGCGGCGCGGCATGTATCTCGTGGTCGAGTTGTGCGTCGACCGTGCGTTGGTCGGGCAGCCCGGGCGTGCCCGCGATCGCGCACTGGATGTAGAGCTTGGCGCGCACCACCGGGCGGCGCAGCGTCCTCTCGCGCTGCAACGCCCGCCGCATCTTGTCCGGCTGGGTGGTGTAGCGCCACCTGGCCCAGGGGGCGTGCGGGCGGGACAGGCGCACGGCGCCGACGACCAGCAACACGACGATGAACATGCCCAGCAAGCCGGTCCATACCTTGCCTTTGAGCACCACCACCACGGCCAGCGGCAGGGTCAACGCCATCGCAGCGCCCACCGCCGCGCGCAGGGCCATGGAATCGGCGCCGTTCCACACCGGCAGGAAGAACATCAGCGGGTGCAAACCCATAAACAAGAGCCCGGCCACGCCCACGGCGGCGAAGACCGCGTCCACCGACGTGCGCCCGTCTTCGGACCAGTAAACATCGGACAGGTGCAGGATCAGCGCGTACTCGTCGAGCACCAGGGCCGCCCCGATACCGAAACATATGGCGCTCAAAGTGAATTCCGGTTCGTGGCCGTCGATGGACAGCGTGACCAGGGTCAGCCCGGAGATCAACACCAGGACCACCCCGAACGTCACGTGGTGTATGTGCACCCCCCCGACGTGGACGTTGCGCGGATGCCACCACCGCGGCGGACGACCCGTCGCGGTGCGGTGGCGGATGAACCGAACGAAGCTCCGCGTGACGAAGAAAGTCAGGATGAAGGCGACCAGACAGCACAGCAGCGGCAGCCGGCCGGCGGCGACGACGTCGTGCGAGAACCAACGGCCGCCCCTGGTCACGAACCAATGGAGCACTCCTGCAACGTACGCCTGCCTGCGGCCGCCCCGCGTGAGCCGCGCTGAGCCGCCGTCCCCGGCGCGAACACCGTTACGCTGTTCTGCGACATGAGTACACGTCAGGCGCCGGGCTTCGCGAGCAGAAGTGGCCCCGTGCGGGCACTGTTGTGGTCCCTGCTGTGGCTGGTGGCCGCCGCAGCGCTGGGTTACGCCGCCTGGCAGCTGTTCGGGCACACGCCCTACCGCATCGACATCGACATCTATCAGATGGGCGGCCGGGCGTGGATGGACGGACGCCCGCTCTACCACGGCGACGTGATGTTCCACACACCCATCGGGATCGACCTGCCGTTCACCTATCCGCCGCTGGCGGCGATCGTCTTCTGCCCCTTCGCCTGGCTGCACATGCCTGCCGCAAGCGTGGCGATCACGGCGCTGACCTTGGTGCTGCTGGTGGTGTCCACCGCGATGCTGCTGACCCGCCTGGATGTCTGGGACACCCCGGCGGTGCCTGCCGGGCCGGCGTGGCTGCGCCGGTGGTGGCTGGCGGTGGTCATCGTGGCGCCGGCGACGATCTGGCTGGAACCGATCAGCTCGAACTTCGCGTTCGGGCAGATCAACGTCGTGCTGATGACCCTGGTGATCGCCGACTGCGTGCCACGCCGCACGCCGTGGCCGCGGGGAGCGCTGCTGGGCCTGGGCATCGCGCTGAAGCTGACGCCCGCGGTGTTCCTGCTCTACTTCCTGCTGCGGCGCGACAATCGGGCGGTGCTGACCGCGCTGGGCAGTTTCCTGGCGGCGACCCTGGTGGGCTTCGCGTTGGCCTGGGACGACTCCTGGGAGTACTGGACCCGCACCGTGCACCACACCAACCGCATCGGTGAGGCAGCGCTGAACACCGACCAGAACATCGCCGGCGCCCTCGCCCGCACGGGGCTCGGGGAGCAGCAACGCTTCCTGTTGTGGGTGGCCGCGTCGCTGCTGGTGCTGGCGCTGACGGTGTGGGCGATGCGGCGGGTGCTGGCCGCCGGGGAGCCCGTCCTCGCGGTCATCTGCGTCGCCCTGTTCGGGCTGACGGTGTCACCTGTGTCGTGGTCGCACCATTGGGTCTGGATGTTGCCGGCCGTCCTGGTGACGGGAATCTTGGCGTGGCGGCGGCGCGGTGTGGGGCTGGCGCTGATCAGCGCCACCGGGGTGGCCCTGATGAGGTGGACGCCGATCGACCTGCTGCCCAAGCATCACGAGGCCGCCGCGGCGTGGTGGCGCCAGCTCGGGGGGATGTCCTACGTGTGGTGGGCGTTGGCGGTCATCCTCGTGGCCGGGCTGACCGTCACCGCGCGGAAGACGTCTCCCGCTGCCGCGGCGCCGACAGCAGACGCCGGTGCCGGCCGCCGGCTGACCGACTATCCGGCCGCTGTCGCCGGGATTCGCGCGGCCTGGTCGGCCGCCGCGGCGTCGTCGCCGTGCTCCTTGTCGCCGTTCTTCTTGACGCTGGCCGCATAGATGTCGACGTACTCCTGACCCGAGAGCTGCATCAGCTCATAGATCACCTCGTCGGTGACGGCCCGCTCGATGAAGCGGTTACCGGCCATGCCCTCGAAACGGGAGAAGTCCATCGGCTTGCCGAAGCGAACCGTCACCCGCGCGGGGCGCAGCATCTTGCTGCCCGGCGGGTTGACCGCGTCGGTGCCGATCATGGCCACCGGGATCACCGGGACGCCGGTGTGCAGGGCCAGCCGGGCCAGGCCGGTCTTGCCCTTGTACAACCGGCCGTCGGGCGAGCGGGTGCCTTCGGGATACATCCCCAGCAACTTGCCCTGGCGCAGCAACCGCGCGGCGGTCTCCAGCGCGGCCTGGGCGGCGTCGGCGTTGGTGCGGTCGATCGGCACCTGACCGACGGCGGTGTAGAACCAGGCGAGAAACCGACCCTTCAATCCCGTGCCGGTGAAGTATTCGGCCTTCGCCAGGAAGGTGATGCGGCGACGCACCACCAGCGGTAGGTAGAAGCTGTCCATGACAGCGAGGTGATTACTGGCCAGTATCGCCGGGCCCGAACTCGGAACATGTTCCAGGCCTTCGACTTTCGGGCGGGCGAGCAAGGCGAGCGGCGGGCCGAGCAAGACGTACTTGAATAGCCAGTACCACATGGCCCACCCTCTCGCCCGCACCGCTTGTTTGCGCCAACTGTACCGATCCGCGGCACACGGGACCACCTCGCCGCGGCCGGGTCACTCCTCGACGTTGATCGGGATCGGCTGGTACCGCGTCCTCGCGCCCGTCCGGGATCCGCCGTTGTTCCCGGATCCGGCACCGTCGGGCGCTCCGCCGTCCGACGGCGGCTCCGGCGTCGGATCCGCGGGACGGTCGATGTCGTTGAAGTCGCTGACGATGCCGCGAATCGCTTCCACCAGGGCCACGCTTTGGTCGGCGATCACGGTCAGCAACGGGTGCTGATCGCCGGTCGCCAACGCGGCCAGCGCGCACACCGGGCACCACACCTGCTGGCATTTGCCGGTGCCCGGGCCCGCGCCGGCCGTCAGTGCCGACGCGGCGCGCACGGCGGGATCGATACCGTCCAGGATCGCCTGGGCCAGCCTGCGCAGTTCGGGACCGATGTCGGAATGCACCCCGCTCATTTAGGCCACACCTCCGGGTCCGGTCGAAAACGAACTGTCAGCTCACTCCCCCGCAGGCTTGCGTCCAATACCGTGCACCGCCTCAGCACCGACGCCAACCGAACCCTGCGCCGCAACCCGCCGACGCTGACGACGAGGTCATCGTCGACACGGCCCAGCGTCAGCGTGCCCGGGTCCAGTTGGGGCAACGCTAGCCGCAAACGGTAGACGGACCCAAGTCCCGAACCGGATTCGAGGTCCACGATCGGCTTCAGCGGTCCCGGCGGGGGCGCCGCACCGCGGCGGCGCGCGCCGTCGAGCAGCGCGCCGAGCGCCTTGGGCCCGATCGGCTCCCCGGACAAGTGGGCGGTCAACACCAGCGCCACGTCACCGATGGTCGCCTCGAGCTCGTCGAGAACGGCGCGTTGTTCGGCGATGCGTTCGGCATACCAGTCGAACGCGGGATGGTCGGGCAGGTTCCGGTACTCGTACGACTCGTCCTCGGTCAGCACCTGGTTGACGATCAGCTCCTGGACGCGGACGCCCATCAGCGCCAACGAGCCCAACGTCCGGACCGCCTCGGCCGCGACCACCCGCTCCGGCGTCAGCACCAGGTGCGCCCCGACGAGCTCCCCGTCGGTCAGCAACGCGCTGAGCTCCTCGACGCCGGCGCTGATGACCTCCAGGAGTTCGACCAGTGGCGCCGAGCCGGCGTCGTCGGCCATGCCGGACAGCCGGCGGTGGCGCGGCCAGGCGCGCTCGACGTAGAGCGCGACGGTGGCGGGCAGCGTCAGCATCCGCAATGCATCGGCCGTCGAGGCGCAGTCCACGACGATGCGCTGCCACCGCCCGGAGGCGGCCAGCTCGCCCACCGCATGCAAACCGAGCAGCTCCTGCACGCCCGGTAGTGCCGAAAGCTCTTGTGGCGCAATGGTACTCAGCTCAGAGTCGGGAAGCTGCCGATCCAGCGCGCCGGCCACACCCTGCCACCGCCGCTCCAGCAGTGCGAGGGTGTCCAGCGCCAGCGCGTCCAGAAAGCCACCGCCCGTCGCCCCGTCATCGGATTCCAGGTCGGCGAGCACCCGAACCAGTTCACCGGGCGGCACGGGCACGCCCAGCACGTCGCCCAGCGAGTGGGCCTGGTCGGTGGAGACCACCAGCACCCGCTGTCCCGCGCCGGCGGCACCGACCGCGGTGGCACACGCCAGGGTGGATTTCCCCACCCCACCCTTGCCTACGAAGAGGCTGATCCGGGCTGGGGTTGGCGCCCGGAGTTCACTGGACTCACTCAGCCTCGACTCGTTTCTTCAGATCCTTCAACGCGGTGTCGGTCAACCGGCGCTCGGCCTTGCGCTTGAGCAGGCCGATCATCGGGACGGCGAGGTCCACCGACAGCTCATAGGTGACGTCGGTTCCGGATCCCTTGGGCTGCAACCGATATGAGCCTTCCAGAGATCTCAGTAGCGAGCCGGAGGTCAGTGTCCAGCTCACCGACTGACGATCCGCGGGCCACTGGTAGGCCATGATCATGGTGTCCTTGAGGACGGCGGCGTCCAGGACGAATCGGGCGACTTTCGGATAGCCGTCGGAGTCGCGTTCCTGCACTTCGGCTTCCTTGTACTCCGAGATCCACTCCGGATACGAATCGATGTCGGCGATCACCTTCAGCACCGTGGCCGGATCGGCTTCGATGTAGATGGTCTGCGTCGTCTTCTCCGCCACCTGGTTTTGCCCTCTCTCACGCAGGCGGGTCGGTCCCGGCACCGCCGAAACCGCCGTGTGAATACCCGTGCCCCCGGTCGCAAACGGTACTCTTCGCGCGGACCGGACCCGGCTAAACTACCGGAGAAACTCCGACCGGTCGCGACCGTTCCAGTGCCGTCTTGACCTCGAAGGCCATTTTCTTTCCCGCCACCCGACGGCGGTGCGTCATTTTCGCAAGATTCAACTTCGCCAGCTGCCAGGCCGCCACCCCGGTGGGCTCGGCGTGCAGGAAGTAATGCAGCACGACCCCGTCCAGCGACGGCTCGAGCCAGACCTCCATGGTGCCGGTCAGCGCGCCGGTGACCGTCCAGCGGATCCCCTTCTCGCCGCGGTCCTCGACCACCTGCAGCCGCAGGTCCGGCCACCACCGGGACCAGCTCGCGGGATCGGCGACCGCGGCGCCGACCCGCGCCCCGGCGGCGGCGACGAACGTCTCGTCGGCGATCTGGATGCTGTTCACCAGCCCAGCTTCACACATGACAGCGAGGCGCGGACGTCGGGGCAGGTCGCACCCGGCCCGGACCGCGCACAGCCACGCCCGGCCTGCTGCGCAAATACTCGGATTAGGCTGGGCAGGAGCAAGCCGGCAAACTTCCGAGCCAAACGAGGTCATCCAGTGCGTGAGTACAGCGTGCCCGCCCATTTCACCGTCGGCGCGCACGACAACGTCGCGGCCACGGTCTACTCCCACGAGCGCGAACACCCCGACCTCGTCATCTACCAGCGCCAGGTCGACGGCGTGTGGACCGATGTCACCTGCGCCGAGGCGGCGTCTCAAATCCGTTCGGCTGCACTGGGATTGATTTCGATGGGCGTGGCGGCCGGCGACCGGGTGTCCATCTTCTCGGCCACCTGCTACGAGTGGGCGATCCTCGACCTCGCGATCTTGTCGGTGGGCGCGGTCACCGTGCCGATCTACGAGACGTCGTCGGCCGAGCAGGTGCGCTGGGTGCTGCAGGACTCCGAAGCGGTGTTGGCGTTCGCCGAGACCGACGCGCACGCCGCCATCATCACCGAACTCACCGCCGAGCTACCGGCGCTGCGCCGCGTGCTGCACATCAACGGTTCCGGCCCCAGGGCCCTCGACCAGCTGATGGAGTCCGGGGTATCGGTGGACCCCGCCGAGCTGACCGCCCGCCTGCAGGCGCTGCGTTCCGATCACCCGGCGACGCTGATCTACACCTCGGGCACCACCGGCCGCCCCAAGGGTTGCCAACTCACCCACTCCAACCTGCTGTACGAGACCCGTGGCACCAAGGAGTGCCTGCCGACGCTGCTGGACGAGGGCCAGCGGCTGCTGGTTTTCCTGCCGCTGGCCCACGTCCTGGCCCGGGCCCTCACCATGGCCGCGTTCGCCAGCAAGGTGACCGTCGGGTTCACCAGTGACATCAAGAACCTGCTGCCCATGCTGGCGGTGTTCAAGCCGACGATCGTGGTGTCGGTGCCGCGGGTGTTCGAGAAGGTCTACAACACCGCCGAGCAGAACGCCGCCAACGACGGCAAGGGCAGGATCTTCGCGCGCGCCGCGCAGACCGCGGTCGACTGGAGCGAGGCGTTCGACCGGCGCGGCCGGCCGGGGCTTCGGCTGCGCGCCAAGCACGCGGTCTTCGACCGGCTGGTCTACCGCAAGCTGCGCGCGGCGCTGGGCGGCGACTGCCGCGCGTCCGTCTCCGGTGGCGCGCCCCTGGGCGCGCGGCTGGGCCACTTCTACCGCGGAGTGGGCGTGACCATCCACGAGGGTTACGGCCTGACCGAGACGAGCGCGGCCATCACGGTCAACCAGGTCGGCAACGTGAAGATCGGGACCGTCGGAACGCTGGTGCCCGGCAACAGCATCCGGATCGCCGAGGACGGCGAATTGCTGGTGCGCGGCGGCGTGGTGTTCAGCGGCTACTGGCGCAACGAGCAGGCCACCGCCGAGGCCTTCACCGACGGCTGGTTCAAGACGGGCGACCTGGGTGCCATCGACGAGGACGGCTTCCTGAAGATCACCGGCCGCAAGAAGGAGATCATCGTCACGGCCGGCGGCAAGAACGTCGCGCCCGCCGTCCTCGAAGATCAGCTGCGGGCGCACCCGCTGATCAGCCAGGCGATGGTCGTCGGGGACAACAAGCCGTTCATCGCGGCGCTGATCACGATCGACCCGGAAGCCTTCGACGGCTGGAAGCAGCGCAACCACAAGCAGGCCGGCGCGTCGGTCGCCGACCTGGCCGCCGACCCCGACCTGGTCGCCGAGGTGGACGCGGCGGTGAAGCACGCCAACCTGGCCGTGTCGCACGCCGAGTCGATCCGCAAGTTCCGCATCCTGCCGGTCGACTTCACCGAGGACACCGGGGAGCTGACGCCGACGATGAAGGTCAAGCGCAAGGTGGTCGTCGAGAAGTTCGCCTCCGACATCGACGCGATCTACGCGCACTAGCGGCCGGCCTCGCGCCGAGCGTGCGGCCAGCTTCACGTTCGGTGACGAGCGTGCGACTGGCTGCACGCTCGGGACCGTTCACCCGCGCAGCAGGTCGCCCAGGCGGGCGGCCAGGGTGTCCCAACGCCAGTCCGACGTCACCCAGCGTCGCCCGGCCGCGCCCATGGCCGCGGCCCGGTCGCGATCGGTCAGCAATTCCGCGACGGCGTCGCCGATTTCGTGCACCGAGCGCCCGTCGACGACGAGCCCGGTCTCGTTGTCCCGCACCGCCTCTGGCGCTCCGCCCGAATCGCCGGCCACCACCGGGACGCCGGTCGCCGAGGCCTCCAGGAAGACGATGCCCAGGCCCTCGACGTCCATCCCCGCCCCGCGCGTGCGGCACGGCATCGCGAAGACGTCGGCCAGGGCATGGTGTGCGGGCAGCTCGGTGGCCGGCACCCCGCCGGTGAACGTCACGTCGTCGGACACCCCGCACCGCCGCGCCAGCGTGCGCAGCGCGTCCAGGTAGGGGCCGCCGCCGACGATCACCAACGCGGCCCCGTCGACGCGCCGCCGGATCGACGGGAACGCCCTGATCAGCATGTCCTGGCCCTTGCGCGGCACCAGCCGCGACAGGCACACGACGGTGGGCCGATCCCCCAGCCGATAGCGGTCGCGCAGCTCGGCGCGGGCGGCGGGATCGGGCCTGAACCGGTCGGTGTCCACGCCGGGCGGCAGGTATTCCAGCGCGGCGCCGGGTCCGAAGGCCGGCGCGAACCGCGAGCGGGTGTAGTGGCTGACGAAGGTGACGACGTCGGTGTCGTCACCGATGCGACGCAGCACCGACCGCGCGACGGGCAGCATCGACCAGCCCACCTCGTGGCCGTGCGTGCTGGCCACCACCCGGTTCACCCCGGCCTGTCGGGCCCGTTGGGCCAGCAGCGCCAGGGGCGCGGCGGCGCCGAACCACACGGTGTCGATGCCGTCGTCGGCGATCAGCCGGCGCATCCGTGCGTCGACCGCCGGGCCGGGCAGCATCAAGGTGCCCGGATGCCGCACGACGCGATAACCGGCCGCGCGGTCGAAGGCGGCGGCGCCCTTCCACTGTGGCGCGTACACCGTCACCGCATGCTCCCCGGCGTCCAGCAGCCGTCCGACGAACTCGCCCAGGTACGACTGAATGCCGCCGGGCCGCGGCGGAAAATCGTTCGTCACCAGCAAGACCCGGCTCACCTGCGTCACGCTAGCGGGTCAGCCACTCGTGCCAGCGCACCAGCAGGCCGGCCGTGTCGGTGCCCAGGACGTCGTGGATGGCGGTGGGCAGGTCGGTGTGCCCGGCACCGCAGGCGGCCAGGTAAAGGTCCTTCAGCTTCGCCGCGCCGTAGGTGTCGGCAACGAAGCGGGCGAACCACCAGGCGCGGTCATACGCCGAGGAGCGCTGCGGCCCCGGCACGTCCAGGTCGGTGTCGGTGGGCAGCGTCAGCGGCACGGGGACGGCACCGGCGGGCACCGGCGTCGGCGGGCGCGCAACGTAATCGGCCACGCCCTCGGTGAGCCACCGGGGCGCATCCGAGGCGGTGTCGGCGCGGGCGGCGTAGTGGAAAAGCTCGTGGCTCAATACGATTCGCAGCGCCTGATCGCTGATGCCGGCGGCACCCGGCGCGAGCACGATCCGCTGGCCGACCGCCAGCCGGTGGGCGGGGTCGATGCGGTCGGCGACCGCCACGGCCGCGATATCGGCCCACTGCGACGCCGGCCCGCCGCCGGCGGCGGCGCGGAACTCCTCGTCGGTGCGGGTGACCACGATGGAGATGTCCCGCGGCCAGTCGACTCCCCAGAACGCCTCGACCGCGCTGATTGCGGCTCCCATGTTCGACGCGACACGCGACAGCAGGCGGTCCCCGGCCGGTCCGCCGTGACCGACCAGCAGCAGGGTGCGGTCACCGACCGTCAAGGGCCGCGAGGCGGCATGAACCTGGCTGTGGGGGGGCGTCACCAGCTGCGCCGGTCGGACCCGGCGTTCCCGGGCCGCGTCGAATGGGACGGCGGCGCCGACGATCAACTCGAGGACGAATACCCAGCCCAGCAGTATTGCGAGCCGTCGGCGCCGAGGGCCGTGGCGATCAGTAGCGGCGGGCGTCGTAGATCGGGCCACCGGCTCCCATCGGCACCACCCGGACCGGCTGGCCGTAGGTCGACGAGTGGATCATCAATCCGTCGCCCACGTAGATGCCGGCGTGCGACGCATCGGAGTAGAAGGTCAGCACGTCACCCGGCTGCAGGTCCCCCAATGACACCGGCAGACCGCCGTGGGCCAGCGCCTGGCTGGAGTGCGGCAGCGAGATGCCGGCTTGCTGGAAGGCCCACATCACCAGTCCCGAGCAGTCGAACCCGCCCGGCGCGGCACCGCCCCATACGTAGGGCGACCCGACCTGGGTCAACGCCGCCTGCACGACGGTCGCGCGATCGCCGCCGCCCGCGCCCGGAGGCGGTGCGAACATCCCACCGGGCGCCGGGGCCTGGCCCGGGCCGGGCTGCGGGGCCCCCGGCGGCAGCGCGTGCCGGTGCGCCGGGCATCGGAGCGCCCGCCGGCAGGGGGCCGGGGTCGGCCAGCGCCGTCCGCTGCTGCGGGGTCAGGGCTACGTACTGCGACTTCACGACCGCGATCTGCACCTGCAGTTGGCTCTGCTTGGCCTGCAGGGCCGCCCGCACGGCGGCGGCCTGCTCGGCGGCACTCTTGGCCTCGGCGGCGGACTTGGCGGATTCCTGCTCGGCCTTGGCGGCCTGCGCGCCGGCGACCCGGAAGCTGGTCATCTGTGTGGCCATCTGGCCGGCCATCACCCGCTGCACCGCGAGCTGGTCGATCAGCCCCTGCGGCGACCCGGCGGTGAGGATGGCCTGCATGCCGTTGACGCTGCCGCCCATGTAGGTGGATGCCGCGAGCTTGTTGACCGCGCCCTGGAAGGCGGCCAGCCGGGCCTTGGCGGCGTCCACGGCCGCCTGGTCGGCCGCGTGCTTCTTGTCGGCCGCTTGCTGGGCCGCCAGTTTCTCGTTCAGGTTGAGCTGCGCGGAGTGCATCGCCTCGGTGGTCTGCTCCGCCTGGCGGGAGAGCGCGGTGAGCTTTGCAAGCGCGTCCTCGGCCGGGTCGGCCACCCCGTGGCCAGCGAACACGCCGGAGAAGACGGTCAAGCCCGCTAACGTACCTACGAGGGAACGTGTCAGGGCACGCGCGATCGGGTACTTGAAGTCGAGCCTCAAAATTTTGCTTCCTTAAACGGCCGTTCGACGGGCGTTGGCGTCGAGCTGGGTTTAGGTCTCAAACAGGTTACGAAACGATATCGGCGTTTGTCCAAAGGGGACGCTTAAGAAATTGGAAAGAATTCTGTCATTTTTATGTGAGCGCATCCAGGGTCGTTGGGGCACAAGGCGATTAGGCTACACCCGAATCGCGGTCGCGGCGAATCGGCACGAGACGCAGCCTCGGCGCTAATCCCACCTCGGCGAGAACCGCCAACGCGGCGCGTTCGTCCCGCATTAACGTATCAGGCACCCCCAGCAGAACGCTGACGACACAGTCGCGGCAGCCGGGCCCGCGCACCGCGCAATCGTCGCAGTCGATCACCACCGGCGCGTCACCGTCGGGTGTCCCGCTGTCTGGTATCCCGCTGTCGGGTATCCAACTGTCGGGTGTCCGGCTTTCTGCCATCAGGTGGTCCTCTCGGTGTGGTCTGACGACGCGGAGTGGGGCTGCTGCGAACGCTAACCCCAGCCTCCGACAACTTTCGCGGCCGGCGGGCCGCCCCCGCATCCGACCGGCCGGGCGCGGCGTGGGAGCGGGCGGGTGTCGGTCGGCATCTCTAACGTCTCGGCCATGGGTGCAGGTCGCGCGGCTCAGCTGAGTTTCGGCGACATCGGGTCGGGGTTCGCCCCGGACGAGGTGTCGCTGCGCGACACCACCTTCGTCGTGGTGGACCTGGAGACCACCGGCGGCCGCACCAAGAGCGCGGACGGCGCGGTGCCCGACGCCATCACCGAGATCGGGGCGGTCAAGGTGCGCGGCGGCCTCGTGCTCGGCGAATTCGCCACCCTGGTCGACCCGCAGCGCAGCATCCCACCCCAGATCGTCCAGCTGACCGGCATCACCACGGCGATGGTGTGCGACGCCCCGACGATCGACGTGGTGCTCCCGATGTTCTTGGAGTTCGCCCGCGATTCGGTGTTCGTGGCGCACAACGCCGGATTCGACATCGGATTCCTGCGCGCGGCGGCGCGGCAGTGCGAGATTGCGTGGCCCCGACCACGGGTGCTCTGCACCGTCCGGCTGGCTCGCCGGGTGCTCAGCCGCGAGGAGGCGCCGAGCGTGCGGCTGGCCGCCCTGGCCCGGCTGTTCGCCGTGGCCACCCAGCCCACCCACCGCGCCCTCGACGACGCCCGCGCGACCGTCGACGTCCTGCACGCGCTGATCGAGCGAGTCGGCAACCAGGGTGTGCACACCTACGCCGACCTGCGCTCCTACCTGCCGGAGGTGACGCCGGCCCAGCGCCGCAAGCGAGCGCTCGCCGAGGGCCTGCCGCACCGGCCGGGGGTCTACCTGTTCCGCGGGCCGTCGGGCGAAGTGCTCTACATCGGCACCGCCGTCGACCTGCGTCGCCGGGTCGGTCAGTACTTCACCGGCGCGGACCCCCGCGGCCGGATGAAGGAGATGGTCGCGCTGGCCGAGACCGTCGACCACGTCGAGTGCGCCCATGCGCTGGAGGCCGGCGCGCGAGAGCTGCGGCTGCTGGCCGCGCACGCGCCGCCGTACAACCGCCGGTCGAGGTTTCCGCACCGCTGGTGGTGGGTGACGCTGACCGACGAGTCGTTCCCGCGGCTGGCGGCGGTGCGGGCGCCGCGACACGACCGCGCCATCGGCCCCTTCCGTTCCCGCACCGACGCCGCCGACACGGCCGCGCTGCTGGCGCGCTTCACCGGACTGCGCACCTGCACCGCGCGGCTGGCGCGCTCGGCGTTGCACGGACCGGCCTGTCCCGAACTCGAAGTGTCACCCTGCCCCGCAGCCCGCAACGTGACGCCCACCCAGTACGCGGCGGCCGTCGCGCGGGCCGCGGCCTTGATCGAGGGAACGGACAACAGCGCCCTGGCCGCCGCGGTCGACCAGGTCACCGTGCTCGCCGAACGCCACCATTACGAGAGCGCGGCGCGGCTGCGCGACCGGATCGCCACCGCCGTGGAGGCCCTGTGGCGCGGCCAGCGGCTGCGGGCCCTGGCCGCCATGCCGGAACTGGTGGCCGCCGCTCCCGATGGCCAGGGCGGCCATCACATCGCCGTCATCCGGCACGGCCAGCTCGCGGGTGCCGGCACCGCCAAGCGCGGCGTGCCGCCGATGCCGGTGGTCGACGCGATACGAGCTGGGGCGCAAGCGATCCTGCCCGCACCGGCACCGCTGGGCGGCGCGCTCGTCGAGGAGACGGCGCTCGTCGCCCGCTGGCTGGCCACCCCCGGGGTGCGCATCGTCCGCGTCGCCGATACCGGGCCCGACGGCTGGGCGTCGCCGCTGCGATCGGCCGGCGCCTGGGCCGCATGGGCGGCATCGGCGCGTTCGGCGCGGCTTGCCGGCGAACAGCTGGATCGCGCGTGGGAGTCAGACCTGCTGGCCGAACCGCGTCCAACGCGCGAGCAGGTGTTCGGCCGCACCGGAGTCGATGGCGGCGGCGGCGCGCCGCAAGCCGTCCTCCCACGCCGGCAGCCATTCAGCGCGGCTGGATAGACCCGCGTGGGCGACGATCGCCCCGGCGGCGTTGAGGACGACCGCGTCGCGGATCGGGCCCGTGGCCCCGCCCAGCACCGCGCGAACCTCGGCGGCGTTGGCCTGGGCGTCGCCGCCCAGCAAGTCCTCGAGACCGGCCCGGGCGAAACCGAATCCGGCGGGATCGAAGGTCAGCTTGTCCACCGTCCCGGCCTGCACCCGCCAGATCGTGCTCGTCGTGGTCGTGGTCAGCTCGTCGAGCCCGTCATCGCCGTGCACCACCAGGACGCTGGACCGGCGCGCCGCGAACACCCCCGCCATCACCTCGGCCAGGTCGGCGAACGCGCACCCGATCAGCCCGGCCCGGGGCCGCGCCGGATTGGTAAGCGGCCCAAGCAAATTGAAGACCGTCGGCACGCCGATCTCGCGACGCACCGCTGACGCGTGCCGGTACGACGGGTGGAACAGCGGCGCAAAGCAGAACCCGATCCCCACCTCGGCGACGCTCTGCGCGACCTGCTCGGGCCCGAGGTCGATGCGAACCCCGAGCGCCTCGAGCGTGTCGGCGCCGCCGGACAGCGACGACGCCGCCCGATTGCCGTGTTTGACCACCGGCACGCCCGCCGCCGCGACCACGATCGCCGCCATGGTGGACAGGTTGACGGTGTTGACGCCGTCACCGCCGGTGCCGACGATGTCGACCGCATCGTCCGGGATCGCGCCCGCCGGCAACTGGCGCGCGTGACGCAGCATGACCTCGGCCAGCTCACCGATCTCGGCCGCCGTGGGGACTTTCATCTGCATCGCCACCGCGAAGGCCGCGATCTGGGCCGGTTGCGCGTTGCCGCTCATGACCTGGTCCATCGCCCAGGCCGCCTGACCGCGGGCCAGGTCCCGCCCGCCCATCAGCCGCGCCAGCACCCGCGGCCACGAGGGCGCGGGATCGGCAGCCCCGCCGACCGGGGAACCCTCGGATGACACCGCCACGCGCCGATGGTCGCACGCGCGTCGACCACCCCCCAACCGCCGCGAGAGCGACACCACAAAACCAATTGGCCACCCGGGTAGAGTTCGACAACTACAAAGCGTCATACTTGCGGATGTGACCAGCGCTGTAGGGACCTCGGGTACTGCGATCACGTCGCGGGTGCATTCGCTGAATCGCCCCAACATGGTCAGTGTCGGCACCATAGTGTGGCTTTCCAGTGAGCTCATGTTCTTTGCTGGCCTGTTCGCGATGTATTTCACCGCGCGGGCGCAGTCCGGCGGGAAGTGGCCGCCGCCGCCGACCGAGCTGAATCTCTATCAGGCCGTCCCCGTGACGCTGGTGCTGATCGCGTCGTCGTTCACCTGCCAGATGGGCGTGTTCGCCGCCGAGCGTGGCGACGTCTTCGGCCTGCGCCGGTGGTATGTGATCACGTTCCTGATGGGCCTGTTCTTCGTCCTCGGCCAAGCCTATGAGTACTACCACTTGACGACGCACGGCACGACGATTCCCGGGAGCGCCTACGGCAGCGTGTTCTACCTGGCGACCGGCTTCCACGGCCTGCACGTCACCGGCGGCCTGATCGCCTTCATCTTCCTGCTGGCCCGCACCGCGATGACGAAGTTCACTCCGGCGCAGGCAACTGCCAGCATCGTCGTCTCCTATTACTGGCATTTCGTCGACATCGTGTGGATCGCGCTGTTCACCGTGATCTATTTCATTCGATGACGACCGGCGTGTTCAAAAAGGAACGAACAGGAGTGCTCGGTTGAAGAAACTGGGGTCTACCAGATCCGGCCGCGGCGCGCGGCCCAGTCAGTCGCGGAGTGGGCAGCGCAAAGGGCCGAGTGACCGCTCGCGACGGCGCCTTCGCCGCCGGCTGTCGGGCGGCCTGCTGCTGATGATCGCCCTCACCGTCGCCGGCGGGCTCGCGGCCATCCTGACGCCGCGGCCGCAGGTCGCCGTCGCCGACGAGTCGGGTTCGGCGATGCTGCGGAACGGCAAGCAGCTGTTCGACACCTCGTGCGTGTCCTGCCACGGCGCCAACCTGCAGGGGGTGCCCGACCACGGGCCGAGCCTGATCGGCGTGGGCGAGGCGGCCGTCTACTTCCAGGTGTCGACAGGCCGGATGCCGGTTATGCGCGGCGAGGCACAGGCGCCCCGCAAGCAACCGATCTTCGACGAGTCGCAGGTCGAGGCGATCGGCGCCTACGTGCAGGCCAACGGCGGCGGCCCCACCGTGGAACGCAACGCCGACGGCAGCCTCGCGATGAGCTCGCTGCGCGGCAACGACCTGGGCCGCGGCGGTGACCTGTTCCGCTTGAACTGCTCGTCGTGCCACAACTTCACCGGAAAGGGCGGCGCGCTGTCGTCCGGCAAGTACGCGCCGGACCTGGAGCCCGCCAATGAGCAGCAGATCCTCGCGGCGATGCGGACGGGTCCGCAGAGCATGCCGAAGTTCTCCGACCGCCAGCTGTCACTGGAATCCAAGAAGGACATCATCGGCTACGTGAAGTCCGTGTCGGAGGCGCGCCAGCCCGGTGGCTACGGCCTCGGCGGATTCGGACCCGCACCCGAGGGCATGGCCGCCTGGATCATCGGCATGGTCGCCGCTATCGGCCTGGCACTGTGGATTGGGGCACGCGCATCATGAGTGACACCGTTCGCAGCTCCGGCACGGACAAGGGTGCAGGAGCGACCAACGAGCCGGACCAAGCGGCGCTGGCCGCCATGTCGAACGACGAGCTGGTGGCGCTGGGCGGTCGGCTTGACGGCGTCGAGACCGTCTTCAAGGGCCCGCGCTGGCCCGTCGAGGGCACCAATGCCGAGAAGCGTGCCGAGCGCTCGGTGGCGCGGTGGCTTTTGCTGGGCGGCCTGTTCGGGCTGGCGCTGCTGCTGGTCTTCGTGTTCTGGCCCTGGGAGTACAAGCCGACGGGCGCCCCCGGCAGCTGGTACTACACGCTGGCCACGCCGCTGTACGGGCTGACCTTCGGGATGTCGATCCTGTCGATCGCCATCGGCACCATCCTGTACCAGAAACGCTTTATCCCGGAAGAGATCTCGATTCAGGAACGGCACGACGGCCCGTCTCGCGAGATCGACCGCAAGACGGTGGTGGCGAACCTGACCGACGCCTACCAGGGTTCGACGGTGGGACGGCGCAAGCTGATCGGCCTGTCGTTGGGTGTGGGCCTGGGCGCGTTCGGCCTGTCCACCCTGGTGGCGTTTGCCGGCGGTCTCATCAAGAACCCGTGGAAGCGGGTGGTGCCCACCGCCGACGGCCAAAAAGCCGTGCTGTGGACGTCGGGCTGGACCCCGCGCTACCCGGGCGAGACCATCTACCTGGCGCGCGCCACCGGCTCGGCCACCAACTCGCCGTTCATCAAGATGCGCGCCGAAGACATCGACGCCGGCGGCATGGAGACGGTCTTCCCGTGGCGCGAGTCCGACGGTGACGGCACCACCCCGGAATCGCAGGAGAGTCTGCGCGCCATCAACCAGGGCGTCCGCAATCCCGTGATGCTCATCCGGATCCGGCCCAGCGACATGCCCCGCGTCGTCAAGCGCCAGGGCCAGGAGAGCTTCAACTTCGGCGAGCTGTTCGCCTACACCAAGGTGTGCTCGCACCTCGGGTGCCCGGCATCGCTGTACGAAGAGCAGTCGTACCGCATCCTGTGCCCCTGCCACCAGTCGCAGTTCGACGCGTTGCACTACGCCAAGCCGATCTTCGGTCCGGCGGCGCGCGCGTTGGCGCAACTCCCCATCACCATCGACACCAACGGGTATCTGGTCGCCAACGGCGACTTCGTCGAGCCCGTCGGACCGGCATTCTGGGAGCGCACCACAACATGAGTCCAAAACTGAGTCCCCCCAAGCCACCCAAGATCGGTGACGTCCTGGCGCGTCAGGGCGAGGACGTCGACAGCCGCTATCACCCCTCGGCGGCCGTGCGCAGGCAGCTGAACAAGGTCTTCCCCACCCACTGGTCCTTCCTGTTGGGCGAGATCGCCATGTACAGCTTCATCGTGCTGCTGCTCACCGGCGTGTACCTGTCGCTGTTCTTCGACCCGTCCATGGCGGAGGTCACCTACAACGGCGCCTACCAACCGCTGCGCGGCGTCGACATGTCCAAGGCCTTCGCCTCGACGCTCGACATCTCCTTCGAGGTGCGTGGCGGCCTGTTCGTCCGCCAGGTTCACCACTGGGCGGCGTTGATCTTCGCCGCGGCGATCATGGTGCACCTGGCCCGCATCTTCTTCACCGGGGCGTTCCGGCGGCCTCGCGAGGCCAACTGGGTCGTCGGCTCGCTGTTGTTGATCCTGGCGATGTTCGAGGGATTCTTCGGCTACTCGCTGCCCGACGACCTGCTCTCGGGCATCGGAATCCGGGCCTCGCTGTCATCGATCACGCTGGGCATGCCGGTGATCGGCACCTGGCTGCACTGGGCGTTGTTCGGCGGCGACTTCCCCTGCGGCGGCGTGGGATACCACTGCGACGCCGCGGGCTACATCGTTCCGCGCATGTACGCGCTGCACATCTTGCTGCTGCCGGGCATCATCCTGGCGCTGATCGGGCTGCACCTGGCGATGGTCTGGTTCCAGAAGCACACCCAGTTCCCGGGCCCGGGCCGCACGGAGCACAACGTGGTCGGCGTGCGGGTCATGCCGATCTTCGCGGTCAAGTCCGGCGCGTTCTTCGCCGCGATCGTCGGCGTGCTCGGCCTGATGGGCGGGCTGCTGCAGATCAACCCGATCTGGAACCTGGGCCCCTACAAGCCATCCCACGTCTCGGCCGGCTCGCAGCCGGACTTCTACATGATGTGGACCGAAGGCCTGGCCCGCATCTGGCCGCCATGGGAGTTCTACTTCTGGCACCACACCGTCCCGGCCCCGGTATGGGTGGCGCTGCTGATGGGCCTGGTCTTCATCCTGCTGATCGTCTACCCGTTCCTGGAGAAGCGCTTCAGCGGTGACCACGCCCACCACAACCTGCTGCAACGGCCGCGCGACGTGCCGGTGCGGACGTCGATCGGCGCGATGGCGATCGCCTTCTACATGGTGCTGACGCTGAGCGCGATGAACGACATCATCGCGTACAAGTTCAACATCTCGCTGAACGCGACGACGTGGATGGGCCGCATCGGGATGGTGGTCGTGCCGCCGCTGGTCTACTTCATCGCCTACCGGTGGTGCATTGCCCTGCAGCGCAGCGACCGGGAGGTGCTCGAGCACGGCATCGAGACGGGCATCATCAAGCGGCTGCCGCAGGGCGCTTACATCGAACTGCACCAGCCGCTCGGCCCCGTCGACGGCCACGGTCACCCGCTGCCGCTGGAGTACCAGGGCGCGGCGCTGCCCAAGCGGATGAACAAGCTGGGCTCGGGCGGCTCCCCGGGCAGCGGCAGCTTCCTGTCCGCCGACCCGGCGTCCCAGGATGCGGCGCTGCGCGAGGCGGCGCACACCTCGGAGCAACGTGCCCTGACCGCGCTCCGCGAGCATCAGGACACCATCGTGGGTTCACCGAACGGCGAACACTAGCGGCATCTGTCAGCCCGGTGCGGGTCGCGTGGAGCGGTACGCATTCCGGCGCGCCCCGGAAGGTCGGCGACGTCGGGAAACTCGACGCGTCGAGAGCCGCGCCGGGTGGGCACGGCCGGGCGGCCAGGCCTGCAGTGAGGCCTGCCCCGCGATCACTGCCCCGCGACGATCACTGCCCGGCGATCACCCGACGCAGCTGCCGAACGTGCAGCCACTCGACCGCCGGCATCGCCGCGGTGACCGCCCCCGCCACTGCGTAGCCGACCCACGAGGCGCCTTCGTGACCGACGGCCATCAGGTAGGTCGCCGCCGCGACGGCGATCAGTGCGACGCCGATCGTGCCGGTCAGTAACACGGTGCCGCGCAACCAAACCCGGTCCACCTCGGTACCGGACCATTCGGCGGCCTGCCCGGTCGCGGGCACCCGGGGCTGGTGCGGAAGCTCCGGTCCGAGGCGGGCCCCGGCGGAGCCCAGCCGCGCCGGCGGCGCGCCCGCTCCCCGAGTCGGCGCGGTCATCGCCTCGGAGGCCGGCTCCGCCCGCGACATCCGGCGAGCCCGCAGCAACACCGGGATGGCCCCGGCGATGACCAGGGCGGAGACGATGATGACGGTGTACAGGACCCAGGTGGTGTGGGAATTGCTGGCCACCTTGTGGAAGCCCCGGCCCAGGTCCACCAGCGCCACCACGGCTGCCACGCTGACGCCCAGCCACACCAGCCAGACGGCGGCGCACGCCCCGATCAGGATGCGGTCGATCACGTCCGGCGGGATGGTGTCGGAGTCGCCACGGTATGCGGCGTATCTGCTGACCATCAGCAACTCGTCTGTGGTGCGTCGTTGTTGTTGGAGGACAGCACCGTCCCGTCGCTGGCCGTGATCGAGCAATTGAGCCTGCTGACCCGGAAGAGGCTGGACGCCTCGACCGAGCCGACGTCGGACTGCGAGATCGGGGTGACGGTTATCGACCACGGGATGTAGACGTTGTGCTGCGTGCGCCGCCGCCCGGAGGGGTCGACGTAGGTCACCGAGATGATGTCGCCCGGCGCCTTGGTGCCCGTCACCGAATAGGTGACCTGCCGCGGCCCGGCCGGTGTGGTGCTCGTCGGAGGCGGCGCGGCCGCCGTGGTGGTCGCCGGCGGCGGCGCGGCGCTGGTGGGCGCCGGCGGCGGCGGAGGAGCGGGCGTCACCGTCACAGTCTGGGTCTCCGTGGCTGTCGGGGCTTCGGTAGTCGGCGGAGGCGGTGGTGGTGGCGGGGGCGGCGCCTTGGTGGTCGTGATTTCGTCCTGTGTCGGCGGTTTGGACGCGGTGGTGGTGGTGCCCGGGTTGGCGAGCTTGCTGGTGCCGGTGCGGGTGACCAGCAACGACACGGAGACCACCAGCGCGATCGCCGCCACGATGGCGGCCACCCCCACCACCCACGGCCAGCGCGGAGCGCCCCGCCCCTCGTCGTGCTCGGCGGGGTCCTCGTAGCCGTCGTAGTCGTAGAGCCGGAGATCGGCCGGCACGTAGGGGCCGGTCACGAAATGCTCGGACTCCGGGGCCGAGTAGGCCCGCGAGTAGGCGTCGGTCTGGCCGGTCTGGCCCGTCTGGTCCGCCGCCGGAATCTCGGCGCTGTCGTCGACGTGCTCCAGCCCCGGATCGGCGCTCGATTCGAGGGTGGGCCCGCCGGCGGAATCGGGTGCTTCCGGTTCCCGCTCCGGGGGATTCGGCCCGCTCATCTTTGCCTGCCCTGTCCAACTGCCTCACCAGCGCGCGGCGCTCCGCGGCTACGTCGTTGCGGGCGCGCTTCGGACATTCTCATGGTGCCTGGGCAAACCCTACCGAACCGCGTGGAGCAAAGACGCGTTGGCGAAGCGCCACCGATCAACTTATGCCCTGATTGTGACCTTCGACGTGCAAGTGTCAGTGCTTCTCGGGACCGATGTAGTACTCGAACACCAATCCGGCGACCGAGGCGAGCACGAACACCACAGCGGCGGCGATCAGCCACGGCAGCCAGAGCGCGATACCCACCGCGGTCACCGAAGCCGACAGCGCGACCAGGATCGGCCACCAGCTGTGCGGGCTGAAGAAGCCCAACTCCCCTGCGCCGTCACTGATCTCGGCGCCCTCGTAGTCTTCGGGCCGGGTGTCGATCCGGCGCGCGACGAACCGGAAGAAGGTGCCCACGATCAGCGCCATGCCGGCGGTCAGCGCCAGCGCGGTGGTGCCGGCCCACTCCTCACCGCCGGTGGCGAACAGCGCGGTCAGCACGCCGTAGAGCACCGCCGCGAAGATGAAGAACCCCGCGACGAATTCGAACAGCCTGGCTTCAATGTGCATTGGATGTCCTCACCTACTGGCCTGGCTGGTCGCTTCGCCGCGGCGGGTGTCGAACGGGTGGGTGGTTACCGCGAACGGGGGCTGCGCGATCGCCTGCAACGCCTCGGCGTTGTTCTTCCCGTTCATTCGCTGCTGCAGGTAGGCCTTGAAGTCGTTGGGCGGCACGGCCCGCACCTCGAAGTTCATCATCGAGTGGTAGGTGCCGCAGAATTCGGCGCAATGACCGACGAACGCCCCGGGCCGGTTGATCTCGTCGACCTGGAAGACGTTGACCGAGTTGTTGGCCTCGGCGTCGGGGATGACGTCGCGCTTGAACAGGAATTCGGGCACCCAGAAGGTGTGCACGACGTCCGCGGACTCCAACCGGAACTGGATGCTCTTGCCGGTGGGCACCACCAGCACCGGAATCTCGGTCTGGGTGCCGAGCGTCTCGATCTTGTCGTAGTTGAGGTAGCTGCGGTCGGTGATGTTGCGGCCGCGGATGGCCCCGACGCGCTCTTCGCCGTGCGCATCCTTGCCTTCCGGCTTGGACACCATGGCGTTCTTGCGCGCGGGGTCGGCGCCGTCGTAGGTGAAGGTGCCGTCTTTGAAGTTGACCCGCTCGTACCCGAACTTCCAGTTCCACTGGAAGGCCGTCACGTCGATCATCACCTCGGGGTTCTTGTCGAGGTGCAGCATCTTCTCCTGCACCACCACGGTGAAGTAGAACAGCACCGAGATGATCAGGAACGGCGTCACCGTGAGCACGAGCTCCAGCGGCATGTTGTAGCCGAACTGCCTGGGCAGCTCGGTGTCGGTGGCTTTTTTGCGGTGGAAGGCGGCCGCCCAGAAGATCAGGCCCCACACGATCACCCCGACGACCAGCGAGGCGATCACCGCCCCGATCCACAGCTCCCGGTTCACGTGGGCCTGCGGGGTGACGCCCGTCGGCCAGCCCATGCCCAGCACTTCCGACCAGCTGCATCCGCTCAGAGTGAACGCCAGCAGGCCCAGCGTCGCGGCCAGCGCCAGCGGCCGCAGCCGGCGGGCCAGACCCTGGGAACTGCCCTTACGACGGCGCTGAATCCTGCCTTGCGACATACGTTGCGAACGGACCTGCTCGCGAGGTGTCACGTTGGCGCCTCCTGCTCGGATATCGAATACTACGCAGCGTAGACCACGCCGCTCAGCCGGGCGACGAAACCCCGGCCGGTTGGCCTCTCGACGCGTCGCGCCCCGGCGGGCGCGGCGTCCCCACGCGCCGCCCAAGTGCGGCATACTGGGGCGCCGTGTGCGGTCTGCTGGCGTTTGTCGCGAGCCCGGGCGGCGGCGGCGACGCGGCCGGCCCGTCCCGAAGCGCGGCCGACGAAGCGATCGCGCGGGCGTCGCACCTGATGCGCCACCGCGGGCCCGACGAGCCGGGCACGTGGACGGATCCCGCCTCCGACGGCTCCCCTGGGAGCGCCGTGTTCGGCTTCAACCGGCTCTCCATCATCGACATCGCCCATTCGCACCAGCCGCTGCGCTGGGGGCCGCCCGGGGCGCCCGATCGCTACGTGCTGGTGTTCAACGGCGAGATCTACAACTACCTCGAATTGCGCGCGGAGCTGGCCGCCGAGCACGGCGCCGTCTTCGCCACCGACGGTGACGGGGAGGCCATCGTCGCGGGCTACCACCACTGGGGCACCGGGGTGCTGACCCGGCTGCGCGGCATGTTCGCTTTCGCGCTGTGGGACACCGATACCCGTGAATTGTTCTGCGCGCGTGATCCTTTCGGCATCAAGCCGTTGTTCATGGCGACCGGGACCGGCGGCACCGCCGTCGCCAGCGAGAAGAAATGCCTCCTCGACATCGCCGAGCTGGTCGGCTTCGACACCGGGATCGACCCCCGCGCGGTGCAGCACTACACCGTCCTGCAGTACGTGCCGGAGCCCGAGACACTGCACCGCGGGGTACGCCGGCTCGAGTCGGGCTGCTACGCCCGCATCCGGCCCGGCCTGCCGCCGCAGGTCACCCGCTACTTCGAGCCGCGGTTCGCCGCCACGCCCTTCACCCGCGACACCGAGCAGGCCCGCTACGACGAGATCACCGCGGTGCTCGAGGACTCGGTGGCCAAGCACATGCGCGCCGACGTCACGGTGGGAGCCTTCCTCTCCGGGGGCATCGACTCCACCGCCATCGCGGCGCTGGCCATCCGCCACAACCCCAGGCTGATCACGTTCACCACCGGCTTCGAGCGGGAGGGCTTCTCCGAGATCGACGTCGCGGTGGCCTCCGCGGAGGCGATCGGGGCCCGCCACATCGCCAAGGTGGTCAGCCCGGACGAGTTCGTCGCCGCGCTGCCCGAGATCGTCTGGTACCTCGACGAGCCGGTGGCCGACCCCGCCCTGGTGCCGCTGTTCTTCGTGGCCCGCGAGGCCCGCAAGCACGTGAAGGTGGTGCTGTCCGGTGAAGGCGCCGACGAGCTGTTCGGCGGGTACACAATCTACCGGGAACCGCTGTCGCTCAAGCCGTTCGATTATTTGCCGCGGCCGGTGCGGCGGTCGATGGGCAAGGTGTCCAAGCCGCTGCCGGAGGGCATGCGGGGCAAGAGCCTGCTGCACCGGGGCTCGCTGACACTCGAGGAGCGCTACTACGGCAATGCCCGCAGCTTCTCCGATGCGCAGCTGCGCGCCGTGTTGCCGGGATTCCGCGACGACTGGACCCACACGGACGTGACGGCCGCGGTGTACGCCGAGTCGGCCGGCTGGGACCCGGTGGCCCGCATGCAGCACATCGACCTGTTCACCTGGCTGCGCGGCGACATCCTGGTCAAGGCCGACAAGATGACCATGGCCAATTCGCTGGAGCTGCGGGTGCCGTTCCTCGATCCGGAGGTGTTCGCCGTCGCCTCCAGGCTGCCCGTCGACGCCAAGATCACCAGGACCACCACGAAGTACGCGCTGCGGCGCGCGTTGGAGCCGATCGTGCCCCCGCACGTGCTGCACCGGCCCAAGCTGGGCTTCCCGGTCCCCATCCGGCACTGGTTGCGCGCGGGCGAGCTGTTGGAGTGGGCGTACGCTCTGGTGGCGGCGTCGGAGCCGGTCACCTGGTCGACCTGGCCGCCGTGCGCCGGATGCTCGACGAGCACCGCAACGGGGCCAGCGATCACAGCCGCCGGCTCTGGACGGTGCTGATCTTCATGCTCTGGCACGCGATCTTCGTCGAGCACAGCGTCGTACCGCAGATCAGCGAGCCGCAGTATCCCGTGCAGCTGTGACGCGCGGCGCTCGCCGAGCGTAACCGCACTGCGAAAATCCGGGCCGAAAATCGCGGTGGCGTTACGCTCGCGGACCAAAAAGCTAAGCCAGCACCGCGGTGATCTCCGCGGCCGCGTCGTCGCCGTAGGCGCCCGCGAGCCGGGTCGCCGCGACCCCGTGGTCCCAGGTCCATTCCTGGGTGCCGGTCGACTCCAGGACCAGCACGGCGACCAGGGAGCCCAGCTGGGCGGAACGCTCCAGGCTCAGGCCCGCGCTGCGCCCCGTGAGGAACCCGGCCCGGAAGGCGTCGCCGACGCCGGTGGGGTCCACCTGGCTGGTCTCGGGCACGACGTCGACGTGGGTGGTGGTGCCGTCCGGCTCGACGATGTCCACGCCTTTGGGGCCCAGCGTGGTCACCCGCAGGTCGACCTGGGCCATCACGTCGGCGTCGGTCCAGCCGGTCTTGGACAGCATCAGGTCCCACTCGTAGTCGTTGGTGAACAGGTACTTTGCGCCGTCGACGAGCGTGCGGATCTCGTCGCCGGACAGGCGGGCCAGCTGCTGCGAGGGGTCGGCGGCGAAGGGCAGGCCGAGCGTGCGGCATTCCTCGGTATGCACCCGCATGGCGTCGGGGTCGTTGGCCCCGATGATCACCAACTCCGGCGTCCCGATGCCCGAGACCACGTCGGCGAGCTTGATGTTGCGGGCCTCCGACATGGCGCCCGGGTAGAACGACGCGATCTGGGCCATGTCGACGTCGGTGGTGCAGGTGAAGCGGGCGGTGTGCGCGCTCTGGGAAATCAGGACGTGGTCGCAGTTGACGCCGTGCGCCTTCAGCCACTCCCGGTAGTCGGCGAAGTCGTCGCCGGCCGCACCCACCAGCGCGACGTCACCGCCGAGGACGCCGATGGCGAACGCGATGTTGCCCGCCACGCCGCCGCGGTGGATCACCAGGTCGTCGACCAGAAAGCTCAGCGACACCTTCTGCAGGTGCTCGGGCAGCAGCTGCTCGGAGAACTTCCCCGGGAACCGCATCAGATTGTCGGTCGCAATCGAACCTGTCACCGCGATCGTCACGAAAACTCCACCCTTCGTTAGTAAGGCCGTCTAGCTTACCCACGGGGCAGCGACCGCCGCCGCGTCTCGGTTGCTCCAGGGTCGGCGGAAAGTCGTGCGCTAGCCTGCCTTAGGAATAGCTCGGTATGGCTCGACAACGACGTCGCTGGGACCCGCCGCGGGCGGCAGACCCACCCGTGGCCCCGACTACCACCGTAGGAGAAGCTAGATGGCCGGTCCGCACCCGCCGAACGAGGCTGTCGGCAGCGACGGACCGCAAACCCCCGGCAACCCGGCCTTCGCCGCCCCGCCGAACGACCCGGGACCCCCTCCGCCCAACTATGCCGGGCCACCGCCACCGTTGCCCTACCCGAGGCGGCGGTCCGGCCGCCGGCTGGTCATCGGCCTGGCGCTGGCCCTGGCCGTGGTGGCCGGCCTGACGGTGGCGATCGTGTACGGCGTTCGCACCAACGGGGCCAACACCGGCGCCGCGTTCTCCGAGGGAGCGGCCAAGACGGCGATCCAGCGCTACTTGGACGCGCTCGAGCACCGCGACCTCGACGAGATCGCCCGCAACGCGCTGTGCGGCATGTACGACGCCGTCCGCGACAAACGGACCGACGAGGCGCTCGCCCGACTGAGCAGCGACGCGTTCCGCAAACAGTTCTCCGACGTCGAGGTGACCTCGATCGACAAGGTGGTGTACCTGTCGCAGTACCAGGCGCAGGCGCTGTTCACCATGCGGGTGTCCCCGGCGAGCGGGGGGCCGTCGCGCGGCTCGGTGCAGGGCATCGCGCAGCTGCTCTTTCAGCGCGGCCAGGTCACCGTGTGCTCCTACGTGCTGCGCACCGGGGGCTCGTACTAGGGCGCCGGTAAAGCTCCGGTCAGTTGCGGGTCAGTTGAACGAGTCGCCGCAGGCGCAGGACCCCGTCGCGTTGGGGTTGTCGATGGTGAAGCCCTGCTTCTCGATGGTGTCGACGAAGTCGATGGACGCGCCTTCGACGTAGGGGGCGCTCATCCGGTCCACCGTCAGCATCACTCCCCCGAACTCCGCGGTCAGATCGCCGTCCAGCGTCCGATCGTCGAAAAAGAGGTTGTAGCGCAGCCCGGCGCACCCGCCCGGCTGGACCGCGATTCGCAGCGACAGGTCGTCACGTCCCTCCTGGTCCAGCAGGGACTTCGCCTTGGCGGCGGCGGCCTCGGTCAGGATCACGCCGTGGGTCTTGGCGGTCGACTCGTTTTGCACCGTCATTGCTTCTCCTACATGCCTGATTGTCGATGGAGCCCCCTGGTTCGAACCTGGGTTGTCCGGCCAGGCCCGATCCGCTCGGGGAAGCCCACTCCCGTCAACGGTACCCCGGAGGGCCGCTATTCCCGAGTCGTGCCGCCACGGTAGAGGCCAAACCCATCAGCTGATTGGCGGCGTCGGCCTGCGCCAACCGCGCGGATCCCGCGTAATCGGCCACGGACAACGCGGACATGATGCCCGACGAGCGCACCGCGGAGTTCTCCAGGCCGACCTGTCCGGCCAGCACGATCACCGGTATGCCGAGCGGGCGCGCGGCATCGACCAGGCAGCCGACCACCTTCCCGTGCAGCGACTGCTCGTCGAACTTGCCTTCACCGGTGACGATCAGCTCCGCGGTCTCCAGGTCGTCGGCCAGCCGGGTGTGCTCGGCGATGATCGCGGCGCCGGATTCGCACCGGCCGCCCAGCGCGAGCAGTCCCGCGCCGATGCCGCCGGCGGCGCCCGCGCCCGGCTCGGATCCGACGTCCCGCCCGGCGATCGCTTCCAGCTGAAGCGCCCACGCTTCGAGGCGGACCTCGAGCGCGGCGACGGTGGCGGTGTCCGCACCCTTCTGCGGCCCGAATACCCTGGCCGCACCCCACGGCCCGACCAGCGGGTATTCGGTGTCCGAGGCCGCGATCAGCTCGACCCCCGCCACTTGCTCGCGGGCGGCCTCCAGCCCGCCCAGCTCGGCGATCATGCCCTGTCCGCCGTCGACGCACGCGCTGCCGCCCAGGCCGACGACGATCCGCGTCGCCCCGGCCAGCAGCGCGTCGGCGATGAGCTGCCCGACGCCCCTGCTGTGGGCCTCCAACGCGGTCTCGGGCGTGGGCGGCCCGCCCAGCAGTGCCAGGCCGCACGCCTGCGCGCACTCCAGGTACGCGGTGTTCGAGCGACGGTCGAAGACCCACTCGGCGTCGACCTGGCTGTCCAGCGGCCCGGACACCCGCAGCCGCCGCTTTACCCCCAGCCGCCCGGACAGCACCTCCACGAAACCCGGCCCGCCGTCGGACTGCGGCGCCACGATGAATCGGTCACCGGGACGGGACCGCGTCCAGCCGGTTGCGATGGCGGCCGCGGCCTCGACGGCCGAGAGGGTGTCGCCGTAGCAGTCCGGGGCGACCAGGACCAGCATCGCCGGCAGCTGCAGACGGCCGGGCGCGAGGCCGGAGACAGCATCATCCGAGGCCATGGTGCCGTCCGCCGATCACAGGTAGCCGTTCATTACAGGTAAGAGTAGGTGCAACCGATCGACTGGCGCATGCGTAATACGCGGCGCGGTCAAGGCAATTTCGGGACCGGCCACGCGCACAGTAACCTGGCCAATGTGAAGCTGTTGGGCCGCAAGAAGGGCCAGGACGAAGACGCCGCGGCGGTGCCGGGCGCCGTGGAGAGCGCCGAGGCCGCCGACCGGCGAGAGGCGGCCGCGCGCCGGACCGGGCCCAAGGGCCGGCCCACGCCCAAGCGCACCGACGCCCGGCGCAAGCCCGTCGCACCGGCGCCGATGACGTCGTCGGAGGCGCGCGCCCGGCGCAAGGCGCTGGCCGGCCCGAAACTCAGCCGCGAGGAACGCCAGGCCGAGAAAGCATCCAGCCGCGCCCGCATGACCGAGCGCCGCGAACGCATGATGGCCGGCGATGAGGCGTACCTGCTGCCGCGCGACCAGGGGCCGATCCGCCGGTATGTCCGCGACATCGTCGACTCGCGGCGCAACGCGCTCGGCCTGTTCATGCCCGCGACGCTGGTATTGCTGTTCGTCATGTTCGCCGTTCCGCAGCTCCAGCTCTACGTGTCCCCGGCGATGCTGGTGCTGATGGCCGTGATGGGTGTCGACGCGGTCATCCTGGGTCGCAAGGTCAGCAGGATGGTCGACGCGAAATTCCCCAAGAACACCGAAAGCCGCTGGAAATTAGGTGTTTACGCTGCCGGCCGGGCGTCGCAGATGCGCCGGACGCGGACGCCGCGGCCCCAGGTCGAACGCGGCAGCAGTGTCGGCTGACCGTCCCGCGAAAGCCGCCTGAGGCCGGTGCGCACCCTGGTGCTCGGGGGGATCAGGTCGGGCAAATCTCGGTGGGCGGAGGACGCCATCGCCCGGGCGGTGCCGGCCGGACAGCCCGTCCGCTACCTGGCCCCCGGGCCCGCGGCGCAGGCCGACGCTGCATGGGCCCAGCGGGTCGCGGAGCACCGCAGCCGCCGGCCCGGGCACTGGACCACCGTCGAAACCGAGGACATCGCAACACAATTGCGGCATTCGCCGCACTGTCCCACGCTGGTCGACGACCTCGGCGGATGGCTCACGTGCACGCTGGACCGACTGGGCGCCTGGGAGGACGGCTCGACGGCGGGGCCGGTGCGCGACATGCTGGCCGCCGTCGACGACTTCGCCGCGCCGCTGATGCTGGTCAGCCCGGAGGTCGGGCTGACCGTCGTGCCCGCGACCGCATCGGGACGCCGATTCGCCGACGAACTGGGCATCCTGAACCAGCGACTGGCCGAGGTCTGCGACCGGGTGGTGCTGGTCGTCGCCGGGCAGGCGCTGCCGGTCAAGCAGCCGGAAACCTGATGGACTTCGCACCGGTGCCGCCGCCGGATGCCGGCGCCGCCGCGGCGGCCCGCGCCCGTCAGGACACGCTCACCAAGCCGCGCGGCGCTCTGGGCCGCCTCGAGGACCTGTCGGTGTGGGTGTCGGCATGCCAGGGGCACTGTCCGCCAAGGCAATTCGACCGTGCCCGGGTCGTGGTGTTTGCCGGCGACCACGGCGTCGCCCGCTCCGGTGTGTCGGCGTACCCGCCGGAGGTGACGGCGCAAATGGTGGCCAACATCGATGCCGGGGGCGCGGGAATCAACGCCCTGGCGCACATCGCCGGGGCGACGGTGCGGATCGTGGACATGGCGGTCGACGCGGACACGCTTTCGGCGCACGTCGGCGCCCACAAGGTGCGGCGCGGCAGCGGTGACATCACCGTCGAGGACGCGTTGACCGACTCCGAGGCCGTCGCCGCGGTTGCCGCCGGGGCGGCCGTCGCCGACGAGGAGGTGGACGCCGGCGCCGACCTACTCGTCGCCGGTGACATGGGGATCGGAAACACCACCGCGGCAGCGGTTTTGGTGGCGGCGCTGACGAACACCGAGCCGGTCGCCGTGGTTGGCTTCGGGACCGGCGTGGACGACGCCGGCTGGGCGCGCAAGACGGCCGCGATGCGCGACGCCCTGTTCCGGGCGCGACCGGTGCTGCCCGATCCGGTTGCGCTGCTGCGCTGCTGCGCCGGCGCGGACCTGGCCGCGATGGCGGGCTTCTGCGCGCAGGCCGCGGTGCGCCGCACCCCGGTGCTGCTGGACGGCATGGCCGTCACGGCCGCGGCGCTGGTGGCCGAGCGCCTGGCCCCCGGCGCGCGGCAGTGGTGGCAGGCCGGTCACCGGTCCACCGAACCGGGGCACGCGCTGGCATGCGCGGCCCTCGAGTTGGAGCCGATCCTGGACATGCGGATGCGGCTGGGCGAGGGATCCGGCGCCGCGCTCGCGCTGCCGATTCTGCGCGCCGCGGTGGCCACGCTGTCGTCGATGGCGACGTTCACCGACGCCGGAGTGTCCGACCGGTCCACCTCGTGATCCGTTCGCTGGCAACCGCTTTCGCGTTCGCGACGGTGCTGCCGGTGCCGCGGTCGGCCAACGCGGCGATGGGTCGCGGCGCCATGGCCGCGCTGCCGCTGGTGGGCGCGACCCTGGGCGCGCTGGCGGCGGCCGTGACGTGGGGCGGCGCTCACGTGTTCGGGCCGCCCGGCCCGATCTCCAGTCCCCTGTCCGGGCTGCTGGCGGTGGCCGTGCTGCTACTGGCGACCCGCGGCCTGCACATCGACGGTCTGGCCGATACGGCCGACGGGCTGGGCTGCTATGGCCCCCCGGCGCGGGCGCTGGCGGTGATGCGCGACGGGTCGACGGGACCGTTGGGCGTGGCGGCCGTCGTCGTGGTGGTCGTGCTGCAGGGGCTCGCCTTCTCGGCGCTGGGCGCCGCCGCGATCGCCGGGATACCCGTCGCCGTGGCGGCCGGCCGCGTCGCCGCGGTGCTGGCCTGTCGCCGGGGCGTGCCCGCGGCCGAGGGCAGCGCACTCGGCGCCCGGGTGGCCGGCAGCCAACCGGCGCCGGTGCTGGTCGCCTGGGTGGCGGTGCTGCTCGCCGCTGCGCTGCCGGTCGGTCCGCGGCCGTGGCAGGGGCCGGCCGCGGTGCTGCTGGCCCTGTGCTGCGGCGCGGGGTTGGTCGCCCACTGTGTGCGCCGGTTCGGCGGCATCACCGGTGACGTGCTGGGCGCGGCGATCGAGGTGACGACGACGGTCAGCGCGGTCGCGCTCGCGGCGTTGGTGCGGTTCTAGCTCGCGAGCGCCCGGCCAGCCGGGCGCTACGTCGCGAGCGCCCGGCTGGCCGGGCACTCGAGCGACGGGCGTCAGCCGAGGCGCGCCATCCAGCCGTGGGTGTCGGCGAAGGTGCCGCGCTGGATGCCGGTCAGCGTGTCGCGCAGCGCCATCGTCACCTCGCCCGGTTGGCCGTCGGCGATGGTGAACTCCGAATCGCCGTACTTCACGGTGGAAATGGGGGTGATCACGGCGGCGGTCCCGCAGGCGAACACCTCGGTGATCTCGCCGGCGGCGGCTTTCTTCTGCCACTCGTCGATGTCGATCTTGCGTTCCTCGACGTTGAATCCGGCGTCGATAGCCAACTGCAGCAACGAGTCCCGGGTGATTCCGGGCAGCAGCGAGCCGGACAGCTCCGGGGTGACGAGGCGCGCCGACCCGCCGCTGCCGAAGACGAAGAAGACGTTCATGCCGCCCATCTCCTCGACGAAGCGCCGTTCGACCGCGTCCAGCCACACCACCTGGTCGCACCCGTTGTCGGCGGCCTCGGCCTGCGCCAGCAGCGAGGCGGCGTAGTTACCGCCGAACTTGGCCGCGCCGGTGCCGCCCGGGCTGGCCCGCACGTAGTCCGTCGACACCCAGACCGTCACCGGACTGATGCCGCCCCTGAAGTAGGCGCCCGCCGGTGAGGCGATCAGCAGGTAGCGGTAGCGCTTGGCCGGCCGCACGCCCAGTCCGGGCTCGGTGGCGATGATGAATGGCCGCAGATACAGCGCATCTTCACCGCCGGCCGCCGGAACCCAGGCCTTGTCGACGGCGACGAGCTGGCACAGCGACCCCATGAACAGCTCGTCGGACAGCTCCGGCATCGCCAGCCGCCGCGCCGAGGACCGCAGCCTGGCCGCGTTGGCCTCGGCTCGGAACGACACGATGGAGCCGTCCGCCCAGCGGTAGGCCTTGAGCCCCTCGAAGACCTCCTGCGCGTAGTGCAGCACGATCGCCGACGGATCCAGTTCGATGGGGCCGTACGGGATGACGCGCGCGTTGTGCCACCCCTCGCCTTCGGCGTAGTCGATCGACACCATGTGATCGGTGAAGTACTTGCCGAAACCCGGCTCGGCCAGGATGGATTCGCGTTGGGCGTCGGTCGCGGGGCTCACCGAGCGCGAAACCGTGAACTCGAGGGAGCCGCTGGTCATGCGCACGATTGTATATCCGCCTGCCGCGACGGGGTTTTGGCCGCGTGATCGGCGGCGGTCAACGGGTTTTCACGGCGACGAACGGGGGGCGCACCACTTCGCATTCCACGGCTCGGCCGCGGAGGTCGACGGTGACCTGCTGACCGTCCTCGATGCCGGCGCCCGAATCGATCAGGGCCAGCCCGATGCCGACCTGCAGCGTCGGCGAAAAAGTCCCGGAGGTGGTGATGCCCGCGGGCCGGTCCCCCGCGAGCACCGTCAGCCCCGGTCGCAGCACACCGCGGCCGACCATCCGCAGCCCCCGCAGCAGCCGCCGGGGCCCGGCCTCCTTCTCGGCCAGCAGCGCGTCGCGGCCGAAGAACGCTTCCTTCTGCCACCCGATCGCCCAGCCGCAGCGGGCCTGCAGCGGCGAGATGTCGAGCGAAAGCTCGTGTCCGTGCAGCGGATAGCCCATCTCGGTGCGCAGGGTGTCGCGGGCGCCCAGGCCCGCGGGCTGGCCGCCGGCGGCGCCGACCGCGGCGGCCAGGGCGTCGAACACCACCGCCGCGGACCCCCACGGCGGCAGCAATTCGTAGCCGTGTTCGCCCGTGTAGCCGGTGCGGCAGACCCGCACCGGGACTCCCGAGTAGGCGGCGTCGGCGTAGGCCATGTAGTCCATGTCGGCCGGCAGGCCCAGCTCGCCGAGGACCTCCGCCGACCGCGGTCCCTGGACCGCCAGCACCGCGTAGGACCGGTGCTCGTTGGTGATTGCCAGGTCGGCCGGGGCCGCCGCCTGCAGGGCCGCCACCACTGCGGCGGTGTTGGCGGCGTTGGGCACCAGGAAGATCTCGTCGTCGTCGACGTAGTAGGCGATCAGGTCGTCGATCACCCCGCCGGACTCGGTGCAGCACAGCGTGTATTGGGCCTTGCCGGGGCCGATGCGGGCGAGGTCGTTGGTGAGCGCGGAGTTGATGAACTGCGCCGCGCCCGGCCCGCGCACCAGCGCCTTACCGAGGTGGCTGACGTCAAAGAGGCCGACCGCGTTGCGCGTGGCGTGGTGCTCGCCGACGGTGCCCGCGTAGGACACCGGCATCAGCCAGCCGCCGAACTCGGCGAAGGTGGCGCCCAGCTCCCGGTGCCGGTCTTCCAAGGGGCCGTGCTGCAGCTCGTCGGTCACGACGACACACCCTAACGGCGGCGCGGGCTGGCACACTTGGGCAGGTGTCCGATTCGCTCGACTTCGATGAGCTCGAGGCCGCCGGCATCGCCGATCCGCGCGGGCGTGCGGACCTGATCAAGTATCTGGACGAACTGGGATTCACCGTCGAAGAGATGGTGGAAGCCGAACAGCGCGGCCGGTTGTTCGGCCTGGCCGGTGACGTCTTGCAGTGGTCGGGGCGCCCCATCTACACCGTGGCCGCCGCCGCCGACCGGCTCGGCATGTCGGCCGCGGAAGTCGCGCGCGTGTGGGCCCTGCTCGGCCTGACCGTCGCCGGCCCCGACGTTCCCGTGCTCAGCCAGGCCGACGTCGACGCGCTGTCGACGTGGGTGGCTCTCAAGACGGTGGTCGGCGAGGACGGCGCGTTCGGCCTGCTGCGGGTGCTGGGCGCCGCGATGGCCCGGCTCGCGGAAGCCGAATCGGCGACGATTCGCGCCGGGGCGCCGGACATCCACATGGGCTACACCAACGACGAGCTCGCCACGGCGCAGGCGTACCGCGCGATCGCCGAGTTCATCCCGCGGATCGGGGCGCTGATCGACGTCGTCCACCGCCACCATCTGACCAGCGCCCGGACCCACTTCGAGGGCGTCTCCCGCGACACATCGGCAAGCGTGGTGTGCGGTGTCGGATTCGCGGACCTGTCCGGCTTCACCGTGCTGACCCACGCCCTCACTCCCGCGCAGTTGTCGGAACTGCTCAACGAGTTCGCCGGCGCCGTGTCCGACGTCGTGCACGCCGACGGCGGCCGGGTGGTGAAGTTCATCGGCGACGAGGTGATGTGGGTGAGCGCGTCGCCCGAGCGACTCGCGAAGGCGGCGATCGACCTCGTGGACCATCCGCGGGCGCGGGAGGCCGGGCTGCAGGTCCGCGCCGGCCTTGCCTTCGGCACCGTCCTGGCCATCAACGGGGACTACTTCGGCAGCCCGGTCAACCTGGCGGCACGCCTGGTGGCGGCGGCGGCCCCCGGTCGGGTCCTGGCCTCATCGGAGTTGCACGACGAATTGCCGGACTGGCCCGCGATTGCCAGCGGACCGTTGAGCCTCAAAGGGTTTGCCGCCCCGGTGACCGCGTTCGAACTGCGCGGCGGGCCGCTGCCGACCTGATCCCCGGCGGCATTGACTAGGGTGTTTGCACGTGACCACCGAACTCGGCTATCAAGCCCCCACCGTCACCGTCGCCACGTCGCTGCCCAAGCGCCGCACGGAATCGTCGGTCCTGATCGTGCCGGTCGTCTCCACCGGCGACGACGACCGCCCCGGCGCGGCCGTTGCGTCGGCCGAGCCGTTCCTGGACGCCGACGCGGTCGCCGAGGTCGAGGCCGGCTTGCGGGCGCTGGACGCCACCGGCGGGGCCGACCAGGTACACCGGCTGGTGGTGCCCTCCCTCCCCGTGGGGAGCGTGCTCACCGTCGGCCTGGGCAAGCCGCGGTCGGAATGGCCGGCCGACACGGTCCGCCGCGCCGCCGGGGTGGCGGCGCGCTCGCTGGGGACGGCCGAGGTGGTGCTGACGACGCTGGGCGAGTTGCCCGGTGAATCAGGCGAAGACGTCTGCTCGGCCGCCGTCGAGGGCCTGATCCTGGGCAGCTACCGGTTCACGGCCTTCCGCAGTGGGAAGACCGCCCCGAAGGACAAGGGGCTGCGCAAGGTCACCGTGCTGGCCAGCGCGAAGGACGCCAAGGGGCAGGCCGCGCGCGGGGCCGCCGTCGCGGCGGCGGTCGCCACCGCCCGCGATCTGGTCAACACCCCGCCCAGCCACCTGTTCCCCGCCGAATTCGCCAAGCGCGCAAAAGCTTTGGGTGAGGCCGCCGGCCTCGAGGTGGAGGTGCTCGACGACAAGGGCCTGCAGAAGGCCGGGTACGGCGGCGTGATCGGCGTCGGACAGGGCTCGTCGCGCCCGCCACGGCTGGTGCGGCTGACCCATCGGGGCGCGAAGCTGGCCAAGAAGCCCAAGCAGGCCAAGCGAGTGGCGCTGGTCGGTAAGGGCGTCACGTTCGACACCGGCGGCATCTCGATCAAGCCGGCCGCCTCGATGCACTATATGACCTCGGACATGGGGGGCGCGGCCGCGGTCATCGCGACCGTCGCGCTGGCCGCGCAACTGAAGCTGCCGATCGACGTGACCGCGACGGTACCCATGGCCGAGAACATGCCGTCGGCGACGGCGCAGCGGCCGGGCGACGTGCTGACGCAGTACGGCGGGACCACGGTCGAGGTGCTCAACACCGACGCGGAAGGCAGGCTCATCCTGGCCGACGCGATCGTCCGGGCCTGCGAGGACAACCCGGACTATCTGATCGAGACGTCCACGCTCACCGGCGCGCAGACCGTCGCGCTGGGGGCCCGGATCCCCGGGGTGATGGGCAGCGACGAGTTCCGCGACCGCGTCGCGGCGATCTCGCAGCGGGTCGGCGAAAACGCGTGGCCGATGCCGCTGCCCGACGAGCTCAAGGACGACTTGAAGTCGACGGTGGCCGACCTGGCCAACGTGAGCGGTCAGCGCTTCGCCGGCATGTTGGTGGCCGGGGTGTTCCTCCGCGAGTTCGTCGCCGACGGCGTGAGCTGGGCGCACATCGACGTGGCGGGTCCCGCATACAACACCGGCAGCGCCTGGGGATACACCCCCAAGGGCGCCACCGGCGTGCCGACCCGCACGATGTTCGCCGTGCTCGAAGACATCGCCGAAAAGGGCTAGCCGCGCCGGCGAGCGTCGCTCGCCGAGCGTCACGTCAGGGTGACGCCGACCGCGTTCAGCCGGTCAGCAGGGACAGGACCGCCCGGTTGACGCGGCGGCGCGGCCAGCCGGTCGCGCCGTCGGCGGCCAGCGCGGCCCTGGCCGCGTTGCGCCCGCACGCACCGTGGACCGAGCCGCCCGGGGTGGCCGACGCGCTGCCCAGATACAGCCGCTCGACCGGGGTTTCGGCCCGCCCCATCCCCGGCGCCGGGCGAAAGATGAGCATCTGCGGCAGCTGCGCGGTTCCACCGTTGAGCGCCCCCAGATGCAGGTTGGCGTCGCTGGCTTCCAAGTCCGACGGGCGTTGCAGGAAGCGGTCGATCACCGCCGCGCCGAAGCCCGGGGCGTGCTCCTCGATGACCTGGTCCATGGACTTGGCCAGCCGCTCGGCCGACGCGTCGTCGGCCACGTCGCGCGGCAGATGCGAATAGGCCCAGACGCTTTCGGTGCCCTCCGGCGACCTGCTGGGGTCCGCGGTGGTGGTCTGGCCCAGCAACATGAACGGATGCTCGGGCACGACGCGGGTGTTCAGGTCGGCCATCCAGCGCACCAATCCGTCGGCGTCGGCGCCCAGGTGCACGGTGCCCACGCCCTGCAGGGCCTGCGATCGCCACGGGATGCGACCGTTCAACGAGTAGTTGACCTTCACCACCGATGGATCCCAGATGTAGTGCTCCAGATCGCGCAGGAGCTTGGCCGGCAGCGCATCCGGGGGCAGCATGTCGCAGAACAGGCGCGGCGCGGTCACGTCGGCCACCACCGCCCGGCGGGCCCGCACCGTGCGCCCGTCGCTCGTCGTCACGCCGACCGCCCGGCCTCCCCTGACCTCGACGCGGGACACGTTCTGGCCGCACTCGATGCGCGCGCCCGCCGATCGGGCACGGCTCACCAAAGCCGCCGTCAGTTGACCGGAACCGCCGACCGGGACCGGCCAACCGCAATCCTGGGCCAGCATCGTCATCAGGAAGCCCATGGCGCCGCTGATCGGCGCGTCGGGGGGCACGTCGGCATGCATGGCGTTGCCCAGCAACAACACTCGCGGTGCGTCGCCGTCGAACAATTGCTTGGCCAACGAATCGGCGGGCTGCACCAAGAGCCTCGCGAGCCGAAGCGCATCGGAGGTTCCCAGTTTGAGCAGCAGCCGGATCATCGGGCGCACCGGCGGAAACGGCGCGAGCATGGCGTCGAGCATCGGGGACTTGATCTGCTGCCACAACTCCACGGCGCGCCACCAGTTGTCGCCGTCCGCGGGTGAGCGGCGCGCCAGTTCGGCCGCCGTGCGGGCTGGGTCGTGATACACGATGGGTGGGTCGTCGTCGGTGGCGTGACGGGGATGTCCGACCACCGCCGGCGCGTGTGACCATCGCAGCCCGTGGTCCTCCAGTTGCAGGGCCGTCATGGCCGGTGAGGCCACCGTCATCGGGTAGTAGGAGCTGAACAAGTCGGTGATGTAGCCCGGTGTCAGTTCGGCGCTGCGGACAGCGCCGCCGGGCTCGGACTGAGCTTCCAGCACCAGCACGTCCCAGCCGGCGTCGGCCAGCATCGACGCGGCCACCAACCCGTGATGCCCCGCCCCGATCACTACCGCGTCGGCCGTATCCGGCACGTCTATTTCACCTGGTTCGGTTCGAGTCGCTCGGCCAGTGCGGTCAGCCGCCAGAGGCACTCGCGGTTGCGCGGGTAGACCGCCGCCAGGACCAGCCGGTTGGGAATGAGGCTGACGGGTCCGGATTCGGGCACCTCGATCATCTCGATCTTGCATCCGTCTGGAATGTCGTGCAGACGCAGGGTGATTCGCAGGGCACCGAGCGGGCCGATGCCGGCGCGGAGCACGAGTTCCTCGGCGGGCGTGCAGCTCTCGACGACGGTCTGGTCGCTGATGACCAGCGGCCAGATGCCGACCGAGTGCTTGATGGCCGAACCGGGCTGCGGCCAGTGGCCGTCGACGGCGCGGGTCCGGCTGTTGCCCACCACCCACTGCGCGTACGTCCAGCCGTTGGCCATCGCGTCCCAGATCTGCTGGCGCGAAGCACGCACATCCCGGGTCGTTGCCATCTCGTGGGTCGCCGTCGTCATCGACACTCCTTTCCACGGCGCTGCCTGTGGGTACCCGGGTCGGCGAAAACCATGCCTCGTCCATGCCTCGTCGGTGCGTCGGGCCGCGCCCACGCGCGCCGGTTTAGCGGACGGGGTCAGCGGCTACTACGCCGTTACCAAGCCGGGCATTGGACAGGAGGCAAATATCGTGACGGTGCGACGGTTGATCATCGCAGTGGGCGCCGTGCTGTTGCTGGCAGGCGTCATCGGGTTGCTGGCGCCGGTGTCGATCTCGGACGGCAACGGCCATGACATCGGCTGCGGGAACGCATTCGCGACGGACCTGTCCGCCGCCAGGAACGCCAACAACAACAGCGTGGCGAACGTCCCGATCCTCAACCAGGTCGTCCCCCACACGGACTACGTCGCGAAATGCCAATCCGCGGTGGGCAGCAGGCGAGCCTGGACCATTCCGTTGGCGGTGGTCGGGATCATCGTGATCGGGGGCACCTTCCTGGTGCGACGGAAAGGGGCGCCCCGAACCGGCGTGTAGCGGCGATCGCGAGCGCGGCGCAGCCGGGCGACGTCCCCCGCAAGCGGGAGGTCGCCCCCAGGTCGCCGCCATCAGACCCAGCGGCGATCGCGAGCGCGGCGCAGCCGGGCGCGCCGCTAGATCACCCGGAATCGGGCGGTGCTGCGCAGCGCCTGCGGTGCCACCCGTGAAATGCCGTAGAAGGCATACGCTTCCGGCGCCACCGGGCGGATCGGCTTGTCCTTTTTCACCGAGGACAGGATCGCTTTGGCCACCTTCTCCGGCCCGTAGTGGCGCAGCGCGAACAGCTTGCCCAGCTGGCCCCGCCGGTCGTCGACCTGCTCGTCCCTGCCGGCGGGCGCGTCGATCCGGGTGGTCGAGATGATGTTGGTGTTGATGACCCCGGGACAGATCGTCGTCAGGCCCACCCCGGCGGTGTCAAGCTCGGCCCGCAGGCAGTCGGAGAACATGAAGGTCGCCGCCTTGGAGCTGCAGTAGGCGCTCAGCGACTGCAACGGCGCATAGGCGGCCATCGACGCCACGTTGACGATGTGCCCGCCGGTGCCGCGGTCGGCCAGGCGCCGGCCGAACGAGCGGCAGCCGTTGACCACACCGTTGAAGTTGACGTCCAACACGCGGTCGAACTGTTCGGCGGGGGTGTCCAGGAACGCTCCCGCGTGCCCGATGCCGGCGTTGTTGACCACGATGTCGGGGACCCCGTGTTGTGCGCTGATCCGCTCGGCGAACGCCTCGACGGCGTCGGCGTCGGACACGTCGAGCACGTACGGGTGGGCCTGGCCGCCGCGCGCGGCGATCTCGGCGGCGGTCTCCTTGACCGAGGCCTCGTCGATGTCGCTGACGACCACCTCGGCGCCGTGGCGCGCAAACGCGAACGCGGTCTCGCGGCCGATCCCGCTGCCGGCGCCGGTGACCGCGACCAGCGTGTCGCCGAACTCCTCACGGGGCCGCCCGACCTGCGCGCGCAGCAGGGCGCGGCTCGGGGGTTTGCCCTCGACCATGTCGGCCAGCTCGCCGACGGCGGCCGCCATCACCTGCGGGTGCGACATCGGCGAGAAGTGACCCGCCTTGATGTCGCGCCGCCACAGCCGCGGCACCCAGCGTGCGGTGTCGTCGTACCCGTAGGGCCGCACGTAGCGGTCCTGCGTGTTCACGATCAGCTGGACGGGCACGTCGACGAAGGGAACCGGGCGGCGGCGGGAGAAGGACCGAAAGTAGTTGGCGGGATAGGTCTTTACCGACCGGGCGGCATCGCCGGCGAGCTTGTCGGAGTGGTGGATCCTGTCGACGGGGATGTTGTCGACCATGTTGCGCCGGACGGCCGCGCTCGACAGCGTCAGCCGCAGCACCAGCGGCGCCAGCACCGGTACCGAGAAGAACAGCATGTAGGTCAGCCGCAGCGCTTGGCTGAGGGCCCGCACAAAGGTGCGGGGGCGCCACGGCCGACGCAGGCCGCCGAAGATGTACGCGGCCAATTGGTCCTGGCTGGGACCGGACACCGACGTGAAGGAGGCGACGCGGTCACCGGCCCCGGGCCGGGTCAGGTATTCCCAGATGCCCACCGAACCCCAGTCGTGGGCCAGGACGTGCACCGGGCCGCCGGGGCTCAGCTCGCCGATGACCGCGGCGAAGTCGTCGGCGTAGCGCTCCATGCTGTAGGCGGACACCGGCCTGGGCGCCGACGACATGCCGACCCCGCGGTTGTCGTAGCGGAGGACCCGGAACCGCTCGGCCAGCAGCGGCACGACACCGTCCCAGAGCACGTGCGAGTCGGGGAAGCCGTGCACCAGCACGACGGTGGGGCCCTCTCGGTTGCCCTCCTCGTACACCGCTATGCGCGCGCCGTCCGCGCTCTCGACGAATTGCTGTGGCGCGTGTTGTGTCGCCGGCATCGGACCTCCCCCGGTCTGGACTGGGTCGCCACACGGTAGCAAGCCGGTTCGGTATGGAGCGGCACCCCAACGCGGCCCGCCCTGACCGAGTGCCGACGGGCACGCAGTGACAGGATAGTTTTGGATTGCTAGTTCGATGCCCCACCGGCCGCGCAGCGGTGCGGCACGCCAGACGCACGACGCGCCCCGACACCCGATCGAGGAGTCAGAAGAGATGGCCTTCTCCGTCCAGATGCCGGCACTCGGTGAGAGCGTCACCGAGGGGACGGTGACCCGCTGGCTCAAGCAGGAAGGCGACACGGTCGAACTCGACGAGCCGCTCGTCGAGGTGTCCACCGACAAGGTCGACACCGAAATCCCGTCGCCGGCGGCGGGCGTGCTGACCAAGATCATCGCCCAGGAGGACGACACCGTCGAGGTGGGCGGGGAACTGGCCCTGATCGGCGACGCCTCCGAGCCAGGGTCGGGCGGCGCAGCGCCGGAGCCGGCCGCCCCAGCGGCGAGCCAGCCGGAGCCCGAACCGGAGCCTGAACCCCAGGCGCCGCCCGAACCCGAGCCGCAACCTGCGGCGCCGCAGCCTCCGGCGCCGCAGCCGTCGAGCGGCGGTGCCGGTGGCGGCACCCCGGTGCTGATGCCGGAGCTGGGCGAATCGGTGGCCGAGGGCACCGTGACTCGCTGGCTGAAGAAGGTGGGTGATCCGGTTCAGGTCGACGATCCGCTGGTGGAGGTGTCCACCGACAAGGTGGACACCGAGATCCCGTCCCCGGTGGCCGGCGTCCTGATCAGCATCACCGCCGAAGAGGACGACACCGTGCCGGTGGGCGGCGAGTTGGCGCGGATCGGCTCGACGGTGGAGGGCTCGGATGCGGGCGCCCCGTCGGCTGCCCCGGCCCCGCCCGCGCCCAAGCCCGAACCGAGACCCGAACCCACGCCCGAACCGGAGCCCGAACCGAAACGCGAACCGGAGCCCGCAGCCAAAGCCGAGGCGAAGCCCGAACCCACGCCGCAACCGGCGCCGACGCCCCCGCCGGCGGCGGCCCAGCCGGCCGCCCAGGACGGGGCCCCCAGCGGAGACGGCACGCCATACGTGACGCCGCTCGTGCGAAAGCTGGCCTCCGAGAACGGGATCGACCTCACGCAGATCACCGGCACCGGGGTCGGCGGTCGCATCCGCAAACAGGACGTACTGGCCGCGGCCGAGCAGAAGCAGCGAGCCGCGAGCACACCGGCTCCCCCGCCGGCGGCGGCCCCGGCGGCCCCGTCGGCCCCCGCGGCGGCTGCCGCGCCCGCGCCCGCTCTGGCGCACCTGCGCGGCACCACGCAGAAGGCCAGCCGGATCCGCCAGCTCACCGCCGCCAAGACCCGCGAATCCCTGCAGGCCACCGCGCAGCTCACCCAAACCCACGAGGTCGACATGACCCGGATCGTCGGGTTGCGGGCCCGGGCCAAGGCGGCGTTTGCCGAGCGCGAGGGGGTGAACCTGACCTTTCTGCCGTTCATCGCGCGGGCTGCGATCGACGCCCTGAAGGTCCACCCCAACATCAACGCCAGCTACAACGAGGACACCAAGGAGATCACCTACTACGACGCCGAGCACCTCGGCTTCGCGGTCGACACCGAGCAGGGCCTGCTCTCCCCCGTCATCCACAACGCCGGCGACCTGTCGTTGGCCGGGCTGGCCAGGGCTATCGCCGACATCGCCGCGCGCGCCCGGTCGGGCGACCTCAAACCCGACGAGCTGTCCGGTGGCACGTTCACCATCACCAACATCGGCAGCCAGGGCGCGTTGTTCGACACACCGATCCTGGTTCCGCCGCAGGCCGCCATGCTGGGCACCGGGGCCATCGTCAAACGGCCGCGCGTCGTTGTCGACGAGGCCGGCAACGAATCGATCGGTGTCCGCTCGGTGTGCTACCTCCCGCTGACCTACGACCATCGCCTCATCGACGGCGCCGACGCCGGACGTTTCCTCACCACGATCAAGCACCGGCTCGAAGAGGGAGCGTTCGAGGCCGACCTGGGGCTCTAGGAACGTGTCTGGAGCCAGTCGTACGGCCGTCATCGCGATAGCGGGTTCCTCCGGCCTGATCGGGTCGGCCCTCGCCGCCGCGCTGCGTGCCGCCGACCACACGGTGTTGCGCATCGTGCGCCGCGCGCCGACGAATTCCGAAGAGCTGCATTGGAATCCCGAGAGCGGCGAGTTCGACGCCGACGCGCTGAGCGACGTCGACGCCGTCGTCAACCTGTGCGGCGTCAACGTCGGCCGGCGCCGATGGTCGGGTGCGTTCAAGCAGAGCCTGCGCGACAGCCGGCTCGCTCCCACCGAGGTGCTGGCCAACGCCGTCGCCGACGCCGGCGTCACAACACTGATCAACGCCAGCGCGGTGGGCTACTACGGCGACACGCGGGACCGCGTGGTCGACGAAGACGACCGGCCGGGCAGCGGTTTCCTGGCCCAGCTCTGCGAGGAGTGGGAGGCCGCCACGCTGCCTGCCCAGTACGGCGGCGCGCGGGTGGTGCTGGCCCGCACGGGCGTGGTGCTGTCGCCCTCCGGGGGTGCGCTGCGCATGATGCGGCCGTTGTTCTCGACGGGGCTGGGCGCCCGGCTGGGCAACGGCCGTCAGTACATGTCGTGGATCAGCCTGGAAGACGAGGTGCGGGCCCTGCTGTTCGCGATCTTCGACCCGTCACTGGCCGGACCGGTGAACATGACCGGGCCGGCCCCGGTCACCAACGCCGAGTTCACCACCGCGTTCGGCCGCGCGCTCAACCGCCCGACTCCGCTGATGGCGCCCGGGTTCGCGATCCGCGCCGCCATCGGCGAATTCGCTGACGAGGGCCTGCTGATCGGCCAGCGCGCCATCCCGTCGGCGCTGGAACGCGCCGGTTTCCAGTTCCGCCACAACACCATCGGTGAGGCGCTCGCCTACGCCACCGCCCGCCGCGACAGCGACTAGCGTCGTGAGCCGTCAAGCGCGGTCAGTGTCGCCCAACGTACTCGAGACAAACGCCAGCGCGACGCCGGATCGCCCCCGGCCGGCCCGCCGGGTAGCGTCGGCGAGGTGAGCAGTTCCATCCGGTCGGCGCACACCCCGGTCGACGTCCGCCAGCTCGGCGTCGTCGACTACGCCACGGCGTGGCGGCTGCAGCGCGACTTGGCCGACGCCAGGGTCGCCGGCGGCAGGGACACGCTGCTGCTGCTGCAGCACACCCCGGTCTACACCGCGGGGCGGCGCACGGAGCCGCACGAACGCCCGGTGGAAACCGGCACGCCGGTCGTCGAAGTCATAGACACCGACCGCGGCGGGAAGATCACCTGGCACGGACCCGGCCAGTTGGTCGGGTACCCGATCATCGGCCTGGCCGAGCCGCTCGACGTGGTGAATTACGTTCGCCGCCTAGAGGAATCGCTGATCAAGGTGTGCGGCGACCTGGGCCTTGACACGATCCGCGTCGACGGCCGGTCCGGCGTCTGGGTGCCGGCGGGCGGCGGTCGGCCCCCGCGCAAGGTCGCCGCTATCGGGGTCCGGGTCTCACGCGCCACCACGTTGCACGGGTTCGCGCTCAACTGCGACTGCGACCTCAGCGCGTTCGGCGCCATCGTGCCGTGCGGCATCAGCGACGCCGGCGTGACGTCGCTGTCGGCCGAACTGCACCGCACGGTCACCGTCGACGACGTCCGGGCGGGGGTCGCCTCCGCCGTCTGCGCCGCCCTGGACGGTGCGTTGCCGGTGCGAGACCACCTGCCCGACGCACGCGTAGCATCGGCGATGTGACTGTCGCACCGGGGCCCGATGTCGCCGCCGCGGCGGTTCCACCAGGTCGCAAACTGCTGCGGCTCGAGGTGCGCAACGCCGAGACCCCTATCGAGCGCAAGCCGCCGTGGATTCGGGTCAAGGCCCGGATGGGGCCGGAGTACACCGCGCTCAAGGGGCTCGTCGCCCGCGAGGGCCTGCACACCGTTTGCGAAGAGGCGGGCTGCCCCAACATCTTCGAATGCTGGGAGGACCGGGAGGCCACCTTTCTCATCGGCGGTGACCAGTGCACCCGTCGCTGCGACTTCTGCCAGATCGACACCGGAAGGCCCGCCGAGCTGGACCGCGACGAGCCCCGGCGGGTCGCCGAAAGCGTCCGCACGATGGGGCTGCGCTACGCCACCGTCACCGGCGTCGCCCGCGACGACCTGCCCGACGGCGGGGCCTGGCTGTATGCCGAGACGGTGCGCGCCATCAAGGAACTCAACCCGGCGACGGGCGTCGAGCTCCTGATCCCCGACTTCAACGGCGAGCCCGCCCGGCTGACCGAGGTCTTCGAGGCACGCCCGGAGGTGTTGGCGCACAACGTTGAGACCGTGCCGCGCATCTTCAAGCGAATCCGTCCCGCGTTCGCCTACGAGCGCAGCCTCGGCGTGCTCACCGCGGCGCGCGAGGTCGGCCTGGTCACCAAGAGCAACCTCATCCTGGGCCTGGGCGAGACCCCCGAGGAGGTCCGCACCGCGCTGGCCGACCTGCGTGACGCGGGCTGCGACATCGTCACCATCACCCAGTACCTGCGTCCGTCGGCGCGTCATCACCCGGTGGAGCGGTGGGTCAGGCCCGAGGAATTCGTCGAGTTCGCCCAGCACGCCGAGGGCCTGGGGTTCGCCGGCGTGCTGGCCGGGCCGCTGGTGCGGTCCTCCTACCGCGCGGGACGCCTGTACCAGCAGGCGGCCGGCGGGCGCGTCTCCGACGCCGCGGCGACATAGCCGTTCGGCCGCCCCGGCGAACTACGTATTCTTTGACTATGGCAAAACCCCGGACCGCCTCCGAGAACAAGGCCGCGAGGGCGGAGGCCGCAGCCGCCCGCAAGGCCGCCGCGAAGGAGCGCCGCACTCAGCTGTGGCAGGCGTTCAACATGCAGCGCAAGGAGGACAAGCGGCTGCTGCCCTACATGATCGGCGCGTTCGTGCTGATCGTCGGCGCGTCGGTGGCCGCCGGGTTCTTCGCCGGCACGTTCACCATGATCACCCTGATCCCGTTCGGCGTGCTGCTGGGCGGCTTGGTGGCGTTCATCATCTTCAGCCGCCGGGCCCAGAAGGCGATCTACAAAAAGGCGGAGGGGCAGACCGGCGCCGCGGCGTGGGTGCTGGACAACCTGCGCGGCAAGTGGCGGGTGGCCCCGGGCGTGGCGGCGACGGGCCACCTGGACGCGGTGCACCGGGTGCTCGGCCGCCCCGGCGTCGTCCTGGTCGGCGAAGGATCGGCGGCGCGCGTGAAACCGCTACTCGCACAGGAGAAGAAGCGCACCGCGCGGCTCGTCGGCGACGTGCCGATCTACGACATCGTGGTGGGAAACGGCGACGACGAGGTGCCGTTGGGCAAGCTGGAGCGCCACCTCACCCGCCTGCCGAACAACATCACCGTCAAGCAGATGGACTCCCTGGAGTCGCGGCTGGCCGCGCTCGGATCGCGGACCGGTGCCGCCGTCATGCCGAAGGGGCCGATGCCCAACGCGGGCAAGATGCGCGGCGTGCAGCGCGCCGTCCGCCGCAGGTAAAGGGGATCGCAAGCGCGGCGAAGCCGGGCGACGCGGGTCGCCGCCAACCGCCGAGCGGGGATCGCAAGCGCGGCGAAGCCGGGCGACGCGGGTCGCCGCCAACCGCCGAGCGGGGATCGCAAGCGCGGCGAAGCCGGGCGACGCGGGTCGCCGCCAACCGCCGAGCGGGGATCGCAAGCGCGGCGCAGCCGGGCGACGCGGGTCGCCGCCAACCGCCGAGCGGGGATCGCAAGCGCGGCGCAGCCGGGCGACGCGGGTCGCCGCCAACTGCCGAGCGGGGATCGCAAGCGCGGCGCAGCCGCTACCTGCGCACCACCGCCGTTCCGCTGAGCCGATCGTGGAGGCCGCGCCCGTCAACGTCGGTGAACAACGCCGGGATGACGAGCGCCAGAAGCAGGCCCCGCACCGCGAGCCGGCCGATCCCGACGGGAACCCGCCCGTCCACCGAGACCACCTGCAGCCGCAGCGCCAGCTGCCCGGGTGTGAAGGTGAACAACCGCACCGCCAGCAGGCCGAGGACGAGCCAGATCACCAGCACCGCGGTCGACAGCATCTGCCCAGGGAACGCCCCGAACCGCTGGGCCAGCGCGGCCAGGCCGTAAGCAATCAGCCAGTCGATCGTCAGGGCGGCCAGCCGGCGCCCCATCGGGGCCAGCGAACCCCGGCCGCTCTCGGGCAATCCGAGCCGCTCGCCGGGGTAAGCGGATCGCGATCCTTGCGTCATCGGCGCGGCGCTCCCACCGGCGCGGCGGGCAGCCGGGAGGAAATGGCGCCTTCCCGCACCCGACCGGATACGATCTTGCGGTCCATGGCCCCACAATAGAACCCGCCCGGCTGACCGGACTCTGCTGCGGGCGGCATGGTCACGTAACCTCCGTGCAACACCGTTTTGACTCGCGGGCAACATCTGCTCCATAGCGTCGGCCGCGGATCTCACAAGTAAAGGAGCATTCTGTGACGGAAACGACGCCCGACGACGTCTTCAAACTCGTCAAGGACGAGCAGGTCGAGTTTGTCGACGTCCGGTTCTGTGACTTGCCGGGCATCATGCAGCACTTCACGATTCCGGTTTCGTTTTTCGACGAGAGCGTCTTCGAGGACGGCCTGGCCTTCGACGGCTCGTCGATTCGCGGCTTCCAGTCCATCCACGAGTCCGACATGCTGCTCCTGCCCGACCCCGCGACGGCGCAGATCGACCTGTTCACCGAATACAAGACGCTGAACCTGAACTTCTTCGTGCACGACCCGTTCACCCTCGAGCCGTACTCGCGCGACCCACGCAACATCGCCCGCAAGGCCGAGAACTACCTGAAAAGCACCGGGGTGGCCGACACCGCCTATTTCGGCGCGGAGGCCGAGTTCTACATCTTCGACTCGATCAGCTTCGATTCGCGCACCAACGGCTCGTTCTACGAGATCGACGCCATCTCGGGGTGGTGGAACACCGGCTCGCCGAACGAGCTCGACGGTAGCCCCAACCGCGGCTACAAGGTCCGGCCCAAGGGTGGGTACTTCCCGGTGGCCCCCGTCGACCATTACGTCGACCTGCGCGCCGAGATGCTGTCCAACCTGATCAAGGCCGGCTTCAGCCTGGAAAAGGGCCACCACGAGGTGGGCACCGGCGGTCAGGCCGAGATCAACTACAAGTTCAACACGCTGCTGCACGCCGCCGACGACATGCAGTTGTACAAGTACATCGTCAAGAACACCGCGTGGCAGCGCGGCAAGACCGTCACGTTCATGCCCAAGCCGCTGTTCGGTGACAACGGCTCCGGGATGCACACCCACCAGTCGCTGTGGAAGGACGGCAGCCCGCTGATGTACGACGAGACGGGCTACGCCGGCCTCTCGGACATCGCGCGCTACTACATCGGTGGCCTGCTGCACCACGCGCCGTCGCTGCTGGCGTTCACCAACCCGACGGTCAACTCCTACAAGCGCCTGGTTCCCGGCTTCGAGGCGCCCATCAACCTGGTCTACAGCCAGCGCAACCGCTCGGCCTGCGTGCGTATCCCGATCACCGGCAGCAACCCGAAGGCCAAGCGGCTGGAGTTCCGCTGCCCCGACTCGTCGGGCAACCCGTACCTGGCCTTCGCCGCCATGCTGATGGCGGGCCTGGACGGCATCCGCAACAAGATCGAGCCGCAGGCGCCGGTCGACAAGGACCTCTACGAGCTGCCGCCCGAGGAGGCCGCCAACATCCCGCAGGCGCCCACCCAGCTGTCCGCGGTGATCGACCGCCTCGAGCAGGACCACGAATACCTCACGGAGGGCGGCGTTTTCACGCCCGACCTGATCGAGACGTGGATCAGCTTCAAGCGCGAGAACGAGATCCTGCCCGTCCAGATCCGGCCGCACCCGTACGAGTTCGCGCTCTACTACGACGTCTAATTCGGCCGAGTACTGAGTCGACACCGCCCGCGAGGTTCGCTTGCCGCGCGGGCGGTGTCGTTTCACCACCGCGTCACGTCGTTTCCGATCCGACGCGCCGGGGCGCGCCACCGTCTCCTCACCACCGGATGAACGCTGGATATCTGATAGCGCCGGTGATAGCGCATATGCCAATCACCCTATGGTCGCCTCATGGTATTCACGTGGCCGATGTGACTGCTGCTGCCGTCGGTACCACGCAAGGCCCGGTGAAAATCCGCCGCCGGCGTGAGGTCCCGTCGGGCGGGTCTGTCGCCAGGCGAAGGACGCCGCTCAGCCGTCGAGCGCCATGTCCTTCCGAAAGCGCTGCATGCCGTCGATCTTGTCGGCCAGTGTGGCGTCCGGGCCGGCGTAGAACATCCAGGGCATGGTGATGATGCCGGTGATACCGGCATCAGCGGCGCGCCGGTAGTCGGCCGGGGTGAAGGCGTCGGTCAGTGGCGTCAGGACGGTGAAATTGTCCATGGTCAAACCATTTTCGGCGCGCAGTTCCCGCAGCCTGCCCACGGCGTCGATGGCGCGGTCCGTCTTGATCAGGTCGCCGATCCACCCGTCGTTGCGGGCGGCGCGGCGCAGGGCGATGTCGCTGAGCCCGCCGACGTACACCGGTATCGGCGGCGGGGTGGGCTGCATCTCCAGCCGCGGTGCCCGATAGAACTCGCCGTCGAACTCCGTCCAGCCCGGCCGCCACAAAGCCCGCATCAAGTCGATGATCTCGTCCGTGCGCCTGCCGCGCGCTTCGAATCGCTCGCCCATCAACGCGAACTCCTCGCGGCACCAGCCGACGCCGATCCCCAGCTCTACCCGGCCCGACGCCAGGACTGCGGCCGTCCCAATGGATTTCGCCGCGGAATAGGGATTGCGCATCGCCGGGATGTACACGGTGGTGACGAACCGCAGCCGCGTGGTCACCTGGGCCAGCGCTCCGACGAGCACCCACGGGTCGGGCCAGTCGGTGAAGGGCTGCCAGCGCCGTTGCCCGTCTTTGGTGTACGGGTACGGGGTGTCCAGCGTCTCCAGGTTGACCACGTGGTCGGGAATCCCGATGCCGTCGTAGCCGAGATCGTCCGCCGCCTTGGCGATCTCGACGATTTCACGGGTGTTCAAGAAGGCGCTGCTGACGTAGAACTTCACTCGGCCTCCCGCGCCCACGACGGCTCGATGAAGACGCCCTCGGCCTCGACAGTGACGCCCCCAGCGTCCGAAATGGTGCCGCGCGCATACACTTTGACGCCCTCCCGGCGCTCGATCCACGCTTCCGAGCGAAGCCGGCCGAGGGGAGTTCCGCGCAGGTACTTCACGGTGATGGTTCCGGTGAAACGAGGCTTGGACAGGCCCTCGCTGGCCGCCTCACCGAGCATGTGGTCGAGCACCAGGGCGCTCACGCCGCCGTGCACCAGCTTCGGGGGGCCCTCGTACGCCGCCCCGAGGACGAACTCGCTCCAGCAGCGACCGCCACCCTGGTGGTGGACGATGACCGGCGGCGCGACCGGGTTGCACAGGCCGATGGCGGCATTGCCCAACGGCAGCGGGCGGCCGTTGACGCGGTAGCTCACCCCGACCTCTCGGGTCTTCTGCCGCAGCGACTCGGTGACGGCCTCGATCGCGGATCGCGCCTCGGCGACGACGTGGTCGTCGGCCTCGGTGCGGATGGTGGCGTCGACGAGCTCCCGAACGGCCTCGGCCAGCGGAGCGTAGAGGGCCGTGACGCGCTGGGCCTCCGCCGCGCTGAGCACCTCGAATATGGCGTCCAACGCGACGGCCTCCTGACTCAACTCCCGAAAACTTTGCGCACGACGGCTTTCGCACGACGCGTCACCCGAAGATAGTTGTCCAGGAATTCGCTGCCGTCATCGGTCGGCCAGCCGGCCGCGACGGCGACCGCGTTGAGCTGACGTCCGGGCCCGGGCAGCTGGTCGGTGGGCTTGCCGCGGACCAGCACCAGCGCATTGCGGGCCCGCGTCGCGGTCAGCCAGGCCTGCCGCAGCAACTCCACGTCGTCGGCGGGTACCAGCCCTCCCGCCGCGATCGCGTCCAGGGATTCCAGCGTCGACGTGTTGTGCAGCGCCGGCATGTCGTGGGCGTGCCGCAGCTGCAGCAATTGCACCGTCCACTCGATGTCGGCCAGTCCGCCGCGCCCCAGCTTGGTGTGCGTCTTGGGATCGGCGCCGCGCGGCAGCCGCTCGGACTCGACGCGGGCCTTCATGCGGCGAATCTCCTGCACCGCGTCGGCCGACACGCCGTTGGTCGGATATCGCGTCTTGTCGGCCATCAGCAGGAACCGCTCGCCCAGGTCGGCGTCACCGGCCACCGCGTGCGCGCGCAGCAGCGCCTGGATCTCCCACGGCTGGGCCCACTGCTCGTAGTAGGCGGCGTAGGCGCCCAGCGTGCGCACCAGCGGACCACTGCGCCCTTCCGGGCGCAAGTTGGCGTCGACCTCCAGCGGCGGGTCGACGCTCGGCGTGCCCAGCAGCGTTCGTACCTGCTCGGCGACCGTCGCCGACCAGCGGATGGCGCTCGAGTCCTCGACGCTGTGGGCCGGCTCGCAGACGAACAACACGTCGGCATCGGAGCCGTAGCCCAGCTCGGCACCCCCGAGGCGGCCCATGCCGATCACCGCGATCGCCGCCGGCGGCTTCCCGTCGGCAGGCAGGTTGGCCCGGATCATCGCCTCCAACGCGGCCTGCAGCACCGCCACCCACACCGAGGTCAGCGCCCTGCACACGTCCCGGACTTCCAGAAAGCCCAGCAAGTCCGCCGAACCGATGCGGGCCAGCTCGGCCCGGCGCAGCGTCCGCGCCGCCGCAATGGCGCGCACCGGGTCCCGATGGCGGGCGGCGGAGGCGATCAGGGCGCGCGCCACCGTGTCGGGCTCGGCCTCGAGCAGCTTCGGCCCGGCGGCGCCGTCGCCGTAGCTCTGGATGACGCGGGGCGCGCGCACCAACAGGTCCGGGACATACGCCGACGTGCCCAGCACGTGCATGAGGCGCTTGGCCACCGCGGGCTTGTCGCGCAGCGTGGACAGATACCAGCTCTCCCCGGCCAGCGCCTCCGACAGGCGCCGGTAGGACAGCAGCCCCGCGTCGGGGTCGGGCGCATACGACATCCAGTTCAGCAGCCGGGGCAGCAGCACCGACTGCACCCGGCCCCGGCGCCCGCTCTGGTTGACCAGCGCCGACATGTGCTTCAGGGCCGTCTGCGGCCCCTCGTAGCCCAGGGCGGCCAGCTGCCGCTCGGCGGCCTCGGACGTCATGCCGTGCGCGATCTCCAGGCCGGTCGGCCCGATCGACTCCAGCAGTGGCTGGTAGAAGAGCTTGGCGTGCAGCTGCGACACCCGCAGGTTCTGGTGGCGCAGCTCCTCGCGCAACACCCCCGCGGCGTCGTGCCGGCCGTCGGGGCGGATGTGTGCCGCCCGCGCCAGCCATCGCACCGCCTCCTCGTCGTCGGCCTCGGGCAGCAGATGGGTGCGCTTGAGCCGCTGCAGCTGCAGCCGGTGCTCGAGCAACCGCAGGAACTCGTAGGAAGCGGTGAGGTTCGCCGCGTCCTCGCGCCCGATGTAGCCGCCCGCCCCCAGTGCGGCCACCGCGTCCACCGTCGACGCGACGTGCAGCGACTCGTCGCTGCGGCCGTGCACCAACTGCAGCAGCTGCACGGCGAACTCCACGTCGCGCAATCCGCCGCTGCCGAGCTTGAGCTCGCGGTCGCGGACGTCGGCGGGCACCAGCTGCTCGACGCGGCGGCGCATGGCCTGCACCTCGACCACGAAGTCCTCGCGTTCGCAGGCGACCCACACCATGGGCTGCAGCGCGGCCAGGTAGCGCTCGCCGAGCTCCGCGTCGCCCACCGCCGCGCGGGCCTTCAACAGCGCCTGGAACTCCCAGGTCTTCGCCCAGCGCTGGTAGTAGGCGACGTGCGACTCGAGTGTGCGGACCAGTTCGCCGCTGCGGCCCTCCGGCCGCAGCCCGGCGTCCACCTGGAAGAAGGCCGCCGCGGCCACCTGCATCATCTCGCCGGCCACTCGGGCGGACAGGGCGTCGGACCGCTCGGCGACGAAGATGACGTCGACGTCGCTGACGTAATTCAGTTCCCGCGCACCGCATTTGCCCATCGCGATGACCGCGAGCTTCGGTGGCGTGCGGTTCCCGCAGACGCTCACCTGCGCCACCCGCAGCGCGGCGGCGAGCGCCGCGTCCGCGAGGTCGGACAAGTGGGCGCCCACCTCGGTGAACGGCAGCACCGGCTCGTCCTCGACGGTCGGGGCCAGGTCGAGCGCGGCCAGCACCAGCAAGTGGTCGCGGTAGAGCGTGCGCAGTCGCGTCAGCGCCGAGCCCGGCCCACCGAGCGCCTCCTCGACGCACTCGTTGAACGTCGCCAGCAGCCGGTCGCGCGACGGGAGGCCGGCGTTGCCGCGCAGCAACTTCCACGACTGCGGATTGGCCACCAGGTGATCGCCCAGGGCCAGCGACGCGCCCAGCACCGCGAACAGTCGCCCGCGCAGCGGGCGTTCGGTCAGCAGGGCGGCGCTGAGCTCGTCCCAGTCGGCGTCGGGGCTTTCCGAGAGCCGGACCAGGGTGCGCAGCGCGGCGTCGGGGTCCGGGGCGCGCGACAACGACCACAGTCGCTCGACGTAGGCGCGGTCGTCGCGGTCGTACCAGCCCAGCTGTCTCAGCCGGTCGCTGGCCGGCGGGTCGACCAAACCGAGCCGTCCGACGCTGGGCAGCCGGGGGCGCTGCGTCTCGGGTTTGGTCACGACCACGACCGTAGCGCAACCGGCCCGTTTCTCAGGCCGGACTGAGGCCGGACGAACGCCCGCGAACTTCCCTATGAGCTACAGCGTCAGGTACGTGCTCAGCTCGTAGGGCGTGACGTGGCTGCGGTAGTTGGCCCACTCCGTGCGCTTGTTGCGCAGGAAGAAGTCAAACACGTGCTCCCCCAACGTTTCCGCCACGAGCTCGGAGGCCTCCATGGCCTTGAGCGCGCTGTCGAGGCTGGTCGGCAGCTCGCGGTAACCCATGGTGAGCCGCTCCTCGGGGGTCAGGTCCCACACGTTGTCCTCGGCCTGCGGCCCGAGCACGTATCCCTTCTCCACCCCGCGCAGCCCGGCCGCCAGCAGGACGGCGAACGTCAGGTAGGGGTTGCACGCCGAGTCGGGGCTGCGCACCTCGACACGCCGCGACGACGTCTTGTGCGGGGTGTACATCGGAACCCGCACCAGCGCCGACCGGTTGGCCGCGCCCCACGACGCGGCGGTGGGCGCCTCCCCGCCGTGCACCAGCCGCTTGTAGGAGTTGACCCACTGGTTGGTGACCGCGCTGATCTCCGACGCGTGCTCGAGGATCCCGGCGATGAACGACTTGCCCACGTCCGAGAGCTGCAGCGGGTCATCGGTGCTGTGGAAGGCGTTGACCTCGCCTTCGAACAGGCTCATGTGGGTGTGCATGGCCGAGCCGGGGTGCTCGCCGAACGGCTTGGGCATGAACGACGCCCGCGCGCCGTTGTCGATCGCGACCTCCTTGATGACGTAGCGGAACGTCATCACGTTGTCGGCCATCGACAGCGCGTCGGCGAACCGAAGGTCGATCTCCTGCTGCCCGGGCGCGCCCTCGTGGTGGCTGAACTCGACCGAGATGCCCATGAACTCCAGCGCCTCGATGGCGTTGCGGCGGAAGTTCGACGCGGAGTCGTGCACCGCCTGGTCGAAGTAGCCCGCGGAGTCGACCGGCACGGGCCTCGACCCGTTGTTGGGGCCGGGCTTCAACAGGAAGAACTCGATTTCGGGGTGGACGTAGCAGGAGAAGCCCAGATCGTTGGCCTTCTGCAACTGGCGGCGCAGCACGTGGCGGGGGTCGGCCCACGACGGCGAGCCGTCCGGCATCGTGATGTCGCAGAACATTCGCGCCGAGTGGTGGTGGCCGGACGGCGAGGCCCAGGGCAGCACCTGGAACGTCGACGGGTCCGGGTTCGCCACCGTGTCGGATTCCGAGACCCGCGCGAAGCCCTCGATGGAGGATCCGTCGAAGCCGATGCCCTCTTCGAAGGCGCCCTCGAGTTCCGCGGGCGCGATCGCGACCGACTTGAGGAAACCGAGCACATCGGTGAACCAGAGCCGAACGAAGCGGATGTCCCGTTCCTCCAGCGTGCGGAGGACGAATTCCTTCTGTCGATCCATGACCCGACAGTATGCAATCGCTGTTAAATCTGTGTTACCACCGTTGTTCCAAGCCTGTTCAGAACACGTTGCGAACGCTACGAAACGGGCCGCTCAGCGCGCACCGCAGGACTCCCGGCGGCACGGGCAGGTTCACCGCCGCGGTCAGGAGGCGTATTGGCGTGTCGGCAGGATCGGCCCCCAGACGCCGAGGGAGACCGCCTCGCCCACCAGCTGCTGGTATTCCGGGAGCGGAATGAACTGGCTGCGGGTCAGGACGTAGCCGCTGAACCCCGTGGGATCGCTGACCAGGACCCAGCTGTAGTCGGGGGCGCGCGCGATGATGATGTAGTTGCCCGTCGGAGGGCCCCCGAGGCTGAACGGCAGCTTGAACGGCGAGAAGCTGACCTGCAGCGCGGTGTTGATCGAGTTGACCGGCACCGCGGACCCGACGATCGACACCATCGGACCGTGGTCGACGAAGTAGTTCCCCGAATTCTGGACGCGGATCGTGCCGTCGGGGTTGAGGGAGTACACCGCCTTGGTGTTCACCAGGCCGAGCGAGAAGAACTGCTTGACGCTGCCCTGTTCGTAGTAGGTGCCGGCGAACTGCGACGGATCGACGGGCAGCGACGAGGGCGCCGGCCGCGGGCCGAAGATCGGCGGGAGGTGCAGCGCCGCGGTGCCCGCTTGCAATTGGCGCACGATCGCGGTCTCCGCGGCCGCGTACTGCCAACTGGCGTTGGTCAGCGCCTGCACGAACTGGTTCTGGAAAGCCGTCGCCTTCGCGCCGAGCGCCGCCAAGAACTGCCCGTGCCCGGAGAACACCGTGGCGATCGCCGCGGACACTTCGTCTTCGGCCGCGGCCACCACCGCCGTGGTCGCCGGCGCCGCTGCCGCGTGGGCCTGGTCGACTGCCGTGCCGATACCCGCGGCGTCCTGCGCCGCGGCCACCACCACCTCAGGCGAAACATTCACAAAGGACATAACTTTCTCCGCTACTTCGATCTGCCCCCGCCTGGTGAGCCCAGGGTAGCGGTGGCCGCCGGCGACAGCTGCTCAGGAGGCGCACCGCAGAGACGCCGGCGGCACCGTCAGGTTGAGGAAGTAGCGCACGACGGCGGTGTCGACACATTGGTCGCCGTTGAACACCGCGGTGTGCTGGGTGCCGTCGTAGGTGATCAGCGGCGCGCCGAGCTGGCGGGCCAGGCTGACGCCGGCCTGGTACGGGGTGGCCGGGTCGTGCGTGGTGGACACCACCACCGCCTTCCCGGGCGCGACGCGCGGCGCGGCGTGCGGCGCCGACGTCGCGGGCACCGGCCACAGCCCGCACAGGTCGCGGGGCGCGTCACCGGTGAACTGCCCGTAGCTCAGGAACGGGGCCGCCTGCCGGATCCGCTGGTCCGCGGACACCCAGCTGGCCGAGTCCCGCGGCGACGGCGCGTCCACGCACCGCACCGCGTTGAACGCGTCCTGGTCGTTGCTGTAGTGCCCGTTCTTGTCCCGCTGCTCGTAGTCGTCGGCGAGCATCAGCAGGTCCCCGGCGTCGGTGCCGCGCTGCAGGCCGAGCAGCCCGCTGGTCAGGTACTTCCAGCGCTGCGGGGTGTAGAGCGCGTTGATGGTGCCGGTGGTCGCGTCGGCATAGCTCAGGCCGCGCGGGTCCGACGTTCTGCCGGGCTTGGCGACCAGCGGGTCGACGAGGGCGTGGTAGCGGGCGACGAACTGGGCCGGGTTGGTCCCCAGCGGGCAGCCGGCGGAGCGCGCGCAGTCCAGCGCGTAGTCGTTGAAAGCGGTTTGGAATCCGGCCATTTGGTCGACGTTCTCGTCGACGGGGCCGACGGTCGGGTCGATCGCGCCGTCGAGCACCATGGCGCGCACGTGGTCGCTGAACTTCTCCAGATAGGCGGTGCCGAGCTCCGTGCCGTAGCTGAAGCCGAGGTAGTTGATCTGGTTCTCGCCGAGCGCCTGGCGGACCATGTCCATGTCCCGGGCGACGGACGCGGTGCCGACGTTGGCCAGGAAACCGGTGCCCATCTTGGTCGCGCATTGCTGGGCGAGCTGCCGGTAGATCTGCTCGATGTGCGCCACACCGGCCGGGCTGTAGTCGACCATCGGCTCGCGCCGGTAGGCGTCGAACTCGGCGTCGGTGCGGCACCTCAGCGACGGCGTGGAATGGCCCACCCCGCGCGGGTCGAAGCCCACCAGGTCGAAGTTGTTCATGATGTCGGAACCCTCGAGGTCCGAAGCCATTCCGGCGACCATGTCGACCGCGGACGCCCCCGGCCCCCCGGGATTGACCAGCAGGGCGCCGATGCGCCTGCCCTTCGCGGGCACGCGGATCACGGCGAGCTTGGCTTGGGCCCCGCCCGGGGCGGCGTAGTCCACCGGGACCGAGACGGTGGTGCACCGCGCCCCGGCGGGGACGTCGGCGGCGTCGGGCAAAAACGAAGCGCAGCCGCTCCAGTTCAGCCCTGGGACGGCGGCCTGCGGCGGGGCCGGCGCGGGCGTCTGGCCTGCGCCAGGTTCCGGGGTCGCCCCCGCCACCGGCAATGCCCCCGCCGGCTGCCCGGCGACCAGCACCCCGAACGACAGCAGCGCTGAACTCAACGGTTTCAGGCGCGACATGGCTGACATCGTTGCACTCGGGCATGATCCGGCTACAGCGCGAAAAGGTAACGCCTTTGTCTCGTCTTCGACCGCCTCGCGCGTGTCGTCATGCCCGTCGAACGTGTACGCACCCCGAAGATCCCGCCACGATGGCGCAGTCAGTGCACGGTCGCAGTCAGTGCACGTTCGGCGAAGGCGTCAGCACTTCGCGCCGCTGGGCGGCAACGAGCCGCCGATCAGATATGTCGTCACGTAGTCGTCGATGCAGGAGTCGCCCTGGAAGACCACGGTGTGCTGGGTGCCGTCGAAGGTGAGCAGCGAGCCGCGCAACTCTTTGGCCAGGTCGACGCCCGCCTTGTACGGCGTGGCCGGGTCGTGGGTGGTGGAGACCACCACCGTCGGCGTCAGGCCGGGCGCGGAGATGCTGTGCGGCGTGCTCGTCGGCGGCACCGGCCAGAACGCGCAGGTGCCCAGCGGCGCATCGCCGGTGAAAGACCCGTAACTCATGAACGGGGCGATCTCGCGGGAGCGGCGATCCTCGTCGATCACCTTGGCGCGGTCGGTAACCGGCGGCTGGTCAACGCAATTGATCGCGACCCGGGCGTCGGTGGCGTTGCTGTAATGGCCGTGCGAGTCGCGCCGCATGTACATGTCCGCCAGCGCCAGCATGGTGTCGCCGCGGTGGTTTACCAATTCGGTCAGGCCGTCGGTGAGGTGGTGCCACAACGTCGGCGAGTACAACGCCATGATCGTGCCCACGATGGCGTCGCTGTAACTGAGCCCGCGCGGGTCGTTGGTGGGCACCGGCCTGCCGACCATCGGATTGTTCGGATCCACGAGCGGGTCGACCAGGCTGTGGTAGACGTCGACGGCCTTGGCCGGGTCCCGCCCCAGCGGGCAGGTCGGTTGCTTCGCGCAGTCGGCGGCGTAGTCGTTGAACGCGTCCTGAAACCCCTTGGCCTGGCGCAGATCCGCCTCGATGGGGTCGGCGTTGGGGTCGACGGCGCCGTCGAGGATCATCGCCCGCACCTTGGTCGGGTAAGCCTCCGCGTAGGCGGAACCGATCCGGGTGCCGTACGAGTAGCCGAGGTACGTCAGCTTGTCGTCGCCCAGCGCGGCGCGGATGCCGTCCAGGTCCCGCGCGACGTTGACGGTCCCGACGTTGGCCAGGAAGCTCTTGCCCATCTTGTCGACGCAGCGGCCGACGAACTGCTTGGTCTCGTCCTCGATGTGCGCCACTCCGGCCGGGCTGTAGTCGACGTCGGGCTCGGTGCGCAGCCGGTCGTTGTCGGCGTCGGAGTTGCACCAGATGGCGGGCCGCGACGACCCCACCCCGCGCGGGTCGAAGCCCACCAGGTCGAACCGTTCGCGGACCCGCTTGGGCAACGTCTGGACGACGCCCAAGGCCGCGTCGATGCCGGACTCGCCCGGCCCGCCCGGATTGATCACCAGCGAGCCGATCTTGTCCCCGGTCGCGGGAAAGCGGATCAACGCGAGCACGGCGACGTCACCGTCGAGGTGGTCGTAGTCGACGGGCACCGCCAGCTTGCCGCACAGCGCGCCCTTGGGAATCTTGGCCCTCGGGTTCGAGGAGCGGCACGGGGTCCATTCGATCGGCTGACCCAGCTTGGGTCCCCCCAGCACCGCGCGGCCGCCGACGACGCGGACGCAGCCCGCGAAAAGCAGCGCCACGGCAGCGATGGTCGTCCAGACCAGCAACGTGCGCGCGACGTGGTCGGGGCGGGTCAGCCTCATGCCCACCTATGCTGCCAGAGCCAACCTGAGATTCTCATGAGCGCCACTTGTTTTCGCACAAGTCCGCTACCGGGTGGCGGCGAGCAGTTCTTCCATGACGATCGGGAACTCGTCGGCCATCGCCCACAGGTCTCCCAGCAGCTCCGGGCAGGAGATGAGCCCGACGTCGAGTTTGCCGTTGAGCGACATCGCCGTGATGTTGAGCCCCGAGCCGTGGAAGATCGGCCCCAGCGGATACATCGCCTTGACCTCGCAGCCCAGCAGGTACAGCGGAACCTGCGGACCCGGCACGTTGGACACGACCAGGTTGTGCACCGGCAAGCGCTGGGTCAGCCGGCTGCGGGCGTAGACCCGCATCGCGACACCGAAGACCGCGGGTGCGGCGAACTGCGACCAATCCTGCAACAGCGTGGCGCCGATGGCCGAACTGTGTTCCTTGGCAATCGAATTGGCCTCGGCGATGGCTTTGAGCCGCTGCACCGGATCGGCGATCTCGGTGTGCAGGCTGGAAAACATGGCCGACACCTGGTTGCGCCCCGGGCGGTCCGAACGGCCGTGCACCGACACGGGCACCGACGCCACCAGCGACGCATCCGGCAGCGCGTCACGGTCGGCCAGGTACTGCCGTAGCACCCCGGACACCAGGGCCATCACCACGTCGTTGACCTTGGCGCCGACGCGGTTCTTGACCGTCTTGATGTCCTCGAGGTCAAGCCGGGTGTAGGCGATCGTGCGGCGCCCGCTGATTTTGGCGTTGAACGGGGTCGGCGGCGCCGCGAACGGCCGCGCCATGGTCAGGCCAGCGCGGGCCCGCTGCACAGTGGCGAACACCGACGAGACGGTTTGCGGCACCACGTTCGCCAGGTTCAGCGGGCGGGTGGCGAACCTGACCAACCCGCCGGCGGCGATCTGCCACCCGCTCGCCCCGCCGACGCCGTCGACCGGCTCCGGCGGGGGCGCGTCGGCTTCGGTGCTGCACAGCTGCGACATCAGGTTGGCGCCGGTCACCCCGTCCACGCCGGCGTGGTGCACCTTGGTCAGCACCGCCAGCCTGCCGTCCTGTTGGCAGTCGGTGCCCGCCACACCCTCGATGACCCACATCTCCCACAGCGGCCGGCGGCGGTCCAGCGGCAGGGACGCGATGTGGCCGCAGATCTCCGACAGCTCGGCCCGGCCTCCCGGCGGCGGCAGCCCGATGCGGTGCAGGTGCCGGTTGATGTCGAACGTTTCGTCGTCCACCCACACCGGATGGTCGAGGTTGAGCGGGCTGTTGGCCAGCTTCTCGCGGAACTCCGGCATCGCCTTGATGCGCAGCGCCAGCGCGTCGCGCAGCCGGTCGAACGTGTAGCCGCCCGGCATCGTGGACGTGTCCAACTCGAGGATCGAGCACACGTGCATGGGCTGATCCTGGGTTTCCAGGTAGAGGAAGCTGGCGTCGAGGCCGCTGAGCCGCTGCATGGGCTGCATGGTATGTCTCACACCGGGGCGGCCGTGCCATGGCGCCGGCGAGGTGGCAGAATGGCAGGGTCAGACGAACCCGGGGACCCCGATCAGGGCCACGAGGATCGACCCGACCACTCCAAGGACAGTGATGTCTGCGATGTCTGAGCACAACGTCTACGGCGCAAACTCCTCCGAGCACTCCCAACCGCTCACCAAGATCCGCACCCACCATCTGCAGAAGATGAAGGCCGAGGGCCACAAGTGGGCGATGCTCACGGTCTATGACTATTCGACCGCCCGCATCTTCGACCAGGCCGGCATCCCGGTGCTGCTGGTGGGCGATTCGGCGGCCAACGTCGTGTACGGCTACGACACCACCGTGCCGGTGTCCATCGACGAGTTGATCCCCCTGGTCCGCGGCGTCACGCGGGGCGCCCAACACGCCCTGGTGGTCGCCGACCTGCCGTTCGGCAGCTACGAGGCCGGACCGGCCGCCGCGCTCGCCGCCGCCACCCGGTTCATGAAGGAGGGCGGCGCGCACGCCGTCAAGCTCGAGGGCGGGGAGCGGGTGGCCGAGCAGATCGCCTGCCTGACCGCCGCCGGCATCCCGGTGATGGCCCACGTCGGATTCACCCCCCAGAGCGTGAACAACCTCGGCGGGTTCCGAGTGCAGGGCCGCGGCGACGCGGCCGAGCAGACCATCGCCGACGCGATCGCCGTCGCGGAAGCCGGCGCGTTCTCGGTCGTGATGGAGATGGTGCCCGCCGAACTGGCCACCCAGATCACCGGCAAGCTCACCATCCCGACGATCGGGATCGGAGCCGGCCCGAACTGCGACGCCCAGGTGCTGGTCTGGCAGGACATGGCCGGGATGAGCGGCGGCAAGCCACCCCGCTTCGTCAAGCGGTTCGCCGACGTCGGCGCCGAATTGGGCCGGGCGGCACGGCAATACGCCCAAGAGGTTGCCGAAGGCGCATTCCCGGCCGAGGAACACTGCTTCTGATCGGCGCCGCGTCCGCTGCCTGATTTGCTGAAAGCCCTTGTGCAGCAAAGGTGTACGATCGACCCTGTAGGCAACCTCGACTCCGAGAGCAGGGTGAGCACATCAACCGGGGCCATCGTGGTCGCATGGCGCACCGCCGGGCGGTGTTGAAGGCCCCACTGTTACTGGCGGGAGGCGCGGCACTGGCCCCAGCACCTCGCGCCGCCGCGCAACCGCCGCAGACGTCGCCGGAAGCCAGCCGGTGGTCGCCCGACCGCGCGAACGCGTGGTATCGGGCGCAGGGTTGGCCGGTCGGCGCGAACTACGTCACCTCGAGCGCCATCAACCAGCTGGAGATGTTCCAGCCCGACACCTTCGAACCCCGTCGCATCGACACCGAGCTCGGCTGGGCCCGCTCGAACGGGTTCAATTCGGTGCGGGTCTTCCTGCACGACCTGCTCTTCGCCCAGGACCCCCGCGGCTTCCGGGTCCGCCTCGCCCAGTTCGTCGACATCGCCGCGCGCCACGACATCAGGCCGCTCTTCGTCCTGTTCGACTCCTGCTGGGACCCGTTCCCCCAGGCCGGTCCCCAGCGGGCGCCGCGGCCCGGCGTGCACAACTCCGGCTGGGTGCAGAGCCCGGGCGCCGCGCGCCTCGACGACCGCGGCTACGTGCGCACCCTGCGCGGCTACGTCACCGGGGTGCTGACCCAGTTCCGCACCGACGACCGCGTTTTGGGCTGGGATCTGTGGAACGAGCCCGACAATCCCTCGCACTACTATCGCTCGGTCGAACGGCCGGACAAGCTGGACCTCGTGGCGGACCTGCTCCCCCAGGTGTTCGCGTGGGCGCGCACGGTCGATCCGTGCCAACCGCTGACCAGCGGCGTGTGGGACGGCGAGTGGGCGGACCCGGAACGCCGCAGCACGATCAGCGGCATCCAGCTCGACAACTCCGACGTGATCACGTTCCACTCGTATGCCGCGCCCGCGGACTTCGAAAGCCGCATCGCCGAACTCGCGGCCCATGGCCGCCCGATCCTGTGCACCGAGTACCTGGCCCGGCCGCTGGGCAGCACCGTCGAGGACATCCTGCCGATCGCGAAACGCCACAAGGTGGGCGCGTTCAACTGGGGGCTGGTCGCCGGGAAGACGCAGACCTACTTCCCCTGGGACTCGTGGGAGCACCCGTACACCGCGATGCCGGACGTGTGGTTCCACGACCTGCTGGGGCCGGACGGACGGCCCTTCCGAGGCGCCGAAGTGGAGACGATTCGTCAGCTGAGCGGGCTGGCGATGCATCTGCGTCCCGATGGGCCCGGTTAACGGCCCCGCCTCGCGAGCTTCGGCCGGGCGCGTAACCCGGATGTGGCACGCTATGGGAGCCGATCCCCGCCCGCCGACACCGCGACGCTCCCTCGGCGGACATCAATGGAGTCAAACATGCCTGCAAAAGCGACGAAAACCTCGCGGCATCTCGAGGTGGAGCGCAAGTTCGACGTCGTCGACTCCACCGTGTCGCCGTCGTTCGAGGGCATCGCCGCGGTGGCGCGCGTCGACAAGACGCCGACGCAGTGGCTGGATGCCACGTACTTCGACACCCCGGCGCGGGATCTGGCCCGCAACAGGATCACCCTGCGCCGACGCACCGGCGGCCATGACGCGGGATGGCACCTGAAGTTGCCGGGCGGCCCCGACGCGCGCACCGAGGTCCGCGCGCCGCTGGGCGACTCGCACGGGGACGGCGCCGACGCCACGGTGCCGGGCGAGCTGCTGGACGCCGTGCTCGCGATCGTCCGCGACCGCCCGCTGGAACCGGTCGCCCGCATCACCACCGAACGCGAGAGCCACGTCTTGTACGGGGCCGACGGCACCGCGCTGGCCGAATTCAGCAACGACCACGTCATCGCCTGGTCCGCCACCGACGCGTCCGACGACCGCGGCGACGGCACACCCGGCCAGCAGGAGTGGCGCGAGTGGGAGCTCGAGCTCTCCGAAAACGCGACGCCGGACCGCGCCCCCGACACCGCGCTGCTGGACCGGCTGAGCAATCGGCTGCTCGACGCCGGCGCCGCGCCGGCCGGGCATGCCTCCAAGCTGGCGCGGGTGCTCGGCCCGGCGGCGCAACCGGACGCCACCCCGCCACCCGAGGAGCCCCTGCGGCGCGCGCTGACGGAGCAGATCGGTGAGCTGCTGGTGTGGGACCGCGCCGTGCGCGCCGACGCCTACGACTCCATCCACCAGATGCGGGTGACCACCCGCAAGATCCGCAGCCTGCTGCGCGACTACCAGGAGTCGTTCGGGTTGCCCGAGGACACCTGGCTCCTCGACGAACTGCGCGAGCTCGCCGGCATCCTGGGCGTCGCGCGCGACGCCGAGGTGCTCGCGGAGCGCTACGAGAACGAGTTGAACCGGCTGGAGCCGGATTTGGTGCGCGGACCCGTGCGCGAACGCCTCGTCGAGGGTGCCCGTCGCCGATACCAGACCGGCCTGCGCCGGTCGTTGGTCGCTATGCGCTCGCAGCGGTACTTCCGCGTCCTCGACGCCCTCGAGGCGCTCGTGGCCCGGGAACCCGCCGCCGCCGTCGGCGGCGCGGAGCGGGCGCCGGTGACCATCGACTCCGCTTACGGCAAGGTCCGCAAGGCCGCCAAGGCCGCCATGGGCGCCGTGGGCGCGAAGGCCGAACAGGCGGAGGCCCTTGCGGACCCGGGCGCCGAGCACGCCCGCAACGAGGCGCTGCACCGGATCCGCAAGCGCGCCAAGCGGCTTCGCTACACCGCGTCGGCCACCGGGGCGACCAAAGTGTCCGAGCAGGCCAAGGTCATCCAGACCCTCCTGGGCGATCACCAGGACAGCGTCGTCAGCCGGGAGCACCTGGTTGACGAGGCGCGAGCCGCCCACGCCGCCGGGGAGGACACGTTCACCTACGGCCTGCTGTACCAGCAGGAGGCCGACCTGGCGGAGCGGTGCCGGCGGGACCTCGACGACGCGCTGCGCAGATTGGCCAAATCGGTGCGCAAAGCCCGCTGACGCTGGGGCGGGCGAGTTGGCCTGTAAGCCGGATTCTGTTCCCCGCCGCCGCGGTATGACAACGGCGGCGGGGCGGCGACCATCCATCTGGACACACCGTTGCCGGGTGCCTCGAGCGGCCTACCCGCAGGCTCGGGCGAGCAACCCTCGGACGCCTGCGCGACCGCACCGGGGTGCGGCCTTCTTGGCCTTGCTTCGGGTGGGGTTTGCCTAGCCATCCCGGTCACCCGGAATGCTGGTGCGCTCTTACCGCACCGTTTCACCCTTACCACCGCGAGGGTGGCGGTCTGTTTTCTGTGGCACTGTCCCGCGAGTCACCTCGGATTGCCGTTAGCAATCACCCTGCTCTGTGAAGTCCGGACTTTCCTCGAACCGCCTCGCGACGGTCCGCGGCCGCCCGGCCAACTCGTCCGCGACGACATACGGTACTCGCTGCGATATCCGGAGGCCAGCGGCTACGCCGCGCTGCGCCGCAGGACGATCACGTTGTCGATCAGGGTCGCGGGTTGCCCGTCCGGCCCCACCGTCTCCCGTTCGGCGCTCTCGGTCCGCACCCGGGTCCAGTGCGCGGGGTTCAGCCGCAGCGAGGCCAGCACGTCGTCAATGCCGGGAAAGCGGTGCAGGTGCTGCTTCGAATGGTCCTGCGCCCAGGGCGGCGCGGCCGCGTGGTCGACGATCAGCAGGACACCGCCCGGCGCGACGTGCTCCGCCGCCCGCCGCAGCGCCGTGTCCCGATCCAGGCGGGCCGGTGAGTGCAGGTATTGCGCCGACACCAGGTCGAACATCCCGTCCGGGAAGGTCTCGTTGAGGTCGTGGCGCTGAAAGTCGATGCGGTCCATCAGGTTGCGCTCCGACGCGGCGTCGCTGCCCCGTTGCAGCGCGGTGGCCGAGACGTCGACGGCCACGACCTGCCAGCCCTGTTCGGCGAGCCACAGCGCGTCGGCACCCTCACCGCAGCCCAGGTCCAGGGCCCGTCCGGGTGGTAGTTCGGCGGCCACCTCGGGCAGCCGGGCGTTGACCCGCCCGCTCCACGCCCGCTCGCTCGAGCTATAGCGCTGCTCCCAAAACTGCTCGGCATCCCCGGGTTGATCAGTGTCGTCCACTCCGCGATCCTGCCCAACGTGGATGGGCCCTGCCAAGTCTCAACCATTGCCCACGGCGAAGGTTGGTGTCAGCATGACCGGATGACAGATACCGAAGGGTTCGTCGACCAGGCGGTCACCGGCCTCGCGGAGCCGCAGCCCATGTATAAGGCGCTGCGCGAGTCGTGCCCGGTGTTCCGCTCGCCGCAGGCGGTGGTGCTCAGCCGCCTCGCCGACATCGAGATGGCGCTCAAGCGCACCGAGCTGTTCTCGTCGAACATGGACGCCGTCGACCTGGGCAACGTGCGACCGCTCATCCCGTTGCAGATCGATCCGCCGGAGCACGCGAAGTACCGCCGCATCCTCGATCCGCTCTTCACGCCGCGAGAGATGGCCCGGCGTGAACCGCAGGTCGCCGCACTGGTGAACGAGATGATCGACCGCTTCGCCGACCGCGGGGAATGCGATTTTCACGAAGAGTTCGCGGTCCCCCTCCCCTGCACCGTCTTCCTGCAGCTGCTCGGGCTGCCGCTGGCGGACCTCGACCAGTTCCTGGTCTGGAAGGACGGCGTGATCCGCCCCGAGGGCGGCGGTTACGAGGGCCGCCACGAGGCCTCAGTCGGGGTCGCCCAGCAGATCTACGACTACTTCGAGCGCGCCATCGACGACCACGTCGCCAGTCCCCGCGACGACGTGCTGTCCGCGCTGATCGCGGCCGAGATCGCCGGAGCAGCCACTGTCCCGCGAGGAGATCCTGGACATCTGCTTCCTGTTCCTGATCGCGGGGCTGGACACGGTGACCGATTCGCTCGACTGCTTCTTCGTGTACCTGGCCCGCCACCCCGAGCACCGCCACCAGCTCGTCGACGAGCCCGACGTCCTGCCGACCGCCATCGAGGAGCTGCTGCGCTGGGAGACACCGGTGCCCGGAGTCGTGCGCGTCGCCATGCAGGACGTCGAGGTGGGCGGCTGCCCGATCAGCAAGGGGGAACGGGTCAGCCCGTTGCTCGGTGCGGCCAACACCGACCCGGCCGAATTTCCCGATCCCGACGTCGTGGACTTCCACCGCAATCCCAATCGGCACCGGGCGTTCGGCGGCGGGCCGCACCGCTGCCTCGGGTCGCACCTGGCCCGCATGGAGCTGCGGGTCGCGTTGCGCGAGTTCCACCGGCGTATCCCGGATTACGAGATCAAGCCCGGCACCGAGCTGAAGTACACCGAGGCGCTGAGGTCCGTGGAGTCGCTGCCGCTGACCTTCCCGGTGTCATGACGCGCGGACGACGAAGCGATCAGGGGCGGCGCCCATGACGAAAGTCTCGCTCGACGCTGACTGCTGCACCGGCCACGGCCGCTGTTACACCTTGGCGCCCAAGGTCTTCGACGCCGACGAGGTCGGCCACTGCGTCGTGCTCGTCGGCGAAGTGTCGGGCGAACTCGAGGCGCAGGCGCAGGCCGCCGCGCAAAACTGCCCGGAGGGCGCGATCACGCTGTCGCGCTGAACGTTTACGGGAAGCAGACGACGCTGCGCGCCCCGCGCCCGGCGGTCATGTCGGTGAACGCCGCCTCGACGTCGTCGATGCCGATCCGCCGCGTCACCAGCGCTTCGAGGTCGAGCCGGCCGCGCCGCGCAAGCTCGGCCAGCAGGGGGATGTCGCGCGGCGGGTCACTGGCCCCGTAGACGCTGCCCCGAATCGTCTTGCCTTCGGTCATGAGCGGCAGCGCCGGAAACGTCACCGCCTCCCCGACCCCGGCGGCCCCCACCAAGGTGACCCGGCCGCCGCGGCGGGTGGCGTCGTACGCCGCGCGCATCGTGGCGGGCGCGCCCACCACCTCGATGCCGTGGTCGGCCCCGGCACCGCCGGTGAGGTCGCGCACCGCGGCGGCGACGTCGACCTGGCTCGCGTCGACCGTGTCCGTCGCGCCGTTGGCGACTGCGGTGGGAAGCTGCGCAGCCACCCGGTCGGCGGCGATGATCCGCGCCGCGCCCGCCAGGCGGGCACCCTGGATCGCCGCCAAACCCACACCGCCGCAACCGAGGACGAGGACGGTGTCGCCGGGACGGACGGCCGCCGTGTGCATCACGGCGCCGACCCCGGTGGTGACGCCGCAGCCCAGCAGGGCGGCGAGATCGAGAGGCAACGACTCGTCGATCGGCACGACCGCGGCCGCGGGCAGCACCGTCTCCTCGGCCAGCGACGCCACCCCCATGCCGGGCCACACCGGGCCGGTCGCGCTCTCGGCGTACGGCGCGCCGTAAGCGTGGTCGTATCCGTGCACGCACAGGTGCGGCTCGCCCCGCAGGCAGTGCGCGCAGGACCGGCAGGCCACGCTCCAGACCAGCACGACATGGTCGCCCGGGCGGACCGTCGTCACGCCGTCGCCGGCCTCCGCGACGACGCCGGCGCCCTCGTGGCCGAGCGTGGACGGCACCCGCGTCGGTATGGAGCCGTCGCGCAGCGACAGGTCGCTGTGGCACACACCGCTGGCCTTGAGTTGCACGCGCACCTCATGCGTGCCGACGGGCCGCAACGCGAGTTCCTCCACCGACGTGGGTTTGCCGGCTTCGCGCAGCACGACGGCTCTCACCGGGCCGCTCCTGCGCGACGCGTCATGCTTTTTTCACGAGCGCGTGCCACGCCATGTCGGCGATGGACCGGCAGTAGTCGTCGTCGACGGCCTCGTCGGAGTAGAGCGCACGGACGTTGAGCGGAGCGAGGACGATCTGCACGGCGGCCACCGGATCGACGCCGTCGCGCAGCTCGCCGCGCTCCCGCGCCCGGTCGACGATCCCGCGCGCGACGGCAAAGCGCGCGCGCCAGAACCTGATCCGGGTCTCGTGGTCGTGCGGCCCGGTGCGACTCATCACCAGCGCTCGCAAGAATGTGCGGCCCCGGTCGGTGTTCACCCGCTCGGCCACGGTCCGGGCCAGCGCGAGCAGGTCCGTCCGCAGCGATCCGGTGTCGGTTTGCGAGGCCAGGTCTGCCATGTCGGTGAGGGCCGCATCGACGATCAGCTGCTGACGATCGCCCCAGTGCAGGTAGATCAGCGCCGGATCCAGCCGGTGCCGTTCCGCCAGTGCCTCGATGCTGAAGCGCTCCACGCCCCACCGGGCCAGCTCGTCGAGCACGGCGGGCATGACGTCGGCCCAGACGTCCGCTGGGACCGCGCCGGTGGATATGGCGTGTGGTTGAGACTGCATACGAGTCACCTTCACCATCAATTGCGAAATAGTTAAACTACTGAACTCGCGAATCGGGCGTGGCGAAACGCGCGGACTCACAGGTAGCCGGTTTGGTTCACCAGCCGCACGGAGGATGCCCCGTCGGAGTAGAACTCGGCGATGCTCAGCGACGCCAGGTCCAGGTGCAACCGGTAGAGGATGCCGGGCCCGGCGTCCAGCGCCAGCCGCAGCAGCATCTTGATCGGCGTCACGTGGGAGACCACCAGCACCGTCGACGCGCCGTGTCCGGCGATGATCCGGTCACGCACCGCGAGCGCCCGGTGCAGGACGTTGTCGAAGCTCTCGCCGCCCGGCGGTGTGGTGCTGGTGTCGCGCAGCCAGCGGCGGTGCAGCTCGGGGTCGCGCTCCGCGGCCTCGCCGAACGTCAGCCCGTCCCAGGCCCCGAAATCGGTTTCGATCAGGTCGTCGTCGACGGTGACGTCCAGGCCCAGCGCCTTGGCGGCGGTCGCCGCGGTGTCGTAGGCGCGCTGCAGCGGCGACGCGTAGACGGCCGCGATCCCGCCGCGCTCGGCCAGATACCGCGCCGCGGCCACCGCCTGCCGCCGCCCCACCTCGGTCAGTGCCGGATTGCCGCGGCCCGAGTAGCGCCGCTGCGCGGACAGTTCGGTCTGTCCGTGGCGCAGCAACAGCAGCCGGGTGGGCGTCCCGCGCGCGCCGGTCCAGCCGGGTCCGGTCCGAGCGTGCTCGGCGATGGTTTTGGGGGGGTTTTCCGGGAGCTTTCCGGCGGATTCTCCGCGGCGCTCTCCGGGGGATCCTGCGGCGGATCCGGCGCCGGCAGGGACTCGCCGGCTTCGCCGGGCGGGTCGCCGGCGCCGGCCGCGGCGTCCATCGCCTCGTTGGCCAGTCGGTCCGCGTACGAATTGCGTTCCCGCGGAATCCACGTGTAGCTGATGTGGTCGAACCGCGACGCCAGCTCGCGCGCCCGGCGGTGCAACTCGATCAGGTCCGGATGCTTGACCTTCCACCGCCCGGACATCTGCTCGACCAGGAGCTTGGAATCCAGGAAGACGGCGGCTTCGGTGGCGCCGAGGTTCAGGGCGCCGTCCAAACCGGCGATCAGGCCGTGGTATTCGGCGACGTTGTTCGTCGCCCGCCCGATGGACCGCTTGGCCTCGGCCAGCACGGTCGCGCGGTCGGCGCTGAGCACGACCGCGCCGTATCCGGCCGGCCCCGGGTTGCCGCGCGACCCCCCGTCGGCTTCGACGACGACCTTCACCGCTCGGATCCCTTGACCCGGAGCAGGATCGCGCCGCACTCCGGGCATCGCAGCACCTCGTCTTCGGCGGCGGCGGAGATGCGGGCCAGTTCGCCGCGGTCGATCTCCAGCCGGCAGGCGCCGCACCGGCGCCCCTGCAAGGGCGCCGCGCCCGGGCCTCCGCCTGCGCGCTGCCGTTCGTAGAGGGCGGACAGGGCCGGGTCCAGCCCCGCGGTCAGCGTCCCGCGCCGCGCCGAATGAAGCTGTCGCGCTTCGTCGATTTCGGCGACCGCGTCGTCGAGCGCCTGCCGGGCGGCGGCGAGTTCGTCATGCAGAGCCTCGACGGCCGCCTCCTCCCCGGCCAGCCGGGCCTGCAGTTCCTCGCGGCGCTCCATCACCTCCAGCAAGGAATCCTCCAGGCTGCCCTGCCGGCGGATCAGGGTTTCCAGTTCGTGCTGCAGATCCGACAGCTGCTTGGCGTCGGTCGCGCCCGACTGCAGCAGAGAGCGGTCGCGCTCCTCGCGCTGCCGCACGGCCTCGATGTCGGACTCGAACCTGAAGACCTGCGCGTCCAGGTCCTCCAGCGCGATGCGGGTCGCGGCGGCCCGGTCGTTGGCCGCGGCGCAGTCGGCCTGGATCCGCTCGTAGGCCTGCTGCTCCGGCAAGTGGGCGGCCCGGTGCGCGATCCGGGACAGCTCGGCGTCCAGCGTGCACAGCTCGAGGAGCGAGCGTTGCTGCACCAGTTCGGCTTTCATGACTGATCCTCCGCGGTTTCATTGCCCTGCCGCCCCATGTTCCAGGGGTCGGTGCGCAGGGCGCACACCCGCACGGGCAGCGACGCACCGAAGCGGGAGCGCAGCAGGCCGGCGGCCTGCTCGCACCAGGGGAATTCGCTCGCCCAGTGCGCCACGTCGACCAGGGCGACGTTCGAGGCGCGGCGATGCTCGTCGGCGGGATGGTGGCGCAGGTCCGCGGTGACGTAGACGTGCGCGCCGGCGCGCGCCGCGGTGGCCAGCAGGGAGTCACCGGCGCCGCCGCACACCGCCACCCGCGAGACGAGCGCGTCGGGATCCCCCGCCGCGCGCACGCCCCACGTCGTGCGCGGCAGCGCGGTCCCGACGCGGGAAACGAAGGCCCGCAACGGTTCCGGCTCCGCCAGCGTCCCGATCCGGCCCAGCCCGGTGTCCCCCGGCGCCGGCACCAGCGCGAGGATGTCGAACGCGGGCTCCTCGTACGGGTGCGCGGCTCGCAGGGCCGCCAGCACGTCGGCGCGAATGCGCGCGGGCGCGATGACCTCGAACCGGTCCTCGTCCACCCGCTCGACTGTGCCGACGCGGCCGATGGCGGGTGAGGCGCCGTCGTGCGGCAGGAACTGCCCGGTGCCGCTCACGCTCCAGCTGCAGTGCGAGTAGTCGCCGATGTGCCCGGCGCCGGCGTCGAACATCGCCGCCTGCACGGCCGCGGCGCTCTCCCGCGGCACGTAGACGACCCACTTGTCGAGGTCGGCCGCCGCGGAGTGGGGTTCGAGCACCGCGTCGACCGTCAGGCCGAGAGCCTCAGCCAGCGCGTCGGACACCCCGGGCGCCGCCGAGTCGGCGTTGGTGTGCGCGGTGAACAGCGCACGCCCGGTCCGGATCAGCCGGTGCACGAGTGCGCCCTTGGGGGTGCTGGCGGCCACCGTGTCGACGCCGCGCAGCAGCAGGGGGTGGTGTGCCAGCAGCAGCCCGGCCGGCGGGACCTCGTCGACCACCGCCGGCGTCGCATCGACCGCCACGGTCACCGAGTCGAGCACGTCGTCGGGGTCGCCGCACACCAGGCCGACCGAGTCCCACGGCTGGGCCAGCCGCGGTGGGTAGGCCGCGTCGAGCACCTCGATGACGTCGGCCAGGCGCACACTCATGGACAGCTCCCGTCAGCTCCCGTTTATGGCCCGCACCAGCTGCGGCCATTCCCGGCGCACCGCCGCCCGCAGGTACCGCTCGTCCAGGCCGACAAAGGTATCACAGCGGCGAATCGCAATCCCGTTGCGGTGCAGTCTGATTCGTAGTTGCTCGGCGTCCGGCCTGCGGAACAACACGAAGGGCGCGTGCCCGTCGATCACGTCGGCGCCGGCCGACGCCAGCCCGGCCGCCATCTCGGCGCGCAGCCGCGCCAGCCGCACGGCGTCGGCCGCCGCGTCGGCGACGGCGTCGGCCGCGCAACAGGCCGCGATGGCCGTCAGCTGCAGCGTGCCCACCGGCCAGTGGGCGCGCTGGGCGCTCAGCCGCGCCAGCAGCTCCGGTGCGCCCAGGGCGTAGCCCACCCGCAGCCCGGCCAGCGCCCAGGTCTTGGTCAGGCTGCGCAGCACCAGCACGTCGGGCAGCGAGTCACCGGCCAGCGACTCGGGCTCGCCGGGAACGGAATCGGCGAAGGCCTCGTCGACCACCAGGACGCGCCCCGGGCGGCGCAGCGCCAGCAGCTCCTCGCGGGTGTGCAGGACCGACGTCGGATTGGTCGGGTTGCCCACCACGACGAGGTCGGCGTCCTCGGGCACGCTCACACCGCGCAGCCCGAACGGCGGCTCGAGCACCACATGCTGCACGGGCACCCCGGCGGCGGTCAGGGCCGCGGCGGGTTCGGTGAACGAGGGTGCGACGATCGCCGCCTTCGCGGGGCGCAGGTTGCCCAACAGGGCGAAGCCCTCGGCCGCCCCGGCGAGCGGCAGCACCTCGTCGCGGGTTCTGCCGTGCCGCCCGGCGGCCGCGTCCTGAGCCCGCTGCGTGTCCGCGACGCCGGGGTAGCGCGCCAGGTCCGGGAGCCGATCCGCCAGCCGCCGCAGCAACCAATCCGGCGGCTGCCGGTGCCGGACGTTGACGGCGAAATCCAGCATCCCGGGCTCGACGGCCTGATCGCCGTGATAGCGCGCCGCCGCCACGCTCGGGCCGAATCTAGCCATCCGTGAAACACTAGTTGGCCGCCCTGGGACGCGGAATTGAGCCCAAACGAGCCCAAATCGGCATTCACTCTGCGCCGGTGGCGGTCGCTACTCGACCCTTTCCGCCGGGGACGCAGAGTCAACGTGACCGATCAAGGACAATGGTGAGGTGACAGAAACGGTGTCAGCGGATTGCCCTCCTCGGACGGAGGACTCCTCCCGGCTGGTGATCTTCGACCTCGACGGCACGTTGACGGACTCGGCGCAGGGCATTGTCGCCAGCTTCCTGCACGCGCTGGCCCATGTCGGCGCCCCCGTCCCCGACGGCGACCTGGCGACGCAGATCGTCGGCCCGCCGATGGACGACACCTTCCGATCGTTGGGCCTCGGCGAGGACACCGACAAGGCGATAGCGGCGTTCCGCGCCGAGTACGGCAGCCGCGGCTGGGCGATGAACACGCTGTTCGACGGCGTCGTACCGCTGCTCGCCGACCTGCGTGCCGCCGGGGTGCGGCTGGCGGTGGCCACGTCCAAGCTGGAGCCCACCGCGCGGCGCATCCTCGCGCATTTCGGGCTGGAGCAGCACTTCGAGGTGATCGCCGGCGCGGCCCCGGACGGCTCCCGCAAGACCAAGGTCGAGGTGCTGGCCCACGCCCTCGACCAGCTGCAACCCCTGCCCGAGCGGGTGCTCATGGTCGGCGACCGCAGCCACGACGTACACGGCGCGGCCGCCCACGGCATCGACACCGTGGTGGTGGGCTGGGGCTACGGGCGATCGGACTTCCCGGACGGCTTCAGCGCCACCGGCGTGACGCATGCCGCGACCATCGACGAGCTGCGCAGCGCGTTAGGTGTGTGAGCGTGTCCGAGCTGCACGTCACCTTCGTCTGCACCGGCAACATCTGCCGGTCGGTGATGGCCGAGAAGATGTTCGCCGACCAGCTGCGTCAACGCGGCCTGGGCGAGGTGGTCAGGGTGACCAGCGCGGGCACCGGCAACTGGCACGTCGGCTCGTGCGCCGACGAGCGCGCGGCCCAGGTCCTGCAGGCCCACGGCTACTCCACCCAGCACTGCGCCGCGCAGGTCGACGACGACCACCTGGAGGCCGACCTGGTGGTCGCGCTGGCCCGCAACCACCTGCGGATGCTGCGCCACCTGGGCGTCGACGAGGACCGCGTGCGGATGCTGCGCTCGTTCGACCCGCGCTCGGGCGCCCACGCCCCCGACGTCGACGACCCGTACTACGGCGACGCGAGGGACTTCGAGAAGGTGTTCGCCGTCATCGAGGCCGCCCTGCCCGGCCTGCACGAGTGGGTCGACGCGCGGCTCGCGGAGAACTGTTGATGGGCCGGCTCGCGTTCCTGCTACGGCCCGGCTGGATAGCGCTGGGGCTGGTGGTCATTGCCTTCACCTACCTGTGTTTCATGGTGCTGGCGCCCTGGCAGCTGGGCAAGCACAATAGGACGTCGCGGGAGAACCAGCAGATCGAGTACTCGCTCAACACCGCTCCGGTTCCCCTGAAAACCCTTTTGCCGCAGCAGGGTTCGGCGGCCGCCGGTTCGCAGTGGCGCCGTGTGACGGCAACCGGGCACTACCTCGCGGACGTCCAGGTGCTGGCCCGGCTGCGGGTGGTCGACGGCGACCCGGCGTTCGACGTGCTGGCACCGTTCGCGGTCGACGACGGACCCACCGTGCTGGTCGACCGCGGCTACGTGCGGCCGCAGCAGGGTTCTCACGTGCCGCCGATCCCCCGCCCGCCGCGGGAACCGGTGACCATCACGGCGCGGCTGCGCGACTCCGAGCCGCGGGGCAAGGATCCGTTCATCGCCGACGGCGCGCAGCAGGTGTACTCGATCAACACCGCGCAAATCGCCGAGCTGACCAAGGTACCGCTCGCCGGGCCCTACCTGCAGCTGGTGGATCGGCAGCCCGGCGGCCTCGGTGTACTCGGCGTGCCGCACCTGGACGCCGGGCCGTTTCTGTCTTACGGCATCCAGTGGATTTCGTTCGGCATCCTCGCGCCGATCGGGGTCGGCTACTTCGTGTACTCCGAAATCAAGGCCCGCCGCCGCGACAAGCAGGCGTCCGCGACGCAAGCCCCGGCCTCCGTCGAGGAAAAACTCGCCGACCGCTACGGGCGCCGCCGGTAGCCACCAGCGCGGCCAACAGCGCGGCCCCCGCCTGCACCAGGCGCGACAGCACCACGGCGCGGCGCAGGTCGGCGACGTCCGGCTGCCGCCCGTCGCCCAGGGTGGGCCGGATCTGCAGCTCGTGGCGATACTGCGTCGGCCCGCCGAGCCGAACCCCCAGCGCCCCGGCGAAGGCCGCCTCCACGACGCCGGCGTTGGGGCTGGGGTGCCGGGCGGCGTCACGACGCCACGCGCGCAGCGCCCCCGCCGGTGACCCGCCGACCAACGGCGCCAACGTCGCCACCAGCGCCGCCGTCACCCGCGCGCCGACATAGTTGGCCGCATCGTCCAATTTGGCTGCGGCCCAACCGAACCGACGGTAGCGCGGCGAGCGGTAGCCGATCATCGAATCCAGGGTGTTGATGCCGCGGTAGGCCAGCACCGCCGGCGCGCCGCCGACCGCCGCCCACAGCAGCGGCGCCACCTCGGCGTCGGAGGTGTTCTCCGCGACCGATTCGAGCGCCGCGCGGGTCAGCCCGGCGGCGTCCAGCCGGGCGGGGTCGCGCCCGCACAGCGACGGCAGCAGTCGTCGCGCGGCGTCGACATCGGCGCGCTCCAGTAGCTCCGCCATCGCCAGGCCGGTGCGCGCCAGCGACGTCCCGCCGAGCGACGCCCAGGTGGCGACGGCCGTCACCGACGCGGCCCGGCCGGCGCCCCGTTGCGCGACGGCGCCCAGCAGGCCGACGGCGCCCACCAGCACGGCCACATGCAGCGCCCCGGCGAGCCTGCTGTCGCGGTAGGTCAGCCGCTCCAGGCCGGCGGCCGCCCGCCCGAACGCGGCGACCGGGTGGCCCCGGCCCGGGTCGGCGAGCGCGACGTCGGCCACGTATCCGGCGAGCACGCCGGCGGTCCGGGGCCGCGTTGCGAACACCCCGGCAGCGTCTCACACGCGGCATCGCGCGGATCGCGCGTCCGGGCCGTCGATCGCGTGGTCTACTCGATCGCGTGAGGCTCCGATGAAACGGCCTGCGACGCGGGTCGCCGACCTGCTCAACCCGGCGGCGATGTTGCTGCCCGCCGCGAACGTGATCATGCAGCTGTCCCTGCCCGGCGTCGGCTACGGCGTGCTGGAAAGCCCGGTGGACAGCGGCAACGTCTACAAGCATCCGTTCAAGCGGGCCCGCACCACCGGCACCTACCTGGCCGCCGCGACCGTCGGCACCGACCATGATCGGGCCCTGATCCGCGACGCCGTGGACGGCGTGCATCGGCGGGTGCGCTCGACTCCGTCAAGCCCGTTGTCCTACAACGCTTTCGACCCCAAGTTGCAGCTGTGGGTGGCGTCCTGCCTATACCGGTACTACGTCGAGCAACACGAGTTCCTGCACGGCCCGCTCGATGACCCCGCCGCCGACGCCGTCTACCGCGACGCCAGGCGGCTGGCCACCACGCTGCAGGTGCCCGAGCGGATGTGGCCGCCGGACCGGGCCGCGTTCGACGAGTACTGGAAGCGCACGCTCGACGAGCTGCGCATCGATCCGCCGGTCCGCGAGCACCTGCACGGGGTGGCCTCGCTGGCCTTTCTGCCGTGGCCGTTGCGGCGGCTGGCGGGGCCGTTCAACTTGTTCGCGACGACGGGCTTCCTGGCGCCCGAGTTCCGGACCATGATGTCGCTCGACTGGTCGCCGGGTCAGCAGCGCCGGTTCGAGTGGCTGCTGGCCGCGCTGCGCCTGGGCGACCGGCTGATTCCGCACGCGGCCTGGCTCTTCGGGTACCGGCTTTACCTGTGGGACATGCGGTCTCGCGCGCGCCTGCACCGGCCCATCGTCTGAAGCCGCCGAATGTGCGTCACGCGACGCCGAATCGGCATGTCGCGTCGTGAGATTGACACTCGGCGCGGAGAGAGGTCTAGCGCACCGTGGCGAAGAACGCGCGGACGTCGTCGACGAACAGCTCCGGCTGCTCGAACGCGGCGAAGTGGCCGCCGCGCGGCATGTCCGTCCAGTGCGTGATGTTGTAGACCGGCTCGCACCAGGACCGCGGCGCGCCCAGGATCTCGCCGGGGAAAGACGCTACGCCGGTGGGCAATTCGACTCTTTCCAGGTTGCCCCAGGCCTTGAAGCTCTCCCAGTAGAGGCGGGCCGACGAGGCGCCGGTGCCGGTCACCCAGTAGATCATCACGTTGTCCAGGAGCTCGTCGCGGCTCAGCACATTCTCCGGGTTGCCGTCGCAATCCATCCAGGCCCAGAACTTCTCGACGATCCACGCCAGCTGCCCCACCGGCGAATCGACGAGCCCGTAGCCCAGCGTCTGCGGCCGGGTGGACTGCTCCTTGGAATATCCGGTGCCCCATTTGCGGTGCTCCGCCAGCGCGGCCAGCGCCCGCTGCTCTTCGGGCGTGGGGTTTTTCAGGGCTTCCGGCGTGGGCCGCCCGATCGGCATGTTCAGGTGGATGCCCACGCAATGTCCCCCGGAAAGGCCGCCGTTGCGGCCTATCTGCGTGGTCACCGCCGCGCCCCAGTCGCCGCCCTGGGCGCCGTAGCGGTCGTAGCCCAGGCGCACCATGAGCGTGTCCCAGGCCGCGGCGATCTTCTCCACGCCCCAGCCGGTTCGCGTCGGCTTGCCGGAGAACCCGTACCCGGGAAGCGACGGGCACACCACGTGAAAGGCGTCCTCGGCGCGCCCGGAGGGCGGATTGGTCAACGGCTCGATCACCTTGTGGAACTCCACGATCGAGCCGGGCCAGCCGTGGGTGATCAGCAGCGGGAACGCGTCGTCGTGCGGGGACCGTTGGTGGACGAAATGGATGTCCAGGCCGTCGATTTCGGTGACGTACTGATCGAACCGATTGAGCGCCGCCTCACGCACGCGCCAGTCATAGTCGTTGGCCCAGTAGTCGGCCAGCGCCCGGGTGTAGGCCAGCGGGATGCCCTGGCTCCAGTCGTCCACACACTCGGCTTCGGGCCAGCGGGTGCGCGCCAACCGGGCCCGCAGATCGTCGAGCACGTCGTCGGGAACGCCGATGCGAAACGGGTTCACCATTCGTCGTCGTCGTCGAAGCGCGCGCGGGGGGCGCCATCTCCCCCGGCACGCTCGAGGTCGGTGACGCGGCGGTCCGCCTCGGTGATCAACGTCTTGACCATATCCATCAATTCGCGCATGTCGGCGCGCAGCGCGTCCACCGCCGCGTAGAGGTCCGCCTTGGTCGCCGGCTGCTGATGCGTCGACAGCGGCCGCACGGGCGGCGCCGTGCGTCCCGCGCCGGCGATCTGCAGTTCGGGGTCCTCGGCCACGTCCACACCTTGCCATAGCGGGTCGAACAATGGCCAGGTTTGCCCGCGGCGGCCGGGCACCCGAGTCACTACGGCGTCGACCCGCTCTTTCCGTTGATGCCGCCGATCAGGTACCCGCCGAAGCCCCCTGGTCCGCCCATGCCCGGGGTGATGCCGACGCCACCGTTGCCGCCCGCGCCGCCGATCCCGAAGAGGAGGCCGCCGTAGCCGCCCTGGCTGCCATTGCCGCCGAAGGCCAGGCCGGTCACGCCGTAGCCGTTGCCGCCCGCGCCGCCGAGGCCGAAGAGGGAACCGCCCAGGCCGCCGAGGCCGCCGACGCCCCCGCGGCCGGCGCCGATGGCGGCCCCGCCGTCGCCGCCGGCCCCACCCAGGCCGAAGAGGACGCCGCCGTCACCGCCGAATCCGCCGGGGCCGCCGGTGCCGCCGCTGGTCAGGGCGGCCCCGCCGGGCCCGCCGTGGCCGCCGATGCCGAAGATGAGGCCGCCGCCACCGCCACCGTCACCGCCCTGGCCGCCGATGTTGCCGACGCCGACGGCCGTTCCGCCGGCCCCGCCGGCGGCCCCGGTGCTGAAGAATCCGTTGAGGAAGTTGCCACTGCCACCGGTGCCGCCCACGCCAGCGAGCCCGCCGCTGCTGGTGGTCGCCCCGCCCGTGCCCCCGGCTCCACCCAGACCGAAGAGATAGCCGGCGCCGTCGCCGCCGGCGCCGCCCCAGCCGGCGACGAAGCCGGTGCCCCCGGACCCGCCGATGCCGCCGTTGCCGAGGATGAACCCGCCGTTGCCGCCCCAGCCGCCATCGCCGGCGACGCCGAAGGGACTGGCTCCGCCGGTCCCGCCGCGGCCGCCGTTGCCGAAGAGTCCGACGGCGTTGCCGCCGCTGCCGCCAAAGCCGGCCTGCCCGGCGCCGATGGCCGTCCCGCCGGCACCGCCGGGGCCGCCGTTGCCTCCCAGGAACCCGCCGCTACCGCCGCTGCCGCCGTTCTGACCGGGCCCGCCGGACCCGCCCGCGCCGCCGTCGCCCCAGATCAGGCCGCCGTTCTGGCCGTTGGCGCCGGTTCCGGGCGCGCCGTCGGTGCCGTTGCCGATCAGCGGACGTCCCAGCAGCGTGTCGAAGGGCGCATTGATGGTGTCGAGCAGGTTCTGCAGCGGGTTGGCGTTGGCGGCCTCGGCAAGGGCGTAGGAGTTCGAGCCGGCGGTCAGCAGCTCGACGAACTGCTGGTGAAATGCCGCCGCCTCGGCACTGATCGCCTGGTAGGCCTGTGCGTGCGCGCCGAACACCGACGCGATGGCCGCCGACACCTCGTCGCCGCCGGCCGCCAGCAACTGCGACGTCGGGACGGCTGCCGCCGCGTTGGCCGCGCTGACGGTCGAACCAAGATTCGCCAAATCCGAGGCCGCCGCCGTCACATACTCCGGTGCTGCGATCACAAAGGACATTTTCGACCTCCGAACGACGCGGCGACCGCCTGAGGATCGCCGAGGAGCAAACAGTATCCCGCTGTGCGCCCTACCGATCCCAAATTTCCGTCGCCGTGACGACGGGGCTCCGAGCCGACTCGGCGTCGAGGGGGGTCGCGCGGTGAGTCCGCTCTGTGAGTCAACGACTTGTGGGCGCGGACGGTATCGAACCGCCGACCGCTGGTGTGTAAAACCAGAGCTCTACCACTGAGCTACGCGCCCCGAATGCCCGCGCCGCAGGCTACACGCCCAACGGCGCGCACCCAAAACTTCAGGCCTGCTCAGGCCTTGAGAGCCGCCAGGGCCTCGGTCCACAGCCGCAGGTCACGGGACTCGCCCGGCTCCTTCATCTCGGCGAACCTGATGATGCCGGACCGGTCGATGACGAAGGTGCCGCGGTTGGAGTAGCCGGCGTCCTGGTTGAACACCCCGTAGGCCTGGCTGACCTCGCCGTGCGGCCAGAAGTCCGACAACACCGGGAACGTGAAGCCGCTCTCGATCGCCCAGATCTTGTGCGTGGGCGGGGGGCCCACCGAGATGGCCAGCGCCACGCTGTCGTCGTTCTCGAAATCGGGCAGGTGGTCGCGCAACTGGTCCAGCTCGCCCTGGCAGATCCCCGTGAACGCCAGCGGGAAGAACACCAGCAGCACGTTCTTGGCGCCGCGATACGAGCTCAGGGTGACACGTTGCTGGTTCTGGTCGCGCAGGGTGAAGTCGGGGGCGGTCGCGCCGACGCCCAGCATCAACGCTTCCCGCCCCGGGACTTGGGCTGCACCAGCTGGCTGGCGCTCCAATCGCCGAGGTTGACCGACGACGTGGGCATCAGGCCGGCGGTGGGGGCCGCCTCCGCGATCTCGGCGGGCAGCACGTGGCCGGGCTTGCCGGTCTTGGGCGTCAGCACCCAGATGACGCCGTCTTCGGCCAGCGGGGTGATGGCGTCCATCAGGGTGTCCACCAGGTCGCCGTCGCCGTCGCGCCACCACAGCAGCACCACGTCGATGACCTCGTCGCTGTCCTCGTCGAGCAACTCGCTGCCGCAGGCTTCCTCGACCGCGGCGCGGATCTCGTCGTCGGTGTCCTCGTCCCAGCCCCATTCCTGGACGACTTGGTCTCGTTGGATGCCCAGTTTGCGAGCGTAGCTCGGGGCGTGATCCGCCGCGACCACCGTGGAGCCTCCTACTTCTGTCCGCAAGCTATTTGCGCACGCCGTGCGATGGGGATTATCGTCGCACAGCCGCAACCCAGTCCACACCCGTCCCTCTCGGGGCGCCTCAGAAGGCTGACAGGCACAGTTTGAGCGCTTTCGTCTTGGTGTCGTTGAGTTGGTCGACGCGCCGGTTGAACTCCGACGTCGAGGCGTGCGTGCCGATCGCGTTGGCCACCGCGTGGGCCGCGTCGACGTAGGCGTTGAACGCGTCCTTGAGTTGTTGCGACAGTGCGTCGTTGAAGTTGCTGGAAACGGTTGAGGCGCTGTTGTTGAGCGCCTCGATCGCCGGGCCCTCGGTAGGCCCGGTGTTGCCGCCCGCGTTGTAGGCCCCGACAAAGGCGTTCACCTTGTCGATCGCATCCTTGCTGGTCGTCGCCAGCGAGTCGCACGACGTGCGCACCGCCCGGGTGGTCAGCGACTGCTGACGCTGGGACTCCCGGACGCTCGACGTCGCCGCGGAGGCCGAGACCGAGGCGGACACCGACTGCCGGTACGCCGGGGCGATCTTGGTGTCGGGCGTCGCCGTGCCGTTGGTGACGGTGGTGCACCCGGCCACCAGGTTGATCAAACCGATCAGCGCCACTGCCGCGCAGCCGACCCCCAGAGCGCCTCGCTTCGGGAGATCCCCCGCAAGGACGGCACGCCATCCGATGAGCACGGCTTGACGTTACCGGGTGGCGAACCGCGTCGGAGTACACACCGGGTCGGTGTCGCCGGGGTGAACCGCCGTCACCGGCTACGCACGCGGGACGGTGGTGCGGCACGATAGAGGGTTAGGACGAATCCGCCCGCCCCGCCGACTACAGGAGTAGTTCGTTGACAACCGAGTTCGCGCGCCACGATCTGGCCAAAACCCCCAGCAGCGCAAGCGAACCCGACCGCGTCCGGGTCATCCGCGAGGGCGTGGCGTCCTATCTGCCCGACATCGACCCCGAGGAGACCTCGGAGTGGCTGGAGTCGTTCGACGATCTGCTGGAGCGATCCGGGCCGGCCCGCGCCCGCTACCTGATGCTGCGCCTGCTGGAACGCGCGGGCGAGCAGCGGGTGGCCATTCCGTCGCTGACGTCGACCGACTACGTCAACACCATCCCCACCGAGCTGGAACCGTGGTTCCCCGGCGACGAGGACACCGAGCGGCGGTTCCGGGCGTTCATCAGATGGAACGCTGCCATCATGGTGCACCGCGCCCAGCGGCCGGGAGTCGGCGTGGGCGGCCACATTTCGACCTACGCCTCCTCCGCGGCGCTCTACGAAGTCGGCTTCAACCACTTCTTCCGCGGCAAGTCGCATCCCGGCGGCGGCGACCAGGTGTTCATCCAGGGCCACGCGTCCCCGGGCATCTACGCCCGCGCCTTCCTGGAGGGCCGGCTGACCGCGGATCAGCTTGACGGCTTCCGGCAGGAGCACAGCCACCCCGGCGGCGGGCTGCCGTCCTACCCGCACCCGCGGCTGATGCCCGACTTCTGGGAGTTCCCCACCGTGTCGATGGGCCTGGGCCCGCTCAACGCCATCTACCAGGCGCGGTTCAACCACTACCTGCACGACCGCGGCATCAAGGACACCTCCGAGCAGCACGTGTGGTGCTTCCTCGGCGACGGCGAGATGGACGAGCCCGAAAGCCGGGGGCTCGCACACGTCGGGGCGCTCGAGGGCCTGGACAACCTGACCTTCGTCGATCAACTGCAACCTGCAGCGCCTCGACGGCCCGGTGCGCGGCAACGGCAAGATCATCCAGGAGCTGGAGTCGTTCTTCCGCGGGGCGGGCTGGAACGTCATCAAGGTGGTGTGGGGGCGCGAGTGGGACGCCCTGCTGCACGCCGACCGCGACGGCGCGCTGGTGAACCTGATGAACACCACGCCCGACGGCGACTACCAGACGTACAAGGCCAACGACGGCGCGTACGTCCGCGACCACTTCTTCGGCCGCGACCCGCGCACCAAGGCGCTGGTGGCGAACATGACCGACTCCGAGATCTGGAACCTCAAGCGCGGCGGCCACGACTACCGCAAGGTCTACGCCGCCTACCGCGCCGCCGTCGACCACAAGGGCCAGCCGACCATGATCCTGGCCAAGACCATCAAGGGCTACTCGCTGGGCGCGCACTTCCAGGGCCGCAACGCCACCCACCAGATGAAAAAGCTTGCGCTGGAAGACCTTAAGTATTTCCGCGACTCGATGCGGATCCCGGTCAGCGACGCCCAGCTGGAGGAGGACCCCTACCTCCCGCCGTATTACCATCCCGGATCCGAGGCCCCGGAGATCCGCTACATGCTCGACCGGCGCCGCACCCTCGGCGGGTTCGTCCCCGAGCGCCGGACCAAGGCCAAGGCGCTGCGGCTGCCGGGCCGCGACACCTATGCCGCGCTGAAGAAGGGGTCGGGAAGCCAGGAGGTCGCCACCACGATGGCGACCGTGCGCACCTTCAAAGAGGTGATGCGGGATAAGGAGGTCGGCCCGCGCATCGTCCCGATCATTCCCGACGAGGCCCGCACCTTCGGCATGGACTCGTGGTTCCCCTCGCTGAAGATCTACAACCGCCTCGGCCAGCTGTACACCGCCGTCGACGCCGACCTGATGCTGGCCTACAAGGAGAGCGAAGTCGGGCAGATCCTGCACGAGGGCATCAACGAGGCGGGCTCGGTGGGCTCGTTCATCGCGGCCGGCACGTCGTATGCGACGCACAACGAGCCGATGATCCCGATCTACATCTGCTATTCGATGTTCGGCTTCCAGCGCACCGGCGACGGCCTGTGGGCCGCGGCCGACCAGATGACCCGCGGCTTCCTGCTCGGCGCCACCGCGGGGCGCACCACCCTGACCGGCGAGGGCCTGCAGCACGCCGACGGCCACTCGCTGCTGCTGGCCGCCACCAACCCGGCGGTGGTGTCCTACGACCCGGCGTTCGCCTACGAGATCGCCTACATCGTGGAAAGCGGGCTGGCCCGCATGTTCGGGGACACCCCGGAAAACGTGTACTTCTACCTCACCATCTACAACGAGCCGTACCCGCAGCCCCCCGAGCCGGACCACTTCGATCCCGAGGGCCTGCTGCGTGGCATCTACCGCTACCGCGCCGCCACCGAGCAACGCGCCGGCAGGGCGCAGCTGCTGGCCTCCGGGGTGGCGATGCCGGATGCGCTGAAGGCGGCGGAGATGCTGGCCGCGGAATGGGACGTCGCCGCCGACGTGTGGTCGGTGACCAGCTGGGGGGAGCTGAACCGCGACGGGCTGGCCGTGGAGAAGGAGAGGCTGCAGCACCCCGACCGGCAGGCGGGCGTCCCGTATGTCACCCGAGTCCTGTCCGACACGGCCGGGCCGGTGGTGGCCGTGTCGGATTGGATGCGCGCCGTGCCCGAGCAGATCCGCCCCTGGGTGCCGAACACGTTCGTCACGCTGGGCACCGACGGGTTCGGCTTCTCCGACACCCGGCCCGCCGCGCGCCGCTTCTTCAACACGGACGCCGAGTCGCAGGTGGTCGCGGTGCTGGAGGCGCTGGCGCGCGACGGCGAGATCGACCCGTCGGTGCCGGTGGCGGCCGCGCGGCAGTACCGGATCGACGACGTGCAGGCCGCGTCTGGGCAGTCCGCGGAGGCCGGCACCGCGACGTGACTTGTTTCCTCGCACGCGAGCGCCCGGCCAGGCGGGCACTCGGTCGCGAGCGCCCGGCCAGGCGGGCGTTCGCTGGCGCCCACACCCGCCCACCTCTTTGGCGGAAACTTCCAGAAATATCGCGTAGGTTTTAGGGGTGAACGACAATCCCTTCGCCGGGCCGTTTGCCAAGCATCCCCGGTCGCCGCTCGACATGCTGGACACGGTGCCCGAGTCGCTGCTGCGCCGGTTGAAGCAGTACTCCGGCCGGCTGGCCACCGAGGCGGTCTCCGTCATGCAGGACCGGTTGCCGTTCTTCGCCGACCTGGAGGCGTCGCAGCGGGCCAGCGTGGCGCTGGTGGTGCAGACCGCCATCAACAACTTCGTCGAGTGGATGAACGACCCGCACAGCAACGTCAGCTATACCGCACAGGCCTTCGAGCTGGTGCCCCAGGAGCTGCAGCGGCGGATCGCGTTGCGGCACAGCGTCGACATGGTGCGGGTCACGATGGATTTCTTCGAGGAGGTCGTGCCGCTCGTGGCGCGCTCCGAGGAGCAGCTGACGGCCCTGACGGTCGGCATCCTCAAGTACAGCCGCGACCTGGCCTTCACCGCCGCGTCGGCCTACGCGGACGCGGCGGAGGCGCGCGGCAGCTGGGACAGCCGGATGGAGGCCAGCGTCGTCGACGCGGTGGTGCGCGGGGACACGGGCCCCGAGCTGCTGTCCCGGGCGGCCGCCCTCAACTGGGACACGACGGCTCCCGCGACGGTGGTGGTGGGCATACCGGCGCCCGACCGCGGCGGTCCGAACGGCCCGAACGGTATGGACGGCCCGGGCGGCAGCGGGCGGGCCAGCCAGCAGGTCCGCGACGCCGCCGCGCACCACGGGCGCGCCGCCCTCACCGACGTGCACGGCACCTGGCTGGTGGCTATCGTGTCCGGCCACTTGTCGGCCACCGATAAATTCCTCGGGGAGCTGCTGAACGCGTTCTCCGACGGCCCCGTCGTCATCGGGCCCACGGCGCCCATGCTGACCGCGGCCTACCACAGCGCCAGCGAGGCCATCTCCGGGATGAACGCCGTCGCCGGCTGGCGGGGGGCGCCGCGCCCCGTGCTGGCCCGGGAACTGCTGCCCGAGCGCGCCCTGATGGGCGACGCGTCCGCGATCGTGGCGCTGCACACCGACGTCATGGGGCCGCTGGCGGGTGCGGGCCCGACGCTGATCGAGACGCTCGACGCGTACTTGGATTGTGGCGGCGCCATTGAGGCTTGTGCCAGAAAGTTGTTCGTTCATCCAAACACGGTGCGCTACCGGCTCAAGCGGGTCACCGACTTCACGGGTCGCGATCCCACCGACCCGCGCGACGCATATGTGCTGCGTGTGGCCTCGACGGTGGGCCAACTCAACTATCCCGCGCCGCCCGCGGCGCTGGGCGCCGGCGCATCGAGGCCGGTCCCGCTGCCGGTCAACGGCGCTGCGCCGGGGCAATCCGGGCGATAGTGACCCACGCAACAGGTCGCGGGCCGGTATCAAACATGTAGCTTACGAAGCTATTTTGTGGGGACCACACAAAAACCTAAGACCATGTTCATAATCTGTTACACCCGCCAAAACCGTTTCCACAGTGTTCTCTTAAACATGTGATCGGACTTCTTGCGCCCGGACAGGGTTCGCAGACGGAGGGGATGCTCGCGCAGTGGCTCGAGCTCCCCGGGGCTGCGGACCAGCTCGCCGCCTGGTCCAAGGCCAGCGGCCTGGACCTGGTGCGACTCGGCACCACCGCATCGACCGAAGAGATCACCGACACCGCGGTCACCCAGCCCCTCGTCGTCGCGGCCACACTGCTGGCCCACAAGGAGCTGACCAGGCGCGGGCTGCTCGGTGGCACGGACCTGATCGTCGCGGGCCACTCCGTCGGCGAGATCGCGGCCTACGCGATCGCCGGGGTGATGGGCGCCGACGACGCCGTCGCGCTGGCCGCCACCCGCGGCGCCGAGATGGCCAAGGCCTGCGCCAGCGAGCCGACCGGCATGTCGGCGATGCTGGGCGGTGACGAGGCCGAGGTGCTCGAGCGCCTCGAGGCGCTCGACCTGTTCCCGGCCAACCGCAACGGCGCCGGGCAGATCGTGGCCGCCGGCCCGCTCAACGCGCTCGCGAAGCTCGCCGAGGACCCACCGGCCAAGGCCCGGGTGCGCGCGCTCGGCGTTGCCGGCGCCTTCCACACCAAGTACATGGCTCCGGCCCTGGACGGCTACGCGGCCGCGGCGGCCGCGGTGCAGACCGCCGAGCCCACCGCGACGCTGCTGTCGAATCGCGACGGGAAGCCCGTCGCGTCGGCGGCCGCGGCGATGGAGGCGCTGGTCGCCCAATTGACCCAGCCCGTGCGCTGGGACCTGTGCACCGCGACGCTGCGTGAGCACGAAGTGACGGCGGTCGTGGAGTTTCCCCCCGCGGGGACTCTCACCGGTATCGCCAAGCGCGAACTTCGGGGAATTACGGCCCATGCCGTCAAGTCACCCGCAGACCTGGACGCGTTGGCTGAGCTCTAACGCCCGGCCGCGTCCAGTACAAATCCATATAGCTCGATCGATTGCTACACAACACATTACGAAGGGAAACGCTGTGCCCGTCAGTCAGGAAGAAATCATCGCCGGTATCGCCGAGATCATCGAAGAGGTCACCGGTATCGAACCCTCCGAGGTCACCCCGGAGAAGTCGTTCGTCGACGACCTGGACATCGACTCCCTCTCGATGGTGGAGATCGCCGTGCAGACCGAGGACAAGTACGGCGTGAAGATCCCGGACGAGGACCTCGCCGGCCTGCGCACCGTCGGTGACGTCGTCACCTACATCCAGAAGCTCGAGGAAGAGAACCCCGAGGCGGCCCAGGCTCTGCGCGCCAAGCTGGAGACCGAGAACCCCGACGCCGTTGCCAACGTCCAGGCGAGGATGGAAGCGGACAGCAAGTGACCAAGCCTTCCACTGCTAATGGCGGTTACCCCAGCGTTGTGGTAACCGCCGTCACGGCGACGACGTCGGTCGCGCCGGACATCGAGAGCACGTGGAAGGGCTTGTTGGCCGGCGAGAGCGGCATCCACGTCCTCGAAGACGACTTCATCACCAAATGGGACCTGCCCGTCAAGATCGGTGGACACCTCAAGGAGCCCGTCGACAACCACATGGGCCGGCTCGACATGCGGCGGATGTCCTACGTCCAGCGAATGAGCAAGCTGCTGAGCGGTCAACTCTGGGAGAGCGCCGGCAGCCCCGAGGTCGACCCGGACCGTTTCACGGTCGTGGTCGGCACCGGCCTGGGCGGCGCCGAACGGATCATCGAGAGCTATGACCTGATGAACGAGGGCGGCCCCCGCAAGGTGTCCCCGCTCGCCGTTCAGATGATCATGCCCAACGGCGCCGCGGCGACCGTGGGCCTGCAGCTGGGGGCCCGCGCCGGGGTGATGACCCCGGTGTCGGCCTGCTCGTCGGGCTCCGAGGCGATCGCGCACGCGTGGCGCCACATCGTCATGGGCGACGCCGACGTCGCCGTCTGCGGCGGTGTCGAGGGCCCCATCGAGGCGCTGCCCATCGCGGCGTTCTCCATGATGCGGGCCATGTCGACCCGCAACGACGAGCCCGAGCGCGCGTCGCGGCCGTTCGACAAGGACCGCGACGGCTTCGTGTTCGGCGAAGCCGGGGCCCTGATGCTGATCGAGACCGAGGAGCACGCCAAGGCCCGGGGCGCCAAGCCGCTGGCCCGACTGCTCGGTGCCGGCATCACCTCGGACGCGTTCCACATGGTGGCGCCGGCCGCCGACGGCGTACGTGCCGGACGCGCAATGACGCGCGCGCTGGAACTGGCGGGCTTGTCCGCCAAGGACGTCGACCACATCAACGCGCACGGGACGGCGACGCCGATCGGTGACACCGCGGAGGCCAACGCCATCCGGGTCGCCGGTTGCGAGCGCGCCGCGGTGTACGCGCCGAAGTCGGCGCTCGGCCACTCCATCGGAGCGGTGGGCGCGCTGGAATCCATCCTCACGGTGCTGACCCTTCGGGACGGTGTCGTCCCACCGACGTTGAACTACGAGACGCCGGATCCCGAGATCGACCTCGACGTGGTGGCGGGCGAACCCCGCTACGGCGAATTCCGTTATGCGATCAACAACTCGTTCGGGTTCGGCGGTCACAACGTGGCGCTCGCCTTCGGGCGTTACTGAGCACGGCGTCGGGCGACGATGCGGGCCGCGAGCGGCCCGCGGAGCAGCCGGACAAGCACGGAAGGAACTATCGCAAGACCCATGACAGAGTTCGTTACCGGGAAGACTCTCCCGAACGTCGTTGTCACCGGCGTCGCCATGACGACGGCACTCGCGACGGACGCCGAGGACACCTGGAAGCTGTTGCTGGACAGCCAAAGCGGCATCCGCGTACTCGACGACCCGTTCGTCGAGGAGTTCGACCTGCCCGTTCGCATCGGCGGGCACCTGTTGGAGGAATTCGACAGCCAGCTGACCCGCGTCGAGCTGCGCCGCACGGGTTACCTGCAGCGCATGTCCACCGTCCTGGGCCGCCGGGTGTGGGAGAACGCCGGCTCGCCGGAGGTGGACAACAACCGCCTGATGGTGTCCATCGGAACCGGGCTGGGCTCGTCGGAAGAAATGGTATTCAGCTACGACGACATGCGCACTCGTGGGATGAAGGCCGTCTCGCCGCTCGGCGTGCAGAAGTACATGCCCAACGGCGCCGCGGCGGCGGTGGGGCTGGAACGGCACGCGAAGGCCGGGGTCCTCACCCCCGTGTCGGCGTGCGCGTCGGGGTCCGAGGGCATCGCCCAGGCCTGGCGCAACATCGTCTTCGGCGAGGCCGACATCGCCATCTGCGGTGGTGTCGAGACCAGGATCGAAGCGGTGCCGATCGCGGCGTTCGCCCAGATGCGCATCGTGATGTCGACCAAGAACGACGATCCCGTCGGCGCGTGCCGCCCGTTCGACAAGGACCGCACCGGATTCGTGTTCGGTGAGGCCGGGGCGCTGATGGTGATCGAGACCGAGGAGCACGCGAAAGCCCGCGGGGCCAACATCCTGGCCCGGATCATGGGCGCCAGCATCACCTCGGACGGGTACCACATGGTGGCGCCGGACCCCGACGGCCAGCGCGCCGGGCACGCGATGAGCCGGGCGATTCAACTGGCGGGCCTGACTCCCGGCGACATCCACCACGTCAACGCGCACGCCACCGGTACCTCGGTGGGTGACGTCGCCGAGGGCCGGGCGATCAACAGGGCCCTGGGGCCCCACGGCGGCAACGCGGCGGTGTACGCGCCCAAGGCGGCGCTGGGGCACTCGGTGGGCGCTGTCGGTGCGGTGGAGTCGATCCTGACCGTGCTCGCGTTGCGCGACCAGGTGGTCCCCCCGACACTGAACCTGGAGAACCTCGACCCGGAGATCGATCTGGACGTGGTGGCGGGTAAGCCGCGGCCGGGCAACTACCAGTACGCGATCAACAACTCGTTCGGATTCGGCGGGCACAACGTCGCACTCGCCTTCGGGCGGTACTGATCATCCCGAGCAACACCGGAACAGGAGACCCGCGATGACAGCCATTGCCCCCGAGTCGGTTGGCGAGTCGCTCGACCCCCGCGATCCGCTGCTGCGGTTGAGCAACTTCTTCGACGACGGCAGCGTCCGGCTGCTGCACGAGCGCGACCGCTCCGGGGTGCTGTCGGCCGCGGGCACCGTCAACGGTGTGCGCACCGTCGCCTTCTGCACCGACGGGACCGTGATGGGCGGCGCGATGGGCGTCGAGGGATGTGCGCACATCGTGAACGCCTACGACACCGCCATCGAGGAGCAGAGCCCGATCGTCGGGATCTGGCATTCGGGTGGGGCCCGGCTGGCCGAGGGTGTGCGCGCGTTGCACGCGGTCGGCACGGTGTTCGAGGCCATGATCCGCGCGTCGGGCTACATCCCGCAGGTCTCGGTGGTGGTCGGCTTCGCCGCCGGCGGCGCCGCCTATGGTCCGGCGCTGACCGACGTGATCGTGATGGCGCCGGAAAGCCGGGTGTTCGTCACCGGGCCCGACGTGGTGCGCAGCGTCACCGGCGAGGACGTCGACATGGCATCGCTCGGTGGCCCGGAGACCCACCACAAGAAGTCCGGGGTCTGCCACATCGTCGCCGACGACGAGCTCGACGCCTACGAACGCGGTCGCCGGCTGGTCGGGTTGTTCTGCCAGCAAGGGCATTTCGACCGCAGCAAGGCCGAGGCAGGTGACACCGACATCCACGCGTTGCTGCCGGAGTCGCCCCGCCGGGCCTACGACGTGCGTCCGATCGTGACCGCGATCCTCGACGCGGACGCCCCGTTCGACGAGTTCCAGGCCAACTGGGCGCCGTCGATGGTGGTCGGGCTGGGCCGGCTGTCCGGCCGCACGGTCGGGGTGCTGGCCAACAACCCGCTGCGCCTGGGCGGCTGCCTGAACTCCGAAAGCGCCGAGAAGTCCGCGCGTTTCGTGCGGCTGTGCGACGCGTTCGGGATTCCGCTCGTGGTGATCGTCGACGTTCCCGGCTACCTGCCCGGCGTCGACCAGGAATGGGGCGGCGTGGTGCGCCGCGGCGCCAAGCTGCTGCACGCGTTCGGCGAGGCCAGCGTCCCGCGGGTCACGCTGGTCACCCGAAAGACCTACGGCGGGGCCTACATTGCCATGAACTCCCGCTCGCTGAACGCGACCAAGGTGTTCGCCTGGCCGGACGCCGAGGTCGCGGTGATGGGCGCCAAGGCCGCCGTCGGCATCCTGCACAAGAAGAAGCTGGCCGCCGCGCCCGACCATGAGCGGGAAGCGCTGCACGACGAATTGGCCGCCGAGCACGAGCGGATTGCCGGCGGTGTCGACAGCGCCATCGAGATCGGCGTCGTGGACGAGAAGATCGACCCGGCGCACACCCGCAGCAAGATCAGCGAGGCGCTGGCTCAGGCGCCCGCCCGGCGCGGTCGCCACAAGAACATCCCGCTGTAACCTCTTGGCGCGCGAGTGTAACCCCGCTGCGAAATTGCCCGGCGATCATCGCAGTGGGGTTACGCTCGCGGTCGTCCTAGGATGGCCGAGAGTACTTGGCGTAGCTGGGTTTCGGGATCCCCGGGCAGTGCGTCCGCGCGCCATGCCACGAAGTCGTCCGGGCGGACCAACAGCGCGCCTTCGGGTGCGAGCCCGGGGATCGCGTCGCCGATGTTGTGCATGGGCAGCGGGATGTCGAGAGCCGCGGACACCGACGTCACGGCGGCGCGCCAACGCTCGTCGCCGGTCAGCACGGTGAAGCCGGTACCCAGCAGGTCCAGAGTCGAGACGCCGTCGGAGACCCACGCGTGCGGCAATCGCGTGCCGGGCTGCGCGCGCAACTCCCCCACCAGGTCGAGCCCTCCCGGGTCACCCACGGCATCGTCGTCCATCACCGCGGCGGAGCGGTAGCGATATCCGATCAGTAGCTCGAACATCGAGCACTCCTCTGCGGGCGGCAGTTTCGGCCGGTCCTCGGTCACTGCGAGCATGGCAACGGTCGGGCCGGTCAGCGACTGACGGGCCGCGAACCTGCCCACCGGGTGGCGCTCCGCCTGGTAGGTGTCCAGCAGTGCCGGATCGGCGGTCCCGTCCAGCACGGCGGCGAACTTCCACGCCAGGTTGTGGGCGCTCTGGATGGCGGTGTTGGCTCCCCCCGCCTTGAACGGTGGCATGGTGTGCGCCGAATCGCCCACCAAAAACGTCCGCCCACAGCGGAATTGGTCAGCCACCTGCTCGTAGGGTTGCCATGCCGCCACCTCGATGATCTTCGATGTCGATTGGCTCACCGATCGCGTTGGTGAGCAACTCGCGGCAACGTTGCGGCGTGAATTGGGCGGCCGTTTCGCCCTTTGCCGGAAAGTACATGGTGATGAACATGCCCAGGTCGCCCGTCCACCACCAGGAAGATGCCGTCCGACGTCGGCGTTCTTGACTTGCACAGCGTCGCCGTCGGACAGGTGCGCGACGAACTTCGTCCACGGCGCCTCGGAAGTAAATGAACACAACGAATATCGGCAAAGCGCCGTAGCCGGACGTGGTCGATGCCGAGTCGAGTCTCGGATTCGGGCTGTGCACACCGTCGGCCGCGACAAGGTAGTCGGCGCGGACGGTGTGGGCCTGCCCCGAGTCGCGGTTGACGCACGACCACCGTGACGCCCGCGTCGGTCCGTATCGAACGGACGCGAGCTTCGGTTCCATAGTGAACCTCGCTGCCACGGCGGCGCGTGTCGTCGAGCAGGATCGGCTCGAGCCTGCTCTGCGGGCAATACTGGGCGGGCCGGTTCTGGGCTGAGGCCGGCGAGGCGGCGAAGATCGCGTCGATGTCAATGGCGGGCTGCTCCTGCGTGCTGTTGAGCGTGGGCTTGAGCATCATGGTGGAAACGCCGTCGGCGACCGCGTGCACCTGGTCGCCGAAGCCGAGTCCGCGCAGGATCTCCAGGCTGCGGAAGGACAGGTTGCGGGCCTTCGGGTAGAGGAAGACCTCGGGTCGCTTCTCCACCAGCAGCGAACGGGCCCCGTGCTGTGCGAGCAGTGCGGACGTGGCGAAACCGCCGACGCCGGCGCCGACGATCAGCACGGGAACCTGCGTCGTCTGTGTCGCCATGGGCGCCTCCTCCCCGAGACCGGCGCCGCGCCGGCGGGCGCTTCGTCACACCGGTCACGCGTCTCCGCGCGGACCCGGGTGACATTGTGCCCAGCTCCGCGCGACAAGCGTCGAGTGGGTGCGCCCCCGATAGTCGCGCTTAGGTGGGCACATCGACGCATCCCTCCCCGCCCGTGACGCACGTGGCGGATATGACTTACGCGAAGCGGCCCAGGAACTCCTCGGCCACGGCGACCACCCGCTCGCGGTCGCGCGCGACCAGCCCGATGCGCGTCCGCCGGTCCACGATGTCGCCGACCTCCAGCGCGCCCTCGTGCGTGACGGCGTATTCGAACTCCGCGCGGGTCACGTCGATGCCGTCGGCGACGGGCTCGGTCGGGCGGTCGCACGTGGCGCACGCGATGACGTCGGAAGCCTCGGCGCCGTACCGCGCCACCAGCGACGCCGGCAGCCCGGCGGATGGGCGCCCCGCGCCGATCAGCGGGAGGTTGCGGGTCCGGCACCGCGAGGCGCGCAGCCGCCGCATGCCGACGGCGCGATCGAGGACGTCTTCGGCCATGTACCGGTATTCGGTGAGCTTGCCGCCGATCACGCTGATCACGCCGGACTCCGATTCGACGACGGCGTGTTCGCGGGAGACGTCGGCGGTGCGCCCTTCTCCCGTGTCGATCAGCGGCCGCAGCCCGGCGTACGCGCCGATCACGTCGCCGGCGCCGAGGGCGGTGCCCAGCGCGGTGTTCGCCGTGTCGAGCAAGAACGCCACCTCCCGGGCGGACGGTTCCGGCTCGTCTGGAATGGGGCCCGGGGCGTCCTCGTCGGTCAGGCCGAGGTAGACCCGGCCCAGCTGCTCGGGCATGGCGAACACGAACCTGTTCAGCTCTCCGGGGATCGGAATCGTCAGCGCCGCAGTGGGATTACCGAACGCGGCGGCGTCGAAAACCAGGTGCGTGCCGCGGCTGGGCCGCAGCCGCAGCGAGCCGTCGATCTCGGCCGCCCACACCCCGGCCGCGTTGATCACCGCACCGGCCGACACGTCGAACGACCCTCCGGTGCGCCGGTCGGTCAGCCGCACCGAGGTCCCGGAGGCCTGCGACGCCTCCACGTAGGTCAGGATCCGGGCGCCTTGCCGCGCCGCGGTGCGCGCGACCGCGGTGACCAGTCGGGCGTCGTCGATCAACTGGCCGTCGTACGCCAGCAGGCCGCCGTCGAGACCGTCGCGGCGAACGGTCGGCGCCAGCCGCACGGCATGCTGCGCCGAAACCCGCCGCGACCGCGGCAATATCGACGCCGGCGTGCCGGCCAGCATCCGCAGCGCGTCGCCGGCGAGGAAGCCGGCTCGGATCAGCGCGCGCTGCGCGTGCCCCATCGACGGCAGCAGGGGCACCAGCTGCGGCATCGCGTGCACCAGGTGAGGGGCGTTGCGCGACATCAGGATTCCGCGCTCGATGGCGCTGCGGCGGGCGATCCCGACGTTGCCGGTGGCCAGGTAGCGCAGCCCGCCGTGGACGAGTTTGGAGCTCCAGCGGCTGGTGCCGAACGCCAGATCGTGCTTTTCCACCAGCGCCACGTGCAGTCCCCGCGTCGCGGCGTCCAGGGCGATCCCGGCGCCGGTGATCCCGCCGCCGATCACCACGACGTCCACCGGCGCGCCGTCGGCGAGTGCGGTCAGGTCGGCCACGCGCTGTGCGGCGTTGAGACTCATGACGCCAGATATCCGTTCAGCGCGCGGGCGAGCTCGGCGTCCAGCGCGCCGGCGTCCAGGATCGGCCGGACGATGCGCTCCGACTGGATCGTCGACTGCGTGATCAGCAGCACCATGGCCGCCATCTGCACGGGATCGCCGGGCCGCACAGTGCCGTGCCGCTGGGCCGCGCGCAGCCGTTCGGCCAGCGCGTTGATCAGCATGTGCTGGCTGGTCCCGAGGCGCTCGGTGATGTAGATCGGCGCGAGCTCCGAGTGCAGCACCGACATCACCAGCTTGTCGCGGCGCAGCAGGTCGGCCACCGTAATGATCTGCCGCACAAGGGCTTCGCGGTCTTCCCCGAGCAGCGGCGCGTCGCGCATCACGCCGGTGATGTGCCGGGTCAGCAGCGCCGCGACTATCGAGCGCGTGTCCGGCCACCGGCGGTAGACGGTCGGCCGGCTGACGCCCGCCCGCCGGGCGATTTCGGCGAGGGTCACCCGGTCGACGCCGAAGTCGACCACGCAGCTGGCCGCCGCGGCGAGGATGCGATCCGCGGTGTCCAGTTCCGCGTTACTGATTGACAGCATATGTAATACTGTAACGCATGACCAACCGCGAGGCACTCCTCCCGCCGATGAAATGGAACGCGTGGGGGGATCCCGCCGCCGCCAAACCGCTGTCCGAGGGGATCCGGAACCTGCTGAAACAGGCTGTGGGCGTTGAGGACTCCGGCGAATCGGAGCTCCGGCCGGAGCAGGTGAGGCTGCGGCCGTCGGCGTTGTCACCCGAAGACCTCGACGCGCTGGCGGGGGTCGTGGGCGCCGACTATTGCCGCACGGCAGACCTCGACCGGTTGCTGCACGCGGGCGGCAAGTCCACCCTGGACCTGCTGCGGCGCAAGGACACCGGCGTCCAGGACGCGCCCGACGCCGTCCTGCTGCCCGGTGACGAGGACGCCGTCGCCGCGATCCTGCGCCACTGCTCCGAGCGCCGCATCGCGGTGGTTCCGTTCGGCGGCGGCACCAGCGTGGTCGGCGGACTGGATCCCCTCCGCGACGGCTTCGGCGCCGTGGTTTCCCTCGACCTGCGCCGCCTGGACCGGCTCATCGACCTCGACGAGATATCGGGCCAGGCCGTTCTCGGCGCCGGGCTCACCGGCCCGGCCGCCGAACGGCTGCTCGGCGAAAAGGGCTTCTCGATCGGGCATTTCCCGCAGAGCTTCGAGTACGCCACCATCGGCGGCTACGCGGCGACCCGGTCCTCCGGGCAGGACTCGGCGGGCTACGGCCGGTTCGACGACATGGTCCGCGGGCTGCGCATGGTCACCCCGGTGGGCACCATCGACGTGGGCCGCGCGCCCGAGTCGGCCGCCGGCCCCGACCTGCGCCAGCTGCTTCTCGGCTCGGAGGGCGCCTTCGGCGTGATCACCCGGGTGCGGCTGCGCGTGCACCGCCTCCCCGAAGCCGTGCGCTACGAGGCATGGTCCTTCCCCGACTTCGAGACCGGCGCGGCGGCCCTGCGCGCGGTCACTCAGGCCGCCACCGGCGCTACCGTCCTTCGGCTCTCCGACGAGGCCGAGACCGGGGTCAACCTCGCCACCACCGAGGCGATCGGCGACGCCCAGATGACCGGTGGCTGCCTGGGCATCACCGTGTTCGAGGGCAGCAAGGAACACGTCGAGAGCCGGCACGCCGAGACCAGCGCCCTGCTCGCCGCCCGTGGAGGCCGCTCGCTGGGCGAGGGGCCGGCGCAGGCCTGGGAGCGCGGCCGGTTCGGCGCGCCGTACCTGCGCGACTCGCTGCTGGCGGCCGGGGCGCTGTGCGAGACGCTCGAGACCGCCACCGACTGGTCGAACGTCCCCACCCTCAAAGCCGCCGTGACGCAGGCACTTACCGACGCGCTCGGCAAGAGCGGCACACCCGCGCTGGTGATGTGCCACATCTCGCACGTCTACCCGACGGGGGCGTCGTTGTACTTCACCGTCGTCGCCGGGCAGCGGGGCAATCCGGTCGAGCAGTGGCGCGCCGCCAAGACGGCGGCGTGCGACGCGATCGTGGCCGCCGGCGGAACCATCACGCATCACCACGCGGTGGGCGCCGACCACCGGCCCTGGATGCGCGACGAGGTGGGCGAACTCGGCGTGCAGGTGCTGCGCGCCGTCAAGGCGACGCTCGACCCCGCCGGAATCCTCAACCCGGGCAAGCTGATTCCGTGACGCGCCGCGAGGTCGGCAAGGTGATCGCGCTGACCAACCCCGCCTCGGGGCACGGCGCCGCGATCCGGGCCGCCCAGCTCGCGATCGCCCGGCTGCACCGTCGCGGCGTCGAGGTCGTCGAGATCATCGGCGACGACGCGCAGGACGCGCGCCACCTGGTCGGGGCGGCGCTGGAGCAGGGCGCCGACGCGGTGATGGCCACCGGCGGCGACGGCGTCATCTCCAACGCGCTGCAGGTGCTCGCCGGCGCGGGCGTCCCGCTGGGCATCGTCCCGGCCGGCACGGGCAACGACCACGCCCGCGAATTCGGCATCCCCACCAAGGATCCCGAGGCGGCCGCGGACATCGTCGCCGACGGCTGGACCGAAACCATCGACCTGGGGCGCATCCGGGACGGCGCCGGGTTCGAGAAGTGGTTCGGCACCGTCGCGGCCACCGGTTTCGATTCCCTGGTGACCGACCGCGCCAACCGGATGCGCTGGCCGCACGGGCGGCTGCGCTACTACCTGGCGATGCTCGCCGAGCTGTCGCAGCTGCGGCTGCTGCCGTTCAAGATGGTGCTCGACGGGACGAAGGAGATCGACGCCGACCTGACGCTGGTGGCGTTCGGCAACACCCGCAGCTACGGCGGCGGGATGCTGGTGTGCCCCGACGCCGACCCCACCGACGGCCTGCTGGACCTGACCATGGTGCACGAGGCGTCCCGGACGAAGCTGGTCCGCCTGTTCCCCACCGTCATGAAGGGCACGCACGTCGACCTCGACGAGGTGAGCACGGCCCGGGCCTCGTCCATCCAGGTCGAGTGCCCGGGGATCAACGTCTACGCCGATGGCGACCTCGCGTGCGCGCTGCCCGCGGAGATCGCGGCGGTTCCCGGCGTGCTGCAGGTGCTGCGGCCCGCTCCGGACCACTAGGTGGTCCGCGGATGCGATAGCGCGGACGCTATCGGATCTTGAAGTCGCCTGTTGCCGCGGAGCGGCGTCAGCCGACTCCCCGGCTGAGCCAGGCCACCTCGCCGCCGTCGCCGCCCTCGCGGTACACCTCCAGCGCCTCGTCCCACGCGGTGCCCAGCACGGAGTCCAGCTCCGCGGCCAGCATGTCGGCGCCCTGGGCCATCATCGCCCGCAGCCGCATCTCCCCGACCATCACGTCGCCGTTGGCGCTCATCGCCCCACTCCACAGGCCCAGCTGCGGGGTATGGCTGAACCGCTGGCCGTCGACGCCCGGGCTGGGGTCCTCGGTCACCTCGAAGCGCAGGACCGACCAGGAGCGCAGCGCGTTCGCCAGCCGGGCGCCGGTGCCCACCGGGCCCACCCAGTTGGTGGCCGCGCGCAGCTGCCCCGGCATCGCCGGCTGCGGCGTCCACACCAGGTTGGCCTTGGACTGCAGGGTCGACGACAACGCCCACTCGACATGCGGGCATACGGCCGCGGGCGAGGCGTGGATGTACACCACGCCGCTCGTCACGTCGGCGAATTGATTCGACGCACGCATTTCCTGCTCCTTTGGTTCCACGAGGGACGTCTTCCCCAACGACCTGGTGGATTCGCAGCAGGATTAATTTGTGTGTCGTGCGTGTCTATTGTGCCTTGTGATGCCCATGTTGCGCTAGTGTGCATTTTTCACTCTCGGAATTCGGCGATCACCGCGTCCGCAAGGGCGGGCCACGGCTCGCGCGCCCAGGCGCCGAAATCGCGGTTCGTCAGCACCACCAGCGCCAGGTCAGCCTCGGGATCCGCCCAGATGAATCCGCCCGCCTGGCCGAAATGGCCGTAGGTCCGGGCGGAGTTGCGCGTCCCGGTCCAGTGCGGCGACTTGGCGTCCCTGATCTCGAAACCCAGCCCCCAGTCGTTGGGGCGCTGCACGCCGTATCCGGGCAGCACGCCGTCGAGGCCGGGGAACTGCACCGACGTCGCCTCGGCGTGCAGCTGGCCCGAGACCGTCACGGGCCGCAGCAGGTCCCCGGCGAACGCCGCCAGGTCCGCCACGGTCGAACTCGCCCCGAAACCCGCCTCCGGCGCGCCGCCGGCCAGCCGGGTGGACGCCATGCCCAGCGGTTCGCACACCGCCTCGGCCAGATACCGGCCGAACTCGATGCCCGACTCGCGCTCCACCCTCTCGGCCAGCACGGCGAAGCCGTAGTTGGAGTACATCCGCCGGACGCCCGGTTTGGCCAGCACCTGGTTGGAGTGCATCGCCAGGCCCGACGCGTGCGCCAGCAGGTGCCGGATGGTGGCGCCGGGCGGGCCGGCCGGGGTGTCCAGGTCGACGACGCCCTCTTCGACGGCCACCTGGGTGGCGCGCGCCACCAGCGGCTTGGTCACCGACGCCAGCTCGAACACGCGGCCGAGCTCCCCATGGCCGGCCAGCACCCCATCCGGCCCCACCACGGCGGCCGCGACGGCCGGAACCGGCCAACCGGCGAGGGCATCCAGGGCGCCGCCAGCCATCACTTCCGGGCGATGTAGTAGTTGTTCAGCGGGTCGGAGTCGATCTCGGCCACCCGCACGTCGGCGAATCCAGCGTCGGCGAGCATCGACACGGCCAGCTGCGTCCCCCAGGCCGCGCCCAGTCCGGCGCCGTCGGCGGCCAGCGACACCGTCATGCAGTGCATCAGCGAGGTGGTGTACAGGTAGGTGCTCATCGGAGCGCCGATGTTCTCCTCGAGCCGGCTGGAGGCCTTGATGTCGGCCATCAGCAGCACACCGCCGGGCCGCAGCGCACGGTGGATGTTCTGCAGTACCCGCGCCGGTTGCGCCTGGTCGTGGATGGCGTCGAACACGGTGATGACGTCGTAGGTGGCTTCCTTGTCCAGCTCGGCCAGGTTGTGGCTCTCGAACGCAGCGTTGGCCAGGCCGAGGCCGGCCGCCTCGCGGGCGCCGTTCGCGATCGCCTCGGCCGAGAAGTCGATGCCGGTGAACCGGCTGGCCGGGAACGCCTGCGCCATGACGTTGATCGCGTGCCCGCTGCCGCAGCCGAAGTCGGCGACGTCGGCCCCCGCGCGCAGCCGTTCGACCAGGCCGTCGACCAAGGGCAGCACCGTGCTGACGAGCGCCTTGTCGTACACGACCCCGCTCTGCTCGGCCATCAGCGCGTGGAAGCGCGAGAACGCGCTGTAATGCAGCCCGCCGCCCTCGCGGAAGCAGCCGATGATCTGCTGTTCGACCTCGGCGAGCTGCGGGATGAACAGCGCCACCAGGGCCAGGTTGTCCGGCCCGGCCGCGCGGGTCAGCACGGCCGCACGATGGGGCGGCAGCGTGTAGCGGCCGGTGTCGGCGTCGTAGTCGACGACCCGGCCGGTCGTCATGCCGGCCAGCCACTCCCGGACGTAGCGCTCGTTGAGGCCGGCGGCCTCGGCGATCTGCGCGCTGGTCGAGGGCGGCCGCCCGGCCATGGTGTCCAGCAGGCCGGTCTGGTGGCCGATGCTCAGCAGCAGCGCGAGGCTGGCGCCGTCGAGGGCGGCGACGATCCGCCCGGTGAATTCTTTCGCGGTTTCCGGGGCGGTTTCCGGGGCCGATGCCGTCACGCTCAGCGACGCTACCGCACCCGGTTCGCGCCGAGCCTGCGTCCAGGGCGCCCTCGGCGCACAATCGGCACCACTGCCGCAGAGTCAACGCGGGCCCCCAGTAGGTTGGTGCGCATGAGTCAGACAGTGCGCGGCGTGATTTCACGAAAGAAGGGCGAGCCCGTCGAACTGGTGGACATCGTGGTACCCGACCCGGGGCCCGGCGAGGCCCTGGTCGACATCGTCGCCTGCGGGGTCTGCCACACCGACCTGACCTACCGCGAGGGCGGCATCAACGACGAGTACCCGTTTCTGCTCGGCCACGAGGCCGCGGGCACCGTCGAGGCGGTCGGGCCGGGTGTGACCGCGGTGGCGCCGGGCGACTTCGTGATCCTCAACTGGCGCGCGGTGTGCGGCCAGTGCCGGGCCTGCAAGCGCGGGCGACCGCAGTACTGCTTCGACACCTTCAACGCCGAGCAGAAGATGACGCTGACCGACGGCACCGAGCTCACCCCGGCGCTGGGCATCGGGGCGTTCGCCGACAAGACGCTGGTGCACGAAGGTCAATGCACCAAGGTGAACCCGGAAGCGGACCCGGCCGTCGCCGGCCTGCTCGGCTGCGGCGTGATGGCCGGCATCGGTGCGGCGATCAACACCGGCGGCGTCACCCGCGACGACACCGTCGCGGTGATCGGCTGCGGCGGCGTCGGCGACGCGGCGATCGCGGGCGCCGCGCTGGTCGGGGCCAGGCGCATCATCGCCGTCGACACCGACGACACGAAGCTGGACTGGGCCCGCAAGTTCGGCGCCACCCACACCGTCAACGCCCGCGAGGCCGACGCTGGAAAAGGCTTAGTCGAGGCGATCGCCGACCTCACCGACGGCTTCGGGGCCAACGTGGTGATCGACGCCGTGGGCAGGCCGGAAACGTGGAAGCAGGCCTTCTACGCGCGCGACCTCGCGGGAACCGTTGTGCTGGTTGGTGTTCCGACGCCCGACATGCGCCTGGACATGCCGCTGGTGGACTTCTTCTCCCGCGGGGGCTCACTCAAGTCGTCGTGGTATGGCGACTGCCTGCCGGAGCGCGACTTCCCCACCCTGATCGACCTGTACCTGCAGGGCCGGCTGCCGCTCGACCAGTTCGTGACCGAACGGATCGGGCTCGGCGACGTCGAGGAGGCGTTCCACAGGATGCACGGCGGCCAGGTGCTGCGTTCGGTGGTGATGTTGTGATGGGCCCCATCCAGAAAGTGGTCACCCACGGCACCTTCGAACTCGACGGCGGCAGTTGGGAAGTCGACAACAACATCTGGATCGTCGGCGACGACTCAGAGGTCGTGGTGTTCGACGCCGCGCACACCGCCCAGCCCATCCTCGACGCCGTCGGCGGCCGCAAGGTGGTCGCGGTGGTGTGCACGCACGGCCACAACGACCACGTCACGGTGGCCCCCGAGCTCAGCGAGAAGCTCGAGGCGCCCATCCTCCTGCACCCCGGCGATGAGGTGCTGTGGCGAATGACGCACCCCGACAAGGACTTCCGCGCCGTCTCCGACGGCGACACGCTCCGCGTCGCCGGCACCGAGCTGCGCGCGCTGCACACCCCCGGCCACTCCCCCGGATCGGTGTGCTGGTACGCCCCGGAGCTGCACACGGTGTTCAGCGGCGACACCCTGTTCTCCGGCGGCCCGGGCGCGACGGGACGCTCCTACTCCGACTTCCCGACCATCCTGCGGTCCATCTCCGAGAGGCTCGGCCCGCTGCCGGGCGACACCGTCGTGCACACCGGCCACGGCGACAGCACCACCATCGGCGACGAGATCGTCCACTACGAGGAGTGGGTGGCCCGCGGCCACTGACGCCGGCCGGCGACAGAAAGCGCACACTAGGACGTGCCGACCGCCGAGAAGGAGTGATACGCATGGCCCACGATCTCGTCGCCACCGTGCCCGACCTGTCCGGGAAGCTGGTCCTCATCACCGGGGCCAACAGCGGTCTGGGCTTCGGGCTGGCCCGCCGCCTGTCGGCCGCCGGGGCCGACGTCGTCATGGCGATCCGCAACCGCGCCAAGGGCGAGGCCGCGATCGAGGAGATCCGCACCGCAGTCCCCGACGCCAAGCTGACCATCAAGTCCCTGGACCTGTCGTCGCTGGCCGCGGTCGCCGCGCTGGGCGAGCAGCTCAACGCCGAGGGCCGCCCGATCGACATCCTGATCAACAACGCGGGCGTGATGACCCCGCCCGAACGCGACACCACCGCCGACGGGTTCGAATTGCAGTTCGGCAGCAATTATCTCGGGCACTTCGCGCTGACCGCGCACCTGCTGCCGCTGCTGCGCGCCGCCGACCGCCCGCGGGTGGTCTCGCTGAGCAGCCTGGCGGCCCGGATGAACGCCAAGATCCACTTCGACGACCCGCAGTTCGAGAAGTCCTACCAACCGATGGCGGCCTACGGCCAGTCGAAGCTGGCCATGCTGATGTTCTCCCGCGAACTGGACCGCCGCAGCCGCGAGGCGGGCTGGGGCATCGTGTCCAACGCCGCGCACCCGGGCCTGACCATGACCAACCTGCAGATCAGCGGGCCGTCGCGCGGCCGCGACAAGCCCTCGCTGATGCAGCGCCTGTACACGACGTCCTGGCGGTGGGCGCCGTTCATGTGGCAGGAGATCGACGACGGGATCCTGCCGGCGCTGTACGCCGCGGCCACCCCGCAGGCCGAGGGCGGCGCGTTCTATGGACCCCGCGGCTTCCTGGAGGGCGCAGGCGGCGGCGTGAAGCCGGCCCACGTGCCTTCCCGCGCCCGCAACGAGGCCGACGCCCGGCGGCTGTGGGAGCTGTCCGAGCAGCTCACCGGAGTCAGCTACCCGGCGCCCAACTGAATCGGATGCCCCAGTCCAGCCCCCAATCAGCCCCCAGTCCAGTCCCCAATCCAGCATCGTGGTCCGGCCCGAACCGCCGGAGAGCCCGACCTACACGCAGTCGTCGCGCCTGCAGGCCGCCGGCCTGACGGAGGCCCTCGCGCTGCTGCAGCGGGTCGCCGAGCAGGTGCCGCTGCCCGCGCCCCCGCAGCCCATCGTCGTCGCCGACTACGGCGCCGCCAACGGGCACAACTCGCTGCGGCCGATGTCGGAGGCGATCTCGGTGCTGCGCCGGCGCACCCGCCACGACCACGCGATCCTGGTGGCGCACACCGACATCGCGGACAACGACTTCAGCGCCCTGTTCCACACGTTGGGAGAGGATCCGGACAGCTACCTGCTCAAGGACCACGCAAGCTTCGCCTCGGCGATCGGCCGGTCGTTCTACGGGCAGATCCTGCCGTCCAAGACCGTCAACCTCGGCTGGTCGTCGTGGGCGACGCAGTGGCTCAGCCGCATCCCGTGCGAGTTCGACGACCACGTGCACGTCGAATACAGCGCCGACGCCGCGGCGCGGTCGGCCTACGCCGACCAGGCGGCGCTGGACTGGCACAACTTCGTGGCGTTCCGCGGGCGGGAGCTGGCTCCCGGGGGGCGGCTGGTGGTGCTGACGCTCGGGGTCGACGACGACGGCAGCGTCGGCTTCGCCACGTTGCTCGACGCGATCGCCGCGGCGCTGGACGACCAGGCCAGCGACGGGCTGCTGCGGCCGGAGGAGTTGCGGCGCATGGCGATTCCGACCGTCGGTCGCAGCGAGGCGGACTTGCGGGCACCCTTTGCGCCCAGCGGGCGGTTCGAGGGGTTGATGATCGACCGCCTCGACACGTTTGCCGCCGAGGATCGGTTCTGGGCGCGGTTTCGCAGTGACGAGGATGCTGAGGCCTTCGGTGCGCAGTGGGCGGCGTTCGCGCGGGCCGCGCTGTTCCCGGCGCTGGTGCGCGCGCTCGACGGCGGGCCCGGGGACCCGCGGGCGGCCGAGTTCGGCGGGCGGCTGGAGGCGGCCGTCGCGGGGCGGCTGTCCGGTGCACCGGAGCCGATGCGGATGTCGCTTGCCCTCGTCTCGCTGGCCAAAGGCCACTAAACGCGAGTTTCGACACAACGTCGCGGCGGGTAACCCCTCCTTACTGCGACTGTGAGGGGGTAGGGCGCGTGACTGTGCAGGACGACAAGGCGGCCGGCCACGAGGGCGACGGCAAGCCGAACGAGAGCAACAGCGACAGGGCCGATGGGTCCCTCGCCGAGATGCCGGAGGTCGACGACAACGCCAAGGGCGCGGCGTCCGACATGATGGAGGCCTACAAGGAGAAGCCCACCATCGTCTTGCCGGGCTCCGGCGGCGCGGTTTCCGGAACGGCCGTCAACGAGTGGCTCGACGACGAGGGCAACCCCAAATACGAGGTTCCCGACGGCGCCGACGCCTCCGACGCCGAGGAAGCCAAGAACGACGAGCAGAGACAAGAGCAAATCAAGAAGGACAAAGAGCTCAACGAGAAGCTGTCCGCAGCCGCCGCCGAGGAGAACAAGGGCGAGAAGGACTGACGCCTAGCGGGGTATCTGCCCGCTTTCGAGCTCCCTGAGCCATTCGTTGAGCCGGTCGAGCCCGGGAATTGGCTCGTTGAGCCCGGGGACGGGCGGCAGCGCCGGAATTTCCGCCGGGATCCGCGGGACCGCGGGGGCCGCGGCGGCGGGTGGCCGCGCCTGGGGCGCGGCCGGCGGGTTCGTGGTCGTCGGCGTCTCGGTCATGGCGGGGGGGCTGGCGTCGGACGTCGGCGGCGCGGGCGCCTCCGGAGCCGGCGGAGGGCTTGCCGGGGGCGGGGTCGCCGCCGGGCTTGCGCTCGGCGGCGGCGCGGGCGGCGCCTTGGTCGCTTGCTTGCCGGTGGAGTTCAGCGCGACGGCCACCGCCGCGCCGCAGAGCAGCAACACCACCAACCCGGCGATCGCCGCGATCGCCGGCGCCCGCCGAAATCGCCGGGCCTTCACCGGCTCCGGTTGCGCGACGGCGCCCTCCTCCGGTGCCACCGCGAGGCGGACTGCGGTTTCCTGCGCGGCAAAGGTCACGGCCCGGGCGTCGTGTCCGCGGCCAGGCCAGGCCAGGGCTTGGGTGGGCGACTGGGCCGACGCCGGCGGCGCTGGCCTCGCCAGCGTCGCGGCCGGGGCATCGGGACCGCGCGCCGCACGCAGCGCGGCGCCGATCGCCGGCGTCAGTTGCGGGCGCGGCGCCGTGACGACAGGGACGCGCAGTCGCGCGGACAACGTCGTGGTGACGGCCGGGATGTTCGCGCCCCCGCCCACGGCCACGACCGCCAACAAATCACGAATCTCATTGCACGCCAATGCTTCCTCGAGCACGGCGACGAACCGATTGAGCGATTCGCGGATCACCTCGTCGAGTTCGTTCCGGGTGAGCCGGAAGTCGCCGTGCATTCCCGGCAGCTCGTCGGCCAGGGTGGCGACCGTGCCCGACGACAGCTGCTCCTTGGCGCTTCGGCACTCGGCGCGCAGCCGGGTCAGCGAGCCGCTCGCCAGGGTGCTGGCGGGATTCGACGAGCCGATGCCCGGCCGATTGCCCATGGCGGCGGTCAACAGCGCCTGGTCGATCAGATTGCCGGAGAAGTCGTGGTGCCGCACGGTGGGCGCCAGCGCCCGGTGGTCGCCGGTGGCGTCCATCAAGGTGATGCTCGCACCGCTGCCGCCGAAGTCGCAGACGGCGACGGTCCCTCCGGAGGCCCCGCCGGTCGGGATGCCGGGGTTGGCCCGCGCGGCGAACAGCGCCGCCGCGGCGTCGGGGATCAACACCAGCGGGTGCGCCCGGCTGGACCACTCGGACACCCCGCTCAATGACGCGCCCAGCGTCTCCACCGCCGCGTCCGGCCAGTGCGCGGGATAGGTGACCGCCACGCACCGCGGCAGCGCGGCGCCGCCGGTGGCGGCGTAGGCCAGCGCGCGCAACGCGTCGGTGATCAACGCCTCGCTGCGATGCAGCGAGCCGTCGGCCGCAACGATGCCGACGGGGTGCCCGATCCGCTCCACGAAGTCCGCGATCACCAGGCCAGGCTCGTCCAGCCGGGGGTTTTCCGACGGGACGCCCACCTCGGGCGCGCGTTGCCGGTACAGGGTCAGCACGGGCTTGCGGGTGAGGGCGTTGTCGGCGGTGACGGCGGCGAGGTTGGTGGCGCCGATCGACATGCCCAGCGCGGGTTCCGCCTTGTCGACCATGTGTCCCCGTCCCTCAGCGCAACGCAGTAGCCGCAATAGCCGCAATAGCCGTAGTGTGCTGCCGGAACCTATGCCCCGTATCGGCGAAAGCTATGCGCGCGCTGTAAAGCGGTCAGCGAATGGTGCCCGCCCCCGGGATGAGCGGCAGGTCCAGGGGCGTCACCCACCCCGGTCCCAGGTCGTTGACCGCGGGCACGGCGTTGAGCGCGCGCAGCCCGGTCGCCAGGCAGCCCGCCGCGGCGGCGTCGCGGCCCGAGCCGTCGGTGAATCGGAAGGCGGTCTCCTGGAAGATGCTGGGCGTCCCTTCGATGTCCACCCGGTAGACGTCGTCGTCGTGGCCCGACGGCCAGTCCGGCGCGGCGTCGCGGCCGATCCGGTTGACGTGTTCGAGCTGGATGCGGGTCTCGCCCTGGTAGATGCCGTTGATCGTGAACCGGACGGCGGCGACGTGGCCCGGTTTGATGACGCCCTTGACGGTGTTGCGTTCGGTGGGCGTCACCCACTTGTCCCACGTGGTGGTGATCTCGTCGAGCATGATGCCGGCGGCGTGGGCGATCATCGGGACCGTGGCGCCCCACGCGAAGATCAGCATGTTGGAGTCTTCCAGCAGCGGGCTGTACTCGGGCTCGCGGCCGATGCCCATCTCGACCTCGTAGTCGCCTTCGTAGTTGGTGTAGTCGAGCAGCTCGGACGCGCGGACGCGCCGCACCTCCGAGCACAGTCCCATCAGCGTCATCGGGAACAGGTCGTTGGCGAACCCGGGGTCGATGCCGGTGGTGAAGCACGAGGACTCGCCGAGCTCGCAGGCCTCGGTGATCGGCTCGATCCACTGGGGCGGGTTGAGGTGCATCGTCGGCCACACCCACGGGGTCATCGCCGTCGAGCACACGTCGATGCCGGCCCGCAGGAAGCGGGTGATCAGCGCGATGTTGTCCTTGGCGTGCAGGGCCGTCGGGCCGTAGTGCACCAGCGCGTCGGGTTGGAGCGCGATCAGGGCGTCGACGTCGTCGGTGGCGATGACGCCCGTCGGCTGGGGCAGCCCGCAGATGTCGGCGACGTCGCGGCCCACCTTCTCGGGGTTGCTGACGCCGACGCCGACCAATTCGAACAGCGGGTGCTTGACGATCTCGGCGATCACCATCTTGCCGACGAACCCGGTGCCCCAGACCACCACGCGCTTTGCTGTCACCGCTTCACCCTAAACGGGGGCGCAGACGGCATCTAGACCTTCCGTCGCATCTGGTACACGATGAGGAATTATGACCAGTCACCTCACCGGGCCCGCGATGTTGCTTGCCATCGGCGTCGCCGCGGCCAACGCGTGCGGCGCGGCCCACGCGACCGACTTCCCCCAGGTTCGCTACGAGGTGACCGGCACCTCCCCGGTCGCCGAGTCCATCACCTACCAGACCGACACCGGTCAGCAGCGCGCGGTGAACGCCACGCTGCCGTGGTCGACGCAGTTCACCGCGTTCGGCGGGCAGGTCTACCTGGTCAGCGCGCAGGGGCCGGGCAGCATCTCGTGCCGGATCCTGGTCGACGGCCGGTCGGTCAAGGACGCCACGGCGACGGGCATGCCGGCCAGAACCGTGTGCACGCAGTGATGCGGACGGGTATTGCGACGCGCGCCAACGGCACGCCACCGCCCGAGATACCGCTCGCCGACATCCATCTCGAGTCGCTCGAGTTCTGGTCGCTCGACGACGACGTCCGCGACGGCACCTTCGCCACCTTGCGCCGCGAGGCGCCGCTGTCGTTCTGGCCCGCCATCGAGTTCGAGGGCTTCGATTCGGGCGGCGGGTATTGGGCGCTGACCAAGCACGACGACGTCTACTTCGCCAGCCGGCACCCGGAGATCTTCAGCTCCAGCCCCAACATCACGATCAGCGACAACAACCCGGAGATCTCCGAGTACTTCGGCTCGATGATCGTGCTCGACGACCCGCGGCACCAGCGGCTGCGCTCGATCGTCAGCCGGGCGTTCACCCCGAAGGTGGTGGCGCGCATCGAATCGTCCGTGCGCGAGCGGGCGCACCGGCTGGTCACCTCGCTGATCGCCAACCACCCCGACGGCGAGGCCGATCTGGTCAGCGAGCTGGCCGGCCCGCTGCCGCTGCAGATCATCTGCGACATGATGGGCATCCCCGAGGAGGACCATCAGCGAATCTTCCACTGGACCAACGTGATCCTCGGCTTCGGCGACCCCGACCTGTCCACCGATTTCGAGGAGTTCCTCAAGGTGTCGATGGACATCGGCGCCTACGCGTCCGCCCTGGCCGAGGACCGCCGCGTCAACCAGCACGACGACCTGACCACCAGCCTGGTGCAGGCCGAGGTCGACGGTGAACGGCTGTCGTCGCAGGAGATCGCGTCGTTCTTCATCCTGCTGGTGGTGGCCGGCAACGAGACGACGCGCAACGCGATCAGCCACGGGGTGCTGGCGCTGTCCCGCTACCCCGACGAGCGCGCCAAGTGGTGGGCCGACTACGAGGCCCTGGCGCCGACCGCGGTCGAGGAGATCGTGCGGTGGGCCTCCCCGGTGGTCTACATGCGCCGGACGTTGACCCGGGACATCGAGCTCAGCGGCGTGCAGCTGGCGGCCGGCGACAAGGCCGCGCTGTGGTACAACTCGGCCAACCGCGACGAGTCGACGTTCGCCAACCCGTGGATGTTCGACGTCGCGCGCAACCCCAATCCGCACTTCGGTTTCGGCGGCGGGGGCGCGCACTTCTGCCTGGGCGCCAACCTGGCCCGCCGCGAGATCAGGGTCGTGTTCGACGAGCTGCGCCGCGAGATCCCCGACATCGTCGCGGTGGCCGAACCCGCGCGGCTGCTGTCGCAGTTCATCCACGGGATCAAGCGGCTGCCGGTCGCCTGGACTCCCCCCGCGTTCGTAGCGCGAGCAGTCGCACAAGCCCCTCAGCGCCCGACGTGTCGCGCGCTCTTGCGTTCCCCCGCAAGCGGGTGGTGCCCCCAGCTCGCGGGGCCAATAGGCTCACCGAGTGACCATTCCCGCCTTTCCCCCCCCCGAGGTGTTGGCCGCCCGCGAGAAGCTCGTGCTCGATCACTTCCACGACGAGGTTCGCCAGGACTGGGACGACGTGCTGGCAACCTTCCCGCATCCGCGTTACGAGCTGATCCCGCAGATGGTCGTCCACGACGGCGACGCGGCGGTGCGCGCTTATTACACCTACACGCGCACCGCGTTTCCGGACCAGGACCACGAGATCATCGCGCTGCGGCACAGCGCCGACGCGGTGATCGTCGAGTTCTGGCTGATGGGTACCCACCGCGGTTATCTCGGCAAGGTGCCGCCGACCGGCAGCCGTTTCCGGGTCCGCATGACCGCGTACTTCGTCTTCGACAACACCGAAACGCTTGTCTGCGAACGGATTTACTTCGACACGCTGACCATGATCAAGCAGCTGCTCGGCGGACTGGACATGAAGAAGCCCGCGAACTGGTTGCTGGCCGCCCGGTGTGTGACTGGCTTCTTGTCGATGTCGTCGGAAAGGCCCGACGCCGTTTTGACTTCCGCATGAACTCGAGGCGACGAGTCAAGAAGGTTGCGATGCGGTACCCGACGGTGCGCGGCCTGGCGGCGCCACTAGCAGCCAAGTTGCGCTGCCAGGTCGAGGAAGTCGGCCGCGTTGAGGTCGAACTCGTCGGAGTACGCCACGTCGGCGTCGCCGCCGGGCCCGAACTCCAGCGGGCGCGCGACGAACGCGGTCGCAAAGCCGAGCGCGGCCGCGGCGCGGAGGTCGTACTTGTGGCTGGCCACCATCATGATCTCAGCGGGGTCCAGCGCCGAGATAGGTGGCGGCCATCCGGTACACGGCCGGGTCCGGCTTGAACGCGCCGGCCATCTCGGCGGCGAAGACGGCGTCCCACGGCAACCCCGCCCGCTTGGAGATCTCGACGACGGTCGACACGTCGGCGTTGGACAGGGTCGCCAGCGTGTACGCGCCCTTCAGCCGGGTGAGCCCGGGGACCGCGTCCGGCCACGGCGCCAGGTGTTGCCAGGCCAGCGAAAGCTCGTCGCGCTCGCCGGCCGACAGCCCCGCGACGCCGCACTCGTCCAGCACGGCGTCCAGCGCGTCGCGGTACACCGATCGCACCGAGACCCAGCCTGTCGCGGCGCCCCCGTTCGGTCTGCAGCGCCGCGAAGTAGCCTGCGCGCCAACGCCGCACCACCTCGGACCAGTCGGCGTCCGGAAAGCGGCCGGCGGCGATTCGCCGCGCCTCGCCGCATACGGTCGAGTGGAAGTCCGTCGCCGTCCCCTGCACGTCGAACAACAGCGCCCGCACCACGACCGTCAATCTACGATGAGCCTCGTGGCCGACGACAACGCAGTCGAAGAGCGGGAGCCGGACTACCGGTTCACGTTCGCCAACGAGCGGACGTATCTGGCCTGGCAGCGCACCGCGCTGGGGTTGCTGGCGGCGGGGGTCGCCGTCGTGCAGCTCGTTCCGGAGCTGGGGGTCCCGGGCGCGCGGCGAGCGCTGGGCGTCGGGCTCGCGGCGCTGGCGATCCTCACCAGCGGCATGGGGCTGCGGCGCTGGCAGCAGGCGGACCGGGCCATGCGTCGCGGCCAACCGCTGGCCCGTCACCCGAGTCCGGCCTACCTCGCGGTCGGCCTGACCGTGGTCGGCCTGGTCGCGCTCGGGCTGGTCGTTTTCAAGGCGGTCACGGGGTGAACGACGCGGCGGAACGGACGTCGCTGGCCTGGACGCGGACCTCGTTCGCGTTTCTGGCCAACGGCGCCCTGCTGATGATCAAGAACCTGCACGGCGCCGTCGGACCACGCGCGTTCCTTCCCGCCGCGCTGGCCGGCGCCGTGGCGCTGAGTACCTACGTGATCGCGCTGCGACGCCAGCGGACGCTGCAGCGGGAGCCCCCGCCGGCGCAGGTCACCCCCCGCCGCCAGGTGTACTTCATCGGGATCGCCGTGCTGGTGCTCATCCTGGTGACGACGGTTGCTCAGCTGGTGTGACGCCGTTGCGCAGCGCCTCGGACAGCGCCTGGATCTGTTTGCGCAGGTCGTCGATGTGCGCGGCCGTCACCGTCTGGTTGGCGGTGTCGGTTTCGGCCACCATCTGCACGATCCAGGAGGCCAGCGACGCGGTGACCACGCCGATGAGGCTGATGCCGCCGATCATCAGCAGGACCGCGATGATCCGCCCGGTGACGGTGACGGGGTACTGGTCGCCGTAGCCGACGGTGGTCACCGTGCAGATGGCCCACCACAGGGCATCGCCGAAGGAGGTGATCTTGGCGTCCGGGTTCCGGTATTCCTGGTCGAAGATGGCCAGCGAGCCCACGTAGATCAGCAGGACGACGCCCGACACCGTGTAGATCAGGATGCGGCCCCGAACGACGCCGCCGATCGCCCTCTGCAAGGCGCCGACCAGGACCACGAGCCGCAGCAGTCGCAGCGGCCGCATCAGCGGGAGCGCCACGACCAACAAATCGAACCAGTGGCGCACGAACCATTCTCGGCGGTCGGTCGCCAGGATCAGGCGGACGAGGTAGTCGACCACGAAGAGGCCCCAGACGACACTGCTCGCCACGTCGAGGTCGTGCTCTTCCGCCCCGTGCGGTCGGGCGAGCACCTGCACCGAGTACACGACGAGGAACGCCACCGCAGCGACGGCGAGCGGCCACTCGGTGCGTCGTTCCCAGCGGTGTGCCCAGGTTTCGTTGATCATGAGGTACGGCCTTTCGGGGGTGCACCGAATTTTGGCCGCTTCAGGGTAGCTGGCCTGCCGCAGCCGATCCCCCGTTTTTGTCCGCGCCGGCGACCGCCATCAGCGACCGAACGCCGCAAGCACTTTCACCGTCGCCGTGCAAGGCGCGAAATTTGAGCCCACGTTCTTGGGCGTCGCGCACGTACTGGCCCGTCGAATCCTGTTTCGCCCGTAGCCATGTCCCCACATTTTGACGGGTCGTCGAGAGTTCGGTCCGCCGCTCGCCGGCCCGCAGGAAAGACGGCCCTCGCGGCGCGAAAACCAAACTCGGGTGCGCAGGTTGTCGCGCGCAGGACGGCTTGGTTGTGGTATACAGTATGCGGGCACGAATGCTTGTGGAACTACACAGTTTTGGGGGTGCTTGAATGGGCACTAAAGTGCGTCAGTTCCTTCGCCTGGTTGCTCCCGCGGCAGTCGCCGCGGCGGGAGTCGGCGCATCCGTACTCGGCCCTATCCTTCCCTTCGCATCGGCGCAGCCGTGCCCCGACGTGCAGGTGGTGTTCGCCCGCGGCACCGGTGAGCCGCCCGGCGTCGGCCCCACCGGACAGGCTTTCGTCGACTCGCTGCACTCGCGGTTGGGCGGACAATCGTTCGACGTCTACCCGGTCAATTACCCTGCCAGCGACCAGTGGGACACCGGTCTCGACGGCATCCGCGATGCGGGCGCCCACGTCGTCTCGATGGCCCACGACTGCCCCAACACCAAGATGGTGCTCGGCGGCTACTCCCAGGGCGCGGCCGTGATGGGCTTCGTCACCTCGGCCCAGGTTCCGCCCGGGATCGACCCGAACACGGTGCCCAAGCCGCTTGGCCCCGACGTCGCCAACCACGTGTCCTCGGTCGTGCTCTTCGGCACGCCCAACACGCGGGCCATGAACTTCCTCGGCGAACCGCCCCTGGCCATCGGCCCGCTGTATCAGGCGAAGACCATCAAGGTATGCGCCCCCGAGGACCCGGTCTGCTCCGACGGGCTCAACTTCGCGGCCCACGACACGTACGCCGGGGACGGCGCGATGATCGACCAGGGCGTCGCCTTCGCGACGAGCCACCTCGGCATCGGCGGGGCTCCCCCTGCACCGGCGACCATGGCGAACGCCCCCGGCTTCGGGGGCTGAGCTACCGCTCAGTACCGCCCGAAGGCGAGTGCGACGTTGTGCCCGCCGAATCCGAATGAGTTGTTGATTGCGTAGCGGTAGTCACCGGTACGGGGCTCGCCCGCAACCACGTCCAGATCGATTTCGGGATCCAGGTTGTCCAGGTTGAGTGTCGGCGGAATGATGTTGTCGCGCAACGCGAGCACGGTCAGGATCGATTCCACGGCACCGACGGCGCCGACGGAGTGGCCGAGCGCGGACTTCGGCGCATAGACCGCCGGTTTGTGCCCGCCGAGCGCGTTGTTGATGGCCTTGCCCTCGGCCAGGTCGCCCACGGAGGTCCCGGTGGCATGCGCGTTGACGTGGTCGATGTCGCCCGGGGACAGGCCGGCGAACTGCATCGCGCGGGTGATCGCGTGGCCGGCGCGCAACCCGTCGGGGTCGGGCGCGACCATGTGGAAGCCGTCGGAGGTGACGCTGGCGCCCATCAGGCGGGCCAGGATGTTGGCGCCACGGGCCTTGGCGTGCTCCTCGGTCTCGAGCACCATCAGCGCACCGGCCTCACCGAAGACGAAGCCGTCGCGGTCCTTGTCGAAGGGGCGACAGGCGCCGGCCGGGTTGTCGTTGTTGGTGGACATCACGATGCGCATCTTGGCGAACGCGGCGATCGGCACCGCCTCGATCCTGGTCTCCACCCCGCCGCAGATCGCGACGTCGGCCTCGCCGAACACCAGGTGTTGCCAGGCGTGGGCGATGGCCTCCGAACCCGACGCGCAGGCCGACGCCGGGGTCATCACGCCGGCTCTGGCGCGACGTTCCAGCGCGACGGCCACGGCCGCGCTGTCCGGCGCGTACTTCTGCACGGCCAGCGGCGAGATCGCCTGCTGCCCGCGCGCCCGCAGGCCGTCGTAGCTGAAGACCAGTTCTTCCGCCGAGCCGAGCCCGGTCCCGATGGACACCATCAGCCGGTTGGGGTCGACCTCCGGCGAGCCGGCGTTGTCCCATACGCGGCGGCTCAGGACCGTCGACATCTTGGCCAGATACCCCATCCGGCGCAGCTCGACGGGGGTCAGCTGATTGTCGAATTGCTCCTGCAGGTGCCCGCCGATGCGCACCGGCAGGTCGAATTCCTCCACAAACGGGTCGTCGAGCTTGCGGATACCGCTCTGGCGGTCGAGCAGCAACTTCCAGGTGGCCTCGGTGTCCGGCGCCAGCGCCGTCGTCATGGCGACGCCGGTGACCACGATGTTCGGGAGCGTCTTCCCGGTAACCAGCTCTGTCATACCTGTGTGCATCCTCCCCTCGACCCTTGGTGACGCTTGACGGCAAACCGCCTGTACCCCTCTATGGAAGCACAGTTTAGCGACATTTTGGTCAGCGGCGGCCCGCGCCGCACTTCGGCAAAACCCCTCCGTCGCAGGCGGTTCGGCGAGCTCCAAACCACCGGCCGTGAATTCTTCGTTTTTTGGCTAGCTGAAATCCTATCGAGGGGGGTAGGCCGTGGCGAACTTGTCGGCGCCGCTAGCCCGTTGGGGGCGAGGAGTTCAGGAACGTCACGATCCCCTGCGTCACGGCCGCAGCGTACTTCGCCCGGCCGTCCGCGCTTTCCATCCGCGCGGCATCGTCGGCGTTCTTCATATTGCCGAGTTCGACTAGCACTGCCGGGTATTGGGCCAGATTGAGTCCCGCGAGGTCGTCGCGGCCGTACAACCCGTCGGAGCCGATGTAGTTCGACGGCTGGAAACCGGCCTGCACCAACGCATCCCGCATCGTGCGCGCGAGCTTGACGGCCGGGACCGCCTGGACGTCGTTGAGTGGCGGGCTGGAGTAGTTGACGTGGAATCCCGAGCCGGACGGGGGTCCGCCGTCGGCGTGGATGCTCACGATCGCGTCGGGGTGCATCGCGTTGGCCAGGGCCGCGCGCTGATCGATGCAGGGTCCGACGGAGCCGTCGTCACCGCGAGAGAGACCGGTGTGAACGCCCATCTGGTTCAGCGAGGCGGCTATCAGCCCGACAACGGCCCAGGTGAACGCGTGTTCGGGGTAGCCGTCGTTGGCGGCGGTGCCCGACGTGTTGCACGCCTTGGTGCCGCCCCGGCCGTTGGGCACCTGCGCGTTGATCGAGGCGTCGGCGACGGCGTTGTGGCCCGGGTCGAGGAAGACGTTCATGCCGGCGATGCCCGCAGTCGCGCGGGGGGCGGCCAGCAACGCGCCGGCGCCCAGCAGGACCGGCGCGACGCCGCCGAACTTCAGCAGGTCACGCCGGGTAACGGATCGCAGCCGGTTCATCGCGCGATGGTAGCAACAGGACCTTTCAGCGCTTCTGGTTCAGCCGCCTCACCTCCCCCGTCGCGGGATACAGATAGTGCATGAGCTCGGCACCCCGGGGCCCGTAAATGCCGCGGTCATCGCCCTGCAGCACCCAGCTGTGCTGCTGGTCGGCCCGCGCGGCGATGGCCTGGTTACGCCGCGCAAGCTCCGCTGCCCGCTGTGGCGTACGAGCGTGCGATCGCCCGCCCGAGAAAGAACAGGCCGGCCAGGACCGCGGTTCCGAGGATCCACCAGAAGAACTTGATGATGAACCCGATGACCAGCAACAAGAGCACCAACGCACCGAAACCGCCGCCCGAGCCCGACCTGGAACCACTCATGAGCCGAACGTACGCACGGGGTACGACACAAATCGGCGGGCCAAGCTCCTCGGCCGCCCGGCGTTGCGCTTCGTCGCACGTGGCGAAGGCCCGCGGCGACGTCAAGGCCGGGCCATACAAAAAAGTATGTTACGGTCGGCCGCATGACCGTGGTCGACGAGCCCCCGCTGCACGGGATCACCGACGACTTCGTCGCGCGACTGGCCGAACGCGCAGCTGAAGCCGAGCGGCTGCGCCGACTGCCCGCCGCCACGGTGAGCGAGTTCCGCGAGACCGACCTGTTCCGGCTGCTGCTGCCGGCGCGCTTCGGCGGCCTGCAGGCGTCGTTTCCCGAACTGCTGCAACCGGTTCGGCGCATGGCCCACGGGTGCGCCTCGAGCGCGTGGACGCTGGGGTTCTACGCGCTGCACAACTGGATGCTGTCGCTGTTCGACCCGCGGGCCCAGGAGGAGGTGTTCGCGTCCGGACCCGTGCTGGCGCCCGCACCGCTGGCCCCGACCGGCCGCGGCGTGCCGGCCGACGGCGGGGTGCGCCTCAGTGGGCGGTGGTCGTGGGCGACGGGCGCGATGGACGCCGACTGGGTGATGGTCGGGGCGCTGATCGAGCGGCCGGACCGGATCGACCCGGTCCTCGCCGTGCTGCCCGCCGGCGAGGTCGAGGTCGTCGACACCTGGCACACCGCGGGCATGCGCGGCACCGGCTCCCACGACGTCGTCGTCACCGACGCCCTGGTTCCCGAGCACCGCATGGTGGCGGTGGCCGACATCTACGCCGGGACGGCGCCGGGCGCGCGTGCGCACGACGCGCCGACCTACCGGTGGCCGATGGTGCCCGCGCTGGCGCTGGTGGCGGCGATGCCGGTGCTGGGCGCCGCCGAACGGGTGACCGAGCTGTTCGCCGAACGGCTCGGCGAGCGGGTCCTGGCGTACAGCGGTATCGCGCAGCGGGATCAGCCCGCCGCCCAGATCCGGCTCGCCGACGCGCGGGTGCGGCTGCGCGGTTTGCGGTCTTTGGTCGCCGACACGGCCGAGACCATCGAGCGCCTGGTGGCCGGCGGCGAGCGGGTGCGCCGGTCGGTGCGCGCCGACGCGCGCCTGGCCGCTGCCCACACGGTGCACGAAAGCCGGGCGATCATCACCAACCTGCTCGCGGCGTCCGGCGCCAGCGCTCAGTTCCTGTCCCACCCGATGCAGCGCTTCCGGCGCGACGTCGACATCGCCGCCGGGCACGTGGTGTTCGACTACGACGTGGCCCGAGAGTTGGCCGGGGCGTTGGCGATTGGTGCGAAGATCTCGCCGATCGCGATGATCTAAGTCGGGTCGGCCAGCATCAGGTCGAGGAACTGTTCGCGCTGGGTGGCCCGTTGCGCCTTTTCGGCCGAGCCGGCCAGGTGCAGCAGCCCGATTCCGGCGGCGAAGGTCAGCTCGGCGCGCAGCTTGGCGTCGGCCGGGCCGAAACCGTAGTCGCTGTAGGCCTTGGTGACCGAGCGCAGCAGGCGCCGGTCGGCGGCGCGCACGTTGGCGGCGGCGGCCGAGTCGGTGCGCGCCCATTCGCGCATCGCGCGTTCGAGCATCCAGTGCTGCGGGCCGGTCAGCGCGGTCATCATGGCCGACAGGCGTTCTCGCGGCGGCAGCGCGTCCAGCTCGGCCAACGACTGGCGGTCCTTGTCCAGGAAGGTGTTCCACGAGTCGACGAGCGCGGCCCGGTAGCTGTCCATGTCGGCGAAGTGCCAGTAGAAGCTGCCCTTCGTGACGCCGGCCTGTTGGCAGAGGCGCTCGACTTTCAGCGCACGCAGGCCATGTTCGGCGAGCAGCGCGTAGCCGGCCTGCAGCCAGTCCTCGACGGACAGCCGGGCGGGCGGGGCCTTGCGGGCGGGCACGGTTGAAGGTTACGGGGTCGCGGCACTCTGCCGGCCGGCCTCCCAGGGAGGATGCATCTGTCACGAAGGCGATAGCGCATCCGCTATCGCATCTGCAGGTCGCCCCCGCGGTAATCCGCTTGCCTGCGGCGGCCCCGCTCCTCGACGGGGCGCGCTGGCGGCGAGCCGCCGACTGAGAACCGTCAGCGCGTGGACGATTGGCTCTCCAGCGCCTTCGCGCAGCCGGCGAGGATCGTGGAGAAACTCGAGCGAAGCAGCCGAGAGGTGACCGCCTCGGTCAGCTTGCCTCCGGCCAGCGCCGGGTGGCTGTAGTGGCTCAGCCAGTCGACGTGCGTGCCCCCGTCCGACGGGGTGAACGTCAAAGTGCCGCCCTCGTGATTGAACGGCGGGAAGGAGCCAACGATGAGGTAGGAGTAGCTGCGCGGCCGGTCGTACGCGGTGATCTCTTCACGGAACCACGCGCCGATCGCCGCGACCTTCCGCAGGGCGCCCACCGAGGGCGCCGAATAGCCGGTCGCCCAACCTGCCGTGAGGACCGCCGGGGCGACCGTCAAACTCTCCGGCGATGCCAGCCAATCGAAGACTTGTTCGAGCGGCGCGGCGATGGTCCGCTCCACGTGAATCTCAACCATGAGGTCCCCTTGCCTGACAGTCAGCGGGTGCTTCACAAACATGCTAGATGCGGGCACCCCGCGACAAAGCCCCCGACCGGGCCGCCGGCTGGACGCCAGGCCCGCGGAGACCAGCCACTCGTCTTGAGTGAACTCCTACCCAATAGAGGGCAAACCCGACGTTCGAGTTGGAAACATGGGTGTAACGTCCGCAGTCACTAGCCGACAACTACCCGCTAACTCTCGGCTGCTTGACGGTATGCCGACGGATCATTAGGGGGGCCGTGAGCACTTCTGAGGTTACCGACATGTCTGCGGTGACCGATACCGGGCCCGGTCCCGGCGAGGTCGTGGTGTCGTTTCAGGACGAAACCCTTTTGCTGGCCGGTGATCCCGTTGCCGTGGAGTCGTATCTGACGCGACTGCGCACGACCGCCGGGCACGCCATGCGAGTCGCCGGGATCGACGGCGCCGCGCTGGCAAATGCGGCTTGCGGGCTCGCCGGCCTGGCCCGCTTACTGGCCGACTCCGGCAAATACGTTCAACTCCATCGCGACAGCCTGAACGCGTTACAGGACCGCGAGCTGATTCCCGGGGGCGACGGCTTCTTTCGGATGATGACCCGCGCCGAGGACGGCCAGTTCTTGGCGCAACTTCAGTGGCGACCGGCGGGCCTGGGCCCCGAGGCGATGCTGTCGGCGCAGATGATCGCGATGCAGATGGCGCTGAAGTCCGCGGTTGCCGAGGTGGAGGACGCCGTCCGTCGCGTGGAGGACAAAGTCGAGCTGGTGCTCGAGGTTGCCCGGGCACAGCGCGCCGGTGACGTCCTGGGCAACAACCTGACGATTTCGCGGATGGTTGACTCGCTGGACAAGTACGGATCGCTACCCGATGCGTATTGGGATTCGGTGGCCGCCCTGGGGCCGGCGCTCAACGCCACCGTCGAGCAGCTGCGCAACCACGTCATGCGCATCCTGGCGTCGTTCGATCACACGACGGCCGTGCAGCAGCGCGCCGCGAAGCTGCGAAACGCGATCAACGACAACCGGATCGGCGACGCGCTGAGCCTGCTGGTGATCGCGGAGGAATCGCTGCACAAGTGGCAGCGCCTGAGCCTCGCGCGCATCGAGTCGACGCAACCGGAGCAGCTGCTGCGGGCGATCGATGAAGCTCGCGAACTCGTCGACCATCACTTGCGCGAAGACATCCGGGTCTACCGGAGCGCGAAGGAGACACTGGACCGGTTCGCGAAGTCAGAGGCCCTCGACGGCTTCCGATTCTGGGCGGTGCGAGAGCTGGCCGAACGCTGCGCTCGCCCTGCGCGACGAGCTCGACAGTTTCGCCAAGGCTCGCCAGCATCAGGCGGAGACCTGGGAGGACTTCCACATTCCGAGCGTGCTCGACGCCGCCTTCGCCGCCCTCGAAGTCGCCGCGACCACCACGAGCCGAGTACTGGCGGCCGTGGGCCGAGGGGTCGTGGGCTTGGGTGCACAGCTGGCGGTGCCGTTGCGGGGCAAGGGTACCGACGAAGAATCTCAGGCGGGTGGCGCTGGACTCGTGGAGTCCGGCTCGTCGTAGTGATCGCCGCCGAGTGTCATTTCAGCTCGTACGACTCGCGAGAGATGCGGAAGAAGTGGCCCGTGCTGGTATCGGTGCACGTGATGCCTGCGGGCTCGCTCTTACAGGTGATCGAGCCCAGGGATCGCGTGTCGCCCTAGTCCAGCGTCGTCAAGCCGCTGCCTCGGGTGGTGTCGGTGTGGCAGTCCATTGTCGGCGGACCGCCCGCAGTCAAGTCGAACCGATCACCCCATCCCCCCTCACACGCCTGCGGGCGCGGCGGCGCCACCCAGGCGTGGTCGGCGACCTCACAGGACACCTCGGCGGCCTCACCCCCGAAGGCCGCCATCACACAGGTGATGTTTCCCGACGGTGACTGGAACTGGTAAAAATCATTCGCGTGGGCGGTTGCCGCCGAACCGACCGCGGCCACGGCCGCCAGCGCCGACGCCGCCCCAATCCTCTTCGCTCCCATGGCTCTTCGAATCCTCCGGTAGGGCTCAGTTGCCTGAGCAGCGGGTGCGGAATGGCCAGGCCTCGTCGTCAAGCAGTTGGCCCGAACTCCGAATCCCGTCCAGCGGGTGCACGGGGTTTAGCATGCTCCGCACAGCTGAGAATCGCCAGAGATTGTCAGAGTTCAAGGTGCAGCCGCAGCGCGCATAGCGGATCGGGCGCTGTGCGTCGTCGTTGACAGTGGCCGAGGCGGTCTCGATACTCCACCCGTACGGCCGTCGGCCATCACGGGCGCCCGGCCGAGTGGTTGCGACGCGAGGGAGGTCGGCCGTGATCGACTTGGGACTGTCCGGTAAGCGCGCGGTGGTGTCGGGCGCCGGTTACATCCCCGAGCGCGCCGGCCACGGGTGGTTCACGTCGCTGGCCCTCGCCGAGGCGGGTGCCGCGGTGGCCTGCATCGATATCGACGAGCAGCGGGCGGAGCGCATCGCCGCCGAGATCGTCGGCCGGGGAGGCACTGCCGTCCCGATCGTCGCCGACATGACCGACCCCACGCAGGTCGGCCGGGCGATCGACGACGCCGTCGCGGCGCTGGGCGGCGTCGACGTGTGCGTCGACATCATCGGCGGTGCCACCTGGTCGAAGGTCGAGGACTTCCCCACCCGGTTGTGGGACGCGGCGATCCACTACAACCTGACCCAGGTGTTCTACCTCTTTCAGGCCGCGGCGAGATACATGATCGCCCAGGGCAGCGGTGGATCGTTGGTCGCGCTCGCGTCGGTCGACGGCATTGCCTCGGCGACCTATCATGCCGCCTACGGCGCTGCCAAGGCCGGCGTCATCTCGCTGGTCAAGACCTTCGCAGACGAGTTGGGCCGGTACGGAATTCGCGCCAACGCGGTCGCGCCGGGCAATGTGGGTTCCGGTAACGAGGACCAGCCGCCGAACGAATACGCCGTCAATGGGATCAATCCGCTGGCGGCGCCCCGCGCGCACGATGTCGCCAACGCCGCGTTGTTCCTGTCGTCGGAGCTCGCGGCCCGCATCACCGGTCAGACCCTCGTCGTCGACGGCGGCGCCACCATTCGGCAGCTGTGGGGCCTGCCCGAATCGATGATCCCGGCCGACCCGGAGCAGGCGATGCCGGACTTCATGCGGCCGGGGCGTTCTGGCGGCTAGCGCTGGTGCACCAACGGCAATCCGGGCACCGAGCTTCTCCCCTTGAGCACGTACGGGGTCAGGATCGAGCCGATGTAGATGTCGCGCATGTCCGGGCCGCCCCAGGCGATGCTGGTGGGGCCTTTCACTAGGGCACCGTCGGGGTCGTCGAGTATTACTGTCACCGTGTCGTCCGGGTGGATCGCCACGATCCTGTTCGCCAAAACAAGTGTGACCCAGAGGTTTCCCTCGGCGTCGAACGCGCACCCGTCGGCCATCCCCCACCGGCGGCCCACCTGCGGGTCGGCCAGGAACCGGCCGTGGTCCGGGCCGAACTCGTCGGGCCGCCGATCCCCCAGCGGCGGGCCGAATCGCTCTGGCGGCGCCGAGGGTTTCGCCGTCGATCGGAAACCGCACCACGTCGGCGGCCACCGTGCGCACCACATAGAGGTAGTTCTCGTCGCGATCCAGCGCCATGCAGTTGGGGAAACTCACCGCGTCGGCGACCACCCGCGCCGATCGGCGATCCGGTGCGACCCGAAAGATGAACCCGTCGGCGGTGCCCTGCGCGATGGTGTCGACGAGGTCGTCGGCCATCGTGCTCACCGAACACCACAGCGCGCCCGACGGAATCCACGCAGGACGAAGTTCAACCATGTCAGCGGGCGTCCGTCGAGTTGTCCGCTGAGTACCGCCGTGATCGCGCCGGTCACCGGGTCGAGGTCCTGCAGCACGCCCGAGCCGAAATTGGCGATCAGAAAGTGTCCGTTGCGGTCGAGCGCGATCCCGTTCGGCTCGCCGCCCGCCTGGCCGATGCGCCGAATGGTGTTGTCGTCGAGGAGTTCCGCGACGGCCGAGGCCTTGTCGGAGGCGAACACCCGGCCGTCGGCAGCGACCACGACGTGTTCCGGGCGGTCCACGCCACGGCCGACGGCGTGCAAACCGGTGACGGCGTGGGCTTCACCCATGCGGGGCATTATCCGCGGGCGCAAAGACGACGTCCCAGTCGCGGGCCATGCTCACGACGGTCCAGCCCAGGCGGGCCCCGACGTCGGTGATCGGCTCGGTCTCGGTGAACGTCTGCGCCGCGCTGGTGTAGTGGAATTCGCGCTCGGCGTCGTCGTGGTCGATCAACAGCGCGAGGCTGGGCGCGGCGGTGGCCTGCGCCCATTCGAGCATGTCCCGGTCGCCGCCGGAGTTGCCGGCGGCCAGGATCGGCCGGCGGCCCAGCTGGGTCTGGATGTTGGCGACCTTGGCGCTGCCCTCGTTCGCGACGCCGAGCAGGCTGCTGGTGCGCCGGATGACCGGTGGGCCGTCTCCGTCACGGCCGACGTCGTAGCCGATGAGGGTGCCCACCACCAACTCGGGCGGCACACCGTAGAGGTCGGCGCTGATCGCCCGGACGAACTCGGTGCCCCCGCCGGTGACGATCCCGACCGTGAAGTCGCGGCGGCGCAGCTCGGCAATGAGCTCCAACATCGGCTGATAGGTCACCTTTCGGGTCGGCCGGCCCAGCGTCGGGTGCATCGCGCGGTCCATGAATTCCCTTGCCGCGGCGGCGAACTCCTCCGGCGTCATGCCCTCGAACAGGCCGGCGAGCGCGAGCGCGATGCGTTCCAGCCCGATGCCCGCCACCGCCGCCCGATCGCCGCCGAGCAGGGCGGCGAACTCGGCGCGCTCGCCGATCGACGGGTCGTCGTGCGCGCGTCGGCGCAGCGCGTCGAGGAAGAAGTCGAGCTGCACGTAGCTGGGGCGCTCGCACCACAGGGTGCCGTCGTTGTCGAAGTAGGCGACCCGGTCGGTGACCGGCACCTGTTCGGCCGCCGCCAGGAACGCCTCGACGGCGTCGCGCGTGGCGCCGGGGCGCCAGGACGGGAGCGCGCGTTCCATCGTCGGTGGCTCAGCTGCTGCGGGTCGTGGCGTCCTGCAACTTGGCCATCACCTGATCCATGCTGAAGCTGGCGGATTTCTGGCGCTGCGGGAACTCGACCAACGTCTCCAGCATCTCCGCGACATAGGCCTGCGCCGGCACGAACAGGAAGACGTGGTCCAACATCCAGTCGTAGTACGTGTTCGACGTGACGTCGGCCCGCTCGTAGGGGTCGGTCCGCAGGTTGAACAGCTTGGGCACGCGCAGTTCGACGTAGGGCTCCGCCCAGATCTGCAGGGTGCCCACACAACGCTGCTCGAGGAAGACGAACTTCCAGTTGTCGAACCGCAGCGCGGTCAGGTCGCCGTCGTCGGAGACGTAGAAGAAGTGGGTGCGCGGGCTCTCGTCGGTCTGGCCGGTGATGTAGGCCAACTGGTCGTAGCCGTCGAGGTGCACCTTGTAGGTCGTGCCGTTGAGGTCGGTGCCCGTTTTCAGCCGCTCGGCGATGTCGGGCACGCCCGCCGCCGACAGCAGCGTGACGAACCAATCGGCATGGCTGACAATGCCATTGAGCACCGAGCCGGCCGGGATGTGGCCCGGCCAGCGCACCAGCGCCGGGACGCGGTAGGCGCCCTCCCAGTTGGAGTTCTTCTCGTTGCGGAACGGGGTCATGCCGGCGTCGGGCCAGCTGTTCATGTGGGGACCGTTGTCGGTGGAGTACATGACGATCGTGTTCTCGGCGATGCCCAGCTCGTCGAGCAGGTCCAGCATGCTGCCGACCGTGTCGTCGTGGTCGAGCATCGTGTCGTGGTAGCGCGACTGCCAGCGGCCCGGCGCGGCCCACGCTCCCGGGCTCGGTGTGGGTGCGGAAGTGCATGTGCGTGGTGTTGAACCACACGAAGAACGGGGTCCCGGCCTGGTGCTGGCGCTTGATGAAGTCGACTGCGGCGTCGCGGAATTCGTCGTCGCAGGTTTCCATCCGCTTCTTGGTCAGCGGGCCGGTGTCCTCGACGCGCTGGGTGCCATCGCCGTTGGCCCAGGTGTGCAGCACGCCGCGGGGCCCGAACTTCTTGCGGAACTCGGGATCCTTCGGATAGTCGGGCAGCTCGGGTTCCTCTTCGGCGTTGAGGTGATACAGGTTGCCGAAGAACTCGTCGAAGCCGTGCATGGTGGGCAGGTGCTCGTCGCGGTCGCCCAGGTGGTTCTTGCCGAACTGGCCCGTGGCGTAGCCCTGCGCCTTGAGCGCCGTGGCGATCGTCGGGTCCTGCGGCTGCAGGCCCAGCGGCGCCCCCGGCAGGCCCACCTTGGTCAGGCCGGTGCGATACGGGTTCTGGCCGGTGATGAACGCCGCCCGCCCGGCGGTGCAGCTCTGCTCGGCGTAGTAGTCGGTGAACAGCACACCTTCGGCGGCGACGCGGTCGATGTTGGGGGTCCGGTACCCCATCAGCCCGTTGCTGTAGCAGCTGAGGTTGCTCTGCCCGATGTCGTCGCCAAAAATGATCAGGACATTCGGTTTATCGCTCATTGCATGGCCTTTCGCGGTCGAAGCCCCGACGCCTCACACCCGGGCCAGCTGACACTGGCGCGACCAGGCCCCAGCAGGGATGCTAGACCCCATTTCTGTGGGCGGCTTAGGCAAATTTGGCCGCCGGGCCGACCGGACGGGCAACTCGTCGCATCTTCGCCTGACTGTGGCGCTCGGCTGTTAACCTCGCGGTGCTATGAGCACCGACGACGAACTCAACGAAGAGCTGGGCCGCTACGGCTACAAGCTCGACACCTCAGCCCGGCAAGACGGCGCCTACCAGGTCACTCGCCTCGACAATTTCGCCGGCTACACGGCGACGTTCGACGACGTCCAGGATGTGCGGACTTTTCTCCGCCGACTTGCCGAGAGCGACAACCTCTGGTGCATCCATCTCGACCACGGCAACGTCGATGTGGACAGGTCCACGGGGGAGGTCACGCCCCGCGACGGGGGGCCGCTGTTCAACCTGCACGACCTGCACCCCGAGGAGTGGTCAGGCGCTGCCGATGAAGCGCCCCGGGCGATCAGCCCGGCCGCGCTCATGACCGCCCATCAAATCTGTATCAAGTCCAATTCGCGGCCGCCGTATGGGGGGTTGTGGTTCAAGCGGGTCTGAGGGCGACAGCTTTTCGTGGTACTTGCCGTTGAAGTCGGTTAACGTCAGTTCGCCGTCGTTGCAGGCGATGGTCCTGGCCTCGTTGTTGCCGTTGACGCGGACTTCGCCGCCTTGGAGCACCACCGTGGGGCCGCTGCTTGACGGGGTGCAGCTGCCGCGCACTGCCCTCGGGGCATCGCTCAGGGCGAATTTGCGCACGATCGCGACCGGCCCCGCGATGATCGACAAGACCATCACCAGGAGCATTACCACGGCGCACCAGGGCAGCGCCTTCCGCTGCGACGGCGGTAGAACCGGACTCGGGAAACCCACTTGGCTGCCCGCATCACTGGTCAGATCCTCGTCGTGGACGGCGGTGCCACGATTCGGCAGCTGTGGGCTGCCCGCGTCGATGATCCCGCCCGACCCGCATGAGGCGATGCCGGACTTCATGAGGCCCGGGCCGTCTGGCGGCTAGCGCTGGTGCACCATCGGCAGGCCGGGCGCCGAGCTTCTGCCCTTGAGCACGTACGGGGTGAGGATCGAGCCGATGTAGACGTCATGCATGTCCGGACCGCCCCAGGCGATGCTGGTGGGGCCTCTTAATAGCGCACCGTCCGGGTCGTCGAGCACCACCGTCGCCGCGCCGTCCGGGCGGATCGCCACGATCCTGTTGGCCAAAACCATTGTGACCCAGAGGTTTCCCTCGGCGTCGAACGCGCACCCGTCGGCCATCCCCCAGCGGCGGCCAACCTGCGGGTCGGCCAGGAACCGGCCGTGGTCCGGGCCGAACTCGTCGGGCCGACGGCCACCCAGCGGCGGGCCGAATCGCTCTGGGCGCGCCGAGTGTTTCGCCGTCGATCGGAAACCGCACCACGTCGGCGGCCAGCGTGCGGACCACATACAGGTAGTTCTCGTCGCGGTCCAGCGCCATGCAGTTGGGGAAACTCACCGCGTCGGCGACTATTCGGAACGAATGGCGATCCGGTGCTATTCGGAAGATGAACCCGTCGGCCGTGCCTTGCGCGATGGTGTCGACGAGATCGTCGGCCGCCATGCTCACTGAACACCACAGCGCCCCAGGCGAGTCCACGCACACGAAGTTCAGCCATCGCAGCGGGCGTCCTTCGAGTTGTTCGCTGAGCACCGCCGTGATCGCGCCGGTCTTTGGATCGAGATCCTGCAGCACGCCCAAGCCCCAATTGGCGATCAGGAAGTGGCCGTCGCGGTCGAGCGCGATGCCGTTCGGCTCACCGCCCGCCTGTCCCATATGCCGAACGGTGTTCTCATCGATCAGTTCTGCGACAGCCGAGGCCCTATCGGAGGCGTGTCCGCGTGCTGCGCTTCGTCGAGGTGCGCGAGAACGTCGTCACTCAACGTCGGTAGTTCGGCCAGCGGATCAAGAAGCGCTGCTGCCGTGGGGGTTTCGTTGCGCCAATGCGCACGCTTTATGACATGAGAGAACGATTCGTTCGGCGAACGCCGAGCGCTCCGAAGGCGCTCGTATGCCTCGAGATCAATCGATATCGTCTTCGAGGCCATGATGCATGCATACATGCACGGGTCTGTGTGTATGCAATATGGGCCCACGAGGCGGCTGCGAGCATTCGACGTCGGCGACTCAGCAGGCGTGAGGCCTAGTCGGCGAGCGCCAGCACCTCGTCGAACCCGTCGACGAGGCAGTTGTGGAACACGTCGAAGTCCGGAATCGCACCGGCATCGACGTTGATTCCCAGCGCACAGGTGTCGACGTAGGTGAGCAGCGTGACATTGACCGCCGCGCCGATCGTCGGGCCGAAGCCATACGCCATCCGCAGCGGGGCGCCGCCGAGACTCACCTGGGCCGGGATGCCGGGCACGTCGCTGGCCACAAAATCGACGCGGCGCAGCACCGCTCCGATGTACCAGCGCGGCAACAGGTTCAACGCACCGGCGATCAGTTGCATATAGGGCAGCGAGCGCTCGTCACGTTGCCTGGTGGCCCGCCGATGGATCTCTTCGATGCGGCGCGCCGGGTCGGCGAGACCGACCGGCACGTCGAACCGCATGATCGTGACGCGGTTTCCACCGATCGCGTCGCCTTCGGCGCGCAGGCTCATCGGCATCCCCACATGAACGTCTCCGACCGTGATGCCGTGCTTTTCGTGGTAGCGGCGCAGCGCGCCGGTCACGCCCGCGAGGAACGCATCGTTGAGCGAACCCCCGCCCGCGTGTGCGGCGTCGCGCAGCCGCGGCCTCGACACCGCATGGATTCCGAGACGACGGACCGTGGTGCGATTTTTCATGAGCGACGAGCCGGGCTTGGTGATCGGTCGCACGGTGCGGTAGATCGACGACGCGACCGCGGCCGCGGAGGTGGCGGTCTGCACCGGCCGCCGTACGGCGCTGCGCAGGAGGCCGGGAATGCCGGTCACCGAAGCCGTCGCCGCAGTGGCGAGTAGCCCGGCGTCGTAGCGCAGTGTGTCGCGCAGTCCGTCCAGCGGCGAAGGCATCCGTGGTGGCGGGGCGGGGGGCAGTGCGCCGCCCCGCTGGGCGGTGACATCGAAGAGCGTCATCGCGATCTGGACGCCGCCGATGCCGTCGGCCAGGGAGTGGTGCATCTTGGTCATCAGTGCGGCGCCACCGTCTGCAAGCCCCTCGATCAGGGTGATCTCCCAGAGCGGTCGGGACCGGTCGAAGTCCGCCATCGCGGCAAGGCCGCCCATCTCCAGGACCGCCTCGACAGTTCCTGGCGGCGACACGGTCACCCGGCGCATGTGGAAGCCGAGGTCGAAATCCGGGCAGTCCTCCCAGCGGGGCGGGGCCGGCCGGGGCGAGGACACTATCCGCTTTCGGAAGGTCGGCATTCGTCGGCTGAGTCCGTCGAACCGCTCTACCAATTCGCCCCAATCCGGGGTGCCGTCCAGTAGGGAGATCGTGACGATGGTCGACCGCAGAACGGGATCGCTTTCCATCGCCCACAGGAAAGCGTCGGTGTTCTGCATGAACTCGGTCACGGTCTCCATAGTGCGCCGAGATCGAGTTTTCGGCATCGATTCCGACGACGTCCCGAGCAGGAGCGTGGCCGGGTATTGCCGGGGAGCACGGCTGACCGCGTGTTCTCCCCCGTCGGCGCCGCGAGGAGGCCCGCGTTGCCACCCAGGAGAGCTGGCTCATCTCGACGCTGAGGGCATTCGTCCCTGCCGGTGGGCCGATGTAACCTGAAGCCGCTTCACGCGGCTGATGCCCTCCGAAACCGCAAGCATCGGACGAGCGGGGCTGGCCCTTCCGGTAGCGCCGGACGCGTTCCGTTGGGCAGGACGAGACCTTCGAACTATCCCGGTCGTCGGTCGAAGCGTTCGGCTCCGGTTCGAGGTGATGATCACCAACCCGCGGGGTTCGGGTCGACGCCGTCCAGCCACAGCCGCATGCCGAACCCTCCCTTCTCCGCGCGCTTGCGCCGTGCGGCGTCAACGATGCCCGCGAGCGTGACGCCATGTTCAGCGGCGATCGCCGTGACGACTTCGAGGACGTCGGCGGCCTCTTCGACGAGGTCGTGTGTGGCCGTCGTCGCGATGAGTTCGTCGACCTCTTCGCGCAGCTTGTCGTGGAGCGCCCTCCGGTACGCGCCCGCAGCCAACGTCGTGACGTGAGGCCTGCGTCCGGAGGCTCGAATGATGTCGGGAATCTTGTCCCGGACGAGTTTGCCCACGCTGTGCCTCTTCCTCGTAATAATGTGGTCGTGCAGTTCTACCCCGCAGGGCCGACATCGAGGGCGAGCCGTGGACGGTGACGCGGTCGACCCACTGCTGCTCGGGCAGCGGGTGGTCGCGATTCTGGAGACCGGCCTGCGCACCGCCACGTACAAGCTCGCCACGTTTATGGCATTGATCGACCACTGCCTCGAGAACATGCCCGAGCGGCCCGGCGATGTGCTGCGGGTGCCGATTCCCGATCTGGCGCATCGGGTGCTGGAGATCTACTGGCAGCAGGTGCGCCCCTTCGACGGCCACGAGTTGCGCCAATCCACCCAGCCTCGGGCACGAATCCTGGCCGCCACCAATGTGTTACGTGAGGAGGCCGGGGTCAAACGCATGAGTGTGTCGGTGGACATCGCCAGGCTGCGCGCGCCTGCCGCGTACCGAAGCGCCATCGATGAGATCACGCTGTGTTTGGCGCAGCAGCCGTTGCATCGGCTGCAGAAACTGCCGGGCTCGTCCACGAGCGATCCGTTTCCTTTACGACGACTCGTTCCTGCACGACCATGTGTCGCGGTCGACGCTGCGGGCGCGTGGAGACGCCATCGAACTCAGACCCGGTGTCGCGCACGGTCTTGCCCGGCTCGCCGGCGCTGCTCAAGCCGGCACTGGAGATCATGTGGGTCGACGACGTCCGCCGGATGAACAAGTTTCTCGACGCCGAGGTTCCCGACGTCGCGGGCCATCTGTTCGGTCGTGAGCGCACCGACCTCGCCGCCGTGCGCGAGCCGTTCAAGGAAGCGTACGGCCCGCACTGCTTCTACTGCGGCACGCACCTGCCGGTGAACAATCCGGTCGATCATGTGCTGCCGTGGTCCCTGGTCGGTATCGACGGGCTGGCCAATCTGGTGCTGGCGTGCGCCCGCTGCAACGGCGACAAGAGTGGTGCACTGCCGGCGGTGTCGATTATCGACCGGGTGCTGGAGCGCGACCAAGAGGTGCTGGAGCAGATCGCCTCCGAGATTCAGTGGCCGACACAGCACGAGCGGGTTGTCGCTGCGGCCCGTGGCATCTATCGGGGACAGCCGGCGGGGGTGCCGACGTGGGGTGGTTACCGAAGGACGGTGCGGCTGGATATTGGGTTTCCACCGGACTGGATGCGAGCCCATTAGGCGACTGCGACCGCGAATGACTGATATAGGTCGCCGGGCGGTGGGGTGTGCAGCTGCCAGGTGATGGCCATCGGTTTTACCGAAGGCGGCCATGATCTCGATGCGCGAGTAGCGGGCGTGCACCTGCAGCGGCACCCCAACGACGGCTGTAAAGTGTCGGATCCCCGGAGGAGACTCGGCTCAATCGACGCGACGTCGGAGATCGCGTCAACGGGCAAAGGGGCGACATGGGGAATAGGGCGAACTTCGTCATTGTGAAAGATCAGGATTGGCAGCTCTATTACTCACACTGGGCGGGCTGCCGGATACTCGATGCGCTGATCGGTGGGCCGGAACTCGCGCTGCGGTATGCGCAGTCGCTACGGCAATCCGCCAAGGATCAGTGGGTTGACCCGGTATGGGCTGATGGCGGCGCGGTAGTGGATCTCGATCGCCGCCGGGTGTTGTTTTTCGGCGACGAACTGATGGTGGAGATGGCCGAACGCCGAACCCTGATGAGTGTGCTCGCCGCGGTATGGCCTGATTATGCGATCTGCTGGGCTTACGACGGAACCGCCGAACTGGCGGAATATGTGGGAGCCAAGTTGCCACCCTACACGTGGGACAAGCAGCCAGAGCTTCGGCTCGCCCGCGACCGAAACACGTTGTGCCATCTAGTCTCTGTTGTCGACGCCACGGGACAAGTTCGGATGTGGCCGCTGTGGTGGCACCTCAGTAAGGCGTGGCACGGGCCCGCATTGATGGACAAGTTGCCCGGCAGTGGAGTTCGACGCCTGACACTCGGCAAGATCCCCGAAGGCGGCCTTCATATCGACGTGACCCGAAAGACGTTGGGATCGTGGCAAACCGCCGACACGATGGGCATTTTCCAAGCCCTTCCGGACCTATGGAGCGGGTGGCAGACGGAGTGCTGGCAGGATCGCTTCGAGGAACAGGCCCTTCGATGCAAGGGCGCTCTGCGGATTCCCGAATTAGACTTAGCCGCCGGTGTCGACAGCGCTCAGGCGTGGATACGCAACAGGGTGTTTCAGGGCCTCGCGGATGGTCCGGCAGGGCAGATTCTCAAACTCGCGAAGCTGCTGGCGCCTGTAGGACCCGGTCTCGCGGTGAGTGGCGATGCTGTCGCCGACTGTGCAGTCCGTCCACGCGAGGCCGAGTGGGCCCGCTTTGTCGACGCGTGCAATTTGCTGCGGACAGCCTGTGCTGAGTCGGCCTGAGCAAGTGCACTGGCGCGGAATGCATCACTGCATCATGATGCAACGATGCTAGGATTGGGCGTGCGCACCACCATTGATCTCCCCGACGACCTGCACAAACAGGCGCTGGCGATTGCGCGGGACACCCACCGCACGTTGAGCGAAACTGTCGCCGACCTCATTCGACGCGGCCTGGGAGCCGGCAGCACCGCCGCGATCTCCATAGACCCCAGGACGGGGCTGCCTCTGGTGAGCGTTGGGACGGTCGTGACCTCCGAGGACGTGCGCTCATTGGAGGATGAGGAGTGACGGCGCTGCTCGACGCGAACGTGCTCATCGCACTGGTCGTCACCGAGCACGTGCATCATGACGCCGCCGCGGAGTGGCTATCGGCATCCGACACAGGATTTGCGACGTGCCCGATCACGCAAGGAAGTCTTGTTCGATTCCTGGTGCGGACGGGGCAAACCGCGGCAGCCGCGCGGGATGTCATCAGTGCAGTCGAGGGTGCGAACCGCCATGAGTTCTGGCCCGACAGTGTCTCTTTCGCCGATGTTGGGGTCGGTGGTGTGGTCGGTCACCGACAGGTAACAGATGCCTACCTTGCTCAGCTTGCACGAAGCCGCAAAGGGCAATTGGCGACTCTCGATAGCGGTCTGGCACACCTGCACAGCGACATCGCGGTACTCATACCCACGGCAACCTGATGTCGACGGAGGTCAGATTGGCCAGCCGATGCGCCCACGCAGGATCACCGTTGACGTGTCGAGCATCCCCCTCGACGCCGGCTCAGGGGTCACAGCGATGGATCAATGACGGCAGGCCTAATCCGGGAAAGCGTTGCCAGAACAGCGAAGTACGAACCATATGCGGTGCGGCGCGCAAAATTCGGTAAGTCGTATTAACCGGTAGGCCAGATAGTCGATAACGAACTCAGGGAGTGTGGACTCTTAAACAACCTGATCCAGATCGATCTGCGTCGAAAACCTCACCAGCTCAGGCACTTAGCGTGACTGAACGACGGAGGGTGGTTCGATAACACATGTCCGTGCAAGTCGTCACCCAAGATTCTGTGCTACCGCGCGCTCTCAACATTGTCGGCCTTCAGCGCGTCGAAGTCCGTAATGTCCAAGTCAGCCGGTTCCTTAGCCCGGTAAACGATCCGTATGTCGAACTGCCCGCGCGCTGCGCCGGCAATGCGTCACGCAGAAGCAGACTGGCCGGCCGCTGGGTGATCCGTGGCGACGTGATCCTCAACCAGGGCGTCGTCTGGCTCACGCGGGACGCAAATTTGATGTAGGCCTGGTCGTCGGGTGCTGACCCTGGCTCCCCTCACGCCACCGCGGCGCGCGACGCCATGAACACGTCGGTGGGCATCGGGCGGCGCAGCCGCCAGGTGATCGCCATCGGACGGTCACGCTCGTGCGATACATAGTCGGCCGGGCCGAGAAAAACATACGGTGCGGTACCGAAAGCATCGGTCTTGGCTTCGCGGACGAACAGCAGGATGTGTGAGCCGCGTTCGCGATGGTGGATGTAACGCTGCCCGGTCGGTGATATCGAGGCGGTCGTCGACTGCGATTCCCAATGAAACAGCTGCGGGCTAAGCGCGAAATCGCGATACAGCGTCGTTGGTGAGTAGTCGGTCTCGGTCTTCTTCAACGTGATCAGGAAAGCGTCGGCGTTGACCGATTCGCACCACACCACACCCTCCCGCATGGTGCCCGGCGTACGGCGCAGCGACGCAACCCCAAGAGCGGCAAGGATTTCCTCGCGCGAGTAGCTGGCATGCACGGCCAGCGGCACACCACTCAGGGTGCCGATGAGTTCGCTCAGCGAGTGCGTGCTGCGGTGCGCCGCGCCGAAGGCGATCGTGCCGGGCTTGGAGGCCCGAGTTTCCGTGGAAGGCCGCCGCTGTCATCCCACCCTCCGCCCTCGCGGATCAGTGCTTCGACGAGCATGGGCGAGGTCGCGGGGTGGTAATCCGCCAGCGGTGCCGGCAAGAGCGCTCACAACGGGTTCAGGCCAGGCGCTTAATCCCTGGATACTCGTCGAAGCCGCGGTCGAAGCTCATCAGCTGGCTGATGTCATGGCGGGCCATGACGGCAAGGTGCAACGCATCCCTCGCGGACAAGCTTTGGTAGCGCAACACGGTGTCCTTTGCGTGCTCGACGTCAGTGCGCTCGATCGCCAGCACGTCGTCCACCACACCGAGGATCGCATCAAAAGCCGGCTGCATCGCCTCGCGCCTATTGATTGCCACGTAGCGGTGACAGATCTCCTGCAGCACCTCGGCGTCGGTGACGAGCCGTTGTCCAGCCGACAGCGCAGACTCCAAGAGACGTTGCGCATCGAGTTTGTGGGGGTGTGAGGCACCCACCAGATACATCGGAATGTTGGAGTCGACCAGGATCACTGCGCGGTTTCCGGCAATGCCTCGTGTCCGCGGTCGATCTCCTCGAGCATCTGCTCGATGTCGGCGGTCGGGAACTCGTGACGTGCCGCGTCGCGGATGGCGCGCAGCTTGGTGTCGAGATCACCGGCCGGCTCGCGCTCGCGCGCCTCACGCAGCGTGCGACGAACCCACTCCGAGACCGTCGTGCGATGTCGGCGCGCGATCTGTTGGAGCTGTTCCCACTCGTCTGCATCGAGGAGCACCTGGAGTCGCTTACTCATGCCATGAGTATAAATGAAGCATCAGAGGCTCAAGCGTGGTCCGTGCCCCGCGCAGAGGAAACCAGACGCCGCATCCTGCAGTCGCGCGTCAATGTTTGGTGGCGACTCCCTGGTACATATGACCGGCGAATTCCAGACCTCCTAACGTGAAGGTCTGCAGTTGAGTCAGGGTGAATCCCGAGGCGTTCAGCAGGTCGGGGGTGTGGCGGTTGAGGTGACAGCCACCGGTGACCTTCCCCCACGCGGGGGTGAGACGGTCCTGCCAGGTCGCGACCCTGGGGCGGGTTGAGCGTCCGTGTTCGACGAAATGCAGGGCCCCGCCAGGGCGCAGGACCCTGTGTATTTCGTGCAGCGCCAGGTCCACGTCCGGAATGGTGCACAGCGTCCACGTGACGAGGGCGTGATCGACGGATTCGTCGGCCAGCGGCAGATCCTGGCCATCCAATCCGATGAAGGTGACCGGCACAGGACTCGCCGCTATCCGATTCGCGGCGAGCTTGCGACCACCGACAGCGGGCTCAACGGCATACACGCGCGTCACCGCTGACGGATAGTGCGCCACGTTGCGTCCAGATCCGAAACCGACCTCGACGACCTCGCCTGCCAGACCCGCACAGACCTGGGCGCGGGTCCCGTCGAATTGTTTCCCCAGCGCCACATCAATGAGGCGGGGCAGCACGCGCTCGCCGTAGATCCCCATCGTCAGTGAGCCTTTCGCCCAGACAACGCGAGCAGTCGGGTCAGAGCGTCGGCGTCGGATGCCACCGGGATTTGCTGCCCGTACAAGCCCGGCACTCTTTGCTCCGGGCCGACTGACGCCATCAACGCGGTAGCGGCTGCAACCAGATCATCGGGTAACTGTTCGTCGCCGTTAACGGCACGTGCCAGATCCCAGGTGTGAATGACGAGATCGCGGGTGAGCGCGTCGATCATCATCGACGGCAAAATGGGCTTGCCGCCGACGGTGATCGCGTCGGCCTTCCCCACATCGTCGCGCACCCTGCCGTCGAACAGATCGATCGCTGGCAGAAACGTGGCCTGGGCCTCAACCGACACAGTCATGCCACCCATCGTGGCACAGACGCTCGCCGATGAGGCCTGCCTGCCTCGACCGCTAAATCGAAGGCATCTCAGTCCTCCAGCGACCACCTCACCGACCCGCTTGACCTAGGTCACCAGGCCTACCCCCGGCTGGACGAGTACCTGGGCGTGGCCAAGCGTCCGCGATGGGTGGGACCAACGCGGGCCGAGAAACGTTCGTCGCGGCAGACTCCCAAACCTCATCTCCACCACTTTCGGGTGTCAAGCGGCGTGATCGGCCCCTCTTGTCGGGACGTGGTCGTCAGGCCATCGACCGCACGCACCGCATCGGCCAGATCCGCCACGTGATGGTGTACGGCTCATCGCCCGCGACAGCATCGAGGACAAGGTGACGGCCCTCGACGCCCGCAAGGCCAAGCTGTTCGCCAGTGTCATCGACGACGGTAACGCGTTCGGCTCCACACTCGCCGCCGACGACATCCGCGGACTGCTCGCCGCCTGAGCGGACAACGACGGGAATCGCTACGGCGCGCCCAGCGCATCCAAGTCGAGGCGCAATGGAATGGGAGCACTGGTCGTGAAAATGCCGGCCACCGCGGCCGACTCCTGGTAACCGAACTCACCCACCCGGCGCAGTGCGGTGAGTATGACGGGCGGGCCAAGCTCCACGATCCAGTAGTGCTCGATCGCGGCCTCGGCGTATTCGGACCGCTTGGTGACGGTATCGGTCCGCCGGGAGCCTGGCGACACCAGTTCGATCGCCACCAGCACATCCGAGCCGTGCAGTCTCCGTTCCGGGCCCTCTTTGCGGGTGATGACGACATCGGGGATGCGCACCGTGGGCGGGTAAGCGGCGTCGACGCAAACCTCGAAGTCGATAATCGCCTCGAGGTCACTGGGCAGTTGATCGTCGAGTTGCTTCGCGATGCGAAATACGGCCCGCGCGTGCGACCGCAACGGCCGCGGCGTCACGATGAGCACGCCCTCCTGCAACTCGACGTGCGCGCCGTTATCCTCCGGAAGCGCCTCCCAGTCCTCAATGGACAGCAGCTTCGGCAGGTGAAGGCTCGTCATCGTTTCGCGCCTCCTCGCCAACGCCGTGCTCTCGAGTCAAGCGTAGCCATACGCGCTGGCCAGCATTCATATTCCTACGACGCGGGCAGGCGCCGCGCCGTTTCAACTACCTTGCGCGCAGGGCCCAGTGCTGGCCGGTCAACAGGAGACCTCATCGACGATCTTGGCCCTCGCGGCCCGCCCGTACCGACATCACAAAGCCTCGATCGAGCCCGCTCCCGACACGCCGTCACGTCCGAAATACCCAGGTGGCACCCCAAAACTGCGTCATACTCCGGCCGTGCCCGGCGACACCGCCGCAAACGCATCGTCGGCGCCGGTGTCCCGGCGCGCGGTGCTTGGTGGGCTGGGCCTGCTGCCCCTCGCCGCCATGAAAGGCACCCTGCCGCCCGCCGACGCCGAAACGGGCTTCCGATACTTCAACACGCACCAGGCCGCGGTGCTCGACGTCGCCACCCGCCGCCTGATCCCCGGGCCGCAAGACAACCTGCTCGAGCACGGCCATCCGGGCGCGGCCGAGGCCAACGTGGTCGGCTTCATCGACACCATGCTGTCGGCGTTCACCTACACGCCACCGGTGGTGCACGCGGGCGGGCCGTGGAGCAACCGCGCCGGCGGCACCCAGGACTTCATGGCCCAGTTCGTCCCGCTGGATCGCGCCCAAACGTACGGCTGGCAGCAGCGCATCGCCGGCTATCGCCAGCAGTACACCAACGGCATCGCGCTGCTGGACCAGCTGGCCGGCGGCGACTTCACGTGTGTGTCGCGGCTGCGCCAGGACTGGATCCTGGGCCGCGGCAAAGCGCTGTCGTTCACCCAATTGCTGTTCGGTCACACCATCGAGGCCATGTATTCCGTCCCCGAGTACGGCGGCAACGCCAACCTGGTCGGGTGGCGCGACATCAAGTTTCCCGGCGACATTCAGCCGCGCGGCTACACCGACGCCGAGGTCGAGGCACCCGAGTGGGACATCGTCGGCACCGACGGGATCGTCGGCCTGCTGATGCAAGGCGGCTGGCAACAGGCCATCGCCAAGATGGGCGGCACGGGCGGCGTCAATGCCTAAGGCGCTCGTCGTCGGCTCGGGCGCGGGCGGGTCGATCGTGGCGATGGTGCTCGCCGAAGCAGGCTGGGACGTCGTGATCTTCGAGAAGGGACCGAACTACTACAGCAACCTCGCCGGGAACGGGCCGTTCCCGACGGTGCACTCCAACGACGAGCTCAAGTCGATCGCGCGGTACTTCGAGCAGCCCGACCCCATCGCCTTCCCGCGCACCTTTCGAAAAAACGCCGGCCAGAACGCGGCGAACACCTACGTCGGCGACGTCAACGACCTCGCCAACCAGGTCGGCGGCACCTTCCCACACTCGGACACCAAGTGCACCCGGATGTGGGACATCGACTTCAAGGGGCTCTCGCTGCTCGGCCCGGTGCCCGGCGCGGACATGGCGGACTGGCCGTTCGAGTACAGCGACATCGCGCCCGTACTACGACGAACTCGAGACGCTGATCGGCGTCCAGGGCGACGTCGGGTCGATACCCGCGAGCGTCCAGAAGCACCAACCGCAACAAAAGCCCTATCCGATGCCGCCCGGGGCGCAAATGCGCTCGTCCATGCTGCTCGCCGCGGGGGCCCGGCGCGTCGGGCTGCACCCCTTCTACTTCCCGATGGCGGCCAACACGGTCAACTACAACGGCAGCCCGGTGTGCAACAACTGCGGGTTCTGCTCCGGGTACGGGTGCCCGGTCTCGGCCAAGCCGGTCAACCTCATCGCGTTGCGGCGGGCGCTGCAGACCGGGCGCACGGACCTGCGCCCGCTCACCCAGGTGCTGCAAGTCCAGTACACCGGCCGGCGAGCCACCGGCGTCTCCTACATCGACGCGCAGGGCCGGCTCGGCGGGGAGAGCGCCGACGTGGTGGTGCTGGCCTGCTCGGCCATCTTGTCGCCGCATCTGGCGCTGCTGTCCGGGCTGCCCGACCCCTACGGCCGCATCGGCACCCGGATCATGTTCCAGAACTTCTACGACGGGTTCGCCGTCTTCCTCAACCAGCGCGTGCACGCCTACAAGGGCCGCGCCTGCACGCAGGTCGTCTTCGACTTCAACGCGGCCGACTTCCCCGGCTCGCGCGCCGTCGCCCGACTGGCCGGGCTGCCCTACCTGCGCGCCGGCCTGTGCGAGCTTGGCGGGAAGCCAGTTCCCGATCGCGGAAGCCAACTACTACCAGCAGATCCTCGGGATCCTGCCCGGCGTGCAGTTTTTCGGCCGCCCGTTCAAGGAGTTGATGCGCGCCTCGCTCCTGCGCGACCGGCTCGCCGGCGTGGATTGCTTCGCCACCGACATGCCCTACCTGACCAACAACGTCACCCTGGACCCGACGGTCAGGGACATCAACGGCCAGCCGGCGCCCCGAATCACCTACCAGATCGGCAAGTTCGAGAAAATCTCGCAGGACTTCTTCGTGCCGCTGCTCGCCGCGATGTGCGGGGCGTCCGGCGCGCAGCTGTTCGCCGCCGTACCGCAGAGCATCGCGAATTCGCTTGGGGGCGTTGCACCCCCGAGCGGCGAGCACACGATGGGCGGGATGCAGATGGGCGTCAATCCCGCGACGAGCGTCGTCGACGCGAAACGGACGAATGCACCAGATGGACAACGTCTACGTCGCCGACGGCAGCGTGTTCGCCACCTCCGGCGGCTCCAACCCCACCCTGACGATCATGGCCGTGGCGCTGTGGATCGCGCGCGGGCTCACCGGCCAGCGGACACCCCTGATGACTTCTCTCATCGCCACACCGGACCTCATCGCCGCGGCGGCAACGGATGTGGCCGGCATCGGGTCGACACTGGAGGCCGCCCACGCGGCGGCAGTCGCACCCACCACCGGGATACTGGCCGCGGCCCACGACGAGGTCTCGACGCAGATCGCGGCCGTGTTCTCCCGCTACGCCGGCGAGTATCAACGACTCTTCCGGGACGCGGCGGCGTTTCACGCCACGTTCGCCGAGGCGCTCGACGCCGCCGCGGCGGCCTATGCGGGAACCGAATCGGCCAATGCGGCGGCCACCTTCTCCCTCGGCGGTCTGGTGGTCGATGTGTTCGACGCCGTGGTCTATCGGCCGGTCTACTTCGTCGGCCAGGCCTGGATCACCAGCCCCGTCGGGCGAATTCGTCGACGGCGCACTGATCAACCCGATCGGCCAGGCTGCTGATCGGGCAGAACCTGCTCGGCAACGGCGCCCCCGGCATGAGCGGGCGGAACGGTGCTGCAGGCCGCCGGCGGTCCCGGCGGGCTGCTGTTCGGCAACGGCGGCCCCGCGGGCACCGCCGCGAGCGGCCAGGGCGGCCTCGGCGGACCGGCCGGGCTGATCGGCAACGGCGGCACGGGCGGACCCGGGGCCAGCGGCGCGCCGGGCGGCGACGGCGGCCCCGGCGGATTCCTGATGGGCATCGGCGGGACGGGCGGTGCCGGCGGCGCCGGCGTCGCCGGCGGACCCGGCGGCGTCGGAGGACCGGGCGGCGACGCGGTCGGCTGGCTGTTCGGCAACGGCGGTCCCGGCGGGACGGGCGGTGCGGGCGGGCCCGGTGGCGACGGCGGCACCGGCGGCAGGGGCGGCACCAGCGGCCTGTTCCTCGGCAACGGCGGCGACGGCGGGAACGGGGGCCCCGGGGTCGTCGGCGGCACCGGCGGCATGGCGGCGCCGCCCTGCACATCGGCCGCGCCGGCACTAATGGCGCCACGGGCACCTGACCGGGCCATCCCGTAACCGCGAGCAGTCGCAGAATCGCACATCCGCGCGCGCTGACGCAATCTGGTCTGCTCGCAACCGTCCGCTGGCGGTCACACGCGAAGGATCGTCAGATCGGCGGCGCCCTCGAGCGCGGCGAAATCGTCATCCTGGGTGACGACGGGCAGTCCTCTCGACGCCGCAATGGCCGCGATCCACAAGTCGTTGATCCGCACCCGCCGACCGGTCTCGGCGAGATGGATCCGCAGCCGCGCCCACATGCGGGCCGCGTCGTCGTCGACTGGGCAGCGTTTCCATGTCTCCAACGGACTCCAGTGTTGCCAGGCGTCGCGCCCTGATGTCGGAAGTCGTCGCGGCCAGCACGCCGGTATGAAGTTCCGCGAGCGTGACGACGGTGGTCGCGACCTCGTCGGGGATCAACGCCTCGTCGAGTCGCCGGCCGCTTTCCGTAGCGATGAAGACCGACGTGTCGAGCACTCCCGCCGGATGCGACGCGCTCATCGGAGCGGCCCGAGGTCGTCGGTGGTGTCGCCTGCGAGCGCCGCGAGGTCGTCGCGCAACCCGGGATCCGCTTGAGCGCGACCGATCCGCGACAGAAACTCCGCTCTGCTCAGCCAGCGCCGGCGTTGGGCGCGCACCGGGGTGAGAACCGCAACCGGTCGGCCGTTGACGGTGATGGTGACGTCCTCCCCCTCCCGCACGCGCCGAAGGACTCCGGCCGTATCGTTGCGCAGCTCACGAGAGGCCACTTCCGACATGCTACGATCGTAGCACCGTGTAGGCCACGCCTGATCGCGGGCCACCCCCCTACGGCCGCGACGGCAGCACCGCCAACCACCCGTCCGAAAGCAGTTCCAGCAGTTGCCCGTCCGGGTCCCGGATCATCGCCATGCCCTCCGCGACCGTCTCCTCGACCACCGCTCCCCCAAACTCGGCCACCTTCGCCAGCACGCCCGGAAGATCCGACACCGAGAACGAAATGTGCGTCAGCCCGACCTGATCCATCACCCGCTCGCCGCCGACGTGCACTGCGCGCTTGGAATAGTCGATCAGCTCCAACACGAACCCGTCGCGCACCAGATACGTTGCGTGCGTCCCGAGCGGCTCGGGCAGCTGCACCAACTGGGCGGTGCGGTCGTCGGGTGGGTCGATCTCCCACCAGAACTGGAACCCGAGCAGGCCCTCGTAGAAGCGACGCGACCGCCCGCGATCCGCAACGCACAGCCCGACGTGGTTGAAAACGCTCATCGCCACCTTCCAAGAGCTGGTCTACCCGGACGCGCAATGATGCAAAGATAGCGGCATTAGCGGCCACCACAGCGTGGAAGTTGAAGGGCACCTCGATGACGACACGACCCGACGTCACCCCAGACGCCACCGTCGACTTCGACCATCACTCCGACGACTACAACCTCAACGAGCTGGCCGTCAACGCCGAGCTCCGAGCCAACTGCCCGGTCGCCTGGAACACCAACTACGGCGGCTTCTGGTTCCTCACCAGCTACGACGCCGTCAGCCAGGCGGCCAGAGACGGCGACACGTTCGCCCACAAATACGAGCCCGACGCCGACGACGGCGTCAACTACCAGGGCGAGATGGGCGTCCCCCGCCCCGAGGGCCACCCGGCGCTGGGCATCGGCGAGGTCGACGGCCCCTACCACCAGGCGCTGCGGCACGCCCTGACGCCGTTCGTGTCACCCGGCGCCGTCCAGAAACTCAAGCCGTTCATGGAAGAACAGGCCCACTAGTTTCTCGACCAGCGCATCGCCGACGGGCAGCATGGACCTCGTGCTCGACTACGCCAGCCCGGTGCCGGCCATCCTCACCATGAAACTGATGGGCCTGCCCTACGACAACTGGCACCTCTACGCCAACCTCTTCCATTCCGTCATGGCCCTTCCGCAGGACAGCCCCGAGTACGCCGCCGCGCATCGGCGCAGGCCCCCGCCCTGATGCAGGGCGTCCTGGACTTCGCGGCCACCCGGAAAGCGAAGCCGACCGACGACCTCACCAGCTTCCTCCTGCAGTTCGAATTCGAGGGCCGGCGCCTCACCGACGAACAACTGCTGGGCATCATCTGGAACCTTGTCGCCGGCGGCGTCGACACCACCACCTCGCAGACCGCGCTGACCCTGCTGCACCTGGGCACGCACCCCGAACTGCGGCAGCAACTCATCGACAACCCCGACGCTCTACCGCAGCGCCACAGACGAATTTCTGCGCTACTTCTCGGTCAACCAGACCCTGAGCCGCACCGTCACCCGCGACGTCGAAATAGGCGGCCAGCGCCTCCGCAAGAACGACCGCGTCGTCATCAGCTGGCTGGCGGCCAACCACGACGAAACCGAGTTCGACCGGCCCGACGAGATCATTCTCGACCGAGCCCCCAACCGCCACCTCGCCTTCGGGCTCGGCCCGCACCGCTGCATCGGGTCGCACCTCGCGCGGCTGATGGCCGAGGTGATGGTCAAGACGGTCCTCGACCGCATCCCCGACTACCAGGTCGACGTCGACAACGTCACGCAATACCTGGGCAACCCCAGCATGACCGGCCTGGCCAAGCTGCCGGTCACGTTCACTGGCCCCGGAACGAAGCGAGACTAGATGCCCGACACCGAACGCCGCCCCCACCCGCTGTCGCACGTCGTGGGCCCGTTCGCCCGCACCGGCGGCTTCTACGCGCGGTCGTGGGGCGCCTTCCTGGATCGCCAGCCCGACGAGCTGCCCGTGGCCCGGCCTACCCTCGCGCTGGCGGCCCAGGCGTTCCGCGACGAAATTCTGCTGACCGGGTTCAGCCTGCTGCGGGCCACCCCCGACGCCGCCGCGCTCGACCGGATCGACCGCGAAGTGCTTGCGGCACAAGAGTTTTACGGCGACAAAGGCTGGCTCGACAACTCCGAGGGATTCTTTTCCGCGCCCCCGGCGCCGACCGACGTCGTCGTCAAGCCCGTCTCCAGCATGGGGCGCAGCTACGAACGGCTGTCGTTCGCCAGCGCCTTCGAACCCCACGAGGGCGCACCCGGCCGCGAACGCTGGCTGGGCTACACGGGCAACGACCGCGTGTACGCCCTGCTGTTGCGGCACCGCCGGCCCCGGCCCTGGCTGGTCTGCATCCACGGCGCCGAAATGGGCCGTGCCGCAATCGACCTCGCCGCTTTTCAAGCCTGGCACCTCTACCGCGACCTCGACCTGAACGTCGTGCTGCCCGTGCAGCCCATGCACGGCCCCCGGACGCGCGGGCTGCCGAAGGGCGCTTCCTACCCCAGCGGCGACATCCTCGACGACGTCCACAGCACCGCGCAGTCGGTGTGGGACATCCGGCGGCTGCTGTCCTGGATCCGCGCGCAACAGCCCGGCACGGCCATCGGACTCAACGGCATCTCCCTCGGCGGGCTGATCTCCTCGCTGGTCGCCAGCCTCGACGACGACCTCACCTGCGCGATCCTGGGCGTGCCGGCCGTCGACCTGGTCGACCTCGTCGGCCGCCACGCCGGCCTCAGCGGCCGCGCCCGCCTGCGCCACACGATGGACGCGGCCAAGCCGCTCGGCCGGATGATCTCGCCGCTGGCGCTGACCCCGCGGGTGCCGATGCCCGGCCGGTTCATCTACGCCGGCGTCGCCGACCGGCTGGTCCACCCGCGCGACCAGGTCACCCGGCTCTGGGAGCACTGGGGCAAACCCGAAATCCAATGGTACCCAGGCGGTCACACCGGATTCTTCCGGTCGCGGCCGGTGCAGCGGTTCATCGACGGCGCGCTGGTCCAGTCGGGGCTCGCCGAGCGCCGATGACCGCGGCGTACCTGCGCTGGATCGTGGCCGGGGCCGCGAAACCACTCGTCCACGCCTATCGGCGCACCGGCGCCGACGTCCCGTTCGGCGATCCGGTGCCGTCGCACGGCACCGAAATGGAGGGCTGGTTCTGGCGCCTGACCGACGCGGCGTCGGGCCGGGTGGTCGTCGCGCTGTGCAGCGTCAACCGCAGCCGCGACGGCGACTGGAGCACCGCCGCCGTCGCGTTGCATCCGGGCGGGATCGTGCGATCGGCGGCGTTGGACCGCGCCGAAACCGAATCGTCGCGGTTCTCCGTGCAGGCCGGTACCGCCCCGACCGGCCGGCTGACCGCCGAGACCGAACGCCTGCGCATCGACCTCGACGACGTCCACCTCGACCTGCGGTTCGACGACCCCTTCGTGTGGCCCAGAGCCTTCGGCGGCGGCGGCCCCTTCTCCTCAGTGCCCTTCCTCAACCAATACTGGCACCCGTACCGCCTGGGCGGAAAGGCCAGCGGCACGGTCGAATTCGGCGACGAGGCGTGGGCATTCGACGGTGCGACGCTGTACGCGGAACGCAACTGGGGCGCCGGCTTTCCGGAGCGCTGGTGGTGGGGGCAGGCGCACGACTTCGACGGCGCCGACGTCTCGGTCGCATTCTCGGGCGGCCTGCTCGAGCTCGGACCACTGCGCCGAGACGTCACGGGAGTGGTTGTGCGGCTTGGTGACCGGGTGATCCGGGTGACGCCGCCGGCGCTGGTGCGGTCGCAGGTCGACGACGGGCGCTGGACGATCCGGGCACGCACGCTGCGCTATCAGGTGGACCTCGAAGGCGACGGCACGGCCCTGGACCCGCACGTGCTGCCGGTGCCGCTCCCCGCCGAGCGGCGCAACATCGACAGCGACTTCGAGCACCTTGCCGGCCGGCTTCGTTGCCGCGTGCGCGAATTCGGGCGGGTGGTGTTCGACGGTACGTGCGAGCTGGCCGGGTTGGAGATCGGCAACCGACCGGCCTAGGCTCGTCGTCAGCCGAGGATCGGGAAGCGGCGGTCGGCCGCGAGGGCCTTGAGACCCTTCTGCATCACCCAGCGCACGTGCGCGTCAAGCCTCTTGACGTCCGCCACGCCGACCTGCGCCAGGTCGATCGGCGGGAGCACCTCGGTGACGATCTTAGTTGGCAACGGCATGTTGATCGGCGCGAGGACGCTGAGCCCGAACGGGAAGCCGAGGGTGATGGGCAAGATGTTGGTACGAAAGACCTTGCGCTCCAGCTTGGTGAGGCGCAACATTCGCGCGAGCCATTGGCCGCGGGACAAGAAGAACTGGCTTTCCTGGCCGCCGATGGAGACGGCGGGCACGATCGGCACGTTCGCCTCCAGCGCCGTGGTGATGTAACCGGTACGGCCGTCGAAATTGATGACGTTCTCCGCCAAAGTCGGCCGGTACACATCGTAATCGCCACCCGGGAAGACCAGCACGACGGCGCCGGCGGCCAACGCCTTGGCGGCATTGTCACGCGTAGCCCGGATCACCCCTGTGCGCCGGAAGAAATCGGCGGCCGGGCCGGCGAAAATGGTGTCGAAGCCCAGTGCATAGAGCGGACGGTCGTAGCCGAACTTGTCGTAATAGTCGACGGCCAAAACCGACAGATCGAACGTGAGCATGCCGCCGGAATGGTTCGCCACAAACAGCGACGGCCCGGGCGGGATGTTGTCCAGCCCACGCACCTCGGAGCGGAAGTAGCGCTTGACGATCGGGCGGGTCAGGCCGACGATGTGCTCGGTGAGGCCGCGGTCCCATTTGTCGACGTCGTTGTCGGTATCGCTCATCGTCTTCCCTAACTCACCGCGCTGTGAGGTTGCGCTGACGCTACGCCGATCCGGAAAGTTGCGTTAGGGACTTTGGTCGTTACTACAGCTGTCGCTCAGAGGCGGGCACATCGGCATATCCCCGAAATCCTGTGACTGCTGTGACTTCCCTCAAAGCAATTGTGCCACCACCACATTCACCAAGTCCTCGGGTGGCCGCTCCTCGCCGACCGCCGCCAGGTCACCCCCAATCGCCAACGACGCGATGCCGTGCACCAGCGACCAAAGCGGCGCGGCGACCTCCAGTGGATCGCCCCCAGCGACGATCCCCGCTTCCTGGCAGGCGGTGATCGCGTTGAGCAGGTCGCCGAACGCCTGCCCCGCGGCCTGCCCCAGGCTCGCGTGCCGAGCCTTGAGCGAGTCCCCGCCGAACATGACCTGGTAGTGGTCGGGATGGGCGACGGCCCACCGCACATAGACCCGACCCAGCTCGGTCACCCGCTTCTTCGGGTCCGGCGTGCTTTCTGCGGCCGCGGTCAGGTCGGCGTGCAGGTTGTGAAAGCCCTGTTCGGCAACAGCGGCCAGCAACTCGGCCTTGTCGACGAAGTGCCGGTATGGCGCCGCGGCGCTGACGCCCGCGCGCCGCGCCGCCTCGGTGAGCGTGAAGCCCCGTGGACCCTTCTCGGCCACCAGCGACAACGCGGCGCTGGTCAGCGCGCGCTTGAGATCGCCGTGGTGGTAGCTGCCACGACGCGTCGCGGTGGACCGCTTGACCGACATGTTGACGATATTAACATCCCGCACTATGTTAGTGGTATTCACATCGACGCGAAGGGGGCTGACATGCAACAAAGCACTTCCCTACTCGCCGGCGACCGCGACCGCGAGACGACGGCCGACCTGCTCGGCCAGGCACTCGCCCAGGGCTATCTGGCCATGGACGAATACGATCATCGCCTCCAGGCCGTCTTCCAGACCAAGACGGCGCACGACCTCCAAGAGTTCCTCGCCGACCTTCCGCTCGATCGCATCCGGCGGGACGACCCCCGCCGCCACGCCGCCCGGATCGCCGCGGCACGCCTCGCGGTGCGCATCCACCTCGGCTCCTACCTCGCCATGGCCGCCATCGTGCTCACCGTCTGGGCCGCGGTCGCCGTGACGACCGACGCCAATTACTTCTGGCCGGTCTGGCCCATCCTCGGCGGCGGCATCGGGCTGGCCAGCCACGCCCTGTCCGTACCGCGTCGAAAGGGAACCGGGTGCACGAACCGGCCAGGCCCACGCCGCGGAAACCCTTGACCAGCGGTCACATGCAGTCCAGGGTCGGGTGTATGAGCTTCGACGACGACCCCGTCACGACGCTGGATGACCTCAAAAGCGACCTGGCCGGCCGGCACAAGTGGACACCGAGCAGCGGCGCCTCGGTGGACCCCAGCGATCGTCGACGCCGACATGGCGGCCCTCGACCGCGACGGCTACGTCATCTGGGAGAACCTGCTTGACGCCGACGAGTGTCAGCGGATCCGTGACGTCGTCGCCCCATGGCTGGGGCCCACGGGACGCAATTCCTTTGAGGGACGGCGCACTCAGCGCATCTACAGCGTGCTGAGCAGGACGCGCGTGTGCGACCGACTCGCCGATCACCCGCGGGTGCTGGCGGTGCTCGACCGCCTCCTGATGCCCAACTACCTGCTTTCGGCGTTGCAGGCCATCAACATTCAGCCCGGCGAGTCCGCACAGCTGCCCCACCACGACGACGGGTTCTATCCGATTCCGCGGCCGCGGGACCCGCTTGCCGCCGCGACGATCTGGGCGATCGACGACTTCACCGCCGACAACGGCGCCACGGTGCTGTACCCCGGCAGCCACCGCTGGGGCAGGCGCCCTCCCGGGCCGGAGGATCCCGTGCTGCCCGTCGTGATGCCCGCCGGTTCTTGCGTCTTCTTCGTCGGAACTCTCTGGCACGGCGGCGGCGCGAACACGACCGACCGCGCGCGCCTGGCCGTCACCGCCCAGTACTGCCAACCGTGGCTGCGGCCGATGGAGGCCTACACCCTGTCTATCCCGCGCGCGATGGCGCGGACGGTCTCCGACGACATCCAACGCATGATCGGCTACAGCATCCACCCGCCGTTCGTCGGGGCGGTCGACGGCCTGCACCCGCTGCGGTTGCTGGACGAAACCTGATGAGCGACATGACTGCACGGTGCGCGGGTGGCCACAATCTGCGGTGCGCACGCACCTGGGCGCGCCGTCAGTGAGATGTCAACGCGTTCACTCGGCGGCGTGCTTGGAAGGCGCTGATCACGTCGACGACGCCGATGGCGATCAGCCAGCAGCCGGCGACCAGGGCCAGGATCGCGATGGAGTCGATCCGAAGCCGGACACCACCAGGTAGATCCCGAACAGGAAACCGACCACCACCAGTGTCTTGTTCGGCCAAGCCAGGACCACGACGCCAAGTGTCGCGGCCAGGATGCCGGTGAGGAGCAGCAATTGCCAAGCGCTCCGCGCGATTTGATGAAGAGGGCCTTCGGTCACGGCGTGTTCGCTAGTTGTCATGTTCGCCATTAGCAGCAAACCCGCGAATGATGTCAAGGGTATCTTGGCGCCGATGTCACTTTCGGATGACGAATTTCCCGATTTTTCATCCGAATATGTTGCAAATGAATTCTTCGGTTCGACGTTCCAGTCCCGCACACCCGGTCATCGAAGCGGGTCGTCTGCCACCGGGATATGGCCGGCTTTCGCAGCGGCCTTGAGTTGGTGGAAATCGTCGAGTGTCTTCTCGGCGTAGGCGTAAGACCAGTCCAGCACCGCCGCGCTGACCGCGTCACCGTTGCCGACGTAGCCGCGCAGGATCGAGGCGTTGACGCTTTGTGCATGCGCGCGCGCCAACGACAACGCGCACGCGCCGGCGTACTGGCCGAACACTTTCGGAGACATGCCTTTGGTCTCGACGCTGCCCTTCATGTCCTGGAACTGACGCACGTAGTAGTCCCGCCCGTCGATGCGCAGGGTGCCCAGGAACACGTCGGACATCGCCTGCAGAATGCGCTGGCCGTCGACGACCCGCAGCCCGTGGCCGAGCGCCTTTTCGGCGGCGGCCAGGGATTCGGGTTGCCGGCGGTGTCCGTACTCTTCGAGGACCGACCGGACGGCCTCTTTGACCTGCAGTATCAGCGGGGCTCCGTCGGGGCCCGTGAGGATCACCAGGTAGCAGCGGGTGCCCACGCTGCCCACTCCCACGACGCGGCGGGCGAGGTCGGTCAACCGATAGTGGGACAGCAGCACCGCGACGTCGGCGGGAACGCTGGTGAGGTACTCGCGAACGGCGTGGGCGAACACCGTTTCGTCCGCGACGGACATGTGTTTCAGGATGGGCGGGTTCTCCCGAAGCCGCAGCCGGCCGTCGGGCCCGGACTCCATGATGCGGGCGAACACCCGCGCCGACGTTTTGGCGCGCGCGGTCCGCACGGTTTGGGCGATCGTGTCTGCCAAGCCCTTGGAGACTTGCTTGGTGTAGCGCTGCGGCTCGAGCCGCAGGTAGTAGCGGCTCAGCGCGTCCATCTCGAGCATGGCGTCGAGCCCGTCGCGGTACTGGAGCACCGCTTCGGTGGCGAACGCGCGGATGGTCTTCTCGTTGTAGCCGGCATGGCGTCCGCCCACGATCGCGCTGGTGAGCAGACGTTTGAGGTCCCACTCCGCGGGCGCGACCGCCGCCTCGTCGAAGTCGTTGAGGTCGAAGACCAGGCTGCGCTGCGGGGTCGCGTAGATGCCGAAGTTCGACAGGTGCGCATCGCCGCCGCACATGACCTCGACACCGCTCGACGGGCCCGCGGCCAGGTCGGCGGCCATCACCGCGGCCGAACCGCGGTAGAACGAGAACGGATCGGCCAGCATGCGGGCGAAGCGCAACGGGACCAGGTCGGGCAGGCGATCGCGGTTTTGCTCCGCCAGGATCTCCGTCGCGCTGCGATTCGACGGCACCAATTCGGCAAGGCGGTGCCGGGGCGCCGTTTTTCGCTGAGCGCGCCCCCGGGCGCGGTCGGCCTCGACATCTTCCAGATCAATCAGCCGCTCCCGAAGCGGCCGGCTCACATCGGCCATCAGCGCAGAATAGCGTCGTATCCCCTAACGGGTTGGACGAAATCAGCAAACGATTACAACAATGAAATTGCGGCTTACAAATATGTCTTGACGTGAAGGTGTGTGGCTCTTTCGCCCCGTCAGCACCGCGACGTGAGAAAGTAAGGCTTCATGAGCGACATGACCACGCGATTCGCCGACATCGTCGGGGCGCACAACCTGCTGACCGGCGACGCCATCCCCGAGGACTATTGGCACGACGAGGAGCTGACGCAGCCCGCGCAACGGCCGGCGTATGTCGCCAAGCCGGCGACCGCGGAAGAGGTCGCCCACCTGCTGGAGGCCGCCTCCGAACACGGCACGCCTGTCACCGCGCGCGGCTCCGGAAGCGGCCTGTCGGGGGCGGCCATCCCCCGCCCCGACGGCCTGCTCATCTCCTTCGAACGGATGAACGCCATCCTCGAAGTCGACACCGTCAACCAGGTCGCCGTCGTCCAGCCCGGTGTCACGCTGACCGAGCTGGACGCCGCCACAGCCGAATTCGGGTTGAGCTACATGGTGCACCCCGGCGAGCTGTCCTCCAGCGTCGGCGGCAACGTCGGCACCAACGCCGGGGGCATGCGCGCGGTCAAGTACGGCATCGCCCGCCACAACGTGTTAGGGCTGCAGGCCGTGCTGGCGACCGGCGAGATCATCCGCACCGGCGGCAAGATCGCCAAGGTGTCCACCGGCTACGACCTGACCCAGCTCATCGTCGGCTCCGAAGGCACCCTGGCCCTGGCCACCGAGGTGATCGTCAAGCTGCACCCGCGGCTCGGCCACAGCGCCACCGTGCTGGCGCCGTTCGCCGACTTCGACCAGGTGATGGCGGCGGTGCCCGGCATCCTGGCCAGCGGACTGGGCCCCTACATCCTGGAATACATCGACAACCTGACGATGGCCGCGCTCGTGCACACCCAGAACCTGGAGTTGGGCATCCCCGACCAGGTCCGCGACAACTGCCAGGCGTATCTGGTTGTGGCGCTGGAGAGCCGGACCGCCGACCGGCTGGACGAGGACGTCGAGCGGGCCGGCGAGTTGCTCGCCGAGATGGGCGCCGCCGACGTGTACGTGCTCGAAGGGGCCTCGGCCCGCAAGCTGATCGAGGCCCGCGAGAAGGCGTTCTGGACGGCCAAGGCGATCGGCGCCGACGACATCATCGACACCGTGGTGCCGCGCGGCTCGATGCCGAAGTTCCTTGCCGCGGCCCGCGAACTGGCCTCGGCGGCCGGCGGCGCCGCGGCCGGCTGCGGGCATGCCGGCGACGGCAACGTGCACCTGGCCATCCTGTGTAAGGACCACGACAAGCGCAAGAAGCTGATGACCGACATCTTCGCGCTGGCAATCGAATTGGGCGGCGCGATCTCCGGCGAACACGGCCTCGGCCGGGCCAAGACCCCGTACTTCCTCAAGCTCGAGGACCCGGCCAAGGTCGCCCTCATGCACCGCATCAAGCGCAGCTTCGACCCGGCGGGCATCCTCAACCCCGACGTGCTGTTCGCCGAGCCCTGAGGGCATACTGATGCGCCATGCACGTCGATGTGATGTCGGTTCCGCAACCCCTGGCGCAGGTCGGTGAGCTGGCCCGACGGACGCAGGCGGCCGGGTTCTCGGGCATGCTCTTCACCGAGACGGGCCGCACCGCCTACCTCAACGCCGCCGTGGCCTCCCAGGCCGCCCCGGGGCTGGAGCTGTCCACCGGCGTCGCCGTGGCGTTTCCGCGCAGCCCGTTCATCACCGCGGCCACCGCATGGGAGCTGCAGGAGGCGACCGGCGGGAAGTTCCGGCTGGGCCTGGGCACCCAGGTCCGCACGCACGTCGTGCGCCGCTACGGCATGCCCTTCGAACGCCCCGGTCCCCGATTGCGCGACTACGTGCGGGCGGTCAAGGCGTGCTTCTCGGCCTTCCGCACGAACAAGCTCGACTACCACGGCGAGTTCTACCAGCTCGACTTCATCACCCCGCAGTGGAGCGCGGGTCCCATCGACGCGCCCGACCCCAAAGTGGATGTGGCGGCGGTCAATCCCTGGATGCTGCGGATGGCGGGCGAGGTGGCCGACGGGGTACACGTCCACCCGATCGGCGAGCCGGGCTACCTGAAACGTCATGTGCTGCCGAACATCTCCGCGGGTGCGGCCCGGGCGGGTCGCTCGGCGTCCGACATCGCCGTCATCGTGCCGGCGGCCACGATCGTCGGCGACACCGACCGGGAGCGCGACACCGAGCGGGAGTTGGTGCGCGCCAGCATGTCCTTCTACGGCAGCACCCCCAACTACGCGTTCATCTGGGACGAGGCCGGCTTCGAGGGCACGACCGCGCGCATCCGCGAGAAGCAGAAGGCCGGTGACTTTGCGGGCATGGCGGCCCAGATCACCGACGAGCACCTCGCCCGGTTCGCCACCGAGTCGACGTGGGACGGGCTGGCCGATGCTTTGGCCGCCAAGTACGACGGCGTCGCCACCCGGCTCGTGCTGTACAACGCGCTGGCCGACCCCGAGCGCGTGGAGCGGTACGGCGAGGTCGCCCGCCGGCTGCATGGGTGAGCGGGCCGTCAGCCGATCAGCTCGACCTCGCAACGCGCACCCGGCGCCCGGGAAAGGCGCGCGTCGGCGGTGATCAGCGCGACGTCCAAGGCTTCGGCCAGGGCGATGTACGCGGCGTCGTAGGGCGTCACGCCATGCCGCAGCTCCCATATTCGGTGCAGCAAAGGCCGGTGCGACGACCGTTGCAGAGCGAGATCGGCCAAGTCCGCTACCGCGCTCGCGGCTCTTCGAGCGGTCATCAGCTTCGCAGCGAGCTGGCGGCGCCACACCGAAATCACCTCGAGGTCGACAAGTTCTGGAGCCGCCAAGGTCTCTTGTCCCACCCGCTCGCGGGCACGGCGGCCGTCTGCTCCGTCATCGCCCAACGCGACAGCCAAGACGCTTGCATCAACGACGATCACGTTGCGCCCGAACGTGTTCAACAGCGGACTCGAACGAGATCCGGCCGCCCCGACGCGAGGCGGCGCGACCTAAGACCTCCTCCAGTGTCGGTTGGTTCGCATCGGCGATCAGTCGGCTCCGCAGGTACTCCTGAAGGGACTGATGGGCACGCGCGGCTCGCTCCCGCAGCACTCGGTGGGTGTCTTCCGGAACGTCCTTGATCTGCACACTGGGCATGGCGCCATTTTGGCGCTACTGGCGCCAGAGTGCAAGTCACGGCCAACAGAGCGGACGACCTCGACAGTGAGCGCAGTAGCTAAGCGGCGGAATCGGTTTCGTCGTCAGCACGATCTGCGTGTTCGGCGAGCCAGCGTTCGGCGTCGATGGCTGCGGCGCAGCCGCTTCCGGCGGCGGTGATGGCTTGGCGGTAGGTCCGGTCGACCAGGTCCCCGGCGGCGAACACCCCTTCCAGGGTGGTGGCGGTGGTGCGGCCCTGCACCAGGACGTACCCGTCGGGGTCGGTCTCGAGCACGTCACGCACCAGCTGCGAGCGAGGCTCGTGCCCGATGGCCACGAACACCCCGGTCACCGGCAGCGTGGTCTCCGCTGCGGTCACGGTGTGGCGCAGCCGCAACCCGGTGACCGTCTCGGCGCCCTCGACGGCCAGCACCACCTGATTGGTGGAAAACGTGATCTTCTCGTTGGCCCGCGCCCGATCGAGCATGATCTTGGACGCCCGGAACTCCTCACGGCGGTGCACCAGCGTCACACTGCGGGCAAAGCGGGTCAAAAACAGCGCCTCCTCCATCGCCGAATCCCCGCCGCCGATCACCGCGATGTCCTGATCGCGGAAGAAAAACCCGTCACAGGTGGCACACGCGCTGACCCCGCGGCCCAGCAACTCCTGCTCACCGGGCACCCCCAGATACCGGGCGGCGGCCCCCATCGCCAAGATGACCGCGCGGCCCCGGTGGGTCTGCCCGTCGGCGGTCACCACCGACTTCACCGGCCCGGACAACTCCACCGACTCCACGTCCTCCATCTGCAGGTCCGCCCCGAAACGCAACGCCTGCTCGCGCATCTGATCCATCAACTCCGGACCGGTGATGCCGTCGCGAAAGCCCGGATAGTTCTCCACCTCCGTCGTGGTCATCAACGCCCCACCAAACGACGTCCCCTCGAACACCAGCGGCGCCAACTGCGCCCGCGCCGTATACAACGCCGCGGTATACCCCGCAGGACCCGACCCGATGACAATCACATCGTGGATTTTGTTGTGGACAATGGAGTCGTTCATGACAACCTTTCAGCCGGGGCGGTCGACAACACGCTGCCGCGCAACATATCCGACGAGCATAACGACGAGATACCGTACCAAGATTGGTAAATCACCCAAGATTGCCAATTTGGTTGGCGCGCGGCATGTGAATCCCACTGCCGCCCAGTAGTTTTCAAGAACCATGAGGCCGGTCACACAACCTGACGTTGTGCCCTCACAACACGGGAGCGTCTACTAGCCGACCGGCAGCCGGGGCACCATCGATGTCATGCCCCGTCGGAGCAACGGCGCACCGACGGGCGCCTCCGCCTACTGATGCACGCCAGCCCGCGTGCCCGAGCCGGGCGTCGAAAAAGAGAAGGCCAACGCCGCCCGGCAAGAAGGGGAAACGCCACATGACCACAGCTCGTCCCGCCAAGACTCGCAACGAGGGCCAGTGGGCGCTGGGAGGAAGCGAACCGCTCAACGACACCGAGCAGATCAAGCACGACGACGGCCCGCTGAACGTGCGCGACCGAATCCTCAACAAGTACGCCAAAGAAGGCTTCGAGAGCATCGAGAAGTCCGATCTGCGGATGCGCTTCAAGTGGATGGGCCTCTACACCCAGCGCGAGCAGGGCTACGACGGCAGCTGGACCGGCGACGAGAACATCGACAAGCTGGAAGCCAAGTACTTCATGATGCGCGTGCGCTCCGACGGCAAGCCGATGTCGGCGCAGACGGTGCGCGTGCTGGGTGAGGTTTCCTCCGAATTCGCGCGTGACACCGCCGACATCGGCGATCGGGAGAACGTGCAGTTCCACTGGCTCAGGATCGAGGACGTTCCCGAGGTCTGGCGCCGACTGGATTCCGTCGGCCTCTCGAGCATCGAGGCGTGCGGCGACTGCCCCCGCGGCATCCACGGCAGCCCGTTGGCCGGCGACTCCCTCGAGGAGGTGCTCGACCCCTCGCCGGCGATCGACGAGATCATCCGCCGCTTCCTGGGCAACCCCGACTACGCCAACCTCCCCCGCAAGTACAAGACCGCCATCTCGGGCCTGCAGGACGTCTCTCACGAGACCCACGACGTCGCCTTCATCGGTGTCAACCACCCCGAGCACGGCCCCGGCATGGACCTGTGGGTGGGCGGTGGCCTGTCGACCAACCCGATGATGGCCCAGCGGGTCGGCGTGTGGGTTCCGCTGGACGAGGTGCCCGACGTCTGGGAGGCCGTCACCAAGGTGTTCCGCGACTACGGCTACCGGCGGCTGCGCGCCAAGGCGCGGATCAAGTTCCTGGTCAAGGACTGGGGCGTCGAGAAATTCCGCGAAGTCATGGAGACCGAGTATCTGGGCCGCAAGATGATCGACGGCCCGGCCCCCGAGCCGGCCAAGCACCCGATCGACCACGTCGGCGTCCAGAAAATCAAGAACGGCCGCAACGCGGTCGGCGTCGCCGCCATCGCCGGACGCGTCTCGGGCACCACCCTGCAGGCGGTGGCCGACCTGATGGAGAAGGTCGGCTCCGACCGGGCCCGGTTCAGCCCCTTCCAGAAGCTGATCATCCTCGACGTGCCCGACGACCAGGTCGACTTCCTGGTCACCGAGCTGGACAAGCTCGGCCTGCCGTCGAACCCGTCGAACTGGCGCAAGAGCACGATGGGCTGCACCGGTATCGAGTTCTGCAAGCTGTCGTTTGCCGAAACCCGGGTTCGCGCGCAGACCTTGGTGCCCGAGCTGGAGGAGCGCCTGGCCGACGTCAACGACAACCTCGACGTGCCGATCACCGTGCACCTCAACGGCTGCCCCAACTCCTGCGCACGAATTCAGGTGGCCGACATCGGGTTCAAGGGCCAGTGGATCGACAACGGCGACGGCACGTCGGTCGAGGGCTTCCAGGTCCACCTCGGCGGCGGCCTGGGCGAGGAGAGCGGCTTCGGCCGGAAACTGCGCCAGCACAAGGTCACCAGCGCCGAGCTCGGCGATTACATCGACCGCGTCACCCGCAAGTTCCTCGACCAGCGGGAGGACGGCGAACGGTTCGCGAACTGGGCGCTGCGCGCCGAGGAGGCCGACCTTCGTTAGCTGCACCCCCTGAAACCGCCAACGAGATGAGCGCTGACGCAACTGACTGGGGACAATGAGATGAACGACGGGAGAACGGGTTTCACCGAGGAGCGGCTGCGTGAGCTCGCCGAGCGCGGAGCGGCCGAGATGGAGGGCGCCAGCGCCGATGACATCTTGCGCTGGACCGACAGGCATTTCGGCGGTGCCGACGGCCCCCGCAACTGGGCCACCTGCCAGTGGGTGGTGGCCTGCAACATGCAGGACGCTGTGATGGTGTCCATGGCGGCCGACGTACGGCCCGGCGTGCCGGTGCTCTTCCTGGACACCGGCTACCACTTCGTCGAAACCATCGGCACCCGCGACGCGGTCGAGGCGGTCTACGACATCCACCTGCTCAACGTCCTGCCCGAGCACACGGTGGCAGAGCAGGACCGGCTGATGGGCAAGGACCTCTTCGCGCGCGACCCCAACGAATGCTGCCGGCTGCGCAAGGTGCTGCCCCTGCGCCGATCGCTCAGCGGTTACGCCGCGTGGGTCACCGGGCTGCGCCGGGTCGAGTCGCCCACCCGCGCCGACGCCCCGCTGATCAGCTACGACGAGAACTTCGGGCTGGTGAAGGTCAACCCGATCGCGGCCTGGACCGACGAGCAAGAGCAGGAGTACATCCAGAAGAACGGCGTGCTGATCAACCCGTTGGTCGACGAGGGCTACCCGTCGATAGGCTGTGCGCCGTGCACCACCAAGCCCGCAGAAGGCGAGGACGCACGCAGCGGACGCTGGCGGGGTCGCAACAAGACGGAATGCGGGCTGCACGCGTCATGAGCACCATGAGCACCTTGGTCCTCACCGCACACGGAAGCCGCGACCCGCGGTCGGGCGCCAACGCCCGGGCCGTCGCGGACCGGCTGGCGCTCCTGCGGCCGGACCTCGATGTGCGGCTGGCGTTCTTGGAGCTCAACGAGCCCAACTTCACCGACGTGCTCGCGGGGTTGCCGAACGGCCGCGGCGCCGTCGTCGCGCCCCTGCTACTGGCCAGCGCGTACCACGCGCGCCTCGACATCCCCAAGCAGATCGCCCGCGCCGGCGCCCGCGGCGTCCGGCAGGCCGACGTCCTCGGTGAGGACGACCGGCTGGTCTCGGTGTTGAGCGAACGCCTTGCCGAAATCGGGGTGTCGCCACTCGACGACGACCTCGGCGTGATGGTGGTGGCGATCGGATCGTCCCACGCCGCGGCCAACGCGCGCACCGCGCGGGTGGCGCACAGGCTGGCGTCGGGCACCCACTGGGCCGGTGCGACGACGGCGTTCGCCACCCGACGCGAGCAGTCGGTGGCCCGCGCCGCCGGCTACCTGCGCCGCCAGGGTGCCCGCCGACTCGTCATCGCGCCGTGGTTTCTGGCGCCGGGACTTCTGACCGACGGGGTGTCGAAGTTCGCGCAGGACAACGGCATTCCGATGGCCGCGCCGCTGGGTTCGCACCGCCTCGTGGCCGAGACCGTGCTCGACCGCTACGAGCAGGCGCTGGCCGAGCCGCGAGCCGCCTAACCGCCGGATTCCTGACTCAGGATGTGGCCCAGCAGGTCTCGGATCGCCCCGGCGGGCGGCGTGCGCCCGCCGACCCAGATGGCCCGGAACTTGCGCCGCAGGTCCAAATCCGGGATGGTGATCGCGCGCAGCCGCCCGACCGCCAGGTCATCGGCGACGGCCAGCCGGCTCATCGCGGCCGGACCCGCACCCGCAAGCACCGCGGCGCGCATCGCCGCGGCGGAGGTCAATTCCAGCACCGGCGGCGCCTGTTCCATGTCGTCGCCCAGCACCTGACGCAACGCCTCGGTCAGCGATTCGCGGATGCCCGAATGGGGTTCGCGGGCCACCAGCCGGGTGTCCGCGAGCTCTTGCGCGGTCACCACCCGCCCCCGGCGGGTCCATTTGTGGCCCGGGGGCACCACGATCACCAACTCGTCCTGCCCCACCACGCAACTGCCCAAACCCCTCGGCGTGCCCGGGTTCTCGACGAACCCCAGGTCGACGGTGCCGTCGCGCACCGAGGCGATCGCGTGCTCGCTGTTGGTGGCGGTGAGGACCACCTGCGGGACGACGCTGCCGCGTCGCGTCGCCTCAGCTTGCAGCGACAGCAGCCAGTGCGGCATCAACTGCTCGGCGATCGTCTGACTGGCCGCCACCTTGATGCGTTCGCGGCCTTCCTTTCTCAGCGAGCCCAGGCCGGCGTCGATCTCGCCGGCGACTTCGAGCAGCCGTGACGCCCACTCGGCGACGATCAGACCGGCCGGCGTCAGTTCGGAGCCCCGTGTCGTCCGCACGGCCAGCGTCACGCCGGTCTGCGCCTCCATGTATGCCAGCCGCCTGGACACGGCCTGCTGGGTCATCCCCAGTTCGCGGGCGGCGCGGCCGAGGCTGCCCGTCTCCGCGATGGTCAGAAACACCTCGAACGACGCCAGTTCGGGCATTCGGGCGCTGAGCGGCATGCCACAACAATAGCTTGTGACACCACAACGCCGAAACCTCTACTCGCGCGGTCGCGGCCCGGCAACCATGGAAACCATGACCCGTCATCACATTGCGATCGTGGGTTCCGGTCCGTCGGGGTTCTTCGCCGCGGCGTCGCTGCTCAAGGCCGACGGTGTCGACGTCGCCGTCGACATGCTGGAAATGCTGCCCACACCCTGGGGCTTGGTGCGTTCCGGCGTGGCGCCCGATCACCCCAAGATCAAGTCGGTCAGCCAGCAGTTCGAAAAGACCGCCGAGGACAAGCGGTTTCGCTTCTTCGGAAACATTCGCGTCGGCGAGCACGTCACCGCCGCCGAGCTCGCGCAGCGCTACGATGCGGTGATTTACGCGGTGGGGGCCCAATCCGACCGCGCCCTTGGCATACCCGGCGAGGACCTGCCCGGCAGTGAGTCCGCGGTCGACTTCGTCGGCTGGTACAACGCCCACCCCCACTACGAGCAGATGGCACCGAACCTTTCGGGTGCGCGGGCCGTGGTGGTCGGCAACGGCAACGTGGCCGTCGACGTTGCCCGCATGCTGGTGACCGATCCGGATGAGCTGGCGCTCACCGACATCGCGGATCACGCCCTGAAGTCTCTGCGGCCCTGCGGCGTTCAGGAGGTGTTGATCATCGGTCGGCGCGGTCCGCTGCAAAGCGCCTTCACCACGCTGGAACTGCGTGAGCTCGGCGAGCTCGACGGCGTGGACGTGGTGGTCGATCCGGCCGAGCTGGAAGGCATCAGCGACGACGACGCCGCGGCCGCGGGCAAGATCGCCAAGAACAACATCAAGGTTTTGCGCGAGTACGCCAGCCGAGCGCCGCGTCCGGGGCACCGCCGAATCGTGTTGCGGTTTTTCACCTCTCCCATCGAGATCAAGGGCGACGGGAAGGTGGAGAGCATCGTGCTCGGGCGCAACGAGCTGGTCACCGACGCCAGCGGGCGGATGGTGGCCAAAGACACCGGCGCGCGCGAGGAGCTGCGTGTTCAGTTGGTGGTGCGCTCGGTCGGCTACCGCGGTGTGCCCATCGAGGGGCTGGCGTTCGACGACAGGACGGGAACGATTCCCAACACCAACGGCCGGATCGAGGGCACCCGCAACGAATACGTGGCGGGCTGGATCAAACGCGGACCATCCGGCGTCATCGGCACCAACAAGAAGTGCTCCCAGGACACCGTCGACACGGTGCTGGGCGACCTGGCCGCCGGGGCCGGGCGTGCCGATCGCGGCAATGGCTACCACGACGAACTCGCGGAGTGGCTAGAATCCCGGCAGCCCAAGCTCGTCACCGCGGCCCACTGGCAGGCAATCGATAGCTTCGAGCGCCAAGCCGGTGAGGCGCTGCGGCGCCCGCGCGTCAAGCTGGCCAACGTGACCGAGCTCCTGCGCGTGGGGCACAGGTAGGAAGGAAGACACCCATGACATATGTGATCGCCGAACCGTGCGTCGACATCAAAGACAAGGCATGCATCGAGGAATGCCCGGTCGACTGCATCTACGAGGGCGCCCGCATGCTCTACATTCACCCCGACGAGTGCGTCGACTGCGGGGCGTGCGAGCCGGTGTGCCCGGTCGAGTCCATCTACTACGAGGACGACCTGCCCGGCGAATACAGCGAGTACACCCAGATCAACGCGGACTTCTTCACCGAGCTCGGCTCGCCGGGGGGCGCCGCGAAGGTCGGGCTGACCGAGAACGACCCCCCGGCCGTCAAGAGCCTGGAAAGCCGCGCCGAGGCGACGTAAGCTCCGGCTCATCCCCAATCACACCCGTCACAAGAAGTTGGGGATGCGGCGAAGTGCCCGCCTCAGAGCGACAACTCGCCATGGGGACGCACCAACATCGGTTGTCGTCACGAGGCGGGCACAAAGGGTGTGCCGCCCTTTCCAGAGTCGCCCGTGGCGGATGTGACTGAGCTACACCGCAAGCAGCGGCGCGAGCGTAGCGCGGGGCACCGAAACCTGCTGCGGCCCATTGACTGCCGGCAGCAGCTCACCCTGGCCGAAGAAGAAGATGACGGCGTCGTCGGTGATCGCGAAATTCTGATACGCGTCGGCGCCCGGGTCGCCGAACGGGGCGGCCCCAACTCCCGCGCGACAACAGGATTCAGCACCTCCAGCGGCTTGGTGCCCGGCTTGAACAGCGTGTCGAACGTGATCGGGGCGCGCCTGCCCAGGTCGTAGTTGAACGCCTTGTAGGAGGTCACCGGGTGGGCGCCGAGGTCCTGGTTCATGTCGAGCACCAGGCTCGCCGTCGGCGCCGGCCGATCGGTAGGCCGTTCCGGTGATCGTCAACAGATACGGCGGCCTGTCCGGCGGGAACGCGCTCCTTGGCATCCGCCGACCACTCGTCGCGGGTGTGGAGCAGGTAGCCGGCCAGCGGCTGCTGGTCGGGATAACTGACCGGATAGCTCAAGTCGAGCGTGTAGTCGGTGGTGACGATGTGGCCGTGGCAGATCTGGTCCTGGCCGACCGTCCCGCCGAGTTCGGCGCACGCCGACTGCGCCGCAGCCGTCGCGCCTCCGGACCAGCCGAGCAGCAACCAGGCGGCCACGAAAGCGAGACCTCGTAAACGCATGGCGGTAAGCATGCCCCTGCCGAGATCGGGAGGTGGGCAAATCGGCTCACCCCGACCGCCTTAAGGTGACCGGCATGCAGAAAGCGAGAATCGTCCACCTTCTCCGGCAGGTCGGGTCGCTGATCGTCACGGCAGTCACCGCGACGTCGACCCTCAACGCCTACCGCCCGCTGGCCCGCAGCGGATACCTGTCGATCTTCTCGTGGATGTTCGGGCTGGTCGTCACCGAGCTGCCCCTGCAGACCCTGGCGAGCCAGGTCGGCGGCCTCGCGATGACGGCGCGCCGCCTGACCAAGCCGGTGCGCATCGCAGCGTGGCTGGTGGCCGGCGTCTCGGCGGCGGGCCTGCTCAACTTCAACCGCGCCGGCCACAAGGCCAACGTGCCGCTCGCCAAAGCCCTCGACGAGGCGCCTGGGACCGGATCGGCGCACCGATTCCGCGGACCTGTGGCGGCGCCCGGCCGGTGCCGGCACGGCCAAGACGCCGGGCCTGCTGCGGATGATGAGGATTTACCGCGACTACGCCCACGACTCCAACATCAGCTACGGCGAATTCGGCAGCGCCAACCAGCTGGACATTTGGCGGCGTCCCGACCTCGACCCCGCCGGCAAGGCGCCGGTCCTCTTCCAGATCCCCGGCGGCGCGTGGACGACGGGAAACAAACGCGGACAGGCACATCCGTTGATGAGCCACCTCGCCGAGCTGGGCTGGATCTGTGTCGCGGTCAACTACCGGCACAGCCCGCGCAACACGTGGCCGGCGCACATCGTGGACGTCAAGCGCGCGCTCGCCTGGGTCAAGCAGCACATCGCCGAATACGGCGGCGACCCCGACTTCGTCGCGATCACCGGCGGTTCGGCCGGCGGCCACCTCTCGGCGCTGGCGGCGCTGACACCCAACGACCCACAGTTCCAGCCGGGCTTCGAAGAGGCCGACACCCGCGTGCAGGTGGCGGTGCCGTTCTACGGCGTCTACGACTTCACCCGCTTCAATGACGCGATGCACCCGATGATGCCGGCACTGCTGGTGAAATCCGTCATGAAGCAACGGCCGTCGACCAACCTGGAGCTGTATCGCACCGCGTCACCGGTCAACCACGTCTCGGCCGACGCGCCCCCGTTCTTCGTCCTGCACGGGCGCAACGACTCGCTGGTTCCCGTCGAGCAGGCGCGCGCATTCGTCAGCGCGTTGAATGAGGTCAGCAAGCAGCCCGTCGCCTACGCCGAATTGCCCTTCACCCAGCACGCTTTCGACATCTTTGGCTCAGCGCGGGCGGCGCACACCGCGATCGCCGTCGAGCGATTCCTGGCCCAGGTCTATGCCGACGCCAAGCTATGACGTGGGCCGCACGCCGGCGGCGCGATACACGAAATCCGGCGTCACGCGGAACCGCAGCGAGGTGGCGGGCAGCTGCTGCAGCGCGTCTGCAGGAATGGTCTTCTTGTAGTTCAGCTTCATCGAACCGCTGAAGGAGGGATCCACCCCGTGCAGGTCGATCTCGACCTGCAGACCTTCGTCGGTGATGGTGGCCCGCGCCGGCCCCCTGTCGGTGCCCCAGGGGCAGTCGATGCACCGCAGCTTGGTGTCGCCGCGGGCGGGGAAGATGGCGACGACCCGCGCCCTGCTGAAGCCGAAACCGCCCGTATAGCGGGCGATCCCCGAGGCCGATCGGACGCCCGGGACGTGACCGCTGAAGCGCCGGACAACCCCGACCTTGCCGGCGGTGAAGATGACTCCCTCGGCTTCCAGTTCGTCACGCAGGTCGGCGGACAGGTTGCCTACTTCGGACCAGCCGCGGAGGAAGCCGAACACGCCAAAGACGCTAACCGAGTCGTCAAGGCGACGCGCGGCGCACCCAGGTTCACTGGACCGTCACGGTCGCGGTGTAGGTGCACGTCGGCTTGGGATCCTTGCCGACGAAGCTGGCGTAGGAATTGGTGATCGTCGTGGTCCCCGGTTTCAACGCGTTGAACGTCCACATCTCGGTGCCGGGAGCGCCCAGAGCGTCGGAGGTCGGCTGCACGAATTCGTGGCTGTTCTGCTTCAGCACGGACGGGTCGCCGATCTGCGCCTCCGGCTTCCACCGGTATGGGGTCGAGTAGTTCGAGCCGAGCTTCACGACCAGCGTGTTGCCGGCGGCCAGCGTGATGCTCTGCGTGATCGAACTCTGCCGGAGCACGTCGTCCATGGAGACCTGAAGGATCTTGGTCGAGGGCGGGTTCCGAGACGCGAAATGGCAGCCCGCCACCACCGAGGATGCGAGCACGACGACTGCGACCAGCAGCCTGACCTTCAAGCGACGCCCCCTTCACTCCGGATCGAACCTAATATTCCAGGCCGGCCCGCGCACGCGCCGATACCGCCCGCGCGATCGGTTTCAGGAGTGACATATCACCCTTCAGCCTGTTGCGGAAGTGACATCTGCGAAGAGTCCAGCCCGCGCGGCGGCGAAACCCCCGGGCGCGCCGACGCGGTGGGTCCGGCAGGATTGGCCTGGTGTTCGGCCTCGTCCTCATCGTCGCGCTCGTATCCACCGTCGTCGTCGGAACCGTCATCGGCCGGCGTTACCGGGTCGGGCCCCCACTGCTGCTCATCATGCTCGGCGGGCTGCTGGGCCTGATCCCCCAGTTCGGCCATGTCCACATCAACGGCGAGATCGTGCTGCTGCTGTTCCTGCCGGCAATCCTGTACTGGGAGGGCCTGAACACGAGTTTCCGTGAGATCCGGGCGAACCTGCGCATCATCATCTTCCTCAGCGTCGCCCTGGTGATCGCCACCGCGGTGGCGGTGTCGTGGACGGCACGGGCGCTGGGCATGGAGTCGCACGCGGCGGCGGTCCTGGGCGCCGTGCTCTCCCCCACCGACGCGGCCGCCGTGGCCGGCCTGGCGAAGCGGTTGCCGCGCCGCCAGGTGACGGTGCTGCGCGCCGAGAGCCTCATCAACGACGGCACGGCGCTGGTGCTCTATGCCGTCACCGTCCACGTCGCCATCGGCGGGGCCCAGATCAGCCGCGCCGATCTGGTCGGCCGGTTCGTCTCCTCCTACCTCGGCGGGATCGCCGCGGGCCTGCTGGTCGGCCTGGCGGTGACCCTGCTGCGCAAACGGATCGACGCGCCCCAAGAGGAGGGGGCGTTGAGCCTGCTGACCCCGTTTGCGGCGTTCCTGCTGGCCGAAATGATCCACTGCAGCGGTGTGGTTGCCGTCCTCGCGGCGGCCCTCGTCCTCGCCTACGCCGGACCCGTGGTGATCCGCGCCCGTTCCCGGCTGCAGGCGTACGCCTTCTGGGACATGGCGACGTTCCTGATCAACGGCTCGCTGTGGGTATTCGTCGGCGTCCAGATCCCCAACGCGGTGCACGGCATCGCGGATGTCGACGGCGGATTGCGCCACGCCGCATTCATCGCGCTCGCCGTCACCGGCGTCGTGATCGTGTCCCGAATCTTCTGGGGCGAACTGACCACCGTGTCGCTTCGCGTCCTGGACCGCCGCGAGGCGCAGCGCGCCCGCCGGGTGACCTGGCGGATGCGTTTCGTCACCGCGTGGGCGGGATTCCGCGGCGCCGTCTCGCTCGCGGCGGCGCTGGCCGTCCCGACGACCACGCTGAGCGGCGCGCCCTTCCCCGACCGCAGCCTGCTCATCTTCGTCGTGGCCTTCGTCATCCTGGTGACCGTGCTGGTCCAGGGGACCACGCTGCCCGCCGTCGTCCGCTGGGCTCGCATCCCCGACGACGTCGCCTACGACGAGGAGGTGCGGCTGGCCCGCACCCGCGGCGTCCAGGCCGCCCTCAGCGCGTTGCCGAAGGTCGCCGACGAGATCGGCATCGGCGATGACCTGCGACGCCGTCTGCAGAAGGAATACGAAGAAAAGGCCGCGCTGGTCCTGGCCACCGAAGACGGTTCCGCCATCGAGAAACTGCTCAGGGGCAAGGAGAAGGTGCGGCAGGTGCGCCTCGGCGTGCTGGAACGCAAACGCCGCGAGATCACCGCGCTGCGCAATCAAAACCTGATTGACGACACCGTGCTGCGCGAGCTGCAGAACGAGATGGACCTCGAGGAAGTACAGCTTCTCGACACGGCGACGGCGAGTAAGCATTCATGCAGTGTTAAAGCCCGTGTTGGTCCGGCATTGGCAACCGCACACGCGCGCCGCGTGTCCTCACCATATGCGTGTCGTGCAGGTCGCCAACTTCTACGGCCCCCGTTCCGGCGGCCTGCGCACGGCGGTGGACCGGCTCGGCGCGGAATACTGCGCCCACGGCCACGAGGTGTTCCTGCTGGTGCCCGGTCAGCGCGCCGAGCGCACCCGGCTGCGCACCGGTGTGGTGCGAATCACATTGCCCGCCCGATTGATTCCCTTCACCGGCGGCTATCGCGCGGTGCTACCCGGACCCGTCAAGGCGCTGCTGCAAGCGCTCAAGCCCGACGCGCTGGAGGTGTCCGACCGGCTGACGCTGCGATCGCTCGGGCAGTGGGGCCGCGAGTACGGCGTCACGACGGTGATGATCTCCCACGAGCGCCTGGATCGCCTTGTGGGGCAGATACTTCCGCGCCGCCCCGCGCAGCAGTTCGCCGACATCGCCAACGCGCGCACCGCCGCCGACTACGACACCGTGGTGTGCACCACCGCCTTCGCGCGCGAGGAATTCGACCGCATCGGCGCGACGAACACCGTCACCGTCCCGTTGGGCGTGGATCTGCAGACTTTCCATCCGCGCCGGCACTCCTATCTGGTGCGGCGGCGGTGGGCCGCGCCGACCCAGCTACTGCTGGTCCATTGCGGCCGGCTGTCAGTCGAAAAGCGTGTCGACCGCAGCATCGATGCGCTCGGCGCGCTCTACCACGCCGGCGTCGACGCCCGGCTCGTCGTCGTGGGCGAGGGCCCGTTGCGCGCCCGGCTCGAGCGTCAGTCCGCCCGGCTGCCAATCGACTTCACCGGCTTCGTCAACGACCGGCGCACCGTTGCCGGGCTGCTCGCCTCGGCCGACGTCACGCTGGCGCCCGGCCCGCACGAGACGTTCGGGCTCGCGGCCCTGGAATCGCTGGCGTGCGGAACGCCTGCCGTGGTGTCGCGCACCTCGGCCTTGAGTGAGATCATCACCGCCGACAGCGGCGCGCTGGCCGACAACGACCCGGCCGCCATCGCGCACGCGGTCGGCACCGTGGTCAGCCGGCCGGAATATCACCGCCGGCGGTCGGCCAGGTTGCGCGCCGAGGACTTCACCTGGCACCGCGCGGCGTCCGGCATGCTGGCATCGTTGGGTGCACCCGAAATCCGGGACCGTTGCGGTGACTCCGAAAACACTGCATGACAGCACCATGGCCGGCGCGACGGCCACGCACTGACAGCTCGAGCGCCGGACTTCCTAGTGATCTCCCACAATCCACTCGCGCGCCTTGTCGGCTTCAGCCGTAGGGAACGTTCGCAACGGGGCAGGCATCAGGAAACCGAAAATTTTGACCGCATGTCGCATCCAGTCGACATCGGTGACCACGGCAAGCCGCTTCCAGCTGAGGAAATGACTGAGGCCCACCTTCGTGTCGTCCCATACGGCGCCCGGGTCGACGCCGCAGAAATCCGATGCGGTTTCGTAGTAAATGCGGACTTTGTCATGCCGCGCAAGTCGCTCATTGATGTCGGGAATCAGCACCGTTTCGTAGTCGTCTTTGCTCACATGCCCGTGGCACGCGTACGCGGCCACGTCGTCGGGAAAGCCCTTCAGGAGCTCGATCACCATTGTCCTCCCACCTGAGAATGATCCGGCAACTTCCATGATCGAACAGCCGCACGAGCGCCTGTAGAGCCTAAGGTCACCGGTCGCCGAATTCCCCGAAGCGTTCCGTCGGTCATGGACCCCAGATGAGGAGGTCTTCCATCCCGTTGTTCATGGTCACGGTAGTAGGCGACGGACCGGTGACGTCGAAGTGGATCTTGCCGGTCGATTCGGCGCCTTGGGGAATCGTGCCTCCGCTGATGTTGGTCGGGCTCACGACGTACCACAGAACCCGGTAGGCGGCCTGGTTGGGGGCGACGGCGTTGAACTGCGAGATGGCCGGGGTGACGCTGCCGCGGATCGCCTTGACGGTGGCCGTGGCCTCCCAGAGCTTGCCCGCGGGGGTGTAACCCGGGGTCGGGTCCATGCTCGGCTTCAGATCGGCCACCGTCCAGGCAAGCGATTACCTGGCCGACGGTGTCCGTCATGGTCAGTTCGCTGCCAAGTTTGCCGACGGTGGGATAGGTGGCGGATGCGACCGGTGCGCCCAAGATACTGAACATCGCGATGGCCGTTATCGCTGTCATTAGCAGAGTGCTGATCTTCATTTTGTCCTCTCCTTACTCGTTTGAGCAGCGAAGTTATTTGCCGCCAAGCGACTCCGGGGGAGTAATTATCTCGGACCCCAGCCCCGTTTCAATAGAGCCGTTCGGCCCTAATAGTCCTCAAGGCCGGGCGGGCAAAAATGGTGGTCAGCCGAGCTTCGCGCCATTGCTTCGGGAATTTCTTATGGGAATTCGATCGCGGTGGTTATTCGTCGGGTACCGCCAGCGCCGGGTGGCTGGCTTTTCGACCCCGAAGCCGGACCAGGGCTTCCACCAACACCGCGCCCGACAGGAAGCCGGCCAGAACCCACAGCTGGCCAGGCATCCTGGCGGCGCTGTAAGCCGTCATCGCCCCGAAGGCACCCAAGCAGGCCACGGCGCCCGCAACCGCGACCAGCTTGGTCGTCTTGCCGACACGAAAACGCAGCACCGCAAGGTTCACGGCGGTGAAGATGAGCAGGAAGCCGGCCGAACCCATCAAGCTGATGCCCTCGATATCAACGGCATTGATCACCACCAGTGTGCCGGCCGTCGTGACGAGCAGCCCTCCGATCGGCCGATCCCAGACCGGCCGGCTCAGGGCGGCCGGGAGTTCGCCGTTGCGGGCCATCAAGTAGGTGAATTTCGCTGTGCCGTAGAGCGTCGCGTTGATGGCGCTCGCGGTGGAGATCACGGCGGCGATCCCGATCAGGATGAACCCGGCGGAGCCCAGGAAAGGCCGCGCGGCGGCGGCCAGCGCGTAGTCGCGATCGTGATCGATCTGGACAACACTGAGGTTTCCGACGGCGACGAAAGCGACAAGAACATACAAGGCGATCACCACGCCGATCGAAATGACATATGCCAGCGGCAGACTCCGTCGCGGATCCTTGGCATCCTCGGCGGCATTCGCTATCAGCTCAAAGCCCTCGTAGCCCAGGAAAATCAACGCACCCGCGTAGACAACTACACCCATCGACGGATAGTGGGCGGGCGAAACACGATCGCCTTGCACGAAGGCCAGCCCGGCGACGCAGAAGACCATCAGGATTGCCAACTTGCTATAGACGAAGAATGCCTCGGCTCGCCCCACGATGCGCGCACCGGCCAGGTTCAGCGCCGCGAAGGCCAGCACGACCCCGCTGGCAAGCACGTGGCGCCAGGGGCCGCCGGGGTCGAAACCCAGCAACGCGGCCCCATAGCTGCCGAACGCGACCGCGTACAGCCCCAGCATCACGAAATAGCTCAGCCACAACAACACATTCAGCGGCCCGCCGATCGCGGTCCCGAAGCATTTGTCCAGGAAAAAGGCGGTGCCGCCACGACTGCGGATTCGAACGGACAGCAGCGCATACGACCGGCCGGTCAGCGCGGCGATCACGCCACCGGCGACGAATGAAAGGTAGGCGCCGCGCGCTCGCGATTTGCACGGTGAGTCCCAGAACCGAGAAGATGCCGCCCCCGACCATGCCGCCAATGCCGATCGACACCAGGGCGGCAACCCCGAGCTCCTGCGCTGGGCGCTCTGCGGTCACGGCGTCATGTTCCATCGCTCAGCACGTGCGAGGCCGTAGGCGGATCGGTGGTCGCCCGAGGCACCCGTCAAGAGTAAAGGCGACGCCGGCCAATGGCGCCGCTATCGAGGCATTGCTGAGGAGTTTCGCAGCAGCGCAGCGATCATCGTTCCGGCTTCCACCCGACGTACGTCAGGTACAGCCCGGCCGCGGCGAGGCAGGCGAAAAGCACCCAGATCGCCGTGGAGGCACCCGAGCCGTACACCGCGTTGCCGGCGGCGTCGTAGGCCCCGGGAACCGTCAGCAGCAGGAGGCCCCGGATGCCGAGGAACCAGCCGAAGGCCGAGACGATGATCGCCGCGGGCCCGCGCCAGTATTGATGGAAGGCGATGATGACCAGGCCGCCCATCAGCAAGATGGCGCCGTACAGCCACGCCCACATCGGGTTGGCCTTGAACTCGGTGAACAGCGCCTGCATGTACGCGCCGCGCACTGCGACCGTGGTCGGCACGATCGTGAGGAAGGGACCCAGAACCCGGGCGAACATGCGCGTGCGGATGCGGGATTGATCGGATGTGGTCATCGGTCTACCTCCGTGGTCGTCCACGAAGGGTAAACCGACCATCAATCGGATTACCGACCACGGTAAGGCGCTATGCGGTGTCGCCAGCAGCTTAGTTCGGCTTGTTGGGGCTGTGCTTGCCGGGGCAGTAGTCCGCGGTGGCCGCGCCGATGAACGTCTCGGCCTGAGCCTGGGTCAGCTTGTGCGTTCCCGTCAGCTGGTCCACTTCGTCCTTCTGGCTGTAGCCGGCCTCGAGGTCCTGGCACATCGTGCGCGCCATGTTCACGGTCTGGGACGCGACTGCCGAGGTGGATGCCGTGCGACTCCAGGTACTGGACGAAGTCGGCGTCATCGCTGTCGGCACGGGCGACGCCCGAGGGCACCAGCACGGCGGCCAGCAGCAGGCCAAACGTCCACGCAGAGATCTTCCGGGTCATTTCGTTCATCACTTTCGACTACAAGCTCGGATCAACACGAGGGTTCTAGGCCACAACGCCTGTATGTATTCAATAGTTCCGTGCCAGCGGGTCGGCGGTCAATAGAGCGCCGGCGACGTGCCGCCAAATCATTAAAGATCAACCCTCCGTTAACTTTTAATTAGGGTGGAGTTTAATTCCGAACGGGGTAGTTTCCGTGCACGCAACCGGCGAGGAGATACGAGTGGCAACGCGCGCGATCGCGTCCTGATCACGGCCGCCGAGCTGGCCGCCCTGGTCGAATCGGGCGGCCCGGTGAGCATCCTCGACGTGCGCTGGCGCCTCGACGAGCCGGATGGGCGGGCGGCCTATCTCCAAGGCCACCTCCCGGGTGCGGTGTATGTGTCACTCGAGGACGAACTCAGCGATCACGCCGTCGCCGGCCGGGGCCGTCACCCGCTGCCCTCGGGTCGCAACCTGCAGGCGGCGGCCCGCGGGTGGGGCCTTCGGCAGGACACGCCGGTGGTGGTCTACGACGATTGGAACAGGGCCGGTTCCGCGCGGGCCTGGTGGGTGCTGACCGCGGCCGGGCTCGCGACCGTGCGCATCCTGGACGGCGGCTTGCCCGCGTGGCGGGCGGCCGGCCTTCGCCTCGAAGCCGGTCCGGTCCACCCGCGGCCCGGCAATGTGACTGTGGCACACGACGATCTGTACGCCGGAGCTCGACCGACGTTGACGGCCAAGCGATCCGGTGAGGGCGACGTGGCGCTGATCGATGCGCGTGCGCCGGAACGCTTCCGCGGCGACGTCGAACCCCTCGACCCGGTTGCCGGTCACATTCCGGGCGCCAAGAACCTGCCCAGCGGTGCGGTGCTGGCGGACGACGGCACATTCGTCGCCGACCGGGCGCTCACCCAACTCCTGTCCGACCACGGCCTCGACGGTGGCGGTGACCTAGGGGTCTATTGCGGCTCGGGTGTCACCGCGGCCGTCACGATCGCGGCGCTCGCGGCGGCCGGCCGGGACGCCGCGCTGTACCCGGGGTCGTGGTCGGAATGGTGTTCGGACCCGAGTCGTCCCGTCGCCCGCGGACCGGAATAGCTTCAGGCGCCCGCCCAGTGCCGCAGGAACGCCGCCGTCACCCGGGCGGCGTTGTCCGCCGCGACCCGCTTGTAGACGAAGAACTGGAACGGAAACCCCGGCAGGCGCAACGGGTCACCGACCCCGTCGGAGATGCCGCGGATGCCCAGGAACGGCACCCCATGCGCGTCGGCGACCGCCTGCGCCGCCGCCGTCTCCTGGTCCGTGGCATCGAAAGCGGGATTCGTCGTCAGCGGGATCTTCAGGTTGCCGATCAGTCCACTCCTCAGCCAGGGCCCGATGGCGTCAAAGAAGTTGCCCGTGTAGCGAAGTGAACGGTCGGGCGCGCTGCGGGGTTGGCAGCCGAACACCGCGCCGCCGAGCGGGATGCACGGGAATGCCTGCCCGTTGTTGGCGTCCGAACTGGATCCGTCGCCGCCGACCCACACTCGCGGGGTGCGCCCGACCTTGCGCAGGTCGGCAACCGTGAGTGTCTCCGCCGCGGCCAGCATGCCGGGATCGACGGGGCGAAACGTGGTGCCGCTGTCGAGCGTCCATCGGGCCGGTATCACCACGTCCGCGATACTGGGGCGTCCTCCTCCGCCGGCGACGCCCGAAAATAGCACTGCGGCAATGGCGTTACCGGAGAAGCGCGCGAACGCCGCCTGCGCGGTGGCGGTTGCGTTGACCAGACCGATGCCGGTCATCGCCACGATCACCTGCGTGCCGCCGATCGAGCCGAGGTAGAAGTGGCGCCGGTCGGCGACCACCAGCGGGTTGCGGTCCAAAACGGTGTGGGCAAGGATCGCATCGGCCTCGGCGGGAAAGGCCGACAGGACCAGCGTGCGTGGCTCGCGGGCGTCCACGCCGTGATTTTCGCGCACCGGGCGGTTTCCCGCCGTTAATCAACCAAAGCCGGTCACCCTTGGTTAGTCTCAGCGTCGTTATGGCTAGGCGAAGGAGTCCCGCCCATGCTCGAGGTGATCGACAAGGGGCCACGCGCAGCGTCGGGCAGGGCGCCGTTGCTGTTCGTGCACGGCGCCTGGCACGGCGCCTGGTGCTGGGATGAACATTTCCTGGACTTCTTCGCCGCCAAGGGCTATCGATCGCTGGCGGTGAGCCTGCGTGGGCACGGGAAGAGCCCGGCCGCGAAGCCCACGCAGTTCTCCTCGATGGCCGACCTCGTCGGCGACGTCGCCTCGGTGGCCGCCAGCCTGCCCCGACGACCCGTGCTGATCGGCCACTCGATGGGCGGCTTCGTGGTGCAGAAGTACCTGGAGTCGCACGACGCGCCGGCCGCCGTGCTGCTGGCCTCCGTGCCGCCGGCCGGGATCGCCCGATTCTTGTTGCACAGGTTCAAGCTTTACCCGTGGCGCACCGCGCGATCCCTGGCCCGCGGCAAGTCGCTGCAATTCATCGGGGGAACACCCGAACTGGCCCGCGAGGCGTTCTTCTCCCCATCGACTCGCCGACGCGGACGTCGCGCGCTACACCGCGCAACTCTGCGAGGAGTACGTGGGAAAACACGTGCTCGACATGTTGGTGCTCAACCTGCCGCGAACACACCTCGTCACGACCCCGCTGTTGGTGCTGGGCGCCGAATGCGACGGGTGCTTCACCCCGCGGGAGGTCCGCGCGACGGCGGCCGCGTATCGCACCGACGCGGAGCTCTTTCCCGGCATGGGCCACGACATGATGCTCGAGCCGGAGTGGTCGGCCGTGGCCGAGCGGATGCACGACTGGCTGGAATCCCGCTGCGCGGCGGCCTAACCCGTACTGCACGGCAGCCGCTTGATGCCGTGGAAGAACGAGGAGCGTAACCGGTCGGGTGGCCCGGTGACCGTCAGGCCCGGCACGTTCGCGTACAGCTCTTCGAGCATCACGCGCAGCTCGAGACGCGCCAATTGCGCCCCGAGGCAGAAGTGCACTCCCCCGCCCCCGAAGGCGGCGTGCCCGGCGTCGGGGCGCGTGACGTCGAACTGATCGGCCCGATCGAAGACCTCTTCGTCCCGGTTGGCCGACAGGTAGTGCATCAGCACCCAGTCGCCGGCGGGGATGCGGCGGCCGCGGATCTCCGCGTCGCGGGTGACGGTGCGCCGGAAGTGCATCACCGGGGTGGCCCAGCGCAGCAGTTCCTCCACCGCGGACGGAATCGCCCGGGGATCGCGGGCCAACAGTTCCCGCTGCTCGGGGTGCTCGGACAGCGCCAGGATGCCGTGGCTGAGCGTGTTGCGGGTCGTCTCGTTGCCGGCGATGGCCAGCAGCAAAAAGAACTCGTTGAGCTGGTCGCGGTTGAGCTTCTCGCCGTCGACCTCGGCGGCCAGCAACGCCGACAGGATGTCGTCGGTGAGGCCGTGCTTGCGCCGGTGTTCCACCAGTTCGTTGCAGTAGGAGAACATCTCGGCGGCGGCCTCACCAAGGGCCTTCGGCGTGGGAGCGTAGTCGGGGTCCTCGATGCCCAGGCTGCCGATCGCGTTGCTCCACCGGAACACGTCCATGCGGTCTTGCGGCGGCACGCCGAGCACGTCGGCGATCACCTGCAGCGACATCTCGGCCGAGATGTCGCTGACAGCGTCGAATTCCCCCTTCCCGGTGATCGTGTCGACGATGTCGCGCGCCACGTCGCGCATCCGCGGTTCGAGGCGCTGCACGTTGCGGACCGTGAAGCCCTGGTTGATCAGCTTGCGGTAGTGCACGTGACGCGGCGGATCGATGCCCGGCAGCATCGCCGAGTTGGGTCCCGCCTCGGCCTCGACCAGCGTGTTGCCCTTGCTGCTGGTGAAGGTGTCGGTGTCGCGGCTCACCAGCCGCACGTCGGCATGCTTGGTCAACATCCAGGCCCTCGGGAGCCCGGGCAGCTGTACCGGGTGCACCGGGGAGGTGGCCCGCAGCCGGGCCAACGCGTCGAACGGGGCCCCGGTGACGAAGGTGTCGGGGTTCAGCACTGCCGCGGCGTCGCGGTCTGCCGCCGTCTCCTGGTTTTCGACCACGAGCGACCCCAGCAGGTTTGGTTTCGGAATGTTCATCGGACCTCCGCTATCGCCCTGACCCCCGCGATGATGACGTGCAACCCGGCCCGAAAGCGGCTGGCCGCCTGCCGTTTCCCGCGGACTGCGCCGGTAAGGCTGCGTGATTCCTCCAGGCTCACCGAGCCCAGCAGGTAGGTGTACAACACCCCGTGGGCCGCGGCCGCCTGGGCGCGCGTCAGGCCCGCATCGGCGAGCAGCGAGCGGCTGAGCCCGTCGAGCCTGCGCGCGGGTTCGCTCGCGCCGCTGGTCTGCAGCACGCCCGCGACACCCGGCACGCCGAGAATGGCTTCCCTTGCGGCGCAGTACAGCTCCACCAGCCGCCGGTCCCAGCGGCCGGCTTGCGGCACGGGAATGTCGGCCAGCACCGACTCGCCGAGCAAGTCCAGAGCGGCCCGCTTGCCCGGCACGTGGTAGTAGACCGACGGCACGGCGGCGCCCAGCTCCGCGGCCAGCTCGCGCATCGTCACGCGCTGCACACCCACGCGACGCGCCACGCTGCGCAACGCGGCCACCACCTGTGCGCGGTCGAGTTCCCCGTAGGCGCGCCGGACCCCGGCGGGCACGGCGACGCGCTGACTGGCGGCTGCCACGGAACACTCCTCGCGGTGGGATTCGAGCGTTGTTCGAATCTACCCCGCACGAACCGCCCGGTGCCCGGCGGGTGGGACCGGTAACATTGCCGCAATGACGGGCCGGCTCGAGGGCAAGGTCGCCATCATCACCGGCGCAAGCACCGGCCTGGGACCCGTTTTGGGGGCGGTCTTCGTGCGCGAGGGCGCCAAGGTGCTGCTGGCCGCGCGCCGCGAAGCGCTGGTCCGCGACGCCGCCCAAGCCGCAGGTCCGGGCGCCATCGCCATGCGCGCCGACGTGACGGACGAACACGACGTCGCCGCGATGGTGGCGCGCGCGGTCGAGGAGTTCGGCCACGTGGACATCCTGTGCAACAACGCCGCGTCGCCCGGCCGGGACCGATGGATCTGGGAGCAGACCCTGGACAACTGGGACGCCACCTTTGCCATCGACGTCACCGCGGCGATGCTCTGCACCCGCGAGGTGCTCAACCAGTCGATGCTGCGGCGCCGCCAGGGCGTCATCCTGAACTTCTCGTCGACCGTCAGTTACGCCGGCATGGTTCGCAAGACCCACTACGTCGCCGCCAAGGCGTCGCTTCGGGCGTTCACCAAGGCCGTCGCGCTGGAGGTGGGTCCGCACGGAATCCGGTGCAACTGCATCGTGCCGGGCGCCATCGACACCGACCTCTGGCGTCAATGGGTGCGGCGCACCGCCGACGAGCAGGGCGTCGACTTCGCGGCCCTGCGCGCCAAGATGGTCAAAGGCGTTGCCCTACAGGATATCTCCTCTCCGGAGGATGTCGCGAACCTGGCGCTGTTTCTGGCCGGCGACGAAAGCCGCACCATCACAGGTCAATCGATCCCCGTCGACGCCGGGGGGTACATGCAGGGATGAGCACCGGTCCCACGAAGCTGTCGGTGGCCACGCCCGTGGTGACCATGTTCCCGGGTGCCAGCGGCGACTGGGAAAGGGACGCCTCCATCGAGGACGTGGCTCGGGTCGCCGAGGCCGCCGACCGGCTCGGGTATCACCACCTCACCTGCAGCGAGCACATCGCCCTGCCCGCTCCCGAACGCGGCCGCCGCGGCACCCGCTACTGGGATCCCCTGGCCACCTTCGGCTACCTGGCGGCCCGGACGCAGCGGATCAGGCTGGCCACCAATGTGCTGGTGCTCGCGTATCACCATCCGCTCGAGATCGCCAAGCGCTACGGGACCCTGGACAGGGTCAGCAACGGCAGGCTCATCCTCGGGGTGGGCGTCGGCAGCCTCAAAGACGAGTTCGACCTGATCGGTGCGCCGTTCGACGACCGCGGACCGCGCGCAGACGACGCGCTGCGGGCCCTGCGGGCCTCGCTGTCCGTCCCGGAGCCCGCCTACCGGGGCGAGTTCTATTCGTTCGGCGGCATGGTTGTGGACCCGTGCGCGGTCCAGGAACGCGTGCCCATCTGGGTCGGTGGGCGGACCCTGCGGTCGCTGCGGCGAGCGGTGACCCTGGCCGACGGCTGGGCGCCCTTCAGCGTCAGCCTGCCCCGGGCCCGGGAATGGTTGAGCCGCTTCGATCTTCAGCCCGGGTTCGAGGTTGTCCTGCCGCCGCCGGCGCCGCTGGATCCGATCAACGAGCCGGAGCGTGCCCGCGAACTCCTCGCCGAGACAGTCGCGCACGGCGCCACCATCGTCAGCGCCGTGTTCACCCATACGTCGCTCCAGCATTACCTGGAGAACCTGCAGGCGCTCGCCGAGCTGGACCCGTCGTAATGCGCGTCAAGGCGGGCTTTTTCAGCCTCACCGCTCCTGCGCCGGCCGACGACCCGGCCGACCCGGACGCCAGCTACCTGCGTTGGCACCTGCTGGACCACATGCCGGAGCAATACCAGCTGCCGGGCATCGTTTACGGGTTGCGCTGGATCGCCGACGGCGACTATCCGAGTCACCGCCTGGCGGGCGAGGGGCCGCTAGGCCTGCTCGGGAACGCGGTGCACTACCTCGTCGCCGATCCCGTCGAGGAAACCTTCGACGACTTCGTCGCCCTCGGCCGGGCGCTGCGGGAGAACGGCCGCTTCCCCGTCACCCGGCCGTCGCTGCAAGTCGCCGGACTGCGGCTGCTGCAGTGGCACGCCTCGCCGCGGGCGCTGATCTCGGCCGAAGTGGTGCCGTTTCGGCCGCACCGCGGGGTTCTGCTGCTCGTGGAGCAAACCACCCGGGATGCCGCCGGCCGCCCGGACGCCTGGCTGCAGTGGCTGCACGCCGAGCACTACCCGGCACTGCTCGCCACGCCCGGGACCGCCGGCGCCTGGACCTTCGGCTCGAGCACAGCCTGGAGCCACCTGCCGGCGGGATGGCACACGGACCACCAGTACATCACCGTGATTTACCTCGACGAGGACCCGATTGCCACCACTGAGGCTCTTGCCCCGCTCGTCGAAGAGCGGTGGCGTTCTCGTGCTGTGCATCCCGTGTTCGCCGGGCCGCTGCGCAGCATGGTCACCTGGGAGGCATGGCCTTGATGCTGCGGTGCGGCCGAGCGCGACCTATAGTGCTCGACGTTCGAGCACTGGGGGTGAGATGACAGTTTGGGAATATCGCACAATCGTCGCGGCTGCGGGCGTCGGTCTGGTCGTGCTGGCCGGCTGTTCCAGCAACAACGCGCACCCGGGCGCCGCTCCGAGTACGAGCCACCCGCCCGTCAGCACCACCGTCATGATCAACGGGAACAAGCACACGATGCTTGGCGGCGTCGAATGCAGCACCTCGGCGGCGCAACCGAGCGCAACCCCGGCGGAGTCGGGAGACCTGACCACCCGCATCACCGTCCACGACGATTCGGCGTCGGTGACCCTGACCCTGTCCGACGAGACGCCGCCCAGCGTCGACGCGTTCGAGGTTTCGCTCAAGCTGGACTCAGGTGAATACCGGCTGCCCTACCAGGCGCCCCAGTCGGCGATCCAGGTGCAGGCGGCCAAGGACGGCAGGAGTTACACCGTGACCGGGACCGGGCAGGGGGTGTCGCCCAAACAAGGGGATGTCCACCAGGTGACCTTCGGGATCCACGTAACCTGCCCGTGAGCGGTTGCTCTGCGGCCACGTTCGGACGCCGCATCCGTCGCTTGCAGTCACCGCCCGGAAGGATTCGGCTTTGTGCCCACCTCACCGCGAAAAGTCGCGAGTTGGCGCGTCGACGGTTTCGCAAATTGTCGCGGGGAGGCGGGCAAAGATGGTCACCCCTCCGATTCCGTGACCGCTGGGGATCCCGGGCCCTCCGCGACATTGTCTAACCGCGCTCCCCTCTGGGATGCTGGCGGCTTGGACATCTTCGCGGAGTGGCAAAACGGCGGGACGGAGCTGCGCTGGCGGTCGACGACCGCCGCCAACCAGGGACGGGAAGTGGCGGTGTTCAGCCGCCGCCTCGGCACACCGGGGGCGCCGGCGTTGGTGCTGGTGCACGGCTTCCCGACGTCCAGCATCGACTATTTCGCGCTGGCGAATGAACTGGCATCCGAGTTCGACATCCACGTGCTGGACTTTCCGGGTTACGGCTTGTCCGACAAACCGCCCGAGCCCTATGCGTATTCCCTGTACGACGACGCCCGCCTGCTCGTCCATGCCATCACCCAGGTGTGGAAGCTGACCGAATACCGCATGCTCACCCACGACCGCGGCAGCAGCGTCGGCATGATCGCCGTCGGACATGTTGGCGGCTCTGGACCCGCCCGCAGTACCCGTCGATCTCATCCTGACCAATGCCAACATCTTCCTCCCGCTGTCGAACCTGACCGCGTTCCAGACGGCGCTGCTCGACCCCACGACGGCGCGGGCAACGGCGGCCGCGACCACACCGGAGATGCTGGCGGCCGGCATGGGAGCCAGCACCTTCATCCCGCGGCGGAACCTCGAGGACCCCGAAATCGCCGCGCTGGCAAAGTGCTTCGCGCACAACGACGGGGTCCGCGTGCTGCCCGACACGATCCAGTACCTGCACGAGCGCGCCGCCGACGAAACCGGTTGGCTGGAAGCGCTTTCCGCGAGCCACGTCAACACCACGGTGGTGTGGGGGCTGCACGACAACGTCGCACCGCTGCGGGTCCCCAACCACGTGTGGCAGACGTACCTGAAGAACAAGCCCGGAACCAACCGCTACTGGGTGGTGCCCGGCGCCGACCACTATCTGCAGTGCGACGCGCCCGGGCAGCTGGCCGAGATCGTGCGCCTCACGGCCCGGGGCGGGGACATCGCGCTGCAGACGCTGGGCAACTCAACCCGACGGTGCCGTGCTGGTCGATCGAAGCGCTCCGTAGCCATACCGAGTGCCCGGCTGGCCGCACGCTGGAGCTCGAGTGCCCGGCTGGCCGCACGCTCGAGCTCGAGTGCCCGGCTGGCCGCACGCTGGGCCGAGCATCACCCCGTGACTGACGGGCAGGCGTGCCCATCCCCGCACGCTTGCCGTGTGTGCGCGTTCGGCGTTGGCGTAGTCGACCTCCCAGTCGGGCCAGCGCTTGAGGACCTCTTCCATGGCCACCCGCGCTTCCATTCGGGCCAGCGCCGAGCCGAGACAGAAATGCAGGCCCTGCCCGAAGCTGAGGTGGCTGCCCTGCCGGTGGATGTCGTAACGGTCCGGATCGGGGAACCGGCGGGGGTCCCGGTTGGCGGAAGCGTTGAGCAGCAACATAAACGACCCCTCCGGCACGACGCGGCCATAGTGCTCGGCGTCGCGGGCGACGTAGCGGGCCTGCACGGGTGACGGTGGCTCGTACCGCAGGGTCTCCTCGATTGCGCCGGGGATCAGGGTCGGGTCGGCGACGAGTTCGCGGCGCTGGTCCGGGTGATCCGCCAACAGCTGTCCCAGGAAACCGATCAGCCGGGTGGTGGTTTCGTTCCCGGCGCCGGCGATCATCGCGGTGTAGGACAGCACTTCGGTGCGAGTCAGCCGGCGTCGGGTGCCGTCCGGCTCCTCGATCTCGGCCCGCAGCAGATCGGTCATCAGGTCATCGGAGGGATGATCGGCTCTCCATTCGATGTACTCGGCGAACATGGCGATGGAGTTCGCGAACACATTCGCATCGACCTCAGCGGGGCCGCTGCCCTTGGGCAACGTGATGTTGGCGACGCTGCGGTCCCGGATCTTCTCTTGATCCGCTTCGGGAATGCCCAAGAGATATCCGATGGTCCGCATCGGCATCATCGCCCCGAGGTCGGCGATGAAATCAAAACCGCCGGCGCCGACCAGCGGGTCGAGCTCCCGGACGCAGAACCCACGCACCAGCGACTCGACTGCGAGCATGCGGCGCGGCGTGAAGACGCGGGACAGCAGCTTGCGGTGCAGGTCGTGCAGGGGCGGATCTTCGAACAGCAGAATTCCCGGTGGCACTTCGATGTTGGCGAACAAGATGTCGGCGGTGGTCCCGCGGCCGGATCGGTAGGTCTGCCAGTTGGGCAGTTCGCGCGCCACGTCAACGTATCGGCTCAGCGCGAAGAAGTTGTACTTCTCGTTGTAGTACAGCGGCGCCTCTTCGCGCATGCGCTTCCACACCGGGTAGGGGTCGTCGTCGATGTCGGAGTCGAACGGGTCGTAGTACAGCTCGATCGCGCTGGTGTCTGTCATTCTCAATTCCTTTGGTGGGCATTCGCATTCAACGGATCAGCCGTTACGGTGCAGGAAGCCGTGCAGGATCGCCTGGACGAGTTCGTCGACGATGACCGCCCTCGGCGGCGGCTTGGCTCCGAAGTAGGTCGAACGCAATGCGGCCATGCCGGCGATCATCGCCACCGTCGAGTGGGCCGGCAGGTCCGGGTGGTCGGAGCGCAACCCGCGCAGGTGCATGCCCTCGGCGCTGATCCGGCCGAGCACCGTGAGCGCCCGCCTGACCTCGTCGATGCCGGCGTCCGCCTTTTCCTCCTCGCTGAGGGCCTCGGACGCCATCAGCGTCAACAGCAGACCCTGGTGTTCGACGAACACGTCGTAGAGCTGCCCGACGAAACGACCGGCCAGCTCCTGCTCGTCGGTCTCCTCGGGGACCACCGCCTGCCAGGTCCGGCCGAACTCCTCGACGAAGCTGATGAAGGGCTGGACGAGCGCCTCGCGGAACAGCGCCGCCTTCGAGCCGAAATGGCGGAACAGCAGGTGTTCGGTGACGCCCGCGGCCTGGGCGATCTCACGCGTCGTGGTGCCGCGATAGTCCTGGCGGCCGAAGAGGCCACGCGCGGCGTCGAGTAAGAGTCCGCGCGGCGCGCCTCGGGGCCGGCGCGTGGCCGCGGCCGGCACCTTGGCCGTGGAAGGTCGCTGGGGCATTTTCACTCCTCGAACCGCTCTCGGCGGTTGACGACTTTTAAGATAGCATGCACTATCTTGAGGATCGAACCCATCCGGGAAGGGGTACGGCCGTGGGCGCAGTCATCATGCTCGGCACGCTGTTCGGCCTGATCGTCCTGATATTCGGGCTGGTGCTCCGTTTCGATCCCGAGGCGCGGCGCGCGCCGAACGACGAGGGCCGGCAGTGAAGACCGAGATGACGCCCCAGATGGCCGGGGCCATGTACTTCGCCATCGTCAGTGGCATCGCGTTCGTGGTCATCGGGATCTCTCTGAGCTACCGCCGCCGGCGCATCCACCCGCTGCTGCTGCTGTCCATCTCGGCGATCTCGTTCTCGTGGATCGAGTCGCCGTACGACTGGGCGATGTACGCACAGTTCCCGCCCGCGCTGCCCCGCATGCCGTCCTGGTGGCCGTTGAACATGACCTGGGGCGGGTTGCCATCGTCGGTCCCCATCGGCTACGTCTCCTACTTCGTGATTCCCGCCCTCACCGGGGCCGCCCTCGGACGGTGGCTGAGCGCAAAGTTCGGATGGCGCAGGCCAATCACCCTCCTGGTCGTCGGGCTGGCCGTCGGCTTCTGCTGGGCCTTCTTCTTCAACGCCTTCACGGGGGCCCAGCTCGGCAACTTCTACTACGGCTACGTGATTCCCGGCCTGGCGATCTTCCAGGGAACCAAGCACCAGTACCCGCTCTACGACTCGCTCGCCATGGGCATCCAGATGATGGTCTTCACCTATCTCCTCGGACGCACCGATTCCGAGGGCCGAAATGTCATCGACATGTGGGCCGACAAGAGATCGCACAGTCGGCTGCAGTCGTCGGTGCTGTCCATCGCGGCCGTCGTCGTCGTCGGACACCTGGTCTACGCCGCGGTCTTTGCGCCCCACCTGATTACGAAGCTGGGCGGCTACGTGACGGCGGGTCCGACGGAGCAGCTCTACCCGGGCGTGCCGAACCAGCCCAAGTGACCGCCCCACACCCAGCGAGGGGTCGCGTCACTGCGCCGACCCGAGGGCCTCGGGCAACACGACCTCCCCGACGCGCTTGAGATACGGCCACGCGATCTCTGGCGGCAAACCCCCGCACAGCGGCGACAGGTTGAGCACCTGGCCCGCGCGGACGCGCGAAACCGCTTCGGGCACCGAGAGAATCACGTGCGACGCCGCGGCATCGCGCAGCTCGTCCACCGTGTTCACGTGCGTGAACCCCGCCGTCGTCTCGTCGCCGGGATTCCACGCGGCATAGGTTCGCACGTCGTGCAGCAGATGCTCGCCGAGCTCCTTCCACGCCCGGTCCACGTCGTCGGCGACGAAAACGACGGACGCTGTGTCGCGGCTGGGGAACATCGTCGGCCCGGGCGCATGCCCGTGCTTGCGGCACGCGGCCTCGTAGGCCTCCTGCATTCCGGGCGCGTTGGCATTGCCGAGCATGCCCAGGCCGTAGCGCCCGGCCCGCCGCGCCGCGGCCACCGTGCCCCCACCCCAGAGCATCGACGGCCCACCGTCGGTCTGCGGGCGTGGTGTCACCGTGATGCGACGCCCGTCTTCGACGACCGTCGCTTCGGACAGCAGCCGGCGCAACAGCGGCAGCTTCTCGTCGGCGAGCCGACCTCGATCGCCGACCGCGAGGCCGAAATGTTCGAACTCCTCGGGCCGGTAGCCCAGGGCCAGGGTGTAGGAGGCCCGCCCGCCACTGATGATGTCGAGCACCGCCATGTCCTCGGCGAGCCGCACGGGCTCGTAGAACGGCAGGATCAGGATCAGGTTCATGGGCAGCCGCCGGGTCCGCGCCGCTATTGCAGGAGCCAGGATCAACGGCGACGGCAGGTACCCGTCCTCGGAACCATGGTGCTCACACAGCACGGCGGCGAGGCCGCCGTGCTCTTCGGCCCAGGCGCACATCTCGGGGACCGCGGCGTACAGCGCGGCCGGGGGCGCGCCCCACGCCGGGGCGCGCATGTCGAAGCGCAATGTGAACACGGTGACTCCTCGAGGGCCTCAGTCGAATGCGTGCCGCGGCAGCGTGGTCGGGATATCGAGCGAACTCAGCAAGCCCGGCGCCGCGTCGACAACATACGGGATCGCGTTGACCACCCGCATGGCGGTGGCCGCCATGGCGGCCCGCCCCGCGCCGTGCCCCTTCGCTTCGCCGAGAGTCAGCACGCAGTGGACGTCCGGATCGCCCTCGATGTCGACGCGATAAGTCGCGTCGCACTCCGACGCCGGCCAATCGGGGGCCACGTCGCGGGCCATCCGGATGACGTGCTCGATCACGATCGCCTCACGGCCGTTCACCACGCCCGCGGCCCGGGTGCGCACCGCGCCGCACGTACCGGCCGCTATGGTGCCGAACGCCACCTCGATGTCGCGATCCGTCAGCTGGCGATCGAGGGTGCCGCGGATTTCCTGCACCTCGACCCCGAGCCCGGCGGCGATCAAGAAAATCGGTGCTTTCCATGCCATTTCGATGAATCCGGGAGTCTTGAGCATCGGTTCGAAATCCAGTGGCCGGCCGAAGCCCATGCCGTCCATCATCACGTCGGCGACCGGGTAGTGATCGTTGAGCGCGACCTCGCTGGCGGTGATCGTGCGGATGTTCTTCGACTGCGTCGTCAACAGCAACGCGAGCTCATCGGAGGCGAAGCCGGGGAAGATGCCCGACGCGTAGAAGGACGCTCCGCCCGCCTTGGCCGCCGCGTCGAGTCGGTCACGCCAGTCCGGGGCGAAGTACGACGGCGGGTAGACCAGACTCGTCGACGAGGTCGACACCACGTTGATGCCCGCCTGCAGGAGTCGCAGGTAGTCGGGCACGGCGGCCCCGTCGCGTTCCGGACCGCTCGCCGCATAGACCACACAGTCGGGCGCCAGGGCGATGAGTGCGTCGGCATCGCCGGTGGCCGCCACGCCCAGTGGCGCGACGCCGGCCAACCCGCCGGCGTCTCTGCCCACCTTTTCGGGCGAATGCACCCATACCCCAACGAGTTCCAGGTCCGGTCGGCGGCTGACGGCATCGATGGCGATCGCCCCGACTCCCCCGGTGGACCACACGACGGTACGGATCATCGGCAGTTCCTCATTCCTGGTGCGCCCGCGCGGCCGCGGCCGCGGCACCCTCGAGGTAGGGCCACGCGACGTCGGGCCGAACTCCCCCGCAGAGCGGATGCAGCGGCAGCGGTCGCCCGCCCCGCACGTACTCGGTCGCCTCGTCGGGGGTGAAGATGCGATACGGGCCGCCCTCGTCGCGGAGTGCGGCGACGGTGCCGGCGCGGGTGATGCTCGCCACCGATTCGTCGGAGGGCCGGTAGGCCGCGGCGGTCACCGCATCGTGCAACAGGTGCCGCCCCAGCACATCCCAGGCCCGGTCGACATCGTCGGCGACGAAAACCGTTGTCGGAGCGCCCGGAACAGGTGACTGAAAGAATCCGGGCGGGTGTCCGTGTGCGCGACACTGCTCGTCGTAATGCTCCTTCAGGCCCGGCGCGTCGGCCTGGGAGATGAATCCGAGGCCCAAGGCGCCGGCGCGCCGGGCCGCGGCCTCGCTGCCACCTGCAACCAGCATCGTCGGCCCGCCGGGTGATGCGCACGGTGGCGTGACCCTAACCTGTCGGCCCCGATACTCGACCGGCTCCCCGCGCACCAGGCGGCTCAACACGGACAGGATCTGATCCGCCGCCCGGCCACGGGTCGCCATGTCGACGCCGAAGTGGTCGTATTCGGCGCGTCGATGCCCGACGCCGAAAGCGTAGGACACCCGCCCCCGGCTGATCAGGTCCAGCACACTCATCTCTTCGGCGAGCCGGACGGGGTCCCACAATGGAACCGGCACCGCGGCCAGCAGGATCCCCAGGCTGCGTGTCCTGGCCGCGATCGCCGCGGCCAGCGTCAACGGCGCCGGCAGATGGCCGTCGTCGGCACCGTGGTGCTCGGAGAGGACCGCAAGGACCGCGCCGCGCGTCTCCGCCCAAGCGCACATGTCGATGGCCGCGGCGTACAGGTCGACGGCCGGCCCGGCCCACGCCGGGGCGCGCATGTCGAACCTCAGCGTGAACATCAGCGCCCGCCGACTTCAGCTCTGCGGATTCGACCGATTGCCCGCCGCTGGGCGCCAACGCAATCCCGAGTTGTCGCGGAAAGGCAGGCAAAAGGCCTATCGGTCCTCACATCCGCAGATTAACCTAAGATTTGTTCATTAGGATAGCACTTGCTCTCTTAACCCCGTGCCCGTGCGTGCCCGCGCACACACCTGAGGAGGAACAAGATGACGGCTCAACGCGTGGTGGTTTGGGCGACCGGTGGCATCGGGTCGATCGCCATCCGAACCATCCAGCGGCGCCCCAATCTGGAGCTGGTGGGGGTGTGGGTGCACGCGCAAGAGAAGAACGGCAAGGACGCCGGCGAACTGGCCAACGGGGAGCCGATCGGTCTGGCCGCGACCACCGACGCGGACGCGCTGATCGCCCTGAAACCCGACTGCGTGATCTACGCGGCCAGCGGCCCGGAGCGCGATGCCCTGGCCATCCCGGATTACGTCAAGCTGCTCGAGTCGGGGATCAACGTCGTCACGACGAGCACCACGCGACTGGTCAATCCGCACGCCTACGAACCCGCGGAGTGGCGCGACCAACTCGTCGCCGCGGCCAAGCGCGGCCAGGTGTCGCTGTACGCGTCGGGCATCGAGCCCGGCTTCGCCGCCGACTACCTGCCCCTGGTGCTGTGCACCCAGTCGTCGTCGATCGAGAAGATCCACTCCTTCGAGATCGGCCTCTACGACGACTACGGGGTGCCCGACATCATGAGCGACGCGTTGGGCTTCGGCCGACCGCTGGACTACCAGCCCTGGATCGGCTATCCGGGCGCGATCGCCGGCGAATGGCAGGGGCAGATCCGGTTGGTCGCCGACGCGCTCGGGGTGGAAGTCCAGGAGGTGCGCGAGGGTTTCGACCGTGCGGTCACGAATCGGACCCTGGAGGTCGCGATGGGCACCGTCGAGGCAGGCACGTGCGGCGCGCTGCGCATGCAGGCGATCGGGGTGGTCGACGGCCGGGAGGCCATTGTCATCGAGCACGTCACCCGGCTCGCGCACGACGTCGCTCCCGACTGGCCGACCGGGATCGGTGATCTGTCCTACCGCGTCACGATCACCGGCGACCCCGACATCGACTGCGCCATGGCGGCGACACTGAAGAACCCCGCCAAGGCCGGGGTCGCGGGAATGACTTCGGGCGCAGGCGCAATGGTGGCGACCGCGATGCGCGTCGTCAATGCCGTGCCGTATGTCGTCGCCGCAGCGCCGGGACTGTTGAGTTCGGTGGATCTGCCGTTGACGATTCCCAAGCACGCGTTCGCCAGGTGATCTGCCTTAATCTGCCCGGGTGACGGTTAACCCCCTCGAGGAACTCACGCTGGCGCAGCTGCGCCGGCGCACCAGCATGAAGTGGCGCGCGCATCCCGACGACGTGCTGCCGCTGTGGGTCGCCGAGATGGACGTCAAACTGCCGCCCACGGTGGCCGAGGCACTGCGCCGAACCATCGACCTCGGCGACACCGGATACCCCTGCGGCACCGCGCTCGCCGAGGCGGTCGCCGAATTCGCTTCCCGGCGTTGGCAATGGCACGACCTCGAGGTCGGCCGCACCGCGATCGTCCCGGACGTCATGCTCGGGGTCGTCGAAACGCTGCGTCTGGTCACCGACCGCGGCGACGCCGTCGTCGTCAACCCACCGGTCTACGCCCCGTTCTACGCGTTCGTGTCGCACGACGGTCGCCGGGTGATCGAAGCCCCGCTCGGCGCCGACGGCCGCATCGACCTGGACTCCCTGGAGGAGGCGTTCGCGCGGGCCCGCAGCTCGGCCGCGAAGGTCGCCTACCTGCTGTGCAATCCGCACAACCCGACGGGCGCGGTGCACACCGCCGAGGAGCTGAGCGGCGTCGCGGAGCTGGCCCGCCGGCTCGGTGTCCGGGTGGTGTCGGACGAGATCCACGCACCCGTCGTCCTGGCTGGGTCGCGGTTCGTCCCGTATCTGACCGTTCCCGGTGGCGAGGATGCGTTCGCCCTGATGTCCGGCTCCAAGGCGTGGAACCTCTCCGGGATCAAAGCGGCCCTGGCCGTCGCCGGTCCCGAGGCAGCCGCCGACCTGCGCCGGATGCCCGAGGAGGTCAGCCACGGCCCCAGCCACCTGGGCGTCATCGCGCACGCCGAGGCGTTCAGGACCGGCGGCGACTGGCTGGACGCGCTGCTGCGGGGCCTGGACGAGAACCGGACACTGCTGGGTGATCTGGTCGCCGAGCACCTTCCCGCAGTGAAATGTCAGTGGCCCCAAGGCACTTACCTCGCGTGGCTCGACTGTCGGGAGCTCGGCTTCGCCGAGGATGTCCCCGACGGGCTTGCGGTGGTCGCCGATCTGTCCGGCCCCGCTCGCTGGTTCCTCGACCACGCCCGCGTCGCCCTCAGCTCCGGCCACGTCTTCGGAACCGGCGGGGCGGGCCACGTGCGGCTGAATTTCGCGACCTCGAAAGCCATTCTCGCCGAAGCCATATCCCGCATGCAGCGGGCCCTCGCCGACGCGCTGTAGCGACGTTGTGCGTGCCGCTTTTCAGCCTCCCGGCGCGGCGGCGCGGCCCAGGTTGCGGAACCCCTCGGCCGGCTCCTTGACGCGTAGCAGGTACGGCAGGGTGCTCAATTCCAGCTTCGACGTCGTCCCCAGCCGGCGCAGGAAACTGCGCCGGGGCGACGCGGTCCGGACCTCGGACGTCGAGAGATCGACGTAGTGCGTCGACGTCTCCCCGATGCCCTCGAAGTCGTGGATCAGCGGATTACAGAGACCGCGCATCGGCTGGTCGAGGCAGGCGGCAACCGGGTCGGTCATCAGCACGTATTCGACCACGGGAACCGTGTTCTTCAGCATGCGATGCACCAGGATGACGTCGAAGCCGGCGAGTTCGACGTGGCGCTTCACCCGCTGCTCCGCCACCTCGCCCTGGTGGACGACGAACTTGAGCGACAGGTTGTCCAGCTGCGAACAGCTCGCGCATTCGCAGGCGACGTCCGTCTTGAACCGCTCGCGCCGCGCGAGGAACGACTGGCGCATCCGCGACAACTTCTCGCAGACCACGGCTTTGGCATCGCCGTCGGGCGCCCAGAAGAACGCCGCATCGCCCTCGAGCTTGGCCAGCTTCAGACCTTTGCCGGCGTCGATGACCGACTCCAGCAGTCCCGCCACCGTCAGCTGCGCGTGGGCCAGATGCGTCCGGTTCCAGTGCATGTACTGCGTATAGCCGCTGATGTCGGCAATCATCAGAACCGCGCGCCGAATCGCCATGAAGAAACGAGTTTAGTGGCTTCCCACCCTGAAATCTCCCCCTAGACGAAATCGCATCGCCGCGAGAGGCTTACACAGGTGCAGGCCCACCGGAGGAGCTGAATATGCGCGTGCTGCGGACGCCGGACTCCCGATTCGAAAACCTCGAGGGCTATCCGTTCGTAGCGAACTACGTCGACGTGGCGGCGAGCGACACCCGGCCGGTGCGCATGCACTACCTCGACGAGGGTCCCGTCGAGGGGCCGCCCATCGTGCTGCTGCACGGCGAGCCCACGTGGAGCTACCTCTACCGGACGATGATCCCACCCCTGGCGGATGCCGGGAACCGCGTGCTGGCACCCGACCTCATCGGCTTCGGGCGCTCGGACAAGCCCGATCGGATCGAGGACTACACCTACCTGCGCCACGTCGAGTGGGTGACCTCGTGGTTCGAGCGCCTGAACCTCAAAGATGTCACGCTGTTCGTCCAGGACTGGGGTTCGCTGATCGGGCTGCGCGTCGCCGCCGAGCAGGGCGACCGCATCGCGCGGCTGGTGGTGGCCAACGGCGCCCTTCCCACCGCGCAGCGTCCCATGCCTCCGGCGTTCTACGCCTGGCGGGCGCTGGCGCGCTACTCTCCGGTGCTGCCCGCCGGCCGACTAGTCGGCCTCGCCACGGTCCGCCGCGTCCCGCCCAAGGTGCGGGCGGGCTACGACGCCCCCTTTCCCGACAAGACGTATCAGGCGGGGGCCCGCGCCTTCCCGCGGTTGGTGCCGCTCTCGCCGAGTGACCCGGCGATTCCCGCCAACCGGGCGGCGTGGGACGAGCTCGGCCGCTGGGAGAAACCGTGCCTGGCTATTTTCGGCACCCGCGACCCGATCCTGGGGCGGGCAGACCGGGAACTGATCGATCACATCCCCGGCGCGGCGGGCCAGCCGCACGCCCGCATCAAAGCCGGCCACTTCATCCAGGAGGACGCCGGGCCGGAACTCGCCGAGCGCGTCATGGCCTGGCAACAGGCGTGGCGCTGACCGCGCCCCATCTCGGCGCCAAATCCCAACCGTCACAAGAAGTGAGGATGTGACGATGCGCCCGCGCCGGTGACGGGTGTGACCAGCGGCCCATCTGAGACGGACCGCGTGACGCGCCTCAGCGCGTGACGGCCAGTACCGCGTCGGCCAGTTCCGGTCGGCAGACCACCAGGTCGGGCAGCTTGGGATCCGGCTGGTTGTAGGCCAAGCCCGACCCATCGATGCGGGAGGTGTGCAGACCGGCGGCGCGGGCCACCGCCACGGGCGCGGCCGAATCCCACTCGAACTGACCACCGGCGTGAACGTAGACGTCGGACAGACCTTGCACGATCGACGCCACCTTTGCTCCGGCAGAACCCATTTCCACCAGGGTGCCGCCCAGCGCGTCGCGCACGGCCAGCGCGATGGCGGGTGGCCGTGTTCGCGACACCACGATGCGCGGCGTGTCCGGGGCGGCCGGAGGGGCCTCGACCCGGGGGGTCGCCAGCGTGATCCCCTGCGCCGGCAGCGCGACCGCTCCGGCGACGAGCTCACCGTCCTGCCACAGCGCCACGTGCACCGCCCAGTCGGCCCGCCCCAGCTCGGAAAACTCCCGGGTCCCGTCGAGCGGATCGACGATCCACACCCGCGGTGACCGCAACCGCACCGGGTCGTCGGCGCCCTCCTCGGACAGCACGGCGTCGTCGGGTCGTTCGGTCGCCAGCGCCTCCATCAGGAAGTCGTGAGACCGCTTGTCGCCCGCGGCTTTCCGCTCGCTTGCGTCTGCGTCGGCGAATTCCTCGCGCACGCCGAGCAGCAACCGGCCCGCATCGGTGGCCAGGCGCGCGGCCAGCTCGTGGTCATTCATCGGCAACCCCCATCAGGTCAACGGGCGGAATGTTGGCAGCGTTGGCCAATTTACCTTGTCATTGCCGGGGGACGGGCGCCACCCCTTGGACGTGAAATCTCGGCGGAAACCTGTAAACCTGGACATTGTGACGGGGGAGAGCGTCCTTTCGGCTGAGCGGTCACGGCGGCAGCCGCGCAGACGCATGATTCTGCTCGGCGTCGTGGGGGCCGTCGCGTTGGTCGGCGCCATCGCGTTCGTGGGCGCACGATTCGCCGGCCACCGGCACGCGTCGGCGCCAGCGGCCGCGCCCCCACCCCCGCAGAGCTTCGCCATCCCGGGCTGCTACAACCCGTCCGTCCCCCCGATCGAGCGTCCGCGGAAGCTCAACGTCCTCGGCTGCGCGAGCGTAGCCGTTGCGCTGCAAGACATGTCATGGAGCTCGTGGGGACCGCAAGGCGCCGACGGGACCGGAACGGCCGTTTTCAAGATCTGCGACCCGAACTGCGCCACCGGGTATCAGCTCACGGATCCGGTCGTGGTGCACGCCTGGAATCCCCAGCCGCCGCGCCCCGACGCCATCTGCCAGGCCGGCCTGAAAATTTTTGCCGACATGGTCCTGGCCTTCCCCAAGGACGTCCCGCCGCCCACCGCGCAGCCGATGGACACCCGGTACAACGGCATGCCGGCCGTGCACTACACCAACTACTCGGGCGCCAACGGCGACGCCCAGTTCATCGGCTACACCTTCTGTAACTGACGCCGTTGCGGCGACACAGCTAATATCCAGCACCTTCATGGCAACTGGGCAGTAAACCACTACCAAGCAGGCAGGCAGCCCCCAGATTAAGCAAACGGTTCACGTCTCAGCGCCGCTGCAATACGCTGGTAGATTGTTCAATGCAACTCATACGGGGCAAAAAATGGTCACCCGGCTCGTACATACTGCGTGTGCCCGTTCCGGCGGGACCGTCTGAGAGCCCGGCGCGGGTCAACGATGTCGGAGCGAGTCGTAAGTCGGCAGGCAGAAGAGCAGACTCTCGTCGAATTCCTCGATTCAGCGGCCCAACAGCCGTGCGCCATGGTCATTGCCGGCGATCCGGGCATCGGGAAGACGACACTGTGGCTGGATGCGGTGGGCCGCGCCGGCGATCGCGGTTTCCGCGTGCTTACCAGCCGCGCGGCCGCCGCCGAATCGGTCCTGGCCTACACCGCCCTGGCCGATCTGCTCAGCGATGTCGACGAGTCGATATGGGCTGACTTGCCCGCGCCGCAGCGTGAGGGCTTGGACGCCGCGCTGCTGCGCCGGCGCGATGACGCACGAAACACCGATGCTCGAGCCGTGGCGGCGGCTTTCCTGGCCGTCATCCAGCGGCTCGCTGCGCAGGGACCGGTGCTGATCGGCATCGACGACCTACAGTGGCTTGATACCTCCAGCGCCAACGTCGTGTCGTTCGCGGCGCGAAGGCTTCCGCATGGCGCAGCGTTGTTGTGGACGATACGGACCGACGGGACGGCGCCGCGGATACAGCTTCCAAATCCGGACGCCACCCGCCGAGTCCTACTGCAGCCGTTGACAGTCGGCGAACTGCACCAGCTCCTCATGCTTCGACTGGGTAGCTCGCTTGCCCGTCCCATGTTGTTACGTATTCACGAAATTTCCGGCGGCAACCCGTTTTTCGCATTGGCGTTGGCCCGCGAAATCGAAACTGATCACCGCACCACCGAGCTGAGCTTGCCGAGTAGCCTCAGCGACTTGGTAAGCTCGCGAATCGGTCGGGCCGGCGCAGGCGCTGAAGACGCGCTGCTCGCGATGGCCAGCCTCCCCGACCCCACAGTGCAGGTGGTCGCCCAAGCAATCGGCACCACGCCGGATCGCGTCGTGGAATTGCTCGGCGAGGCCGAAACTCACGCAGTGGTGGCTGTCGAGGGCAATCACCTCCGGTTCACCCACCCGGTACTGGCGCACGGCGTGTACAGCGGTGCAGCGCCGCGACGCCGCCGCGCGATGCACCGCCGCCTGGCCGAACTCGTCACCGAACCCGAACTGCGGGCGCGTCACCTCGCCCTATCCGACGCGACCGGCGAACCTCAAACGGTAGAGGCGCTTGACTCAGCAGCAGAGATCGCGCGCGGCAGGGGAGCGCCCGCCGCCGCCGCCGAGCTGCTGGAGCTGGCGATCGGTCTCGGCGCGGATACTCCAGAGCGTCGGATCCAATCGGCCGCTCACCACTTCGCTGGCGGAGATTCGGTAAGAGCCCGAAAGGCGCTTGAAGAAACCATCTCCCGGCTCGCGCCCGGCGTTCAGCGAGCCGAAGGCGTTGCACTTGCTCGGTGTAGTACGCCTCTGTAACGACAGTCACACCGAGGCCGCCGCGCTTGTTCGACCGCGCTTTGGCGGAGGTGGGAGATCAGCTGGCACTGCGGGTTCAGATATCGATCACCCTGTCGTTTACGCTGTTCGACGCCGGTGATCTCGATGGCGCGATAAAGAGTGCGCAGAACGCCGTGCATCGTGCGGCCGAGCTAGGGCAGCCGCAGCCGCTGAGTCAAGCGCTCAGCATGCGGGTCATGCTGGCCTTCATGCGTGGGGACGGCGTTGACGAGGGCAGCCTGCGACGCGCTCTTGAACTCGAGGACCCGGACGCCGATATGCCATTGATGTGCAGGCCCAGCATGCAACATGCGCTTCTGCTGGGTTTCACCGGCCAGCTCGACCAGGCCGCCCACCAGATGGTGTCCGTCCGGCAACGCTGCAGTGTCCGGGGCGAAGAGGGCGATCTGCCATACCTCACGTTCTTCAGCGCCTTGGTCGAGATGTGGAGGGGCAACTTCCGCGAAGCCACGATTATCGCCGAGGACGCGATGGAGCGGGCGCTGCAACTGGGCGGCGACATCCCGATCGTTGTGGCCCAAACGATCAGAGGACTTCTCGCCGCCTACGCCGGTCACGAGGACGCCGCCCGTAGCGACATCGGCGCGGCGCTTCCGGTGGGTCAGCGATGCGGCTTGTACCGCTTGATGGTCTGGCAAACATCCGCATTAGGTTTTCTGGAAGTATCACTGGGCAATTACGAAACTGCGCTGACCACTGCTGGAACCACTTCTGGCACAGCTCTATGCGGCGTCGGGCGGGACGGAGATCTACCTCGCGGGGTTTATTCCCGACGCCGTCGAGGCATTGGTGGGCGTTGGTCGCCTCGATGAGGCCACCCCGTTGATTGAAGCCCTGGAACGCAACGGCACTCGGCTGGGCCGCGCATGGATGCTGGCCGTGGGCGCGCGCTGCCGGGCGATGCTGCAGGCCGGACGGGGCGATCTGACCCTAGCCACCGCGACAGCGGAGCGCGCGATGACCGAACACGAACGCCTGCCCATGCCGTTTGAACGGGCCCGCACCCAGTTGCTGCTCGGTCAACTCCACCGTCGCCAACGCCACCGCGATGCCGCAGCGGCGACACTGCGCGACGCACTGCAAACCTTCGAGGAACTCGGAACCGCGTTATGGGCCGACCGCGTCAAAGCCGAGCTGGCACGAGGCATGCCCGGCAGACGCCGCGCCGAAGGACTCACTCCCTCCGAACAGCGCGTCGCCGAGCTGGCCGTGGAAGGTATGACCAACCGGGACATCGCCGCCACACTGTTCATCAGCCCCAAAACCGTCGAAGTCAACCTCAGCCGCGTCTACCGCAAACTCAACATCCGCTCACGCATGGAGCTCTACCGAGCATTCGAATCCGCAAACTATCCACCATCGCCCAAAGAGTAGGAATATCCCTGATGTCAGCCAGGGTGCGGATCGATAGCGTGAGGCGATGGGTCCCATGGACGCAGAAGCGGAGCGGTTCCTCGTCGAGTGGTACGGCCCGCGGGCGTCCGTGTGCTCTATTCGGGAGACCGCTGGCCGCCTCAACGATGGCGCCGCATCGACCTCGGCCCGCGGTGAGCCGATCCGATTGCTGATGGCGATGGCCGTGCCGGACGACGACTACGCCTTCGGGGTCTTCGCCGCCGAATCGGCTGAGACGGTGGCACGGGTCTGCGACGACGCCGGCGCGCCTGCCCAACGGATCAGCACCGCCTTCGGGTGGGCGCGCCCGCCCGGTTGTTGATCGCTCAGGTCCTACCCGGGCACCTGCGGGCTGACCTTTCGCGCGAGGTCGATGGCGGCCGAATTGGCTTGGTCCGGCGAAAGCCTCAGTACCGCGACCTGCACCGTGTTGACCCTGTTGCCGGCAGCGAATTCGACTTGGCCGCCGCCCAGCAGGCGCATGCCGTCGGGCCCGGCTTTCGATGGGTCCGGGAAGCCGGCTTCCGGCGGGGGCAGGGTGTTATTGCGCGCCGTACCCGGATTGCTGATTTGAAGCGATATCGACTCCAACGTCGACGGGTTCTCCCACGAGCAGTCACCCATCTGTGGATCCTTACCCGTCGATTTGCCTTGGACGGTGACGCCCAGAAGTCGCGAAATGTCTTGCGGTGACAGCATGGAGCATGCGTCGACGGGTTTGGCGCCCTTAGTAGTGCCGCCGGCGGCTACCGGCCGGAGCGCCTTGGTTTGCGCCGTGCGATTGACAGCCCACCGCCGCACAACTCAGCACCATCACGACCACCAGACGATTGAGATTCGCCGTCATGAGGACTCCTAACGTTGGTTTCCGACGTTACTTTCACGCATCGGCCGCTGAATCAGGGTTGCCCCTACAATTTCGGAAACCTTGAGGTTCAGAACGATGCGACACCCTGATCACTCACGGACATGCCGTGACCGCTGCGATCATTAGTGAATCGCGTGCTGTCTGGAGTGGCGACAATTGTCCAGCCTTGTGCACGGTAGGTTTGAGAGTCCAGCGTAACCCGTCCTTCAAGCGCACCGAGATCTGCTTCAACCCAATGCAATTGGCCATCAGCCGCGACGCTGACGGTGTGGTAATGCCGCCCACCTGGCGTCATAGGCCAGTTGTTCGCCGCGGTTTGACAGGCAACCAGCTCCGTGTTGATCGAACAGTCGGTCGATCCCGACTTGGTTTCCACGCGTACGTATCCCTGACTGTTCGGTGTCAGCGGAATCGCCGGTGGCGCCGGTGGGGTGGACGTCGAGATCAGGCTGTAGCGTCCGCGCGGTCCTCCCCCGACGTAACCCACGACGGTGACCGCCACAGCCAAGATCCCGAAAGCGACGTAGAAGCTAATTTTTCTGTAGCCCAATATCTTTCACCCTCACCTCCGCGCCGGAGATCTAGTTGACGCACACGTCGAATTTGGGATCGCAGGACGCCGGCTTCTTCGCTGTCGTCGACGGCGGTTGGGTAGTCGTCGCCTTGGGACTCGGTAACGGTGTCGTGACGTTGGGTGTCGGGCGCGCGGTAGTCACGTTGTTTGGCGGAGCGTTGGATGTGGTTCCACCGAGCGGCGGCGGGTGTGATTCGCCCGGCGACCCGGCTGGTGGAGCCCCCGGCGTCGGCCGCGCCGGGGTGCCCACCGGCGCGCTCGGTCCTCCCGGAACAGGGACGACGGGAACGGGAACGGTGACACCTGGCGGTTTGGTTCCATACGGAGCCCCCCCGGTCGGGCCGTAGCCCGCACCGGCGTTCTCGCTCCACGTTTCTTGACGCCGCTGTGGAACGACGCATACCGCATCTCCGTCGAAGGCCTCGCGCCAAACGTACCCCGACTTGCAGGTATTGGGCCCATACGCGCCGCCCTTCGGCTCGCGCAGGTTGACCGCATTGGCATTCTCCGTGGCGATCTCCGCCGCGACTTGCTGGGTAACGCACACTTGATCGCCCGGACGCGCGTTGCGCGGGACGAGGTCGTTGGGGCATCCACTGTCGGCGGGCGCCAGCGCCGGAACGCCGACCGCAATCGCGCCGATGACCGCAGACACAGACACAACGGTTGCCCACCTGGCGGACGTCATGGCTTTCTGTGTCGGCACACCCGACATGCCGCCAGGGGATTCGACGTAACCCCTCAACACGTTCGAATTCCTCTCCCAATTGTCCCAATTGCCAAGCGTGGCGAGATCCGACGCTATGGGTCCGGGAGCATCCCGCACATCAGGGGTTTCCCTACAGTTTCACCAATCGACCGGCCCGGTAGGACGACTTCGTTTGCTTGGACCTGCCAAATTATAGGGAAAACCCTTATTGCTCCCTCCACCGTGCAGTCATATTGTCAATTCGTCGGGGCCCCAGGACATTCGCCACCGCCCACCGGGCGTGGATCGGCTGCGCTGCCAACTGAACAGCTGCCGAGACAAACTTGGAAGGGACTCCGATGAGCACCGTTCGTCCTCGCCAAATTAGCGCCGCCCCGTGCGTATCCGTCGGCCGCTGGCGCAAAGCCATTGCGGAACCTGTGACAATCAATACCGCGCCGATCCTCATGGCCGCGGCAGTAGCCGCGACTATGGCAGCCGCAATCGCGGTTTCAGCGCCAGTACGGGCGATGCCGCCGGCCCCGCAAGCACCGGCCTGTTCCGCGTGGACCCACACCGGTGGTCTCAACATCGACCAAGACAACGGGCTTATCTTGCAAATCGATAACTGGCTCGGTAATTCAGCCGGGACCGGTGATGGGGATAACGCCAAACTGCTCCGCGCCGATGGCACCCCCGTTTTTGTTGGGAGCGGGACGTTCCAAAGTCCTCAGACCGGCAAGGCCACGGGCGGAAATACCGGCAACAAATTCGATCTCACAGTCGTTTTCGGCCCGACGTCCGGCTCGGTGTCCAATCACTACACGGGCACCATCGACGACATGGGGGCGGTGAAAGGGACCACCGTCAACAGTAAGGGCGTCACGAACGCCTTCGCCGTTCAAGAACATTTCAGCTGCGCCAAGCAGGACGCGCCTGCACCGGCGCCGGCGCCAGACGCAAACCGGCCCGTCCATTGCACAGCCGGGTACACCCTGCCGCCGGGATCGGATTGCTCCAAGACTCCCAATCCCAATCCGCCTGCGGCCCCCCCGCCGCCCCATGACGCCATCTCGGTGTCCTTTGGGAATTTCTCCCCCGTGACCGGCCTGCCGGTCACTGTCACGAACAGCTCAGCAGTGTCCGGGAGCTGCTCCTACGATTCGACCCCGTTCGGTTACCACCACGGCTTCACTGTCGCCCCTAAGGCGAGCACGACGTGGAACATTAAAGGGGCCTGGCCCACCAACACGACGTACAACGTAACGGTGTCATGCACCCAGACCGGTCAAAACAACTCGATCGGGCTCGTCAAGACCACCAAGCAGTTCTAGCGGACGCCGCCCTCGCGATCGCCGCTAGACCTCGACGACGACGGCGCCGCCCTGGCCGCCGCCCGCGCACATCGCCGCCACACCGATCCCGCCGCCGCGGCGGGCCAGCTCGTAGACGAGCGTGGTGACCATGCGGGCACCCGACGCCGCGATGGGGTGGCCGAGGCTGCAACCGCTGCCGGAGAAGTTGACCTTCTCCTCGTCGATGCCGTGTTCGCGGCATGCCGCGATCGGCACCGATGCGAAGGCCTCGTTGATCTCCCACAGCGCCACGTCGGCCACCGACAGACCCGCCCGCTGCAGCACCTTCCCGATGACCTTGACAGCGCCCAGACCGGTGTCCCTGGGCGGTACCCCCGCGGCGGCCCACGCCCTGACCGTGGCCATCACGTTGAGGTTCTCGGCGGCCGCGTAGTCGCTGTCGACGAGCGCGACGGCCGCGGCGGCGTCATTGGTGCCGCTGCTGTTGCCCGCGGTGATCGAGAACCCCTCGATTTCCGGGTGCAGGACCTTCAGCCCCGCGAGTTTCTCGACGGTGGTGTCGCGGCGGGGATGCTCGTCGACGCAGAACTCCGTCACCGAACCGTCCGGCTGGGTGATCTTCAACGGAAGGATCTCGTCGAGGAATTTCCCCGCGTCCATCGCCGCGATGGCGCGCTGGTGTGACCGGGCCGCCCAGGCGTCCATCTCCTCGCGAGTGATGCCGACCGCCTGGGCCGTGTTCCAGCCCACCGTGATGGACATGTCCCGGGTGGGGGCATCCGGGGATTCGACGTGGGTAGGGGGCATCCACTGCTCCTGGAACTTCAACTCGGGGCCGGGGATCCGCCAATTGGTCAGCGGCGTCATCGAAAGCGACTGCACGCCGCCGGCGATCAGCACCCGCTCCATCCCGGAACCGATCTGCGCCGAGGCGTTGCCGATCGCGGTGAGGCTGCCCGCGCAGTGGCGGTTGACCGACTGGCCCGGGATGTCCTCCATGCCGGTCGCCGCAGCCGCATACCGCGCCAAATCGCCACCACCGTAATGCGATTCGGCGAAGATGATGTCGTCTATGGCGGACGGGTCGATCCCGGATCGGCGTACCACCTCCGGCAGCACGGCGGTGATCAGCGTTTCGGGCGGCGTGTTGACCAAGGTTCCTTTGAAGGAGCGGCCGATCGCCGTCCGGACGGCTCCGACGATCACGGGTGTAGGCATGTTTCTACCTCGAACTGGGAATGGGCGGCGGACGCCAGAAATCGTATCAAATACCGTAATGGCAATAGTAATGGGCTAAGTTGCCATCCATGGAGGCCATCCGGTGAAGACCAAGGGCGCATTGGTGTGGGAGCTGAACCAACCCTGGTCCATCGACGAGATCGAGATCGGCGATCCCCGCCGCGGCGAGGTGACGGTGCAGCTGGAGACGGCCGGGCTCTGCCACTCCGACCACCACCTGCTGACCGGCGACTTCCCCATCCCCAGCTTTCCCGTCCTCGGCGGGCACGAGGGAGCCGGCGTCATCACCGAGCTCGGCGACGGCGTCGAGCACCTCGCCGTGGGCGATCACGTCGTGATGTCGTTCATCCCGTCGTGCGGGAACTGCACGCCCTGCCAGGTCGGTCTGCGCAACCTGTGCGACCTCGGCATGGGCCTGCTGTCGGGCGCCTCGGTGAGCGACGGGTCTTTTCGCGTGACGGCCCAAGGCCGCGACGTCGTGCCGATGTCACTGCTGGGTACCTTCGCGCCGTACGTGGTGGTGCACCACACGTCGGTGGTCAAGGTCGACCCCGAGATCCCGTTCGAGGTGGCCTGCCTGGTCGGCTGCGGAGTGACCACCGGCTACGGATCCGCGGTGCGCAGCGCGGCAGTCGAACCCGGTGACGATGTGGCGGTCATCGGCATCGGCGGCGTCGGCGTCGCGGCACTGCAGGGCGCCCGGATCGCCGGCGCCAGGCGCATCTTCGCCGTGGACCCGTTCGAGTCAAAACGCGAGCAGGCGTTGAAATTTGGTGCGACTTCGGCGTTTTCGCCGATATCGACGAGCGCCGCGGCCGGGCATCGCCGAAGCGACCAGGGGCGTGATGTGCCGCAAGGTCATCGTCACCGTCGGTCACTGCGACGGCAGCGACGTCGAAGGCGTGGGTGGGGCTGACCGCGAAGGGTGGCACGTGCGTCGTCACCGCCATGGGCGACGTGCTGGCCACCGACGTCACCCTCAACCTGGCGGGGCTGACACTGCTGCAGAAGAGCCTGCGGGGAAGCCTGTTCGGCGGCGGCAACCCGCAACACGACATCCCCGAAATCCTCGAGCTGTACCGGCTCGGTCACCTCAACCTCGATGACATGGTGACCCGCGAATACACCCTCGAGCAGATCAACGACGGCTACCACGACATGCTCGAGGGGCGCAACGTCCGCGGCGTCATCCGGTTCACGGAGGCCGACCGGTAACCCTGCCGCAGACGGTCGGACACCCCGCGGGACACAATGAGTCCATGACCCCCCTCCCCCAGCGCGAGACACCCGCCTACCGCGTCGCGGCCATGCTGATGGGCATCGGCACCATCCACTTCCTGGCGCCCAAGCCGTTCGACATGATCGTTCCCGCCGAGCTGCCCGGCAGCGCCCGGTTCTACACCTACGCCTCGGGCGTCGCCGAGATCGCCGTCGGTGCGCTGCTGGTGCCCCGTCGCACCCGACGGCCCGCGGCGCTTGCTGCCGCGCTGCTGTTCGTCGGTGTCTTCCCGGCCAACGTGAACATGGTCCGGCTGTGGTGGGACAAGCCTTGGCCGATGCGGATCGCCGCCTTGGCCCGGCTGCCGCTGCAGATTCCGATGATCACCACTGCCTTGAAGATCCGGCGCAACAGCTGACGCGCCACCGTCGTCACTTGCGTCACGGACGTCCCCGTCGGGAAGGGGCCGTCCGTGGCCCGCCTAAGCGCGACAAACGTTGTCGCTGGGAGGCGGACGAGCCGGATGACGACCAAGCCAGAGACTGTCGTGGCGAATGCGACGACTGCGACATGCCCTCCGCCACAATGGCACCGGATTTGAGGCCGCCACCGACCCCTGTCGGGCGTGCCGCCGAACAGCCCGGTTGATCACACAGGAGGTCTTGATGAGCGCGACCGACATCGCCGCCCTGCTCGCGGTCGCGGCCGCCCTGATGATCGGCATCGGCGACGTCCTTCAGCAGCGATCCGCCCAGGAGGTCACTGGCAAACCGGTCGGCACCGCCGCACTGTTCCGCCGACTGCTGCGCGATCGCCGATGGTGGACGGGCAGCCTCGTGGCCGGCGCCGGATTCGGGCTGCAGGCCGCGGCGCTCGGCCTGGGCTCGGTGGTGCTGGTGCAGGCACTGCTGGTGACGTCGCTGTTGTTCGCGTTGGTCATCAACGCGAAGGTGAACCGCCGCAGAATCACTCGCCGGCAAGCGATCTGGGCCGTGCTGCTTGCGGCTGCCGTGACCGTCGTGGTGACGGTCGGCGACCCGCAGGCCGGGACTCCCCGCGGCTCTTTCAAGACGTGGACCGTCGTCGTCCTCGTGATGGGACCGGCGCTGATCCTGTGTGTGGTAGGCGCGCGGATGTTCTCGGGCTCGGTCAGCGCCCTGCTGTTGGGAGTGGTGTCCGGCTCGCTCTGGGGACTGTTCTCCGTGCTGACCAAGGGCGTGGTCGTCCGACTCGACCACGGAATCGTCGCCTTGCTGCGCTTGCCCGAGCTCTACGTCTGGCTGGTGCTGGCGGTCGCCGCCACCGCCTGGGAGCAGTCGGCGTTCCGCGCCGGCCCACTGACCGCCTCGCTGCCCGCGGTGACGGTCTCCGAGCCGCTCGTCGGCTCGGCGCTCGGCATCGCCGTCCTGGGCGAGACGCTGAGGACTAACGACGCCGGCTTCCTCGCACTCGGTGTCTCGGTGGCGATCATGGTCGCCGCGACGGTGGCGCTGGCGCGCAGCCAGGCCGCCGGACAGTCGACCACACCGGCAGCGGCAAACATATGACTTATCGGCAAAATCTCGCGCTCCGATGTGCCGCTGCGTATGCTGCGTCCACAAACCTCTGACTGCCAACGCGTGCGGACTCGCGGAACGCTTGAGGGGCCCACTCAAGCAGAAAGGCACCCACCGTGCGCCAGCTAACCTCCGCCGTCGCCGTTGCCGCCATCGGATTACTGGCCGTCGGCTGCGGGAGCAGCAAGGAAGCCGGCACGTCGTCGACGTCATCGACGTCGTCGTCAGCGACGACCACGACCACGACCGCGTCGAAGCCGCCCCTCGCGGCGGGCGCGCTGGCCAATCTCTTGCTCACGCCGGCCCAGATCGACACCGCGCTCGGAGTTACGGGGACCAAGAGCGACAAGACATTTGACCAACTGAAAAACGACATCCCGGCCGACACGTTCCCCAAGGGATACAAATTCCCCGACGAATGCCTCTACATCACGGGCGCCGCTGAGTCCTCCGTTTATGCCAACAGCGGCAACACCGCGGTGCACGGAGAACACGACAGCGCGCCCTCGCCGCCGGGGTCGAACGATCCGCAGCCGGACGTGACGCAGGTTCTCGTGCTGTTCCCGTCCGCCGACCAGGCGAACGCCTTCTTCACCACCTCCTCCCAACGCTGGCCCTCCTGCGCCAACCGCCAGGACACCGCCCCGGGCGATGCCGACGCGCCCGAGATCCACTGGGAGGCGGGGGCGGTTTCCGACACCGACGGCATATTGAGCACCACCACGAAGGTGACCGCGAGCAAGAACGGTCAGAGCATGTCGCAGAGCTGCCAGCGCGCGCTGACCGTGCGAAACAACGTTGTGATCGACACCGAGGCGTGTCGGCAGGACCCGGGGAACGTCGCCGTCGACGTCGCTAAGCAGATCGCGGGCAATGTCGAAAAGCAATAGGCACCGCTGGATGCTCGACCACGACGCAGACGACGTCGCGTGCGTAGTGTGCCCCTGACGACAGGCGGCCCGTTCATCGCGGCCGTTGCGATGGCCGCCGCCATGACCGCCTGTGGGTCGCCGGGTACGCCGACCGCCCGCGGCCCGGCCCGGTCGTCGACCACGGCAACACAGACGACGCTCAGCAGCACCACCGCCGCCGCGCCGGCCGCTCCGTCACCGTGCGTCGGGTTGTCGATATGCCCGCCGCCGCCACCCGACGCGCAGGGCAATCCGGCGTGTTACTACGCCGATGGCTGGCGGGCCTTCGCGCCGGAAGCCGGAATAGAAGTGTGGTACTTCCACGAGCCGCAGAACATGGCGAAGCCAGACAAGCTCACGGCCATGGTTCGCCGAAAAGACGGCACCACCGAGTCGCAGGACGCCGACATAGCCCCAGGCCAGCAAGCGCATCGCTTCGAATTTCCGGACGTCACTGAGTCGTCGGTCGACGAGGTCCTGCTCACCAGCAGCACCGGCCGTTGCTTCGTCATCGGGCCCGGCGGTTAGCCGCTTCGCGAGGTGATATCACCTGCGATAGCCCATTTGCGGGTCGGGTGACGGTCCGTCGAGGGTGCTCCTGGGGCCCCTGTGGCTGCAGGATGCTGATGTGAATCAGTCGCGCGTCGGGTGGCGGCTCACCGGGGCCGTGAAGCCCTCGGTGTCGTCGAAGAAGGCCCACTGCCCGTCGTCCTCGACCTCCATGCGCCAACCCAACTCGGAATTGCCCGCAATGTAGTCGACGAACCACGCGTACGCGGCCTCCGAGCTGGCAAAGTTCTTCGACGCGACGACGTGGCCGTGCGGGTCGATAGCTCGGAACTGAGGCATGGAAGAGTAATTATCCCTGCCCGACGGCTTTCAATCTCGCTAACGAGCCGTTTGCTGTGGAAGCCGCCCGCCGACCACACCCCTAAACCGTGCGGGTCAAACGGTCGGCGAGGAGTTCGGCGAACCGAGCGGGGTCTTCGAGCGCGCCCCCCTCCGCCAGAAGCGCTGTGCCGTAGAGCAATTCCGCGGTCTCGGCGACGGTGGGATCGTCACCGCGGTCCTGGTGGGCTTGGCGCAGACCCGTCACCAGCGGATGGTTCGGGTTGAGCTCCAGAATCCGCTTGCCGACCGGAACATCCTGACCCGAGGCGCGGTACATCCGGGCAAGCGCCGGCGTGATGCCGAAAGCGTCGGTGATCAGGCACGCCGGCGACTCGGTGAGGCGCGTGGACAACCGCACCTCCTTGACCTGTTCGCTCAACGTCTCCTTCAACCAGGTCAGCAGGTCCGCGAACTCTTTCTGCTGCTCCTCCCGTTCGGCGTTGCTCTCGTCCTCCTCGGCGGAGAGGTCCACTTCGCCCTTGGCCACGGACTGCAGCGGTTTGCCGTCGAACTCGCTGACCACGCCCACCCAGACCTCGTCGACCGGATCGGTGAGGAGCAGGACCTCATAGCCCTTGGCCTTGAACGCCTCCAGGTGCGGAGACTTCAGGATCTGCTGACGCGTCTCCCCGGTCGCGTAGAAGATCTGCGTCTGACCCTCCTTCATCCGCTCGACGTACTGGGCGAGAGTGGTCGGCTCGTCGTCGCTGTGCGTGGAGGCGAACGAGGAAACCTGCAGCAGGGTCTCCTGGTTGTCGAAGTCCGACAGCAAACCCTCCTTGACCACCCTGCCGAACTGGGTCCAGAAGGTGCGGTAGTCCTCCGGGCGCTCGGACTGAATATCCTTGATGGTGGACAGCACCTTCTTGGCCAACCGGCGCCGGATGGCGTTGATCTGGCGGTCCTGCTGCAGGATTTCCCGGGAGACGTTGAGCGACATGTCTTCTGCGTCGACGACACCCTTCACGAAGCGCAGGTACTCCGGCATCAGCTCGTCGCAGTCGCCCATGATGAACACGCGCTTGACGTACAGCTGTATCCCGGTGTGGGCGTCGCGGTTGAACAGGTCGAACGGCGCGTGCGACGGGATGAACAGCAAAGCCCGGTACTCGAAGGTGCCCTCGGCCTTCATCGCGATGATCTCGAGCGGGTCGTCCCAGGCGTGGGCGATGTGCTTGTAGAACTCCTTGTACTCCTCCTCGGAGACCTCGTCTTTGGGCCGGGCCCACAGCGCCTTCATCGAGTTGAGCGTCTCGGTCTCTGTCGTGACAGTCTCTTCGCCGCCCGCCCCTTCTTCGTCGGAGGCGGCCGGTTCCCGGCGCTCGACCTCCATCCGGATCGGCCAGGCGATGAAGTCGGAGTACTTCTTGACCAGGCTCCGGATCTTCCAGTCCGAGGTGTAGTCGTGCAGTTCGTTCTCGGCGTCCTCGGGCTTGAGGTGCAGGGTGACCGAGGTTCCCTGCGGAGCCCCGCCATTTGGGAAGTCGACAGCTTCAATGGTGTAAGTACCCTCGCCGCTCGACTCCCAGCGGGTGGCTTCGCTCTCCCCCGCCTTGCGGGTGAGCAGTTCGACCTTGTCGGCGACCATGAAGCTCGAGTAGAAGCCGATGCCGAACTGGCCGATCAGTTCGTCGGAGGCGTTCTGGGCTTTCTTGGCGCTCTTGGCGTTCTTGGCCTCGCGGAGCTGCTGACGCAGCTCGGCGGTGCCCGACTTGGCCAGGGTGCCGATCAGGTCGACGACCTCGTCGCGGGTCATGCCGATCCCGTTGTCGCGGATGGTCAGGGTGCGCGCGTCGCGGTCCACCTCGATGTCGATGTGCAGGTCGGACGTGTCGACCTGCAGATCCTTGTTGCGCAGGGCCTCGAGTCGCAGCTTGTCCAGGGCATCGGAGGCGTTCGAGATCAGCTCCCGCAGAAACGAATCCTTGTTGGAGTACACCGAGTGGACCATCAGGTCCAGCAGCTGTCGTGCCTCAGCCTGAAACTCCAACTGCTCGACACGCGCGTTCATGGGATTTCCTACGCTCCTTTCCAGGTCATGACAGGACAAATTTACCCAGGTGCGCTCGGTGGGGGTGGTGGGACCCACCTACTCTGGACTGATGTCTATAGCTCAACGCGAACGCGCCGCTCTGGTCGAGACCCTGCGCGAGGTCGGTCCCGACGCGCCCACCCTGTGCGAAGGCTGGAAGGCGCGGGACCTGGCCGCCCACCTGGTGATCCGGGAGTACCGCCCCGACGCCGCACCGGGCATCCTGATCCCCTTCTTCGCCTCGCACACCGAGAAGGTGCAGAACGACGTCACGGAGCGGACCGATTGGGATGGCCTGTTGGGCAAGGTCGCGGCCGGTCCGCCGATCTACTCGCCGCTCAAGCTGCTCGACCCGGTGGCCAATGTCGCCGAGATGTTCATTCACCACGAGGACGTGCGCCGCGCGCAGCCGGGCTGGGCGCCGCGCGCGCTCGACCCGGACCTGAACGCCCGACTGCGACGCACCGTGCCGCTGATGGGCCGGATGACGCTTGCCAAGGTGCCCGGGCGGGTGGCGTTGCGCACCCCGGAGGGCCAGACGCTGCTGACGGCAGGACGTGGCCCGGCCGTCACGGTCACCGGGCCGCCCGCGGAGCTGCTGCTGTTTGCCGTCGGGCGGCAGGCGCAGGTCGAGCTCGAGGGGGATGCCGCGGCGGTTGAGGCGGTGCGCGAGGCGCCCAAGGGCCTGTAGTCCCGATTGGCGGCGAGTCCCCGTGGCGGCGACCCGCTTCTAGCCGAAGGCCGTGCGCAAATCCCGCTTGAGCACCTTCCCGTATTGATTGCGGGGCAGCTCGTCGACGATCACCAGCCGCTCGGGGTGTTTGTAGCGGCTGAGCCCTTGCGAACGGCATTGCTCGACCAGGGATTCCAGCGACACGGCCTCGCCTGACGCGGGGACCACCACGGCGCACACCCGCTCGCCGGTCTGCGGGTCGGGCACGCCGATGACGGCGACGTCGGCGACCGCAGGGTGGGCGGCGAGCGCATTCTCGACTTCGAGGGCGGACACGTTTTCCGCGTTGCGGATGATCGCATCCTTGATCCGGCCGGTGACCCGGACGTTGCCGTCGCCGTCGATCAGCCCGAGATCGCCGGTGCGCAGCCATCCGTCGGCATCGAATGCGTCGGCGTCCAGCGTGGCGTCGACATAGCCGAGAAAGCATTGGGGGCCCTTGAGCCGCAGCTCGCCCTCGCGGCCGGCGGGCAGTTCAGTTTCCCCGTCGCCGACCACCCGGACGCTGACCCCCGCCACCGGCGGGCCGACGGTGTGGTCGAGCACCTCCGGCGCCGCTGTCAGTGACGGCGATGTCGCGCAAGGGAACTCGGTCAGCCCCCAGGCGTTGGAGATTCCGGCCACGCCGAGGGTTTCCCGGACCTGGCGTCCGAGTTCGGCGGTGATGGGCGCGCCGCCGGCCAGGCAGCCCCGCAGCGACGGGAAGAGCGGCTGATCGCCGTACGCTCGCTGGGCCTCCAGGTACGCCACGAAAAATGGGGTCGCCACGCCCAGAAATGTGGGCTGGTGCGCCGCGACCGCGAACGGTGTCGTGGCGGGGTCGAACACGTCGAACAGGGCCAGCCGCATGCCGGTCGACAGCGCGGTGGCCAGCATCGCGGCCCCGCCGATATGCGCGACCGGGAACGCGATCGGGTCCACGTCGCCGCCGCCTTCCCCGACCATGCCCACCACCCCGGTCGAGCCGGCGATCACCGACGCGTCGGTGTGCCGAATTCCCTTGGGCGCCGCGGTGGTGCCCGACGAGTAGTAGATCCAGCGGGCCTCGTCGCTGTGTTCCGGTGGCGAACTGAGCGCCTCGATACCTGCCCGGGGCAGTCGCAGAGCGCCGGCGGCGGGCGGCGTCTCCAGGTCGATGCTGAGCACGTCGAAACCCTTGGTGGCGGCCAACGCCCGGGCGAGGCCTTCGTGGTCGAATCCGCGCCAATGCCGAGCGGTCACAAAGTATTCGGTGTTCAGCTGTCCGGTGATGAATCCGACCTCGTGCTCCCGCAAGAGCGGGATGATCGGGTTTTGCACCGCGCCCAGCCTCGCGAGTGCGGCCATGACGACCATGGTCTCGATGGTGGTCGGCAGCTGCCAGGACACGACCGTCCCGGCGCCGATCCCCCGTTCGGCGAACGCGGCCGCGGTCGCGCACGCGGCGTCATGGAACTCACGCGCGGTCAGGCCGCGGCCGTAGTCGTCGGCGAGCAGCGTGCGGCGTGGTTCGCGTTCGGCGGCGTCGGCGATCAACGACCAGTAGGTCGTTTCCCGCACACCCGTCCCGACCGTCAACTGAGCGCCGACTCCACGGGCGGCGGCCGGAAGCCGGACTGCGCGATCGCGACGGACACACCGGTGCCGATGGGGCCGCCGCTGTCGACGAGGACGGCCGACCCCGCGGCCACCCCGTCGTGGCTGGAATGGGCCAGCGAAGCGAGCCCGACGTACGGCCCCTCCGGCAGCCGGCTCAGCGCGAGGGTGTAGTCGACGTTGATGAACTGCAACCCCCGTGTGCCCCAGTTGGCCAGCGAGGCAGTGATGTCCGCGGCCATCGCGGCGCGGGTGAAGGGGCTCAGCGGCTCCTCGTCGATCAACGAGCGCGTCTCGTGCAACCAGGTGTACTTGGGCCCGGGGGTATTGGGCCATGCGGGATCGGGGTTTTGGATCGGTGAACCCCAGCCGTAGGTTCGCATGAACAGCGTCGGCGAAGCGTCCTGCTCGAGCGGCAGCGGCGGCATCTGTACCGACGGTGACCACACCTCGCCCTCCGGCTGGGGCCCGCGGCGCAGAAACAATGCGCTCGCCCGCGCGACGGGCGCGCCGGCCTGGACGAGGACGGCTTCGACAAGGCGCAATCGCCGTCGGTCGTGATGCACGGTCGTGTGCACCTCGAGCGGTTCCAGCGCGGTGGGTCGCGGGAGGTCGACGGTCAAGCGGGTGGGGTGCAGTTGCGGGTCGTCGACCGCGCACTCGGCGGCCCAGGCCAGCAGCCCGCCGACGACGTGGCCGCTGATCGACGGTCCCCAGCCACCGCGTGCGACTTCGCTTGGAATGAAGAGGTTTTCGTTTCGCGAAAAGTACGGCCCGGAATCCGCTGGTGCCGCAATGTCGGCCACGATGTTCGGCTGGTTCAAGACACGGAGTTCCTTTTCTGGGGACGGCAACAGTAGATGTTACAGTTTGCGTCCCAATCGGGATTGTCCTGCCCGCCCGGTCGGGGAATCCGTCGCGGCCCAGCGGTGTTGCCACCGTCTTGGCCCGGCCGTCAGGTGATCGCGGCACCCACCAGGTGGCCGATCACGTAAGTGACCGCGAGCGCGAGGCCGCCGCCGATGACGTTGCGGGCCACTGCGCGGCCCGCCGGCGCTCCGCCCAACCGGGCTGAGACCGCCCCGGTGAGCACCAACGCCGCAAGAACGGTCACCACGGTGACGGGGATCCGCCATGCCGTCGGCGGCGCCAGGATGGCGATCAATGGCAACAAGGCGCCGACCGCAAAGGACAGCGCCGAGGACGTCGCCGCCTGCAAGGGGCTGGTGAGCTCCTCGGGGTTGATGCCCAGCTCCACCTCGGCGTGGGCGAGCAGCGGATTGTGGTCGGTGAGTTCCTCGGCCACGGTGCGGGCGGTCGCCGCCGACAGACCCTTGGCCTCGTACAACTCGGCGAGCTCATCCAACTCGGCGGCCGGATCGTCGCGCAGTTCCTGGCGCTCCTTGATCAGCAGCGCCTTCTCCGTGTCGCGCTGGGTGCTGACCGACACGTATTCCCCCAGCGCCATCGACACCGCTCCCGCGACCAGTCCGGCGCTGCCGGCGGTCAGTATCGGAGCACGCAGCACCGTCGCCGCCGCGACGCCCACGACGATGCCCGCGGTCGAGACGATTCCGTCGTTGGCGCCCAATACGCCCGCCCGCAGCCAATTCAACTTCGACGACACAGACCCGACGTGGGGTTCGGCGGGATGGGAGGTGTTGGTCACGCCGAAAACGATATCCAGCGGGGGGCGGACGGACCACCCAACGAAGGCTTGCCAAAGGTGGAACGTCGACCGATGCCGCGTAGCCGCCGCGAGTGTGCACTCAGGGCTTTCGGTGTGCGGTGGCGGCGCGCCGCGTCGGCGTGTCGCCGCCGTGGCCGCACAACCGACGGCACCTAGTGAGCGGATCGTCACAGCCGGGGCGAAGGAAACGTTATGTATGGGCTTCTCACAGCCCATACATAGACGTCCTATCTACCGTCGAATGCGTGGGGGGTCATCGTCCATAAATCCCTGACAGATAGGTGGGACCATGAAATTGAAGCAACTTTTTGGGGGTATCACGATCGCCGGTGCGCTTGGCGCAGCGGCTCTCGGTGTTGGTGCCGGTGCGGCCGGCGCCGCTCCTGGGCCGCCGCCGGGGAGTCACGGCGCGCCGAACGCGCCGGGTAATCCCGGCGGCCCTGGCGGACCTGGGCCTGGCGGTCCCGGTGCACCGGCGCCGGGTGGGCCCGGCGGCCCGGGCGACCACGGGCCCGGCGGTCCGGGTGGGCCCGGCGCTCCCGGCGACCACGGGCCGCGGCCGGGTGCCCGGCGGACCTGGCGACCACGGACCCGGCGGTCCGGGTGACCGCGGTCCGGGCGGTCCGGGTGGCCCCGGCGCCTGGCACGGCGACCCGCATCGCGGGTACTTCCACAACGCGCCGTGGGGAGATGGGCCCGCGCCGTGGGGCAATGGCGAGCCGCCACGACCGGCGTGGGACAGGCCGCTCCCTCCGCCAGGCGGGCGATGGAATTACGGCCCAATCAACTACTACGGCTACCAGGAAACTCCCATGTGGAATCCCGGATACAACCAGTGGGGCTTCAACTTCTTCGGGGTTTGGGTTCCGCTGTAAAGCCTGATTGACCTGACGGCCGCTTCGCCGCTTGGCGAGGCGGCCGTCGGCCTCTGCCCGCGAGTGATGGCGAATGTCGTTGGCCGACTTCGCCGTTCGTGCGGCGGGAGACGTCTAGCTTTTGGTGCCGACGGTGATCAGGTCGGACACCAGCCAGGTCCACACCGGTCGCCGAATGCGGTGCTGATCGCTGATCGTGAACCCGGCACCTTCGAACAAGGCGCGCATCTCGCCCGGCGACGGGTTGTGCTGCGGTTTCCATCTACTGGTCGCGGGCGCCTGCAGCCACGGTTGGCGTGTGCTGAGGGCGGCGACCGCGACCATTCCGCCGGGCGCCAGCACACGGTGGAACTCCTTCAGCGCAGCCGGCTGGTCGAAGAAGTGGAACGCCGAGGTGGTGACGACGGCGTCGAGCGCGCCGTCGTCGAAGGGCAGCTGCTCGGCGGGGCCGCGCAGCCAGTGCACGCGGTCCGACCGAGCGCGGGCCTGGCCGAGCATGCCGTCGGACATGTCGATGCCGTAGATCTCGTCGGGGTGCAGCTCCCGCTCGATCCGGTCGCTGAGAATGCCGGTGCCGCAAGCGATATCGGCGATGCGGCGGGCCCGGTGTTCGCGCAGGGCGGCGATCACCTCGTCGTGCGGAGGGCGGTACACCCACTGCTGCAGGAACGGCAGGTCGTAGGCGGGCGCCAGGAAGCTCCACATCCGCGTGACCGCGTCGTTGAGGCCCCGACGTGGCGCCGCCGTCATTTGCTCAGCACCGAGGCGTAGTAGACGGTGTCGGCCATCGACACCGAGTCGTGGTGCTGGGGGATCGCCGCAAGCCCGAGGTCGGCGAGCAGCTGACTCATCGGGGTGCCGACCGAGCGCCATCCCAGGTTCTGCAGGTAGGCGCCGACGTCGTTGCGGTCGCCCTCGTAGCCGAGATCGGCGAACTCGAGCTCGAAGCCGTGCTCGCGCCACTTGTCGGTGGCCTTGCGCATCATCTCCCTGGCCCGTTCGCGGTCCGCGTCGGGCATATCCGGGATGGTCTCGCAGGCCAGTCGGCTGCCGTCGGCGCTGAGCGCGGTGACGTTGTCCAGCAGGCCGTCCTGAGCTTCCGGTGGCAGATAGCCGAACAGCCCCTCCGCGATCCACGCCGTCGGCCGCGTCGTGTCGAAACCGGCTTCGGTCAAGGCTTTCGGCCAGTCGTCCCGGAGGTCGACGGCGACGGTGCGCAAGTCTGCCGTCGGGGCGGCCCCAATCCCAGCCAAGGTGCGCGTCTTGAACTCGATCACCTGGGGCTGATCGACCTCGAACACGGTCGTCTCGACCGGCCACGCCAACCGGTAGGCGCGCGCGTCCAGGCCGGACGCCAAAATCACGGCCTGCCGGATGCCCGCCTGCGTCGCGGCCTCGAAGAACGAGTCGAAGAATCGCGTACGGGCGGCCATCGCGTCCGGCATGTGCTCGAGCTTCCAGGCGGACTCCTCGACGTCGATGTCGGCGGCGGTGAGGTCGCCGGTGGCCCATCGCGTCAAGAAGTCCACGCCGACGGCGCGCACCAGGGGCTCGGCGAACCGGTCTTCGATCACCGGGTTGTCGGCCTTCGTCGCGATCGCCCGGGCGGCCGCCACCATCGTGGCGGTCGCACCGACGCTGGTAGCCAGGTCCCAGGTGTCGTTGTCTGTCCGTGGCATGCGCATGCTCTCCAAGTCGGTGTCGGGATACTTAGCAAGTATAACGACCGGCGGGCACGCTAAGTTCCGTCGTCCGGCCGGCCGCACGGCGTCCGCGTCGGCCCGCAGCCCCGGCAGCCCGTCAGACCACCGATCGATCCAGGCGCTCACCTCTGTAACCGGGGTGGACCGCACCCGGTCGAAGGCGTTCGGGTCGCAGTCGGCTGTGGGATCAGCTCCACCTTGGCGGGCTCGATCCTGCTGTCGCCGGTCCGCGGTGGCCTGTGGTTGGTGCTGCTGGTGGCGGCCGGCCGAAGTGGCGCGGCGAGAGTCGCCTAACGCGGCCCGGGGCCGCCCGGGTCCGCCCGGTCCGCCGGGCCCTCCGGGTCCGCCCGGTCCGCCCGGTCCGCCCGGTCCGCCCGGCCCGTTGACGGCGGGGAGCACGAACACGCATTGGTTCGTGGTGGGATTCCAGACCCACCCGGGCGCGCAATCGTCGGCACGGCTGGGCGGCGCTGCGGCCAATCCGCTCAGCGGCAACACCGCTAGCACAACGGCGCATCCGCAGCGACGCAGCAAGCGCGTCGCCCCCGAACTCGACTTGGTTACCGTCATGTGGTTTCTCCTCCCCGGCAGCACGCGTCCGGTGCACATCATTTTGCCCCGGTGCGCCGGTTAACGTGCCGAATCGGCGGCCCCGCCGTCCCGCCGCCCGCCAATCGACCGGCGGGCACAGGTTTCAGGCGACGATCAATTCGAAGACCGGGATGACACGGTCGGTGCGCTGCTGGTATTCGCCGAACCCCGGAGCGCGCTCGACGATGATCGGGTAGATCGAATCCCGTTCCCCGCGCGGCAATTCGCGAGCCGTCGCCGGCTTCGGAGGGTCGGAACCGATCTCGACGCTGACGCGGGGATCGGCGCGTAGGTTGTGCACCCAGGCCGGGTTGTTCTCCCGGCCCGCCGCGGAGCCGACGACGTAGATCCTGTCGTCGATGTCGAAGTACGCGACCGGGTTTACCCGCTGCGCACCGCTGCGCGCGCCGGTCGAGGTCAACAGCAGCAGCGGGAACCCCTCGAACTGACCTCCCACCTTGCCCCCGTTGCGCCGGAACTCCTCGATGTTGCGTTCGTTGAAGCCGCGTTCCGAGCTCATCGCGTCGTCAGTCATCCCGACATGGTGGCACGCGGTGACCGCCTCGACCAGCGCGGTTGACGATCGGCGGATCGGGGTTATGACCTGGCCAGCCGATAGATTGGGCGTCCCCGTCCGTGGAGATGAAGAGATCGGCGATGGTCGGCTGGCTGGACAGGCTGCAGCGACGGAACCGCGCCGTCGGTGTCGCGGTTGCCGTCGTTTACAAATACCTCGATGACCAGGGCGGCTACCTGTCCGCGCTGATCACCTACTGTCACCTCCGAGCGCAGGAGTAGCCATCGCACAGGCGTTCGAAACATGGGCTCACAACGGCGAGGGTGCGCCGGCGCGAATTCTGCCCACCTCGGCGCGGGCAAACCGCACCTGCTCGGTGTCGACGCCACGTGCGGCCGCCAGCGCGCCGGCGAGGTCGTATGCGGCATTCAGCACGTAGCGGGCGCGCTGGCGTCCGCGACGGTCGCGCGACGCCTTGCGGTAGCCGCGCCGGGCCTTGCGGTCGCCGGCCATCGCTTCGAGTTCGCTTGCGGTTATTACCTTCCGGGCTTCCTCCGGCGCCATGACGTCGCGCAGGATAGTTCGCTCCCGCGTCACCGTCACGCTGTACACCCGGCCCGCAACGAGGAGCGCGAGCACGATCATCGCGACGACGAACCCCAGCATCGCCAGCGGGCTCAGCCCGGCCAAGGCCGTCATGCTGTCCCACGCCCCGTGCAGCACCATCGCCGTCGCCATCAGGAGCAGCCCCCGACCGACGCGCCTGGGTTCGGCGGGCCGGCCGACCAGATAGATCAGACCGGCGCAAAAGATCGCGCTATAGACGATGTGCGCTCCCACCCCACTGACCATTCGGAGCACGATCGTGGCCAGCGACGCCCCGACCTGGTTGGCGCCGAACTGCGAGCCCGCCGACGTCATCGCATAGGCGATGTCCTCCACGATCTGGAACCCCAGACCGATGAAGGCGCCGAGGATGAAGCCGTCGAACGCGGTGCGCACCTGGCGGGGCGCCAGCGCGATGAGCAATACCAACCCAAGGCCCTTCGCGGGCTCCTCGATGAAGGGTGCCGACAACCCCGCGCCCCAGTCGAGTGACCACGCCTGGCCGAAAGCCTTTGCGTACAAGGCGAGGATGGCACCGTTGGCGCTGCCCGCCATGCTCCACGTCGCAGCGAAACCGCCCCACAGGAACGCGACAATCATGAGCTTGGCGGGAAGTTTGGCGTACCGGTCGATGCGGACGGTAAACCACCAGAGGAATGCCGCGTAGATCGCGAACAAGGTCACCGCCAGACCGATGGCTTGGCCGTAGGCGTTGTACTCACGGGCGAGCCGCGCGCCGAAGCTGAACGCGCCCGTCGTGACGAGCAGCAGGTATCCCCAGAACGCGAAGTTCCGCGGCTGGTAGAAACGAAAGCCCCTGCCCCATCCGGACAGATCGAGCGCGATGTCGCGCGCCCGGTCGAGGTCGGGGATCGCCGTTGTCATTGCTTGCCCTGCCCGCGGCTGATGCTGCGAATCATCTGGATGACGGACGCCGTCGGTTCGGGGACGTCGTCGGACCGCCCGATCGCCTGGGCCTCGATGCCGCGTTCGTCGAACACGAAGGCGGCAATGACGCCGGATCGCTGCGGTCCGGTGATCCGTGCCGTCGTGCCCTTCTTCCCCTGATCGGTCACGACCGTGGTGTGCGGGCCGGTCACGTGGACCCCGCGGCCGCGGTTCAAAGCGTCAGTGGTCCTTTCGATCTGGTCGAGCAGGGCGTTGGCGTCCCCGTGGAACGGCGCCGTGCGGACCATGAACGTCATGTCGCCATTGACGACGGTCGCGTGGTCGGGATACTCGCCGGACAACGGGCCCTGGCCCGCACGCACGCCCGACGTGATCCCCCAGCCGGCGTCGGGCACGAACGTCACATCCCCCTGCAACTCCATGACATCGCCCGCCCTGACCACGTCGTGGTAGGGAACGGCGGCATTGACCATGGGCAACACCACCGACATCACGAGCGCCACCGCGAACACCGTCAGCGTCGGCGCGATCGTGCGCCGATTCATGCCGAACCAGCGCTGGTCGGCGGGCACCCAACCGTCGGGTGGTTCGAATCTCGGCGCCGCAGCCACCGAGTCAGGCTGCGTTTCGGCACCCGGCATGTCGTGCCCCACCCTTCTTCCGCGGCAGACGGCTCGCAGGCGTCCCGGTCGGAGAACGGGGCCCCTGCGGAGCGTAGCCGTGTGGTGACCGTTGGCCGTCGCGCAAGTGACTTTCGGCCCGAGTATTAGCGCCGGTCTCGATTCAGAGTTGACACCGCGACGACGACGGCTTTGCTACATTGAGCCGCCATTGGTCGTGGCCAGATTGAATACCGAATGAAGGAGCCAGTTGATGGTCTTCTCAGAGCTGATTTCCCGCCGCGTGATCTTCGGCGCGATCGGTGCCGGCGCGGTTGCCGGAACATTGTTGTGCGCCGGCGCCGGAAGTGCCGCGGCCGATCCGGCGCCCCGGCCGGCCAACTGCACCGCGGCGGACGTAGCCGGCGTCGCGACCGGTGTCGGCGCGGCATTGTCGAGCTACCTGTTCATGCATCCGGACCTGAACGATTTCTACACCGGCCTTCAGGATGCGCCCAAAGACCAACTGCGCAATGACGTTCAGAACTACTTCAACGCCAACCCGCAGGAGCAAGCCGATCTCGAGAACATCCGTCAACCGCTGATTGACATCAGGCAACGGTGTAACTGGACCCCGCTGGTCGGGGAAACCGGATCGACTCCTTGATCAGCCCCGCCGCGACGAGAAGGAGCTCCCGATGGATTTAGGCTTGCGCGCTTGGGCTGCGGGCGGGATAGCGGTGTTGGCCCTCACGGCGATTCCTGAGGTGTGCGCCGTCGTGCAGCCCTCCGGTGTGGCCCAGGCGGACGTCTGCGCGAGCGTCGGCTACCGCATTTCGGTGAGCGGGTGCACCAACGTTGCCGACACCGTCAACAGCTATGTCCCGCCGCCAGGCGCCTATGCGCCGCTGCCGGGGGACTTCCCGCCTCCCCCACCACCGCCGCCGGTCAGTGTCTGCGTCAACGCGGGCCGGCGAATTCATGTGAGCGGGTGCAACTAGAGGCTGCGGCTCTGGCGGTGTCACCCAGCGCCCTCACCGCGGCGCCCGCGCGCTCGTGAGGTGGAGGGGCGATGTCGCCGAGCATCTCCACCCGTAGTACGCAGGATCTTGGTCATCAGATCCGCCCACCGGCCATTTGTGTTGTGGTGCCATGGTTCTCAGGTGAAGGTGAGCGACACGGTTCCCAGGCCGCCGATGGTGGCAGCGGCGCCATCGCCGGGGTGGACGAACGGCGCGGTGGTGAACGAACCGGACATGACGAACTGGCCGGGCAGGATGGGGGTCTCGAACGGCGCGAGCGCATTGACCAGCCAGGCCACCGCTGCGGCCGGATCGCCGAGCACCGCCGAGCCGAAGCCGGAGTCTATTTCGGTTCCGTTGATGCGCAGCGACGCGCGCGCGGCGGGCAGGTCGATGTCGTCGGTGTAGGCCACCCACTCGCCGAGCACGACCGCTCCTGAGCTGGCGTTGTCGGCGACGGTGTCGCGCAGCGTCAGGTTCCAGTCGGCGATGCGACTGTCCACGATCTCCAGGGCGACGGCGACCGCCTCGGTCGCCGTCCGCACATCGTCGACGCGAACTCCGGGCCCCCACAGCGGTCGACGAAGCAGGAAGGCGACTTCCGGCTCTACGCGTGGCGCGCAGAACCGGTTTCGCGGCACCGCCGACCCGTCCGCCACGACCATATCGTCGAGGATGTAGCCGAAGTCCGGCTCGTTGACGCCGAGGAGGGTTTGCGTTGGTTGCGACGTGAGCCCGATCTTGTGGCCCACCAAGCTGGCGCCGGAGTTCAGCCTGCGGCGGAGGTTGACCTGTTGGATCGCATAGGCGTCGGCGAGACTCATGCCGGGATAGCGTTGCGTCAGCTGGGCAATGGGCGCGCGATCAGCATCTGCTGACGCGAGCAATTGAGCAGCTTCCGCGATCGCGGTGCGCTGGAGCGTCATCGATTTTCGTTCTCCGCCACCATGCGCAGTGCGGTGTCGTAGAGGGCCCGCCCGTGAATCTGGAACAGGGTGATGAAATCCATGCCGTCACCGGCGATTTCCTTGGCGATGAACAGTCCGTCGGCCCCGGCGATCGCGTACGTCGCCAACTGGCGCACCTGCTCCTCGGTCAGGCCCGTGGCCAGTTCACCCAGGCTGCGCGTGAGCGCTTCGAAGGCCTCGTTACGCACCCGGACATACATCGCCCGGGCCCTGGGTTCGACGGGGCGCCGCTCCAGGGCGAGCATCAGGCCGAGGCGCAGGAAGTCCGGGGAATCCATCACCGCCTTGGCCGTGCCCGCTGCGATCTCCATCAGCCGATCGCGAGCGACGAGATCGTCGGGCAAGTCCCACACCTTCAGCCAGTTGGCGAAGCTGCGTTCGATGACGGCGGCGATCAGATCGTCCTTGTCCTTGAAATGCCAGTAGATCGAACTGGCCGGCAGCCCGCACTTGGCGCTGACCGCACCGATGCTGGTGCCCTCATAGCCCCGTTCGGCCGCGATCTCCGTCGCGGCATCAAGGATCCGGGTCCGCGACAACTCCCCGTCCGCCCGCCGGGGCTTGGGCCTGGGCTTGGGCTCGTCCTTTCGGGTCATTTCATTCCTGCCTCTTGACTCCGTAGCGATCACTACATTACCGTAGCGATCATTACAGAACAAGTCCCCGGTCAAAGAGGACACGGATGGATGAGAGACGGCAATGAATGAAGCGCCGACTTATGACGTGGCGATCGTCGGTTACGGTCCGGTGGGCGCCACCGCGGCCAACCTGCTCGGACAGTGCGGCCTCGAGGTCGTCGTCGTCGAGCGCGATCCGGACATCTACTTCCGGGCGCGTGCCATCTCCACCGACGAGGAGGTGGTGCGCATCTGGCAGCGGGTCGGCCTGGCCGACCGGCTCAACGCCGACATGCAGCCCGGCACGGGAGCCAACTTCGTCGACGCCAACGGCGCGCCATTCGCCATGCTGGCCCCGGTCGACCGGGGCAACGGGCACCCGCCGCAGCAGTTCATCTACCAGCCCGCCGTGGACAAAGTCTTGCGCGAAGGCGTCGACCGATTCCCGAACGTCTCGGTGCTGCTCGAGCACGAGTGCCTGCGCCTCATCCAGCATCCCGACTGTGTCGAGCTGATGCTCGCCGACCTGACCACCGACGAGTTCAAGCGGATCCGCGCCTCCTACGTGATCGCCGCCGATGGCGGATCGAGTGCCACCCGCGGGCAACTGGGTGTCGGTTTCGGCGGTCGAACCTACTCGCAGCGCTGGATCGTGATCGACACCAAGGTGCTCAGGGAATGGCCCGGCCATGACCGGCTGCGCTTCCACTGCGACCCCGAGCGCCCCACCGTCGACTGCCCCACCCCCCTCGGGCATCACCGCTGGGAGTTCCCCGTGCACGACGAGGAAGACGAAACGGACCTGCTCCACGAGGACGCCATCTGGAAGGTCCTGTCGCGGCACGGAATTACCCACGAGGACGTCAAGATCCTCGGCTTCGCCTGCTACCGCCACCACGTCCGGTTCGCCGACCGCTGGCGGACGGGCAGGATATTCCTGGCTGGCGACGCAGCGCATGCGATGCCGCCGTGGATCGGGCAGGGCATGTGCGCCGGCGTACGCGATGTCGCGAACCTGTGCTGGAAACTGGAGGCGGTACTGACCGGGTCGCTGCCCGAATCGGTGCTGGACACCTATCAGGCCGAGCGGCTGCCCCACGTCAAGGAGGTCACCAACCGCGCGGTCAAGACCGGCAAGATCATCATCGAGCGCAACCGTTGGCGCGCCGCCGCGCGCAACCACTTCTTCCGCGCCGCAAGTAAATTGCCGTACTTCACCACCTGGCTGCGCGAACACCGTTGGCTGCCCGATGCCCGTTACCGCGACGGGTTACTGGCCCACAACGGCAACCCCGCGGTCGGCTGGCTGATCCCCCAACCATGGGTCGTCGACGAGAAAGGGGGCCGGGTGCGCTTCGACGACGTCATCGGCGGCAGGTGGACCGTCCTGCACACCGGTCCCGCGAACCCCTGGCCGTCGTGGCGATCGGCCGGGGTGCCGATCATCAGAATCGCCGCGCCAGGTAGCGCGGCGTCCGCGGATAGCATCGTCGATCGCGATGGCGTGCTGACCCGCTGGCTGGACAAAAGGAAAGCGTCCGTGGTGGCCGTGCGACCCGACGGATTCATCTACGCGGCCGGCGGCGAACAACCACTTCCCCCACCCCCGGCCCGATTCCGGGCTGTCGTCGTCGATCGAGCGGAGGAACACGCATGACCACCGTCGCCTCGGAGTACACAGTGCGCGTCAGGGGCGCCGAGATATTCGTGACCGACACCGGCGGCGACGGGCCACCGGTGGTCTTGCTGCACGGTGGCGGACCCGGCGCGTCCGGGGTCTCGAACTATTCGAGAAACATCGACGCACTGTCGAAGCAGTTTCGCGTGCTCGTGCCCGACATGCCCGGCTACGGCCGCTCGAGCAAGCGCGTCGACCAGGACGATCCGTTCGGCTTTCTGGCCGACACCATCCGTGGCCTACTGGACGAAGTCGATTGTGCCACCGCGCATCTGGTCGGTAACTCCTATGGGGGAGCCGCCGCGCTGCGCCTGGCCCTGGACACCCCGCACCGCGTCGGCAAATTGGTGCTGATGGGTCCCGGCGGGATCGGGACCACCCGCGGGCTGCCCACCGGCGGTCTGAAAAGCCTGCTGTCCTACTACGGCGGCGACGGACCCAGCCGCGAGAAGCTGGCGAGGTTCATCCGCACCTATCTGGTCTACGACGGCTCCGCGGTGCCCGACGAGTTGATCGACCTGCGCTACCAGGCCTCCATCGATCCGGAGGTGGTCGACAATCCCCCACTGCGCCGTCCGTCCGGACTGCGCACCTTGTGGCGCATGGACCTAACCCGCGACAGGCGGCTCACCGGCCTGCCGACCCCGACCCTGGTGTTGTGGGGCCGCGACGACAAGGTCAACCGCTCGTCGGGTGGACCGCTGCTGCCGAAGCTGATGCCCAATGCGGAACTGGTGATGACCTCCCACACCGGGCATTGGATGCAGTGGGAGCGCTCTGAGCTGTTCAACCAGCTCGTCACCGACTTCCTCTCTCCCGACTCCAGATTGGCGATCTCATGACAACCCCCGCGGTCTCGATTTTCGGCAAGGTTCATCTCGGCTACCTCGTCATCGAGACCGAGAAGTTCGACGACTGGCGGCGCTTCGGCCGCGACGCCATCGGGATGCACCTCGACGAGTCGTTGCCCGACGTGCTGCGGTTCCGGCTCGACGACGACGAATGCCGATTCCTGCTGCAGCGCGGCCCGGCCGAGGACACCACCGCGCTGGGGTGGCAACTCGACGACGACGCCACCTTCGACGTCATCGAGGCGCGGATCACAAGCCACGGTGTCCCGATCACGCACGGTTCCGCCGAGGAAGCCGCGCTGCGCGGGGTGGAGCGCTTCATCCGCTTTCCCGGACCCAACGGGCTGCCGCAGGAGATCTACGTCAATCCCCGCAAGGGCTCGGAGCCGCTGCGACTGGCCGCCGGTGGTGGATTCGTGACGGGGGTGGACGGCATAGGCCACGTCGCGATCCCGACCAAGAAGCCCCACCAGATGCGGGGCTACTACACCACGGTGTTCGACGCACGCCTGTCCGACTACATCGACGAAACCCTCAACGGCATGAAGCTCAAGATCCGTTTCCTGCGGGTCAACGAGCGCCACCACACCGTCGCGATCGCCGCCGTCAAGCGGCTGCCGCTCAACCCGATCCGCACGAAGATCCAGCACTGCAACGTCCAGGTAGCCGAGCTGAACGACATGACGCTGGCGTACCAGCGGGTCAAGGAACTGGGATTCCACATGGCGCTGTCGGTCGGGCAGCACACCAACGACAAGGAGCTGTCGTTCTACGCTTTGACCCCGTCGGGGTTCGAGTGGGAACTGGGCTGGAATCCGATCGTGGTCGACGAATCCACCTGGGAGCCAACCACGCACCGGGGCATCAGCATCTGGGGTCACACCCCGGAAGGGCAGACGATCGTCGACACCTTCCAGCGATTTAAGACCGGTGCACAATCGTTGCTGCAACCCGAAGACAGTGTCGCCGCGCTGGCCGGCGCCAGTATCGCCGACGACTGAAGAAGGCAATCACTTCCGGGCATCCGTTGACAGTTAACCTAGTGAGATAGGCTAAGCCCTCGGCGGGGCGAACCGCGGTGCCGAACCGCGGCCGACGGCGTACCTGAGGTGACTGACTGATGCGCAATCCAACGGCGTCGATGCTTCCGGCGCCGCGGTCTGGGATGTTTTGGTCTCAAAGGGTTGGTCAGCGGGTCGAGCGATGACAGTCACCACCGAACCGCCCAACGGCCTTCCGTCCGCGATCACGTCGTGGCTGCGGGACGTCACCCGGGCCCGGCACGTTCGTGCCCGGCGTCGCCCCGGCGGTGGTAGGCGCCAAGCCTGGTTTGTGGACGCCGAATGTGCCGATGGCTCTGTCGAACCGCTGTTCTTGCGCTTCGACGCATCCGATCCCGCCGAGACCGGCGACCCATTCACGCTCGATCGAGAGGCCCGTTTCTGTGCGGCGCTGCAGGACACCGATGTGCCGGTGCCCAGACTCGTCGCGTCGCACCCCGAGCGGCAAGCCGTGCTGTGCGGTCGGGTCGAGGGTGAAACGTGGTTCTCCCGGCTCAAGGACGAAAGCGCCCGGCTGGCGATCGCGCGGGAATTCATGAGCAAGCTCGCCGCCCTGCACCGCGTGGATCCGGCGCTGGTGCGGATCGACGAGCCGCGCGGACCGCTGCGGTCCTGCGTCGAGGCGGACATCGCCCGGTGGGAGGCGCTGTACCGGTTCGGCGATCCGCCCAAGGACCCGACGATCGAGTTCGGGTTCGCCTGGTTGAAGGCCAACATCCCGGATGCGGACATCGATCCGGTGATCGTCCAGGGCGACACCGGCCCGGGCAATTTCCTCTATGCCGACGGTCGTATCACCGCCGTACTCGACTGGGAGCTGGCCCATTTCGGCGATCCGATGGCCGACCTGGGTTGGCTGGCGCTGCGGGCGGTGCAGGAACCGTTCACGTGTTTCGCCGACCGGCTTGCCGATTACCAGACATTTTCCGGCATTGCCGTCGACCTCGACCGCGTGCGGTACTACCGACTGTTCGCCGAATTCAAGGTGGTGATTCTGGGTTTCCGCCGCACCGTCGCGGCCAAGGTGCACGGTGAGGTCGGGACCACGCTGATCTACGAAGCACTGCACAACACCTTGTTCGCCGACGCGCTCGCCGAGCAGTATGGGCTCGACGGGCTCGGCCTGGAAGAACTGGACGGCGCCCCCAACGACCGGCAACAGCTCTATGACGTCGTCCTGACTCAACTCAAGGACGTCATCGTCCCCGGGATCGACGAACCGTTCGTCGCGTTGCGCGCAAAAGGGTTGGCGCGCATCGTCAAATATCTGCGCGCGGCAGATCGCCATGGCGAGTCTGCACGGCGGCGCGAACTCGATGCCCTGGAGATGGTGCTGCACCGACGGCCGAGCACCGTCGAGGAGGGCCGCCGCGCGCTTGCCGACGCGATCAGCGTCGACTCGTTGACCGACACCGGCGTGGTCTCGTACTTGTGGACCAGGGCGCACCTTCAGCACGAGTTGATGCGGCCGGCGATGGGAGCGCTGGCCGACCGACGATTCGATCCGCTGCCCGACGAAGTCACACCATGACCATCGACCACGAGTTCGGGCCACTCGACGACGCTCTGCATCCCCCGAGGATCGGCCACTATGAGACCGAGACGTTCTGGTATTCGTTCCTGGTGCCCGAGCGGGCGGTCGGCGGATGGCTTTACGCCTCGGTGCGCCAGAACGCCGGGGTCACCGCAGGCGGTATGTGGATGTGGGACGACTCCGCCGTCCATCCCATCGATGCGCCGTTCTACGAGTACTTCGCGCACCTGAAACTGCCTTCCGAGCGGGGTCCGGAACTGGTCGCGTTGCCGACCGGGATGCGCGTCGAGGCCCGCGAACCGCTGATGGTCTACGACCTTGCCTACGACGACCGGGCGCGGATGGAGGCGCGACTGCGATTTGCGGCCCTCGAACCGCCGGTGCCGCTGCGCAGCGGTGAACCGCCCTACCCCAAGGCGCACCATTTCGACCAGACCGGCCACGTCACCGGGACGGTGACACTCGACGGCGAACTCATCGAAGTCGACTGCTTCGCCATGCGGGACCGATCCTGGGGGCCGCGCCCCGAGCGGGGGCACAGCCGCGTCGGCTACACCTGGGCCGCGTCGGCCTCGACGAGCCTGCTTACCTACACCGTGCCCGTCGGCGACGGTCCGGAACACGTCTACTCCGGCTACCTGCGCCGAGACGGCCGGGTCTCGCGAATAGTCAACGGCGTGCGTCGGGTCGAGCGGAACCCCGTCGAGGCGTGGGTCAGCGCGATCACGGTGGACGCCGAAACCGAGGACGGCCAACGGGTTTGGGGTCACGCACGGGCGGTGAGTCGGCTGCTGCTGTCGATGGGAAACCATGTCTGCGCGTGCACCTTGCTGGACTGGACCCTCGACGACGAGCAACTGGCCGGCGAAGACCAGGACGTGTGGCCGATTTCGGAGTGGAGAGCGCTGCGGGTCGCGTCGGCTAACCGCACCCGGGACCGAAGTTAGTCGCCAATCAAAGGTCTAGAGGGTGCATCCACCGCAGCCGGCGGAAGCGCGCATAGCCACGGTCGGCGCTTATCCACGTGGCGTTGTTCTCCAGGGCGTACGCGGCCAAGTATGCATCCGCGATGTCATTACCGCGGGCATCGATGTCCGTGGCGAGCTGGCGAAATAACGTCCAATGCCGTTGTCCGGCGCGAAGTTGCATCGCCGCCGGAGCCTCGAGCAATGCATCGACCGCGTGCCACGCCTCGTCTGAGTTCGTCGGCTCCGCGAAGATCCGGCGATTGGTCATGACCCGCACGAAGCCACCGAGGGCAAGATCCGGCAGGCCCAGCGGCTCGTCATCGTTCGCAAGCCGTTCCAGCAGCCGTCGATAGGTCGAATGCTCGGGCAGGTCGGCCCGGTGCGCATAAACGAGGATGTTGACGTCAACGCACAACATCGATCGAGGCGCCCTCGTCCATCGCCTCGGCGACCGCGGCGTTGGATGACAGATCCACTCCGGACCGAAGCCCTCCCCTGCCTGTAGGCCGAACGGTGTAGCGACCGGCGGGTCGCGATCCGGATGGGGTTAGACCCCGTCGGACGGCATCTTCGAGAACGGCCGCCACGGTGCGCCCGGAACGAGCGGCCAGCGCCTTCACCTGGCGGTAGAGCTCGTCATCGATGCGGATTGTCGTGCGGATGCGACATCTTAGCATCAGCTATCAGCATCAATATGCCTACACCGCCTCTTTTGGCATCGGGGAGTGCGGCGAGACGACCTTTACCCGATCTTGACCGCCTGTTGAATAGCCGCCCCGACGATTGCGGTTGTGACTACGCTTCCCCTCGTGGAACTGGGGGTTTTGGGACCTCTCCAGGTCCGGCAGGATGGCGTGCCGGTCCCGATCCCGGGTGCCAAACCGCGCGCCGTCCTCACCATGCTCGGCCTGCACGACGGCTCCGTCGTCGCGGCGGACACGCTCGTCGAGCTGCTCTGGGGCGAGGACCCGCCCCGCACGGCCGCCAAGGCCTTGCAGACCCACGTCTCAGCACTTCGTCGCGCGCTGGGCGACGGCTTCGTGCTGACCCAGGGCGCGGGGTGGACCCTGGCCGAGGCCGACGTCGACGCCTCGCGCTACAGATCGGCGGCACGGTCGGGACGCGACGCAGCGGCCGCCGGTGAGACCAGCCAGGCCGTGACCCGCTTCGACGAGGCGCTCGCGCTATGGCGCGGGATCCCCGAACTGCCCGACGGCCGGCGGGGAACCTCCGAGAAGACTCGCTGGATCGAGGGCCACGCGGCGATCGTGGAGGATCGGGCGGACGCGCTGCTGGCGACGGGCCGCGCCGCGGAGATCATCGGCGAGCTCGAGGCCGCGGTGGCCGAGGCCCCGCTGCGCGAACGGCGTTGGGGCCAGCTGATGCTCGCGTTGTACCGCGCGGGCCGGCAGGGCGAGGCCCTCGGCGCGTACCAGCGGGCGCGTGCGTTGCTCGTCGAGGAACTGGGTGTCGATCCCGGTCCGGACCTTCGCCGTCTGGAGTCCGCCATCGTCGCCCAGGATGCGGGACTGGAAACGCCTGCAGCACAGGATGTCTCGGTGGTGACCCGGGCGGTGACCTTCCTGCTCACCGACATCGAGGGTTCGACGGCCGCCTGGGAGGCGGACGCCGGCGCCATGGCCGTGGCGCTGGCCCGCCACGACGAGCTCGTCGAACAGGTCGTCACGTCGCGCGGGGGGCGCCTGATCAAGACGCGAGGCGAGGGCGACGCCACCTTCTCGGTCTTCGAGCGCCCGTCTGCGGCCGCCGCCGCGGCTCTCGAACTGCAAGACGCGATCGTCCGCGAGCCGTGGCCGCTGCGCGAGCCGATGCGCATCCGCGTGGCGTTGCATACCGGGGAGGCCGAGTTCCGCGACGGCGACTACTTCGGCCGGGCGGTCAACCGCGCCGCGCGCCTGCGATCGCTGACCGAGGGCGGCCAGATCGTGTGCTCGGGTGCGACCGCCGAACTCGTCGTCGACTCGCTGGCCGATGACGTCGTGCTCGTCGACCGGGGAATGCGCCAGCTGCGCAACCTCGCCCGCCCCGAGCACGTGTTCGAGCTGCGGCTGGACACCGTCGACGACCGTCCTCGGGAAGCCTCGGCCGCGGCGCCCCTGGAGCGCCCGGGGCCCTGCCCGCGGTGCTGGCCGGCCCCGGGCCATTCGTCGGGCGCGGCAAGGAGTTAGAACGACTGTCTGCCGCGTGGCAGACCGCGCTTGCCGGGGGCGCCAACGCCATGCTGATCGCGGGCGAACCCGGTGTCGGCAAGACGCGTCTGGCCGGTGAATGGTCCCGGCAGGCCTACGACCTAGGCGCCCTGGTCATCTACGGCCGATGCGACGAGGACCTTGGCGCGCCGTACCAGCCTTTCGCAGAAGCCCTGCGGTCGCTGGTGCCGTGCCTCGGCAGCAGCCGGCTCCGGGAACTGCGCGGCGTGGAAGCCCTGCTCCCCCTGGTACCCGGGCTGACCGATGTGCTGCCCGATGTGGCCGCACCCACCCGCGCCGACCCCGACACCGAGCGCTACGCGCTTTTCGACGCCGTCGTCGCGCTGCTGGGGAGAGCCGCCGCCGGCGCGCCCGTCGTCTTGATCCTCGATGACCTGCACTGGGCGGCGAAGCCCACGCTGCTGCTGTTGCGGCATCTGCTCCGTTTCGGCGAGCAGAGCCGGGTGCAGATCGTCGGCACGTACCGCAGCACCGACCTCGACCGCTCCCACCCGCTGGCGGCGATGCTCGCCGACCTGCATCGTGACGGCACCGCCAATCGCATTGCGCTGGGCGGTTTGGACGAGGACGACGTGACCGCATACGTCGCCGAGGCCGGCTACGACGACGAGGAGCTGGCGCGGGCGCTGGCCTCGGTCACCGGCGGCAACCCCTTCTTCCTCATCGAGGCCTTGCGCCATGTGGACGAAAGCGGCGGGCATTGGGACCCGAGCACGCTGCCGCAAGGGGTTCGCGAGGCGGTGAGCCGCCGGCTGTCCCGGCTGCCGGCGGAGACCAACAAGGCGCTTGCCGCGGCCGCGGTCGTCGGCAGCCGGTTCGCCCTGGAACTGGTCGAGCGCGTGATCGGGGAAGACCTCGTCGACGCGTTCGACGAGGCGTGCAAGGCCGGCATCATCATCGAAGAGCCCGGCGGTCGCTACCGGTTCAACCACGCCCTCGTCCGGCAGTCGCTGCTCGCCGAGCTGCCCTCGGTGCGGCGCATGCGGCTACACCAGCGCATCGCCACCACACTGGAGGACGAGCCGGGCGCCGACGACGAGCTGCTTGCCGAACTGGCTTACCACTACTTCGAATGCGCCTGGGCTGGAAACGCGGGCAAGGCCGTCGAGTACTGCCGGCGCGCGGCGGACCAGGCGATGGCCCGGCTCGCCTACGAAGGTGCAGCGGACCTTTATGGTCGGGCCCTGCACGCGCTCGAGGAGATCGACGACGAGCTGCCCGATCGCGACGAGCAGGCCGCCGAGCTATTGGTCGCGCGCTGCGAGGCGTTGCTGGCCGCGGGCGACGTGACGTCGGCGGCAGCCGCGGTCGTCCAATTGCAGACGGCGACAGCCGATTCGGCTCGCCTCGCGGCGTGGGCGACGTGCTTCGACGGTCAACTCTCCATGCTGATTCATCCCGAGCGGTTGGACGAGGCCGAGGCCGCGGTCGGTGCGGCAGCCGACAAACTGGCCGAGTTGGACGATGCCGCCGGAGAAGCCAAGGCGCACACCGTCCGTGCCGGCTGCCTGGCCCGGCTCGGGCGGATCGGCGACTGCGAGATCGCCCTGGACGACGCCCTGACCGCGGCGCGGCGCGCGGGTGAATACCGCCGGGTGAACGCAGTGCTGGCGGGCGCGCCGCTGGCAGCGCTGTGGGGACCCAACCCGGTTCCGCGCGCGGGCGGGCGTTGTCTCGACGTGGTACGGCTGCTGCGGATCACGACCGACTCCCCCGCGGTCGAGGCGACCTCGACGCGCTGCCAAGCCGTGCTCGAGGCCTTCCGCGGGCGCGCCGCCCCGGCCCGACGGATGATCGACTCGGCGCGGCGCACGGTCACCGAGCTCGGCCTGCGCCATGCGTTGCTGGAAGTCGAGCAGTTCGCCGGGATCGTCGAGCTGGTCGGTGATGATCCCGCTGCGGCCGAGCCGCATCTGCGTCAGGCCTACAACGGCTTTCGTCGTATGGGCCTGGACGCGGACACCGCCGAGACCGCCGCGCTGCTGGGTCGCACGTGTCTTGCGCTGGGCCGAGACGCCGAGGCCGGCGAATTGTGCTCCGAGAGTGAACGTCTCGCCGGTCACGCGCTCAAGCCGTCGATCGCTTGGCGCACGCTGCGCGCCCATTTGCTTTCGCGCGGCGGGGATCACGATGGGGCCCTGCGGTTCGCCGAGGCTGCCGTGAGTTTGGCCGAGCGTACCGACTTGCTGGTCGACCACGGTGACGCATGCCTTTCGCTGGCAAGGGTTTTGGGCGCGGCCGGCGACGTGGCCGGTGCGCGGGCCGCCGCCGAGCGGTCGGTCGGCCTCTACGAGCGGAAAGGCGCTGCGGCGCTTGCTGAGAGGGCGCGCCACATTCTCGGCGAACGCGTTGTTCCGGCTGTCCCGACGCCACCCGCAGCGCCGAGCGTCGAGCCAGACAATGCGTGTGCGCGGGTGATCCGGCGCGGGTCGGCTGCTATCGATCGCGGGGCATGGGACGAATTCGAGCGGTTGTATGCACCGAAGGTTTTCGTCGAGAGTCGCCGGAAGATTACCGGCGGCTTTACCCGGGACGATTTTTCGCCTGGCGAAGGAAGAAGCCTAGCCGAGAACGGCGCGCTGCGAATTCGAGTGCCGGTTATCGCCGTGCGAGGCGAGCGCTTGGCCCTCAGCCGACTAGAAATTGGCACGGCCGACGTGAGCGCAGGTGCACCGTGCGATGAGATGCTCGGGCTTTACAGCCTCGACCGCGACGGTCGAATCGCGCTGCAAGTGTTCTTCGATGTCGAAGACATCGACGCCGCGCTCGCCGAACTCGACGCCATGCATGCTCGATTCGAGGCTGAGCAGCCGCCCGCGCGCCGACTTGAAAACACGGCGGCGCGTGTATTCGAGCACGTCTGGTCGCACTTCGCGGCCCGCGATTGGGACGCCATGGCTGGCTCCGTGGCCGATTACTATGTCGGCATCGATCACCGACGGGTCGTGAGTGCCGAGACTCAACACAGTCGAGACGACGTGATCAGAGACTTGCAGGCGGCCGCCGATGTCGGCTTCACGATTTCGATGGTCAGCGCCATCGCGATTCGAGGGGAGCGTCTCGTCCTCGCACGCGTTCGCGCATCCGGCTCGGATCCCGAGGCGATTCAAAACGATGCCCTTAATGTCGTTGAGATCGACGCCGACGAGCGCATCGCGACGGTCATCACATTCGACATCGAAGACATCGACGCCGCCCTCGCGGAACTCGACGCCCGATATCTTGCAGGCGAAGAGGCCGCTCACCCTCACATGTGGTCTGCCATGTTAGGGGCTTACGCCGCAATCAACCGGCGCGAACTCCCAACCACGACGCCCGATTTTGTAAGTAAGGACCATCGGCGAGGGGCAGCTTTTGCGCCCGGTGACATGATCGAATATCTGCGTGCAGGCTGGGATCTCGACCAAGAAATCTATTTCTACATCGAGGCTGTGCATCGCCTGAGTGATCTCGGAGTAGTCGTCACTCACAAAGGGCGCGGGACATCGCGCGAGGGCTTCGACGCCGAATGGCGAGAAGTCATGCTTTTTACGGTTAACGGTTTATCGTTCAACCGCTGCGAAGTATTCGACGAGAGGGACCTAAACGCCGCGATCGCGCGCTTCGACCAGCTGAGCCGGCCAGCGCCGCGGCTGGGAAACGCGGCAAGCCAAGCTTACGAGCGTGTGCAGGCATGCTTCGCTGGCCGCGGCTGGGAGGCCATGGCAAACGCCCTCGCGCACACCATAGTTGACGACGATCGTCGACGCATGGTGAACGCCGGCATCCGACGCGGCCGGGATATCGAAATCGCCAACGGTCAAGCCGTCGTGGAGATCGGCGGAGAGCAGATCACGTCGACCGTCATCGCGACTCGCGGCGGGCGCCTGGCGCTTTGTCGTTCGGCTATCCTCGGACACGCCCAGCAGTCGGGGGCGTTCCGTATCGAATTTCTCAGCGTCATAGAGAGCGACGCCGACGAGCGCTTGGCGGCCCACGTCGCGTTCGACCTCGATGACATCGACGCCGCCCAAGCAGAGCTCGACGCGCGGTACCTCGCCGGCGAAGCCGCCGCCTACGAGCACACCTGGTCGGTGATCACCGGGTCCTACGCCGCGCTCAATCGACGTGAGCACCCCGCGACGACACCGGATTGGGTGAGCATCGACCACCGGCGAGGGATCTCCTTTGCGCCTGGTGAATTGTCCGCATTACTCGCCAATTGGGCCGCCACTGCCGACCTGAGCAGCTCGATCGAGGCGGTTCATCGCCTCACCGCCCTTGGAGCCGTGATCAGCTCTGTGTCGCGAGAAAGCTCTCCAGAGGGCTTCGCCGCCGAGTGGCGAGGGATCAACATTCTCACGGTCGAAGGCGACTTGATCAACCGCTTAGAAGTCTTTGACGAGGCAGATCTTGAAGCGGCGCTCGCCCGCTTCGACGAACTGCACCCGAAAGCGCGGGGGCTGGTCAACGCGGCAAGCCACGTGGACCAAAGTTTCAACGCGCACTTCCTCGCCCGCGACTGGGCCGCGATGGCGGAGATCCTGGCCGACGACGTCTGCGTCGACGATCGCCGCCGTGTGGTGAATGCCGGGGTCGTGCGGGGCCGGGACGCCCTGATCGCGAATATGCGGGGACTCGCCGACATCGGGGCCGCGGATTCGACGGCGACCGTCATCGCCACCCGCGGCGAGCGCCTCACCCTCGTCCATCAGCACATTTCGGGCCTAGGCCCCGACCTGTTCGACATCGAAATGTTCGGCGTCGTCGAGATCGACGCGGACAACAGGATCGCGGCGGTCGGCGCGTTCGATAGCGCGGACTTCGACGCTGCCCTCGAAGAACTCGACACGCGGTACCTCGCCGGGGAAGCAGAGCCGTATGCCCACATATGGCCCGTCGTCGCGGGAACGTACGCCTCGATTCGCCGGCGCGAGTTTCCGTCGCTGACGCCGGACTGCGTGAGTGTTGATCATCGCCGGGCGACAGCGTTCGGACCCGGCGAGTTGACCGCATACATCCGTGCCGGGTGGGAGATCGACCAAGACATCAGACCGTACATCGAGGCCGTACATCGGTTGGACAGCCTCGGAGCGGTCGTCAGCTACGTAGCACACGGAACCTCGCACGAGGGTTTCGACGCCGAGTGGCGCGAGATCGCCTTGGTCACAGTCAAAGCGGGCATGGTCAACCGCTGCGAATTGTTCGACGAGGCGGACTTGGACACCGCGATCGCGAGGTTCGATCAACTCAGTCGGCGGTCAGGGCGGCTGGAGAACGCTGCAAGCCGAATGTACGAGCGGTTGCAGGCGCACTACGCCGCCCGCGACTTTGCCGCGATAGCCGAGATGCTGTCCGAGGACCATTGCAGCGACGATCGCCGCGCCGTGGTGGGCGATGGGATTCAGCATGGCCGCGATGCTTTGATCGAAAACCTGCGGACGGTCATCGACGTGGGAGTCACCCAGGCGACGTCACACACCCTCGCTACCCGAGGGAGACGCCTGGCCCTGACTTTCGCTCGATACTCGCGCAGCGACGAGGTACCCGCGGCTTTCCACGTCGACTACCTACAGCTGATCGAGCTCGGCGCCGACGAGCGGATCACGGCGCTCGTCGCGTTCGACCTCGATAGGTTGGACGATGCTTACGCCGAGCTGGAAGCGCGGTACCTGGCCGGCGAGGCGGCACCCTACGCGGATGTCTGGCAGATTGGCATGGAAGCCCTTGGCGAACTCAACCGCCACGAGCCGGGGCGACTGCTTGCCGGACTTGTGTTCATCGATCACCGGCACGTCAGCTTCGCGTCGGGGGACTACGGTCGCGCGGTCGAGGAATTGTGGGCGCTGGTGCCCAATGCTCGGTATCGGACGACTGAGGTGTACGCGCTCGACGCGCACGGCAGCGTTTTCAAGATCGTGATCGAAGGCACCGATGTCCACGGGAACGAATTGCAATGGCCGCGTCTGTCTTTCCTCTCCGTCGGCCCGGAGGGGGCGCGGGTGGAAGTCTACGACGAGGATGACGTCGCCGCCGCGCTTGCCCGCTTCGAGGAGCTGCGCCCTGAGGCGAGGCGGCTGGAAAATGCGGCGAGCCGGGCGTACGAGCGCATTTTCGCGTGGTTCGCGGCCCGCGACTGGGACGCGATGGCCGGGATCGTGGCGGATGACTTTTCGAGTGAAGATCGCCGGCGGGTGGTGAATGCCGGGGTCCGACACGGCCGAGATGCCGGGATCGCAGATGTGCGGGCGATCGCCGACGTCGGATTCACCTTGACGATGGTGGGTGTCATGACGACCCGCGGCGGGCGCCTCGCCCTATTGCGTGTTCGCGCCGCGGGCCCCGACCCTGACGGGATCCAAAATGATGCCCTCAACCTCGTCGAGGTCGACGCCGACAAACGGGTTGTGGCGTCTGTCGTTTTCGATCTCGACAACTTCGAGGCCGCCGTCGCGGAAATCGACGCGCGGTACCTTGCCGGCGAAGCGGCTCGCTATGCGCAGACGTGGTCGGTCATATCGAGTGCATACGCCGCGATGAACCGGCGCGAGGTTTTCGCGACGACACCGGACTGGGTCAACATCGACCACCGGCGAGTCACAAAGATTGCTCCCGGTGAGCTGATCGCAAACTTCCGCGCCTCATGGGAACTCGCGCCGGACCTCACCATCCGGCTCGAGGCTGTGCATCGGCTGAACAGCCGCGGAGCAGTCGTCACCATTGCGGCGCGCGGTAACTCTTCCGAAGGATTCGCCGCCGAATGGCGCATGATCGGCCTGTACACCCTCCGCGGCGAACTGATCGACAGCGCCGAGTTATTCGACGAGGAAGACCTCGGCGCCGCCGTCGCGAGGTTCGATCAGCTCAGCCAGCAGGTGCCGCGGCTAGAAAACGCGGCAAGCCAAGCGTACGAGCGCTTCCGGACGTACTTCGCCGCACGCGACTGGGCCGCGATGGCGGAGATCCTTTCCAATGACGTTTGCGTCGACGATCGTCGGCGGGTGGTGAATGCCGGGGTCCGGCACGGCCGAGATGCCGGGATCGCGGATATGCGGGCGATCGCCGACGTCGGCTTCACCTTGACGATGGTGGGTGTCATGACGACCCGTGGCGGGCGCCTCGCCCTCTTACGTGTGCGCGCCGCGGGCCCCGACCCCGGTGCGATCAAAAACGATGTGCTCAACCTCGTCGAGGTCGACGCAGACGAACGGATCGTGGCGTCGATCGTGTTCGATCTCGACAACTTCGAGGCCGCCGTCGCGGAACTCGACGCGCGGTACCTTGCCGGCGAAGCGGCGGCCCACTCACCCGTATGGTCGATCGTTGCGGCTAGTTACGCCGCCCTCAACCGCCGCCAGTTGCCGCTGACTACGCCGGAGTGCTTGTACGTCGATCACCGCCGCGAGACGGCTTTCGGGCCCGGCGACCTGACCGCATATATCGGCGCCGGGTGGGACAGCGGCCAAGACATCAATGTCTATGTCGAGCAGGTGCATCGGTTGAACGGCCTCGGAGCGGTCATCACCTACGCGGCACATGAGACGTCACACGAGGGCTTTGCCGCCGAGTGGCGCGGAATCGCCTTGTTCACCCTCGACGGCGACCTGGTCAATCGGTGTGAAGTCTTCGACGAGGCCGACACCGACGCCGCGCTCGCGCGGCTCGAAGAACTCAGCCGGCCGGCACGGCTGGAGAACGCTGCGAGCCAAGTGTGTGAGCGCTATTTGGTGCACTACGCGGCCCGCGATTGGGACGCCATGGCGGAAATCCTGGCCCATGACTTTTCCAGTGACGATCGCCGAAGGGCGGTGAGCGCCGGCGTCCGACACGGTCGCGGCGCGCAGGTTGCGAACATGCAGGCGTTCGCCGCCCTCGCGATCGCGCGTGTGACGACCACCACCATCGCAACACGAGGCGAACGCCTGGTCCTCCACCGCGTCAGCTTCTCCGACCCCGACCAAACGACCGACGCATTTCTCACGGAGAGGCTCGGCGTCGGCGAAATCAACGCCGAAGGCCGCATAGTCGCGTTCGTCTCGTTCGACCCCGACGACGTCGACGCCGCCATCGCCGAGCTCGATGCCCGGTACCTCGCCGGCGAAGCGGCCACCCACCGGCACACCTGGTCGGTCATCGTGGAGGCGCACGCCGCGCTGAATCGGCACGAACTCCCAGCAACTACGCGCGACTGGGTCAACATCGACCACCGACGGCTGGCGATGATCGAGCCGGGTGATCTGACCGCATCCATCCGCGCCGCGTGGGACCTAGCGCCCGACAGCGGCATCTATGTGGAGGCCGTGCATCAGCTGAGCGACCTTGGAGCAGTGGTCAGTTGGGCTGGTCGTGGGACCTCGCGAGAGGGCTTCGACGCCGAGTCGCGCGGTGTCAGCATTCTGACGGTCGACGGGGACTTGATCAGCCGGTGCGAGTTGTTCGATGAGGCAGACCTCGACGCTGCGCTCACCCGCTTCGAGGATCTGCAACCGCCGCCACAAACGCGACTGCAAAACGCCGCAAGCCGAGTTACCGAGCGCTTTTTGGCGCACCTCGCGGCAGGCGAGTGGGATGCCATAGCGGAGACCCTCGACGAAAACTTTTCCCAGGACGATCGCCGCCGGGTGGTGGGCGCGGGAGTCCGGCTCGGTCGAGAGGAAGAGATCGCCGACTTACGGGCAATCGCCGAGCTGGGAATCACGAACGTGGCGTCGACCGCCGTCGCAACCCGCGGGGAGCGCCTCGCCCTCATGCGAGTCCGCTTCTCGTTCCGCTATCAAGGCCCCGACGCATTTGTCGGAGAACTGCTCGGCATCTGCGAGATCGACGCCGACGAGCGGATCGTCGCGGACGTCTCGTTCGACCTCGATGACATCGACGCCGCGTTCGAGGAACTCGACACCCGCTTCCTCGCCGGCGAAGCGGCCGCCCACGCACATACCTGGTCGGCAATCGCGGAGGCGTACGCCACGGTCAATCGTCATGAATTGCCCCCGACAACGCCGGGCTGGATCAACAGCGACCATCGGCGAGCAAGAGCCTTCACACCCGGTGAACTGGCGCCGTACCTACACGCCACATGGGGCCTCGTCATACCCGACATGACGGCCTACATCGAAGTTGTGCATCGGCTGAGCGACCTTGGGGCCGTTGTCACCCATGTGGCAAAGGGAACCTCACAAGAAGGCTTCGAAGCGGAGTGGCGAGAGATCACCATGACGACCATGGAGGGCGGCATGATCGCTCGTTCCGAGATGTTCGACGAGATCGACCTTGACACCGCGCTCGCCCGCTTTGATGCATTGCGACGGCGTGTGCCGCAGCGCGAAAATGCGGCAAGCCGAATGATTGAGCAATTCCTCGCGCATTTTGCGGTCCGCGACTGGGACGCCTTCGCCGAGAGTCTGGCCGACCACATTTCAACCGAGGATCGTCGTCGAGTGGTGAACGCCGGCATCCGGCAGGACCGCGATGCTGAGCTCAGAGATTTTCGATCGGCCGCCGACCTGGGTGTCACGGACGCGACGTCAGATGTCATTGCGACCCGTGGGGAGCGCCTCGTCCTCATTCGTTCGCGGTTATCGCGCGGCGCTGAGCAAACCGAGGCGTTCTACGTCGATCTCCTGTGGCTAGTCGAGCTCGACGCCGACGCCCGGATCGGGGCGTGGGTCACCTTCGACCTCGACGATTTCGACGCCGCGATCGCCGAACTCGACGCGCGCTACCTCGCCGGCGAAGCGGCAGCACACTCACACACGTGGTCGGTCATCGCGGGCGCTTATGCCGCGCTCAACCGGCGCGAGTTGGCCGCGACAACGCCTGACTGGGTCAACATCGACCACCGACGACTCGTGACGCTCGAGGCGGGCGATCTGACCGCCTACATCCGTGCCGCATGGGACGACACGCCTGACTTCACCGCCTACATAGAGGCCGTGCATGGGCTGAGTAACCTCGGAGCGGTCTTCACCCAAGTGGCGCGTGGAACCTCACGGCAGGGCTTCGACGCCGAATTGCGCGGCGTCGACATCCTGACGGCCGACGGCGACCTGATCAATCGTTGCGAGCGATACGACGAAGCAGACCTCGACGCCGCGCTCGCACGCTTCGACGAACTCAGCCGGCTGCCGCGACCGGCAGGAAGCACGGCAAGCAGGGTGTGCGAGCGCTTTTCGGCACACCTCGCGGCAGGCGACTGGGGCGCCATAGCGGAGTCCTTCGGCGACAACTTCTCCTTGGACGATCGCCGGCAGGTGGTGGGAGCTGGAGTCCGACATGGCCGAGACGACGAGATCACGGACTTGCGGACACTCGCCGATCTGGGGCTGACCGGCATGACATCGACGGTGATGGCGACCCGGGGGGAACGGCTGTTCCTCGTGCGCGCACGCATGTCCTTTTCGGACCGGGAGCAGGGGCCTGAGGCTTATCTCGTAGAGCTGTTCAGCCTCGTCGAGATAGCTGCCGACGAGCGGATCGTCGGTCTCGTTGGGTTCGACCTCGACGACATCGACGCCGCGATCGCCGAGCTCGACGCGCGGTACATCGCCGGCGAAGGTGCAGCGCATCAACACACGTGGTCGGCCATCATGCGGGCCTACGCCGCGATCGACCGACATGAGCTTCCTTCGACGACGCCAGATTGGGTGAATATTGACCACCGGCAAGGGAGGGCATTCGCGCCCGGCGACCTGATCCCATACATCCATGCCACCTGGGACGTCGCGCCGCAATCCACGATCTATATCGAGGCGGTGCATCGGCTAAGCAATCGCGGAGCGGTCGTAACAAACGCGATGATTGGCAGCTCGCAAGAAGGTTTTGACGCAGAGTGGCGGGAAGTGTTTGTTCTGACGCTTCAAGACGACAAGATTGACCGCTGCGAGCTTTTCGACGAGGCAGACCTCGACACCGCGCTCGCCCGCTTTGAGGAACTGCTCCCTAGGACGCCCCGGCTGGAAAACACGGCCAGCCAAATAGCCGACCGCGTCATGGTGCACTTCTCGGCCCGCGAATGGGACGCCGCAGCCGAGTTGGTGGCCGACGACTTTTCCAGTGACGATCGCCGTCGAACCGTGAACGCGGGGATCCAGCAGGGTCGGGACGCCGCCATGAAGGATGCGCACGCGAACGCCGACGTCGGCGCTAAAGAAGTAACGTCGACGGTCATCGCGGCGCGCGGCGAGCACTTAGTCCTTCGTCGTGCGCGCTACTCGGGCAGTGCCCAGCGCCCCGAGGCTTTCTATGTCGATGCACTCAGCATCTACGAGATCAACGGCGATGGACGGGTCGCGGCGGTCGTCAACTTTGACATTGAAGATATCGACGCCGCCTTCGAAGAACTCGATGCCCGCTACCTCGCTGGCGAAGCCTCCGCACACGCGCATACGTGGTCGATCATCGCGGGGGCCTACGCCGCGCTCAATCGACACGAACTCCCAGCGGCTACGCAGGACTGGGTGAACATCGACCACCGACGACTCGCGATGATCGAGGCGGGGGATCTGACCGCATCCATCCGGGCCGGGTGGGACCTCGCGCCCGACAGCGGCATCTACGTCGAGGCCGTGCATCGGCTGAGCAACCTTGGCGCAGTTGTCACCTGGGCAGGGTATGGGACCTCGCGAGAGGGCTTCGACGCCGAGTCGAAGGGGGTCAGCATTCTGACTGTCGATAGCGACCTAATCAGCCGCTGCGAACTGTTCGATGAGACCGATCTCGACGCCGCGATCGCCCGCTTTGAGGAATTGCAACCGAGGGCGCCGCGGCTGGAAAACGCGGCGGGCCGGATACTCGAGCGATACCAGGCGTGCTTCTCGGCCCCAGACTGGGCCGCCATGGCGGAGCTACTGGCCGACGACATTGTCTTGGACGATCGCCGTCGTGTCGTCAACGCAGGGGTTCGGCGTGGCCGAGATGTGCACATCGCGGACATGCGAGCCGCCATCGAGGTCGGCGCAGACACCATATCTTTGAGCGTCATTGCGACCCGCGGGGAGCGCCTCGCCCTCGCTCATGCCCGTGCCTTCAACAGGGGCTCTCCGTCCGGCGAGGTCGGCGCCGAGTGGTGCGGCGTCGCCGAGATCGACGCCGACGAGCGGATCGTCGCGATGGTCTCGTTCGACTTTGACGACATCGACGCCGCCTACGAAGAGCTGGATGCTCGGTATCTCGCCGGCGAAGCGGCCGCCCACGCGTACGCGTGGTCATTCATCACCCGGATCTATACCGCGTTCAACCGGCACGAGGTACCCCCGGCGGACTTGGTCACCATCGACCACCGGCGCGGTACGCCATTCGCGTCCAGCACCATGACAGCGTCCATCAGCGCCGTCTGGGACCTCACGCCAGACTTCAGCATCCATATCGAGGCGGTGCACCGGCTGAGCAGTTTCGGAGCAGTCGTCACCCATGCCTCAACTGGGACCTCGCCGGAAGGCTTCGACGCCGAGTGGCGAATGATCCAGCTGCTAACGTTCGAAGGCGACCGGATCAACGGCTGCGAACTATTCGACGAGGCAGACCTCGACGCCGCGCTCGCCCGCTTCGAGGAGCTGCAACCGCAGGCTCTTCGGCTGGAAAACGCGGCAAGCCGAGTGTTTGAGCGCTTTTCGACGCACTGGGTTGCCCGCGAGTGGGACTCCGTGACGGAGAAGCTCGCCGATGACATTTTCAATGACGATCGCCGTCGAGTGGTGGGCGCGGGGGTACGGCACGGTCGAGATGCCACGGTCGCAAGCATGCGGGCGTCAGCCGGATTCGGCCTCTCGGCAGTGACGTCAACGGTCATCGCCACGCGTGGGGAGCGCCTCGCCCTCAGTCGTGACGGCTTCTCAATCTGCAACCCCGGGCCCGAGGAGGTTGTTGCCGAGGTGCTCGGCATCGTGGAGATCGGCGCCGACGAACGGATCGTGGCGCGCCTCGCATTCGATCTCGACGACTTCGATGCAGCTATTGCCGAACTCGACGCTCGCTACGTCGTCGGCGAAGCGGCACCATACGCAAGCACATGGTCGGTCATCGCGCGGGCCGACACCGCGACCAACCGGCACGAGGCGTTGCCTACGACGCCGGACTGTGTGACCATCGACCACCGGCTGCACGCGAAGCTAGACGCGGAGGGCCTGACCGCTTACCTCGACGCCTCGTGGGACCTCACCCCGGACCTTCAGGTGTACGTCGAGTCCGTACATCGGCTGAGCGCACTCGGGGCGGTCGTCACCCACGCCTCGCACGGGACCTCGCACGACGATTTTGACGCCGAGTGGCGACAGATCACGCTTTTGACGGTCGAAGGTGACTTGGGCAACCGCTGCGAAATATTCGACGAAGCAAACCTCGACATTGCGCTTAACCGATTCGAGGAACTGCACCCACCGACGCGGCGCCTGGAAAACACGGCAAGCCGAATGCACGACCGCTTCAACGCCTACCTCGCGGTGCGCGACTGGGATGCCATGGCGGAAATGGTCGCCGACGACATTTGTCATGACGATCGTCGTCGGGTGGTTAGCGGCGGCTTCCAACGCGGTCGGGATGCTCACACCGCTAATCTGCGGGCCATTGTCGACGTCGGGGTGAAGAACTTCGAGTCGCTCGTCATCGCGACCCGCGGGGAGCGCCTCGTGCTGACTCGTACTCGCGTATCGGGCGATGAGCGGCCCGAGGCGTTCGGCCTCGAGTTTCTGAGCATCATCGAGATTGGCACCGAGAACCGGATCGCGGGGGGCATCCTGTTTGACCTCGATGACATCGACGCCGCCTTAGCCGAACTCGACGCCCGCTACCTCGCCGGCGAAGCCGCCGCTCACGCGCAGACGTGGTCGGTGATCACGAACGCATACGCCGCGGTCAACCGTCGCGAACTACCGCCGACGACGCCGGACTGGATCAGCGTCGACCACCGGCGCGGGATTGCGTTCCCCACCGGTGAGCTGGGGGCCTACCTCAACGCGACTTGGGACCTCTTCACGCCGAGCGCGTACATCGAGACCGTGCATCGGTTGAGCGACCTAGGAGCGGTCGTCACCCGGGTGGTGAAAGGGACCTCGCCGGGCGGCTTCGACGCCGAGTGGCGCGAGATCGGCTTGTCGACGGTGAAAGGCGGCCTGATCAACCGCTCGGAGCTATTCGACGAGGCGGACCTCGACGCCGCGCTCGCCAGGTTCGACGAACTGCAACCGCGGGCGCCGCGGTTGGAAAATGCGGCAAGCCTGGTGGCCGAACGTTTTCCGGCGCACATGACCGCACACGACTGGAATGCCATGACGGATCTACTGGCGGCCGATGTCGTCGTCGACGATCGCCGGCACGGTGCCAATGCCGGAATCCGCCACGGTCGGGAAGCGGCGATCAACGATATGCGGGCGGCGGTGGACGTTGGCTTCACGCACGCGACCTCGACCGCGATAGCGGCCCGCGGCGAGCGCCTCGCCCTGATGCTTGTCCACGCGTCCGGCCCTGCCCATCAATCCGACGCATACGAGCTCGACATTCTTCACGTCGTCGAGATCAACGCCGACGGCCGAACCGCCGCAGTGGTGGTCTACGACCGTGAGGACATCGACGCCGCATTCGAGGAACTCGACGCCCGTCACCTCGCCGGTGAAGCCGCACCGTACGCCCGCGTGGTGCAACGTGGATTGGCCACGCTCGCCGAGCTCAACCGTCACGAGCCTGGCCCGATGTTGGGACGGCTCGTGTATGCCGATCACCGACGGATCCCGTTCGGGTCCGGGGAAGACTTTCGGCGTGGGGCCGAGGAGCTATGGGCACTCGTGCCCGATGCCCGCTATCGGGTACCGGCCGTGCACGCCCTCGACAACCACGGAGAGGTCGTCTCGTTCGTCATCGAGGGCACCGACGTGCACGGAAACGAATTGCAGTGGGGACGCATCCTTTTGTTCACTCCCGACGAACCACGCCTGGAGGTGTACGAAGAGGACGACCTGGACGCGGCGCTGGCTCGCTTCGAGGAACTGCGCCCGCAAGCGCCACGACCGGAGAATGCGGCAAGCCAAGCGGTGCAACAGCTTGGGACCTACTTCGCGGCCCGCGACTGGGCCGCTATCGCGGAGATCCTGGCCAACGACATCTGCACGGACGATCGCCGTCGGGTTGTGAACGCCGGGATGCGACACGGTCGAGATGCCGAGATGAAGGGCTTGCGTGCTACTGCCAGCATTGGGACCAAGCACATAAAGCCGACCCCATTGGCGACGCGCGGGCAGCGCCTCGTTCTCAGCACGTTCCGCTTCTCCTCACACGACCAGCGGCCGGAGGCCTTTCACTCCGAAGTGCTCGGCGTCGCAGAGATCAACGGAGACAATCGGATCGCAGCGCTCGTCATGTTCGACCTCGAGGATATCGACGCCGCCTTCGCGGAACTCGACGCCAGATACCTCGTGGGCGAGGCGGTCGCCCACGCGCGGACGTGGTCGGTCATCGCAGGGTTGTACGCGGGATTTAACCAGCATGAACGTCCCGCAACGACACCGGGCTTTACTTACCTGGACCATCGGCCGGTCGTAGCGATCGAGGCGGGTGATCTGGATGCAACCATCCATACCTACTGGGACCTCACGCCGGGTATCAGCATCTATGCCGATGCTGTGCACCGGCTGAGCGACCTTGGAGCGGTCCTCACGCACACCTCACGCGGCGTTTCGCACGATGACTTTGACGCCGAATGGCGGATGATCGCCATCTTCACGGTTGAAGGCGACCTGATCAGCCGCTGCGAAATGTTCGGTGACGACGATCTCGACGCCGCGCTGGCCCGATTCGATGCCCTCTCCTAGGCGGGATTCCCATCAGATTTTGTAGCCGTTGCCGCACCTCAAGAGTCGCTGAGAGGCGGGCACATCGGGTGCCGGCCGGAGCAGAGACAGAAGTAAAAGCGTGGCTCGTGCGGCGTGGCCGTCGAAGGCGAGGTGCGCTCATGCGAGTCAAGCCGGGTTGTCTCCCTAAGCTACGTGGAGCAATCAGCATTTGGACTGCCCCTCAGCGCCGGCTCTCAACCGAAGCGGCCTGCGGCGCCATACCAAGACGACAACCAACGCCAACCCCGCCAGCACCGGTATCCACGGGATGAGGAAACCGATCGCCATCACGACGCCGTGGACCGCGGAGAGCAAGCTTCGCCAGCCGCTTTCCAGCGCGGCGACGAAACCCGCGTGGTGCACTACCGGTTTGGCCGTGATGTTCACGTTGATCGCGGCGTAGGAGATCTGGTCGCCGAGGGTGTCGCGCTGCGCCCTGAGCGAGTCCAGCTCCGCCTGTCGTTCGGTCAGCGACGACTCCGCGGCGAGCAGGTCGGACACGCTGCCCGCCCGGCCCATCAGATCCAGCAGCCGGTTGACCGAAGTCTGCAGTGCCCGGATCCGGGCGTCGAGGTCGATGCGTTGCGAGGTGACGTCGGAGTGGTTGATCGACATCGATTCGACGGGTCCGAGTTTCTTGGCGTCGGCGAGAACTCCGTCGAGCTTGTTCGCGGGGACGCGCAGCACGAGACTCACTGTCGGCGAAGGCGATCCAGTCTGCTCGGTACGCGAGTCCACGCGCCCCCCGGCGTCGGTGACCGCGGAAACCAATCGGTCGGCCACCTGAATCGGCTCGGCCACGACCATCTGCACCGTCCCCGTGCTGACCACATCGCGATTGGGCGTTTGATCCTGGGGGCCTGGTGGGGATGGCGGCGCCTTCGGCGCCTCGGCCACGGTCGCGGGAAGGCCGCCCCTTAGCTGGTTAGAGGCACCGGAATCGAGCGGCTTGCCGGCCACGACGTCGCCGCGCGGCGGCGAGGAGGAAGGGCCCCGGTTCAACGACCAGAACCAGCCGGCTCCGACCAGCAAGGCACCAACCACAGCCACCGCAATCACGTTGCCGAGCTTGACCGTTCGCGCTGTCTTTTTCGGCGGGGGCGGTGTGACGGGCGCCAGCGTTGGAGTCGGGATGCCGCCAGCGGGCGGGGGCTGGGCTGGTGCACTCGGCGCAATCGAGCTGGGCCGCGCTACGGCCGACAGACTTCGGGGTGCGGCCGCGCGGGGAAGGAATGCGCCGTCCGGTGGCAAGCCTCCGTCCCATCCGGCCGGCGCCTCGACCGGTTGCAGCACACGATGCACCGCTCCCCCCTCGGCGACAACCCGGCTGTCGATGGCGACGTACGCCGTGAACCGGCACAACACGCCAAATCGCAACGACGTGTCGACGATTCGCTTCTCCAGCTCCTCCGTGGGCACCGCCGCGTAGCGGTCTTCGAGGTCGCGGAGGTTGGCGCGCGCCCATTGAGCGGTCACGGCAGGGGCGTGGCGATCCTCTCCGGTGACGGCGGTCGACCAGCCCCCGCCCGCGGGCGTTTTACCATGCAGGACAAACGATCCGGTCGCGCTCCCCCGATACCGCCCGGTGACCACGAGCGGCGCCCCGGGAAACAGATCGGGAAGCCGAGCAGGGCTCGTGCTGTCCTCAACGATCTCCAGCCCGTCGGCGCGCAGCGCCAGCGAGTGCGCCAGCGGCGCACCGATGCGGCGGTGGATCGCGTCCATCACCTCGTCGAGGCGGTCTTCGCTTTCCACCAGTTCGCAGCGTCCTCCGCCGACGGCGGCGAGACGGTTCAGGAATCCAGCATTGACGGCCTGGTCGATACCCACCGCATGTACCCGCGCGCAAGGCAAGTCGGCGGACAGCTCGCGCAGCAGCTGGTCTTCGTTGCCGACCTGCCCGTCGGCGACGAGGATCAGGATGGCATCGCGGGCCCCGCGCTCCCGGTCGCCCTGTAAAAGGCCTAACGCCTGACGCAGCGGCGCCAGCATTTCCGTACCGCCGCGCGCGTCGACCCGGCTGAGGTGCTCGACCGCGCGGTAACGGTTCTTGTCGCTGCCCTCGACCAACCCCTCGGGCAAACCGGCCGGGCGGTCAATCCGGTCGTCGAAAGTCAGCACCGCGAACCTGTCAGCGCTCGTAAAAGTGTCGACGATTCGGGCCGCCGCCCGGCGGGCGGTGACCATCTTCCAGCCGCCCATGCTGCCCGAGCGGTCGAGCACCAGCACCACGTCCCGCGGGCGCGGCGGCGCACTCGAGACCGGCGGCAGGACGGTCAGCAGATAGGTCCCTTCGTCGCCCGTCGCGTCGGGCACCAGGACGAGCGAGTCGGTGACATCGTCGGCGCCGTATCGCAGCCGCAGCACGAAATCCCGGTTGGCGCGTTCGCCCGGTTGCACCCGTATCCGGCCGTCCGCCGTGGACACGGCGTGCAGGCTCGACCGCACCTCCGACAAGGTCAGTCCGCCGGGGTCGATGCCGACCTCGATCGCCAACGGGACAGGATGCGGGAAGCCCGGCAGCAGCACGGGCGGGCTGATGCGCGACGCATCGGGGACCGCGTCGGTGTCATCGGCATGGCCGTCGCCGACGGCGGCACCGGAGAGCGCAGCGCCCGGGATGTACCGCGGCGCAACGACAAGGGGGAAACGGAACGTTGCCTCGCCATCCTCGTAGGGCAGCGGGATCACGAGAGTCAGTGCGATGCTGACCCGTTCGCCGGGCAGGATGTTGCCCACCCGCATTGTGAAGACGTCCGGCCTTTCCTCCTCGGCGATGGACGCTCGCCGGCCCGACGCGATCGCGTCGTCGTACGCCTCCCGGGCGGCTTGTCGCTCGCGCAGTTCCGCCTCGACGACGCGCCCGTCGGCGGTCATCTGCATGCGCGTGATCGCACCCCGGTCCGGCAGCGGGAAAACGTAAGTCGCCTCAAGGGGTTGATCGAAGGCGTTGACGAAATCCTGGGTCAGCTCCACCCGGCTCGTGAGGCCGGTGATCTCCGCTCGCACGTCGAGGCATGCGAGCGGAAGGTTGCCCCGCCTAGTGCTGAGCGCGCCGAGCCCCGCCTCGGGTTCGCCGTCGGCCGTGGCCGCACAAGCGGTCTCCGCCTCGGTCATCGGCGTGATGCGGACGGTCATGGTGTGCTCCGTTCATCGGGGGATAGCAGGCCGCGTTCAGCCAGCAGTTCGAGCAGTGGACGGGCGGCCGCGCGGATCGCGTGGACGTCGTCGTCATCGGGTCTGCCACTACCGTCGGCCGGCAACAGCAGCAGCGCCCCACCTGGCAGGCTCACGGCGGCCAGCTTCCTGACAGTGTCATCGGCACCGTCGCCGATGGGCGTCACCGCTTCAGAAGCCGCGGGCGGTTCGGCCCAGAATCGGATTCGACGGCGGTCGGTCGACGCCGACAGGGGCATCGCCTCGGGCCGGGTCAGCTCATCCGCGATGAGCTCCTCGGGAATGGCAGCAACCTTGCGCAACGTCTGGTCGGTCGCTCCGGCCAGTTCGGCCTGAATCTCGGCCAGCGAACGGCCCTCGGCTTGGCGGCGTTTGACCGCCACGATCTGCAGCAGCTGTCGAGGGCCGTACACCGCGGTGCGGCCCTGCATGGCGGGCCGGTCGACCAGTCCGGTCGTCGTGTACCAACGCACCGCGCGACGATCGGGCAGGTCCCGCACGCGGCCGTTCGGCGCGCCCGGGTACGCGGGAGTCGCCAAGCTGGCGGCCACCCGCTGCACCAGCTCGTCCAACGTCCAGGTCGCCTCTGCGGTCACCGCCCTATAGTGACACTGTCATTATGACACTGTCAAGGTAATGCCGAGCCGGCCGTCAGAGCGAAGTTGTCTGGGCCTTGGTCAGCCGCTTCGCCGCCAGCTCCCGGAGCTCGCCGGCCTTGATCTTGGCGTTGCCCGTCTGCGCCACTTCGTCCTCACGGAAGAACAGCACGTGGCGCGGCACCTTGTAACTCGCCAACCGCTCCCGCAGGAACGCCCGCAACTGCTCACTGTCCAGGTCCGCGCCTTCGTGCGGAACGACACAGGCGACGACGACCTCGCCGAGCGTCTCGTGCGGAACGCCCACGGTCTGCGCCACTTTGACGCCCGAGTGTTCCATCAGGGCCTCGTCGACCTCGCGCGGCGAGACATTGGCACCGCCGGTCTTGATGATGTCGGTGAGCCGGCCCTGCCAGTAGAGCCGGCCGGTGTCGTCCAGGTAGCCGCCGTCGCCGGTGGGAAAAAAGCCCTCGGCGTCGAGGGTTTCGTCGAGCGGTGTGCCGATATAGCCGAGCATCAGCGTGGGCCCCTTGACGCGGATCTCGCCCGCCACGCCGCGCGGCACCACGTCGCCGGTCAGCGGGTCCGCGATCTTCAACGTCACACCGGGCAAGGCCACCCCGAAGCTGTCCCGGTGGACTTCGGGCGGGGTATTGGCGGGGTAACCCGTTGTGATCGTGAAGGTTTCGGTGTTGCCGTAAGCATGCCCAGGCTCGTGCCACTCGCATGACACCGTGGGGTGGTGCGCAATGGGGAACTTGAAATCCGTGAACCGCATGCTGCTCAGGTCCACCCGGGGCCAGTTCGGCGCGCTTTCCAACTGGGCCCACTGGTGCGGCCAGGCGAAGGGAAAGTTAACCCGCTCGGCCTGCATGAGGTCGAGCGCCTCGGCGGCATCGAACGTCGATTGCAGGACGAGGGTCCCGCCGCTGGCCAGCGTCGAACCGAGGACCATCGTGAAATTGCCCGACCAGAAGAAACCGTTGGCGGTCCAGCCGCGGACGTGATCGCTCGGGGTGAACCCGTACATGCGCCGGAAACGCCACAGCTGGATGGACACGCCGCGATGGGCGCTCAGCACCCCTTTGGGCCTGCTGGTGGAGCCCGACGAGAAGAACAGCACTGCGGCGTCGCTGGGCTGCACCGCCTCGGCGGTCGCCTCGACCAATTCGCGGGGCGCGGCATGGCCGGAGGCCAGGAACTCGTCCCACGCTTCGACGCCGGGGGCCGGCTCACCCACCAGCGCGAGCCGGCGCAGGAACGGGTACTTCGCCGATTCCAGCGGCCCCTGCCGCGATGCACCGATCGCCGGTTCCATCTCGGCCAGCACGGCGGCGAAGTCCTTCGACAGCACAGAGCGCTCGAACAGCAGAACCGAAACGGCTGACGCCCGAAGGAGATAGTCCAGCTCGGGCGGGGTGGAAAACGTGCTGAGGGTGACCGCCACCCCACCGGCCAGCGAGGTGCCGAACACCGCCGCGAGCCATTCGGGCCGGTTCGTCATCAGGACGCCGACGCGGCCGTCCTTGCCGAGGCCGCCCGCGCGCAGCGCGCGCGCCACCTCGACCGAGCGTTCCCACAACTCGGCGTACGTCCACCGGGTGACGCCGCCAACAACGCTGCCGCTGCGCCATGCCACCGCCTCACGCTCCCCGTACAGCTGCGTCACTTCGCGCAGAAAACCCGGCAACGTGAGCGCGCCCAGCCCGGGCTCCTCGGCTAGCGGCGGCCCGCACACCAGGGAAAGCCTTTGCGCGGCTTCGGATTCACCCATCGCTACAGCGGCAGTTCGACCTCGGCCGTGCAGCCCACCAGCATCTCGCCGTTCTGGTTGGTCAGCCGCAGCTTCACCTGGACCAGGGGCACACCCCAGGCCGACTCCGGCTGCTTGTCGACGATCTCGGCGTCGAAATAGGTGACATCGCCCTCGAAGGCCGGTGTGCGGAAGTCGGCCTTAGTGTGGCGCACCATGCCGTCGTGGCCGGCCCAGTACGCCAGGTAGTCGGTGCACCACGCGCCCATCGTCGCGCCATAGCCATAGGCGCGCGCCATGCCCACTTCGCTGGCCCGTTCCGCATCGATGTGTCCGCGCGACGGCCCCACGTAGAGCCCGTCGCGCTTGCGCGGGTCGATCTTGGCGTCCTCTTCGTCGAACGCGAAGTCCTTGCCCCAGCCCGGATCCTGATAGACCCACGGATCCTCGACCCCGGGCGGCGCCACCCACTGGAAGGTGCCCCAGATGTTGAACAGGAACGCCCGGTACTCGGTGGTGAAGCTGGCGATGCTGTGCGGGCCGATCACGCGGCGCGGCAGCGTGTCGCCGACCTTCACCTCGTCGAAGCGCGGCGAGACGCCCAACCGGTTGGACTCCAGCCATTCGCGGCGCAGTCTCTCGACCGCCTCCAGTTCGGTTTGCGTCCAGCGCTTGATCTCGCCGAGCTGGTTCTCGAACATGCCGCGCTTGGTCGCCTCCTCGTAGAGGTAGCGGATCGCGGTGGAACGCTCGCGGGCCACCAGGGTGCCGTGCTGGTTGGTGTGGACGGTGTCGCCGCGGGAAAACATGGTCGGGCCGGCGAATTTCGTCTCGGTCACCTTGTAGTCGTGGAACCGGCGCTCCTGAAACAGCTTGTCGCCGGGCCGCACCGGGCAGCCGTAGAACCACCACTCCTCGCCGCCGAAGATCAAGTGGCTGTTGGGAATATGGCCGACGCACGCGGGTGCGGCGCCGTGCCCGTAGTCGAGGGCCACCGCGATGGACTGCGGTGCGACGATGCCGCCGTACCGCGACTCCCGGGCGAACTGCTCGTCCCAGTGAATCGGGTTGGGGTAGTCCATCGCCATCACCCAGCGCCGGATGTCCGACGAACTGCACGGATCCCACAACTGACCGCCGCCCACCGGTTTGCCGACCCGGTGATCGACGTCGGACAGATCCAACTTGGCCATAAACGCTCCCGTCAGCGGTTGACGTCGACAACGATGCGGCCGCGCACCTTGCCGTCCATGAGTTCGCCCGCTGACGCGATCGCCTCCCCCAAGCCGATTTCGCGGGCGATCGACTCCAGCGCGCCGGCATCCAGGTCGCGCGAGAGCCGGTCCCAGGCGGAAAGGCGGGGCTTCTTGGGGGCCATCACGCTGTCGATGCCCAGCAGGGAGACGCCGCGCAGAATGAACGGGGCGACGGTCGCCGGGAAGTCCATGCCCTGAGCCAGGCCGCAGGCCGCGACCGCGCCGCCGTACCGCGTCTGCGCGCAGGCGTTCGCCAGCGTGTGGCTGCCGGCCGTGTCGACGACGCCCGCCCACCGCTCCTTCTGCAGCGGCTTGCCCGCCTCGCTCAGCTCGGCGCGGTCCAGGACCGTCGCCGCACCGAGCCGCTGGAGGTACTCACCCTCGGACGATTTCCCGGTCGCGGCAGCCACTTTGAACCCGGCCGCGCTCAGCAACGCGATGGCGACGCTGCCGACGCCACCGGTCGCGCCGGTCACCAGCACCTCGCCCTGGTCGGGTGACACCCCGTGCCGCAGCAGCGCGTCCACGCAGAGAGCGGCCGTATAGCCCGCGGTGCCGATCGCCATCGCCTGGCGGCTGGTGAACGCGGCGGGCAGGGGCACCAGCCAGTCGCCATTGAGGCGGGCGCGCTGAGCCAGCCCACCCCAATGGGTTTCGCCGACGCCCCAGCCGTTGAGGACCACGCGGTCCCCTTTCTTCCAGTCGGCGTGGCTGCTCTCGGTCACCACCCCGGCCAGGTCGATGCCCGGGACCATCGGGAACTTCCGCACGACCGGCGACTTGCCGGTGATGGCCAGGCCGTCCTTGAAGTTCAGCGTGGAGTACTCGACGTCGATGGCGACGTTCCCATCAGGCCCTTCGGGCAACTGTGCCTCGTCCACCTCGGCGACGCCAACCGTTTGGCCGGCGTCGCCCTTGTCGATCAATATTGCCGAGAACATAGATGCGCTCGTCCCTTCTATTTCGCGGCGTCGGCGGGCGCGTAGCCCAGGGCGCTCTTGATCTCCAGGTACTCGTGGAAACCGAACTCGCTCCACTCGCGACCGTTGCCGCTGCGCTTGTACCCGCCGAACGGCACGCTCATGTCGAAAGCGTGGTTGATCGTGACCCAGCCCGCGCGGATCTTGCGCGCCACCTCGCGGGCCTTGTCCAGGTCGGCCCCCGACACGTAGCCGGCCAGGCCGTAGTCGGTGTCGTTGCCGATCTCCACGGCCTGGTCGAGGTCGTCATAGCCGAGGATGCACAGCACCGGCCCGAAGATCTCCTCACGCGCAATCGTCATGTCGTTGGTGACGTTCGCGAACACCGTCGGCTTGACGTAGTAGCCCGTGTCCAGGCCCGCCGGCTTGCCCAGGCCGCCGGCGACCAGCGTCGCGCCCTCGTCGATGCCCTTCTGGATCAAACCCTGGACCTTCTCGAACTGCGCCTTCGACGCCACGGGACCGAGCGCCATCTTCTCGTTGGGGTCCCCCACCTTCACCTGCTCGGCGGCCTCCCGCGCGATGGTAATGGCTTCGGCCATACGCGAATTCGGCACGAGCATCCGCGAGGGCGCGTTACAGCTCTGCCCGGAATTCGGCATCATGTTGCGCACGCCGGCGCGGACGCTGTCGGCGAAGCCCGCGTCGTCGAGGACGATGTTGGGGCTCTTGCCGCCGAGTTCCTGGGTCACCCGCTTGACCGTCGGAGCGGCGTTCCTGGCCACCTCGATGCCGGCGCGGGTGGATCCGGTGAACGACACCATGTCGATGTCGGGGTGGCTGGCCAGGGCGACGCCGACGCCGGGGCCGTCGCCGTTGATCAGGTTGAAGACACCGGCCGGCACGCCCGCGGCGTCCATGATCTCCGCGAAGATGTAGGCCGAGAACGGCGCCACCTCGGAAGGCTTGAGGATCATGGTGCAGCCCGTCGCCAACGCCGGGTACACCTTGACGGCGATCTGGTTGAGCGGCCAGTTCCACGGCGTGATCAGGCCGCAGACCCCGATCGGCTCCTTGACGATCAGCGTCGCGCCGTGCTCTTCCTCGAATTGGAAGTTCTTCAGCGCGTCGATCGCCGTGACGAGGTGGCCGATCCCGAGCTGCACCTGCGGGCCGGCGGCCAGCGAGGGCGGTGCGCCCATCTCCTCGGTGACCGCCTCGGCGAGGTCGCCGGCGCGCTTCTGGTACTCGGCGAGGATGGCCTGCAGCAGGTCCAGGCGCTCTTCGCGGCTGCTCTGCGACCAGGTGGCAAAGGCGCGCCGGGCGGCCTGCACCGCCAGGTCGACGTCAGCGGCCGAACCCATGGAGATCCTCCCGGACACCTGTTCGGTCGCGGGGTTCTCGACGTCGAAGGTGTTGGGCCGCAGCGGGTCGACCCACTGGCCGTCGATGTAAAACTTCAGGTAGTCGCGCATGGATCGATCCCTTTCTTACTGCGTTCCTTCGGCGTACCAGGTGCGGAATTCACCGTAGTTGGGCATCTCCTCGGAGTTGGCCTTCGGGTCGATGCAGACGTGCACGACGGCGGTCTTGCCGCTGGCGTAGGCGCGTTTGATCGCCGGACCGATCTCCTCCTCCTTCTCGACGTATTCGCCGTGGCAGCCGAAGCCTTCGGCAATCTTGTCGAAGCGCACGTCCTTGCTCCAGTGCACGCCGGGCTGCGGCGAGGGCTGGGTGAACGTGCGCTTGTAGACACCGACTTCCAGCCCCCACTGGTGGTCGACGCCGATGACGCACACCAGCGGTAGCCGCTGGCGCGCGGCGGTCTCCAGCTCGCCGATGTGGAACAGGAACGAGGAGTCGCTGGTCAGCAGCATGACCGGGCGTTTGCCGCCGTCGGCGACCGACGCGCCGATGGCGTAGGGCAGGCCCGTGCCGAGGTGGCCGAAATTCTGGTTCCAGATGACGTCGTGCGGCTTGGCCTGCGAGTAGGTCCACTGGAAGATGACGGTCGCGCCGCCGTCGCGGACCATGATGCCCTCGGCGGGAAAGGCTTTGGTCGCCTCGACCACGAAGCGCGCGGGGTGCACCGGGGTGCGGCCGCTGGGCGCGGTCTCGGCGAGCTCGGCAAGCTGGTCGGCGTCCTGTTTGATCCAGCGGGCGAGGTCGGCCGAGGGTGACCGGGGGCTGTCCTTGAGCGCGTCGACCAGCTGGGGCACCACGCCGCGCAGGTCTCCCACCAGCGCGACGTCCACCGGCCGGTTGACGCCGATGGCCGTCGGGTCCTGCTCGGCGTAGACCCACTTGCGGGTGGCGCCGTTGCGCTCCCAGTGCCGGGTTTTGCCGTAGTGGACCGGCTCGCCGAGCTCGGTGCCGAGCGCGATGCACAGGTCCGAGGTGACCACGGCCTCGACCGCCGCGGACGAGAAGCCGTAGGGGAAGGTGCGGTCCTCCAGACCGGGGATGAACGAGGTGCCACCGGAGGTCTGGATCACCGGGCAGGCCATCAGCTCGGCCAGTTCCCGGACCGCCGCACCGGTGCGCGACGTGTGCACGCCGTGGCCGACGAGCAGGATCGGGTTCGTGGCCGCGCGCACCAACCGTGCCGCCTCGGCGATCTCCCGCGCGCCGGCGCCCTGGTTGACGAGGCGATACGCGCTGGGGGGCAGCGGGTCTGGAAGGTCGAGCTCTTCCAGAATCACGTGCGACGGGTACTCGATGTAGGCGGGGCCGGGCGTCGTCGACATCGCGCGCCGGATCGCCTCGCGGACGATCTCGTCGGTCTGGTCGGCGTATTCGATCGACGCGCTGTACTTCACCGCCGGCGCGAAAAGCCCTTCCTGGCGGACGAACTGGATGCGCCCGCGGCGCACCCGCCGCTCGGTGATGCGCGCCCGCTGGCCGCCGAGGAAGATGACCGGCGAGTTCTCCACCTTGGCGCACATCATCGCCCCGGCGATGTTGGCCACGCCCGGCCCCAGCGTGCCGATGCACAAGCCCGGCTTGCCCGTCATGCGCGAGACGGCCTCGGCCATGAAGCCCGCGCTCTCCTCGTGATGGGGCGACAGCACCGTCCAGCCGCGCGACTCCGCCTCGAGGAACATGTGCACGAAGTTCGGATCCGGAATGCCGAACAACGTGTTCACACCCTCGGCCTCGAACAGGTCGAGGATCCGCTTGTACACGGGCACACCCATGGTCAGAATTCCTTTCCGTCGCGAGCTGGGGCCAGCGCGCTCGCGCCCATTTCAGTGAGCACTTCTTCGGTATGGGCACCCAGCTCCGGCGCCGGTCCCGCGACGCGGCCCGGCGTCCGGGAGAACCAGGTGGGCACACCCGGGAAGCGCACCGGTCCGTTCGGGGTATCCACGGTTTCGAACATGCCGACGGCGTTGAGGTGCGGGTTGTGGAAGAGGTCGCCGGGGGTGTTCAAGGGCGCCGCCGGGATCTCCAGCTCGCCGAACAGCGCCAGCCACTCCTCGGTCGAACGCTGCTTCAGCGTCTCGGCCACCAGCCCGTAGACGGTGTCGATCTGGCGGGCACGCTGTTCCAGCGTCGAATACTGCGCGCCGGCCCAGGGCGGCCGCACGGCGTTGACGAACGCGTTCCAGTGTTTGTCGTTGTAGATCAACGCCGCGATCTGGCCGTCGCTGGTGCGGTAGGGGCGCCGGTTGGGCGCGACCGTGCGCGGGTATATCGCCGGCCCCAGCGGGGGATCGAATATTGCGCCGTTGGCGTGTTCGACGAGCATGAATGCGGCCATGGTTTCGAACATCGCGACCTCGACCTCCTGCCCCTCGCCGGAGCGCTCGCGGTGGAACAACGCCATGGTCGTCGCGTAGAGGGCCGTCAGGCCGGCGACCTTGTCGGCCATGATGGTTCCGACGTAGTCGGCCTCGCCGGTCAGTAGCTCCTGCACCGCCGTCAGCCCGCATTCGGCCTGAATCGTGTCGTCGTAGGCGGGACGGTCGCGGTCGGGCCCGCGGCGGCCGTATCCGTAGCAGTTGGTGTAGACGATCGCCGGGTTGATCGCCGCGACGTCGTCGTACCCGAAGCCCAGCTTGGCGATGGCCTTGGCGCGCATCGAGTGGATGAACACGTCCGCGGTCTCGACCAGCGCGCGCAGCGCGGCCGCTCCGCCCTCGACTCTGCAGGTCCAGCACGATGCTGCGCTTGCCGCGGTTGACGTTGACGAACACGCCGCTCATGCCCGGCGCCGGACCCACCGAGACGAAGCGGGTGTCATCCCCTTGGGGCGGTTCAATTTTGATCACGTCGGCGCCCATGTCGGCCATGATCTGCGTGCAGTACGGTCCCATCACCATCGCGGTGAGGTCGATGACCCGCACACCGGCCAGCGGTCCCGTAGCCGCCGGGCTAGCCATGCAGCGCACCCTGTCCGTTGGCGTGGTGCGCCAGCCCGAAGCTGAAGCGAATGTGTTGGTCGTGGCCGTCGGGCAGCACCGGAAACATCAATGGCGAGTCCACGTTTCGGATCGCGGGCAGATATTCGGCGACGTCCTCGACCGTCCACGCCGGCCGGTGCACGCCGGGGCTCTCGGCGATGACCGCCCGGGCCACCCGGCCGGCGAGCGCGATGAACATCTCCCCGGACACCGAACAGGATTCGTGCGCGAGCCAACCCACAACGGGCGCAACGAGTTCCGGATCCATCGGCGGGTAGGCCGAGGTGTCGATCCCGGCGGCCATCCGCGTCACCGCGGCCGGCACGATCACGTTGCACGTCACCCCGTCCGAGGCGCCCTCGAGGGCCGCGACGTTGGACAGCCCGAGCACGCCGGCCTTCGCGGCGGCGTAGTTGGCCACATGGTGGTTTCCGTACAGGCCGCCGATCGACGACGTCAGGACGATGCGCCCATAACCGGCATCGCACATGACCGGAAACGCGGGCCGCACCACGTTGAACGCGCCGCGCAGGTGCACGTCGAGGACTGCGTCGAAGTCGTCGTAGCTCATCTCCTTCAGCGAGCCGCGACGGACGTTGCCGGCGTTGTGGATCAGGATGTCGATGCGGCCGTAGCGCTCGAGCGCGGTCCGGACGATCGCCTCGCCGCCGTCGGGGGTGGTGACCGACGCGGTGCACGCGACGGCCTCCCCCCCGTCGGCGCTGATCTCGTCGACCACCTGGTCGGCCGGGCCCGCGTCGGCTCCCTCGCCGGCCAGGCTGCCGCCGGGGTCGTTCACCACGACCTTGGCGCCGCGGGAGGCCAGCAACCGTGCGTAGGCGCGGCCCAGCCCGCGGCCGGCGCCGGTGATGACGGCGACGCGGTCGTCGAACCTGAGTCTGGACGGGTCGGTCACTGGCCCAGGACCAAGCCTTCCATGTCGCCCTTCGCGCGCCACGCGCGCAGGAGGTCCTCGAAGGCGTAGAAGCCGGGGCCATAGGGTTCGCCGAGGTGTGACCGGATGCCCTCTCCCCCGCCGCCGCCTTCGTTGTTGTAATAGCCGGGCGTGCATTCGGCGTCGAAAGCCGAGTTGTCGATGGCGGTTTCGCGGATCGTCGCGCACCACTCGTCCTGGGCTTGTTGGCTGGGCTCCACCGTGGCCGCGCCCCGCGCAAGTGCCTCGGCGATGATGTAGGCGATGTGCTCGCCCTGCAGCTCGTAGTTCGCGGCGATGTTGGCCGAGATGCCCACCTGGGTGAACCCGGTGTAGAACTGGTTCGGGAATCCGCGGCTGGTCATGCCGTGCAACGTCTGGTAACCGTCGTGCCAGTAGTCGAACAGCGACAGGCCGTCGCGGCCCTCGATCGCCTCGATCGAGTAGCGGCGGCTGATCTCGGTGGTGATCTCGAAGCCGCTGGCGTAGATGATGCAGTCGACCTCGTACTCGACGCCGTTGGCGAGAAGTCCCTTTTCGGTGGCGCGCTCGACGCCCTTGCTCGACGACACGTCGACCAGGGTGACGTTCGGCAGGTTGAAGGTGTCCAGGTAGTCGTCGTTGGAACAGGGCCGCTTGCACAGGAACCGGTAGTAAGGCTTGAGCGCCTCGGCGGTCGCGGCGTCCTCCACGATGGCGTCGACGCGGCGCCGCAGCCGCTCCATGATCTTATAGTCTTCCTCTTCCCGGATGGCCATGAACTGCTCGGGCGTCATCGACGCGGGATCGTCCAGGGCCAGCACCCGCGCCGCGGTGTTGCGTCCGAGCTCAGTCCAGAAGTCGCACACCAGATCCGGCTGGCCGAGCGCCATGCCCTCGAATGTCCACGAGTGGAAGTTGCGCTGCCGCTCCCGCTGCCAGCCCGGCCGCAGGGTCTTGACCCAGTCGGGATCGGTCGGCGCGTTGTTGCGCGCGTCGACGGTCGACGGGGTGCGCTGGAAGACGTAGAGGTGCTTGGCGTGCCGGGCGAGGTACGGCACGATCTGGACGGCCGTCGCCCCGGTGCCGACCACCGCGACGCGTTTGTCGGCCAGCTTGTCCAGTCCCCCGCCCGTGTCGCCGCCGGTGTAGGCGTAGTCCCACCGCGAGGAATGGAAGCTATGTCCCCGAAAGTCCTTGAGGCCCGGGATGCCCGGCAGTTTCGGCCGGTGGAACGGGCCCGACGCCATCACCACGAATCGGGCGCGGATGTCGTCGCCGCGGTTGGTGCTGATCCGCCAGCGTTTGATCTCCTCGTCCCAGCGCAGGTCGCGCACCTGGGTGGAGAAGATCGCCCTGTCGTACAGCCCGAAGTGCTTGCCGATGTTGCGGCAGTGCTGGTAGATCTCGGCGCCGTCGGCGAACTTCTTCGACGGCATGAAGTCGAGCTCTTCGAGCATCGGGATGTAGCAGTAGGCCTCGTTGTCGCACTGGATCCCGGGATAGCGATTCCAATACCAGACGCCGCCGAAGTCGCCGCCCAGCTCGATGATCCGGACATCCTCGACGCCCGCCTTTTTCAGGTGGGCGCCCGCCAGCAGGCCGCCGAAGCCGCCGCCGAGGACCGCGACGTCGATGTCCTCGACGATCGGGTCGCGCGGCGTCACCGGCGTGTAGGGGTCGGTCTCGTAGTAGCCGGCGAAGTCGTCCTCCAGTTCGACGTACTGTTGCGACCCTTCCTTGCGCAGCCGCTTTTCCCGCTCGTGCCGATATTTCTCGCGCAGCGCGGGGATGTCGATGTCGTCGGGGGTCTGCGTGGGCCCGCACTCGTCGGCGTGCTTCTTCATCTCTGGGGTCATGCCGGGGGTTGCTCCTCGCCCGAAAGTTCCTGCGGCTCGCCGGTGCCCATGTACTTCGACAACTGGTAGTGCAGGTTGACGGTGCTGCGTTCGCGGTAGGGGTTGGGCTTGGTGCCCGGGAAGCCGAGCGATTTCATGCCCTGCTGCACGGCGGCCATGTTGGAGAAGTCCTGCGGCAGGACCGATCGCCACCTCGGGTCGCCGACCGGGGTGAGCTCCCATTCCGTCTGCGGCTCTTGGCCTTTCGGGAACAGTTCGAGCACCGACGCCTCGAAGATGCACTTGTCCGGGTGGTAGTTCGGGTCCGGGCGCGCGCTGTAGCACAGCGCGCTGGTCAGGCCTTGCCCGATCTGGAAGTTCGGGAAGATCTGCCACGCGGTGCCGGCCTGGCCGAGCACGTCGGGCGGAATCGTCGGCCAGATCACGCCGCGGGCTTCGTCGTCGCGGCGCGCCGAGGCCAGCCAGTGTTCGAGGACCTTGTCGGCCGGTGTCCCCTCGGGTAATTCGTCCACCAGCCGCTTGGCGGCGTTGACCAGCGTCTGGGTGGTGGTGGCGTTGGTCTCCTCCATCGTGTACACCTGCATCTCGGCGGTGGACACCCGCGGATCGGCGCCCGTGCCGAGGCGGATCTTGGACTTGGTGGCCTCCATGTCCTCCGGTGCGTCGTAGCCGATGTTGCTGTGTTTGCCGTGCGCCTTGGCCCAGCCCTTGAACTCGCCGAACCTGTTGAACTCCGGGTGCGTCGTGTAGACGTGATAGGTCTCGTTGAACGCCTCCAGCGCGACCTTCCAGTTGCAGTCGAAGTAGAGCCATTTGCGCCACTTGTAGCGCATGTTCTCCAGGCCGAACGGGTCGAGGATCTTCGCGGCGGGGAACAGGTAGTCGGCCAGCGGCTCGCAATCGGGGTCCATGTTGATCCAGAGCCAGCCGCCCCAGGTGTCGACGCGCACGGGCCGCAGATGCGTGTTGGCGGGGGTGAGGGCGCCTTTCCAGTCGTCCTGCTCGCGGATGTGCGTGCACGCGCCGTCCAGGCCGTAGGTCCAGCCGTGGAAGCCGCACACGAACGACTTGCGGGCCCGGCCGCACGCGTGTTTGGTCCCCGCGGGAATGTCGACCAGCCGGCGTCCGCGGTGCATGCACACGTTGTGGTGCGCCCTGAATTCGTGTGGGCCGGTGCGCACCACGATGATCGAATCGTCGAGGATGTCGTAGGTCAGGTAGCTGCCCACCTCGGGCAGCTCTTCGACCCGGCCGACCTGCTGCCACACCTTGCGCCAGAGCTTGTCGCGTTCGGCGCGGGCGTAGTCCTCGCTGACGTACGCCTCGACGGGGATCGTCATCGGCTTCGACAGTTCCTCGGCCCCAGCAGGATTCACAGCCGGGTTCATATCCTTGGCGAGATCGGTCATCACATCCTCCTGATAGCCGCGCGGAAGGATTCGTCTTTGAGGAACAACGAGGTGTTGTCGGCGCCGAGATGGCTCCATCTCAGGTCGAGGCCGCCGTCGACGAGCAGCGTCTGGCCGGTGACGTAGCTCGACAACTCCGAGAGCAGGAACAATATGGCGCCCGCCTGTTCCTCGGGCCGACCGCGCCGGCCCATCGCGATCGCCCGCCGGTCGCGCTCCGGATCCTCCTCGACGTAGGTGTGCGAGGCCGCGGTCTCGGTGACCCCCGGCGCCACCGCGTTGACCCGGATTCCGGCCTGCGCCAGCTCGAGCGCCATGGTGCGCGTCATCGCCGCGATGGCCGCCTTGGCGGTCCCGTAGGCGATGTGAAACGGGGCGGTGTTCATGCCGCTGATCGACGAGATCGAGACGATGGACCCGGGCTGCCGGTGCGCGACGAGTTCGGCCGCGACGGCGCGGCTCATGAAAAATGCGGTCTCGAGGTTGTCGGTGAAGATCGTGCGCCAGTCGCCGCGCGTCACCCGGGTCGACGGCATCCAGGTCGACGGCGCCGCGCCGCCCGCGACGTTGACCAGACCGTACAGCTGGCCGTCGGCACGCCGCGCCTGATCGATCACCGCGGCGATGCCGTCGTCGGTCGACGCGTCGGCCGCGACCGGGACCACGGGGAGACCCTGTTCCGCCAGCGGCACGACGTGCTCGTCGAGGTTGTCCTTCGAGCGGCTCACCGCGATCACGGTGGCTCCCGCCCGCGCGGCCATGCCGGTGACGGTCGTGCCGATGCCGCCTCCGCCCGCACCGGACACCACCACGATGCGACCGTCGAGCCGCAAGAGATCCTCGTGATCCGCCATGACCTGCTTTCCCCTGCGGCGAATCGGCTGCGCCCCGCCACGGGATGTGCTGCTTTTTGTCCGGACAGCGAATACCGCTCTTTGCCCGCGAGAATACTATTCCCATCGGCGTACACGGCTGTCAAGGTGGAACATGGACCCCGGCCCGCTATTGTCTGGACTAGCCAGAATTGATAACGTCCGCCCAACTGCTCAGCGGGAAGGATGTCGGCGACAGATGCCCATTGCCGCACAACCATCGCGGTATCCCTCCTCGATTTCCGGGGCGCAACCCGAAGTCGCGGACGGCTGGCGGATCGAGCGGGTCACCGCACCCAGTCGCCTGTTCGGCGCCAACGGCCTGCGCACCGGCCCCGACGGTCGGGTCTACATCGCCCAGGTGACCGGCAGCCAGATCAGCGCGCTGGATCCGTCCACCGGCGAGATCTCAACCGTGAGCCCGAAAGGCGCCGACATCGTGGCGCCCGACGACGTCGCGTTCGACGCCGGCGGCAACCTCTACGCCACCGAGGTCATGGACGGCCGGGTCAGCGTGCTGGATACCGCCGGCCGGACCCGGACGCTGCGCGACGACGTCCCGTCCGCCAACGGCATCACCGTCCACCGGGGCCGGTTGTTCATCGGCGAGTGCCGCGAGGGTGGGCGGCTGCTGGAACTCGACCCGGCCGGCGGGCCCCCGCGGGTGATCCTGGACAAGGTGCCTTCGCCGAACGCGATGGAGGTCGGTCCCGACGGCATGCTGTATTTCCCGGTGATGGGCGCCAACGCGATCTGGCGGGTGGATCCCGACGGCGGCGAGGCGCAGTGTGTGGCAGACGATCTCGGCGTTCCCGACTCGGTGAAATTCGACGCGCAGGGCTACATCGTCTCGACGCAGGTCGCCAGCGGGCAGGTTTTGCGCATCGATCCCCGCGGCGGCGAGCGCCGGTTGCTGGCGCAACTCAGTCCCGGGCTGGATAACTGCACCTTCGTCGGCGACCGGCTGCTGGTCTCCAACTTCACCGGCGAGATCACCGAGATATCGCCGGACGGCGCGACCCGAACCGTGCTGCCCGGGGGCCTGAACTGGCCGCTCGACCTGACCATCGGCGACGACGGGCGGCTCTACATCGCCGACGGCACGTATTTCTACGCGGCGCTGCCCGACGGTGCCCTGCACACCGTCGGGATGCTGTTCAGTCCCGGCTATCCGGGGTTCCTGCGCGGCGTCGTGTCGAGCGGTCCGGGCGAGTTCGTGGTGACCACCTCGGGCGGCCAGGTCAGCCGCTACCGCCCGGCGGCGGGCGAAACCGACGTGCTGGCCGACGGTTTCGACCAGCTCTACGGCGTGGCGCTCAGTCCCGGCGGTGTGGTCTTCGCCGAGTTCGGCACCGGACGCGTGCTGTCGCTGCGGTCGGGCCGAGTCGAATCGCTGGCGGCGGGCCTCCGTGAGCCGGTCGGGGTCGCCGTCGATGTGGACGGGACGTGCCTGGTGGCGGAGTCCGGCGGCGGTCGGGTGGTCCGCGTGAACGGGTCGACCGTCGACACCGTCGTCGCCGACCTGGAACGCCCACAGGGCGTTTGCCTGCACAAGGGCGTGCTCTACATCGTCGACGCCGGCGCCAAACAAATCATTTCCTTCGACCTGAGCACCAAGGCACGGCACACGATCGCCGCGGGGTTGCCGGTCGGGCCGCCGCCGGGCGTGGTGCCCAAGCCGCTGAAAGGAATGCCGCCGTTTTCCGGGCCGCAGGGCCCGTTCGCCGGGATTGCCGCCGCGGCCGACGGGACGCTGTACGTCTCCGCCGACGGCGACGGCAGCGTCCTGGCGGTGCGGCCGTCACGGGAGGCGCGCTGATGCCCCAAACTCTCTCCGGCGAGCACCGCTACCTGCAGATCGCGCGCACACTGCGCAAGGAGATCGTCGACGGCGTCTATCCCGTGGGCTCGCAGCTGCCGACCGAACACCAGCTGTGTGAGCGATTCGCGGTCAGCCGCTACACGGTTCGCGAAGCGCTGCGGCGGCTGCGGGAGGACAACCTCGTCGCGTCGCGGCCGCGGGCGGGCACCCGCGTGGTGTCCGGGCCGACGTCGAGATCCTATGCGCAGGACGTCCTTTCGATCGACGACCTGCTCGCGTTCGCGGCGGGCGCGCAATTGACCATCGAGACCAACGAGATGGTGACGCTCGACGACGACCTGGCCGCCCGCACCGGGCTGCCGCCCGGCACGCAGTGGCTCTCGGTGCGCGGATACCGGCAGGCCGATGGCGCGTCGGCGCCGCTGTGCCGCACGGAGTACTACATCAACCGCACGTTCGCCGCGGTCGGCCGGCTGCTGCAGCGGCACACCGGCCCGGTCTTCCCGTTGATCGAGGACCTCTTCGGGGTGAGCATCGCCGAGCTGCATCAGGAAATCACCGCGGTGCTGCTCTCCCCCGAGCTGGCGGCGGTGTTCGGGGTGGAGCCGGGCACGGCGGCGTTGCGGATGCAGCGCACCTACAAGACGTCCGACGGTGAGGTCGCCCAGGTGACCGTCAACACCCACCTGTCGTCGAGCTTTCGGTACGCGATGACCATGCGTCGCGTGAGCGACTAGCCGCGATGGACCGGCGCCGGCACGACACCGCACTGGCGGACGACGCCTATCGCCGCGGGCTGTGGGTGCACACCACGCTCGCGGATTCGCTGCGCACGGCCGCGGAGACCTCGCCTGATCGAACGGTCCTGGTGGACGGCGAAATTCGACTGGACTGCGCGACGCTGCACGGTCAAGCCACCCGGCTGTCGACCGCGCTGGCGCGGCGCATGCCGACGGGCAGCGTCGTGTCCTTCATGTTGCCGAACTGGCACGAGGCCGCGGTCATCTACCTGGCCGCGACGCTGGCCGGGATGGTGGTGAACCCGATCCTGCCGTCGCTGCGCGACCACGACCTGCGCTTCATCCTCGAAGACGTCGAGGCCGCAATGGTCTTCGTCCCGCACCGATTAGGCGGCCACGACTTTCCGGCGATGCTCGAACGCGTGACCGCGACGATGAGCCCGTCGCCCGACGTGGCGGTGCTACGCGGCGATGCCGGTCGGCACACGCCGTACGACACGCTGCTGGACAACGACGGCGATCCCGCGGCGTTGCCGGCGCCTGGATCCCGACGCCGTGCGCATGGTCCTCTATACGTCGGGCACCAGCGGGCGGCCCAAAGGCGTCTTGCACAGCCATAATTCGATACACGCGTTGATCTGTCAGCTCCGCGAGCACTGGGCCATCGACCCCGGCGACACGTTCCTGGTGCCCTCGCCGATCGCCCACATCGGGGGCTCGATCTACGCGTTTGAGTGCCCCCTGCTGCTGGGCACCACCGCGGTGTTGATGGACAGGTGGGACCCCGACACGGCCGTCAGCCTGATGGACCGTGAACGGTGCACCCACATGGCCGGGGCGACACCGTTCCTGCAGCAGTTGCTGTCCGCCGCCCAGCGCGCCGACACCCGCCTGCCCGACCTGAAGGTGTTCATCTGCGGGGGCGCGTCGGCGTCACCGTCGCTGATCCGCCGCGCCGCGGACTATTTCGACCGGGCGGTGGTCACCCGGGTGTACGGCTGCACGGAAGTGCCCGTCGCGACCGTGGGCGCACCGCGGCCAGACGAAGCCGAACCCGCGGCGACCACCGACGGGCGGCCCGGGATCGCCGAGATCAGGCTCGTCGCACACGATTCCGCGCCCGCCGGTGATGGTGAGATCTGTGTGCGCGGCCCGCAGATGCTGCTGGGCTACCGGCACGCCGAGGACAACGTCGACTCCTTCGATGCCGCCGGGTTTTTCCGCACCGGAGACCTCGGGCGCTGGGTCGACGACCACTACCTCGTCGTGACCGGCCGGGCCAAGGACGTGATCATCCGCAACGGCGAGAACATCTCGGCCAAGGAGGTCGAGGACCTGCTGGCCGACCATCCCGGCATCGCCGAGATCGCGGTCGTCGGGCTGCCCGACCCACGTACCGGGGAACGGGCGTGCGCGGTGATCGTGGCCGCCGGCGGTGCGGCACCGGACGTCGCCAGCCTGCTTGCGCTGCTGGAGAGCAAGGGCGTGGCGAAGTTCAAGGCGCCGGAACAGGTGGTCATCTGGGATGCGCTGCCGAAGAACGACGCCGGGAAGATACTCAAGCATCGGGTTCGAGCCGCGTTGATGGAGCCAGCGACAAAGGTGGATGGGTGAGATGCAGGTCGCAATCGTCACGGGAGCCAGTAGCGGTATCGGGCGGGGTTGCGCGACGAAGCTCGCCTCGATGGGGATGGCGGTCGTCGGCACCGGCCGCAACGAGGACCGGCTGGCCGAGTTGCGGCAGGCGGTCGACGATCCCGATCGCATCGCGACGCTGGCGGTCGACCTGACCCACGACGACGCGCCGCGACGCATCGTCGACCTCGCCGTCTCACGCTGGGGCCATATCGACTTCCTGATCAACAACGCCGGCGTGGGCAGCCCCAAGCCGCTGCACGAGACCGACGACGAAACGCTCGACCACTTCCTGGGGGTGATGTTGCGCGCGCCGTTTCGGCTGGCGCGCGACGTGCTGCCCCACATGCGGCCCGGATCGGCGATCATCAACATCACGTCGACGTTCGCCGTCATCGGCGGGCTGCGCGGCGGCGCCTACTCGGCCGCCAAGGGCGGACTGACCGCGCTGACCACTCACATCGCCTGCCAGTACGGGGCATCCGGGATTCGCTGCAACGCCGTCGCGCCGGGTGTGACGCTGACGCCGATGGTCGAAAAGCGCCTGGAGGACGAGCGATTCCGCAAGATCAACACCGAGATGACCCCGCATCAGCGGCTGGGCACCATCGACGACATCGCCGGCACCGTCGCGTTCCTCTGCTCGCCGGGCGGAAGTTTCATCAACGGGCAGACGATCGTCGTCGACGGCGGGTGGAGTTCGACGAAGTACCTGTCGGAGTTCGCGTTGTCCTCGGAGTGGATCGCGCGGTAGGGATGCCGGCGCGATTGATGTCGACGGTGGTCACACGAGCCACTTGGGTACCGTGAGCCGACCATAGGGTGACTCAAATATCCGATATCGCCGCCGATATCGCATTTTCAACTCACCTACTGGTCGGAGCCGCTGAACGCGGGGTCCTCACGCGCTGGCGAAGTCGATGAGTCCGCGAATGTTGCGGCCGCTACGCATGTCTGCGAATGCCTCGTTGATCTCGTCGAGCCGGTAATGGCGGGTGACCAGCTCGTCGAGTTTGAGGGCGCCGGCCCGGTATAGGGACAGCAGCATCGGCACGCTGGTGCGCGGGTTCATCCCGCCGTAGAGCGCTCCCTTGAGTTGTTTTGCCGACAGGGTCATCTCCTGCAGGACCAGCGGAACCGGCGGCTCGGTGAACGGGGTGATCCCGGTGAGCACGCACGTTCCGCCCTTGCGCAGCAGCCTCATCGCCAACGGGATCAAGTCCACGCGCACGACGCCGGGGGTCACGATGACGCGGTCGGCCATCACGCCGGCGGTGATATCCGTGACGAGGGGTATCGCCTCCTCGGCGGAGGCCGCGGTGTGCGTGGCGCCGAAGATCTTGGCCGAATCCCGCTTGTATTCAACCGGATCCACTCCGACGACGGAGGTCGCGCCGACGGCGCGCGCTCCCTGCAGGGCGTTCATCCCGACGCCGCCGGTGCCGATGACGACCACCGTGTCGCCGGGCTCGGTGCCCGCCGACACCGTCGCCGAGCCCCAGCCGGTGCTGACCCCGCACGACACCAGGGAGGCGGCGTGCATCGGGATCGCGTCGTCGATCGTGATGACGGATTTCTCCGAAAGCACCGCGTACTCGGCGAACGTGCCGAGTTGACCATAGGCCAGGAGATTTTCGTCGCCGAGGTGCCGGCGACACGTTCCGTCGGTCGGCATCTCCTTGGCGAACAGGCTCGCGCCCGAGTCGCAGATGTAGCTCTGGCCGCTGACACAGAACCGGCAACTGCCGCACGCGGGGATGAACGACATCGCCACGCGGTCGCCCCGCCGCACCGTCGTCACTCCCGGCCCGACCTCTTCGACGACACCGGCGCCCTCGTGGCCGCCCAGCAACGGGAACCAGTCGGGTGCGGGCATCCCGCTGGCAGCCAGCGCCTCCGGTGTTGGCACGACGTCGCCGGTGACCACGTGGTCGTCGGAGTGACAGATGCCCGCCACGGCCATCCGCACCAGGACCTCACCGGCGTGTGGCGGGTCGAGTTCGACCTCGCGGACTTCCCAGTCCTCGCCCACCCCGCGCAGTACAGCGGCACGACATTTCATCACAGGCTCCCTAGCGATTTGCGGCCCGACGCGCAGGCGGAGCGCACGCCGCACTCCCCGTTACAGTCAACCTCGCTTATGTAACCCGATCAGGACCGTGTCCACCACCCCCGGTTTTCAGCGCACCAACGTCGGATGCGCACGCCCCGGCAGTTACCGCGTCGACGGGGTGCCCCGAGGTCGTCGCGTGCGGTGCGCCGCCATGACGTCGGCGTTCGCCAGCGTCTGCGCCTGCGCGGCCAGCGTCGACGCCATGTTGGCGTGGGCGATCGCTTCGGCCTCGTTTGTCGCTTCCTTGCCGTGCGCGGCCGCCAAGTGGCGTTTCGCCTCGTCGAACCGGGCCTGGGCCTCCGCGCCGATGTTCTCGCGATGCCGGGCCACGTAGTCGGTGATTTGGCGCAACCTGGCGTCCGCGGTGGACAATGCCGGCGGCAACGAAAAATCCTGCCCCTCAATGGCCGCCTGGCCGCCGCCGTCGACCCGCTGCGCGGCGCGCCGACGCCGCGCGATAGAGCATGAGCGCCAACAGAATTACGACCACGACGGCGGCGACGGCGATCGCGATCGGCAGCCAGCTCCGCTTCGGCGCGCTTGCCGATTTGTCCAGCCCGTCGGCCGCCGCGACCGCGGCACCGCTCCAGTCCTTGGCGGCCACCGCCGGTTCGATTTGATTGCTCCGCAGGCTGCTGAACTCGGCTGCGGTGAGTCCCGGCACCTGCGGCGGCACGGCGAACGCGTACAGCTTGGTGTTGGTGGCCACGGCCAGCAGCGCGTCGCTGTTGCCCATCCCGCTGGCGGTGCGGGTTTGGTCGGCCCAGTTGTCGGGCTTGAACCTGTTGAAGTTGTCGACGTAGACCACCCACAGTTGGATGTGCCGATCGCGGTAGAGGCGGTCGATTGCCGAGCTGATGGCCGCCCGACCGGAATCCGTCAACACCCCGCTGCTGTCGGTGATGTGGTCGGTGAGCTTGGACGGCGGTTGGGCACCGGCGGGGGTTGCCAACAGCAACCCCGCGGTGAGGATCGTCAGGACGACGCGGAACAGGCGGACAACGCGCATGCGGGTAATCTAACCCCCCGGCCAGCGGCGATCCGGGTAATGCGCACCGCGATCGATCACCGGGGACGGCACCAGGCTGCCGGCCACCGCCATCCCGCGGGCTAGGGTGTCCGCTGTGGATATCAACGGAGCTAGTGCAATCGTCACAGGCGGGGCCTCGGGGATCGGCGCGGCCACCGCGCGTCAGCTGGCCGACAAGGGTGCCCGGGTGGTCATCGCCGACCTGCAGGCCGAGCGTGGAGAGCAACTCGCCCACGAGATCGGCGGTGCGTTCGTCACCGTCGACGTCACCAAGACCGAGCAGATCGAGGATGCCGTCAACACGGCGATGGACCTCGGTCCCCTACGCGCGCTGGTCAATTCGGCAGGCATCGGGTGGGCGCAGCGGACCATCGGCAAGGACGGTGAATTCGCCTCGGCCCATGACTTGGATGCTTACCGGAAAGTGATCGCAATCAACCTGGTGGGCACGTTCGACTGCATCAGGCTGGCCGCCACCGCGATGAGCCGGCTCGACCCGACCGACACCGGTGAACGCGGGGCGATCGTGAACATGACCAGCGTCGCGGCGTTCGACGGGCAGATCGGTCAGGCGGCCTACTCCTCCTCGAAGGGCGGCGTGGTGGGGCTGACCCTGCCGGTGGCCCGCGACCTGGCCGCAGTGGGCATTCGGGTCAACACCGTGGCGCCGGGCCTGATCGACACCCCGATCTACGGCGAAGGCGAACACTCCGAAGCCTTCAAGGCCAAGCTCGGCGAGTCGGTGTTGTTCCCGCACCGGCTGGGCAAGCCCGAAGAGCTGGCGTCGATGGTCATCGAATTGATCACCAACTCATACATGAACGCCGAGGTGATCCGGGTCGACGGCGGCATCCGGATGCCGCCGAAGTAGAGCTACTCGGTGTCACGGGCGGAATCGAGGCGCTGGTTCACCCGGGCCAGCGCCTCGTCGAAGATCTCCACCTTTTCACCACGTCGTTCGTTGGCCGGCTGGGCGGCGCCGCGAGACCCTTCGGCCACCACTCGGGCCGCCCCCTTCCGCCGCAACAGGCTGAAGTTCTTCTCGCGCGCGGTCCGCAGCCGGCTCTGCAGGTCTTTCAGCTGCTTCTCATCCATGCGCTCCAGAGCATCGGGATGACTCTCGCCGATCAACGAAGCTTCCTGCTGGGTCAGGTTCACATGGTGGTTGCTCACCGTAATTTCATAGCCTGCGCCGACCACACCGTCGCGGCGAATCACGGACGGAACGCCGAACCGTCACGCCCAGGCCACCTGAAGTTCACAGCCAGTCCCGCCTGAATTGTCTCAATCCTCTGCTTGAGTGGTCGTTCTGCACTGCCCCGCACGCCGCCTCACCCCAGTCGTCGTCAACCCATGCCGGACTCGGATATGGTTGAGCAGATTCGAACGTTCGATCTGGGGCGGAGACGGCACGATGATGCGCTACAACCCTCCCCCGAACTGGCCCAAACCCCCTGAGGGTTGGGCCCCACCACCTGACTGGTCGCCGGACCCGTCCTGGCCACCGCCCCCGCCGGACTGGAAATTCTGGGTTGACGAATCCCCAGTCGCACCGGCCGCGGATTCGGTGCTGCATCGACCCGAGCGCAGCCGCGACGATGTGGAGTACTTCGGGGAGGACCGCGCGTGGTCGGAAGATCCCGGACAGGTGCCGCCGCGTGCCGACCCGGACGCCGCGGCGCCGGCAGTCCCAACACGGCCCACCGATGTTGCGCCTGAGGATCTTTCTGTGCAGCATCTCGGGTGTCGCGCCACCATCCGATGGGACACTGAGCAGCGCTACGACATCGGGACGATCGTCGGCGTCTCCGCCGATTCGTCGGCGATTACGGTTACGCTCGCGGGGGTTGAAATGCCTGTGCGGTTTCTGCGCGAGGCGCCAAGCGGCGGTCCCGCCAATCCTGTTCTCTACGTGTGGATTTGACCTGACCCATCTGCGGACGCCTTCAACGCATGTTCCAGCGGGCCGACGTTGCCACAGTTGCGACCGAAGTCATCCCGGATTCATGCGCCCTGCCGAGTCCCTAACCCTCAACGCGTGAACCGTCGATCAAAGCTGGTCGCGGATTCGTTCGACGAGGCGATGCCCACGGTACGTCTTGAGTACGGCTACATATCGCCCTCGGATTTCGACACTCACGCGCCACGTAAGATCAGCGCGGCTGTACCAATCCGCCCGCCGGGTGCTCCTCGACGTTCTTGAGGAGCAAATCGCGCACGGCGGGACGCGGTCCGTACGGTCGCAGCATGGTGCTGGCCGGCCGTGGGCGCACGTGCTGCGGCCACCAGAACCAGCGCCCGAGCAAGGTGGCCAGCGACGGCGTCATGAACGACCGCACGATCAAGGTGTCGAACAACAAACCCAGCGCGATCGTCGTACCTACCTGGGCCATCACCAGCAGCGGGCTGAACATGAACGTGGCCATGGTCGCGGCGAACACCAGACCGGCGGAGGTCACCACCGAGCCCGAACCGGCCATCGCGCGGATCGTCCCCGTCTTGAGCCCGGCGTGGATTTCCTCCTTGAACCGCGATATCAGCAGCAGGTTGTAGTCCGAGCCGACCGCCAGCAGCAGGATGATCGCCATCGCGAGCACCATCCAGTGCAACTTCAAGCCCAGGATGTACTGCCATACGAGCACGGAGAGTCCGAATGAGGCGCCCAGTGACAGCAACACCGTACCGACGATCACCAGGGCCGCCACGGCGCTTCGGGTGATCACCAGCATGATGATGAAAATCAGTGTGGCTGCGGCAATTCCGGCGATCATCAGGTCGATGTTGGAGCCGTCGTGCATGTCCTTGTACGTCGCGGCGGTGCCGCCGAGGTAGACCTTGGCGCCCTCCCAGGGCGTGCCCTTGATCGCCTCGTGCACGGCCTGCTTGATCGGTTCGATGTGGCTGATGCCTTCGGGAGTCGCCGGGTCGCCCTCATGGGAGATGATCAACCGGACGGCGTGCCCATCCGGCGAGATGAACTGTTTGAGACCCCGTGCGAAATCCGGGCTCTTGAACGCCTCCGGCGGAAGGTAGAAAGTGTCGTCATTTTTGGCTTTATCGAAGGCATCGCCTTCGGCGGTGGCGTTGTCGGACTGCGCTTTCGCCTGTTCGTCAAGACCCATCGTGGTCGCGTAGTTCGACATGATGGTGTCGAGATTGCGCTGCTGGCTTTCGATCTGCGGCGGTATCAGCGCCACCAGCTGGGGCTGGATCCGATCCAACTTGTCCAGATTCGCGCTGAGGTCCACGATGTTCTCAGCCACCTGGTCGATCCCGTCGAGCGCGTTGAAGATCGACCGGATTGCCCAGCACGCCGGAATGTCATAGCAGTGCCTCTCCCAGTAGAAGAAGCTGCGGATCGGCCGGAAGAAGTCGTCGAAGGTGGCGATGTCGTCGCGCAACGATTCGGTGATCTTCACGGTTTCTTTGGTGAGCCTGGTGGTTTCGTGCGTCGTGTTGCTGAGGTCCTGGGTCACCTGCATCTGCTCATGCAGCGTTGCCATCGTCTTACGCAGCTCGTCCGCCTGCTTGAGCAGGTTTGCCGCCTGCTCTTCCTGATAGTGCTGGGTCTGGATCCGCCCTGCGGCCTGTGCACTCATCTGAAAACCGAGGGTGCTGTGGTCGAGCGGCGTGCCCAACGGCCGGGTGATGGTCTGCACCCGGCCGATACCGGGGATGTGGAAGACCGCCTTGGCGACCTTGTCCAGGACCAGGAAATCGGCCGGGTTACGCAAGTCGTGATCGGTCTGGATCATCAACAGCTCAGGATTGAGCCGAGCCTGGTCGAAGTGCCGGTCCGCGGCGGCATAACCAACATTGGCCGGGGTGTCAGCCGGCAGGAAGTGGCGGTTGTCGTAGTCCGTCTTGTAACCGGGCAGGGCGAGCAGACCAACCAATGCGACCCCGATGGTCACCGCGAGAACCGGTGCGGGCCAGCGGACGACCGCGGTGCCGATGCGACGCCAGCCCCGGGTCTGCAGCTTGCGCTTCGGGTCGAGCAGCTTGAAGAACGATGCCACAGTCAGGACCGCCGGTGCCAACGTCAAAGCCGCCAACACCGCGACCAGCATGCCGACCGCACAAGGCACCCCCAGCGACTCGAAGTACGGCAGCCGGCAGAAGCTCAGGCAGTACATCGCGCCGGCGATGGTCAGGCCCGATCCCAGCACGACATGCGCCGTGCTGTGGAACATGGTGTAGAACGCCTGTTCGCGGGTCTCGCCGAGACCGCGCGCCTCGTGGTAGCGGCCGACCACGAAGATCGCGTAATCCGTCCCGGCGGCGATCGCCATCAGCACCAGCATGTTGTTGGCGAACGTGGAAAGCCCCATGACGCCGTAGTTACCGAGCGTCGCGACGACGCCCCGAGCCGCGGCCAACTCGATGAACACCATCGCCAGCATGATCAGCATGGTGGTGACCGAGCGGTAGACGAACAGCAGCATCACCACGATCACCAAGAAGGTGACAAGAGTGACGACCATGACGCCCTTCTCGCCCGCATGGGACTGATCGGCGAACAGCGGACCCGCGCCGGTGACGTACGCCTTGATCCCCGGCGGCGCGGGCACCGAGTCCACGATCTTGCGGAGGGCCAGGGCAGACTCGGTCGCCTGCCCGCCGCCCATGTTGCCGGCGAGGTAGACCTGGACGTACGCGGCCTTTTGATCGTGGCTCTGGGAACCCGCCGCCGTCAGCGGATCACTCCAGAAATCCTGCACGTGCTGAACGTGTTTCTTGTCTTGCTCGGCGCGCCTGACGATCTCGTCGTAGTAGCGGTGCGCTTCGGCCCCGAGTGGCTTGTCGCCCTCCAGCAAGATCATGGCCGAGTTGTCGGAGTTGAACTCTTTGAACGTCGATCCGACCTTCATCATCGACTGAAAGGACGCCGCGGCAGTCGGACTCATCGACACCGAGTGGGTTTTGGCGACGACCTCCAGCTGCGGCGAGATGGTGTTGGTGACGAAGACGATGCCCAACCACACCAGGACGATCGGCAGGGCAAGCCGATGGATCATCCGCGGCAGAAACGGCGGGATCAGCGGCTGATCGACGCGCGGCGGAGCCTCGCCTGGCTCGCTCATGCGGACTTGTCCAGGCAGTAGACAAAGGGGTTCACGGTCTCGTTGGAATCTGAGCGATTCGGAGCCTTGATGACGTCACCGCGCCCGTCGTGGTTGTTCACGACGAATCGGCAGGCGATCCAACTGCCGTCTCCTTGCGCCACCAGGTTTGCCGGGATGCCGGGCTTCGTTGAACTCAATACTTTGCTCCAGGGCAAGGGCACGTTCAGGGCCTGCTGCGGATGGGAGTTTTCGTCGAGGTAGTTGATGGTCGCCGTGCTGCCCGGTGAGCCCCAGACCTCGAGGGTGATCGTCTTGGCGTTGAACTGGTCGAGGACCTCGCCCGAGGTGCCACCACCGAACGAACCTTTGTGAACGCCGAAGACGCCGTGCAACCGGTATACGACGAATCCCGACACAGCGACGACAGCTGCGATCGTGAGCACCAGCCAGAAACGCCCCAGAAGCCCCTTTTTCGTAGCGCGCCGCTGCGGGCCGACCGTGTTGCCCTCGCTGCCGGCGGAGCCCTGCTTCTTCAGCGGCTCCGTCCTTGCCTCAGTCGTCGTCATGGGCGCTTCAAGTCCTTCACCACGGGCGAAAAACCGTCTTCACCGATTGCAGTTCGCCAAGCCACAGCGCTCCGGCCTCCTTTCTGAGTCATGCCGATTCCGCAATGAGGCCGACGCACGTGGCAGTCAGCAGGCGGGTCAGCGCGGACGCGAAGTCCAGATTCCACTCGGGCGGAACCACTTCCGGCTCCTCGGCGTAGACGTCGGTCAGGTGCGCGGGTGGGTTCGCGACTTGCCAGAGCGTCGCCGCCAGCGAGTACGCCGCCAGCAGGAGGTCGAGCGAACCCGACCGCCCGAGTTCGGGCAGCGCGCTCCCGATCGCATCGGCCAGCGAGAGGGTGGCCGCGGTGCTGATCCGCCTGACCGCGATGACCCGCTCGGGGTCCACCTCGTGTTCGAGGTGCAGGTGCAGGTTGGCCAGCAGGTCGCAGAACAACGGATCCTCGGCCAGGGCTTCGGCCAGCGTCTCGGCGATGCGCGAGGGCGACTTCACACCTGGCTCGGCCAACTTCTCCGACACGGTAGTCGACCACCGCACCCAGCCTTCGGCGGACAGATGCAGCAAGACTTCCTTGTGCGAGGTGAAGTAGCGGCGCATCGCCGAGTAGTGAATTCCGGCGCGGGCGGCGACCGCGGTCAGGGTGACCGACGCGACGCCCGTTTCCATTGCCAGCGAGCGCGCGGCCTCCACAAGGGCCTCCGCACGTTGACGCTTCTCTTCCTCCGTTCGGGCGCGCTGGAACGTGAGTTGCGCCATCGGCCGAGCGTAACGCACATTGTGTGATTTGTATAACGCACATCGCGTGATTTGTGGGCGGTACTCGTGGTCGCGAAAAACAGGTAAAGGGTGTAACCATGCTCGCCTGGCTCATCCTGGGCTGCCGACCGGCACGACAAGTCCTGGCCGGGCCCGGCCGGACTAGCAACCCACTGGCCAATCCCCACAGCCCGGCCACGCTACGGGCAGCGGGTCCAGACACCTTGCGCCGCAATTTAAGTGCGCGCCATCAGCCGAAACACTGTCAGGCATCACCCGAAGGCGAAATGTCAAGCATCAACCGACGTCATACAGGGCTGATG
>CAWGPS010000006.1:0-476019 GCA_963824505.1 uncultured Actinomycetota bacterium
GCGGGTCGTACATCGGATTGTTGTCGCAACCGGCCTCACCGTCATTGCCGGCGGCGGCCACGATCACCGCGTCCTTCGCGGTGGCCGCGTACCACAGAGCGCGCCCAGCGCCCGTTGATCGGCGGGGGCCACCGCGGGCAGGCAGGCGGTCACCGAAATGTTGATGATCTTCGCGCCCATGTTCGCCGCGTGCACCACGGCCCGCGCCACCGTGTTCAGCGTTCCGGCTTTGACCTTTTCGTCCGAGTTGGGGTCGGCGGGGGGAGGGTTGACGGGCTCGAAGGCGCGCGACGACTGCCGAATCGAAATGACCGTCGCGTGCGGAGCGACTCCCACCACCCCGTCGGGTGCGCCGGGCGGAGGCGGCGGCACTGCTGGCTCGTCCTCCGTCTGTGGGTCCGGCGGGCCGTTGGAGGCGGCGGTGGCCCCGCCACTTTCGGGCGGTGGGGGCGGCGGTGGGGGCGGCGGCGGAACGACCTGGGTGATCGTCACCGGCGGAGGCGGAGGCGGCGGCGCGGGCGGGGAGGGACCTCGACGGGCGGGGGCGGGGCGCCTCCGGCTGCCGGGGGCGCGGCCGGCGGGGGGAAGGCCGGTGCCGGCGGCATCGGCCGCGGCATGGGCAGGAAGCCTTGGGGCGCAGCGGCGATGATCGAGCCGACGATCGTGCCGTGCGCGTCGCAGTCCGATAACCCGTCTTCGCCCATGATGTAGTCGCCGCCGGGAACCACCGGCAAGCGCGGGCTGGGGGATACGCCGGTGTCGATGACCGCGACCGACACGCCGTTGCCCGTGCTGTATTGCCAAGCGCTGCTGATGTTGAGCAGGTTGTACCCCGGAGCCAGCTCCGCGACGTCCGGGTTCTTCACGGTGATTGGCGTGGAGCAACTGTTGGCCCGGCGCATCGGTTGGTCGGGTCGCGGGGGCCCGTCCGGCGGCACCATGCCCGGGTCGACGACCGGCGGTCTTATCGCTTGCGCAGCAGGCGCATTGCCCAGCAGGGCGACCAGGGTGATGGCCACGCTCACCGCGACTGACCGCGAGCACGCCCGGATCAGTGCCGAAGCCATGTGAAGAGACCCCCCAAGGCTGCGGCCGCCGGCAGCAGCACGATCAGCGCCAGCACCTCGACCCATTCCACCGCCAGTCGGATGAACGGCCGGAATCGCATCGTCGGCACCAACAGTGCCGCGGCCAAACCGAGTGCGGCGAACCCCGTGACGGCCATAGCCGGCCATAGCAAGCCGGCCACGGCATCTCGCGGCTCCGCGATGGCGTACTTGACAACCCCGGCGCAGACCGCGGCCGACGCGCCGCACACCAGCGCCACCGCCTGGTACTTGGCGGCGAATCCGCGGCCCTGGGTGATGAACAGGCCCACCACCAGGCCGGCGACCAGCAACGCCAACCACCCCCAGGGGCGCCCCGGCGTCAAAACGCCCCACACAGCGGCGGGCAGCACGAGCGAAACCCCTACGCACACACCGACTTGCACGGCGTTGACCAACCGTGCCGATGCGGCGATCGCCGCGCCGCGCGCGGTGATGTCCGTCAGCTCGTTGTCTTCGTCCTCGGTCTCGTCTTCACTGACCGGCGACACCGTATCGACGGGCATGCCCTCGCGCCGCGCGAACAGGTCCCGACCGGTGATCGAGCCGAAATGCGGGGGACGCACCCGAGCCACCCACAACGCGGTCAACGGCGCCAGCCTGACCAAGAGCAGCAACAGGACCAGCACACAGATCGCCAGGACCTGCGGCGAGGCCGGCCGGAACATCCGCACCGCCGCAACGGACGCAGCGACGCCGCACACCGTCACCACGGCGGTGACCACCGCGGTCTGCCACCGTTTCAGCGTCAAGACACCGATGGCTATCGCCCCCAAGATCACCACCACGAGACCGATCAGCGCATGGGGCGCGCCCAGCCTGCCGGGCGGCGAGCAGGCACCCGCGACGGCCAGCGACACCACCGCCAACCAGCCGAACCCGCTGAACAAGTCGCGTCGTTCCCGCCAACCCCGCCGCACCACCGATGTTGCGATCAGCAGTAGCGCGCCGATCCCCCCGGCCACCGCCGCCGGGATGATGTCGTCCGTGAGACTGCGGGCCCGGACGGTCAGGCCCACCACCACCCCGACGGCCATCGCGACGATCGCAACCGCCGTGTGGGCGGCCGTCAGCGGCGTTACCTGCGCGAACATCCTGTCGCCGCCGTCGCGACCCAGCCACCTGCCGATGGCCGCAAGACCCGTGGACAGGGACTCGTACTGGGGTTCGAAGGACTCTCCGGCCACCCTGGGCACTAGCACCAGCGTGTCACCGTCCTGCACGCCGAGTTCGTCGAGGCTCTTGTTGATGTCGAGCCGCACGCCATTGATCTTGTGCAATTCGTAGCTGCCCGCCGGAAGAGCCACCCCCTCGAAACCCTTGCGCTTCAGGTCGGCGTCGAACAATTCGACCATTCCCTCGAAAAATCCTTCGACGGGAATTCCGGCGGGAAAAACTTGGGAACACAAATGTTTCTCGTACGAAATATTGACAGCACATCGCGCCGGGAATGCGACCTTGTGTGGCGATGTCACGGCGCCGTCCGCTCGGCGTCTGGAATGTACTTGTCGGCCAGGCCGGCGGTGATTTCGAATAGGCGCAACCGCGACTTCTTCGTCAACTCGTGAACGGTGTCGATGATTCCGCCCTTGGCCAGATGCGGATCAAACGGCATCACCTCGACGATTGCCCCGACCTTGGAGAACCGTTCGGTCAGGTAGGCCAGGGCGTCCTTGTCGGTGATGTGGTCCGTGTGGTTGATGATCACGGTGCTGCGCGAGACCAACTCGTGGTAGCCCTGGGAACGCAGATAATCTACGGCTCGCAGCACCGGCTTGGAGCGGTCGGCGGTGATGCCGGAGACGAACACCAGGGTGTCGGTATTCTCCAGAACCGGCTTCATGACTTCGTGTTCGAGGTCGGCAGAGGTGTCGACGACCATGACGGTGTGCGTTCGGCGCAGCCGCGACAACACCCCCGAGAACATGGCCGGCACCAACGGCCGCGGCTGGTCTGAAGTGCGGTTTCCCGCCAGTACGTCGAGCCCTACCGCGTTCTGCCCCAGATGCTCGCGGATATCCGCATAGCCCTGCACATCGGTGTCGTTGATGATCGCGCTGTAATCACCCGGCGGCGACTCGTCGATGCGATCGGCCAAAGTGCCGAAACCGGGAACCGCGTCGATCGCAATCACGTTCTGCGGGCGGCATTCACGAAAAACACCGCCGATGCAGGCGGCCATCGTGGTGATGCCGACGCCACCCTTTCCGGAGACCACAGTGATCACGTACTGCCGACGAATGTGACGCCTGATGCGGTTCTGCAGATCGCGGTAGTGCCGTTCGCCGGGTGATTCGCCGAGGTTTATCTTGCGAAATGATGTGAGGTAAAGGAACTTTCGCCAGCCCGATCCCGGCGGAATCTTTCGGGGTGCCGCCAGATCGGTAATCCGCATCGTATCCGACACCGAATCGCGAAAGTTGCGCCCCGCCGACGGATCCCCCCGTCCAAGCGCCCCTTCGTCCGATATATTCGGGTCATTCCAAGGGCTCGTCACAATCGCGATGCTAACATGCCATGCGATACCGCGTTTACTCGATCAGTGAGCGTGCAATCGCGTAACACTTTGCAATTCCACGCTATTGGTCTGGTGAGTTAGTTTGTGGGGCTCCTCCCGTCAGACCACACGCCGATATGAGTACCAGTCTTCGCCGGCGGGCAGGCGGCGGATGAGCCGCTGCACGGCTCCGGCGATATCGCTGCGCGAACCGGGCGAGACGACCTGGTACCGGCGGTGGCCGGAGGCCACGTCTGCCACGCATACGCGCCCCGCGGGTGTGTCGACGATGGCTACCGTCGAATCGCCCACGGCGACCCGCGCGGTCTTCTCCGGCCCGATGCCGGCCTGCAGCGCCACGATGGCCGCATGCGCGGAGCGCGCCGGATCTGCTGCCATGGTGACTATTTGCAGTTGGTCGATGTCGAGACGCTGGCTGAGCAGAAAAGCCCTCAGGCTGGCCGCGTCTCGCACCGAATCCAGCAATTCCTTGGTGTCCAGGGTGACCGGCCTCAGCGGCGCCGCCTCCGCCACGCCGCACAGCCGCTCGATTTGACCCACCAGCAGTTCGCTGGCCGCCGCCTCGTCGCCGGCTGTGCCGGCGGGATAGAGGCGTATCGAGTCGCCGTGACGTTCCAGGACGACCCACCAGCTCGCGAACCGGCAGATGGATGCCCGCGTCGGCTCTCGCCCCGGTACGCCGATGTTCACCAGCAGACCCAGGTCGCGCCGCAACAGCACGGTGAGCCATTCGCGGATCATAGGGTCGACGTTGCCCGCCTCGTCGAGCGCCCCGGCGGCGACGAGTTCCGCGGCCACCGGATGCTGCAGCGCGAGTTCCGGGGTGTCGAGGCGGGGCAGAAGCGGCCGCAGGCCGAGCTCTGGACACGTTTGCTCGACCCCTGTCACCGCCTGCAACACCCACAGCCCATCGAGTGTTGTTGTCAGCACGATGATTTCACCTCAATCGGCCGCTGGCCGTGGCGAGCTATGGAGCCCGATGCGAACGTGAGCCCGGCCGATCCGCCGTCAGGTGGAGAACAGGCCACGCATGTGGTTGTCGGTGCTGATGGCGGCGTCCAGCACGTGCCCGGTGGTCTGACCGTGCTGGCGCACGGTGTCTACGAGACCCTGCAGACCCGAAAGCATTTGGTACTGCGCGTCGAAGAATCCCGTCGCGCCGTGACCGGCGAAGAATTCTTGCAGCGCATTGGTGAGGTTGGCGGTGTCGCCATGCAGCGCCTCGAGTTGCCCGGCGCGGGAACCCACATCCGTGGCGAAATCGGCTACGGCTGAAGGGTTGTAAGCGATCAATGGGTCCATGCTGAAAATCCTTTCGAAAAAAGCAAGAGGGAAGTGACTAGACGTTCTGGGAGCCGCCGAACAGGGCCTGGAATGCGGCCTGCGAGTCGGACTCGTGGTGCTCCATCAGCGCCGCGGCCTGCTTGAGGCCCTCGGCCAGGCGCGTGCCCCCGTGCAGAACCTTGTTCAAGTCATTGGCGACCTCGGTGGCCGTCGCGTGTGATGCGACCACGCCGGCACCCGACCACGTGGCCGGGCTCATCACGTTTTCCTGATTCGACAGGTAACCCTTCGCAACCGCAATCGCGTGCTCCATATTGGCCTGAATTTTGTCGGCGGTGCTACGCAATAAATTCGCGTCGACGACAATTGAACCGTTGGCCATTTCGATTTCTCCTTCTCCGGCTGGTCGCTCCCCATTTCTGATCATCCGGGGGTATGCGATGCAGTGTATGGGGACTATTCAGATGTGTCGATTCACCCTGTGAGCAGGCGAATTCAGTGCACGCGGTCGTCCACAACCCGCACCGTCGCGGGCCGCTCGGACTTGCTGTGGGATCCGCGCGAACCCCCTGACGCATGCCCCACGGGCATACCGCCGATCGTGTTGCCGGCGACCGTTGTCGTCGGCGGGTGCACCGTCTCGACGCCCAGCGCGCCGCTGGGCCGCAGACCCACCGGGCGCCCGCCGGTGGCGGGCTCGAAGGCGCTGACGGGACGGGTGAAAGTGGTCGCGGGCATACCCGCGCCGCCGAGTGATGCGCTCCCGCCGCCGGCCGAGGCGCCGGCCCCGGCGGCGGAGATTCCGCCGGCAGCAGAGGCCGCCGAGGCTCCCGGGGTGGCGCCACCGATGCCGAGCGCGCCGGGGTTGGCGAACATGCCCATCATCGACTGCAGCGGCTGAATCGCACCCATGGGGGCCTGCATCATTCCCGCGGGCGCCTGCAGCGCCTGCGGGACCGCCCCCATCAACGACTGCGCCGGTCCGATGAATGTCCCGAGTTGCCCGCCCACGTCCGGACCGCCCGCCGCCGCCTGGCCCGCGCCGGTCGTGCCCGTCTGCACCCCCTGGTACGCCGCGCGCATCCCGTCGCCGACGGCCGCGTCGGCGGACGCGTCACCGATCGCCGACGCCGCCTCCGCGGGTGCCGCGGGGGAGGCGCCCATGCCGGCCACCGGCGGTGCGATCGCCAAACTTGCGGCCAGCGCCGTAAGGACCGCGCCGTAGGCGGCGCCGACCGCCGAATTGTTCGGCCACATGTTGCCGTAGTACTCGAACTCCAACGAGGTGATCCGCGGCGTCAGGGTCCACAGCACACTGGGGTTGATGCCGTAGTCGGTCGCCGTCTCGACGCGGTTCGCGAGGCACTCGGGGGCCGGACGCATGCCCGCGTTAGCGGATTCGTAGGCAGCGATCGCGGCCGCCACCACCGCGGGCTTCACGTCGACCCAGCCGGCCAGCCCGTGCAACGAGGCGTTGAGCATGGTGACGTTCGACGCCGAGGCCGCCGACCCGGCGCCCACCCAGCTCGCCGACGTCGCAGCGGTGTTGATGGCCGACGCAACGCCAGAGGCGTGATGGCTTGCGCCCAGCGTCGTCCAGGCGGTCTGGTTGGCCACGTGGGCGCCCACCCCGGTCCCGGCCTTGAGCAGCAGGTCGTTGTCCTCGGGTGTGCGCGCAGCCCACCCCGGATCAGGCATGCGCGGTTTCCTTAGAGCCCGATCGCCGCCGCGCGTGCCACCTCGGTGGCGTCGTAGACCGCCGACGAGATGCCCTGTGTACCGGCGAACAGGCCGCGCTGGGCGGCGTGCTCGGCGACCACGCCCAGGTACCCGGCGCCACAGGCGTTCAGCGCCGCCGAAAACATGGCGGAGTCCGGGTCGCCCCCCATCGGAGTCACGCCGACCAGGGCCGGAGCCGCCGCGGCGGCGGCCGCCGCGGTCTCCGCGCTGATCGCCGACTCCGCACCCGACGAGGCCAAAACGGCCTCGGGCTGCACAAACCAGGACATGATTCCCTCCCCCGTGGTAGAGCGCTAAGACACTCTTAGCGCGTCAGTGTAGTGCTGTCCAGTCGCCCGTCCAGCCGCGTGAACATGCAACCCTGCCGCCCCTGGCTCGACGGCGTTGCTGCACCGCGCCCAGGCACGTGCGGTCAAAATGAGAGCGCAGGCCGGTGAACACGGCCCCGACGGTGCTGGAGGCGGGCGGCGCGATGGCGAACGCGGGTCTGGGTTTCGGCGTCCTGGGGCCCTTACCCCTGACCGCCCGAGGGGTCCCGATGCCGGTGGGCCCGCCCAAGCAGCGCGCGGTGCTGGCCCTGCTCTTGATCAACCGCAACCGGCCGGTGTCCGTCGAATCGTTGATCCACGGGGTGTGGGGCGGGGATCCGGTCCCTGCCGCGCGCACCAGCATCCAGGCCCACGTGTCGAATCTGCGCCGGTTGCTGCGTTCCGCCGGCGTGGACTCGTCGCGCGTCTCGCGAGCGCGCCCCCGGGTTACCAACTCAACGTCGCCGACGCCGACTGCGACGTCGGTCGGTTCCTCGCGGCGAAGGCCGCGGGCATGGACGCCGCCGCCCGGCGGTTCGACGAAAGCGGTAGTCGGCCCACGCCATGCACCGGGGGCAACGGGTGCGCCCACTTTCCACTGCCGCTATCGTCTCGTCCCTCTCCTGACTGTTACACCGTGGAATACCCGCAATTGGGCGGGTCGAATCGCCGCCGACCCGGGGGCTCGCAGCGCAACGGCGGAGTCGACGCCAATTCGCTGCTGCGCGAGCAGGTTCCGTTCCGACGGCTCACCGAGTGCTTTCGTCGGCGACGTCGTGGCGGGATTGGTGGAGGCCGGGTGCGTCGCGATCCTCGTCACGTGTGCTCGAGTTGCTCCTGCACGCGACGCTGTTCCTCCGTCGCCTGCCGGGCATCCTTCGGCTTTGCGGCGGGGTCGTTGTCGTCCTGCTGATGCACGCGAAATCTCCTCCGGGTGTCTCGGTATCTCCGGGTGTTAATGCCCCCAACAGGATCACCCGGTAGGCACGTTCCGAAACCCTGCGACACTGAGGGAAACAAGGGGAGACGGTGCCGGCTTCGCGCCTCTCGGCAAATGGTCGCTCGAAGCGACGGTTCTGGGGTGGTACCCGGGGCAATGTCCGGCACCGTCGACCGCAACCAACGACGTGCGCCCGCCGGTTATTCCGCGAAGCCCCGTGTGGTCACCGGCGTGATCACAGCGCGGGGCGCACGGTGACCAGCCTGGTGAGACCGCTGACGGTGAGCAGCGGCATCAGCGCCCGGTTGGCGAGTATTTCGATCTGGCCGACGTGCGCGAAGAGGGCGTTGATCGCAGCACTGTCGAGGTATTCCACCGCGCTGAGATCGACGGTGACCGCCGCGCCTCCGCCCACGGCGTCGCGCAGCGCCCGGATGAAGGTGTCGACGTTGCTCAAGTCGATTTCGCCCCGCGGCACCACAGCCAGGGTGCTGTCGCCGCGCCGCTCGGTGCTGACGCTCAGCGGAGTTCCCATCAGATCCTCGCCTGTAGCTCGACGGTGGTGCCGGCGGCGCCCGGCTTGATGATGACGTCTTGCATGAGCCCACGCATCAGGGTGATGCCCCGGCCGCGATGAGCTTCGGGAGTCGGTTGCGGCGTCTTCCAGGAGCCGGTGTCGATGACGGTGACGCGCACGTAGTCGGCCAGTGCGGTCGCTTGCAGGGTGATGGTTCCCGGCCTGTCCCGGTGGCCGTGTTCGATGGCATTCGCGACCGCTTCGCCGGCGGCCATGAGAATGTTGAGGGCCTGATCGGGGAGCACTCCGGCGCGGTCCAGCCAGGATCGCAGCGCGGCGCGGCTGGGGGCGAGGTGGCTGACGTCGGCCGCCAGCTCCACATGCAGCGGCGGCGGTTGGCGGTAAAGCAACACGGCGACGTCGTCCTGGTAGCCGCCGCGGGGCGCCAGGACCGACATGAGTTCGCTCGCCAGGTAGTCGATCGTGCTGTCGCTGCACTCCCGGACGACTTCGGCGGCGCGGGCAATGCCGCGGTCGAGCGGGACTCGCCGCCGCTCGACCAGCCCGTCGGTGTAGAGAAGCAGCGTGGACCGCGCCGGCAAGGTGATCCGCGCTTCGGCGCGGGCCCAGTCCGACTGCAGCCGCAACCCCAGGGGAATGCTGCGGCCGCCGTCGAGCATGTGGACCGAGAGGTCGGACTGCACCAGCACGGGCGGCGGATGTCCGGCCCCGGAGTACACCAATTCCCCGGTATCGCTGCTCAATACGGCGCAGAAGGCGGTGGTGCACTCGGCGCCGGGCAACCGCGCCGCGAAGCGGTCGAGGCCCTCGAGCGCGGCCCCCGGGCTGGGATTTTCGAGCAGCAGCGCGCGGCAGGCGCTGCGCATCTGACCCATCACCGTGGCCGCCGCCAGCCCATGGCCGACGCAGTCCCCGACGATCAGCGCGAGGCGGCCGTCGCCGAGTTCGACGACGTCGTACCAGTCGCCGCCAACCTGCAGCGGGCGCGCTGCGGGCTGGTAGCGCACCGCGAATCCCGCGGGCAGCACCGACGGGCCGAGGATGGCATGTTGCAGCGCGAGCGCGGTCTCGCGCTGCTGGTCGATTTGATGCACCCGCTGCAAGCCCTGCCCCAGCCGGCCGGCAAGCACGGTCAACAGCGTCTGGTCGTCGATCGTGAACAGCCGTCGCTCGGCAAGTTCGATCCAGAGCACCAGCACCCCGAGGGGATGTTGCAGGGCGATGCCGGCGCTGCCCGCCCCCGCCGTATCGGTCGTCAGCATCTGACCGTCGCGCAGCGAGCGGATGGTTCGCCGGGCGCTGTCCGGTAGCTCGCTCCATTGCGCGGGCTCGCCGTCCGCCACCAGAATCGGCTCACCCCAGGCGGAGTTCGGGTCGGCGGCATGGCGCGGGAATGTGATGGCCAGAACGCAGCGTGCCCGCCACAGTCGGCGCAATCCCCGAGCCGCGGCGTGAAGCGCTTCGTCGACCGTATCCGCTTGCGCCAGTTGCTCGTTGAGTCCGGCCAACGCACTCTGGCGCTGCACGGCGTAGTGTTCGACAGTCACATCGCGAAAGGTTCCGACGACGACTCGCCGGCCGGTGTCGGGGTCGCGGGCATGGTTGATTGCGGTTCTGATCCAAAGGCGATGGCCGTCGCGGTGGACCGCGGGAACGACATAGGTGCCGCTCGTCTCACCCCGGAGCGCCTTGAACACGTCCGTGCATATCAGGTGGGAGTCCTGGTCGGTCTCCGGGTCGGGCCACCACGGGTGCATGGGCTGGTAGGGAAGACCGTCGGGGCCGTATCCCAGGATGTGGGCGAACGCGGCATTGACTTCGATGACGGCGCCGTGCTCGTCGCAGACGAAGAAGGCCTCTTGGATCGATTCGATCAGCGCGCTGCGCCACCGCGCCTGGTGGTTTCGCAGCCGCGCCAGTTCGATGTTGGCACGGACGCGGGCCAGCAGTTCGGCGGCGACGAAGGGTTTGACGAGGTAGTCGTCGGCGCCGGCGCGCAATCCTTCGATGGAGGCCTCCTGCCCGGCGCGGGCGGATAGCAGCACGACCGGGACCGCGGCGGTGCGCGCATCCCCACGCAACTCCTTGACCAGCGTCACACCATCGAGCCGAGGCATCATCACGTCGCTGATCAACAGGTCCGGGGCGTCGACGCGGACGGACTCCAGGGCCGCAATGCCGTCACTGACGAAGTCGACCCCGTAGCCTGCGGCGCGCAGCAGCCGAGCGAGGTATTCACGCATGTCTATGTTGTCGTCGGCGATCAGCACCCGGGGCGGCGGTCCCGCGCCCCAGACCTGACTGGCCGCGCCGACCGGAGCCAGCCCCACATCGGTGCCCTCCGACGACGCGGAATCGCGCAGGGTGGCGACCCAGCGCAGCGCCTCTTGGACATAGGGTTCGGCGATTCCCGAACCGCCGCGCGATCTCTCCATCGGGGAGACGGCATCGGCCGGCAGGTGCGCCACACCTAACGGCAGGCGGATCGTGAACGTGGTGCCCGCACCTTCGATGCTGTCCACGGTGATGCTGCCCTCGTGCAGGCCGACCAGTTCTTTGACCAAGGCCAAACCGATCCCGCTGCCCTCCGAGGAGCGTGCATACGGTGTTTCGATGCGGTGAAACCGTTCGAACAACCGGGAAACCTCTGCGGCGGGCACCCCGATGCCGGTGTCGCTGACGGTGACGACCGCATCGGTGGCGTCCCGGCGCACGGCGACGGTAATGGAGCCCTCGAAGGTGAACTTCAGTGCGTTCGACAGGAGGTTGAGGACGACCTTCTCCCACATGTCGCGGTCGAGGTAGACCGGCGTGTCCAGCGGCGGACAGTCGACCCTCAACACCAGCCCCGCGCGGTCGACGGCGGACCGGAAGGTGCTGGCCAAGTCCGCCGTGACGGCCGCCAGGTCGACCGGCTCGTAGTGGGCCTGCATGCGGCCGGCCTGAATCCGCGAGAAGTCGAGCAGCGTGTTGACCAGCTTGATGAGACGTAAGCCGTTGCGGTGGATGACCTCCAGTTCCTGACGCGTCCGGTCGTCGAACTCATCCGCCCGGGCGCGCATCTCGGCCACCGGCCCCAGGATGAGCGTCAGCGGCGTGCGCAGTTCGTGGCTGATGTTGGAGAAGAACGTTGTCTTCGCCCGGTCCAGCTCCGCGAGCTCCTCCGCCCGTCGAAGCTGGGCTTGGTAGCTGCGAGCGCTGCCGATCCCGGCCGCCAGATGCGTGGCGACCAGGGAGAGGAACCCGCGGTACGCGTCGTCCAGCTTCCGGTAGCGATTCAGCGCGGCGACCAGACAGCCGTAGGGCGCCGCCCCCTGTTGCAACAGCGGAACCACCAGAGCCTGGGTCGGCGGCTCCGGCCAGGCTCCCGAGGGGAGGGCCGCGCCGGGCGCGGCGGCGAGCGTCAGCAACGTCGAGTCGCTGCGCGGCGAGTCCTCGACGGGCCACGCCAGCGGTGCGGCCGACTCCCGCAGAGCGAGGGCGAGCGGGTGGTCGCTCTCGATCCCGCTTGCGCCGGCGAGCCTGGCGTCGCCGCCGTCACCGAAAAGGTAGATGAGAGCGAACGGCACGTCGCGTTGGTTGAGGGCGAGCTGACGGCTGGCGAAGGCCAGCATCTGTTGCTCGGTCCGCACCACGGTCGGGTCCGAGCCGAGGTCGCGCAGCGTCGCCAGTCGCCGCTCGGCGATCACCTGTTCGGTGTCCTCGCTGACGACGCAGAGCATGCCCGCGACCTGCCCGGCGTCGTCGCGCAACGGGCTGTAAGAGAACGTGTGGTACGACTCTTCGAGGTAGTCCGACCGCTCCAGAAAGAGTTGGAGCGTCCTGTCCCACGTCGCCTGACCCGTGGAGAGCACCTGCTCGATTCGTGGGCCGATGTCGGTCCAGATTTCCGCCCACACCTCCCGGGCCGGCCGGCCGAGCGCCCACGGGTACTTGCGGCCCAGGGTGGCGTGCCGATAGGCGGAGTTGCAGAAGAATGTGAGGTCGGGGCCCCAGGCCATCCACATGGAGAACCGTGACGACAGCAGGATGTTCACCGCGGTTCGCAAGCTTTGCGGCCACGCGCCCGGCGGCCCGAGCGGGGTCGCCGACCAGTCGACGCGCAGCAGATCGGGACGCAGCTCTTCGTCGGCGCTGAAGACAGCCGCCTCGGCCCCGCCAGGTGACGCGTCGGTGCCCTCAACGCTCACCAGCGGCCCCTCTCGCGCGCGGGCTGAAAGCACCGAGGCGCCACTGGCTTCGGGGGAAGACCAGTTGTGGTGCGCCGATGGCGGCGGGGAGCGGCGTCCTGATGTCCGGAGCCTACTCACCTGAGCGAGATTCGGCGGCCGGGACCGGGACGGCGCCGTCGCCGTCACGCGGCGAAGCGGGAAAGAACCTCGTCGCCAAAGCGCTCGACCCAGCCCTGGGGATCCGGATTACCGGGGAACGGTCCGGTGTTCACCAGCTCGATGCCCAACTCGGCGTAGCGGTCCAGCGTTCGCAGGTAGTCATCGACGTCCTCGAAGGGATCGGCGAACAGCCCTGCGGTGCGGGTGATGTCGTCGAAGTCACGGCCCACTGCGTCGCAGTGACGGCGCAGGACGTCGAGCTTGCGGGGTAGCTCGTCGAGCGAAGACGTGCTGTTCCACACGTCGGCGTACTGGGCCACCAGGCGAAGCGTCTTCTTCTCACCGTCGCCTCCGATGAGGATCGGCGGCCGGCGCAGCGGCTGGGGCTCGCAGATGGTTTCGGCGAGGCGGTAGTGCTTGCCTTCGTAGGGGCCGTCGTCGTCGCTCCACATCTGCAGGCAGATCTGCAGCGTCTCCTCGAGCATCTCGAAGCGCTCACCCACCGACGGGTAGGGGATGCCGAGGGCGTGATGTTCGCGGTCGTACCAGGCGGCGCCCAGCCCGAGCATCGTTCTGCCCCCCGCCAAGATGTCGAGCGTGGTCATCGTCTTGGCCAGCACGCCCGGGTGGCGGTAGGTGACCCCGGTGACCAGCATGGCGAGCGTCATGCGCCCGGTCAGGCCCGCCAGGTATCCCAGGGACGTGTAGCCCTCCAGAAACGGGTCTTCGGCCCTTCCGATGTTTTCCATTTGAAAGAAGTGGTCGGCCAACGTGAACATCTCCACGCCCGCGTCCTCGGCGGTCTTGGCGGTGGCGCCCAGCGTGGGGCCGAGCCGCTCCGGTGCGCCCGGAAGGAAATCAATGTAGTGGATGCCGAATTTCATTGCGGAGTAGCGCCTTTCACTCGTCGAGTCGGCCGAGCAGAGCCAGGGCGTCGTTGATCAGCTGGCGTTCCTGCTCGGTGTAGCGGTCCTGCATGGCCCGTACCAGCCACTCCTCCCGTACCTTTCGGTCGCTCTCGGTCCGGCGACGACCGGCGGGGGTCAACCCGATGAGCTGGCGTCGCCCGTCGCGCGGGTCAGGAGTGCGATCGATCAGGCCGTGCCGGTCGAGCCCGGCGACGGTGGCGGCCATGGACTGTGGGCGGACTCGCTCCGCGCCGGCCAGTTGGCTGGCCGACGCGGGTCCGTCCTTTGCGAGGCGCAGCAGCACTGCCGTTTGGGTCGGCGTGAGGTCGTCCGCGGTGGCGACCTCACGCAGCCGCCTGCGCAGCCTGCTGAACATCACCCGCAGATCGCGGGCCGCGCGGACCGCGGATTCGCTGACCGGAGCCATATCGACAGTCTAAACTGATCAGTCTAGACTGTCTAGTTGTGGTCCGGCGAAGGAATGATGGGAACGTGACTGTTGAGACGAACGGCGTGGTGTTGCGGGTAGGGACCTTCGAGCGGACCTTCGCCGCCGAATTGGCCGCCGCGCGCTACGAAATTCCCGAACTTCCCACCGGGCCCCGGCGGGCCGCGTTCCTCGCCGAGCAAGGGCCACGCGTCCGCGTGCTGGTCACGTCCGGACCGCCCGGCGTCGATGCCGGAACCATGGCGGAGTTGCCCAACCTGGAGGTGATCGTCAACTACGGGGCGGGGGTGGATTCGATCGACCTGGCGGAGGCCGAACGCCGCGGCATCGGCGTCAGCAACACGCCCGACGTGCTGTCGGACACCGTCGCCGACACGGCGCTGGGGCTGATCCTGATGACCCTGCGCCGTTTCGGCGCGGCCGACCGCTACGTGCGGGCGGGCCGCTGGGCGCGGGAAGGCGCGTTTCCCTATGCGCGCGACGTCAGCGGCCTGCAGGTCGGGATCCTGGGCCTGGGCCGGATCGGTTCGGCAATCGCGGCCCGGCTGCTTGGATTCGACTGCGCCATCGCCTATCACAACCGCCATCGAATCGACGGGTCGCCTTACCGCTATGCGGAGTCGCCGCTGGAACTGGCCCGGTCCGTCGACGTCCTCGTCGTGGCCACCACCGGCGACGGCGGGACCCGCAGCCTGGTCGACCGCGCGGTGCTCGAGGCCCTGGGCCCCGACGGGTACCTGATCAACATCGCGCGCGGGACCGTGGTGGACCAGGATGCGCTGGTGGATTTGCTCGCCGCCGGGGGCACTGGCCGGGGCGGGACTGGACGTGTTCGTCGATGAACCCAATGTGCCCGCGCGGTTGCTCGACCTGGACAACGTGGTGCTGTTCCCGCACATCGGAAGCGCGACGGCAAGGACCCGTCGGGCGATGGCGTTGCTCGCCATCGCGAACCTGGAAAGCTATCTCGACACCGGCGACCTCGTGACGCCCGTGCTGAGACCTCGTGGTGCATGAGTCGTCAGCGCCATCGGCCTACCCGCCGGCCGCGACCGAAGCGCTTCGGTCCACGTACGCCTGCGCGGCACGACGAATGAACTCCTCGGTGGGTCTCGGATGCCAGCCCAGTTCCCGGGTGGCCTTCTCGTGGCTGGCCGGAGAGGTCAAAGCCAGCAGCCGGGCGCTCTGCTTGCCGATCGGCAGGTCCCGCGGCAGCAGCGGTGCGATCGCGTCCGCCAGCTGAGCGAACGCGTATACCAGCGCCATGGGGATGCCGAGCCGAGGAGCGCGGGCGCCGGCGGCCTCGGCGGCGATCGTGACCAGTTCTCGCTGGGTCATGTAGCGCTCGGAGATGATGTAGCGCTGGCCCACCCGGCCTCGCTCCGCCGCCAACAGCAAGGCGTCGGCGACGTCGTCGATACCCACCACTTCGGCGGCGACGCCGCGCACGTAGAACGGCAGTTTCCCGAGCGCCGCGAGCTGGACGAACAGCCCCTGCCGCGGCTGCCAATCGGGAGGACCGTACGGATTCGAAACATTCGCCACCACGGCGGGCAGCCCGCGGTTCGCGACGTACGAGAGCACCAGGTCTTCGGCCTGGCGGCGCGACTCGATGTAACCTCCGGCTTGGTCCGCCCAGTTGAACGGCGTGTCCTCGTCGACGGTTTCGCCGTTCTTGCCGATCGCAATGGTGCCGATGGTGCTCAGGAAGACGAATCGGCGAAGGGTGGCCGCTGCCGCCACCTCGAGCACGTTGCGGAGACCCTCGACGTTGGTTTCGAACAGCGGGGCGGGATCGCGCAACTCCGCTCGGGTGTCGACGACGCAGTAATAGGCGACGTCGCGGTCGCGCATGGCGGCGGCGACTTGCGCCGCGTCGAAGATGTCGCCGTAGCACCGCTCGAGGGCCAGGCCGTCGATCCCCCTGGTCGAGCTCGACCGTCGTAGCAGCACCCGCACGTCGGCACCGCCGGCCACCAGATGGCGGGTCACGCATGCACCGACGTTGCCGCTGGCGCCCATCACCAGCGCGCGCTGTCCGGCCACGGTGTTCGCACCAGCTGTCATCGCCGAACCTCGACCTCCGCAGTTGCCATGAGACGCCGACAGTAAGGATGGCACGTCGCCACGTCGCCACGTCGGGCACGAGGTGTCCGCCGTCCCACGCGGCGATGTCGCAAACGTTGCCGCGCCCCGGTCAGTCCGTAGTCAGACCAGTGGACAACTGTTCGCAGAGAACACGCGGCAACCCGGTACCGCCGGTATGCATAACGACCTGAAGCTGCGGGTATCCGGCGAGTTGGGCGGCCGCCGGGCGGTGAACGCTACGAAGTCGGGGAGTGCCCCGTCCTGTAGGCCGCTCCTGGAAGGACAACGGGGAGGACCGACCGACTGTCGGTCGGTCGACGGGAGGAGCTTTTCCCATGCCAGAGGTCCAACTTCACCACGACGGACACCCGCAATATCGCCGGATGGTGCGCTTCGACTGGTCGGACACGCCCCTGCACTGGGTGCCCGACGACCCGTTCGCGACCCACATGATGAACGTTCTGCACCTCCTGCTGCCCGAGGGCGAGCGGCACTTCATCAAGGCCGTCCTGGAGGCGTCGTCAATGGTCGACGACCCGGAGTTGGAGTCGGCGATCAAGCCGTTCATCCAGCAGGAGTCATGGCATGCCTGGGCGCACCAGGTGGTGCTGGACCACCTGGCGGAGCAGGGCATCGCCACCGCGCCGTATACCGATCGGCTGGGCAGGACGTTGTCGCTGACGCTCGGTGACGCGCCCAGGTTCTTTCCTCCGCCACTGAAGCGGTGGTGGCTGTATCGGCGCCTGGCCGATGTGGCGTCGCTGGAACATTTCACCGCGGTGCTGGGGCAATGGGTGCTGACGAACCGGGGCCTGGACTATGCGCGCACCGACCCGATGATGCTCGACCTGCTCCGCTGGCACGGCGCCGAGGAGGTCGAGCACCGCTCGCTCGTCTTCGATGTCTACCAGCACGTCTGCGGGAGTTATGCGATCCGGGCGTTCTCGATGCTGATGACGGCGCCGCTGTTCGTCGGCTGGTGGATCGCCGGTGCCCGGTACCTGATGTCTCAGGACCCCACCATCGACGACAAGTGGCGGTGGCGGGACTGGCTGCGCGCGGCCCGCGAGTACCGGTTACCGGGACCGTGGACGATCCTGGTGACGGTGCCGCTCCGGTACATGCGGCCCGGTCACCATCCGGGGCCGGAGGCGTCCACTCAGATGGCGGTCGACTACCTGGCCTATTCGCCGGCGGCGAAAGCCGCCCGGGAAAGGGCGCTGTCCGACGGGGCGAAGTCGGCCGGCCCCAACCTGTCGCCGAACCGGCGCGGTGGTGGACGGGGCCGAGGAGGGGACTCGGGCGCGATGAAGGTTTCGGTCGACCTGGACACCTGCGACGGCAACGGCGTGTGCATGAGCATCTGCCACGAGGTGTTCGACGTGCGAGAAGACGGGCTCCATCTGCTCCAGCGGGAGCCGTCGGCGGAGCTACGCGACAAGCTGAGGGGCGCCGAAGTGTCCTGCCCCACCCAGGCCATCACGGTGAGGGATTGACCATGCCGACGGATCCTCGGCTGAGGCGGGTGGTCGTGGTCGGCGCCGGCGTCGCGGGCGTACGCGCCGCGGAGGTGCTGCGACTGGAGGGATACGACGGCGAGCTGACCATCGTGGGTGCCGAACGGCACGCGCCGTACCACCGTCCGCCGTTGTCGAAGAAACTGCTCACGGGCAAGGTGCACCGGGCGGGCATCGACATGGCTGCCCAGTTCGATCTCGGCGCGCGGGTGCTGCGCGGAGCCGCGGCGCTGGGGCTGGACATGTCGTCGCGCACCGTGCGCGTGCGTGACGAAAATCGCGATTTTCCACTACCATTCGACGGCCTCGTCGTCGCCAGCGGTGCCGTCCTGCGCCCGTGGCCGGGCGGCCCGGTGCCCGACGGGGTGCTGCTGCTTCGGACGGTCGAGGACTGCCTGGCCATCCGGGAACGGCTCGCCTCGCGACCTCGGGTGGTCGTGATCGGCGGCGGGTTCATCGGTGCGGAGGTGGCCGCGAGTTGCCGGTCGATGGGGCTCGACGTCGTGCTGATCGAGAAGGCGACCGGCCTGCTGTCGCGCGCGCTGGGTAAGGAACTGGCGCCGTGCTGGGCCGAACTGCATCGCCGCCATGGTGTGGACCTGCGGATCGGTGTCGGTGTCGACGGTTTCGTCGGCAACGGGCGCGTGCAGGGGGTCCGCCTCACCGACGGCTCGCACGTGCCGGCCGACCTGGTCGTCGTGGGGCTTGGCGTGACGCCTGCCACCGATTGGCTGAAGGGCTCCGGGTTGCGGGTCGACGACGGGGTCGTCTGCGACGCCGCCGGCGCGGCAGAAGGCGCGAGCGGTGTCGTTGCCGCCGGTGACGTCGCGCGCTGGTGGCATCCGCTCTATGACCGGCATCTGCGCACCGAGCACTGGGACACCGCGGGGCGTCAGGGCGCCGCCGCGGCCCGCACGCTTCTGGCAGGACCCGATCAGGCGTACGACGAAGTGCCGTATTTCTGGTCCGACCAATACGACGCCAAACTTCAGATGCTAGGCATGCCAATGGATTACGACACAGTTCAGATAGTCGAGGGTGATCCCGACACAGGGAGTTTCGTCGCGGCATACGGGCGCGACGGCCGCACCATCGCGGTGCTGAGCACGATCCCGGACCGGGTGTACGGCTACCGCGAAGCGATCGCGAAACGCGCCGAGTTCCCACCGGGGCGCCCGGACTAGCCGTCGATCGGCTCGCCGCCGCGGTCCCGTAACGACGTCCCGTAACGACGTCCCGTAACGACGTCCCTGAAGGACACTGTGGGATCCACCACAGCCAGGCCGAATCGATGAGGCGATCGGGGTACTCAGCGGATCAGCCCAAGTCAGTGCGACCGCCGATGGTGGCAGCGTCCGACGACCGATCAGCCCGGTATCAATGCCGAGTGAGGAGCCCACCGTGAGCCAAGCGGTCCAGCGCCAACTCGGGGCTTACGACAGCCCAATCGAGGACGAACTCGAGGACGCCTTCACCAGAATGTTGAGCGAAGGCACCCAGCGCATGCACCGGACCTGGCGGGGGGTGCTGGTAACGGGCTTCTTCGGCGGGACCGAGGTCGCGCTGGGCGTGCTCGCCTACCTGTCGGTGTTGAGCGCCACGCACCAGCCGCTGCTGGCGGGGTTGGCGTTTTCGATCGGCTTCCTGGCGCTGCTGCTCGGCCGCAGCGAACTGTTCACCGAGGGATTCCTGGTCCCCGTGGTCACCGTGGCCGCCAAGCGCGCGAGCCTCCAGCAGCTGCTCAAGCTCTGGGGAGGCACGTTGTTCGCGAACCTGGTCGGCGGCTGGGTCATCATGTGGCTGATCATGATGGGATTTCCGGAGTTGCACGCCCAGGTCATCGAGTCCGGCGCCCATTTCGCGACCGCGCCGCTATCGGTGCACACCATGTCGCTGGCAGTGCTCGGCGGCATGGTGATCACGCTGATGACCCGAATGCAACACGGCACCGACTCGGCAACCGCAAAGATAGCCGCCGCGGTCGCCGGTGCGTTTCTGCTTGCCGGCATGCGCCTGTTCCACTCGATTCTGGACTCGCTGCTCATCTTCGGCGCGCTCGTCACCGGCAAGGCCCCGTTCGGCTACTTCGACTGGCTCGTGTGGTTCAGCTACACGGTGGTCGGCAACGTGGTGGGCGGACTCGGCTTTGTGACGCTGCTGAGGCTGCTGCGGAGCAAGGACCGGCTGCAGGAGGAACGCGCCGATGCCGAGTCATCTTGAGCCAGAAGATGTTTCGCCAAGCGGTGGCCGCGGTCAGCTGCCGGGCGCGCTGTGTTGTAACTGATACGCGGACAAAGCTATGGGCCGGAGCCGGACTGGGTATGCGTTAACCATGAGTTCAACTCCGTCAGCGGCCGCCATTCCGGCGCAGTTGATGCTCGGCGGCGCCGCGGATGCCGTTACCGCGGCGGAGTTGCGGCGTGCGCTGCAAGGGTGGCTGCACGAAGTGACACGGATGCGCGCCGATGTTCGCCAGGACGTCGTGCTGGGCGTCAACGAGGCGTTGGCCAACTGTGTCGAGCACGCCTACCGCGGCGCCCACCGGGAGGCCGGCACCATGAAGCTCGAGGCGAGTTACGACCCCGCCGTGCGGGCCGTTCGAGTGTGCGTCAGCGACCGTGGCACCTGGCACAGCCGTCCGCCCTCGAGTCCGACCGATCCCCATGCCTCGCGCGGCATCCTGCTCATGCACGCCCTGGCCGATTACTGCACCATCGACGCCCGCCCCAGCGGCACCACGGTGTGTCTCGACTACAGGGCTGACACCGACGACGCCGTCGGCGTCGTTCGGCGGTAGCAAGCGGCGGTAGCAAGCCTCTCTCGAAGGCCTCCCTCGGCCGGGCTCCCCGCCTGTCCTACACCCCGACGGCGCGCTCCAAGTCCTTCAGCGACGTCTCCAAATGTGCCAGCATCCGCTGCAGGTGCGGGACGCTGCGGCGACACCCCACGAGACCGAAGTCGAGGTTGTTCGCGTTATTGGTCACCGTGACGTTCACGGCCTGGCCGTCGAGCGGGATAGACAGCGGATAGTTCCCGTCCAGCCGCGCACCGCGCCAATACAGCGGCTCGGAGCGGCCGGCAGACACGTTCGAGATGACGATGTTGAACGGCGGCGAGGCCGCTGACAGATAGCCGGGGATCAGCCCGAAGAACAGCCCGCCGACGTTCAACGCGGACAGGGCCAACTGTTGCACCGGGGGCAGCTGCCAGAACACCTCTTTGGTCTCGCGGATTGAAGCGCTGATGACCTCGAGCCGCTGGGCGGGGTCCTCGAGGTCGGTGGCCAGGTTGCACAGGAACGTGCCCACCATGTTGCCGCCGCGGTCGTCGTCGTCTCTGCGGAGGTTGACCGGCACCATGGCCGTCAGCGGTGCATCGGGCAGCGCGGCCTGTTCCTGCAGGTAGGCGCGCAGGGCTCCCGCCGACATCGCGAGGACCACGTCGTTGACGGTCACCCCGGCAGCCGACTTGACCGCCTTGATGCGGTCCAGGCCCCACGACTGCGCGGCCACCCGGCGGGCGCCGCCGATACGGACGTTGAACATGGAGCGGGGCGCCCGGAAAGGCAGAGTGAGCTGCTGTTCGAGCAGTGCGGCGCGCGCGAGCTTCAGCGTGGACGGCGCCAATGACAGCGCGGCACCGGCGGTGCCGCCCGCGCGGTCGAGCAGCGAGCGGCGCCCGCCGCGCTCGCCGCGTCTCCGGGGCCCGAGGCTCCACGGAACCCGCACTTCGTCGTCGGCCGGATCGGCCGTGAAGGCCCGCTGCATCAGCCGCAGCGCAGACACGCCGTCCATCAGCGAGTGGTGGAATTTGGTGTAGACCGCGTATCGCCCGTCCTGCAAGCCCTCGACGAGATGCGCTTCCCACAGCGGGCGGTGGCGGTCGAGCAGACTGCCGTGCAATCGCGACGCCAGCTCCAATAGGTCACGGACGCGTCCCGGCTCCGGCAGCGCGGAGCGGCGCAGGTGGTAGTCCAGCTCGACGTCCCCGTCGAACGACCACGCGAAGTTGGTCAGGCCCCCCAAGAAGGCCGGGTGCTTCCGGAAGGTCGGTTGCACCTCCGTGCACTCGAGCATGGCCTGATAGGACTCGCGGACGAAATGCGGGCCGGCGTCCGCGGGCGGCTCGAAGAGCTGCAGGGACCCCACGTGCATGGGATGCTCGCGGGACTCGCCGATGAGGAAGATCGCATCGGTTGGCGATATCGGTTTCATGGTCGTCACCCCGGTCCCTCCGGCTGTGCCGCCCACCCGGCACACGCTCTATCACCATGTAGCCGAACGAGGCGCCGGCCACACCTACGCGAGCCCCTTCTCGGCCCCTTAATCAGCCATCGCGCGACGCCACCGCCGCGAAGGCGGCGGTGATCTCGGCCACTCGCGGGTCGGCCTGCAACTGCTCCAAGGTCTCCGCCAGCGGGATTCGCCAGTTCGGATACTCGTCGATCGTGCCGGGCAGGTTGGGTTGCCGCGGCTCGGCGATCACGTCGTAGGGCGAGATCAACTTCAGCCGGCTCGGGGTCGCCGCGAGGAACCGGTGCATCGCGGTGATGATCGCCGCCTCGTCCGGCTCGTCCGGACGCTCCGGCAGCAGCCCTTCGGAGCGCAGCAGCGTCAGCCACTCGGCTCGCTCCTTCTGCGCGGCGTCCTGTTCGGCGGGCACGTCGTCGAGCAGGCCCAGCTCGGCCCGCACCCGCACGTGTTCGCCGCGCAGAAACCCCGCAGCCGTGGGCAGGTCGTGGGTGGAGAGGCTGGCGGCGGCCCGCGGCGGCCACGCGGCCGGGGCCAGCAGGGGCTCCCCGGGCGCGGATTCGTCGCGGGTGAACCAGGACACCGCGCACCCGAGCATGCCGTTGCCGGCGAGCGCTTCGGTGACCTCCGGCTCGACGGTGCCCAGGTCCTCGCCGACCACGGCGGTTCCCGCGCGGTATGCCTCGAGCGCGAGGACGGCGAGCATGACATCGGCGTCGTAGTGCACGTAGGTGCCGCGATCGGGACCGTCGCCGGGCGGAATCCACCACAGCCGCCACAGACCGGCTACGTGGTCGATTCGCAGACCGTCGGCGTAGGTCAGCACCGCGCGCAGCATGTCCCGCAGCGCGGCGTAGCCGGTAGCCGCGAGGCGGTCGGGTCGCCACGGCGGCAGCCCCCAATCCTGCCCGCGGGGGGTGAAGTTGTCCGGCGGCGCCCCGACACTGACGCCGCCGGCCAGCACGTCGGCCAGCGCCCAGGCGTCGGCGCCGTCCGCGTCGACTCCCACCGGTAGGTCGTGCAGCACCCCCAGCGCCATGCCGGCGTCCCGCGCGGCCTGCCGCACGCCGGTCAGCTGCTCGGCACAGCAGTGCTGCGCCCAGGCGTGGAAGGCGACTCTGGGGGCCAGTTCCCGCCGCGCGGCCGCCACGGCCGGGTCGCCGACACCGCGCAGGGATTCGGGCCAGCGGGTCCAGCGGCCGCCGTGCCGTTCGGCCAGCGCGCAGTACGTTGCCCAGTCCCGCAGGCCCGCGAAGGCGGGCGTGTCCTCGAGCGGGCAGGGGCGGCCGGCGGACCGCCACAGCAGTTCCAGGGCCGCCCGCTTCGCCGCCCACACCAGGTCGTGGTCGATCCGTTCGGTGCTCGCGGAGACGCGCAGGGCGTCGACTTCCGCGCGGGTGTCCGGGTCGGCCCGACGGTAGGCGTCGAGGTCTTCGATGCGCAGCGCCAGCGGGTTGGCGAACCGTCGGCTCGAGGGGGTGTAGGGCGACGGCTGGACGGGGTGCGTCGGCCCGGGGGCGCTCAACGGGTTGAGCAGCACCGCGCCGGCCCCGTGCTCGGCGGCGGTCCATTGCATGAATTCGCGCAGGTCACCCAGGTCCCCGATGCCCCAGGAGCGGGCCGAGCGCAGTGCGTACAGCTGCAGCATCCAGCCCCACGTCGCCGGCGCCGACGGCACCTGCTCGGGCGCCGCCACCAGAGTGGACTCCTGGCCGTCGCGGGTGTGCAGCCGGTACCAGCCGGGTCGGAGGTCGCCGGGAAGCTCGTCGTCCACTTCGATCCGGCTGCCGTCCTCGCCCACCAGCAGGGCGGCCCCGGGCAGCGGGTGAGCACGTCCGGTGACGCGCGTGGCGATGGTCGGGGGCAGGACGCCCGCGCGGCGGCGGTCGTCGAGCCTGGTCAGCTCACGATGACGGTCGGCTTCGGTGGCGGCGTCGACGTCGAGTAGCCCGAGCACGCGGATCACCACGTCGGCGTCGACTTCCACCGGCTCTCGTCGCTCGTTGCGGTAGGACGTGGCCACCCCGTGCGCGGCCGCCAACCGGCGCAGGTCGTCCGGGATCGATGTCGGCTTCGTCATCTAACGCGCCCGCAGGGCGGGGCGGACAGTCACGGTGCCGCGGCGGCGAGGTGTAAGCACTCCGTCCCTATACCCCGGCCGGGGTGGCTCACACCGCGACGACGACCGCGGAGGCTCCACCACCGGGCCGTGCGGGGCGTCCCGCCGCTCGACGCCGTTGGCTGAATCCGCCGGGTCACCGGTCTTTCCGGGTCACTGCAGATGCGCTGCCCGGCCGGGCCGTACACTCTAGATGTCAGGGGGTCCGGGGTGCATGCCATGCCGGCGAGACCAGAAGTCGACGTCAAGAGGTTGTGCCGTGGCCGAAAACAGTAGCGAGACCGTCAGCTTGGAGCCCCATTTCGACGACGTGCAGGCGCACTACGACCTGTCCGACGAGTTCTTCGCGCTTTTCCTCGACCCGACGCGGACCTACAGCTGCGCCTACTTCGAACGCGACGACATGACCCTCGAGGAGGCGCAGCTCGCCAAGGTCGACCTGTCCCTGGGCAAGCTGGGACTGGAGCCGGGCATGACGCTGCTCGACATCGGGTGCGGCTGGGGCACAACCATTGTCCGCGCGCTCGAACGCTACGACGTCAACGTCGTCGGCCTGACCCTGAGCCGCAACCAGCAGGCGCACGTGCAGCAACGGCTCGACAAGCATCCCAGCCCGCGCAGCAAGCGCGTCCTGTTGCGGGGCTGGGAGCAGTTCGACGACCCCGTGGACCGCATCGTGTCGATCGGCGCCTTCGAGCACTTCGGGCGCGACCGCTACCCCGAGTTCTTCAAGATGGCGTACGAAGCGCTTCCGGCCGACGGCGTGATGTTGCTGCACACCATCATCCGGCCGGAGGAAAAGGAGTTCGCCGAGCGCGGGCTGCCCATCACCATGACCAAGCTGCGGTTCATCAAATTCATCATGGACGAGATCTTCCCGGGCGGAGACCTGCCGGTGGCCACGACCGTCGAGGAGCACGCGCAGCCAGGCCGGGTTCGCCGTCACATTGGTGCAGCCGCTGCGGCTGCACTATGCGCGCACCCTCGACACCTGGGCCGCCGCGCTGGAGTCGCGCCGCGACGAGGCCATCAGGATTCAGTCGCAGGAGGTCTACGACCGTTACATGAAGTACCTCACCGGCTGCGCGGACCTGTTCCGCGAGGGCTACACCGACGTGGCGCAGTTCACCCTCGTCAAGGGCTGACGCGCGGCCGCGGGCCCGGTTTACCGGCGCAAGGCGGCGGGTAATTCCACGAGCAACAACCTGGTTCGGTAGGCGTCGACGTTCGTCGGCGCAAAACCGCTGGAGGGATTGATCGTGGCCGCCAAGCACCGCATGAGCAAACTCTCGGAGCAAATGCGCCCGGCCGCCGGGTTGAGCGCGCGGCGAACGATATCCGGGCTCGCGGGCGCCTGCGAAGTCTTCTCCGCCTCGCTGCTGTGTGCGGCGGCCTTCGCACTGATCACCCACGTGGACCCGGACAAGCCGTCGGTGACGGCGGATCAGGCGCCGGCGCCGGCCGCGCAACCGGTGCTTCAGGAAGGAACCGTGGTCGCGGTGACTGCGGACTCGGTGACCGCGCGCAGCGCGAACGGGTACACGCAGACGTACCGGGTCACCCCGAACACCGCCATCATCACCAGGAGCGGCAGCCACAGCGTCGCCGTGCCTTCCCATTTCGCGGTCAATGACCACATCGCCATCGTCGGGACGATCCGAGGCGGGACCGCGCTGGCGACAGCCGTCGCCGAGCGTGGAGCCACGCGCGGGGACGGGCCGCCGATGGACTTTGGCGCCCCGGGCAACGCGTAGTCCGCACTGCCAGCCGTCGTTTCCCGCTCAACACCACACACCTGCCGCCCCGATGTACCGGGTGCCTATTATCTGAGGCGTTCGAGCCATGGGAGGCAGCAATGAGCGACCACGAAGTGCGGATGATCGTCTTGTCGACGGACGACCTGGACGAATCGATCCGGTTCTACAGCGAGACCCTCGGCATGCCGCTGAAATTTCGCGACGGAGCACACTTCGCCGCTCTCGATGGTGGTGCGGTCACCCTGGCACTCGCGACCGCGGTGGACCACCCCATCCCCGGCCAGGTCGTCGTCGGCATCAAGACCGCCGATGTCGACGCGGCGGCCAAGGCCGTCGAGACCAGCGGTGGTGGCATCGTCAAGCCCCCGTACGACGACGCCCACGAGCGGCGCGCCGTGGTGTACGACAACAAGGGAAACGGCCTGGTCTTCTACAAGTCGCTGGCCCGCTGACGCCGGTCCGCGCGGCGTCCGCGTAACCGCCGCGGCGGTCGCGGGTCGTGCGTCGGCGTGACTTCCGTCGGCGCATGCGCGACAATTGCCTGGTTGTGGGCTCAGGGACGATGCCTGTTGTCGTTCCCTGCGCGAAGGACGATTGATGCCGACCGTTCTATTCGACACCACCGACCTCGCTGAAGCCGAGGAAAAGCTGAGCGCGAACTTCGCGCGGGTGAAGTTGGCGAGCCCCGCCGGCGAGGAGCCGACGAGAATTCGGGTGCTGCGCTGCACCGTCGGGTCCATGACCCTCGATGACTGCTCGTTGAGTGGCGAGGTGAACTACCGGATGGAACCCCCAGACAAGGTCCTCGTGTGCCGGGGCTACTCGGGAGTGGTCGAAGGGCAGCACCCCCACCATCCGCGCGCGGTCGTCGGCGCGGGCCAAGTCGGCGCCTTCGGTGCGCTCGACGGCCTGCCGATAACGGGGGAGGGCCGCCGGGCCCACCTCATGGTGGTGTCCCTCGAGAGGGGAACGTTGGACGAAGTCGCCGCCACCGACGTTCTCGGCGATTTCGAACCGGTCCGCCTGACCGGTTCGGCGCCGGTTTCACCGGCGGCGGGCCGGTATCTTCTCGACCTCCTCGACTACATCTGCGCGAGAGCGGCCAGCAATCGGCACGCCTCGAACAACGCTTTGCTCGCGGGCGCGGTGCAGAGGCACCTGTCGGCGGCCGTCCTGACCACCTTCCCGAACACCGCGTTGCTGCAGCCCACCATCGACGAACGCAACCAGAGCACACCGGTGTCGTTGCGCCGCGCGATGGCCTTCATCGACGACAACGCTCACCGGGACATCTCGTTGACGGACGTCGCGCGCGAGGTCTATGTGACCCCACGGGCGCTGCAGTACATGTTCCGCAAGCATCGCGACTGCACTCCCAGCGAGTACCTGCGCCGGGTGCGACTGCACTACGCGCACCTGGAGTTGGTCGACGGCAATTGCGCGACGACGACCGTCGGGGAAGTCGCCCGCCGCTGGGGATTCGGCAACCCGGGACGTTTTGCGATCCTGTACCGCCAGACCTACGGCCGGAGCCCGCACGTCACGCTGCGCGACTAGTGGACTCCCGCGCTTCGGCCGACGGGGTTGCGCACGGCGGCAACGGGATCGAGACGAGTCGGCGGGGTGCGGTTACCTGCCGTTGCGCTCGCGGTGTTTGCACCCCGGCCAGCAGCAGGGCCGGCGCTTGCCCTCCTCCAGTTCCTCCTGGGTTCGGCGGATGCGGCGCTGGCGGGTCGCCTCCTGCTTGGCATCCTCGACCCAGCAGATGAACTCGTTGCGCGCCAACGGTGTGATGTCTCTCCAGGCGGCGAGCGCCGTGGCGTTGGCGACCAGCGACTTGCGCAGATCTTGCGGCAGCTCGTGCACCACCCCACCGGGCACTGGCTGGCTGTTCATGGGTTCAGGGTAGCGCTTCGCCGGGTGGCCAAGCCGGTGTCTTAGCCCAATCCTTGGCGGCCCCTGGTTAATTGGCGCGAAGCAGTAATGGCCCAGCAGCGCGCGGCGGGTGACTACGCGGGCTCGGCCGCGGCGAGCGCTGCCCCGGCCCTCTCGGCGGTGGCGTCGGCGTCGCCACGCGCGAGTTGGACGGTCGCGGCCGCCATCACCAATGTCGCCACTGCCAGAGCGATCATGCCGAACCGGCTGGTGTTGAGAGTCTCGCCGAGGACCACGATCCCCAACACTGCCGCCACGATCGGCTGGGACACCTCGAGGGTGGGCATCGACGCGGCCAGCGCGCCGGCCCGGAACGCCGATTGCTCCCAGGCGAAGCCGCCCAGCGCGACGAGCAGCCAGGCATACAACTCCGGCGAGCGAGCGACCGCCCATCCGCCCTCACCGAGGAGATGGACGACCCCTTTGGTGAGTACCGCGAATACTCCCCACAGCGAACCCGAAACGAACGCCAACAGGACGGCGGCCCAGACGCCGCCCCAGATCCGGGCGGCCACGACGCATCCGATCAGCAGGGGGCCCATCACCGCCACCACAACGGTCCAGATGTCGAGAGATGCCCGCGAATGACCGGGCTGGGGGTTGCCGACGGTGACGATCACGGTCACGGCGGCGGTGAGCAGCGCGGCCCAAAGCCACTCGCGGCCGGTCACGGTGCGGTGCGCCAGGCGCGCGCTGATCGGCAGCGCGAACAGCAGCGAGAGGACGAGCAACGCCTGCACCAGCAACACCGAGCCCCGGTCCAGCGCGGCCGCTTGCAGCGCGATGCTCGCTGAGAGCAGCAGTGCACCCCATCGCCACCGCCGATTGCGCACCAGCTTCGCGAACAGTTCGAGGTTCCCGATCGACGTGTCGGTGACCCGATGCGTCGCGCGTTGCTGGAGAACGTCGCCGACCGCCACGCAGAGGGCAGAACCTAAAGCGAGCAGAGCGGCGATCTCCATCGCGTTCATCGGTAGCGTTCTCCTGCGTCTCGGACCGGGTAACGCAGTATTACCCGGAATGCGGCCCGCCCAGCCGGGTCGCTAATCGGCGGCCAGATGCGCGCTGTCGTCGTGTAATTCGTCGCGGCCCAACGCCATCGGGGTCAGGGCGGGGACGTCGCCGCCGGCGACGACGGCGCGGGTGATCGGGGTCAGCGCTCGGAACAGGGCTTCCACCTCGTCGTCGGTGAGGGCGTCGAGCGCCGACAGGCCAAGGGCGTCGGTTGTGTATTCGATCTCGTCTTTGAGCTCTCGGCCGGCACGGGTCAGCGACCCGTCGTCGTGCAGCAGTCCCCGCGCGGCCAGTCGTTGCGCGTGGTGACGCCACGCCGCGTCGTCATAGTCACGGGTTCGCGCGATGTAGTCGCGGGGGATCCCGCCGGCGGCAGCGTGCAAAACATTGGACTCCCGCCCCGAGATGCCCGCAGCGGTCAACACCGCTACGTGCCCGTCACCGCGCTGCTCCCGCAACAGCGTGGTGGCGTGCCACAGCCTCGCCACGGGATCGTCGGGCCACGGCAGCGCGCGGTTGGCCGCGAACAGGGGCCGCCCGTCCAGCGGGGCGTGGCGCGCGGCCTTCTCCGCCAACTCAGCCGCGACAACCACTTCTTCATCCGCGTCGAGCCCGTAGCGGCGCAGCGCGGCGACCGCGGTTTCCTGCCTGGCGCGCAGGGCGGCTTCGGGACCGGCGATCTGCCAGGCCGCCGGCAGGGCCTTGGCTACGCGTTCGGGGGCGAAGTTATAGAAGACCGCTGTCACCACCTCCGGTGGCACGGTGCCCAGCGGCGCCGCCCGTGCGGCGAAGTAACCCATCCAAAAGCCCCGGTAGCCGAGCTCGTCCAGCGCCGCCCTCGCCTCCGGAGCAAAGTAGGTCACGGCATGCACCGGCTCGAATCGATCAAAGAAGCGTCGCGCCAGCTTCGGTTCTCTCCGCATAGTCGCAGTTAACCACCCACGGCGGCACCTGGGTGGCGCGACGTAATCTCGCGCATAGCGTTGTGACCAGAAAGCGACGGAAGGCGCAGCCATACCAGCACCGATACGTGATCATTGGCGCCGGCGCCATCGGCGGAACCGTGGGCGGGGTGCTCACCCGGGGCCGGGGTTCCCGCGGTCTTGGTGGCACGCGGCAGGCACGCCGAGGTCCTGGCGGCCGACGGCCTGACGCTGCGAACGCCGGACGGAACGTTCCGCATCGCGGTCACCACGGCGTCGCGGCCCGAGGGCGTGGAGTTGACCGGCCGCGACGTGCTGGTGTTCGCGACGAAAACGCAGCAACTCGACGCGGCGTTGCAGGAATGGGTCGATCGCCCGGTCTACGGCCAGCATGGCTTCATCGGGACCGCCGGGGAGCAGGTGCCCGCCATGACGGCGCTGAATGGCGTTGCCGCAGAGGAGAAGTCGCTGCGCTATCTCCGTCGGGTATTCGGCATCTGCGTCTGGATGCCCGCGGTGCATGTCGAGCCAGGGGAGGTGATTGTGCAGTCCTGGCCGGCGGCGGGGCAGTTCCATATCGCACGGTGGCCCGCGTCGACCAGCACCGGGGAGGACGCCGCGCCCTTGGCCGGACTCGCCGAAAGTTGGAGCCCGGCGGGAATTCTCGTGTCCCTACCCGATGACGTCGCACCCTGGAAGTACAACAAACTCTTGAGCAAACTCGGCACCGCCGTGGGAGCACTGACCTCCCGACGCCGCCAACGCGCGCGAGGTGCTCACTCGTCTCGTTGGAGACCTCCACGGCCGAGCGCGTGAACGGGCCGACCATACGCCCGATACCCGGATGGGATCGCGGACCGAGCAACTCCACCTGGCAGTCGTTGAGCCGCAACACCGGCAACGTGGAAACGGACTTCCTGAACGGCGAGATCGTCCGGATCGCGCACCGGCACGGCACCACGGCGCCACTCAACGCGGCGACTGGCGCGAGCGGCGCGTGCGGCCCTCCGCGACGGCCTGGGCCCCGGTGGATATTCGGCGGCGCAACTCGCGGATATGCTCGGCGTCGGCGCCGGACTTCCGTCGGACTCATAGTCCAAGCAGCCGTTCGGCGTTGCGGTGCGCGATCTTTTCTTTGTCGGCCGGGTTGATCGGCATCTGGTCGAGGAACTGGCGGGCGGCCTTCATGTTGCCGTAGGGGTAGTCGGCGGTGAAGACGATGCGATCGATGCCGACGACGCTCATCATGGCCAGATAGGCGTTGAACGACAGACTCCACGTGGGATCCACCGCGCCGGGGTCCTGGACGAAGAAATCGCCGGCCAGGATGCCGCCGTAGAAGTTCTCCCGCAGGTACTCCTTGATGGTGCGCTGCAGGCCACTCACGTCGGCTGGGAACGTGTAGTCGGCACGCCACGCCATCCAACTCAGCGCTTCGAACTGGTGGCCGACGATGATCTGCAGTGACGGAAAACGGTCGAACACCCCGCCCAGGATCAGGCGAAGACAATGGACGCCCGTGTCGATATGCCAGCCCGCACCCGCGGCCGCCAGCCGCGCCGAGACCAGCGGGTCGAATCCGCCATAGCATGCGTCGATGACGGGCTGCGGCGGTAGCGTGGGATGCAAATAGATTGGTACGCCCAGTGTTTCGGCGCACTCGAATACGGGCCAGAAGAAATGGTCGTCGAGATAACGACCGTTGACGTGGCCGTTGATCAGGGCGCCGACGAAGCCGTGCCCGCGGACGGCGCGCTCGAGCTCTTCGGCGGCGGCCGCCGGGTCGCGCATCGGCAGGGTGGCGAAGCCGCGGAACCGGTCGGGGTGGTTGGCGCAGGCCGCCGCTACTGCCTCATTGGCCTGGCGGGCCAGCTCGACCGCCGCCTCCGGCGCCAGCGTCTCGGGACCTGGGACGGTATGCGAGAGGATCTGGACGTCGATGCCCGCCGCATCCATTGCGGCGATACGCCCGTCGCCCAAATCGGTGATGCCCGGGGGTGATTCGCCTCCCGCGCCGGTGCCGATGAACCCCGCCTGTCGAGCAGGTCCAGAGCTGACGCGCCCGCGTCCTGTAGATGCGCCTCGAAGATGGCGGGCAGCTTGTAGTGCTCCTCGAAAGCGATGACCTTCATGACATCTCCTCCCGGTGTGTTCGCACGCCGGGTCTGGCCGCTCACAATGGGTGCAGGACGCCAAGCAGTCCGAGCATCAGCACGATCCCCGGCAACAGATTGGTCACCTGATGCGCGACGATGCTGGCCAGCAGACCACCGGAATACCAGCGCGCGAGCGCGAGCGGGATGGCCACGACCACCAACAGCGGCGCCCTGGTGAACTCCAGGTGGGCCAGCGCGAACACCACGGTGCTGACCACCACGGCGACCCATTGACCCCAGCGCCGCTCCAGCGCTCCCCACAGCAGGCCGCGGAAGATGATTTCTTCGCACAGGGGCGCGACGACGACCACGATGAGGAACACGGCCAACGCCCAGGGCCAGGGGGCCCGCAGCCCGCCGAAAACCCTGCCGACCGTGGAATTCGCGCCCGGCCCGACAATCGACGCATAGGCCGCCGACGCCGGGATCGTGACCAGCAGCCCGCCGAAGCCGAACATCAGCCCAAGCCGTAACTCACGCCACGACCAGCCAAGGCCAAGGTCCGTGCGCGGGCCGTTGCCGCGCAGTCGCGTGACGAGCATCGCCAGGCCGGCCGCCGTAGCAGTGGGAACCACTAGCGCCACCGCGAGTACCCCGACGGACGCGGTACGGGTCCCGATCCAGACGGCGAGCGCGGCCGAGACTACAAGGTAGACGAGCGCGACCAGCGTGAAGGCGCCCAGGCCCCACCGATGCGGAACGGTGCGGAACCGAAAGGAGGTGCCCACCTCCCGCCGTCGCCGGCGGCCGCGGCGGTCTCGTGAGCCGGGTCCGCTTCCACGGCCCTGACGCTACCGGAGGGCGGCCGGGGCGAACGTGCGGCTGCACTTTCCGTGCCGCCCAAGCCGGAGCTGGAGCGGACCGCCGACTCTGGCCGCGAATCGGGTTGTCGCGCTTGCTGATTAGCATGACCGACCCAAGAAACGGCTGAGGTCTTCGGTGCGGACGTGCTTCACTGGCCCTTGAGGCTGCCGATGCGCAGCGAACCGTCGGTGGATTTCGGCGGCGGGGCATCGTTCGATTTCGTCGACGTAGCGTTGGGGGTCGCGGTCGACGATCGGCAATCCCTCGGTGGTGGGGTGCTCGGCCATGAACTCGCCGTACTGGCGGCCAAGCGCTTCACGAAGGCCGATCGGCGCGTGGCGGCGGAAGTCCGACAGCCCTTCGCGTTCTTCTTCGCCCATGTGGTCGTCGTTGGCTAACCGGGCGCTGCCCACCGCCTCCCACCACTGTCGGTGGCGACCGGCGACTCGTTGGCGGCCTGTACGGCGTCGCGAATGTCATTATGGTCAGCCGATCGCATCCAGCGTCTCGCCCTCGGGATCGTCGGCGCCCCGTCTGAGCAGCTGCGGGTAGAAGATCTTCTCTTCGATGTAGGCGTGCACGTCGAGCTTGTCGGCCAGCGCTCGCCACACCCGCTCGAGCGCGGCGTGGTCGACCGGCGTCTGCGCCTGCAGTTCATCCAGCCTGGCGAACTCTTCGCGGAACCACTCGTGGTCCGCGAGGATCAAACTCGTGATGTCCGCCACCCTGACCCTCGCCTCCCCAACACCGCTGGCCCTTGCGGCCATCGTGTCGCACACCGGCAGAACCCGTCAAGCCGCTGCCTCCGCGCGGCGACGAGCCGGGTTCGGAGATTTGTCGCGACTGGATCGAGGCGAACGATGGACTCACATGCCGAAGTGCGCGCGACGCAACGCCGCAACCGCCTGCGGTGGCCCGGTCATTCGACCGGGCGGCGGCCTGACGCCCGAAGACGTATAGCAGGAGTTCGCCCGGCGGACCGCTGATTCGAGCCACCTGTTCGCCGTCTCGAACCATCAGTCGCTCGTCGGCTCCGGCCCACTCAATCTCGAGCCCGCAAGCCGTGAGCCGCCGACTGAGATAGCGGCAACCACGGCGAACGTTTCGCCACAAGGCGGCATCCATTGCAGGCGTGAGGCTACGGGGCGCAAGGTTATTCGCTCTGCGAAGGTCCTCGTGGTGAACAAAGAACTCGTTCAGATTCGCCAAGTCACGGACCCATCCGGTGCGGAAAATCCCGACGGGCGGGCCGGACCGGATCCGCGCGACGAGCCACGCGAAGTCCTTGCTCTTGCTCAATGCGACCCTGCGCCGCTCGGCGAACCGTTGAAACGGACCAGGTAGAACGATGCAAGGACCGGCAACAATATCGCGTTCCCGTAACACGATGTGGGCGGCCAGGTCGTGCGCTGTCCAGCCCTCGATGAGTGTGGGGGCCGAGGGGCCGAGTTCGTTGAAGAGATCACAGATCTTGAGGCGCTCTAGCGCGTCGAGCGGGACATCCGCCATAAGTTCAACGCCCCAGCAGCCGAGCGACAGTGTCTCGCAGAACGATACTCGTTCGGGATCGGGGTATGAGCAGCATTGCCGCCAGGGCGAAGCCGCGTTGCCGGGCCTTCACCAATACGCGGTGACGTTGTTCGTAGCGGGCCAGCGCGTCAGGCAGGCTGTTCGGCGTGCGGGCCAGTTCCTCGGCGAGGGTATGGGCTCCGGCGATGGCCAGGCTGGAGCCGTCGCGGAACAGTGACAGGCTCGAGCCCGCATCGCCGAGTAGCGTCACATGACCGGTCGACCAGCGCGGCAATTCAACTCGGCTGACCGCGTCGAAGTACAGGTCGTCCGATGGATATCGTGCCGGACGGCTTATGTGCCCGCGGCGACGCGGATTGAGCCCTCAGCAAAAGCGTTGTATCGCCCCGGCAACTTACCAGGGCGCGGCGGCCTGTATCGGGCCAATGTTTAAGGACCACACCTTTCTGTGTACACATACCGACCCCTCTAATGCAGAAAGGCAAACAATGAAGCAAACTGCACTGGCCATCATTGCGGGCGCCACGCTGCTGTTCAGCGCGTGTTCGGCCTCTCAGGTCATCAACACCGGCGGTGACACGAAGTGCAAGGACTTCACGACGCAGGACGAGAAGAAGCAGAACGACGAGGTCAGCAAGATGCTCAAGGACAAGAGCGGCGCCGACCCGACCAGCATCGAGATCTCGGCGACGCGCCTGTCCGCGGCCACCTACTGCCAGACGGTGGGAAAGCCCGACAGCAAAATCTCAGAGGCGCCCCACGGCTGACGATCGGCTACTTGGAAGCCTGCGAGGAGGCGGTTAGCGCCTCCGCGGGCGGCGCATGCCGGACGCCGACATAGGCCTCGGCGCGCATCCGCTCCACCATGTGCGGGTAGTGCAGTTCGAAGGCCGGCCGCTCCGAACGGATCCGGGGCAGCTCGGTGAAGTTGTGCCGCGGCGGGGGGCAGCTGGTGGCCCATTCGAGCGAATTGCCGTGGCCCCAAGGGTCGTCGACCAGCACCGGTTCGCCGTATCGCCAGCTCTTGAACACGTTCCACATGAACGGCAGCACCGAGACACCCAGGATGAAGGCGCCGACGGTGGAGATGAAGTTGAGCGTCGCGAACCCGTCGGTGGGCAGGTAGTCGGCGTAGCGGCGCGGCATCCCCGAGGTGCCCAGCCAGTGCTGGACCAGGAACGTGGTGTGGAAGCCGATGAAGGTCAGCCAGAAGTGCAGCTTGCCGAGCCGCTCGTCGAGCAGGCGGCCGGTCATCTTCGGGAACCAGAAGTAGACGCCCGCGTAGGTGGCGAACACGATCGTGCCGAACAGGGTGTAGTGGAAATGCGCCACGACGAAATAGGTGTCGCTGACGTGGAAGTCCAGCGGCGGGCTGGCCAGCAGCACGCCGGTCAGGCCACCGAACAGGAAGGTCACCAGGAAGCCGAGCGAGAACAGCATCGGGGTCTGGAACGTCAACTGCCCCTTCCACATGGTGCCGATCCAGTTGAAGAACTTGATCCCGGTCGGCACCGCGATGAGGAACGTCATGAACGAGAAGAACGGCAGCAGCACGGCACCGGTGGCGAACATGTGATGGGCCCACACCGCCACCGACAGGGCGGCGATGGACAGCGTCGCGTAGACCAGCGTGGTGTAGCCGAAGATGGGCTTGCGGGCAAAGACCGGGATGATCTCGGACACGATGCCGAAGAACGGCAACGCGATGACGTACACCTCGGGATGTCCGAAGAACCAGAACAGGTGCTGGAACAGGATCACCCCACCGTTGGACGCGTCGTAGATGTGCGCCCCCAAGCGGCGGTCGGCTTCCAGGCCGAACAGCGCGGCGGTCAGCAGCGGGAAGATCATCAGGACCAGCACACTGGTGACCAGGATGTTCCAGGTGAAGATCGGCATCCGGAACATGGTCATGCCCGGCGCCCGGAGGCAGACGACGGTGGTGATCATGTTGACCGCCCCGAGGATGGTGCCCAGGCCGCCGACCCCGACGCCCAGGATCCACAGGTCCCCGCCGGCGCCGGGAGTGTGGACCGCATTCGACAGCGGCGTGTAGGCGGTCCACCCGAAATCGGCCGCACCGCCGGGCATGATGAAGCCGCTCAGCGCGATGAGCGCGCCGAAGACGAAGAGCCAGAACGACAGCGCGTTCAGCCGCGGAAACGCCACGTCGGGCGCGCCGATCTGCAGGGGCAGCACCAGGTTGGCGAACCCGAAGACGACGGGCGTGGCGTAGAACAGCAGCATGGCCGTGCCATGCATGGTGAACAACTGGTTGTACTGCTCGTTGGAGAGGAACTGCAGCCCTGGCCGCGCCAGCTCCAAGCGGAGCAGAAGCGCCATCAGGCCGCCGATGAAGAAGAAGATGAAGCAGGCGACCATGTACATGATGCCGATCATCTTGTGGTCGGTGGTGCTGATCACCGTGTAGATCAGGTTGCCTCTGGGGCCCGTTCGCGCCGGGAAGGGGCGGCGGGCCTCCAGGTCACTGATGGGGGGCGCTTCAGCGGTCATGAACTACCTCTCCAGGGAACCCAGCAACTGGCGCAGCAAATGATGAGCCGCCCAAGTATTCACGGCCGGCGTTTTCTCGACCTAGGGCCAAACGTCCCTAATGTCGCTGCATCCGGGCATGCCTGCGGCGTCAGCGAAGTGAGGCTTGCCTTCCCCCGGTAGCCCTCGGGGAGCAAACCTGGCCTATCGTGTGGTGGTGCGCCGGGCCGGCCGATTCCTCGTCGTCCTGATAACGGCCGCGGCCGCGCTGGGCGTCTTTGTCCCGTGGTCGTCCGGCTGGTCGCCCGCGGCGGTGACGGGGTCGGCGCCGCTCGGCTGCCTGAACACAGCGCTGACCGACTACGCGGACTCCGGTGACGGCTGGACTGGCGGAGACTCCACGTGGTCGACGCCGCTGCCCGACGACCGGCAGCTGTTTGCCTTCTCGGACACCTTCCTGGGCCCGATCACCCCGCCGAGCCGGCCGCCCGCCGCGGCGTTCGTGCACAACTCCTTCGTCGTCCGTGACGCGCGGGGACACTGGTCCACCGTGGTGGGTGGGACACGCGATCACCCGGCGGCCGTCATCGGGCCGGCCGATCGCACCCACTGGTTCTGGCTGGGCGCCGCGACGGAACTCGATGGTGCGCTGCAGGTTCCGCTCAGCGAGTGGAGAAGCACCGGACCGGGTCCGTTCGACGTCGATTTCGTGGGGTCAGCGCTGGCGCGATTCGACGGCCCGGACCTGCGGGCGCCCTCCTCGATCACCCCGCTCCCGCGGTCGCGGCGGATTCAATGGGGACAGTGGGTGCAGGCCGACGGCGCATGGACCTACGTGTACGGCGTCGAGAGCGTCGGCGAGAGCAAGTACCTGCACGTGGCCCGAGTCGCGGGAGACGATCTGCGCCAACCGTTCTCCTTCTGGACGGGCCGGGCATGGTCGTCAACGGAGTCCGACTCGACCCGGGTGACCGACGGCATCTCCGCCGAGCTGTCCGTGCACAGGGTGCGTGCCGGTGTGTACATGCTGACCACGATGCAGGGCGGGAAGCTGTACTCCGACCGCCTGGTCGGCCGATTCGGTCCGTCACCGACGGGACCGTTCGGCCCCGCGGTGACGCTCTACCGGACACCCGAGGGCGGCGGCTCGGGGCTATATCGCGACCCCCGTGTCTACACCTACAACGCCCACGCTCATCCCGAGTTCTCGTCGCCCACCCGCATCGTCATCTCCTACGACGTCAACAGCCTCGATACCGCTCCGGGTGGCGCCGTGTACCGCCAGGTGAGCATTTATCGCCCGCGTTTCGTGGTCGTTTCGCTGCGCTGGAGTGGCGGGTCCGACGCCGGGCCGTCGGACCCCGTCGGCCTCGGGCGGCCCTGCCCATAGCGCCGAAACCGATGCACCGCGACGCGACTCAGATCGCGGTGGCCGCTCCACGGGCCGCGGCGGTCAGGGTGGCGATAAGGCTGTCTTCGTCGGTGTCGATGTCGCCATGCAGCCAGCCGATGATGAGGGCGGTGGTCCCGGCGACCAGCGCGCGGGTGGCCAGCACCCGGTCGATGGACGGCTTCGGCCGTCCGATGAAGGGGATCGCCTGGGCGACCATCTGCTCGGTGAAGTCGCGCACCGCACGCTGTTGGCGTTCGCGCAGCCGCGGGAAGCCCGGACATTCCATGTACAGCCGCGCGTCGGCGGGGTCGGACGCCAGCGTGTGCACGACCGCGCGCAGGGCGCCCTCGACTCGGTCGGCGAGCGGGGCGGTGGTCAGCACGTCCTCCATCTGGGCCACAACCGCCCGAACAGGTCCTCGGCGCACGCGTCGAGCAGGTCATCCTTGGTGGCGAATTCGGTGTAGAAGTACCGCTTGCTCAGGGTCGCGCGCTGGCACACCAGGTCGACGGTCAGCGGCGCCACGCCGCCGTCGGCGATCAGCGCCCGGGCGGCCTCCAGCAGGCGGTCGCGGCGGTCTTGCGAACGCTGTTCGGCGGTGAGCCCGCCGTAGATGCGGCCCCCGACAGTCATGACGACATCTTGACCCATCCGTCGGAACGAGCATAATCTGAAACGCAATCGTTCCACATTGCGTGACGGGTCGCACTCCCTCGATTCGCAACCGCACCCTAGGAGACCGTATGGCCACCCGGATCATGGACGACGCCGCGCGAGTGCTGGCCGACCCCCAGGCCTACACCGACGAGAAGCGCCTGCACGAGGCGCTGGCTCACCTGCGCGCCCACGCCCCGGTGTCCTGGGTCGACGTCGACGGCTACAAGCCGTTCTGGGCGATCACCAAGCACGCCGACGTGATGGACATCGAGCGGCAGAACGACCTGTTCACCAACGACCCGCGCCCGCTGTTGATGGTCTCCGAAGGCGAGGACATGCTGCGCGCGCAAATGGAGGCCGGCATCGGCCTGCGCACGCTGATCCACATGGACGACCCGCACCACCGCGACATGCGCAAGATCGGCGCCGACTGGTTCCGCCCGAAGGCGATGCGGGACTTGAAGGTTCGCGTCGACGAGCTGGCCAAGATCTACGTCGACAAGATGGTCGAGAAGGGGCCGGAGTGCGACTTCGTCCAGGAGGTCGCGGTCAACTATCCGCTCTATGTGATCCTGTCGCTGCTGGGCCTGCCGGAGTCGGACTTCCCGCGGATGCTCAAGCTCACCCAGGAGATGTTCGGCGGCGACGACACCGAGTTCCAGCGCGGCGGCGACGTCGACGACATGCTCGCCGTGCTGCTGGACTTCTTCAACTACTTCGCCGCGCTGACCGCGTCGCGCCGCGAGCACCCGACCGAGGACCTGGCCTCGGCGATCGCCAATGCCACGATCAACGGCGAACCGCTGTCGGACATGGACACCGCGTCGTACTACGTGATCGTGGCCAGCGCGGGCCACGACACCACCAGCGCCGGGATCGCCGGCGGCATGCTGGCACTGCTGGAGAACCCCGGCGAGCTGGCCCGGCTGCAGAAGGACATGGGCCTGATGGGCACCGCGGTCGAGGAGATGATCCGTTGCGTGGTGCCGGTCAAGGAATTCATGCGCACCGCGCAGGCGGACACCGAGGTGCGCGGCGTGCCGATCGCCAAGGGCGAGTCGGTGCTGCTGTCCTACGTGTCGGCCAACCGCGACGAGGAGGTGTTCTACGACCCGATGCGCTTCGACGTCGGCCGGGATCCCAACAAGCACCTGTCGTTCGGGTACGGCGTGCACTTCTGCCTGGGCGCCGCGCTGGCGCGCATGGAGATGAACAGCTTCTTCTCCGAGCTGGTGCCGCGGATCAACTCGATCGAGCTGGCCGGTGAGCCGGAGTTGATGGCGACGACGTTCGTCGGCGGCCTCAAGCACTTGCCAATCCGCTACTCGCTGAAGTGATTCGCCGGCCGACCCGCAGGCCGGAGCCTAGCTGAGCAGCGGGGCGAGCACGGCGAGCTCGCCCTGAGCATTGTCCGGGACGATGTAGTTCTGCAAGTTCCGGATCTCCTCGATGTGCCCGGCGACGTCCTCGAGCGAGGGCACCTTGGCTTTGCCGGAGAACCAACCTCGGAAACACCCATGAACGCGCGCGAGTAGCGGCCGGCGCCAACAGAGAAGATCTCATGGGTCAGCTGGCAATCGCGCGAGCACAGGTACAGGGCCAGCGGTGTGACGAACTCCGGGTGCAGCATCTCGGCCATCGGCCCCAGCAGCTCCTCGGTGAGGCGGGTGCGCGCGATGGGAGCGATTGCGTTGGAATGGATTCCGTTCTTGGCGCCTTCGATGGCGATCGTATTGGACAGTCCGACCAGGCCCATCTTGGCCGCCGAGTAGTTGGTCTGGCCGAAGTTGCCGAACAACCCGGCCGCCGAAGTCGTGAACAGGAATCGGCCGTACTTCTGCTCGCGCATCTTCTTGAACGCCGGCTGGCTGACGAAAAAGGCGCCGCGGAGGTGGACGTTGATGATGTCGTCCATCTCCTGAAACGACAAGTTGGAGAACGACTTGTCACGCAGGATGCCGGCGTTGTTGATGACGATGTCGACCCGGCCGAACTCGTTGACCGCGGCGTCGACGATGGCTTGGCCGCCGTCCGGGCTCGCCACCGAGTCCATGTTGGCGACCGCGCGTCCGCCCGCCTTCTTGATCTCCTCGACGACCACGTTCGCCGCGGGTCCGGAGCCGAGCCCGTGGGCGTCGACGCCGAGGTCGTTGACGACCACTGCGGCGCCGCGCCGAGCCAGTTCGAGGGCATAGGTGCGGCCCAGGCCGTGGCCGGCGCCGGTGATGATCGCGACCTGATCGTCAAACCTGATCTCTGCCATAGTTTTAGTCTCCTGTGGGCGCTGCCATGTCAGCTAGCTGATCCGGCGTCGTGGACCGCAGCCTCGCACCAGCCGCGGGTCGCTCAGCAGGGTACCAGTCCGATCGACATGATCCATATGGCCTGACGGTTCTCCGCGGGTGGCGTGGGGCCGCGAACCTTCGGGTCCACGAAGGGCAATTCCACGTCGTCGGGCCTCCGGCGAACTCGTTGCGGTATCGTCTCGCGGCATGAATTCTGCGGATGGGTCGCGGCTGCGCATCGACCGGAACCTCGGCAGCAGGCTCGACGCCGTTCCTGGCGAGTCAAAGCACTTGGAGCACTTGGGCTACGACGGCTGCTGGAGCTACGAGATCAGCCACGACCCGTTCCTGCCGCTGGCGTTGGCAGCCGAACACACCGCGCACATCGAGTTGGGCACCAGCATCGCGGTGGCATTCGCCCGCAATCCGATGACGGTCGCCAACGTCGGCTGGGATCTGCAGGAGTACTCCAGGGGCCGGCTACTACTGGGCTTGGGCACCCAGATCAAGCCACACATCGAGAAGCGGTTCAGCATGCCGTGGAGCCATCCGGTGCGGCGGATGGGCGAGTTCGTCGTTGCGCTGCGGGAGATTTGGGACTGTTGGAGCAACGGGGCCAGGCTGAGCTTTGAGGGAGACTTCTACACCCACAAGCTGATGACACCCATGTTCACTCCGGAACCGCACCCCTACGGAATACCCAAAGTCCTTGTCGCCGCGGTGGGCGAGCTGATGACGGAGATGTGCGGCGAGGTCGCCGACGGGATGATCGCGCACGCCTTCACCACCAAGCGCTACTTCGACGAGGTGACGATCCCGGCGCTGTTGCGTGGCATGGCCAAGTCGGGGCGCGAGCGGAGTCAGTTCCAGCTGGCGCGCCCCGTATTCGTCGTCACGGGTCTGGACGATGACGAAATGATCTCTGCCGCAACCGCTTTACGTAGGCAGATCGCCTTCTACGCGTCGACGCCCGCGTACCGGAAGGTGCTGGAGTTGCACGGATGGGGTGATCTGCAGTCGGAGTTGCACCGCTTGTCGCTGGAGGGTCAGTGGGACGCCATGGGCACGCTCATCGGCGACGAGATCCTCGAGGCGTTCGCCGTCGTTGCTCCGATCGACACGCTTGCCAATGCGCTGAAGCAGCGCTGTGGCGACACCATCGACCGCGTGCTGGTGGCGCTGCCGGTCAAGACCCCTGAGGCTACTGTACGAGCGTTTCTCGACGAGGTACGGGCGGCCTGACCCCGTCCCGAAGTGCCATACCGCGGCGTATGGTACGTGCCGATGAGTCAATGCACTGACTCGCCCGTGATCGGGAATCAGAGGAGTTCGCCGTGAGCCTGCAACTGTCCGATGAACAAAAAACCCTGATCGCGACCGTCCGCGAGTTTGCGGCCAAGGAGTGCGGGACCCGCGAGCAGTGGCTGGCGCAGACAAACGGCGGCAAGAACGCCCACAACAGTGGGATCGCCCAAAAGCTAGCCGAACTCGGGTTCCTGGGCTTGTCGATCCCCGAGGAGTACGGCGGCGCCGGCGGTGGGCTCTTCGACGCCTGCCTGTTCGTCGAGGAGCTCGCCTATAACCGCATCCCGCTCGGCAGCTTCGGCGTCACGCTGATCGTCTCGCACATCTATCTCAACTTCGCCTCCGAGGAACTCAAGCGGGAGGTCCTCGGCGCCGTCGTCGCCGGGACACCAACCGCGGTCGCGATGTCGGAGCCGGGCTCGGGATCCGACGTCGCCTCCCTGCGTTGCAAGGCCGAGAAAGTCGATGGCGGATACGTCCTCAACGGGCAGAAGACGTGGATCTCCAACGCCCACTACTCCGACCACATCCTGCTGGTGGCGCGGACGTCCGACGGCGGGGACAAGCACCAGGGCATCACGATGATCTCGGTACCCACCTCAACGCGGGGGATCGAGATTCGGCCAATCGCCACCATGGGCGCCGAGGTCAACGACGTGTTCTTCACCGACTGCGAGGTCGAGGAGAGCCGCGTCGTCGGGGTCGAGGGCCAGGGCTGGTCGCAGCTGATCGCCGGATTGAACACCGAGCGGGTGATCGTCGGGGCGATGGCGCTCGGGCAGGCGCGCCGCGCTTTCGAAGACACCCTGAGCTACGTCAAGACGCGCGAGCAGTTCGGTCGCCCGGTCGGTACCTTTCAGGCACTCTCGCATCGGTTGGCCGAGCTGGCCACCGAACTGGAATGCACTCGGCTGCTGGTGCACGACGTCGCCCAGCGCGTCGACGAGAACCCGGGAAAACTGATGCCGCAAGAGGCCTCGATGGTCAAGCTCAAGAGCACCGAACTGGCCAAACACGCCGCGCTGGAAGGCATCCAGATGATGGGCGGAATGGGCTACACCCAGGAAGCCGGGATGGAGGAGCAGTTCCGTGTCGCCGTGGTCGGGACCATCGCCGGCGGAAGCAGCGAGATTCAGCGCGACATCATCGCCAAGACGCTCGGCCTGTAGTCGGCCGGAGGTGCCAGCGCCGAATCTGAACCGCCGTGCCCGACTGGAGGCGGTCCGAGCAGATCCAGGACCTGACCGTGTGGGTCATCGAATCGCTGACACCGCAGGAGTGGCGTGCCGCCAGCGCGGCCGAGGGCTGGACGGTGCACGACGTCGTCGCGCATATGTCCTCGGCACTGCATGACTTGTTCGGGCCACAGATGGTCAAAGTGGCTACGTCCAAAGACATCGAGGCGCTCAACGAGACACCGGTCGAGGCGAGGCGGCACTGGTCCGACAGCGAGGTGGCGGCCGAATACCGCCGCTGGGCCCCTCGGGTGCGCCGGGTCATGCGGGTCACCCAGCTGCCGATTGTCCGCAGGGTCCCGGTGCCGTTGGCGGAACTCGGCAGCTTTCCCGCGCAGGTGCTGCCTTCCGCGATCGCCTTCGACACGCACACGCACGTCTATCACGACATCGCGCCGGTGCTGTCCCTGCCGCTGCCGGCTCCCGCGCCGTCGGTCATCACCGCCACCCTCGAATGGATGATGTTGGTGGCCGCAAATCTGGGTACCGCCAGCGTGTCCCCGTCCGAGGGGCAGGGTGTCCGGTTCTCCTTCACCGGTCCCGGGGGCGCGGAGTGGATGTTGCGGCGCCGCAACGGGATTTTGCGCGCCGACCCTTGGCGCGGGGAGGACGTCGCGAGCATCGTCACGGGTGCCGCTGCCGACTTCCCGGCCTGGGGCACACACCGGCGGCCGTGGCGGGCGTTCGGATTGGACATCAGTGGTGACGAGGATCTCGCGACGGCCACACTCGACGCGCTTCGCGTGGTGTGACGCCGAGGAGGTCAGAAGTAGAACCCGGCGTACGGCGCCTCGGGGACCGCGAACAGCCGGTCTGCCACGGCGAGCGCCGCGGGATCGTCGGTGTGGACCACACCCGCGACCGCAAGGTTGCGCCAGCTGGCGCCGCCGAGCAGAGCGGCGCCGAGTCCCGCGATTCCGACGCGCAGCTGGGGGCGCTGGTCGGTCGCCTCGGCACCGTGGCCGTGACGGCAAACTGGCCGAATTCGTCCGGCAAGATGGGTCATTGACGGCGATGGTCACGGAGCCGTCGCCGGCGTATCCGCGGGCGGCCAGCGCCCCGGACGTCAACGACGCGCAGCCATGTTTCGTCGTGCACCGCGGTCGACCGCATGGCCCGCCGATCGACAAGAAGCCAGGGCAGCGGATCGTCGAGGGGGAGCATCCAGAACGTCACGCGATCGATCAGGTCCAGCTCGAGCAGGAAGCGCAGCAGCCCGGTAGGCGTCCACGGTCGGCGCGAAGAAGTCTTCCACGACGATGGTTCGCTGATCGCTGACGAACCACCTCTCGGTGTCGATGGGGCGATAGCGGGCGAAGCCCGACTCGGAGCCCGGTTCGCCGTGCACCGCGACATACCAAGCCCCCGGGGAGGATTCGGTGCGCATCCGGAGGCCCTGCCACCACACCGGTGGGCGGTCGATGGTGCCCGGTCGGGACGGACGATTGCCGTGTAGATGCGCGGCAGGATGTCCCACACATCGGCGGCATCGAGCAGTCGCACCGGACCACCGGCCGCGACGCCGGGACGTAGCGCGGCCCGGGCGGTTTGCACCTCAACGGTCTGGGCCGAACTCGCAACGCCGTAGCCGTAGCGCTCATAGATCGTCGCCTCCGATGCCCGCAGCGTGGCGACCACCTCGCCTCGAGCGGCGATGTCGCGCAATTGATGACGGACCAGATCGGTGGCGATGCCTCTGCCGGGTGAAGGACGGCAGCACCCCGATGTGCGTGACGGCGGCATGGGCGACTGTCGCCCCGCCGGGCAGGGTCAGCGTGCTCGTCACGGCGTCGGCAGTGCCGACCAGTTGTCCGTCGACGAATGCCCCGACGGTACGACCGGGATCGAGTAGCGCGGTGATCTGGCCGGGCGGCAGCTTCGGCAGCGGCGGAAAGCCCACCATGGCGACGCGGAACACGTTCAGCGCGGCGACGAGATCGTCCTCGGTGTCGAGAACGCGGAGCTCGGTGGTCATCCGGCCATCATGTCTCGTCGCCCGGCGGCAGCACGAGCGGGTCCGGTTAGCGGATCGGCAGACCGGTCAGCGCCCGCGAGATCACCAGGCGCTGAATCTCACTGGTTCCCTCGAAGATCGTGAAGATCTTGGCGTCGCGGTGCATCCGCTCCACCGGGTAGTCGCGGGTGTAGCCGTTGCCGCCGAGGATCTGGATGGCCTCGTCGGTGACGTAGACCGCGGTCTCGCTGGCCACCAGCTTGGCCATCGAGCCCTCCGCCGAGTCGAAGTTCTGGTTGTTGCGCGCCATCCAGCCGGCCCGCCACACCAGCAGCCGGGCCGCGTCGATCCGGCTCTTCATGTCGGCCAGCTTGAACGCCACAGCCTGGAACTCGCCGATCTTGCGGCCGAATTGCTCACGCTGGCAGGCGTATTCGAGCGCGTATTCATAGGCGGCCCGCGCCACGCCGACGGCCATCGCGCCGACGGTGGGCCGGGTGCGCTCGAAGGTCTTCATCGCCGCCTGCCCGCCCGCGGAGGAACCGGATTTGACCCGGGCGATGCGCGCCTCGAACTTCTCCCGGCCACCGAGAATCGCGTCCTCGGGCAGGCGGACGTTGTCGAGCACCACCTCGGCGGTGTGCGAGGCGCGGATCCCGTGCTTCTTGAATTTCTGGCCCTGCGCCAGACCCTTGGTGTCCGGCGGGATGACGAAGGTGGCCTGGCCGCGGGTGCCCAGTTCGGGATAGACGCGAGGCCACCACGATGTGCACGTTGGCGATACCGCCGTTGGTGGCCCAGGTCTTGGTGCCGTTGAGCACCCATTCGCCGGCCGCCTCGTCGTAGCGTGCGCGAGTGCGGATGGCGCCGACGTCCGAACCCGCATCGGGCTCCGATGAGCAGAACGCGCCGAGCTTGGGGTCGCTCGGGCGTGCCGAACATCTCGGGCAGCCAGCGGCCCAGCTGTTCGGGAGTTCCGTTGCCCGCCAACGCCGCCGCGGCCAGCCCGGTGCCCATGATGGACAGCGCGATGCCGGCGTCGCCCCAGAACATCTCCTCGAACGCGGTGAGCATGCCCGAGCCCGGTCGGCTCGGCGGCCTGCTGCGCGAAGAAGTCAGGGGAGTACAGGCCCACCTTCGCGGCCTCCTGGATCACGGGCCACGGGGTCTCCTCTCGTTCGTCCCATTCCGCCGCGGCCGGGCGGATGACCTCGGCCGCGAACTGGTGCACCCAATCGCGCACCTCGATCACGTCGTCGCTGAGTTCCATTGAAAAAGTCACGGTCGTGCTCCTGAAATTAGTTGGTGGTCAACGGGGTTTCTGGGTTTGTGTACTGGGCGAGGACGCTGACCGTCTGGTTAACCCAGGCCTCGAAGTAGCGGTCGCTCATCGATGTTGCCGGGCGTGCGGCCGGTCAGCGCCTGCAACGTCGCGGCGTAGGACAGCGAGCCGATCGCGACGGCCGCGGCCGCCTCGGGATCGGGGATGCGCGTGCGCCCGGAGCGGTTGGATGCGGCCAGTTCGTCGGCGAATCGCTGATAGGCGTTGTCGGTGATGACCTGCCACGTCTTCTCGTCGAGATCGCCGAGCTCGTCGGGTTCGCGCAGCATGACCTTGAGCAGGTCCTCGCTCTCCTTGAGGTTGTCCCAGATCAGCTGGCCCGCCGTGCGCACCGCCCGCTCGACGCCGCCCGGCTCCCCGGCGTCGTACTGCTCCCGTGCGGCCACGATGCTGTCGATCCGGTGCGCCACCGCGGCCTCCAGCAGCTCGCGCTTGGAGGCGAAGTGCTTGTACAGCGCGCCCGACCCCGGCGCCAGACCGGACGCCCGCTGGATGTCGGCCACCGACGTCGCCGCGTAGCCCTTCTCGGCGAACAGCTTCAGCGCCTCGGCCAGCAGCCGGTCGCGTCCCCGGGCAGACGCGGGAGCATAGGTGAGAGAGTACTCACTCACCACGCGGAGGGCAAATCGCAAGACGCCGGGTCCTGAACGGACGCCCCGTCGATTCGGAGAACCAGGTTGGTGACCGCACGGGCCGGGTCCGACGCGTTGTACAGGACCGCGGCGCCGTCTGCCGGGGTCCTGGAGCCGAACGGGGTCGGCCGGGTGCCGGGCCCGGCGGGAGCGCACGGCGGCACGGCCGGCGTGATGACGACGGGAAGGATCGTTTGACAGTGACTGGTGTTCGGGAGTCGAAGGCGCTGAGCAAGCGCAGAGCGTGAATGGCGCTTCGAGCGGCGTGGCGAGCCTGACAGTCCACCGCGCAGCGCGTTGGAGGCGATGTTGACGATCGTCCGCCCGCCGCCGAGACCATCCGGCTGGCGATTCCGGGTCATCAGAACGCGCGCGGCGTTGACGGACTGCATCCTGTCCAGTCGGCGGCGGTTGCATCGAGCCGCGCTGGCGACCGCAAAGCGGCGGAAGTTCGCCAAAAGCCATGGGATACGGAAGAGGACGCCGATCGTCTCGACGGCGGGACGAGCAGATCGTTCGACCTGAGTCCACCAGAGCTAGCGCGCGCCGGCTCGATCAGCCGGCCCCGAGCTTCACCGGCGACAAGGTGATCGCGACCATCCTTTTCGAGCAGACCATCGGCCATCACGGGGAGGACTCCGCGGCGATTCCGTTGGCGCCGCCCGTGACGACGGCGACGCGCCCGGCCAGCGAGAAAAGTGCGTTGTCCGCCATGCGGTTCCGTCTTAGCTCAGGGAAGTTGAAGCTTGATCTCTTCGATAACCCACTGCGCGTAATCGAGATACGCGTCGACGCCGTTTACCGCCGGCAGCGGCCTGCGCTGACCGTCGCACCTTGCTCCGCAAGCCAACTCAGCCGGTCGACGATTTCCTCGACGCTCATGTTCGGTGCGCGTCGTGAAGGTCCGGACGCATGGGCCTCGCCGATGCGGAAGCTCGCAATGGCGTGCACGATGACGAACGGCCGACCGTCGTAGGACGGCTGACTCTTGATGGAGCCGATGCGTTCGGCGAGCATTTTCGGCGGCGTCAGAAACGACCAAGATGCGGACTCGTTCATCGCGGCGCGCCGCAAAGCGCGTCGCGTCCCACCTATCCAGATGGGCAGTGCGGCTTTTGGATTGGCTTGGGTTCGAAGACGATGTAGCTGAAGGACACATACTTGCCGTCGAAGCGTGGCGACTCGCTGGTCCACAGTGCGACGATGGCGGCGAGGTATTCGTCGGCGATGCGACCGCGTTCATGGAAGGGGACACCGAGCAGCTCGAATTCCTTTCGAGCCAACCGACACCGAAGGTGACCATCATCCGGCCGCTGCTCATCGAGTCGGCGGTGGAAAGCGCCTTGGCCAGCACGATCGGATGCTGCAACGGCAGCACGGTCACGCATGAATTGATGTGCATCCGTTCGGTCGCTCCCGCGATGTAGGCCTGTGCCACCGTCGACTGCAGGTAGTGCGGCCCGGACAGTTCGACGTGTTCGTTCGGGATCACGAGATGCTCCGGCACGGCCATCATGTCGAAGCTCAACCGGTCGGCGAACTGACAATGCGGGTTTGATCGGCACCCGTCACCGCCGGGTGCTACGGTTGCGTGGTCGCCTTGAGGCGGCAGCATGTGTGGGAGATTGAAGATCAGTTTCATGGCGCGCCCAATGACGGCGGGTTGACGAACCAGACGTTTTCCTCGACGCAGGCGGTCGGCTGCGCCAACCATCGGCGGTGCGGACCATGTCGTGGTGGTAGTAGCCACCGCACGTAGCTCAGCTCGGTCATGCCGGGTAGCCGCATCGGGTTGTAGAACATGGCGCGCACGTTCGCGCGTGTCGCCGGTCTTCACGAGAAGCTCGACGTTGGTGATGTAGTGCATGCTCATCGGGATCTAGGCCGAACACCTCGACCAGCCAGTGGGCGACCTCGTGCGGGCGCCGGCGATCGCGCCGGCCGAGGAATAGTCGATGTGGACGTCGTCGGTGAACAGCGACCGGTACGCCACCCAGTCTTTGCCGTCCACCGGGAGGGCGTAGGCGATGAGCAGCACGATAATCTCGAGCTGGTCGGCAATGTGTTGAATGTCCATGGGGAGCGCCTTTTCGTGAATTCGATACATCCAGGAACAGCGCATAAACACTAGCTATCGCGCAGAAGCTTCGGAATACCCGTTCGAAGTGCCGAACGGGAGCGACTAACATCTTGGGCGCCGGTTCGTCACCTCGAGCGCACTGACTGGAGCCCGCCATTACCCTATTTCGGCATGTACAGCTGCCGATGCGGGTGCTCTCGCTTCGCACCATCGTCATCGTCGCCGCGCTGTCGGTGATCGCCCTCGTCCTCGCCCTGGGGGCGTGGGTGTGGATCGGCGTCACCAACGACCAGTACAGCCAGCTCGACCGCCGCCTGGATTCCGTCACCAGCCTGGGCGACATCAATTCGTTGCTCAACACGGCCGATTTCGCCAACGCCGACCGGCCCATGCCCGACGGAAACCTGGTGCGCACCGCGCGCATCGGGGACGTCGCGGTCTCGGTGCCCCGCAACATCGTGCTGCCCAAACTTCCCAACGGGTACGCGAACACCACGATCGACGGAGTGCAGTACCGCGTCCGTACCTTCACCGCGGGTCCGGCCTCGATCGCCCTGGCCGCCCCGCTGGCCGAGGCGCAGCACCGGATCAACGAACTGCACCTGCGCGTGTTGCTGATCTGCGCCAGCGTCATCGGCGGCACGGTCGTGGTCGGCTGGGTGATCTCGCTGATCATGGTCAACCCGTTCCTGTTGCTGGCCCAGCAGGCCCGCGCCATCAACGCCCAGTCCAGCCCGGACGAGGTGCAGGTCCGTGGCGTGCGGGAGGCCGTGGAGATCGCGGAGGCGGTCGAGGGCATGCTCGCCCGCATCGGCAACGAACAGCAGCGCACCAGGGCCGCGCTCGAGTCGGCGCGCGACTTCGCCGCCGTCGCCTCGCACGAGCTGCGCACGCCCTTGACGGCGATGCGCACCAACCTCGAGGTGCTGACCACCCTGGAGCTGGGCCCCGAGCAGCGCCACGAGGTGATCGGCGACGTGATACGCACCCAGAGCCGCATCGAGGCGACGCTGACGGCGCTCGAGAGGTTGGCGCAGGGCGAGTTGACGACCGTCGATGACTTCGTCCCCTTCGACATCACCGAGCTTTTGGACCGCGCCGCGCACGACGCCCTGCGCGTCTATCCCGAGGTGCGGGTGTCGCTGGTGCCGTCGCCGACGGTGTTGATGGTGGGGTTGCCCACCGGGCTGCGGCTGGTGATCGACAACGCGATCGCCAACGCCGTCAAGCACGGCAGCGCGACCGAAATTCAGCTCTGCGTAGCCAGTTCCAGCGAGGGCGTGGAGATCGCGATCGACGACAACGGCACGGTGATCCCGGAGGCGGAACGCGCCGCGGTCTTCGCCCGCTTCTCCCGCGGGTCGACGGCATCCCGCTCGGGTTCCGGGTTGGGCCTGGCGCTCGTGGCCCAGCAGGCCGAATTGCACGGCGGCACAGCTTCTTTGCACACCAGCCCGCTGGGTGGCACCCGCCTGCTGCTGCGTCTGGCCGGCGATGGCCGCGGCCCGGTGGCGTGAATATGTCGCGAGCGCTGCCCGGCCTGACCGAAAGATTTGGGTTTTCTATGCGCCCGGCTCGTTCGATTGACCCCGTCCGGCCGCACACCTAGCGTCGAAAGCACGACGCCAGGTATTGCCGATCGGACAAAGGAGTTGACGACGAGCGTAATCACCTGTGTGCGAAGGATTATGCCAGTAGTTCGCGTGCGCTAAGGGGCGGGTATCGCTACGTCCCCCCGAGATGATGTTACGAGGGAGGGGCTGATGGAGCGCATGGCTGAGCGCGGGTCTTCGGCGCGAAAAGAGCGTGCGCGATCGATAGTTCGGCACGACCTACCGTCCTCCTTGGTCGTCTTCTTGGTTGCCCTGCCCCTTTCGTTGGGAATTGCGATCGCGTCGGACGCGCCGGTGCTGGCCGGACTGATCGCCGCTATCGTCGGCGGCATCGTCGCCGGGTGCATCGGCGGATCACCCCTGCAGGTCAGCGGTCCCGCTGCGGGGCTGACCGTGATAGTCGCGGATCTCGTTTCCGATTTCGGTTGGGCGGTAACATGTTTCATCACCGCGATCGCCGGTATTCTACAAGTTTTGTTGGGGCTCAGCCGCGTTGCGCGCGCGGCGCTGGCCATCTCACCCGTCGTGGTGCACGCCATGCTCGCCGGCATCGGGATCACCATTGCGCTGCAACAAGTGCACGTGCTGCTGGGCGGGAAGTCCAAGAGCTCGGCATGGCACAACGTGATCGGCCTGCCGAGCCAGATTGTCGGCGCCCACCGCCCCGGCGTGGTGCTCGGCTTGCTGGTCATCGGCATCCTGGTCGCCTGGCGATGGGTTCCGCCCCGGTTCGCCCGCATCCCCGGCCCCCTGGTAGCGATCGTGACCGTGACGGTCGCGTCCGTCGTGTTCCCCTTCCACGTGTCGCGGATCGAACTGGAGGGATCGGTGCTCGATGCGGTTCGGCTGCCGGGGCTGCCCGGCGGTGACTGGCGGGCCGTCGCGCTCGGCGTGCTCACCGTCACCCTCATCACCAGCGTCCAGAGCCTGCTGACCGCCGTCTCGATCGACAGAATGCACCACGGCAAGCGCACGGACTTCGACCGCGAGCTGATCGGACAGGGCGCCGCGAACATCGTGTCCGGAGCATTGGGCGGCCTGCCCATCAGCGGTGTCATCGTGCGGAGCGCGGCTAACGTCAACGCGGGCGCGAGAACTCGCGCTTCGACGATCCTGCACGGCTTCTGGATACTGCTCTTCACACTTCCCTTCGCGGAGCTCGTCGAAGAGATTCCCACCGCCGCCCTGGCGGGCCTGCTCATCGTCGTCGGGCTGCAGCTGCTGAAGCCGGCCCACATCGAGACCGCGCGGCGCAACGGCGACATCGCCGTCTACGCGGTGACCGCCGTCAGCGTCGTCTTCCTCAACCTGCTGCACGGCGTGGCGATCGGGCTCATCCTGGCCATCGCCCTGACCGGATGGCGGGTGCTGCGGACCACGGTCGAGGCCCGCCCCGTCGGCGACGAATGGCACGTCGTCGTCGACGGGGCGTGCACGTTCCTCGCCCTCCCGAAGCTGACCCGTGTCCTGGCGTCTGTTCCGGAACGCACGACGGTCACCGTCGAGCTGCTGGCCAGCTACCTCGATCACGCCGCCCGGCAGGCGATCGGCGACTGGCAACGCCGGCACCAGGCCACGGGTGGAACCGTCCAAATTTGCCTTCCGGCCGAACCCTCGACGGGGGACCGGGGTCTAGTCGGGCCCGACGCCCGGCTTCACAGCGGGGTGGCCTCCTGAACGAGGTTCAACAGAAGGTAGGCCAGGCAGAAGAGGAAGTTCAGCACGACCAGCACCAGGCCGGCGAAGATCAGCGAACGGGTACCGTGGCGCTTGAGGCGCTTGTACCTCGCGACGCGCGCTTCGCGATCCAACTCCATCGCGATCAACGCGAAATTGACGTCCGCGACTTCACCGTCCGGGGCCGGCGCACCCGCCACCATCGCCCGGAGCCGCTCCGGCTCCGTTTGGACGCCCACCTGCTCGAACCGGCTGCAGAGCCGTCGCGCCCGCCTCCGGCCGAGCGCCGGGTATCGCACCCGCAGCTGATGCGAGAGTTGCCGTCGTTCGTCGCCCCAGGCGTCGGACGGGGTCGTCACAAGCGGGAGTCTAATTCGACTCAGACGGATTTCGGGAGTGGCTCGGGGCAATTACCTCGACCGAATTTCGTCTACCGTGACGGTGCTTCGCCCCCGGTCATCCGCTGGGATTCGGGAAGGTCGAGGTAGCGCTCGAGGTTGCGATGCATGTTGATCACGCGGCGCTCCTCGTTGGACAGCACCAGGTGGGTGAAGCCCGGCTGATGCATGCCGCGCTGGAGCCCCGCCAGGATCCGGATGTCCTGGGTGAGCACCAGGCCGGGCTCTGCTTCCGCGGCCGCGGCGCGCACGTCGGTCGGCTTGGTTCGGGGCGCGCCCGGGGCCATCCGCGTCATCAAGAAGATGACCATCTCCCCCCGGTCGGGGTCCGGGCCCGGACGGGAACACATGACGGTCAGGTGGTCGGCGTTGGTCAGCAGCGTCATGTTCGGGAAGACGTTGTACTGGTGCAGCCGAGTGATCTTGTCGGTGTCGGCCCAGTCCAGGTCCACCCCACGGCTGGCCGCGAACGCCCTGGTGCGCGCCGCGATCAGGTCGGCAACCGTCTGCCCGGGCCGACGTTCACCGGCGGGGAACGGCGTGCCTTCGGCGGCCCCCATCAACGCGCCCTGGGTGTAGACGTAGGCGTCCCACACCTCCTCGTCGGTCAGCGTGCCGTCCAAGCGTGGGCTGGCCACGCCGTACGGCTGATCCGACTTAGCCGTGTGGCCCCAGATTTGTTGCGGCGCGTGGATGTCGTCGACGCAGCGCAGCAATTCCGGGTGCAGTGTCTGGATGTGGTAGGTCTCGCTGTAGCCGTCGGCGATGGTCTTCCAGTTGGCGTCGACGTCGACGGTGAGCGTGGCATAACAGCGGAAGTCGCTCAGCCGGCACCAGGCGATGTCGTCGGGAACGGCTTCCAGGTACTCGAGCAGCGGCATCGCCGCGAGGTCGAGGTTGACGAAGACGAGTCCCTCCCAGGTGTCGACCCGGGCCGCCAGCAGCGGGAAGTCGGAGAGTCGCAGCGCGCCGAAGCCCTTGCGGTCGGGCACCCGTTTGAGCGCGCCGGCCAGGTCCCAGGTCCAGCCGTGGTAGCCGCACCTGAGTTCGCCCAGTCCCGAACCCGAGCCGACGCACAGGGAGTTGCCGCGATGGCGACAGGCGTTCTGAAAGGCGCGCAGACCGCCGCTCGGTGCATCGTCGTCGTCACTGTGGACGATCAAGACTGAGTAGGGGCCGCAGCGGTACTCGAAGTAGTCGCCGGGTTCGGCGACGTGGTCGACCGTGCAGGCGAGCTGCCACACCTTCGGCCACATCCGCTCGGCCTCGAGCGCGGCGAACGCCGGCGAGTGATAGCGCTCGGCCGGCACCAGGGTGGGGGTGTCCGGCGGGGTGCCGATCGCGTCCTCGTCGCGGGTGCGGGCCGGATTGCCGGCCGCTGTTTCCATCGGCTTTCCAGGGTCTCGCCTCAGCGCGCCCCGCGCACCAGGCGGCCCGGACGCGCCCCGGTGTCGACGTCGTTGCGGCGGGTCACCGTGCCGCTGACGATTGTCGCCGCGTACCCGCTTGCCCGCTGCAGGATCCGGTTCCCGCCGGCCGGCAGGTCCCAGGCCATCGCCGCGGGATGCAGCGTCAGGGCGTCCATGTCGATGACGTTGATGTCGGCCTTCTTGCCCGGCTCGATCGTCCCGCGATCCGTGAGCCCGAACAGGTGGGCGGTGTCACGGGACTGCTTGCGGATCACGTATTCCAACGACAGCTTCTCGCCGCGGCGCCGGTCCCGCGCCCAGTGGGTCAGCAGGAACGTCGGATAGGAAGCGTCACAGATCATGCCGCAGTGGGCGCCGCCGTCGGACAGTCCCAGCACCCCGGCGGGGTGCATCAGCATCTCGCGGATGGCGTCGCAGTTGCCGTCGGCGTAGTTGAACAGCGGCAGCATCAGCATGGCGGTCGCGTCCGACTCGAGCATGAGGTCGTACAGGGTGGACAGCGGGTCCTCGCCGCGCGCTTGTGCGATGGCGGCGACCGTGCGGTCCGCGGTGGGCTCGTAGTCCGGCGGATCGCCCAGCGCATACAGCCGGTGCAGGGAGTACTGCACCAGCGCGAACATCCCGTCGAACAGCAATGTCGGGTCGGCGGGCAGGTCGTCCTCCGACAGGATCGCGGCCTTCACCGCGGGGTCGGCCAGGCGCTGCGCGAGTTCCTCGCGGCCGCACTCGGCCTTCAGCCGGCGGTAGGTGGGACGGTGGCTGAAACCGTGATGGCCCTGGAAGCCGATCATCATGCCGAACGGGCGCGCCGCGATCTGGGGGTAGAGCCGGCTGCCGGCCGCGTGCGCGTCCGCGGAGAGGTCCAGCATCTCGCGCCAGAGTTTCGGGTCGGCGTCCACCTGGATCAGCGCGAACGACACCGGGCGGTCGATCTGGCCGCTGAGCCGCCGCATCCATTCCAACTCCTTCTTGGGGGCGACGATGTCCTCGCCCGCGGCCCCCTGCGGGGCCAGCTCGAACACCGCCTGCCCGCCGGCCGCCATGGCGCGGCCGAGGCCGAAGAGTTCTTCTTCGGCGGCAAACGTGCCGGGTACCGGTTCGCCGTCCATCGCCCGGTGGCCCATCGTGCGCGACGTCGAAAAGCCCAGTGCCCCAGCCTCGATCGCTTCCCGAACCAGCCGGCCCATGGCCTCGATGTCGTCGGGCGTGGCCGGCTCGTTGCGGGCGCCGCGCTCGCCCATCGCATACGCCCGGACGGCGCCGTGGGCGACCTGGCTGCCCACGTCGATCGCGAACTTCTGCCGGCCGATCGCGTCGAGGTATTCGGGGTAGGTCTCCCAGCCCCAGGTGATGCCCTCGGTGAGCGCGGTGCCGGGGATGTCCTCGACCCCCTCCATCAACTCGATCAGCCACTTCTCGGTCCCGGGCCGCACCGGCGCGAACCCGACGCCGCAGTTGCCGGTCACGATCGTCGTGACCCCGTGGCCGCTGGACGGTTCCAGCAGGCTGTCCCAGCTGACCTGCCCGTCGTAGTGGGTGTGGATGTCGACGAACCCGGGGGCCACCACGCGTCCCGTCGCGTCGATGGTCTCGGCGGCCTCCGCTGTTTGCAAACCGCCGGTCCCGGTGTCGCCGGCGCTCTGTTGGTCTGGAAGGCGGGCCACGTCGACGATCTTGCCGTCCTTGATGCCGATGTCGGCGCGGTAGCGTTCGGCCCCCGTGCCGTCGACGACGGTGCCACCAATGATCTTCAGGTCGAACATGGGACTCTCCTTGCCGCCCGAGGGCGCGCGACGTCAGCATTTCGCTACTGTAGGTAGCGTAACTCCTGCGGCGGCCCCGGCGGTAGGGCCGGCCGTCAGAGCGCAGCCTTGAGTGCCGCGACGGTTTCCAGGTCGTCGAGCGCCGCGACACCGCGGCGCAAGCCTTCCATCGCGATATCCTCGACCTGCATGCCGCCCATCCCGGCGGTGATCAGGGGCGCGACGTAGGCGTACAGCGCCCCCTGGCGGTACCGCAACCACAGCTCGTCGCGGTCCAGGGTGGGCCCGCCGGCTGCTGCGAGCGCGCGCCGGTACTCGTCGAGCAGTTCGCGTTGCGCCGCGCGGCGGTCCTCCGGCGTCAGGCTGGTGACCAATGTGTAAGCCAACTCGCGCGACGGATGGCCGCGCCGCACCGCCTGCCAGTCCAGCAGGCCCGGCCTGCCGTCGCGAAAATAGATGTTGCCCGGATGGGCGTCGCCGTGCATCACGGTGTGCGGGGGAGCGTCGATGAGCGCGGCCGCCGCGCGGTAGTGGTCGGCGATGAAGCCGTCGACCGGAAGGTCGATGCGTTCGGCGAGCCGCTTCATCGAGGCCTTCATCAGCGCCCCGGTCAACAGGGACGTGACGTCGCCCGACGGCGTGTACAGCCATTTCAGCGACCCGGGTCCCGGGCCGGGCGACGGGTCCCAGAAGGTGGCGTGCAGGCGCGCCAGCAGTTCGACGACCAGTCCGGCCTGGTCGACCGACAGGGGGTGCAGGGTGTCGGGGAATTCGCACGACTCGGTGGGCAGGTCCTCCAGCACCAGGAGGTAGCGACCCGTCCACGTGTCGAAGGCGGTGCCGTAGGGCCTGGGCACGCCGCTGACCCGCGGGGCGAGCTCGCTATAGAAGCGGACCTCGGTGTGGCCGAGTCGACCCAGTTCGCCCATCAGCCGGGTGGCGGCGGTGGCCGCGGCCAGCTTGACGAACACCGACTCGGGCACGTCGTCGCCGGTCAGCGCCAGTCGCGCCCGTGACGACGTGCCAGCGTCGCTGCCCAGGACGGTGGCCGAGTCGACCGTGGTTGCCATCACGCCGGACAGGGTCGCGGGGTCGATCTCGGCGACGGCGCGCGGCAGGCCGGCCCGGCCGCCAACCACGGCGTCGGCGGCCACCCGGCCGACGCCCCGGGCGAGGTGAGCGACCAGACCCGCCGCAGACAAGGCCGGTTCCGCGCGGTTTCTCATGCTCGTTCCATCCGGCGCCTCCCGGGCGGAGCGCACCGTCAGACAACGTAGCCGAAAGTGATGTAGCCGCAAGTGATGTAGCCGCAAGTGATGTAGCCGAAAGTGATCGAGTGCCTCAGCTGGTGGAGCGGCGCCGGTTCAACGCTGTCCAGGTCAGCGTCACGCGGGTGCCCTGCTGGGTGGGGTCGATGCCCACTTCGTCGGCGAGCGCCCGCATCAGTGGAATGCCGCGGCCCCTGAGTTGCAGGCCGGCCGGTTGCGGGACCTTGTGGCGCCAGCGGCCGTGGTCGGTCACGGTCACGGTGAGCGCATCCGTCACGGCGTGGTAAGCGGCGTCGAGCTCCAACGTCCCGCGCTGCGGGGAATCGACGTAGGCGAACTCCGCGGCGTTTGCGATGGCCTCGTTCACCGCCAGCAGCACGTCGTTGAAGGTTTCGGGGCCGAGGGAAAAGCGCCCGCCGAGCCAACCGCCGAACTCGGCTCTCAGCTGGGCGGCCCTGCCCGCATCGGCAAAGACTCGCGTTCGCACAAAACGGGACGGGTCGTCGACGTCAGGCATGTCGTGCGGTTGTTCAGAGCATCCCAGCGAACCCAACTGCGTCCCCACCCCTCCGGCTTATTGATCGGCGAGGTCGCTCAGCGCGTCTTCGAGCGTGCTGTAGAGGGGGAGCACGCTGTCTATCCCCATGAGTTTGATCGGCCTGCTGGTGGCGGACCCGTGCGCGACCACCGCGAACTTGGTGGGCGCCGTGACTTCGGCCTGCGCACTCACCAGGACGGTCATCCCGGCGGAGGCCAGGAAATCGACCTTCGACAGGTCGACGATCAATGCGCCAGGTCTGGCGGCGGTCGCGGTCTGTATCGCCTCCGACAGCTGCGGCGCACTCAGCATGTCCACTTCACCCGCAACGGTGAGCACGACCGCCTCGTCTACTTGATGTTTACCCACCTGGAAGGGCGTTGGACCGACGGAATCTCCGGATTGTTCGATCATGTTGCATCTCACATTCGTCCCCTGCGGGACACCGCTGGCCTTTCACACGGCCACTGCCACGCCGGGGCTGCTGATTCAACCCCCGAAATGCTTGCCTTACGGAGGAGAATCGCTCCATCGCTCTGCGCCACTTGGTGCAGATGCCGGCCGCACGTACTGATCAATGGTAGGTCACGCAGAAAACGACGGGCACGAGGCGCTGTGTTGTGTTTCGCCGCGCACCCGTCCGCGGTCGTCTTCCGCAGCGCCAGGCCTGGCTGGCCACGGACCAGGGTCTGACGACCTGCCTGCCCGCTCGGGGGACGGCCGCGAATATGATCGGCCATTAGTCGAGCGCCCGATTCAGCGCGATCGTCGACAGGCGCTTGTGACCATGAGGGACCACGAAGGAGTGGAGACGTCCATGCCGAACGACCAGCAAGCGGACCGGATGACTTCGGGCAAGGGATTCGTCGCAGCGCTCGACCAGAGCGGCGGCTCGACGCCGAAGGCGCTGCGCCTGTACGGCATCCAGGACGACGCGTACTCCTCCGAAGACGAGATGTTCGACCTCATTCACCAGATGCGCTCGCGGATCATCACCTCTCCGGCCTTCACCGGCGACCGCGTCTTGGCCGCGATCCTGTTCGAGCAGACCATGGACCGTGACATCGAGGGCCGGCCGTCGACCGCCTATCTGTGGGAGACCAAGGGTGTCGTGCCGATCCTCAAGATCGACAAGGGCCTCGCCGACGCGTCCGACGATGTGCAGCTGATGAAGCCGATGCCCGGGCTCGACGGGCTGCTCGAGCGCGCCGTGGGCAAGGGCGTGTTCGGGACCAAGGAGCGCTCGGTGATCGGCGGGGCCAACGCCAAGGGCGTCGCCGCGGTGGTCGCCCAGCAGTTCGAGGTGGCCCGCCAGGTGCTCTCACACGGTCTGGTGCCCATCATCGAGCCCGAGGTGACCATTTCGATCCCCGACAAGTCGCAGGCCGAGGTGATGCTGCGCGACGAGATCACCAAACACCTCGACACCGTGCCCGACGGGCAGCGCGTGATGCTGAAGCTGACGCTGCCCACCGAGGCCAACCACTATCGGCCGCTGGTGAACCACCCGAAGGTGATGCGGGTGCTCGCGCTCTCCGGCGGCTACTCCCGCGAAGAGGCCAACGAGCTGCTGGCCAAGAACACCGGTGTGATTGCGAGCTTCAGCCGCGCGCTGACCGAGGGGCTGTCGGCCGACCAGTCCGACGAGCAGTTCAACGCCACCCTGGACAAGGCGATCCAGTCGATCTACGACGCGTCGGTCGCCGGCTGAGTCAGCGGGGCTGCGCGTCAGTAGCGGTGCCGCGCCATGGGCGGTGGGCCCTGGCGGGAGTCGCCTTCGTCGGACACCAACGCGGGCACCATTTCGCTCGTCACCAAACCCTCGTCGCGGGTCACTTCGTCGACCACGTCGAAGGATTGGGCGATGTTGGCCGGCTTGTCGATGACGATCGTGACAACCGGCACCCGACGGCTGATGGAAAACACCTTGTCGCCGTGGGGCGGCTGATCGCCGTGGTAGCCCCAGATGCCGCGTAGCACGGTCGCGCCGTCGGGTGCTTCCCGCTGCCGCAGCCGCTGGACCAGCGCACGGTGAATCGGCATGCCGTCGTAGTGGGCCGATTCGGAGGTGTAGATCATCAGCTTCTGCCACAGCGGCAGGCCGTGCTCGTCGACCCGTGGCAGCGCGTGCGGCCGTTCGAGCAGTTCGCCGTCGCGCTTGCAGACGCGGACGCGTTCGAGCGTCATCATCGGCTGCCGCAGCAGCGCGCCGACTTCCGGCAGCAGCCGTGATATGCGTTCACCGCGCCCGACGGCGATGACCATCACCGGCACGTCGGCGTTGCGGCCGAAGAAGCGGGCACGCTGCCGGTGGCCATCGAACGTGCCGTCCACGCCGAGGAACACCGACGCGCCGGCGACTTGTCGCCGGTACATCAGCTCGCAGATGGCGACGTGCGCGGGCACACCGTCGACATGTTCCTTGCGCCCGACATAGATCGTGAGCTTGACGTCTTCGTGCAGATCGTCGGGGAGCGGCAGCGGCCCGATATCCCCGCGCAGCAGCCGCGCCCGCTCCAGGGTGACCAAGCCCCGCTGCTTGATCGCGAGGACGGGCCCGAGCAGCGCTTCGATCTTCGTTCGGGTGTCCACCGCCATAGATCGCCACCGGCGGGTCCTCCGACAAGCTCAGCGATTCGTCGGTGCGCAGAAGTCGTCCCGTGCCGAAGCCGCCGATGCCCCGCAGCACGACGCTGCTGGCGATGTGGTGCTGCTCGTACAGGCCGAGCAGCACATCGGAGACGAAGCCGCCGCCGCCCGTCCGCCGTCGCTCCGCCAGGTAAGTACTCAGCTTGAGGCAGTCTTCGTCCACGGGCGCTCCTCAGACGCTGCAGCGCAGGCATTTCCGTGTGGGTCAACAGAGCAAGGATCGCTCCGCGCAAGACGTCCGGTTGGTTTGCTGAGATCGTACTCGCAGGGTGCGCGGACTGTTGCAGCCACCATGCGTCGGCACCGCCAGGGCTTTGTGGCGCGGCACACGCCGATGCGCCGTGCAGATGCTTCGAGTTGCCGGAGCGAGTTCGGCCCGGGTCGCCAGGTGGGGCGCGGCGGCCGACGCCATCGCCACCGATGCCGGACCCCGCCACCTCACCGTCAGACGCGAAACCACCTACGAATGGGGGAGTGGAGATGAAGTCACTGGTCGCTCTGGTCAGCGCCTGCGCCGCAATCGGGCTCGCCGCTCCGCGTATTGTCCGCAACAACTTTCCAAGAGCAACGCGAAATAGACGACCGGCCATCGAAAAGCGGCCGCGAGTAAGGGCGTCGACCGTGATGCGCCGCCGGCGGTGAAATCAGCGGAGTTCTTCCGTTGGTACGGCGTAGTGGTCCTGGTAGGCGCGCACCCGCTCGCGAACCTCCCCGGCGTCCAGGCCGGTGTCCGACCAGGTGTAGCGGCCGCCCCCGCCGTCTCCGGGGTGGGCGGACAGAAACTCACGCATCTTTCGCGCCGTTTCGGGTCGCAGCTCGCGGCCCAGCTTCTGGTAGATGCCTTCGATCGTCGTCCACGGGTCGGCCATGAAATCGCCGAACAGCACGTCGATGATGCGCCCCTCGGGGAGGGCCCCACTCTTGCGCAGCGCCATCTCCCGGTCGAGCCCGACGACGATCTCTTCGTACGACTGGGCCGCGCACTCGGCGATGTTCGACTCGTCGCTGGCCATCCGCCGCAGGTGGTGGGTCAGCGCAGCGATCGACGAGATGACATTCAGCGGATCACGGTGTGTCTGCAGCACCAACGCGTCGGGGTATTCGGTGAGCAGTGCGTCTAGCTGCCACAAGTGCGCGGGCGACTTCAGTAGCCACTGGCCGGGTACACCGGACTGCAAGTGCTGCAGGAAGATCCGGTGAAAGCGGTAGGCGTCGGCGTGGTCGGCCTCGTAGAGCAACCAGCGGTAATAGCTGGGCAAGCGGTACTGTGTCGAGAAGATCATGCTGGTGAAGGCGCTCGCCGTGATGCGTACGCACTCCTGACCGACGAGGGCGCCCATCGGGTGAAATGTCATGAATCCCGGGATGATCTGCTCGGAGAGTTCGAGGGTGGCCTGGGTCTGCGCGATGCGTGGATCGGTCAGGTAGGTCTCGGGCCGCGGGACGGGCAAGGGCGCGTCCACCTCCCAGGTGAGCGGGGCGCGCAGATCGGGGTCCTGGGCGAGCAGGTCGTAGAGGATCGTGGTCCCGGTGCGCGGCTGGCCGACGATCACGATCGGCGCGGTGACGGGCTTGGCGGCGATCTCGGGATGCTTTGTGCGCCAGGCGATCACGTCCAGGCGGTTCTTCAGCGCGCGCATGATGTCGAGGTGGGCGATCTCCACGCCGAGGTCCGACAGCCGCGCCTCGTTGACGAACCCTTCGGTCAGGCGGTCGAGTCCGGGCCGCCAGCCGTCACCGCCGAAGTCCTCGCTGCCGGCTTCCTCGCACGCGGCGGCGATGAGGCGCTCAGGGTGAAACCGTTCCGCCAGCGTCATTTTCGGTCTTTGCGCTCGCGGAGCGAGACCTTGACGTCGGGAGGGGCCGGGTTGTCGAGCCAGCGCACGACCACGAACCCACGGTGGCGGCCGCCGGTGTCGAGCCAGTTTCCGGATCCGGGATCGTTCGCGGAAATCGTGATGCGAACCCGCCCGTCGGCGTCGCGGCGCGCCGCCCGGTTCGTGACCGAGCTGCGCCTGCGGCGCGGTTCGAGGCACTCGTGCCAGATGTTTTCCAGGGTGACGTTCCAATACCGGGTCTCCGGGGGCGCGATGTCGAGGACGAGCGCTTGGCCCGATTCCAGCCGGAACGTTCCCATCATGTACAGGTTGTCGGGTGTGGTGTCGGCCGCACCCAGATCGGCGGCCGCCGCGGTCATCAGGGTGTTGGGCCGGTCGAGGAGCTCGGGCTTGATGGTGCGGTGCAGCGTGAGGAGTTTCATCAGCGTCCACGCCATGGCGGTGAACCCCTCGGCGAGTTCTTCGTCGGTCGGCGGCGCAACCGGCGCGGGATCGAGGGCTTCGATGCGCAGGGCGGACAACTCCTCGGAGTCCCGGTCACCGATGTACTCGCGCACCACCACCGACGACGCGTCGTCGGGAATCTTCACCCACTTCGCGCCGGCCAGGTCCGCGGGCTCGTCGGCCGAGAGCACCAACGCGAACTCGCCGCCGCGCAGCGGCAGGTCGACGTCGCTGACGTAGTTGGACATCCGCCGCGGAGTCAGGCCGGTGCCGGCGAGGATCTGGAAGCCGAGGTAGGCAGTCGTGCCGCGGGTGCCGGTGATCCGGTAGCGGCGGTCCCCGCCGATCATCGCCAGGTAGTAGTTTCCGTCGGGGTTGGGCCCGCCGACCATCCGGTTGTCCGAACACATGTCGAAAAAGGACGGACGGTCGAGGTCGGCCTCCACCGAAAGCTGCGAACACAGCGACGACACCCGGGCGATCGCCCGCAGCCCCTCGAGCAGTTCGCGCTCCGATTCGGCGTCCTCGGTCACGACCTGGGTGACGTCGGCGAGCATCTGCTGGAAGAACCGCCACGCGGCGAGGGTCTTCTCGGCGGCCGCAGCGGTCCCGCCCGGCACGGTTTGAGACATAGTCTCATTGTAAGACCTGGTCTTGCCAGCCGGAACCCCTTCGAGCGAATAGAGTGATCCCGATGTCCACGTCGCTGGCCGAACGCAAGCGGGCGGCGACGCGCCAACGGATCGCCGCCGCCGCCGCCCAGCTCGTCGCCAGCCGCGGGCTGGCGGGGGCGACGGTGGACCACATCGCCGCCGCGGCCGACATCGGCAGGGCGACCTTCTTCCGCTACTTCAACTCGAAGGAAGACGCCGTCGCCGAGGGCATGACCGCCGTGTGGCTGAATCGGATCACCGCCGCCCTGGCCGCCCAGCCGGCGGCCCTCTCCGCGAAGGAGGCGGTGATCGGCGCCTTCGCCGAGCTGGCTTCCGGGTTCGACGACATCGAGGACCAGGTGCGCGAATTGGCCACGCTCACAAGGTCGTCCGAGGCATTGAATGCCTGGACGCTGCACATCTACGTACGCTATGAGCTGTCGATCGCCGAACTGGTCGCACCGCGGATATCGCGACTGGGCGCGCAGGACCCCAGGCCTCGCCTGATCGGCGCGTTGGCGATGGCCACGGTACGCATCGCCCTGGACGACTGGCTTAGCCACGGCGGATCACTGCCCGACCGGGTGGGCCAGGGTCTGGGCGCGATCGATATCGGATAAGCCCGGCTCGAGTGCTCGATTCAGCAGGCTCGGAGACGCGTTACCGTAAGACGCCTCCAACACCCACTGACGCCATCACCGATTTGGGACCAATGCCTCTGCCGCGGCACGGCGAGCACCAGTAATTTGTTATGTGGCTTGATGATTCGCGTTAACAGCGTTACGCGGACGTTAACACTGCATGGCCGCGAAACAACGAGACAAGGAGTTGTCGTGCCCAGTGAGCACATGGTCGGCCAATTGAGCAGCACCCCGCACAACGCAGGGGCGCGAGATGGGGCCGACACTACCCAGCGACTGGTCCGTTTGCTCGAGCAGGTCGACCGCCTATTGAACAGCTTGTCGGATGCGGAGTTCTCATGGGCCGACTGGCTATCCGCCGTTGCCCCCGAGCATCGGTCAAGCGCGCGAAACCTTGTGCACTATTGGGCGATTCGCCAATTCGATTTGCGTAAACTGCAAGCCGGGCTTGCGGTTTTCGGGCTTTCGTCGTTGGGCCGCAGCGAAGCCCATGTTCAGGCCACGCTTGCGGCGGTTCGCTCGGCGATCGCCGCCATGCTGGGCGGAACGTGGCAGCCGCCTCCACCGTCGGCGGTGCCCATTGAGCAGGGACCAAAAATCTTGCGACAGCACACGGTGGAGCTGCTGGGGCCCCGCCCCGCCCATCGGATGGCACGCATCATGGTCACGCTGCCGTCGGAGGCCGCAACCGATCCCGACTTGGTACGCGGATTCGTGCAGCGAGGCATGAACATCGCACGGATCAACTGCGCCCACGACGATGCACCCGCGTGGCGCGCGATGGCGCACCATGTCCGGGAGGCGGCCGCACGTGCAGGCACAACATGTCGGGTGGCGATGGATCTGGCAGGGCCGAAGCTGCGAACCGGGCCCCTGGAACCGGGACCGCGCGTCGTCAAAATACGTCCGCAAAGAAACGCTCTCGGTCAGGTCGTCGCCCCGGCGCGGGCGTGGCTGACGTCGACTGAGGAGCCGACCGACCCGCCCGAACCCGACATGGTGTTGGTTACGGTGCCGCGGCACTGGCTGACCGACCGCGCTGCCGGCGATGTACTGATTTTGCAGGACGCACGCGGGTCCAAGCGTGAACTTGTTCTGGAGGCTGTTGCTGACAACTCGGGCGGATTGGTGATGACCGCGCGAAAAGCAACCTACTTGCAAACGGGAACGGTGCTGCATGCCGGAGACAGCGGGGAATCGACCGAAGTCGGCGAGCTCCCCACGACGGAGCAGAGTTTGGTGCTGCACTTTGGCGACCTTCTGCAGCTGACGCGCGACTGTTCACCGGCCCCGGTCGACGGTAGCAAAGCTGTTCCGCGCATCGGTTGCACGTTGCCCGAGGTGTTCGACCATGCCCATGTCGGTCATGCGGTCCACTTTGACGACGGCAAGATCGGTGGGCGGGTGGTGTCGGTTGACCGCGAGGTCCTCACCGTGCGCATCGACCACCCGGAGCAGGGGCACGCCCGCCTGAAGGCCGGCAAGGGCATCAATATGCCCGACACCGACTTGCCGATATCGGCGCTCACCGACCGCGACGCCGCTGACATGTCAGTCGTGGTCGAACTGGCGGATCTGGTCCAGATGTCGTTCGTGCGCACCCCGTCCGATGTCGAGCGGCTGCTCGATGAGCTCGGCCGGCTAGGTGGTGACAACTTGGGCGTCGTGCTCAAGGTCGAAACCCGGCAGGGCTTCGAACACCTGCCGCAGCTGTTGCTTACGGCGATGCGCCGGCCCCGGGTCGGGGTGATGATCGCTCGCGGTGATCTGGCGGTCGAGTGCGGTTATGAGCGAATGGCCGAGTTACAGGAGGAGATTCTGTGGTTGTGTGAAGCCGCGCACCTGCCGGTGATCTGGGCGACGCAGGTGCTCGAGCAGCTCGCCAAGACCGGGCTTCCGTCGCGCGCCGAGATCAGCGATGCGGCGATGAGTGAGCGGGCCGAGTGCGTGATGCTGAACAAGGGCCCGTACCTCAACAACGCGGTCACCGTGCTCGACAACATCATGCGCCGAATGGGAGGGCACCACTACAAGAAGAACGCGTTGTTCCGTCCGCTGCGGTCTTGGTCAGTGGCAGGGCGTGAGGGCATCGCCGATGATTCGAGTCGTCAGTTCGGCTCGCGGCAGTGAATATGCCTGCGCGCCGGAGAGTATCGGATACACCACGCCGCCGGCGATGGCGTCGGCGCCTGACTCGGCGGTGGTCTCATCGACATCGTCGGCAAGAATGCGAGTCCTGACGCTGTCGTGCAGCGGTTCACTGAATCCGGCGTGCAGCTTGACGATGCCACCAGACGAGCCCGCCTGACTGAGGACTACATCTGCGCCCAAACAATTTTCGTCTGCAGATAGGTCTCGATTCCCGCCTTGCCCGACTCGTAGCCCCAGCCCGACTGCTTGTAGCCGCCGAAGGGCATCGAGTGGTCGAACTGCATCTGGCAGTTCAGACCGACGGTTCCGGCCTTGAGCCGCTTGGCCAGCCGATGCGCACGTCCCAGGTCGCTGGTCCACGCGGTGGCCGCCAGGCCGTAGGTGCTGTTGTTGGCCAGAGCGACCGCCTCGTCGTCGTCGTCGAAAGGCAGGATCGTGACCACCGGGCCGAAGATCTCCTCCTGGAAGAGCCGGCTCGAGTCGGGGTCGACGTTGGTGACCACGGTCGGGTGCACGAAGTAACCCTTGCGGTCCAGCCGCTGCCCGCCGGTGACGATCTCCACGCCGTCCGACCTGCCCTGGTCGAGGTAGCCCAGGACCCGGGTGAGCTGCTTTTGGCTGATCAGCGGGCCGATCATGGCGCCCTCGTCCTTGGGGCCGCCGAGCTGCATGACGTTGGCCATGTTCGCGATGCCCTCGACGACCCGTTCGTAGACGCCGCGCTGGGCGAAGATCCGCGACCCGCACACGCAGGCCTGGCCCGAGTGAATGAAGGTGCCGAACGATGCCATCGGGATGGCCAGGTCCAGGTTGGCGTCGTCGAAGATCAGCACCGGCGACTTGCCGCCGAGCTCGAGCGTGACCTTGTTCAGGTTGCTGCTCGCCGAGGCATGCACGATCGCCCGGCCGACCTCGGTCGACCCGGTGAAGGCAACTTTCTCGACGTCGGGATGCGCCGTGATGGCCGCGCCGGCGGTGTGGCCGTAGCCGAGCAGCAGGTTGACGACGCCCTCGGGCACCCCCGCCTCCGCGAGAATCCGGTCGAGCACCAGCGCCGACAGCGGCGTCTCCTCGGCCGGCTTGACCACACTGCTGCAACCCGCCGCCAGCGATGGCGCCAGCTTGGCGCAGAAATTGAAGATGGGCCCGTTCCACGGAAAGATCAGTCCCACAACGCCGTACGGCTCCCGGAGGGTGTAGGCGTGCATGTGGGAGTCGACGCCGGTCAGTCCGCCCGTGTTGACGTCACGCGCGATGCCGTCGATCTTCGTGCACCACCCGGCGTAGTACCGGAACCATTCGGAACCGACCTTGGTGATGATCTGTGCCTGCGCGGGCGGAATGCCGGCGTCGAGCGACTCGAGCTCGGCCAGGATCCCCGCGTTCTCGTCGATCAGGTCGGCGACCCGCCACAGCACCTTGGCCCGGTCGTAGTCGGGCATGCCCGACCACACTCCGGATTCGGCGGAGGCCTTCGCCCGGGCGACCGCGTCGTCGACGGCTTCGGGGCCGCAGTCGGTGAACTCGCCGACCTGCTCCTCGGTGGCGGGATCGATGATCGGAATGGTGTCACCCGTTCCCTTGCGTTCGCGGATTTCATCCAGCACAGCCTGCACGGACATGGGTGTCCCTCCTCGCCTCATCGCGCGTCGCCAGGCGTAGGTTATGCGCTTAACTTCCGATTTGTCCAGGACGGGTCCGGGGAGAGCGGAGCTCCCGGCGCGCGGCCGTCACGTCGAGGAGCGCACGATCAGCCGGGCGATGTCGGCGAGCTCCGGAGAGGGTGGGCTCGGCAGTCCCAACCGATCGAAGACGGCGGCCACCGCGGCATCGGCGAAGGCACGGGGATCAAACTCCACCGTGGTCAACGGCGGCGTGCTCACCATCCCCATGGGGCTGGCGTCGATGCCGATCACCGCCAGGTCGTGTGGGCAGCGCAGCCCGGCCTGCTGGATGCCATAGAGGAGCAGCAAGGCGATCTCGTCGCTTTGCGCGCACACCGCCGTCACGCCCTGCCGCACCCAGCCGGTAGCCACGTCCGCGGCGTTGTCCACGGTGACCTCACCGACGCAGACCGGCGGAAGACCGCGCTCAAGTGCCGCACGGGCGACACCTTCGAACCAGGCGTCGCCCAGGGTGCGCCATTTGGCGATCCCGGTGTAGGCGAACGCGATTCGTCGGTGACCGCGCGCGACGAGGTGTTCGACGCGCATCTCGCCGACCGAAAGGTGTGGATCTCCGAGCGCGGGTAGTGCCCCGATTTCGATGTGCGGAATGCCCGCCGCGGTCACCGCGTCGATGGCGGCCGGGCTCAGGGGGAACAGGGTGGTGACCGCGACCGGGTCGAGGTTTTCGATCGCGTCAGCGACGTACTGGTCGTCCTCTGTCTCGAAGATCTGCACCTGGAGCAGTCCGAAGCGCGCCAGTTCGGTGGTCATTCGGCTCCCCGCCTGCATCGGCATCTCGCCGACGGCCACGTGCGGTACCACGTAGAGCACCACACCGCTCTTCCCGCGGGCCAGGTTGCGCGCGGCCATGTTGGGCCGGTAGCCGAGGAGTTTCGCGGCCCGATTGACCGCCTCCCGGGTTTCCGCGGAGATGCGGCGGCCCTCCGCGTTGTTCAGCACATAGCTGACCGTGGCGGTGGACACGCTCGCCAGGCGGGCCACGTCGGCGGTGGTGGGTCGCGCGACCTTGTTCGTGCTCACCTGCGCGCCACCTTCCCGGCCCCGGCCATGCCTCATGGTGGCACGCGACGGCCGACGCAGACGCCGGGCGCCCCGGGCGGCGCCAGATTAACAGCCGAATGGCCACTAGTCGAGGAGGTGTGACGGTGCGAATGCGGCCGCGCACATGGGTTGTGAGGCAACGGGTAAGGACCCGTCCGCATCGTTGACACTGCGACGGCGACCAATGTCTACTAGTCATTTGAGGAGGTCGGCATTGGACTCGGCATTGGACTCGGCGTTGGACTCGGCATTGGACAAAGACGATCTCATCCTCATCAGCGTGGACGACCACATCGCCGAACCGGCCGACATGTTCGACGCGCACGTCCCGGCCAAGTACAAACACCTCGCCCCGCGGGTCGTCATCGAACCCGACGGCGTCCAGCAGTGGTACTACGGCGACGTCCGCGGACGGAACATGGGACTCAACGCCGTAGCGGGCAAGCCCCGCGAGATGTACAACGTCGATGCCTCCCGCTACGACGAGATGAGGCCCGGCTGCTTCAACGTCGACGAGCGGATCCGGGACATGGACGCCGGCGGTCAGCTCGCGGGCCTGAATTTCCCCAACTTCACCGGCTTTTCGGGGCAGGTGCTCAATCAGGGCGCCGACCGCGAGGTCAACCTGGTGATGATCAAGGCCTACAACGACTGGCACATCGACGAGTGGTGCGCGGCGTATCCGGGGCGATTCATTCCCTGCGGCATCCTGCCATTGTTCGATGTGAAAGAAGCCGCCAAGGAGGTGAAGCGCCTCGCCGACAAGGGCTGTCACGCCGTGACGTTCTCCGAGAACCCGGAGGCGTTGCAGATGCCCAGCATTCACACCAAGTACTGGTACCCGCTGTTCGAGGCCGCCTGCGACAACACGACGGTGCTGTGCACGCACGTCGGCTCGGCGTCGCGGTCCCCGATGGTGTCGAGCGACGCCCCGCCCAGCGTCATGATGACGGCCTCGTCGATGATGAGCATGTTCACCTTCACCGAGCTCATCTGGGCGCGGTTCTACGCCGACTTCCCGGACATCAAGTTCTCGCTCACCGAGGGCGACGTCGGCTGGATGCCGTACTTCCTCTGGCGCGCCGAGCACGTCTACCAGCGTCACTCCGGCTGGACGCTGGCAACGTTCCCGCCCGGATACAGCGGACCGACCGACGTGTTCAAGCGACACTTCTACACCTGCTTCATCAGCGACAAGGTCGGCGTGCGGAACCTGGACTGGTTCAACGAGGACATGCTGTGCTGGGAATCGGACTTCCCCCATTCGGACAGCGACTGGCCTTACGCGCCGGAGGACGTCATGGAGACCATGGGCCACCTCGACGACTCGGTGATCAACAAGATCACACACGAAAATGCCATGGCCGCATACTCTTTCGATCCGTTTCGGTACGTCCCGAAGGAAGAGGCACGGGTGGGCCACCTGCGCAGCCGGGCGGCCGACGTCGACGTCGTCACGCATGTCGGGCACCGGGCCGGCCAGCGCGATCGCGACGCGTGGACCCGGATGACGCAGTTCGCCCTGCAGGCGCAGGGAGCCGGGCAAGCGGCCGGGACGGTGACCGCCGAGGCATCCGACATCTCCGGGCGGCCCGCACGGCTGCGCGCCAGCAACCCGGGCCAGTGACCGCCGGGGCGCCCTTGGCGGACTGGCGTGTGCTGGAGCTGTCGAACGGCATCGCCGCGTCCTACTGCGGCAAGATGTTCGCCGACGCCGGCGCCGAGGTCGTGAAACTCGAAGTCCCGCGAGGTGATTCGATGCGGCGCTGGTCGGCCGGCGGGCCGCCGGGCGGGTTGTTCGGCTACCTTGCCGCGGGCAAGAGGTCCGTCGTTGATCGCGACGAGGCGGAGTACACCGGGTTGCTCGCCGGCGCGGACGTCGTGATCACCGATCTCACCGACGGGCGGAGCCTCGGCGACATCACGGCGTGCAGCGGCTCGGCGGCGGTCGTCGTCGCCGTAACGCCCTTCGGCACCACGGGACCCTACGTCGACCAGCGCGTCGTCGCCAATGAGTTCATCCTGCAGGCGCTGTGCGGCTCGATCGCCGGCCGCGGCTGGCCCGGCGACGAACCCGCCCAGGCGGGCGGCCGCCTCGGTGAATGGCTGGCGGGGACCTTCGGCGCCGCCGTCGCCGCCGCCGCGGCCCGCCATGCGTTCGTCACCGGGCGCGGCGAGGTGATCGACGTCTCGACCTACGAGGCGATGGCGATCGCGATGGGCGGCTTGTCGGCCATGTCGGCCAGCGTGCTGGGGCCGGATTCCCTGCTGTCGCAGCGCAGTCTGGAATTGCCGTCCATCGTTCCCACGGCCGACGGCATGGTCGGCTTCTGCACCATCACCGCCCAGCAGTTCCAGGACTTCCTGGTGATGATCGACCGCGCCGACCTGGTCGACGACGCCGAGCTGGCCTCCTTCGACGGGCGCGCCGCGCGCCGCGAGGAATTCCTCGGCATCGTCACGCGCTGGACCCGGGCCCGCACCACCCAGGAGATCGTCGACCTCGCCGTGGGTTTCCGGATTCCCGTGGCCCCCATCGGGACACCCGCCACCCTGCCGCGGGTCGACCACTTCGTGGCTCGCGGCGTGTTCGTCGAATCCGAACCCGGAACGCTGCAACCCCGGGTCCCCTATCGCAGCGCCGCGATGGCGACCAGGCCACCCGGGCGACCGCCGGAACTCGGTGCCGACAACGGGCGCGTCCACTGGGCGCCGCGTCCGACCGCGGCCAACGCCGCCGAGCGCGACGCGCTTCCGTTGGCGGACGTGCGAGTCGCCGACTTCACCGCGTTCTGGGCGGGACCGGTCGCGACCCAACTGCTGGGCGCGCTGGGCGCCGACGTGATCAAAGTGGAGGGCGTGCGCCGGCCCGACGGCATGAGGTTCTCGGCCGGCCGCCCGCCGACGTGGGACCAATGGTGGGAGTGGGGCCCGGTCTTCCTGTGCAGCAACAACAACAAGCGCGGAATCAGTGCGGACCTCAGTACCGCCGCCGGCCGGTCCATCGCCCTGGACCTCATCGCGGCAAGCGATCTCGTTCTCGAGAACTTCTCGCCGCGGGTGATGGAGAACTTCCGCCTGCAATGGGACGTCGTGCGCGCCGCCAATCCCCGCGCCATCATGGTCCGGATGCCGGCGTTCGGGCTCGACGGCCCCTGGCGCGACCGCGTCGGTTTCGCCCAAACCATGGAGCAGGCGACGGGGATGGCATGGATGACCGGGCATGCCGACGGTCCACCGGTGATCCCCCGGGGGGTGTGTGATCCGATAGCCGGGCTGCACGCCGCTTTCGCCGCGATCGCGGCATTGGTGACCCGCGACCGCGACGGCGCGGGCATGCATGTCGAGTCGGCCATGGTCGAGTCGGCCCTGAACGTGGCCGCGGAGTTGGTGGTGGAGTACTCGCGCAACGGGATCGAACTGCGCCGAACCGGCAACCGGGGTCCGGGCGCCGCGCCACAGGGCGTCTATGCCTGCCGCGGCGAGGACGAGTGGGTGGCGCTCGCGGCCCTGGACGACGCCGCGCGCACGTCGTTGGCGGAGCTGATCGGTCAACCCGCGATGGCGGCGGCCCTGTGGCGTGAGCGAGCCGACGAACTCGACAAGCTGATCTCGGTCTGGGCCGCAGGGCATTCGGTGCCCGGCGCGGTCGCCGCGCTGCGCGCCCGGGGCATTGCCGCCGCGCCGGTGACGCCCGCCGCGGCGCTGTTGCGCGACCCGCAACTGCTCGCCCGCGGATTCTGGGAGAGGGTCGACCACCCCGTCGCCGGCTCGTTCCTGTGCACCGGGCTGCCGTTCGTCTTCGCGGGCCGGCCGCGACGCTGGATTCGGCGGGTGGCTCCGCTGTACGGACAGCACACCACCGAGGTCTTGACGGGCGTCCTCGGCTACGGCGACGAGGACGTGACGCGGCTGCGCGACTCGGGGGCCGTCAGTGCGCGGCCGGCGGGGTTGTGACGTGGCGGTCACCCTGTGCGTGCCGCCGCGCGCCGGCGAGCCGTGCGCACGGGTGCGCTTCCTGCTGCGGCGCGACTCCGTGGTGATGGAACTGACCGCACGCCACCGCATCACGGGGGTCGAGTGGGACGAGGGGGAGCGTGCCGTGGCGATGACCGTGGAGATCACCGACCCGCACACCGCGCGCCCCGTGGACGTCAGGATCGACGTCGTCGACCCCGGAACGTCTGCACCCGACGCACGAACCAGAATGATCGGCACCATCACGCGCGACGGCCGGCACTACGACGTGCTGGGCCGCTACCTTGGTGTCGTCGCGGACGAAAACTGAAGGCGGACAGCAACATGACGACTGACCGGCGCACCGCCGCGATCGTCGGGGTGCACAATACCCGGCAAGGACGCCGACTGGACGGCGAAACGTCGCGCGGCCTGGCGTTGCAGGCGATCCAAGGCGCGCTCGCCGACGCCGGCCTGCGCCTCGACGACGTGGACGGGGTCAGCGCGGGCCCCCTGTCGACGGCCCTGATCTACGACCTGCGCCTGGGCCCCGCGTGGCAGGGCGTGGCGTTCGGCCTCGGCATGATCACGGAAGCGGCCGCCGCCATCGAGCATGGCATGGTCGACGTGGTGGTGCTCGTCGCCGCGCAGGCCGGTGAATACCGCGACCACGAGGCCACCGCGCCGTGGACCCGGCCCGAGAACGAATTCGTCGCGCCCTGGGGCATGTTCACCGCCGCCGAGTTCGCCCTCATCGCGAGGCGGCACATGCACGTCTACGGCACCACGCGCGAACAACTCTCCGTCGTGGCCGCGACGATCCGCAACAACGGGTCGCGAAACCCCGAAGCCGTCTACTACCAGCGGGGCCCCTTCACGCCGGACGACATCACCGCTTCGCGGCGGATCGCGGAACCGTTCCACCTCCTCGACTGCGCCACCACCTCCGAAGGCGGGTGCGCGCTCGTCGTGGCCAACGTGGACAAGGTCGACAGCGCCGCCCGGCCGATTTACGTGCTGGGCAGTGGCGCGGACTTCCACGGCCCGTCCTACCAGCACCCGCCCGCGTGGGACCTCGGGGGGCGACGCGGCGGTCACGGCGGTGACGTTAACGGTGTCGTCGGCAAACGCGCGGCCGACCGCGCCTTCGCGCACGCCGGGCTGCGGCGCGACGACGTCGACGTGCTGGAACTCTACGATCCGTTTTCGTTCGAGATCATTCGGCAGCTAGAGGCTTTCGGGTTTTGCGGTGACGGGGAGGGCGGGCCGTTCGTCGCCGACGGCCATATCGCCATCGATGGCAGCCACCCGATCACCACCGACGGAGGGACCATGTCGTTCAGCCACGCGGGCTCCAACCCCCAGATGATGCAGCGGGCCATCCGAGCCGTCGAGCAGTTGCGTGGTCAGGCCGGGGATCTGCAGGTGCCCGGCGCGCATGTCGCGTTGTGCAGCAACGGGGGTGCGGGGGCCTTGTTCACGACGGTGCTGATCCTGGGAGACGAGCCACGGTGAACACCATGCGGCCACAACGGGGGCCCGTGCCCCACGCCAGCAGCCCGCTGAGCCGCCCGTTCTGGGACGGATGCCGGTTGGGAGAACTGCGCTACCAGCATTGCGAGGCCTGCGGCGTGGCGAACTTTCCGCCGAGCGAGCACTGCCGCCAATGCCTTTCGCTCCGGCTGCACTGGCAACGGAGTGACGGCGTCGGCGAGATCTACAGCTGGACGGTGGTCCATCGACCCGTCACCGCGGAGTTCGAGCCGCCCTATGCGCCGGCCATCGTGACCCTGGACGAGGGCTATCAGATGCTCACGAATGTGGTCGGCGTGGCACCCGACGAACTGGCCGTCGGCATGCGCGTGCGGGTGCAGTTCCATGCGGCGGGCCCCGACGTCACGCTGCCGTACTTCACGGCCCGGCGGTAGGCGAGCCGGCGACCCCGGGGTTGGCGGCGCTGTCGCGGTAGGCGGTGCCCCGGGGCTCGCGTTCCCACAGCACCTCGCCGTCGCGCGGCGTGGTGCCCTCGGCGATCAGTTGGCGCTTCAGCACCTTGTGCGTGGCGGTGCTGGGCAGGTCGGCCGCGATGCGGACATAGCGAGGGCGCGCCTTGGGCGACAGGTCGGGCTGGGCGTCGAGGAACGCTTCCAACGACTGGGGATCGAGAGTGTGGCCTTCGTTCAGCACGACGGCCGCCATCACCTGGTCACCGACGCGTTCGTCCGGGACGGCATACACGGCCACCCGGTTGATCGCGCTGTGGCGCAGCAGAATTCGCTCGATCGGGGCGGCGGCCAGGTTCTCGCCGTCCACCCGCATCCAGTCGGCGGTGCGCCCGGCGAGGTAGATCCAGCCGTCGGCGTCTTTGTACGCCAGGTCTCCCGACCAGTACATGCCGTGACGCATGCGTTCGGCGTTGGCCTCGGTGTCGTTGTAGTAGCCGGTGAAAAAGCCCGAGCCCGTGGTGTTGACCAGTTCGCCCACCGCCTCGTCGGCGTTGACAAGGGCTCCGGCGGCGTCGAAACGGGCGATCGCGCACTCGGTCACGGTGTCGCTGTTGTAGATGGCGACCCCTTCGAACCCCTTCCCGATCGAGCCCTTGGGCGTGCCCGGTTCGCGCACCACGATGATGGCGTTCTCGGTCGAGCCGAAGCCGTCTTCCACCTGGACGCCGAAGCGGCGCGAAAACTCCTCGATGTCCTTGTCGTTGGCCTCGTTGCCGAATGCCACCCGCAGCGGGTTGTCGGCGTCGTCGTCGCGTTCGGCGGTGGCCAGGATGTAGGCGAGCGGCTTGCCGACGTAGTTCATGTAGGTGGCGCCGTACCGGCGCACGTCGTCGAGAAAATTCGTCGCGGAGAACTTGGCCGGCACCATCGCCGCGCCGGAGACCACCGCGGGAGCCCACCCGGCGACCACGGCGTTGGAGTGAAAGAGCGGCATCGACACGTAGCACGTGTCCTGCCCGGTGAGTTCGAAGCGCTGGACCAGGTTCATCCCCGCGAACGTGGCCATCAAATGGGACACCTGCACGGCCTTCGGATTCCCGCTCGTTCCCGAGGTGAAGATCATCATGAACGGGTCCATGGCGGTGACCTTCCGATGAGGGACCAGCTCGCCGGCACCGGCGATGAACTCCGCCCACTGTGGCGTCGAGGTGTCCAGGATGCGCGCTTCCCCAAGGTCCAAATCATCGAGCAGCGGCCGATGTTCGGCGTCGGTCACCACGAACTGACAGCGCGCGCGGCGGATGTCGGCGACCAGTGCCTCCCCGCGGCGGGTGGTGTTCAGCCCGCAGAGGACGTAGCCGCCCAGGCCGGCAGCAGCCATCTGGGCGACCATCTCGGGTGTGTTGCCCAGGAGTGCGCCGACGTGCATCGGTCGTTGCGGGTCGGCCGCGGCGATCAGGGCCGCGGCCCGCGCCGCCGACCGCTCCAGATACTGTTCCCAAGTCCATTGCAGGTCGCCGTATTTCACGGCGATGGCCGGGTCCGACAAGCGCTGCTGCAGGAGCGCCTGAATCGTGTCGTCGGTCATCAAATCCACTTTCGCTACGCCCGCCGCCGCCACGAGTCCAGACGGCCGGTCCTAGCGTAGCGGCAGCGGTTTGCCCGTCCGGCTCCCTATCCGCCCACCATCATGAGGCCACCGTCGACCGCCAGCAGCTGGCCGGTGACGAAGTGCGCGCCGGTGCCGGCCAGAAACACCAGGACCGGCCCGAGGTCGCGGGTGGGATCTCCCAGTGCCCCGCCGAGCGGGATCATCATCTTCATCTGCTGGTCGATGAGGGCGCTCGCCTCGGGGCCGAGGAAGTCGCGCAATCTGTCGGCCCCGGCGGTCTGCACCGCCGGGGCGAGCGCGTTGACGGTGACCTTGTCGGCGGCCCACGCCTTGGCGGCCGACCGCGTCCACGCCTGCACGGCGCCCTTGGTCGCGGCGTAGACGGCCGAGATCGGGCTGCCCATCACGGCTTCCGAGGAGCCGAAGTTGATGATGCTGCCGCCGGTCCCCTTCATGACGGTGTACGCGGCCTGGTTGGTGAGGATGGTCGCTTTGACGTTGGTGTCCAACAGGAATGAGATCTCGTCGACGGAGACGTAACCGGGTATCCCCGCCTGCCACGAACCGGCGGCATTCATCAGCACGTCGAGACCGCCGAGCTCTTCTGCGGCTCGCCGCACCATCGCCGTGACGGCGTCGGCGTCCCGAACATCGCACGGCAGCCAGTTCGCCGCCAGGCCGTCCGGCGGCGGAGTTTGGTGATAGGTCGCGGCGACGGCCGCGCCCGCGTCGGTGAGGACTCCGACGGCGGCCGCGCCGATGCCGGTCGCGCCGCCGGTGACCAGGATCCGCCGGCCCTGCAGCGGTGGGATCGCAGCTGACATGGCCACGACCGTACCGCTGGTGCGCCGCTGGCCTGCACAGGGTGTCCAGGAACCGGTCCGTCGAACTGGCGGGGGCCGTGCGGCGACGATTGGGCAGCCGCCGGGTCACTACCTGCTACAGCCCGGCGTCGTCGGCGATTTCACGCGCTTTGTGCACCCGCGCGTCGATCCATGCGGTGTCGGGAGTCCCCGCCGAAGCCTTGTTCCGCGGCTCGTCCATCGCCCGGCGCATGACGCCTTCGGCGATGATCGCCAGCTTCCAGAGCCCGAGAACATGCCAGTACTGCAGGGCGGCCGAATCACGACCGGTCGCGTCCAGGTATAGCCGAGTCATTTCGGCGCGCGAGGGAAAGCCCTCCAGCGTGGACGGCGCGAAGTCACCGGGAATGGATTCGCCGGGTTCGGGCCAGTAGGTGAGCAGCGAGCCCATGTCCGCGAGCGGATCGCCCAGCGTGGACAGTTCCCAGTCCAGGGTCGCCACGATCTCGCCGGTCTGGTGCGACGTGATCAGGTTGCGCAGGTGGAAATCGCCGTGCACCAGACTGATTTCCCGTTGCTCGGGCGCGGCGGCCGTGAGCCGACGGCTCAGGTCGTCGAGTTCGGGCATCTCGCGTGTCTTGGACAGTTCCCACTGGCCGACCCATCGCTTGAGCTGGCGTTGCGCGTACGGCTGGTGGCTTGCCAGGTCCGCGAGCCCCACCTTCTCCAGGTCCACGGCGTGGATCTTGGCCAGGGTGCGGGGCAGGTCCAGGGCGATCTCGCGACGCCGCTGCGGCGTCAACGACTCGGCGACCTCCATGGTGTCGACGACCAAACCGTCGACGAACTCCATCAGTACCATAGGCGCGTCGAAGAACTGCGGATCCGCCGTGGTGGCCAGGATTTGAGGTACCGGCACGTCGGTGTCCGCCAGTGCGGCGATGATTCGGGCCTCGCGCATCACATCGTGGGCCGAGGCCAGCAGATGGCCCAATGGGGGGCGGCGCAGTATCCAGGCGCGGCCGGCAGCGTCGGTAGCGCGGTAGGTCAGGTTCGACTGTCCCAGGCCCACCCGCTGAAAGTGCAATGGCGCCTCGAACTCGATGCCCAGCGTCGTCAGCCACCGCGCCACCGCCTCGGCATCCAGGCCGACCACCCGCTGCGCCTCGGTCATTCGACGCTGATTCCTTTCCCGAAGGGTTCAGCATCGCCGAGGCGCTGTCCGTCGTCAATCACGAACGTCTCCCGCGCCATCCAGGTGGCCGCATCCGATGCCAATCGCGACTGCCGGGCCGCCAACGCCGGACCGCCGTCAGCGGAGGATCCGCACAGCCGCGGGAGTCTCCCGTCGATCCTCGCCAGTTCGGATGGCGGCCGCGGCTGTCGCGTATTGCTCTGCAGCACTTGGTGATAGGCGCGCCTGCAGTCCCTATGCGGGCACCGCGATCGTGGACAGCAGCTCGGCGAGCCGGTCCGGCCGGTCGACCATCGAGAACGTCCGCGCTTGCTCGATCACCTCGTGGCGCGCGTTCGGAATGGTCGCGGCCAGCCGCCTGCCGTCCTCCTGCTCGAAGAACACGTCGTCGGCCGACCAGGCGATGAGCGTGGGCTTGTCGAACTCGGGCAGCCGCCTCGCGACGCCCGTGGTGACCTCGGTGCGCAGCGAAAGGGTGAACTGGCGCAAATCCTCGGCGACGGCCGGATCGGACAACACCGGCTGCACCCAGATCTTCGTCAGGTCGTCGATGTTGCGGTGCGCCAGGCCGTCGAAGGCGCGCCTGCGGGCGGCCGGAACGCGTATGGCCTGGATCGCGGTACGAAACAGCGTCTTGGACTTCGCCGCCAGGATGACCGGCTTCAGGATCGGTGGCGGAAAGTGTTCGAACGCATCGCAACTGGTGAGGACGAGCGCCCCGAGCCGCTCGGGATGGTGCACGGCGACCAGTTGGGTGACGACCCCGCCCGTGTCGTTACCGACCAGCACCACGTCCCGGAGTTCGAGGGCCTCAAGCACTTCGGCGACGACACCGGCCACGCCGGTGATGGTGCGGTCCGCACCGCTGCGCAGCGGCTCCGGATGCGCCCCCAGCGGCCAGGTGGGGGCGATGCACCGCAGGCCTAGATCGGCAAGTCGCCGCCCCACCTCGCGCCAGAGCTGGCCGCCCATCATGAACCCGTGCACGAACACCACCGGCCTGCCGTTCTCGGGGCCGGTTGCTTCGTAATGGATGGTTCCGGCGCTAATGTCGATCGTCGGCATCGTGTCTCCCCTTCGGCTATACTTACAAACAGGCTGTCTGTTCGTAAGTTACAGGCAGGTTGTATGGAAATCAAGAGGCGGACCCAGGAGGAGCGCTCCGCGGCCACCCGCGACGCGCTGATCTCGGCGGCGCGCGAATTGTGGGGCGCCCGGGGGTACGCGGAGGTGGGCACGCCCGAGATCGCCGGCGCGGCGGGCGTCACCCGCGGAGCGATGTATCACCAATTCGCCGACAAGGCAGCGCTATTCCGCGAGGTCGTCGAGGTCGTCGAACAGGACGTGCTGGCGCGCATGGGTGTCGTGGTGGCCGAGTCGGGGGCGACGACGCCGGCGGACGCGATCCGGGCCGCGGTCGACGCCTGGCTCCAGGTCTCCGCCGACCCGGAGGTGCGCCAGCTGATCCTGCTGGACGCGCCGAGCGTGCTGGGTTGGGCCGCATTCCGTGACGTCGCGCAGCGGTACAGCCTGGGCATGACCGAACAACTGCTCAACGAGGCGGTACGGGCCGGCCAACTCGCGCGCCAACCGGTGCGGCCCCTGGCGCACGTGCTGATCGGCGCGCTCGACGAGGCGGCCATGTACATCGCGACCGCCGAGGACCCCAAGCGCGCCCGGAGGGAAACACGAGAGGCGCTGCACCGGATCGTCGACGGGATGTTGGGCGGGCGGTGAGCCCCGCTGTCAACCGTGCTGCCGGCTGAAAAACTGCCAGATGGTGTCCGTGGCGTCCAGCGCCGTCGACGGGGCGGGGATGCCGGCCAGCTTCTCCGCCAGCGGGCTGGGCTCACCGCCCGGCCACTGATGGCCCGCGCCGTCCACCGAGATCAGCTCCACGGTGCGGCCGTCCGCGCAGCCGGCGATCTGGGTGGTCACGCTGCCCGCGGTGCTCGACGCGGGTGTACCGCAGGCGTCGACGGAACGCCACATGGCGTTGACCGACTCCACCGAGGGTCCGTCGACGCGCGGATTGCCGTTGATGGCGAACGCTTTTCCCGGGCCGCCGTTGTAGGGCACCCTCTCGTCGGCGGTGCCGTGAATCTGCAACACCGACGTCGGGCGCGCTTGTGAGCAGTCGGTCAACAGTGTGCCGGCCACCGGGGCGATCGCGGCGAAGGTGCCGGTTTGGCAGGCCAGGCGCAGCGCCATCATGGCCCCATTGGACATGCCTGTCGCATAGACGCGCGTCCGGTCGATCGGGATCTGCTGTTCGATGACGCCCACCATCGCGGTGAGGAAGCCGACGTCGTCGGCGTTGACGCGCTGCGGCTCGCCGCAGCATGTCCCGGCGTTCCAGGCGCGGTCGAGTCCGTCCGGGTAGGCGACCAGGAAACGCCCGCCGTCGGCCTCGGCGTCCCAGTGATAGGAGCGCTCGGCCTGTGCGCCGCTGCCGAAACCGCCGTGCAGCATGATGACCAGCGGCGCCGGATCGGTCAACCCCTCCGGACGGTACAGGTGATAGGTCCTGCTGACGCCGCCGGACTCGACGGTTTGGGTGGACCGCCCCACCGGGATCGATTGCGCGCCCGGCGTTCCCGACGCGTGGCCGCCGCCGACGCAGCCGCCGAGCGCGACGGTGAGGGCCAGCGCGAGGCAACCGGCGAATACCCGAACGCGGCGAGGTCGCATGAGCACAGCTTGGCACCCCCCGGCGCATTTTGACAAGTAGCTTGTCAATCGTCGGCGTGATGGCACACTCTATGGTCATGCGACGCAACGCGGCTGTGGGCCGGGAGCCGACTGTCCCCGCCCTCGTCAACCTGGTGGCCGCCTCCGGGGTGCCGCACCTCAGGTCCGCGCTCGCGGCGGCCGGGCTGCACGGCATTCGGCCCGCGCAAGCGGTGGCGCTGGTGCCCCTGGCGGCGGGCGGGATGCACGCATCCGACCTGGCCGACCGGCTCAAGGTCAGCCGGCAGGCGGTCGGCCAGGGTGTGGCGGCGCTGGAACGCGAGGGCTACGTCACTCGGGTGCCCGACCCCGCCGACGCCCGGGCGCGAATCATCGAGCTGACGCCGCGGGGGCAGCAGGTTCTACGCGTACTGCGCTCCAACGCAATCAGTCTGGAAAAGCGATGGCGCCAAGCTCTGGGCGAGCGACGGCTGGGAGACCTGCGCGAGAGCCTGCAGCTGCTACTCGACGCTGCCTCCGCTGAATGACTGCCTGTTCACATCGATTCGGCACGGCGTAGGTTCGATCCAAGACAATGGACAGGAGCCCGCCGTGCCCATCTTCATAGTCGAACGCACCTTCGCCGAGGAATTGGAACCCAGCCTCGAGCTCGCCGACGGGATCAATCGAATCAACGACGAGGCGGGTATCCGGTGGATGTACTCATTCCTTTCGGCGGACAAGCGAAAGACCTACTGCCTCTACGAGGCACCGTCCCCCGAGGCCATCAGGACCGCGGCCGCGCGCGCAGGACTTCCCGCCGATGCCGTCGTGGAGGTGCGGGATCGCGTCCTGCCGGACGGGTCCCTGTCCGACATCTAAGTCCGACACCTGAGTCCGACATCTGGACGCCCCTCATGCCAGCAGCTCATGGTCGGCGGCGTACATGGCCGCCTGGGTGCGATTGGCGGCGCCGGTCTTGATCAGGATGCTGCGGACATGGTTGGCCGCGGTGTTGGTGCTGATGTAGAGGCGCTGCCCGATCTGTCGATTGCTCAGTCCGTCGGCCAGCAGCCGCAGCACTTCGACCTCCCGCTCCGTCAGCCCGTCGGGACCCGCGCTCAGCAGCGAATCCATCAACTCGATAACGCGCGCCTGACCGATCGGCGCGGCGACGGCGCGCGCCTCGGTCGGCCAGCTGCCGAGCGCTATCGGTACGACCGCGTGAGGCCGCGAACAGCGCTTGCCGGGCCAGGGTTTCCGAGACATGCACCACCGAGCCCATCCGCCGATCCATCTCGAGCGCCGCATCGAAATGCCGCTCGGCCGCGGCGTCGTCACCGCACAGGGCGGCAATCCGGGCGAGGTAGCGCTCGGCGCTGCCGAACAGCGCGACGAATTGGCCGGCCACCAGGTTCTTGCCGGCATAGCGGGCGACGAAGGGCCGCAGCGCGTCGAGCGCCTCGCGGTTCTCCAGCTCCAGAGCCGCTTCCACCATGAAGATCAGCTCCATCGGCCACTGCGCCTCGTCGGTGCGCTCGCCCAGATTGCGGTTGAGTAGCTGATTGAGCGCGCGGGCCATGCCGCGTTCGCACTTGAGTTCGGTATACAGCGCCAGCAACCCGGGCACCCAGCGGCCGGTGAACGTTTCGCCGCCGTCGACGAAGGCGCCGAATCGTTTGAGGTCCGCGGTCTCGCGGCGGATCATGAACATCTGGACGCCATTCGAGCCCTCGACGTCTTCGATGCCGAACAAACCACCCGTCCGCAACGCGATGTCGGCCCACCGTTCGGCGCCGGAGAAGTCCCCGCGGAGGTAGGCGAGCGCCTGCTCGACACACGCGCCGACGAAACCAAGGGTGGGCTGCCCACACGCCCGCGCCGCCCGCCGCATGTCGGCGGTCGACTCCTCCAGATCGTCGGGTCGGCCGGCCAGGTAGCTGACCATCGCGCGAAAGTGCGAGGCCACGCCCAGCGCCTCGTAATCGCGGCGGGACGACGCCATGCGCGAAAGCTCGCTCGCCCGCTCCCGCTGAATCTCCCACATCTCCGGCGTGAGGCCGTGCCAGAGGCTGGTCACCAGCGTGTTCATCAGCACCGCCGGATCGGCAATCGCCCGCGCACTTTCGACGGCACGGTCCCCGATCTCTCGCCCGCGGACCGCCTCTCCGGCGAACGCCAGCGCTCGTCCGAGACCGCCGAGCGCCTGAATGTAGCGGGGGTCGTCGGTGCCCAGCCCACACGATTCGAGGGCGGCAGCCAGCAAGTCGGCGGCTTTCGAGTCCGCTTGTCCGCGACGCCAGTTCGCGTCCTCGTAGCCGATGGCGGCCTCGAGCCGGATGAGCGGGTCGTCCGTCGCGCTGACGCGCTCGTAGATCGCCCGCACCCGGACGAAATCACCGGCCCGCACGTGGTTGGCGGCGGCGCTCAGGCTCATCTCGGCCCGATCCGCCAGGCTCAGTTCGGGCAGCGACGCGGCGCGCTCGAACCATTTCGCCGCATCCTCGTAGGCCAGGCTCTGCTCGGCCATCAGCGCCGCCTGACGCGCGTAACGCAACGCCTGTTCGTGGTAGCCCAGCACGTGGGCTCGCAGATAGTGGTTGGCCAGCCGCGGAACCAAGGAGGGGTCACCGCGGCCCTCGAGCGCTTCGGCGGCGCGCGCGTGCATGATCCGCAGCCGGGACGCCGCCAATCCGGCTACGACGGCCTCGCGGGTGAGCGCGTGCACGAAGGAGAATTCGCCGTCGGAGTCGTTGATCGGCCGGATCAATCCGAGGCCCTCGGCGGAATCGACGGCCGCGAGTGTCGACGTGAGGTCGCTGTCGCTGGCGGCGATGAGCGCCGGCAGATCGAAGGATTCACCCAACACCGCCGCCTGCTCGATGACCCCCCGGACGCCCTGCCCCAGCCCGCCCAGGCGGCGGGCGATGGCATCCCCGATCGACACGGGAACGGTGGGTTGGGCGCTCAAACTCGCTATCCCGCCACGGTTCTCCAGATGATTGACGAGTTCGGTGAGGAAGAAGGGATTGCCGCCGGTCTTGTCGCGCAGGAGGGCCGCCGCCGTTCGTGCGGATGCCTGGGTCACCTGCTGGGTCCGGCACACGAACTCCGCGATCGCCTCGGTGTCCAGCCCCGCGAGGTCGACACGGCGGACGCCGTCGAAACGGTGCAGTTCGGCCAGCCGGGTGACGAGCTCGTCGGAGCGGTCCGGTTCCGTGCTGCGGAAGGTGGCCACCACCAGCAGGCGGGCGTCGGCACAGCCGACGAGCACGTGTTCCAGCATCGCCAGCGTGGGCAGCTGCGCCCAATGCAGGTCTTCGAGGATCAAGGCCACCGGGCGGTCGATCGACAGGCGGCGCAGGAAGCCGGTCACGGCGTCGAACAGGGCGTGCCGGGTAGCGCCGACCGCCGCGTCCCCACCCGGCTCCGTCAGATGCCGATCCACCTGGCTGGACAGTCGCCGCAACTGCGGGGCCGCGCCGCCCAAGGGCTCGGTCAGCGAACCCGGTGCGCCCGCCCCGAGCAGGCCCTCCAGCGCCTCGGCGAACGGGGCGTACGGGATGTCCGCATCGGAAGTCGAGCTGCCGACCAGCACGGCAACGCCATGGTCGGCCAAGGTGCCGGCCACTTCGGCGGCCAGCCGCGTCTTGCCCGCGCCGGGTTCACCGCCGATGAAGACCGCCTGGCGGTTGCCATCCTGCACCCTTTCCCAGACCCGTTCGAAAGCGGCGAGTTCCGCGGCCCGGCCCACCAACGGGCCGCGGCGGCGTGCGATCAACTCGGCCGGGAGCGGGGGCGGCACCCACTGCGCCATCCACTCAAGGTAGCCGCGCCGGCGCCGGCGGGTCGATAGTCAGTTCTGACTATCGTGGGATACGCCGGGATTGCCTCGTTATGGTCATGACGCGGGGGTGGCACGCCTCGTAACGTCGCATCATCCAACCGGAGGAGGTGCGGGCGATGACCCTGACAACCGCAACCGACGGATTGCGCGCCAGGCTGGGCGGTGAGGTGATTGTGCCCGGCGATCCCGGATACGATTCGGCTCGGGCGTTGCACAACGCCATGATCGACAAACGGCCGGCGGTGATCGCCCGGTGCGGATCCCCCGGCGACGTCGCGGCCGCACTGGAATTCGCGCGCGAATCCGGCCTTTCGGTGGCGATCCGCGGCGGCCCCAACTGCCGACGATGCACTCCACGATGCACCTGTACCCGATCGACGGCGCCGTCCATCGAGTCGGGCCGACCGAAACACCCTGGACGCACCGGGATGTCAACTTCTCCCAAGTCATCGCCGGGGTCGATCCGGACCCGGCGAACGCGGAACTGCTGAAGCGCTGGGCGGTGGACACCTGGAACGCCACCCACCCCTATTCGGCCGGCGCCGCTTACGTCAACTTCCTGATGGACGAGGGCCAGGACCGGGTCCGGGCGACCTACGGCCCGAACTACCAACGGCTCAGTGAGATCAAGGCGCGATACGATCCCGCCAACGTGTTCCGCATCAACCAGAACATCCCGCCGGCCGCCTGAGACCGGCGCAACCCTGACTCGCCACGGTAGGAGGCCGCCGGTTCGCGGCGGGCGCTCGGGTTCAGCGCCGCGGCGTCGTCGCATCGCGCCACGGCGTTGGCGCATCACCGTCATGGTGTGATACTGGCCCGTATGAGCTCCCCGACAAAGTCGTTGGTAGCCGATGATGTGGAGATCGCCCGGCGCATCCTTGCCCACATTGACGCGGGCACCACGGACGAGGGCGATAGCTGGCGCGAGCCCGTGTCAGAACTATCTGAATCCCGATCGGTTCGCCGCGGAACTTCGAGCGCTGCGCGGCATGCCGAGCGTGTTCGTTCCGTCCGCCACGATTCCCAACGCCGGTGACCACGTCGAACGAGTCGCCTTCGGAGTGCCGCTGTTCGCCGTGCGAGGGCGCGACCTGCGGGCGCGGGTGTTTCGCAATGCATGCCGACACCGCGGCTTTGCCCTGGTCGAGGCAGCCGGGTGCGCGCACGCGCTGGTATGCCGCTACCACGGGTGGACCTATCGTTTGGACGGGTCTCTCTCCCATGTGCCGCACGCGGATTCCTTTCCGGGCCTGGAAACGTCGTCGCGGGGTCTGGTCGAGGTCGACAGCCGTGAAGTGGACGGGCTCATCGTCATCGGTGCGCTCGACCTCGGTGACGCGGGCCCCCGGTCCCACGATGACCGGGCGATGGACTGGCTCGCCGACGGAAGTGCTTGGCGCCACAAGCTTCTCCCCGCCGAGCGACTCATTCTCATGGACTCCACGCCCCGAGCGATGAATTGGAAGGTGCTCGTCGAGCAATTCCTGGAGGGCTACCACCTCCGGTCGACGCACGCGGACACCTTCTTCCCGGTGCAATACGACGATCTCAACGTTGTCGAGAAGTTCGGTCCCAACGCCCGTATCACGTTCCCGTACCGCAACATTGAGCGGCTTCGCGACCGTCCGGAATCGTCCTGGAACACCGATGTACGGGTCACCTATGTCTACCATCTGTTTCCCAACGTGATGGTGGCAACGTTCCCGGGTGTGGTGGCCGTGGTTGTGATCGACCCCGTCGACGTCGACCACAGCACGGTGACCACCTATTCGATGGTGCGGCCGGAAGTCGCCGAGCAAGCCGCGCTCGACCCGTCGAGCAGGCTGGTGGGCGCGGGCAGCTTCATCGAACGGGGGCTCGCGGAGGACAACGAGATGTCCGCGGGTGTGCAACGCGGGTTGCGTTCTGGTGCAAACGAATTTGTGGAGTTCGGTCGCCATGAGAGCGCGATCGGCCATTTCCACGCGGCCCTCGCCGGGCGTCTGGCGCAATCGGCCGAGCCGGCGTAGGCGGGCTTACGGCGTCCTCTGGAACACGTCGTTGAGCGTGACGCTGCGCAGGTTACGCGAGCGGATGATGTCGACCAGCTGTGGGTAGACATGAGTGACGGGCAGGTGATTGAGGTGGCCGATGACGATCGACTGCGCAGTGAAGTACTGATCGGCCATCTGCACGATGTATTCCTCGGTGATCAGCGTGGAGTCCGACAGCGAGCCCGACCACAGGACGGGCGCGGTGTAGCCGAGATCTGCGGCCACGGCGTCGACGGTGGCGTTTCGCTTCGCGTAGGGCGGCCGCCAGTACGGCTTGGCGCCGACGCCGTACGTCTTCTTGAGGAAGTCGTCGTTGCGGGAGAGCTGCTGGGCGATCTTCTCCTTGGACAGGGTGGTCAGGTCCGGATGCGACCAGGTGTGATTGCCCAGTTGGATCTGCCCGCTGTCGACCAACGGCCGGAGCAGATCCTTGTTGTCGGTCCACGAGTTGTAGGTGCCGTTGACGAAGAAGGTCAGCCGAACGCCGGTGTCTTTGGCGAACTGCGTGTAGGCGCGCACGACCTCGCTGTTGACACCGTCGTCGACGGTCAGGGCGAGCAGATCGCCTTCGCCGGGGATCTTCATCAACGCACCCCCGCCCGGCAGCGGGATGCGGGCGCTCGGCGGCGGGGGGCCCAGCAAGGCCGCGGGCGCAATGGGGCCGGAGGTCACCGCGCCGGACGGGGGCGTCTGGGCGAACGTCCGGGGCTGGGGGTCGACCACGAGACGGGCCGCGCCGACGCCGGCAACGGTGGCGGCCGCGAGCGTTCCGAGAAAGCGGCGCCGGTTGAATTCCGGCGAACCCGCGGGGCGACGCCGCGCGACCGGCTTGCCGTGCGACGTCGGGACGCCGGCGCGGGCGTTCCGGCCGCGCGGTTGGCCAAACTCCGTCGTCACAGCAGCGAACCGTATCATCGTCGACGCCGTTATGCCGGGCGCGTTACAGGAGGGTCAGCTGTGAATTCTGCATCGATTCGGCTACGGAATTCAGGGTTCCCGGGCGCCGAAGGTCAGTGCGGCTGCGCATGGTGACGCCGCGGCAGCGCCACGGACTCGACTCCGGGGGTGCCCAGCGTGGCGGCGAGCCACGGCAGCGATGCGTCGAACGCCTGGGCCGCAAACGGCCAGTCGTGCCTGCCCTCTTGGGTGACCACCGCGCAGGTGATGCCGTTGGCCGCGGCGGCGGCGCACAGCGCATTGGCCGCGGCGTCCTGGCCCTCCGGGTTCGCGGACGGATCGACCCGCACGCCGCCGACGGTGGGATTGCCCTCCTCGGCGACGTCGCGGGGACGCGATGAGCCGGGGACGTCGAACCATCCCGACAGCCCGGTGTAGCGGCCGTGGCGCGAGATCACGGTGATCGGATCGAAGTCGGCCCACGCGGCGCTGTTGCCGCCGAACAACTTGGCGACGGTCTGATCCTTGGTGCCGAGGGTGGGACTGCGGTCGCCGGCGATGTCGACGAAGGTGCTGAACAGCTCCGGATGCATGACCGCCAGGTCGACGGCGCAGGTCCCGCCCATCGACCATCCGGCGACGCCCCAGTTCGCCCGGTCGGCGCTGACACCGAAGTTGGACACGATGAACGGCACCACGTCCTTGGTCAGGTGGTCGGCGGCGTTGCCGCGGGTGCCGTTGACGCACTCGGTGTCGTTGTCGAACGAGCCGGTGGGGTCGACGAACACCAGCACCGGTGCGAAGCCGTGGTGCGCGGCGGCGAAGTTGTCGATGGCGGTGAAGGCGCCGCCGGGACCCAGCCAGTCGCCCGGGGTGTTGAACGCCGAGCCGATCATCATGACGGCCGGCAGCCGGGGCGGCGGGTTGCTGTTGAACCAGGCCGGGGGCAGGTAGACGAGCTCCTGACGGTGACGGAAGTGTGACGCGTCGTCGCCGATGTTCACCGGCACCACCACGCCCTTGGTCGGCCGGGTGCCGGCGACCTGCATCTCGGTGACCCGCAGCCGGTCGATCTGGTTGGGCAACGGCACCGATGTCAGCTGGTTCCACGCGGCGAGCGCCGTCGGGAAATAGCCGACCCACGCGTTGAGGGCCAGGGCGGCACACAGCGCGCACAGCGGGACGGAGAGGACCGCCAGGCCGCGCCGCCACCAGCGCGTGCCCGGCCAACCCAGCACCAGCACGGCCGCGGCCAGCCCCGTCATGGCGATCCAGATCCACAGGGCCGTCGGCGCGGGGTCCCCGGCCACCCCGAGCGAGACGAGATACCAGTACGCGGCGGCGGTGAGCGCGGCGGCGGCGACCAGCGCCCCCGGCAGCACCCACCTGTGCCAGCGCCGCTTGCGCCATTGGATCGCGGCGATCACCACGAGCAGCGCCACCGCCTGCAGCGTGGGCGGCAGCCAGCCGTGCAGCAAGGACAACTGTCCGAAGAAGTGTGGCAACGGTCGATCGCTCCGCGAGGGTCAACCCGCCGGCCGTGGCCCGGCAGGGGTAGGTCAGACCCACTATCCCATATCAGGGCCCGATACCCAGATCGACTGCCCGACGGCCTGCCATCGGCGCGGGTCATGCCTCCCGGTGGTCGCCGGCGAACGACCGCAGGCGCAGGCTGTTGGCCACGACGAACACGCTCGACAGCGCCATCGCGGCGCCCGCCAGCATCGGGTTGAGCAGGCCCAGCGCGGCCAGCGGGATCGCGGCGACGTTGTAGCCGAAGGCCCAGAACAGATTCGTCTTGATGGTGCTCAGCGTCCGCCGGGACAGCCGGATCGCGTCGGCCGCGGCGCGTAGGTCACCGCCCATCAGGGTGAGGTCGGCGGCTTCGATCGCCACATCGGTGCCGGTGCCCATGGCCACCCCCAAGATCGGCGGTGGCCAGCGCGGCGGCGTCGTTCACGCCGTCGCCGACCATGGCGACGACCTTGCCCTCGGCCTGCAAACGCCGGACCGCGGCGACCTTGTCGGCGGGCAGCGTGTCGGCGACGACCTCGGCGATGCCGACCTCCGCGGCGATACGGTGTGCGACGGTCCGGTTGTCCCCGGTCAGCAGCACCGGTGTCAGCCCCAGCAGCTTGAACCGCCGGACCGCTTCGGCGCTGGTGGGTTTGACGGTGTCGGCGACCACCAGGATCCCGCGGGCCCGCCCGTCCCAGCCGACGGCGACCGCGGTCTTGCCCTCGCCCTCGGCGCGTGCCTTGGCCGCCGCCAACGCGGCGTCGAGGGGCTGGGCCCGGCCGGCCAGCAGGCTCTCGCGCCCGACGACGACGGCGTGGCCGTCGACGACGCCCTGCACCCCGGTGCCTTCCAGGTTGACGAAGGCTCTCGGCGGTGGGCAGGCGACCGAGTTCCGCCGTCGCGCCCCTGGCGATCGCCCGGGCGATGGGATGTTCCGAGGCGTCCTCCACGGCCCCGGCGTAGCGCAGCAGCGTCTCGCGGTCGGTCCCCGGCCCGGCGACGACGTCGACGAGGGTCATCTTGCCGGTGGTCACGGTGCCGGTCTTGTCGAGCACGATCGTGTCGACCTTGCGGGTGGACTCCAGCACCTCGGGCCCCTTGATGAGGACGCCGAGTTGCGCGGCTCGGCCGGTGCCGACCAACAGGGCGGTCGGCGTCGCCAGCCCGAGCGCGCACGGGCAGGCGATGATCAGGACGGCGACGGCGGCGGTCAGCGCCGCGGTGAGCGGGAAGCCGGCGGCGAGCCACGTCGCGAGGGTGGCCAGCGCGACGGCGATGACGAGCGGCACGAACACGCCCGCGACGCGGTCGGCCAACCGCTGGACCGGGGCCTTGCCCGACTGGGCCGCCTCGATCAGCTTGGCCATCTGCGCGAGTTGGGTGTCGTCGCCGACCCGGGTGGCCCGCACGACGAGGCGTCCGCCCGCGTTGACGGTGCCGCCGGTCACGGCGTCGCCCTGGCCGACCTCGACGGGTACGGGCTCGCCGGTGAGCATCGAGGCGTCCACCGCGGAAGACCCCGCGACGACGATCCCGTCGGTGGCGATCTTCTCGCCGGGCCGCACCACGAACTCGTCGCCGATCATGAGCCGCTCGACCGGGAGGCGGGTCTCGGCGCCGTCCCGCAGCACCGCGACGTCCTTGGCGCCGAACTCCAGCAGCGCGCGCAGCGCGGCGCCGGCGCGCCGCTTGGAGCGCTTTTCGAAGTATCGGCCGGCCAGGACGAACAGGGTCACGCCGGCGGCCACCTCGAAGTAGACGTTGCCCGCGCCCTCGCCCCGCCGAACCGTCAGCTCGAAGCCGTGGCGCATGCCCGGCTCGCCGGCCGTTCCCCAGAGCAGGGCGTACAGCGACCAGAGGAACGCCGCCAGGGTCCCGATCGAGACCAGGGTGTCCATGGTGGCGGTGCCGTGCTTGAGGTTGGCCCACGCGGCCGCGTGGAATGGCCGGCCGGCCCACGCCACGACCGGAGCGGCCAGCGCGAGCGACACCCACTGCCAGTAGGGGAACTGCAGGGCCGGGATCATCGCCATGCGCGATGACCGGGTCGGCGAGAACGGCGGCCGCGATCAGGCGGGTGCGCAGCGATCTCAGCTCGCCGTCGTCGGCGGCCGGCTCGGATCGCGCCGCGGCCGCGCCGGGTCCCGCGCCAGCGTCGCGGTGTAACCGGCCTTCTCGACCTCGGCGACCAGCGCTTGCGGGTCGTAACCGGACGGGGCGGTCACGGTGGCCTTCTCGGTGGCGTAGTTGACGGTCGCGGCGACACCGTCGAGCCTGTTCAGCTTCTTTTCGATGCGGGCCGCGCACGATGCGCAGGTCATGCCCGTGATCGATAGCTCGATGCTCGGGGCCTCCGCCGTCGTCATGCCACCAGGACCGCCTCATAACCGGCCTCGTCGACCGCGTCCAGAACCGCCGCTTCGTCGATCGGCGCGGAACTCGTGACGACCAGCCGGCCCGTGCGCGCGCTGACGTCGACGCCGTCGACTCCGGGAATCCGCGCCACCTCGCTTTGGATGGCCGCCTCGCAGTGGGCGCAGCTCATGCCGCTCACCCGGTATTCGCTCGTCGTCACCACAACTCCTTCCTCACATATACCCGGCAGGGGTATACCCGGTATACCGGAACCGACACCTGCGCCCGGGCAGGTATTCCCGCTGCCGCCAGTTCGGTCGGGGCAGCCCGATTGTGCCTGGTCCGCGGTCCAGACCCGCCAAGGGGGTCGACCGCAACGACATAACCCGACCCCGGGGCCAGGCGCGGTAGACGAAGGCCGGTCGATGACGTCGGCGCCGTCGCCGCTGAGTCGCACCGCATGCGCGCATCGGGCGGAAACGGCGAAGCGTAGCGTCGACGCCACTGAGACAAGAGGAGTCAACGATGACCGTCACCGTTGTCGACGCCGGGCCCCGACAGGTCAGCCGGTCGGTTGACGTCGCCGCGCCGGCGGCTGAACTGTACGCGATGGCCGCCGATCCGCGACGGCATCGGGAACTCGATGGGTCGGGCACGGTCCTCGACAATGTGAAAGCGCCGGCACAACTGGGTGTCGGGTCGAAGTTTTCGACGAAGATGAAGATGTACGGGTTGCCGTACCGGATCACCAGCACCGTCACCGCCCTGACGCCCAACGAATTGGTGGAATGGCGCCACCCGATGGGTCACCGCTGGCGGTGGGAATTCGTGCCGCTGTCACCGACCGCGACCAGGGTCACCGAGACCTTCGACTACCGCGACGCCGGTGAGCTCAAGAACACGTTGAAGTACTACGAACGGATCGGCGCGGTGAAGAACAACGCCGCGGGCATCGAGGCGACGCTGGCCGGGCTCCGCGATCGCTACGCCGAGCGATAGGCCGCCCGCAGACGCCGTTGACGTGAGGTCGCTGCGCTGTGGCCTGGGTGAAGTCGATCGCGTCCGCCCGGCGACCGCGGCGGCCAGAATCAACGGGGACGGAAGCCAACTCGTGGCAGCCAGGTGATGTTCTTCTCCGCTGACGGCGGTGAATCCATGCCTGTCGGCATATTCCGCCATGTCCAGGGCCGCCTGGTAACGCCCCGAGTGGCGCGCCGTGGGGTCGGCGACGTTGGTCATGTTCAGCCGCAGCGCTGTCAGCAGGCTCATCTTTGCCCGCCGGCCGCGCGCACGAATAGCGTCCCCCGGATCAAATCCTTCGCCGACGCCAGCGTGGCCGCGTAGGCGTCCGGGCTCAGGCGGTGGCCCGCTCGGTCAGGCCGCGGGTCAGCGCGTAGAGGGCGTCGACGGCGGCGCCCTGATCGGTGGAGCGCGGCAGCGCGGCGTCTTCGACGATGTCATTGATGATGTCGCGCAAGGCTTTCAGGCCCGGATATGCAGCGCGGCCGCCGCTACGGTGGGCCGTGCGCTCGGCGCGGATCGCCCGGTCGAAGGCGGCCAGGTAGGGATAGTCCTGCATCAACCGGTCCAATTCGTCCAGCACCGCCTCGAGGCGGGCGACCGCGTCATCGCCCTGTGCCGCGGCGGTGCGCAACCGGGGCAGCGCGATCTCGTCGATCTCCTCGACGGTGGCCTTGAGCAGTTCGGCCTTGGTCGGAAAGTAGTGATACAGGCTGCCGCTGGTGATGTCGGCGAGCGCGGGCGATCTCGCGGATCGTCGCCTGCGAGTAGCCGACCTCGGCCACACAGCGCATCGCCGCGGCGATGATGCGTGCGCGGGTCTGCTCGCCGTTGGCGCCCACGGGCCGGCCCAACTGAGGTGGTGTGACGGTCATGCCGCGCGGAACCGGCCTGGTCCGTGGATCACGCACGCCACCTCCGCGCCGACGCCGCAACTAATCGATCGGTCGATAATATTCGACGAGTGCCGACGGACAGGACGCGCCAGTGAGAATCCCGCACATGCGCCGGCACAGCTGGGCCGCCCCGTCGGCGCCAGCGGCGAGGAGACCCGCCAGCGGATCATCGTCGCCACCATGCGCTGTGTGGCCAGGTGGGATATTCGCGGGCCACGATCCGCGAGATCGCCCGCACCGCGGACGTGACCAGCGCCAGCCTGTACAACTACTTTCCGAACAAGTCCGAACTGATCAAGGCGGCGATCGCGGCGCGAACGGACGTCGCGCTGCCGCGGCTGCGCGAGGCGGCCGAAGGGCCCGGCGACATCGTCGACCGAATCGAGGCGGTGCTCGACGAATCGGGCCAGTTGATGCGCGAGTACCCCGACCTGGCCGCATTCGAGTGGGCGATCCGGGCGGAAAGCGCGGCGGCCCTCGGCGCCGAGGTGGGGGGCGGCGGGTTTCAGGCGTTCCGCGAGATCATCGAGAGCATCGTCGCGGACGCCCACCGCCAGGGCGACCTCGCGGACCGGCCGGACGGCGCGGTCGAGGCGATCTACGCCCTCGTCTACGGCCTGACCGAGCTGGCGGCCACCCTGCCGCCGGACGGAGTACCAGGCCGCGCTGGGCTCGGCCAAGGTATTGGTCAGGGGAACGTTGCTGGGACGGGCAAGCGGTCGCAGCCTTGATACGATCAAGCGATTGATTATAGAGTCGGGCTCACGGGGAGGAAGCCGGAGACCTTGACCGAAACTGTTGGCGCTGACGTTCGACGTGGAGGCGCTGCGGCAGAAGTACGCCGAAGAGCGGGCGCGGCGACTGCGGCCGGACGGGATCGCCCAGTACGTCGAGATCGCGGGTGAGTTCGCCCGGTTCGCCGAGGACCCCTGGGCGGACGCGACATTCGCCCGCGAACCGCTCACCGACGAGGTCGACGTGGCGATCATCGGCGCCGGGTTCGGCGGGCTGCTGACCGGGGCGCGGCTACGCGAGCTCGGTGTCGAAAGCGTGCGGTTGATCGACCGGGCGGCCGACGTGGGCGGCACCTGGTACTGGAACCGGTACCCGGGGATCGCCTGCGACGTCGAGTCCTACGTGTACATCCCGCTGCTCGAGGAGCTCGGCTACATCCCCACCGAGAAATACGCCAAGGGGCGCCGAGATCTTCGCGCACTGCCGGCGCATCGCGCGAACACTACGACCTGTACCGCGACGCGTGCCTGCAGACCGATGTGCATGAGATCCGTTGGGATGCAAGCGGATTCCCGCTGGATCATCCGCACCAACCGGGGCGACGAGATGCGGGCCAAATTCGTCTCGATGGCCAACGGCTATCAAGCCAAACCCAAGCTGCCCGGCATCGCGGGCCTCGGCTCGTTTCGCGGCCACACGTTCCACACCAGCCGGTGGGACTACGGCTACACCGGCGCGAACCTGGAGAACCTGGCCGGCAAGCGCGTCGGCATCATCGGCACCGGGGCCACCGCGATCCAGTGCGTGCCGCACCTGGCCGCGGCGGCCGAGCAGCTCTACGTCTTCCAGCGCACGCCGTCGTCGGTGGACGTGCGAGCCAATCGGGCCACGGACCCGCAGTGGGCCAACACATTACAGCCGGGCTGGCAGCGCAAGCGCATACAGAACTTTCAGATCCTCACGGCCGGCGGGCAGGCCGACGAGGACCTGGTCGCCGATGCCTGGACGAGCATCACCCGCAAGCTTCCGGTCATGCGCCACGACGGAGATGACGCCGCTCGTGGACCCCGCGCAACGGACCCGCGACATCGAGATCGCGGACTTCGCCAAGATGGAGGAGATCCGGGCGCGGGTCGACGAGATCGTCACCGATCCGGCCACCGCCGAGGCGCTCAAACCCTGGTACGGCTACTTCTGCAAGCGGCCCTGCTTTCACGACGAGTATCTGCAAACGTTCAACCGCGACAACGTCACGCTGGTCGACACGCGCGGTCGCGGCGTGGAGCGCATCACCGAGTCCGGCGTGGTCGTCGACGGCGTGGTCTACGAGCTCGACTGCCTCATCTTCGCAACGGGTTTCGAGGTGGGCACCGACTACTGCCGTCGCACCGGGTTCGAGCTGATCGGCCGCGACGGTGTGACGTTGACCGATCAGTGGCGCGACGGTGTGCGCACCTTCCAGGGCTTGTGCCAACGGCTTCCCGAACTGCTTCATCGAAAGCATCTCGCAGGCGGGGCTGACGGTGAACTTCCCGTATCTGCTGGACGTGCAGGCGACCCACGCCGCGTGGATCATCGCGTGGGCACTCGCGCGGGGCGTCACCGAAGTCGAGGCGTCAGCCGACGCCGAAGCCGCCTGGGTCGACACGGTCGTCGCCCGCTCGACCGCGACGCGCCGAGCGAGCCAAGACGTGCACCCCCGGCTACTACAACCGGGAGGGAAAGGCGGACGCCAAGACTCGGCAGGGCAGCTTCTTTTTCGGTGCGCCCACCGAGTACGCCGACATCCTGGAGACGTGGCGGGCCAAAGGGGACTTGGAAGGGCTCGACATTCGCGGTGCGGAGGCCGGCCAGTGACAAGCCGGCAAGCCCGGCTGCGCTACGCCGTCGGCCGGGTGCGGGCGGCGACCCGGCGTCGGCGCCCACCGAAGGTGGCGATCATCGGTGCGGGCTTCGGCGGGCTTGGCGCGGCGGTGGCGTTGCGCCGGGCCGGCATCGACGATCTGGTCATCATCGAGGGCGACGACGGCGTCGGGGGCACGTGGCGGCGCAACACCTATCCCGGCGCCGCGTGCGACATCCAGAGTCACCTGTACTCGTTTTCGTTCGCGCCCAACAAATCCTGGAGCCGCACCTATGCGCGCCAGCCCGAGATCCTGGCCTACCTGGAGTCGGTGGCCGACGACTTCGATCTGCGTCGCCACCTCATGCTCGATACCAAGGTGCGCGCGTGCCGCTGGAACGCGGACACGCAGTGGGAATTGGAACTGCGGCAGGCGAGCGCGACGCCGCCACAGCTGACCGTCGACGTCGTCGTGTGCGCCGTCGGGCTGTTCGGTTCGCCAAAGCTGCCCGACATCGACGGGCCTGACCGACTTCAGCGGCCCGCTCATGCACACCGCCCGGTGGGATCACCGCGTGGACCTGGCAGGCAAGAAGGTGGCGGTGATCGGCACCGGCGCCAGCGGGGTGCAGGTTGTTCCCGAGCTGGCGAAGATCGCCGAGCACGTGACGGTATTTCAGCGCACGCCGCCATGGATGGTGCCCAAGGACGACCGCCCCTACAGCGCAACCGAATTGGCGCAATTCCGGCGCAACCCCTGGGCGGCATGCCGCGGACCCGCTGGCAGATCTGGAAGATTCCAGCACGACAACACCGCGACCTTCGCCGACGATCCGGTGGTGGCCGCACGCAGCCAGATCGCGACGTCGTTCCTGGAGCGCACCGTGTCCGACGAGCGGCTGCGTCGCGCGCTGACACCGGACTATCCGTTCCGCTGCAAGCGGGTGCTGTTGGGCGACGAGTATTACCGGGCACTGCAGCAGGACAATGTCGAGCTGGTCACCGATCCCATCGACCGGATCACCGAAACGTCGGTCGTCACCGCGGCGGGGCAGGTGCGATGTCGATGTGATCGTACTGGCCACCGGATTTGAGACGGCGCAGTACCTGTCGGGCATCGATGTCGTCGGCGCCGGCGGCGTGTCGGCTGCACGAGCGCTGGGGCGACGATCCCAGCGCCTATCTGGGCGTGGCGGTCAGCGGATTCCCGAACTTCTTCATGCTCTACGGCCCCAACACCAACCAGGGCGGCAACTCGATCGTCTACATCCTGGAGGCCGGTGCGCGACTGGTGGCCAGCGCGGTGAGCCGGGTGGCGCGTCGAGGCGGATACCTCGATGTGCGCCCTGAGGTCGAAAAGCGCTACAACGACAAGCTTTCCGCTGACCTCGAGCGCACCATCTGGACGCAGTGCGACAGTTACTTCCGTTCGCCTACCGGCCGGATCGTCACCCAATGGCCTTACACCGAGCTGGAGTACGCTCGCCGGACCTGGCGGCTGCGGCCGCGAGAATGGGTGCACCGCACCGGCTCGGCACCGCGCCCGCGCCATAACCGAGGCCGAAATCGATTACACCGCGGATCAGTTGGCCGGCGGCTAGGTCGGCGTAGGCGTCGTTGATCTCGTCGAGCCCGTAGCGCTTGGTGATCATCTCGTCGAGGAGTAACCGGCCCGACCGGTACAGCGTGGCCAGCAGCGCAACGTCGCTCTTGGGATTGCATGCGCCAAAAACCGTGCCGGACAAGGTCTTATTCATCAAGATGAAGTCCTGTAGCGGGATCGCGATCGAACGCAGGGCGGGCAGCGGGCAACCCGGTGAGCACACAGGTCCCGCCCTTGCGGGTGAGTTCCAGCGCCGCCCCGACGTCGGCCTCGCCGATCATCGCCGGAGCGACGACGACCGCGTCGGCCATCACGCCGCGGGTCAACTCACGCACCACCTGGATTGCCTCGGTTGCCGTCGCCGCGGTGTGGGTGGCGCCGAAGGACAGCGCGGACTGGCGTTTGAACTCGACCGGGTCGACCACGACGATGCGGGCAGCCCCACTGATCTGCGCACCCTGGATGGCCGCGGTGCCGATCCCGCCAGCCCCGATCACCACCGCGGTGTCCCCGCCGCGCACGTTGGCCCGCCGTGCCGCCGACCCGTATCCGGTCGGAACCGCGCACGCCAGCAGCGCGGCCGGAACCAACGGGAGATCGGGGTCGATCTTCACCAGCGAATCGGCGGCGACGACGGTGTGTTCGGCGAACGCGCCAATCTTCGACACATGCCCGAGGTCGCGTCCGTCGAGACTGTGATGACGAAAGGTCCCGTCGGTCGGCATGCCCGGCGCCAGGGTGCCGGCCCCCTTGTCGCACAGGTATTCCATGCCGGCTGCGCACCATCGGCACTGACCGCAGACCGCGACGAACGACGTGACCACGTGATCGCCGGGCGAAAACTGGGTGACTCCGGGGCCAACCTCGACCACCATGCCGGAGCCTTCATGTCCGCCGATCGTCGGCGACATTGCAGCTTTTATATGGAAAAAAAGAAAAGACATAGGCGGCGCCAGCTTGCCCTGCTTGATGTGCTCGTCGGAGTGGCACAGACCGGTGGCGGCCAGTCGCAGCAGTACCTCCCCTGTCCGCGGTGGGTCGAGCTCGAACTCCTCGACGGCCCACGGACCGCCGTACGCATAGAGGATGGCCGCGCGGCTTCTCATCTCGATCGGCAGTGACTAGCTTTGGGGGCGGCCACCCGTGCGCGCTCCTTCACCGAGGCGATCACGCCACCGTCGTTCAGGATGTCGGTCCCGGTCAGATAGGCCGCCCTGGTGCTCGCGCAGAACGCCAACAACTCGGCCATCTCCTCGGCCTTGCCCCAACGCGGTACCGCAGCGTCGGCCACCATCGCACCGGCCCCGGCCTGCTCCTCGAGCCTGCCCATCTCGGTGTCGATGGACCCGGCGAGACCGAGACGACGCGGAGCCCCCGACCGTTGAAGCGTTCGGCCTGCGACGGGCTGTACCACCTGACGAAGCTCTTGCTGATCGCGTACGCGATACCCGAGCGCCCCTCTTCGGGAGCGATGTCGCAGGCCGCCAGCAGGTCGGTCATGAATGCGTCGACGTCGGTGAAACGCCAGCGGGAACTGTGCTGTCGGGATCAACTCCTCGGGCAGCAGGTGCGCGGCCATCGATGCGACGTTGACGATCGCGGAGCCCTCGCCTGCGGTCTCGAAGAAGATCTCGTTGACGTACAGCGTGCCGAGCGCATTGGTCCTCATCACATGGTGGCCGCATCGCCCATGCTCGGGCTCACTCCGGCAGTGTGGATGACGGAAACGACGGTGCCACGGCCTGCCGCGACGTCGAAGAGCCGGGCGACCGCCGCGCGGTCGGTGACGTCGGCGTTGACGCCCGTTGCATTCACGCCGAGCTCCTTCAGCGTGGCCGCCGCGGCTCGAGCCGCTCTTGGCGTACGTCACAGAGCACGAGCACGTGGTCCTGACCGACGATCTTCGCGGTCGCGAGACCCATACCGCCCGCACCGCCCGTGATGACTGCCACCGAGTTCATCGTTGGACCGTATACGATTTTTTTTTTTTATAAAAAAAAAAAAAAAAAAAAAAAAAAAAAAATGCGGGCGCGATGGTGACGCCGCCGAACTCTCCCCATGAAGCACGAGCGCCGTGCCCACCCAGGTCGACGGCCAGGATCGCCGCGGGGGGAGGCCTGCGCGCGGGGGGACAGGCCCAACCGCCACGTGTGGGCCACCTGAGTGCACCGCCGGCGCGAGGGCGGCGGCGTGCTCGGGAAAGCGAGCCGGGGGGCGCTAACAGAGTCCGGCTGACGGGAGACATCGACCTGTCGTGGGTCTCGAGCCGGTCAGGGTCCAGGGCCCCGCGGCATCGGACAGCCCCGGTTTCGGGCTCAGGACGACCTCGCGAGCGGGTCGCCTTGTCGTTGTTGTCTTTTTTTTTTTAAAAAAAAAAAAAAAAAAAAAAAAAAAAAAAAAAAAAAAAAAAAAAAAAAAAAAAAAAAAAAAAAAAAAAAAAAAAAAAAAAAAAAAAAAAAAAAAAAAAAACCCCGCCAGGAGGAACGGTCTTGCTAATCGTGTTGAGCTCGCTCTTGGTCGATCGCCTGACCCATGCAAAAAAAAAAAAAAAAAAAAAAAAAAAAAAAAAAAAAAAAAAAAAAAAAAAAAAAAAAAAAAAAAAAACTCACCGGACGCCGAGCACAGTCCCCAACACCTTCGCTGGAGCCATCGTGCTCCAATCCTCCGCGGTTGATACCGGTGCGGGGTCGAGGGACATGGCCAATAACCGGGGCGGCGCCGCCACCTCAGTGGTCTCTCGGGGGTGCCGGTTTCGGACGTTGTCCGAGTGGTGCGGGTGACCGGTGTGGCGGATCGTTCTTCCCCAGGAACGGCGCCCGGACGGTGGGCACCAGGTGGCGGCGGTTGACGATCAGTCCGGCGACAGCGACCGCGGTGTAGATCCCGCACAGCAGCAGCCGGCCGTGCGTCGAGACGATCGGGAACTGGACGACGAACAACGTCAGCAGCGCCCACGCGGCGGCGCGGGGAAAACGCAGCCCCAGGATCAGCGCCACGCCCATCAGGGTCTGGGTGGCCGTGAGCAGCACCTCCTCGACCTGGCGCGGGTGAGCGCGAGTGTGAACCCGCCACCGCCGAGCAGGTGGCCACCGGCAAGGATCCCACCAGGAGCGTCCACTGGTTGACCTTGGACGAGATCAGCGTGGCGATGGCCGCGGTGCCCTTGCCCCGGGCGGCGAAGATGGTGGCGATGATGAATCGGGCGCCTCGGACGCCAGCGGGGAGGGCTCGACCAGCAGGAACCGGTCGATGCCCAGTTCGGTGCCTGCGCCGATCAGGTTGTCGGCAAAGGGTTGGCGCACAGCAGGATCACCGGTCCCGACACGGTGAACAGGCCGACGACGGCGATGCGCCGCCGCCCGTCGGGCAGTCCCCGAGCCGCGGCCGTGCCGATGAGGTCGGGCTCCTCCACGTCGCCGTGGCTCGCCTTATAGAGGAGAGGCGACCAGCCCGGCGGCGCAACCCCAACCCCAGGTGAATCTGCCGCTGGCCGGCTGACGAACGCGACCACGCCCCCGATCAGAAGGAAGCCGAGTTCGACGCGGTTGGCGGGCTGGCGCCAGCCCGGCGGGTTTGCCGGCGCGCGACTTTCGCGCCGCCAGGATGCCGACCAGCACCACGACCGGCCAGCCCAGCCCCATCAGGAGCCGGTTGGAGCCGGTCATGTTGGCCGCGGCGTACTGGGTGTAGTCCGTGTGGTGACCGGACACGTACGCGTAGTAGAGGTGACGGCGATTCCGGAAGGACCACAACCAGCGCGAGCACGCGATGGCCAACCCCCCCGAGACGTCGATCTGCGCGGCTCGGCGGCCCAGGCCAGCAGGAAGCTCGCCGAGACCGCCGCGGCCCCGAAGGTCAGCGGCGCGGCGACCGGTTCCGGGTGCAGGCGCGCGATCCGGACCACCAGCGCCGGGGCGATGAACGCCGCCGTGTCGGCGCGGAACGGAGCAGGGTGCGCCGCCGCGCGCGCGGGCCGAGAGAGCGGGCCGCCGGTGGCGATCATCGTCATCCTTCAGTTCGAGAGGGGTGCCGATCCTCGGTGCCACGTGGGCCCGTGGGGGCTGGCATGCCTCGCGGCTTCCGCGAACCACTTTTCCAGACGCGCCGTCCTGCGGCCAGCAACGCGGTGATTGGCCGGACGCCAGCCCGCGGCTGTACATTGCTGGCCAAGGCGCCCCGCACACAGAAATTAGGGTGACCTGATCCCGAAGTTCGGCAAACCCCCGCGGACTTGTCGGCTTGAACAGATATCGGGGTGGGGTTGCGCGTTAACGGAACGGCTGAACCACGTCGTACGACGTGGCGGGGGCGGCCGCGGTTCCGCCCGTTACCCGGTGCCCATCGCCGCCGTGACGGCTTGGGCCAGGAGATCGACGGCTGGTTCCGGGGCAGCGACGACAGCATCCGCGCGGCGGCCCGCATGTCGTCGCCGACCATCCGCGTGGGGCCGTTGCTCAGGTTGTCGAAAGCCGCGGCGATGACGTCGTGAACGGCGACGATGCCCGGCGGCGCCTCGTCCGGCGAACTGATCTATCCGCGGCGGTGTCGAGCCGCCGCAACGCGGGCGTGTCGGTCTTGCCCAGGATCAGGCCGAGGACGTCGACGCCCTCGTCGTGCAGTTCGGCCCACAGCGCTTCGGCGAACACCATGTCGAACGCCTTGGAAGCGCCGTAGGCGACCGTGGGACCGCCGGCCAGCCCGGTGCCCAAACCGAAGATGACGATCCCGCCGTTGCCCCGCTCGACCATCGGCCGGGCGAAGTGGTGGCACAACTGCATGGGCACCACGCAGGTACGGTGCGCCGTCGCCTCGGCCGACTCCACGGAGTTCGCAAGAAACGGGTGAAGTCCGGGTCGCGCCCGCCCATACACCAAGAACCCGATGTGCAGGTCGCTGGTGGCCCCGAAGATCGCCGATGCCGCGCCGGGGTCCGGGAGATCATCGCCAACGTACGGGTTTGCGACGAGGTCCGCGACTCGATGTCGGCGGCAGCAGGTTGAGGACGGCTTGCCTGCGGGCGAGCAACACGACGTTGAGCCCGGCGGTCAGTCCATCGGCGAAGGCGGCCCCCACGCCGCCGGAGGCGCCGGCTAGAGGCCCAGGGCCCGTACTTGGCCGCGAACGTCACCTGTGGGCTCCCACCGTGCTCACCCGCACCGCGGTGAATCGTCGGCTCGCGATGCGCCATCCGGCGGCGATGCGGACTATGTCGTCGGCGTAGAAGCCGAGACCATAGACGGGAACCGTTGTCGCCGAACATGATCACACGTCGACGTAGGTCCGCGCCGTGGCGGTGCCCCCGTCGACCGTGATCGTCTGGTTGCTCAGGCGATGCAGCGTGTGCCCCGCCGGGGCGTGCACCTGGGTCATGAAATCGGTGACGTCGTCGACCCCCCGCCACTCGCCGATTCGCCGTAGTCGAGCTCGCAGTCGTCGGTGAACACCGTACGAACAGCGACCAATCCCGACGGTCGATGCCCGTGGCGTCCGCACGGGCAGGCCTGAAATGTCCTGTCGGTCGTCGTGTTCGGTCATCGGGTTACTCCAGCGGGTCGACCACGATGCGGGGTGCGCCTCGACCAACGGGCAACTCGAGCGCGGCGGGAACATGCGAGGTTTTTTTTTTTTTTTTTTTTTTTTTTTTTTTTTTTTTTTTTTTTTTTTTTTTTTTTTTTTTTTTTTTTTTTTTTTTTTTTTTTTTTTTTTTTTTTTTTTTTTTTTTTTTTTTTTTTTTTTTTTTTTTTTTTTTTTTTTTTTTTTTTTTTTTTTTTTTTTTTTTTTTTTTTTTTTTTTTTTTTTTTTTTTTTTTTTTTTTTTTTTTTTTTTTTTTTTTTTTTTTTTTTTTTTTTTTTTTTTTTTTTTTTTTTTTTTTTTTTTTTTTTTTTTTTTTTTTTTTTTTTTTTTTTTTTTTTTTTTTTTTTTTTTTTTTTTTTTTTTTTTTTTTTTTTTTTTTTTTTTTTTTTTTTTTTTTTTTTTTTTTTTTTTTTTTTTTTTTTTTTTTTTTTTTTTTTTTTTTTTTTTTTTTTTTTTTTTTTTTTTTTTTTTTTTTTTTTTTTTTTTTTTTTTTTTTTTTTTTTTTTTTTTTTTTTTTTTTTTTTTTTTTTTTTTTTTTTTTTTTTTTTTTTTTTTTTTTTTAAAAAAAAAAAAAAAAAAAAAAAAATTTTTTAAAAAATTTGACACAACGAGCAGCTCGGCGAAACTGCCTTGAGCCTCGGGGTGCTGGCCGATGATGCGCATGCCGCCGGCTCCGCCGTCGATCAACCGCACCGGGATGGAGGTCACCCGTGCACCGACCGGGAACTCGTCCGTGCAGCCCGGTCCGTGCCCGATCACCTCGCCGACGAATTCGTGGCCGAGCACGATGTCGCGATCGGCGTCATAGCGCGAGCGGCCGGTCGGGTCGTCGACGGCGAGTTCGGGGTGGTCCATGAAATGCACGTCCGACGCGCAGATCGCGGTGCTCAGCGTCCGCAGCAGCAGCTCGCCCGGTCCCGGCGCCGGATCCGGTGTCTCCCGCACCGCCAGCCGCCCGTCCCGCAATACCACTGCGCGCAAGGTGCCAGTCCTAAAATTTATCGAATAATCGAGTACAAATATCGAATGTTCGGCTTAACTGTAGGAAGCACATCACGAAGGAGTCAAGCGATTCGCGGATCGACGTCAGCTCCGACGGCGCGTGTCCTCGACGTCGTCGAGTTGCTCGCGCGTGCGGGAAATAGACAACTGCGGTTCTCGGACATCGTGCGTGAGCTGGGCCTGACGCAGGCGACGGCGCATGCCATTCTCAAGACGCTGTGCGACCGCGGGTGGGCCAGCCGGGACCCGGTCACCAAGGCGTTCACCCCGGGCCCCGCCCTCGCCGTCGTCGCCGCGCGGACCGACACGGCTCGGCCGCTCGCGCACGCGGCGCGGGCCGCGGCGCTGCGACTATCCCGCGAGGTCGGCTACGCCGGTTCCGTGGTCGAGCGATTCGGGGATTCGTTGGTGGTCACCGCTTTCGAAGGTGAACCCGCGACCCAGCCGTCGGGAATACCGGGGGATCGAATCCCTTACGCCCCGCCCTTCGGCGTCGCCTTCGCCGCATGGGATGACGAAGCCGAGCGACGGGCCTGGATCCGCCGGGGCGCCGGCGACGACGCCGACCGAACGCGGCGGCTGGAACGCATTCTTGAGCACACCCGCGCGCGCGGCTACGACGTCGACTGGACGACACCCGCGCTGGCGCAGGCTGTGCACGTGGTCGGCACCCTGGACAGCAATGACATGCCGATGCCGGTACGGCAGATCCTGGAACAGTTGCGGGCGGAATTCACCACCATCGGCTTCATCTCCGACGACAACCCCGGCCGCCGCAAACAGCCCGTGGTGACCATTGCCGCACCGGTTTTCGACCAACGCCGGCACGTCGCCCTGATGATGGCCGTGCATCCGCTGTGCCCGCTCAACGCACGACAGGTCCGGGTGATCGGCAACCGCCTCGTCGAGGAGGCGGCGGCCATCGCCACGGCTGCGGAAGCACGCGACTAGCGTCAATTCTGGACGGCGGGCCGCCGTTGCGGTTCGGTGGGAGTAGCGGCGCGGGAGGGTGAAAAGCCATGGCACGTCACTACGTCGTGGACGAGTTGGCTGACTTCGTCGTGGGTGCGGACTCGGCGGATCTGACCCCGCGTGCCCACGCATTGCTCAGGCGCAACGTGCTCGACAGCATCGCCTGCGCCGTCGGTTCCCTGGACGGTGAGCTGATACCGGCGATCCGCGAGCACGTCGACCAGTTCAGCGCCGCGCCCACGACAACACTCGTCGGCGGCGGCCGGGCATCGGTGGACCAGGCCGCGTTTTTCAACGCGGTGCTGGTGCGTTATCCCGACCTGCTCGACACCTATCTGACGATCGGCGGCCTGTGCCACCCCGCGGACAACTTCGGCGCGGTGCTTGCGGTCGCCGAGCACACCCGTGCCTCCGGTGCCGATTTCCTGCTCGCCCTCGCGGTTGCCTACGAGGTCCAATGCCGGTTCAGCGCCCAGGTTCCCGTCATGGCGCGGGGGCTCAATCACGCTCTGCAACTGGCGATGTCGGTCGCGGCCGGATCGGCCAAGCTGCTCGGGCTCGACAGCCAACAGACCGCCAACGCGATCGCCGCGGCCACGGCCGACAACGTGTCGCTCGGGGTCGTACACGCCGAGCCCGTCTCGCACTGGAAGGGGATTTCGCCGGCGATCACCGGGATGCGCGCGGTGTACACGACGATGCTGGCGCATCGGGGCATCACCGGGCCCGGGGCGTTGTTCGAAGGCCCGCACGGCCTGGTGCAGCTTTTCGATCAGTCGATCGACCTCCACCCCAGCGACCGCGCACTCGACTGCGTCGAGCAGACCTACCTGAAGCAGTACTGCTCACTCATCCACGGCCAGGTAGTCATCGATGCGGTGCTGGCCATTCGCAGCGACAACGATCTGCGCGGGAACGACATCGCGCGAGTGGCCCTCGAGGTTTTCCAGGGTGCCTTCGACTTCGCCGGCGGGGGAGCATACGGCGACAAAAGCCATCCTCAAACCAAGGAGCAAGCCGACTACAACCTCAAGTACCTCACCGCGGTTGCGCTCCTCGACGGTGGGGTGGGCCCCGACCAACTCGAGAACGAGCGGGTCCTGCGCGACGATGTGCAGGACCTGCTGGCGCGGGTGGACGTCAATGCCGCTGCCGACCTGACCGCCGGCTATCCGGGACGGACCGCGGCCCGCGTCCGAATCGTGACGCGCGATGGACACGAATTCAGCCGGGAGCAAAGCGATTACGAGGGTTCGCCGACTCGTCCCATGTCGTGGGACCGCGTTGTCGACAAGTTCCATTGGCTGGCCGAGCCGTTCTGTGGCCGGGCGTTGCGGGACGACGTGGTCGCCGCGGTCGACGGCCTGCAGGAGATCACCGCCGCACAGCTTGCCGCGCTGTTGGGGGCGGTGAGTTCCACACCCCGCCGTCCCCGCAGCAAAGTGCGGTTCTGACGCCCCGTGCGCCACTTGCGTGATGCGCCGGCGGCACTGAAAGATTGGGGTCCATGCGCAAACGTCGCGGTGTCAACCGTTGGGAGCTGGTCACCTGCGGAATGCAGGGGCACGTTACCTATGCGCCCGATGAACGCGCCCTGGCCGACCGGCTGAGCGCTGAAACCGCGCTGGGTGAGGTCTGGCGCTGCCTGCGCTGCGCGGAGTTCGTCCTGGGACCGCCGTCCGGACGTGGACGCGCCGAAGATGCGCCGATGATCATGCGCGGCAAGGCGTTACGGCAGGCGATCATCATCCGGATCCTCGCGGTGGAGAGGCTGTTCCGCGCGCTCGCGATCGCCCTTGCCGCATATGCGGTGTGGAAGTTCCGGGGCGCCCGGGGATCGATCCAGGCCACGCTTGACCGCGACCTACCGTTGTTGCGCGCCAGTGGATTCAAGGTCGATCAGATGACGGCGGTGCATGAGCTGGAGAAGGCGTTGGCCGCCAAGCCTTCCACGCTCGCCCTCCTGACCGTGGCGCTGATCGTCTACACGTTGGTGGAGGTGCTCGAGGGTGTCGGGCTGTGGCTGCTAAAACGTTGGGGTGAGTATTTCGCCGTGGTGGCCACGTCCGTGTTCATGCCGCTGGAGATCCATGACCTGGCCAAGGGCATCACGATGACCCGGGCGGTGACGTTCGCCATCAATGTGGCTGCCGTGCTGTACCTGTTGATCTCGAAACGCCTGTTCGGCCTGCGGGGTGGGCGCGAGGCCTATGACGAGGAGCGGCGAGGTGAGCAGTTGCTCGACGTCGAGCGGGCGGCGGCCTCATGACGGATACCGCGCGCATCGTCGGCTGCCCGCACTGCGGCCAAAAAAACCGGGTGCCGGCCGTGGCGGCCGGTAAACCGCGCTGCGCGCAATGCCGCCAATGGCTGCCATGGATCGTTGACGCGGGTGACGCCACCTTCGCGGAAGTCGCCGAGAAATCCTCGATACCGGTTCTGGTCGACCTATGGGCGACCTGGTGCGGCCCGTGCCGGATGGTCAGCCCGGCGCTCGAGCAACTCGCCGGGGAGCGGGCGGGGCAACTGAAACTCGTCAAGGTCGACGTCGACACCGCTCCCTTGGTGGCGCAGCGCTTCGCCGTACGCGCCGTGCCGACGTTGCTGCTCCTGCGGGACGGGAAGCTCCTGGGCCGGCAGTCCGGCGCGCTGCCGATCGCCGCCCTGCGGGCATGGGCGGACGAAACGTTGGGGAATGCGGGCGGCTGACCCCGGGCCGGGCCGTCCGCCCCCCTCACGCCGACTTTTGTCTGGGGTGGATGAAAATGCCCTCGGCTTCCACGGTGACGCCGTCCTCGTCGGCCAACTGTCCGACGGAAAACGTCTTGACGCCCTCGACGCGGTCGACGCGGGCCTCCACCCGCAGCGGCCGCCCCAGTGGCGTCCGGCGCCGGTAACGCAAGGTCAGCGTGCCGGTGTAGGCGGGCCTGTTGGGTTGATGGGCGGTCGCACCGAGCACGTGGTCGAGGATCAGGGAGCACACGCCGCCATGGACATTGCCCGGCGGCCCCTCGTAGGCCGAGCCGAGAACGAATTCCGACCACACCAGCCCGTCGGGATCATGATGCACGACCAGCGGGGGTGCCACGGGATTGCGCAGACCCACCACCGCGTTCCCCCAGGCGACGGTCCGGCCGTCCTGCGCCCGGTAAACGCCCAACGGCTCCAGGTGCAGTGCGACGCTCAATTCCTCTGCGGCGCTGTCGATCTTGGCCGCCGCGGCCGCCACCGCCGCGGCCCCGGCTTCCGTCCGGATGCTGATGTCGATGAGCCGGCGGATCGACTGGGCCAGCGGCCCGTAGAGCGACTCAAGCCGGCTGATGTCGGCGCACGGCGTTTGTTCATACACGCCCGCAACCTAACAGGCGTTCGGTAAATCGAATGGCGGACGTCGGGCCCTCGCCGCCGCACGGCATACTGCGCCTGGCAGGACGGAGATGTGAATGGGCACCTTTGCGATCACCGGATCGGCGTCCGGAATGGGCCGCGAGACTGCGCAGCGGCTCCGGGGTGACGGCCACACCGTGATCGGCGTCGACATCAAAGACGCCGACGTGGTCGCCGACCTCTCGACGCCCGACGGTCGTCGACGAGCCGCCGACGGCGTCCTGGACGCTTGCGGCGGCACGCTGGACGGTGCCGTCCTGGCGGCCGGTCTGGGCCCGAGCCCGGGCCGCGATCGCGTGCGCCTGATCGCTCAGGTGAACTATTTCGGGGTCGTCGACCTGCTCGTCGCCTGGCGACCGGCATTGGCCGCGGCCGAGCACGCCAAGGTCGTCGTCGTCGCCAGCAACTCCGCGACGACGGTGCCGGCGGTGCCCAGCCGAACCGTGCGAGCGTTCCTCGCGCACGACGCCGAGAAGGCGGTGCGGTCGGTGCGGCTGCTGGGACCGGCCGCGCCGACGATGGTCTACGCGGCGTCGAAGATCGCCGTCAGCAGGTGGGTGCGTCGGCACGCGGTGCTGCCGGAGTGGGCGGGGTCGGGCGTGCGCCTCAACGCGATCGCTCCCGGGGCCATCATGACCCCGCTACTGCAGGAACAGCTCTCGGACCCCAGGCAGGGCAAGGCGGTCCGATCGTTCCCGGTTCCCACCGGCGGCTTCGGCGAAGCGCCTCAGCTGGCCGCGTGGATGTGCTTCATGTTGTCTGATGCCGCCGACTTCCTTTGCGGCAGCGTCATATTCGTTGACGGCGGCACGGACGCGTACTTCCGGTCCGACGATTGGCCGAAGCCGGTGCCGGCGCACCGGTTGGTGGGTTATCTGCGACGCTTCCGGGCCGGCGGAGTGTGACGTGCGCGGCTGGTTGCCGCGCGTGTGACGTACACCACTGCAAGGCTTTTCGCCCCGTTCACCCCGGCGCGGCGCACCCGTAAGACCGGCGCGGTGCAATTCAATTGGGTGGGGGCGTCGCGGAGCGCTGGTCGACATCCACTCCGTCCTGTCGTGGATGCCGGGCTTCGGCGGATACGGCGCGTCCAAGGCGGCCCTGTGGTCGGCGACGAACTCCCTGCGGATTGAGCTGGAAGCGCAGGGCACGATGGTGACGGGCGTGCATCTGAGCTACACCGAGACCGAGATGACCTCGGGATTCGACGTGCCGAAAAACGATCCGCGCGAGGTGGCGCACGCGATCGTGGATGGCATCGAGCGCGGCGACGCCGAGGTGTTGACCGACGACGACACCCGTTACGTGAAAGCGGCGCTGTCGGGACCGATCGAGGCGCTGCGGCTCGGCTGAGAGCGGAGGCGTGAGAACGGAGGAGGCGGTGCCGGCGACCGGGGGGAGATCGACGGCACCGCCACCAACGTCTGCCAGAGGTAGATCCCGTCTTGTGACGGTGGATCGGGCGCACCCTTGCGGGGGCTCGCCCAAACACGGGCTCTCGTGCAGACCACCGGTTTCCCGGCGACCTCCAGCCTGCCACCCCGCCGGGAGCGTTTCGACGGTCCAACGTCACCGACGCGTCAGCCCAAAGTCACATCCACCCCGACGCGCATCGGGCGGCCCCGTGTTTGGATGGCGCTATGGGCGACATGGAAGAAGACCGCATGGTGAGCGCCACCCGAGTGATGTCGGCCAGCGCGGAACGGATCTTCGAACTCATCGCCGACCCGTCGCACCAGCCGAGCTGGGACGGCAACAACAACCTCGCGTCGGCTGACCCGGGTCAGCGTGTCCGCCGGGTCGGTGACGTCTTCAGGACGACGCTGACCACGGGTGCGGTGCGGGAGAACCACGTCGTCGAATTCATCGAGGGCAGCAAGATCGCTTGGTGCCCGGCGGAACCGAAAAGGCCACCGCCGGGCCACCTCTGGCGTTGGGAGCTGCACCCGGTCAAAGCGACCCTCACCAGCGTGACCCATACCTACGACTGGACGGCGCTGACCGACGACAGCCGGTTGCCGCGCGCCCGGGCGACGACGGCGGACATGCTGCGCGAGTCGATGGACCGCCTGGCCGCGCTCGCGCAAGCGCCGGATCAGTGACTCCGCGGGCATGCCAGGGCGCAGGATTCGCCCCCGAGAAGCGTCAGCCCCGGACCGCGCGCACCCACTGAATCTGACCGAGGTTCTTGACCCGCACGCCGGAGAATCCGTTCGCTTCCAGGATGTCGCCGATTTCGTCGTCGCCGAACGCGTGCGCCCCGACGTTCGGTAGCTTCTGCCAGAGCTCGGGCCAGCGGCCCCACGGTCGGCACCATGACGGCCAGCCTGCCGCCGGGGCGCAGCACCCGCGCCATCTCGGCCAGAGCCGCCGTCGGGTGCGGTACCAGCTGCAGCACGGCCGTCGACACCACCGCGTCGACCGTGTCGTCACGCAGCGGAAGTTGTTGCGCGTCAGCCTTGATGAAGCCGACCTGCGGCCCCGCCTCGTTGCGCACCGCGCGTTGCAGCATGGGCTCGGAGATGTCGATACCGAGGGCCAGCCCGTCGGGGCCGGCGGCCCGCGCCAGCGATGCGGTGACGTTGCCGGGGCCGGACCCGACGTCCAGGGCGACGCCGCCCGGGGGGATGCGCAGCCACTCGACGGGGAGTCGCCACGCGCTGATCAGGCGGCGCGACAGCGCTTGGGCGTTGTCGTAGAGCATCGACCCGAGCGGTGACGCCCACGCCGCCTGGATGGGGCCGGTGTTCTTCGGGACGGCGTCGTCCTGGGCGCCCAGCAGATCGAGGTAGCCCTTGCTGACGTCGGGACTCGCAGGCGGGTCCGCGAGCAGGTCCAGCGCCCGTCGCAGCGCCGGAGGCAGCGAGACGTCCACGTCGGTCATGCGCGCTCCTTCGATCGAAAGCCGTGCCCTGAGCGGGATATCGAGCGTACGCCGAACGGCGGCGCGGGGGTGGTCACCGCCGAACGGCGCCTTTGGTGGCGTTCTCGCGGACCAGGGCGCACAGCTGCCAGCGGCCCGGCACTCCCTTCAGCGGTGTCTCGCCGCGGTCGGCGAACCTGTGCCGCGATCCGGTGACGATGTCGCGCACCGTGGAAGAAACCAGCACTTCGCTGGGGCCGGCATGCGCCGCCACGCGCGCGCCGATGTGCACCGCCATGCCGGCGACGTCCTTCTTCGTGGCGCCGCGCACCTCGACTTCGCCAGCGTGTATGCCGACCCGCACCTCGATGCCCAGGACGCGGACCGCGTCGACCAGGGCGTCGGCGCACGCGATCGCGGCGCTCGGGCTGCTGAACGTCGCGACGAATCCGTCCCCCGCCGTGTTCACTTCGCGCCCGGCGAACCGCTGCAACTCGTGGCGCACGATGTTGTCATGGTTGTCCAGCACGTCGCGCCACCGGTGGTCGCCGAGCGCGGCGGCGCGCTCGGTCGAGCCGACGATGTCGGTGAACACGATCGTGGTGAGCAGGCGCTCGGCATCCGAGCCGCCGCGCACGCCCGTGACGAATTCCTCGATCTCGTCGAGCATCGGGCCGGTGTCGCCGACCCAGTACAGGGAGTCCGCGCCGGGTAATTCGATGAACCGGGCGCCGGCGATGTGCTCGGAAAGGTAGAGGCCGTGGCCGACCGGGCTGAAGTCGGGGTTGTCGCGATGCAGGATCAGCGTCGGCACCCTGATGCGGCCGAGGGCTTCCCGCACATCGGCCTCCCTGATCTTCCTGATGAAGGTGCGGGCCATGCTGGGCGACGCCGCGCGGTTTCCGGCGTGATCCCACCACGCCCGAAACGCCTCGTCCCCCGCCACGGACGGAGCGATGACGCCGAGGATGTCGAATCCCTGCTCGAGGGCGTCGGGTTCGATCCCGACCGTCGTGAACGGGTCGGTGGAGGCCAGCTCGGTGCCGATCGGGTAGTCGGGCCCCCGCAGCGTTCGCGCCGCGCCGTTGAAGATCACCAGGTTGGTGACCCGCTCGGGGAAGTCCGCCGCCAGCACGAGCCCGGCCAGCGATGTGAAACCGGGCGCGAATACCGTCGCCCGTTCGGAGCCGACCGCGTCCATCACCGCGATCGCGTCCCGCGCCCACGACTTCGGCCCGATCATGTCCAGCGAGGCGACCCGCGAAGACAGGCCGATCCCGCGCTGGTCGAACCGCATCACCCGGCTGAACGAGGCCAGCCGCCGATGGAAGCGGTACATCGACGGCTCGGAGTCGACGCAGTCGATCGGTATGAGGGGCCCCGGTAGCACGAGCAGGTCCATCGGGCCATCGCCGAACACCTGATAGGCGATGTCGACTTCGCTGCAGCTGGCGTACCGGGTGCGCGGAACCGGAGAATTCCCAGCCACATCTACAGGCTAGTGCACATCGACGACGCCCGAAGGGCCGCTAACAACGGATGATCGGGGCCAGATAGCGGGCGGCGTACCCACGGACGGCCGACTGATCGGAGGTGTCCAGCCGGTCGGTGGGAAACACGATGATGCCCAACGCAACCCGCAGCAGCACATCGGCGATGTCGGCGAGTTCGGGGTCGGGCAGGTCCGCCCCACAGCGCCGCAGCGTGCGGGCGATCCCGGCGGCGAACTGGTGGATCGGGAAGGCGTGCGACCGCGAGAACAGCCCGAACAACTCCGGTTCGCTTTCCGCGATGCGCGAATACAGCGGCGAATCCCGGACCAGGCGCACCCCGAGGGCGAACGCCTCGATCACGGCTTCCGTCGGTGTGCAGCCCTTGGTGGCCTCGTCGAGCGTGGTGAAGAACAGCTCCGCCTCCCGTCGCACCACCCGTTCGAAGAGGGCGTCCTTGGTCGGGAAGCGCCGGTAGACGGTGCTGCGGCTGACCCCGGCGCGCGCGGCGACGTCTTCGATGTTCGCCCGCCGTACCCCATAGGTTTCGAAGACCGCCCGCGCGGTGTCCAGGATCCTCTCATCGAGATCGCCGTCAGGGTCGTCGTTGGGCATAGATCACGACCCCCACGGCAATCTCGGCGCCACGGTGTTATTTTGACACAAAGATACGAGTTTGTTTCTCTGCTTCAGACTGCGCGCGTGGGGAGAAGGCCGAATGACAGCGCAACGGGCCGCTCGGAGTTTCGACATCGGTGTTCGCGAGGCGGTTCCGATGCCGGTCGACGGGCCGGCCGACTCACCGCGGCTGGGGCCGGAGTCGTTGATCTGGAAGTTCTACGGCGACCACCGAACGCAGTTCTTCGGGTTTCAGCGCACGGCCGGCGTCGAGAACTGCATCGAGCAGCTCGGTCAGGGCGTGCTCGACCATTCGGTGGTCTTCAGCGACACCCTCGGCCGGGCCAAGCGGACCGCGCCGCCGCTGATGAAGACGGTCTACTCCGACGACCCGCACGCGTGGGGGCGCAAGGTCCGCGACTTCCACAAGCCGATCAAGGGAACGATCAGCGACGGCTCCCGCTATCACGCCCTCAACCCCGAGCTCTTCTATTGGGCGCACGCCACCTTCGTCGACCAGGTCATCTACACCGCCGACACGTTCATCCGCAGGCTGTCGCGGGCGGAGAAGGAGCAGATCTTCAACGAGGGCAAGGTCTGGTACGGGCTCTACGGGGTCAGCGAACGCGGCCAGCCGGAGACGTACGACGAGTTCCTGGCCTACTGGGACGAGATGCTCGAGCGGTTCGTGCCCCACCAGACCGTCCTGTACGGGACCGGCTACATCAGGAAGGGCATACCGGGTCCGCGCTGGATCCCGGCGCCGATGTGGAAGATGCTGTCCGCGCCGCTGAACGCCTACTCGCGCCTGGTGCTGGTCGGCACTCTGCCGCCGCAGATGCGGGAGGTGTGCCGATTGGCATGGGACGACAAGAAAGAGCGGCGGTTCCAGCGCTTCGCCGGCCTGATGCGCGCGCTGAATCCGCTGATCAACCGGCTGCCCGTGTGGGCCATCTACCTGCCCTGGGCGGCCGCGGCGTGGCAACGCGCGGGCGTGGACCCCCGCGCGTTGCACAACCGTCCCGGGCCCGCATAGCCCGGGTGTCCCGCGCTGAACTTCGCGTGCACGGGGCTGAAACTCCTTGTGAATTAAGGCGATAGTACGGCGGTGCCCGCGCTCCGGGGTGCTTGGCGAGCCGCCCGGCATGGGACAGGATCGACGGCATGGCCGACGTCGACTTTTCGTTGCTGGACGTACCGAGGCCGGTGCCCGTCGAGGACGCCGATGCCTATCTGCGCACGGCGATCGCCTGGCATTTCGGGCGGGACACCGGGTCCGAGTTCTGGCTGCGGACCGCCCGGACGCTGGAGTTCAATCCGTTGACCGACGTCACCACGTTCGCGGACCTGAGCCTGTTTCCCAATCTCGTCAACGAACTGCGCACCGTACCGGTCGAGCATCTCGTCCCCCGCGGCTACGGAGAGCCGCCGCCCGTGCCGCAGATATTCGAATCCGGCGGCACCACCGGCGCTCCCAAACGCACCGTGCAGATGCCGGATTGGGTGGCGCAGGTCATCGAGTGGCAAACCGAGGACTTCGCTGCGGGCGGCTTCCTGCGGGGTCACGGCTTTGTCTGCCTGATGCCCAGCGGCCCGCACGGAGTCGGCTACTTCTCCCGGTTGGTCGCCGAGCGACTGGGCGCCGCCTTCCACGCGATCGACATCGATCCCCGCTGGGTCAAGAAGGCCGCGGCGCGGAACGCGGCCGGGGAGGTGGGCGCCTACGTCGACCACGTCATCGAGCAGGCGGTCGACATCCTGCGGACCCAGAACGTCGCGAACATGCACACCACCCCGCCCCTGCTGGAGGCGATCGCGCGCCGCGACGACGTCGTCGACCTGCTCAACGACAAGATCCGCTACCTGTTGCTCAGTGGCGCGCACGTCGATGCGGACACGCTCGACCTGCTGAGGGACATCTTCCCGCAGACGACGATCGCCATGGCCTTCGGCAGCACCATGGTGCTGTCCCAGGCGGTCACCCGCACCACCGACGACGGCGCGTTCGTCTTCGACCCGCGCACGCCGTATGTGGTGTTCCGTGTCGTCGATCCCGACACCGGCGAGCAGGTGCCCTACGGGCGGCGGGGCCAGGTGGTGATGAACCACATCAGCAAGGGCATGTTCATTCCCAACAACCTGGAGCGCGACATGGCGGTCCGGATGCCCGGTCCGGCGGGGCAACTCAGTGACTCGGTCAGTGAGGTGGGACCGGTCGCCACCTTCGAGGGCGAGGCCGTCATCGAGGGCGTGTACTGAGCGTGCTGTCGGTCGACGCGCTCGGTGTGGGCGGTGAATACCGCACGCGCAAGCGGGAAGTCATCGCCACCACGGCCGGAGCCGCGGTGGGCGAGCTCAGTATGGTTCCGCCACTGTATGTCTCGCGTACCCTCGCCGCACAACGGAAGTCCGCCCCGCTGCCGTTGGCCCGGCGCGAGGCGGCGCTGGCGGACGCGGCCCGCATCTTCGCGGACGGCGTCATCGCCGGCCTCGACTTCGAAGCCTATGTGGTTCTGGCCAGCCGCATTTCGGGCCTGCCGATCGCGGTCACCCGGGCCGGGGCGCGCGGCGTGGCCGACGCCGTCGCCTGCGCCTTCGACGCGGTCCTGCCGGCCCGGCCGGTGGGCGCCGCGCTCGACTGGCGCGAGGAGCGGAACCGCGAGGGCGGCGCGGTGTGGGTGCGGCGCGGCGAGCTGTTCGCCGTGCACGCGGCCGGCAACGGCCCGGGGGTGCACGGCCAATGGCCCCAGGCGCTGGCGCTGGGCTACCGGGTGGCGGTGCGACCGTCGCGGCGTGAACCGCTGACCGCGCACCGGCTGGTGCATGCCCTGCGCCGGGCCGGGTTTCGCGACGAGGACGCCGTTTACCTGCCGACCGACCACGCCGGCGCCGACGAGCTCGTCCGGTCCGCGGACTTCGCCATGGTGTACGGCGGGCAGGAGGTCGTCGACAAGTACGCCGGTGACCCCACGGTGATCGTGAACGGACCGGGGCGCGCCAAGATCCTGATCACGGCGGACCGGGACTGGCGCGAACACCTCGACGTCGTCGTCGACTCCGTCGCCAACCTCGGCGGAATGGCGTGCGTCAACACCACTGCCGTCCTCTGCGAGGGGGACGCCGCGCCGTTGGCCCGCGCGATCGCCGAGCGGCTGGCGACCATCGAGCCACTTCCCGCCGACGACGAGCGCGCGATCCTGCCGACCCAGCCCCTCGACAAGGCGCGGGCCGTGGCCGCCCACCTGGCGGCCAGGGCCGCCGGCACCACCGCGCTGCTCGGGGCGGACCAGGTCGTCGCCGCGCTCGGCGACGGGTATGCCGCGCTGCGCCCGGCCGTGCACCTGATGGCCGGGCCCGACACCGGCAAGCTCAACGTGGAGCTGCCCTTCCCGTGCGTGTGGGTGTCGCCGTGGACGCGTGCCGACGGCGTCGAGCCGTTGCGGCATTCACTGGTCGTCACCGCGATCACCGGCGACGAAGAACTCGTCGACGGCCTGCTGGCCGAGCCCACCATCGCCAACGTCTACCGCGGCGGCCACCCCACCTACTTCGCGGCGCCCGGTGTCCCGCACGACGGCTTCCTGGCGGACGCCCTGATGCGCAACAAGGGCGTCGTCACGGGCTAGGTCCAACCAAACGTCCGCCCTTGAGGTCAGCCCCCGAAGCCCCCGCGTGGCGACGAGACCGTCGTGGCGTTGCCCACGCCCAGGTGGCTGGCGGCGAACTCCACGCCCCTGTCGATCATGGGCCCGTCGCCGGCGTAGGTGTTGTGCGCGGCGAAGTTGAGCCCGTCCGAGCAGACCGGGTCCTCGGGCTCGCAGACCTTGATGGTCTTGTCCTGGTAGAGCGGACCGATGGCCAGCGGCGGTTCGCCGAGGAAGTTCATCGCCCGCGCGTTGGGGGTGCCGAAGAGCACGACCGAGGACACGTGGCTGGCGACCTCGGGGCCGAGCGGCTTCGGCACGGTGTTCGGGTCGACCCCGTCCGGGACCTGGGCCGAGGTGACGAAGCCGACCACCGCCGCGCCCTGCGAGTAGCCGCCGAGCACCATCTTGGTGTTGGGGCAGTCGTGCGCCATGGACACGACGTGGGCGCCCGCGTCACGGATGCCGTCGATGCCGGTGTCCCACTGGTCGCTGGCGGGGTAGTTCACCGGGTAGACGTCGAATGATCTTGCGCCCAAACGCGAATGCAGGGAGTCCACGAAGGCCTGTCCGGTGGGGCCGACGCCGGGCGGCTCACCGGTGCCGCGCGCGAACACCACCTGCACGTCGGGACACGGCTGGGCCCCGGCGGAGGGGAGCGACAAGGGGGAGGCGGGGGCGACGGAGCCGATTACGGAAGCGCCGAGACCCGCCGCGGCGACTGCCGCAGGACCAAGGAGGCGAAGGATGTGACGTGCGATCATGCCGCAATGGTGCCCAACCGGGCATAGGCCTAAACCGATGAATCTCTGCCAATTTGTGAAGGGTTTGTAAACGGCTGCCCGGCCAGGCGTTTGGGCGCGTTGCACCAGGCTTCCGGCGGCGCCAACCGGATTCGCGGTCACCCGCCTCACCGGCGCCGGCCGCGTCGCCCCCGCCCTTCGGGCTCCGTTGCGGCAGAGGCGGTCTCGTCGGACGTGCCGGAGCTGTCCCGCTGACGCCTGCCGGCGAGACGGCCGACGCGGGGCCGGGGCGCGGTCGACGACGACGGTGTGGTCTGCTAGCTGTGGTCGAAGTTCGAGGCGCGCGGTCAAGCAGGGGCCCGCATCCTCGGCATCCGAATGCAGCGAAGTTGAACGTGATAGCGCAGATCCTCAGCCAGGTGACGGACCGGTTGGCCAATCCGGCCAGGGTGTCGGACCCCGACAGATTGCGCGCCGCCGTCGCGGGCAAGACCGCACTGGTGACCGGCGCGTCCTACGGGATCGGTGAGGCGACCGCGCGCAGGCTGGCCGGCGGCGGAGCTACCGTGCTGGTCGTCGCCCGGTCGGCGGAGAGGCTCGATGACCTGGCGGCGTCGATCAACGCGGGCGGCGGTCGGGCCTTCGCCTATCCGGCCGATCTCACCGACGAGGCCGCCGTCGGCGGCCTGACCGAGCGGATCACCGCCGCGCACGGCCCGGTCGACATCGTGGTGAGCAATGCCGGCAAGTCCCTGCGCCGCTCACTGCACCAGCAGTACGACCGCCCGCAGGACTTCCAGCGGACCATCGACATCAACTACCTCGGACCGATTCGGCTGCTCCTCGGGCTGTTGCCGGCCATGCGGGAGAAGGGTGGCGGACACATCGTGAACGTGTCGAGCGTCGGTGTGCGCGTCGTGCCAGGCCCGCAGTGGGGCGCCTACCAGGCCTCCAAGGGCGCTTTCGACCGCTGGTTGCGCAGCGTCGCGCCGGAACTGCACGCCGACGGTGTGGGCGTCACCACCGTGTACTTCGCGCTGGTCCGCACCCGGATGATCGAACCCACGCCGGTCCTCGGGCGGCTGCCCGGCCTGTCTCCCGACGAGGCCGCCGACGCGATCGCCAAAGCCGTCATCGACCGGCCCCGCACCAACGAGCCGCCGTGGCTGTGGCCCGCCGAGTTGGCCTCGGTGCTGTTGGCCGGGCCCGCCGATCGAGCGGCCCGGCTCTGGTATCGCCGGTTGATCGCCGGTTCCGAGGCCCGCGCGGAGATCCCGTGACGACCGACGGTGTCATCGCCACGGCCGCCCGGGCGCTGCTGCGGTCGCGACTGTTGAGCCCGCTGTCGCCCGCCGCGGGGGTGCGCCTGCTCCGCGAGGCGCGCCGGGGCGGCACGAACCCCTACACCCTGCTGGCGGTCACCGCGGCGCGATGGCCGAACCGGGCGGCGATCGTGGACGACGACGGGGTCCTCAGCTATCGCGAGCTGCAGCTGGCGACCGAATCGCTGGCGCGCCGGTTGTCCGCGCGACGGCGTCGGGCCGGGCCAGGCGGTCGGGGTCCTGTGCCGCAACGGCCGCGGCTTCGTCGCCGGTGTCTTCGCCGCTGCCCTGATCGGGGCCGACGTCGTCCTGGTCAACACCGAGTTCCGCGCCGACGCGCTCGCGGCCGCGTTGAGCACGCACGAGATCACCGCGGTGGTGGCCGACGGCGAGTTCACCGACCGGGTGCGCGCCGCCGATCGTTCGATCGCCGTGGTCGACCCCGCGACGGTCACTCCCAACGGTGAGCCACGACCCCGGGTCGCCGCGCCGGGACGCATCATCCTGCTCACGTCGGGCACCACCGGGCAGCCCAAAGGCGTGCCGCGCACTCCGCAGCTGCGTTCGGCGGTGGGCGTCTGGGTGACCATTCTGGACCGCACCCGGTTGCGGACGGGTGCACGGATCTCGGTGGCAATGCCGATGTTTCACGGGCTCGGCCTCGGCATGCTGATGCTGACCATGGCGCTCGGCGGCACGGTCCTCACCCACCGCCAGTTCGACGCGGAAGCCGCGCTGGCCCAGGCTGCTCTGCACCGAGCCGACGCGTTCACCGCGGTTCCGGTCGTGCTCGCGCGCATCCTGGACCTGCCGCCCCGCGTGCGCGAGCGCAACCCGGTGCCCCACCTGCGGGTGGTGCTCTCCAGCGGCGACCGGCTGGATCCCAGCCTCGGCCAGCGGTTCATGGACACCTACGGCGAGGTCCTCTACAACGGCTACGGCTCCACCGAGGTGGGCATCGGCGCCCTGGCCACGCCCGCGGATCTGCGGGACGCCCCGGAAACCGTCGGCAAGCCGGTCGCCGGTTGCCCGGTGCGGATTTTCGACAAGAAGGACCGGCCGGTGGGCCCGCGGGTCATCGGCCGCATCTTCGTCGGCGGCGACCTGGCCAGCGAGGGCTACACGGGCGGCTCGAGCGCCCGGGAGGCCAAAGCCGCTAAAGCCGCTAAAGCCGCTAAAGCCGCTAAAGCCGCAAAGCGTGTGGAAGGCATGACCAGCACGGGCGACATGGGCTATCTCGACAACGCCGGCCGGCTCTACATCGTCGGCCGCGAAGACGACATGATCATCTCCGGCGGGGAGAACGTCTATCCGCGTGCTGTGGAGAACGCGCTCGCCGAGCATCCCGACATCGCCGACAACGCGGTCATCGGGGTCCCCGACGAGCGGTTCGGCCAGCGCCTGGCCGCGTTCGTGGTGCTGCAGCCGGGCAGCGAGATCGATGCGCCCGCGATCCGGGATTACTTGAAGGACAGGGTGTCTCGCTTCGAACAGCCGAGGGACATCAACATCGTCGACGTCATTCCGCGCAATCCCGCGGGCAAGGTGGTGCGCCGAGAGCTCACCAGCTCAGCACCCGGTTGCCGCGCGATCACACACAGGACCACCCGCGCAAGTCCGTTGCCCGGCGCCCGGATCGGGGACCTTGAGATGCGGTGCTGAGGACCAAAGACCCTGCGCTGCGGACCGCTGACCGCGCATCCTCGGAGGCGTGAGCACGCAGATCGTCGTTCTCGGCGCCGGTACAGGTGGCACGCTGATTGCAAACCGGCTGCGCCGCACGCTCGCTGACGTCGAAATCACCGTCGTGGATCGCGACGACACGCACGTCTATCAGCCCGGGCTGCTGTTCGTGCCGTTCGGGCTGATCCGCCCCGAAGACATCGTGAAGCCGCGGAAACGTCAACTGCACTCCGGGATTCGCTACGTTCAGTGCGATATCGACCGCGTCGACATCGGCGGGAACCGCGTCCACCTCACCGACGGCACCTCACTGGACTACGACGTCCTGGTCGTCGCGACCGGCGCCGTGCTGCTGCCCGAGGAGACCGAGGGCATGACCGGGCCCGGCTGGATGCGGAACGTCTTCACGTTCTACAGTCTCGAGGGCGCATCTGGGCTGGAAAAGGCGCTGTCGGGCTTCGACGGTGGCCGGATCGCGGTGAACATCGTCGACATGCCGATCAAATGCCCGGTGGCTCCCCTGGAGTTCTGCTTCCTCGCCGACTGGTACTTCCGCCGCCGGGGCATCCGTGACCGGGTCGAACTGGTCTACGTGACGCCGCTGGACGGTGCGTTCACCAAACCCGTGGCCGCACGCGAACTGGGCAATCTGCTGCAGCGCAAGGGCATCGAGCTGGTCACCGAGTTCAACACCGGGCAGGTCGACGGCGACGGGGGCCGGCTGATCTCCTACGACGAACGAACGGTCTCGTTCGACCTCGCGGTCGTGATTCCGCTGCACGGCGGCGCCGACTTCGTGGCCCGTTCCGCCGGCCTCGGCGACGAGTTGAACTTCGTGCTGACCGACCAGCGCACCCTGCAGTCGACGGTGCGGCCGAACATCTTCGCGATCGGCGACGCGACCAATGTTCCTACGTCCAAGGCGGGTTCGGTCGCCCATTTCGAGGGCGACGTGCTTGCCCGCAACATCGCCCGGTTCCTCGCCGGCCGTCCTCTCGACGAGCACTTCGACGGTCACACGAACTGCTTCATCGAGAGCGGGGACCGCAAGGCGTTGCTGATCGATTTCGACTACGACACCCAGCCGCTGCCCGGGCACTTCCCACTCGGCGTGGGTCTGCCACTGCTTCGCGAATCCCGGCTGAACCACCTGGGAAAGCTGGCCTTTCGGTGGCTGTACTGGAATCTCCTGCTGCCCGGCCGCGACATTCCCGGCATCGCCAGCAGAATGCCGCGCGCCGGCAAGCGGTTCGAAACCGTTGCACGACAAGGCGAGAGAGAACAGGAGGACGCGACATGACGACGAAGGTCTACGCGGGCAGCGAGGTGACCGTGAACGACGAGGGCTTCTTCACCGACCCCACGCAGTGGAACGCGGACATGGCTCCCGAGATCGCCCGGGAGTGGGGCGTTCCGGCGCTTACCGATCAGCACTGGCAGGTCGTCAAACAGATGCGTCACGAATACGAGCAGACCGGCAGTGGCCCGTCGGTGCGAGCGCTCAGCAAATCCTCCGGCGTCAGCATCAAGGAGCTCTACCAGCTGTTCCCGAAGGGGCCCGCGAAGGTGGCCGCGCGAATCGCCGGCATTCCCAAGCCCATCGGCTGTATTTAACGAGGACGGTGCATCACATGGACGATCCGATCGAAAAGGTCTCGATCATCATTTCCCAGGGTTCGCTGGAGGGCATCTACCCGGGTCTGATCATGGCGAACGGTGCCCGCGCCGAGGGCATGGAGGCGAATCTGTTCTTCACGTTCTTCGGCCTGGATGCCATCCACAAGAACCGGCAGAAGCACATCAAGCTCGCCTCCGTCGGCAACCCGGGCCTGCACGTCCCCACCTGGATCGGTGGCCTGCCCGGGATGTCCGGATTGATGACGCGCCACCTGGAGGACCGGATGGCCAAGCTCGACATCCCGTCGGTGCCCGAATTCGTCGAAATGATCGGTGATACGGGAGCCGGCCTGTACGCCTGCAAGGCGTCGGTGGACCTCTTCGGTCTCGGTCCGGAGGATTTCATCGACCCGGTGCAGGACAAGATCATCACTGTCGGCGACTTCTACCAGTTGGCCGCGGGCGGTCAGATCGTCTTCACGTAACCTTCGCGTGCCTTCAAGTGGGCGCCGGGGATGCCGGAAACAGCACGGGTAGCCGCGACCGGGCCAGGCCGCTGCGAACCCGGCTGCGCAGGGTGTGGTTTCCGGCCAACAGGTCTCCGGCGCAGACGATCGCCTCGGCGACCTCGGCCGGCTGGTCGCGGAGCATCCGCCCGATCGTGTCGGCGATGAAGTCGCCGAGTGACTCGAAGACCGAGTTGGCCAGCAGGGCCGCGGGCGCGTCGGCGATCCGGTAGCTCATCAGGCTGCGCAACAGGCGCCGCCCATCGAACAGGTAGCGCCCGCCCTGGTCTACGACGATGGTGTCCACCTTGAGCCCGCCTCCGGCCTGCCGGGCGGCGGCGAGGTCGCCGTCGTCGAGGGAGAGGACGAGGCCACTGGCGAGGAGCAGCCAGCCGAGCGCGGGCGTCTCAAAGTCGTCCAGGTCGGCGCCGAACGCGATCAGCCGCTCGGTCGCATCGGGAAATGCCTTCCGGTAGTTCGCCACCAGGCGGGGTGCGTTCTCGTCGATGCGCCCGATCTCGTCGAGCAGGTCGGCGCCGCGCATCGGCAGGTGGAGGAATTCGACGGCGGGGGTGAGATGGCCGACCCGGTCGCGCAGTCCGATGACGCTGTCGGTGCCCATTACCGACACGTGAGCCACCGCGGCGCCGGCGCCGGCTCTGCCATGGTGCTGAAGGACTTCGGTTATCTCGCGATCCCGGTCGGGCGCGGTCGTCGGCGTGGTCATCGCGCGCCCTCGACCAGCCCTCCGACGACCTCGTCCAGCGAGACCGATCGGACGGGTTCGGCGTGGATGCCCCGCTGACGCAGTTCGGCGAGCACGGCCTCGATGAATGCGGGAAACGCCGCGCGCAGCTGCGGGGTGAGCCCCACCTCGAATCCGCTGGTGTCGGCGGGGACAATGCCGATGAGCGCAAGTTCGAGCGGGTCGCCGAGCGCCGTCGCGAGCTTGAGCTGCTGAACCGGATCCACTTCGTGGGCCATGGGCTGGGTGCCCGGCCCGAGCCGCAGCAGTTCGGCGGCCGGTAGCCGGTAGACGGTGCCGGGCTGATCGTCGGCGAGCAGGGCGTCCAATACCAACAGCCGGGCGCCGGCGCGGAAGTAGTCCGTCAGCGCGAAACCCAGCATCGCACCGTCCACCAACTCGATCGCCGGGCGGAACCGGTAAGCCGCCCGCAGATGATGGACGGCGTAGACGCCGATACCCTCGTCGCGGTAGAGGATGTTGCCCATTCCCAGGACAACGACGTCACTGCGGTTCGGCATGGGCTTCGGCATAGGTGACGTCGGCGTCCTTGTACCCGCCGAAACAGATGGCGATGTCGCCTTCCTTCCACACCACGGTTCGCCACACCTCGTAGTAGATGTGCAATATCGCCCAGGCGAGGATCGGGTACATCATGACGTGGTGGGCCACCCGGACGCCGCCGAGACCGCCGAATACGCCCACGGTCCAGTCGGTGGAGACGTGCATGAGCCACGGCCACCAGGCTCCGACCGAGCTGATGCCGCTCTCCAGGCCGACGACGTAGAGTTGCAGGCCGGTCACCAGCTGGAAGACGACCATCACATGCAACAGCGTGAAGAGTAGCGCGTTGAACGGGTCGGGTTGGCTGGAGTCGAATCGCTTGCGCCGGTTCAGCATGACGACGTTGAGGAACGCCTCCTGGAGCCGCACCAGGTTCGACCGCGTCGGGCGCAATTCCCTTAGCGCCGTGGGATCTTCGCGACTGAAGAAGTACAGGTACGCGATGACGATGACGCTCACGTCCAGCACTATCGCGGCCGTCAGGTGGATGGTGCGGTTCCACGCCATGACGTAGGGGAAGCCCGCGGCGTAGAAGGGGTTCGCGATGTAGAGCCCCGTCACCGCGGCCGCCGCGATGGATATCGCGTTGGCGAAATGGATGGTCCGCCGCCAGATGCCCATCCGATAGACGCGGGGTGGCGGGGACAGGCGGGTATTGGACACCAGGGACGTCGCGCTCATCACCAACCCCCGCCCGACGGCTGCAGCCGGTATGTGCCGATCTCCCGCCCGCGTGCGTCGACCACGTGCACGGCGCAAGCCAGGCACGGATCGAAGCTGTGCACGGTCCGCAGGATCTCCAGCGGCTGGTCCGGCTTGTCGAGTCGGACCCCCTTCAGCGCCGACTCGTAGGCACCCACGCGGCCCTTGCCGTCGCGCGGCGAGGCGTTCCAGGTCGTGGGGACCACGGCCTGGTAATTGACGATCTTGCCGTCCTTGATCCGGACCCAGTGGCCGAGCGACCCGCGGTTCGCCTCCCACAGGCCGTGGCCCTGCGCGTCCGCCGACACCTGCCGGAAGTCGAACGGTGTCCACGTCTGCACGTCGCCGCCCGCGACGTTCTGCTGCAGTTCGGTGAGCCAGCCCTTCATCGCCTCGGCGACGATCCGGGTCTCGATCATCCGGGCCGCGGTCCTGCCCACCGTGGAGAACAGCACGCTGATCGGCAAGCCGGCCGCCGCCAGCACTGCGTCCACATGGCTGCGGATGTTGGTGTCACCGGACGCGTAGCCGACGATCATCCGGGCCAGTGGCCCGACCTCGACCCGGTTGTCGTCGTAGACCGGAGACTTCAGCCAGCTGTACTTCTCATCCGTTTTCAGGTAGGCGACGCCGTTGTTTCGGTTCAGGCCGGTGTAGTGCGGCTCGGTGACGCCCTGGTAAGGATGCAACGTCGCGTTGCCCTGATACCAGGAGTGCGTCACGTCTTCGGCGACCTTTTGCTGATCGAACGGATGCACCGTGGACAGGTCGCCGCCGAGCACGATTCCCCTCGGGAACAACGTCTTCGCCCCGTACAGCGGTGTGTCGTCCTGTTCGTAGCCGCCGTAGCAGAGGTAGGAGCGCAGCCCGGCGCCGACCCCCGCGGCCGCATCCTGCGCGTACGCCTTCCCCGCCATCAACACGTCCGGCAGGTAGGCCGTCTCGACGAACCGGGACGTCTCGTTCAGCAGCGAACCGAACAGCCCGAGGCGCTCCGGGTTCTCGATGTCCTGCACGCAGGTGACCCCGCCGACCACGGTCGATTGCGAGTGCGGGTCCTTCGCGCCGAAGATCGCCGCCATCTTCCCCGTGTTGCGCTGCACGGTGAGCGCGTCCAGGTAATGGGAGACCGCCACCAGGTTCTCCTCTGGCGACAACCGGTACGCCGGGTGGCCCCAGTACGCATTGCCGAAGATCCCCAGGCTGCCCTGCGTGGCGAATTTGTTGAGCTTGGCCTGGACCGCCCGGTACTGCGCCTCGCCGGAGTTCCACGGGTCGGCGGTGTACTCCTTGGCCACCGCTGCCGCCTTCTTCGGGTCCGCCTTGAGTGCGGACAGCAGGTCGACCCAGTCTAGGGCGTGCAGCTGATAGAAGTGCACCACGTGGTCGCGCAGAAGTATGCTGCCCTGCAGCAGGTTTCGCACCAGGCGCGCGTTCTTGGGTACGGTCACGCCGAACGCGTTCTCCACCGCGCGGATGCTGGCCTGGTAGTGCACCCCGGTGCACACGCCACAGATCCGCTGAGTGAGCAGACCGGCGTCGCGCGGGTCTCGTCCATTGAGGATCATCTCGACGCCACGGAACATCGTCCCGGCGGAGTAGGCATCCGTGATGACGTTGTTGTCGTCGAGGACGGCCTCGATCCGCAGGTGACCCTCGATGCGGGTGACGGGGTCGACGACAATGTGCTGTGCCATGACGTCAGCTCTCCTCAGCGTGTTCAGAGGGAGGTTCGGGGGCAGCCGCCGCGGCGGGTTCGGGCTCTGGCGTCTTGCCGTGCCGGTCGCGGCGTCGCGCCGTCGCAGTAAGCGCCGCGTGGACGGCGATGCCCGCCCCGGCCGCCGCGAGCAATCCGACACCGAATTTGTCGATGCCGCTCTCGACGCCGCCGCCGAACAGCCCGGGCGCCCGGATGTTGGCCTGGGCGATCGGGCGTTCGGTTGCGTACTGGTCCCAGAAGCCCGGTGCGGCGCAGGCGATGCAGCCGTGCCCGGCGCCGACCGGCCAGTTGGTGCCCTCGTTGTAGCGGACGATGGAGCAATTGTTGAAAGCCATCGGCCCCTTGCAGCCCATCTTGTACAGGCAGAAGTTGTTGCGCGCTCCCTCGTCGCCCCAATGCTGCACGTATTCGCCGGCGTCGAAATGGGCGCGCCGCTCGCAGTTGTCGTGGATCCGGTATCCGAACGCGAACTTCGGCCGCAGCTGCGAGTCGAGCGCGGGAAGCTGGCCGGTGAGGGTGTAGTGCAGCAGCGTTCCGTTGAAATTCACCGGGTTGATGGGGCACGCCCCGATGTTGACCACAGGCTTGCCCTTGACGACGTCGGTGACGCCGACGGCCTGGGTGGGGTTCGGACGGGCCGCCGGCAACCCGCCGTAGTTGGCGCAGTTACCCACCGCGATCACTGCCGCCGCGCCCGGGGCGAGCGCGGTGACCATGTCGATGAACGGGGTGGCGTTCGGACCGATCGTCGCGTAGGCACCGTCCAGCCCGCGCGGGATGGAGCCCTCGATGACCAGCAGGTATTTGCCCTGGTTGTCCTGAGCGGCTTGGTGCAGGCGCTCCTCGGCCTGGAACCCCGCGGCCGCCATCAGCGTCTCGTGGTACTCCAGTGAGATCACGTTGAACAACAGCTCGTCGATGCTGGGGCCGCTGGCGTGCAGGAACGCTTCGGAGTTGCCGGCGCAGTCCTGTCCCTCGAGCCAGATCACCGGGACCCGGTTCATCACCTCGGCAGCCCTCGCGACCAGCGGTTCGAACCACGGGTGCAGCATCAGCAACGCCGTCGTCGCCGACGTCCAGCCGAGGAACGACCGGCGGCTGACCCCGTTCGCGGCGAGCAGATTCTTCAGATCCAGGCCGCCCAGCGGCGGCATGCTCTCCAGTTCGTCGAGGCGTCGCTCACACTTGCGCAGCATCGCCACATCGACGGTGTCGGAATTAGATGGCGCCGGGCTGAGCAGCGAAGCGAACAATCTGCGCCGATCTGTTGACATGTCACACCTCTAAATCAAGCGGTTCACGGCGAGATGCGGAAGCTCGATTCGTCGCGGCGCCGATTCCGAGCTGTCGCTGCCCACACGGTGAGCTCCTTCGGGGATGTGCGCCGGACCTCGAGACGAGTCGGTTGACATGGTCGCACGCGGCGAATTGCGGTGTCCTGGGTCACATTGCCCCGGACCATGGGACTTTTGGCCCTAGTTGGTCGCGCGCGGTGCGTTCATACCATCGAGGTTCGTTCCGGTGAGGGGGTGCGCATGTGCCTTGGGGTGCCGGGTCAGATCGTCGAGGTGGACGCAGAGCTCCCCGAGCTGGCCATGGCCGAGGTGAGGGGCATCCGATGCGCCATCAACACCGGCTTGCTGGAACCCGGAACGCTGTTGCTGGGGGACTGGGTGCTGATCCACCTCGGATTCGCGATGTCCAAGATCGACGAGGCCGACGCGAAGGCGACGCTGGACTTTCTCGACGAGGCCAGGCAGGCGTGCACCGACTAAACCGCCGGTCTGTGCTGGCGGCTCAGGTGGCTTTGGGTTCCAGCGCGGCCACCCGCTTGGCCAGCCAGTTGGGCGCCAGCGCCGAGACCGCGGTGGCGCCGGCGGTCGCGCCGATGACTCCGGTCCAGGCGACCGGTCCGAGCGGGGTGCAGCCGAAGAAGTGGCTGACGCCGGGGGTCTGGACGATGGCGACCAGGACGCCGGCGCTGCCCAGCGCCGTCCCCAGCACCAGCGGGCTGTGCCGGCGCGTGAGCAACGTCTGCGCCAGCTGGGTGGTCACCAGCGCGGTCAGTCCCATTGTCGCCGTGCGGCGTTCGGTGCCGAATGTGTAGCGTCCGATGCCCCAGGCCGCCGTCGCCCCGGCGGCGGTGACGGCGCCGCGGGTGACGATCTGGCGCATGAGCGGCGCGTCGAGCGAGGGCGCCGGCCCGGACAGGGTCGCGAGCTGGAACGCGCGGTGCAGTTCTTCGGCGTCGCGGTCACTCTCCGCCCCCGCCTCGTCCGGCGGGGGGTATTGCGGGGTGACAGCGACCGCGAGCGCGGGGAACATGTCCGTGAGCAGGTTCACCAGCAGCAGCTGGCGGGTTCCCACCGGCGCCCGGCCGGTGCCCAACGCCGTCCCGATGATGGTGAAGAGCACTTCACCGACGTTGCCGCCGACCAGGATGCCCACCGCGTCCCGGACCCCGCCCCACATGCCGCGGCCCTCGACCAACGCGTCGAGCAGCACGCCCAGGTCGTTTTCGGTCAACACGATGTCCGCGGCGCTCCGCGCGGCCGACGAACCCCGGCCGCTGACCCCGATCCCCACGTCGGCCATCCGGATCGCGGCGGCATCGTTGGCCCCGTCCCCGACCATCGCGGTCACCTGCCCGCAGGACTGCAGCGCCGAGACGATCTGCACCTTCTGCTCCGGGCTGACGCGGGCGAAGACCTGGATGTCGGCGGCGACTTTGGCGCGGGCGTCCTCGTCGAGGGCGGCCAGCTCCGCGCCGGTCATCTCCCGCGCCCCGGGCGGCAGCCCCAGCTGGCGCGCGATCGCGCGCGCGGTCACCGGGTGGTCGCCGGTGATCAGCACCACCCTGCGACCCGACTCGACCAGCGTCTCGATCAGCGGCCGCGCCGACGCCCGCGCGGTGTCAGCCAAACCGACGTAGCCGATCAGCTCGAGGTCGTGCGCGGCGGCATCCACGGCGTCGGCGTCGGTCTCGTCCTCGCCGGTCGCCTGCTCCCAGCGGCGCCGCGCCACCGCCAACACGCGCAGACCTTGCTCGGCGAGGCGCACCACCAACGCCTCCGCATGGTCCTGAGGAGCCCGGTCGCCGTTCGCGCCGGCGAACCGGCACCTCGGCAGGATCTCCTCGGGCGCACCCTTCACGACGAGCATCGGCCCAGGGTCGCCGTCCCCCAGCCCGATTGCCGCGGAGTAACCCCGACTGGATTCGAATGGCACGTCCGCGAGCACGGTCCACTCCGAAGCGCCTTGGCGGTCAAGAGCTTTCGCTGCAGTGAGGATCGCCTCGTCGGTGGCGTGCGCGTGTCCCTGGCCGTTCTGCGGCTGCGTGCAGCTGCGGGCGGCGGCGCGCAGCACCTCGGCCGCCCGCGGGTCGCTCCGCTTGGGGAGGGGATCCTCCAGGCCGGTGGACTGCGGCACGCTGCACACGACGCGCAGATGGTTTTCGGTCAGCGTGCCGGTCTTGTCGAAACACACCGTCTCGACCCGGCCGAGGGCTTCGACCGCACGTGGGGTGCGGACCAGCGCCCCGCGGCGCGACAAGCGCTGCGCCGCCGCCAGCTGGGCCAGGGTGGCCACCAGCGGCAGGCCCTCAGGCACCGCGGCCACGGCGATCGCCACCCCGTCGGCCACCGCTTGCCGCAGCGACGCCTGGTGCGCCAGGGCCAGACCGGCGACGGTGGCGCCGCCCGCCAGCGTCAGCGGAAGCACCTTGCTGGTCAGTTCCCGCAACCGGGCCTGTACTCCGGCCGCGGACTCGACGTCGGCGATCGCCGAGATCGCCCGTTGCGCGGCCGTCCCGGCGCCGGTCGCCACGACGATCGCCCGGGCGCGCCCGGCGACGATCGTGCTGCCCTCGAAAAGCATGCTGGCCCGGTCGGAGTCGGCGACGGCGACGGGATCGACCTGCTTGTCCACCGGCAACGACTCGCCGGTCAGGAAGGATTCGTCGACTTCCAGGTCCTCGGCGACCAGGAGGCGGGCGTCCGCCGGGACCACCTCCGGGGCGGCCACGTCGATGATGTCGCCGGGCCGCAGCGATTTCGCGTTGACCGTGACCGTTCGTTCCGTGGTGCGAGCGGCCTCCAAGCGCCGGCGCGCGGTCGCGACCGCCGGGATGACGACGCGGCGCGCGTGCTGGTCCTGCTCGGCGAACAGTTCGGCGACCGCCGCCTCGGCCCGCAGCCGCTGCACCCCGCCGGCCAGCGCGTTGGCGGTCATGACGCCGGCGACCAGCAGCGCGTCGATGTTGCTGCCCATGATCGCCGAGGCCGCCGCACCCACGGCGAGGATCGGGGTGAGCGGGTCGGCCAGCTCGGCGCGCGTCGCGGAAAGCAGGCGGCCCACCCGGGCCGCCGGGCCCCGCAGCGGCGCGATGGCCGGGTTGTAGGACAGGTCGTCGACAAGCTGTCGCCACGGCGCGGTGCCGGGCTCGACCGCCAGCGGCCGGGTGCGGCCGGCCAACCGGGAGTAGACGATCTCCGGATCCAGGGCATGCCAGGCTGTCAGCGGCTGCGGCGTGGGGACCGGTAGCCGCAGCACCCTGGTGGCCGCGAAGCTGCCCTGCATCAACGCGGCCGCGGCGGCCGCGTTGACGGGGTTCAGCCAGCGCTGGATGGCGAACGGACTCAGCGTGCGGGGGTCGCCGGTGACCAGCAACAGGCCGGCCAGGGTGCTGCCGCCCTTGGCGAGCCGCACCGACGATTCCGTCGCCTCGCGGGCGACCGGCAGCGCCGACAGGATCCGCACCGCATCGGCCAGGTCGGTGCCGGTGATGATGTCGGCGGTCCACGGCGTCGCGGCCTGCGGGTCGTCGAGCGCCACGCCGACGTCCGCGATGGCCAGCGCCGCCAACGTGTCAGTCGACGCGAAGTCCCGGTGCAGCGCGGTGATCAGCAACACGGGCCCGCGATCGGTCCGCAGGTCGCGCACCAGCGACAGCAGCGGCGTGCCCGGCGGATGGGTCACCGCGACGCTGGCGGTCAGGTCCTCGGTGCCGGCGACGTGACGCAGCACCACCCGGGCCCCGGTGCGGTGCGCGGTCTGCAGCAGCGGGATGGCGAACGGGTCGACCTCCCAGCCCACGTCGACGCCGCCGACGCGTTCACCGTCGACGACCAGGTCGGCGTGCTCGAGACCCTGGGCGGGCGCGGCCGACGGTTCCTGCGCGCGAATCCAGCGCAGGCGGGCCCCGGTGGCGGGCAGCTCGTCGGGGTCCGGCTCGGGTGCCTCCTCGCCGTGCAGCAACGCGTCGGCGACCTCGTAGACCCGGTCCTCGTCCCAGCCCGCGACGTCTCCCCGCGCGTGCAACACCGCGCGGTGGTCCCCGCGCAGCGCAGCCCCATCGACGACGATCACCTTCACCCGATCCAAACGCCTCAGGGCTCCGGGGTCGAGGATCATCTCCCCGGCGTTGGCGAGCCCGCGGCCCAGGACGGCGGCGAAGGTCTGCCGGCCGACGTGTGCGGCCCGGGGCACGCCGGCCAGCAGCGCGCCGGCGGCGTCTTCGGTCCCGCCCCCGGCCAGCAGCGCGCCCGCCGCGGCGACCAGCGACGCGTTCGCGGCCTGGTCGGCGTACTCCTCCACGGGCCCGGCCATCGAGCCCTTCGCGGTGTCGATGGCGGCGTCGATGGCCCCGCCGACCACCACGTGCGAGACCTCTCCGGCGGACGCGGCGGCCGAGTTGTGCCGTGGCGCTTGGTTTCTGGGCCCGGCCGACGAGATGACGGGCACCACCGGGGCCTGCGGCCGCTTGGGTGAGGCCAGTTCGGGCTCGCGCTCCCGCCAGCGCTGGCGGTGCGCCACGGCTTCGGAGACCTGGAGGCTGCGTTGCGCGAGATCCAGCATCGGGGTGCCGACCGCCTGGGTCAGCCCGTTGGCCAGGGCGGTGGACGCGCTGAGCGCGACGTCGGTGCCGACCCGGCCCAGCCGCGCCTCCAGCACGCCCACGATCCGGGGTTGATGGTTCAGCAGCGCGGCAGCGGCGCGGGCGCTTCGGGGCGCGACGGGCAGTCGGCCCAGCCAGCCGGTCACGGCGATGCCGATCGCCGCCACGTCCATGGCCGCCGCGGAGAAGGGGACCAGAATCGCCAGGGGGTTGCCGGGGTCCGCGAACGGCGCGGTCCGGGTCGGCGACTTGGGAGCCACCAGCGTCAGGTCGGCCGCGACCTGGCAGACCGTTTCCTTGATCTCGTCCAGGACGGCGTCGGGGTCGGCGTCGCTGTCGAGTTCGATCACCAGGCGGCCCAGCGCGCCCTCGACATGGGCGGCGGCGACGCCCGCGATCCTGCGCACGGGTTCCTCCACCGCGGGCGCGTGCTCGTGCCAGGCGGGGAACGACAGCAGGGGATCCAGGTCCAGATGCACTCGCCGGCCGCTCTGCCAACGAACCGGCGGCGTGATGCCGGCGGGCGAAACGCCGCTCACCCCGATTGCCCGGCCCGTCGTCTGGGCCACGGACTGCACCACCGGGCCGGCCAAATCCGTCACCGGGCCGGTCAACGTCTGCACGGCGCTCGCGGCCCCCGCCGCGGTGGACACACCGGCTCGCACCAGCTGTGCCGCGCCGCCGGCCACACCAGCAACGACGCTGGTCACGCCCGGAATCTTCACTCAGTCACCCTTCGATGTCACCCTTCGATTACGGCCCACGCGCCTAATGATCCTGGCGTGTCAGGGACCTGTCCACATGAAGGCCCGCCGGGTAGGCCGTGCGATGACACTCGTTGACTGAAACGCTTCCCTGCCCGTCAGATTACCTGCTCGGGGGCAAGCCAAACCTGCTGAACAGGAGCGGGTCCAGGAAGACGGTGACGCTGGCGATTCCGGTCGCGCCGATGGTGAGGACGTGGATCGAATGGGCCTCCAGCACGCCTTCGTCGCCCCGGCGGTACTCGGCGACGGCTGGCTGCGCGTTGGCCGCCGTCGGCACCATCTCGATGTCGCCGGCTTTCGCCAAGGCCCGTCCGGCGAGGAACCGCAGCACCGCCTCGCGGCCGGTGAACCACTCCGCGAAGGGAGGCATCTCGAGTTTGACGTCTTCCTGTAGGAGCCGCGTCAGCGCGGCCATGTCCGCGTGCTCGAATGCCGCGCAATAGCGGTCGAGCAACGCACGCCGCTCGGCGTCGCCGGGCTCGGCGAGGCTCTCTTCCACGGGAGAGATCTCGTCGAGACGGGCGCGGGCCCGCTGCAAGGAGCTGTTGACCGCAGCCGGAGTGGTCCCCAGCAGCTCGGCAACCTCAACTGCGCTGAACTGAACGACGTCGCGCAGGATCAGTACGGCGCGCTGCCGCGCGGAAAGTTCCTGCAGGGCCGTCATCACGGCCAACCGCACGCTGTGCCGTGCCGTGACGGCGTCTTCCGGGGTCCTGAACATCAGCGCATCGGGGATCGGCTCAAGCCACTCGTCGGCGCCGAGCGCCTCGAGACTGGTGTCGGGGTCCGTCGAACCGGGACCCAGCCGCGCCGGGAGCGCGCGTCGGGCGCGATTTTCCAGCGCGCGCAGGCACGCGGTCGTCGCGATGCGATACAGCCAGGTGCGCAACTGCGCGCGTTCCTCGAACGCGTCGAAGCCGCGCCAGCCCCGGAGATAGGTTTCCTGGACCAGATCCTCGGCGTCGTGCACCGAACCGAGCATGCGGTAGCAGTGCGCGATCAACTCGGCACGGAACGGCGCTGCCCGTTCGATGAACTCCTCCTGAGCCGGCACTGTCCTCTCCCAATCTTCGGCGCTCTCTATTACAGATACGCGCGGCCGACGGAATTCATCGCTCGGGGGCGATGAGTTCGGCCGCCGCGGCGTATCTGAATTGACGACGGCCATTCCGCGTGGCCGCTCAGTTCGCCAGAAACCCAATTCCGTCAGAATGCGAGGAGACGAGGAGAAATGAACCAGCCACCAACCCGCGCCGACGACCTGGCGGGCACCACCGCTGTCGTGACCGGGGCGAGCCGCGGTTTCGGCCGCGCCATCGCGGCCGCGTTGTCGGCCGCCGGGACCCGGGTCGTCGGCGTTGCGCGCACCCGCTCCGATCTGGACCGGGTGCGGGACGAGCTCGGCAGAAGCTTCGTCCCCGTCGTCGGCGATGCCGCCGACCCGGCGACGGCCGACCGCCTCATCGACGAGTACTCGCCGCGCACCCTGGTGCTCGGCGCCGGGGCCGCCCCCCGGATGGCACCCATTGGGGACCAGACCTGGGAGAGCTTCAGCGAAAACTGGAATGTGGATGTGGCCCAGGCGTTTCACTGGATCCGTTGCGCGCTGCGGCGACCACTGGCGCCGGGCAGTTCGGTCGTCGTGATGTCCAGCGGCGCCGCCGTCAACGGGTCGCCCCTCAGCGGCGGCTACGCGGGCGCGAAGGCGGCCGTCAGGTTCCTCACCGGCTATGCCGCCATCGAATCGCAACGGGCCGGGCTTGGCGTTCGGTTCGCGTCCGTGCTGCCCCGCCTGACGCCGGCGACCGATATGGGAGCCAGGGCCGTCGCCGCCTACGCCGAGCGACAAGGTGTCGATGTCGACACGTTCATGCGGTCCTCGGGGCCTGCGCTCAGCCCCGAGCAGGCCGCCAAGGCCGTCCTCGACATCGCCCGCGGTCAGGTCGGCGCCGACGGCGCCTACCTGCTTACGTCGTCGGGCCTGTCCCCGCTCGCCTGAAAGGTTGAGAGCCCAATGAACACTCCCCCGATCGTGTCGGCCCAGGAGTGGGACGCGGCACGCGAACGACTGCTGGCGCAGGAGAAGGAGCTGACCCTGGCCCGCGACGCACTCGCTGCGCGGCGCCGGCGGATGCCGTGGATGGCCGTGGACTCCGAGTACGGATTCGACGGACCCGAGGGCAGGGTGAGCCTGATGGGCCTTTTCCGGGGAAGGCGCCAACTGATCGTCTACCGGGCCTTCTACGGGCCCGACATCGACGGCTGGCCAGATCACGGCTGTCGGGGCTGCTCGATGATGGCCGACCACGTCGGCAACCTGGCCCATCTCAACGCCCGCGACACCACACTGGTGTTCGCCTCCCGTGCGCCGCAGCGCGACATCGAGCGGCTGAAGGCGCGGATGGACTGGAAGATGCCTTGGTACAGCATCATCGACGGCTTCGACACCGACTTCGGCGTCGCCGAATGGCACGGCACCAACGCGTTCATCCACGACGGTGAACGGATATTTCGCACCTACTTCGTCAACAACCGCGGGGACGAGGCGCTGGGGACCACCTGGAGCTTCCTCGACATGACCGCGCTCGGGCGCCAGGAGACGTGGGAGGATTCGCCTGAGGGCTATCCGCAGACCGCGCCGTACGAGTGGTGGGATTGGCACGACGCTTACGGCCGGCGGCAGCCGTCGCGATGGTTCGGCGAGCCGGACCCCGACGACCCCGACGACATACGGCCGCCCCGCACCGGCTGAGGCCGCGGGCGTATCCGGAAATGCCTCATGCCGAATCACGAACGCGCGGTAGCCGTCGAACGGCTACTCGCGCGCTATCGAGCCTGCGGAATATGCGTCTACAGAATTCGGTGGTTCGCCCGGTCGACGTGATAACCGGCCGGGAACGACTTCTCGATGACCTGCAATTGGTGGTTCACCCGTGACTCGAGCTCGAGAACTACGCAACTGTCACTGAGGGCTTTGGACTCGAGAACGATGTAGCGCTGACCACAATCGGTGATCGGGTCGCCAGGGTGCAATCTTTCGACGGGCACTGACTCCGGGGCTTCATTGACCTCCACCCATGACACGTTAGGTCAATTCCCCTGATCACGGAATAGCGCTCCGGCCGGTCGTCAGCCCGTGTCCGGCCCATGCTGCTTGAAGAACACGCTGACGCGAGAGATCAGCCCGTCGTCACCCCGCTCGAAGACGATGCATTCGGGCCACTGCTCGGACGCCCCGCCGAGCACGAATGACTCGGTCAACTCGACGAAGGACAGCCGGGCGTTCACGTGCGAGACACGCTGCACCTCCAGCCGATGGCCGTGCATAGAGGTGAGAATCTTGCGCAGGTAGGCGACGTAAGGCGCCTTGCCCTCGACGACCTCGCAGAACGGGCCTTCCCGAACCAGGCCTTCGTCGACGATCGTCGCGGCGAGGCCGTCCCAGTCATGGGCGGCCAGGCATTCCAGATAGCGCTCGACCACGCCGGAGTCAACGCCGGTCACGTCAAACACCGTAGGGCACCGCCGCCGAGCGGGAAACGGGATCAGTAGGTCGAGCGACGCGCAACAATGATCCGGTGACGCAAGCCAACCCGCCGCAGTCCCCGGCCGCGGCGCCGACCTGCTATCGGCATCCGGACCGCCCGACGTACGTTCGCTGCAACCGGTGCGACCGCTATATCTGCACCGACTGCATGCAGGACGCCGCCGTGGGGCACCAGTGTGTCGACTGCGTCCACGCGGGGGCTCGGACCGTTCGCGCGCCGCGCACCCGATTCGGGGGACAGCAACGATCCGCCACGCCGGTGATCACCTACGCGCTGATCGCGATCAACGTCGCAGCGTTCGTGGTCGAGATGGCCTCCCGCGACCTGGAGACGCGGCTCACCCTGTGGCCCCTGGCCGTCGCGGACGGCCAGTTCTACCGCCTGGTGACCTCGGCGTTCCTGCACTACGGCGCGACGCACCTGCTGTTCAACATGTGGGCGCTATACATTGTCGGGCCGCCGCTCGAAATGTGTCTGGGGAGAATGCGGTTCGGCGCCCTGTACGCGCTGAGCGGGCTCGGCGGCTCGGTCCTGGTGTATCTGCTGTCGCCACTCAACACGGCCACCGCGGGCGCCTCCGGCGCCATCTTCGGGCTGTTCGGCGCCACGTTCGTGGTGGGCAAGCGTTTGGCGCTCGACGTCCGATGGGTTGTCGCGATCATCGCCCTCAACCTGGTCTTCACCTTCGTCGTCCCGGCGGTCAGCGCGCAGCGGATCAGCTGGCAGGGGCACCTGGGCGGGCTGGCGACGGGCGCTGTGGTCGCCGCGGCCTACGTCTACGCGCCAAAGGAGCGTCGCAACATGGTTCAGGCCGCGGTCACGCTCGCCGCTTTCGCCGTGTTCGCGGCCCTGGTCTGGTGGCGCACGGCCGCCCTCCTCGCGGAGCTCTCCCAATGAGCTGGTGGTACGCACACGCCGAGCGGACGCTCACCGAGGAAGTGCCCGCCCCGGCGGACCGGGTCCGCGACTTCTACGTGGATCTGCACAACATCAAGCTGGTCCACCCGTTGATCGTGTCGGTGCAGGAGGTGTCCCGCAGCCAAACCGCGGAGGGATACCAGCAGGCCTACCGCGTGGTCGACCGAATCCCCTTGGGCCCGTTCACCGTGAAGACCGCCTACCAGGCGCGGCTGCGGGTGCCCGCCCAGGGCGACGTGCTGACGGAGGCCGACCAGGCACCCGGGGTTCGCCTGCGGGGCACGGTCAGTTTCGAGTCGATCCCCGGCGGCACCCGCGTCACCGAGCGAATCCGGATCTCAGCACCTCGGCCCTTGGCCGCTTTGACGACGCGCGAAGCCGTCAAGGCGCACCTCGAGATGCTGGCCGGCATCCGGCGGCACTTCGAGTCCCCGGCCGAGCCGGCTTAGCCCCGGACCGGGACCGAGAAAGCGCGCGACGCCCTCGCGTGTCGTCGGTCGAATCCCGCTGCGTCGCAATTAGGCTTGCTCCGATCAAGAGGAGGGGCAGCGACGTATCGGCATCAACAATGGCGCCGGGCGACAAGGTGGTCAGGGCGCGCTGACAGCGAGCGCTGAGCCGGGCGGGACATATCCCGCACCGGCTCGTTCCGCTCGGCGGCCCCGCTGGATTGCCCCGGTGCGCCGCGTCGGGCGGCTGGCGATCTGGGATCGGCCCGAACGGCGCAACGGCATTCCGGGGCTGGACGGGCTGCGCGCGATAGCGGTCGCATTGGTGCTCGTCGGCCACGGCGGCATCGCCGGCCTGGGTGGCGGGTTCATCGGCGTGGACGTCTTCTTCGTCCTCAGCGGCTTCCTGATCACCTCGCTCTTACTGGACGAGCTGGGCCGCACCGGCCGGATCGGCCTGACCGGCTTCTGGATTCGGCGGGCGCGCCGACTGCTGCCGGCCCTGATGCTCATGGTGCTCACCGTCGCCGCCGCCCGCGGACTCCTTCCCGACCAGGCGCTCACGGGTCTGCGCAACGACGCCATCGCGGCGTTCCTCTGGGTGGCCAATTGGCGGTTCGTCGCCGAGAAGACCGACTACTTCACCCAGGGCGCCCCGCCCTCGCCGCTCCAGCACACCTGGTCGCTGGGGGTGGAGGAGCAGTACTACTTCGTGTGGCCGGTGGTGCTCATCGGGGTGACCCTGCTGCTGGCCGCGCGGGCCAGGCGCCGCCTCGGCTGGGCGACGGTGGGCGGCGTGCGGTTCGCGATGTTCGTGATCGCCTCCTGCGGCGCGCTGGCTTCGGCGGCGGCCGCCATCGTGCTTTCCTCCGACGCCACCCGCGACCGAATCTATTTCGGCACCGACACCCGCGCGCAGGCGTTGCTGACCGGGTCCGCGGCCGCGGCCCTGCTGGTCCGCGACTGGCCGTCGATGAACCGCGGCTGGTGCCTGATCGGAACCCGGTGGGGGCGGCGGGTCGCCCGCATCCTGCCGCTGGCCGGTCTGGCCGGCCTGGCGGCAGCAACGCACTATGCGACGGGCAGCGCCGGCGAGTTCCGCCACGGTCTGTTGATCGCAGTGGCGATTGCGGCCGTCCTCGTCGTCGCGCCCGTCGCATTGGAGCAACGCGGGGCCGTCGCACGCCTGCTGGCCTGGCGACCGCTGGTGTGGTTGGGCACCATCTCCTACGGCGTTTATCTGTGGCACTGGCCGATGTTTCTGGCGCTCAACGGCGAACGCACCGGGTGGGACGGACTGCCGCTGTTCGCCGCGCGGTGCGTCGCCACAGTCGCGGTGGCATGGGTGTCATGGTGGCTGATCGAACAGCCCATCCGGCGCTGGCGGCCGGCGCGGGTGCCGTTGCTGCCGCTGGCCGCCGCCACCGTGGCCAGCGCCGCCGCCGTCACCCTGCTGGTGGTCCCGGTCGGCACGGGCCCCGGCCTGCGCGAGCCCGGCCTGCCGCCCGGCGTCTCGGCGGTCGCCGCGGTGTCGGCGTCTCCGCCCGGCGGGAGCCAGCCCGCCCCCCGGGATCCCAATCGTCCGTTCACCGTTTCGGTGTTCGGCGATTCCATCGGCTGGACTTGGATGCACTACCTGCCGCCGACGCCGGGATTCGCTTTCCTCGACCACACCGTCATCGGCTGCAGCCTGGTTCGCGGCACACCGTATCGCTACATCGGCAAAACGCTCGAGCAGCGTCCCGAATGCGACGGCTGGCCCATCCGCTGGTCGAGGCAGGTCGGCCAGGACCGACCGGACGTCGCGCTGCTGATCATCGGCCGGTGGGAAACCGTCGATCGGGTCAACGAGGGGCAGTGGACCCACATCGGCGATCCGACCTTTGACGCTTACCTCAACGGCGAGCTGGAACGTGCGCTGAACATCGTCAGTTCCACCGGGGTTCGAGTGGTGGTCGCGACGGTGCCCTACAGCCGCGGCGGAGAGAAGCCGGACGGCCGCCTGTACCCGGAGGACCAGCCCGACCGGGTCAACATGTGGAACACCATGCTGCGCAAGGCGGTTGGCCATCACCCGAACGTGGCGATCCTGGACCTGAACAAAAAGCTCTGCCCGGACGGGGTTTACACGGCCAAGGTCGACGGCATCAAGGTTCGCAGCGACGGTGTTCACCTCACCCCCGAAGGCGTGAAGTGGCTGACCCCGTGGCTGGAGGAGTCCCTGCGCTAATTGCCCGTGCGGCAGCTGATTTCCATGCTGTCGCTGTCGCGGACGTTGAAGTTGAAGCTCACGTAGCCGCTGCCGGGGTTGCGTACCCGGTCGAGATACGGCTGGGTGTCGGCCGCGTTGGCGTTGTCCGCGACGACGAGGACGCCCGGAGACAGGTGCGGTTCGAGCAGCTCGATCACCGGTAGGTACAGATCCTTCCAGCCGTCGAGCAGCACGAAGTCGACCGGTCCCTCGAGGTCGGCCAGCGTGATGAGCGCATCGCCCTCCAGCACGGCGACGACGTCGTCCAAGCCGGTCTCGACGAACGTCTTCTTCGCGGCCGCGATCTTCCCGGCGTTGAGTTCGGTGGTCACCACGCGACCACTGCCGTTGTCGCGCAGCGCGGCTGCCAGGTGGATGGCGGAGATGCCGAACGACATTCCGAATTCGACGATCGTCGCCGGACGGGTCGCCCGCACCAGGGCATAGAGCAACCGGCCGGCTTCCGGTGTCACCGGTATGTAGAACTCGCCCATCGCCTCGGCGCGTTCGTGTGCGTTCATCGGCCGTTCGAAATCACCACGCTTGTCGCGCAGCAACGGCATCTGGTTCTGCGCCTCGCCGTACATGCGGTCGAGCACCGCGGCGATCCTGGGGTCCTGCAATGTGTTGGCCATGTTTTCGAGGGTATGGGAAGGCCGCGGCGGCACCGGCGGGCGATCCCACGCCACGCGGCGGCGTCGTGATTCGGCGTTTGACGATCCGCGGGTTGCAGTGCGAGCATGGTCGAGCAAGCACCTCGGTAGGTGAGGCGTCTGCACGGATACAGGCCACTGACCCCGAACGTCGAGAGACGCCCCGGGTCAGGACAGCTCTTCCCGGACCCAAGGGTTGAGCCCAAGTGGCTTCCGGACGAAATCCGGATACGCCGTGCAGTGCCGAAGCTCCGACGAGAGGGGTGCGGCCGGCGGTTGACCGCCGGCGTTTCGCGCCTCTTCCGTTCTGGTGAATGTGATGGCACCCGCGTGTGTCCCGGCCGTGAGGAGGTGAGGGCGAGATGAGCGAGACTAGTCCGAGCGATAGTCCTCATCCGAAATCCATCTTGTTCCGATCCGGTTCCGGCAGTCCCCTCGCCGCCTGACCAATCGGGCGCACCACCGCCCGCCGCGGCGCCGCGGGCCAGTGCCCCAGGCGTGCAAGCGCCGCGAACCGATCGGTCCCTGCGTGACAGGAGAGATCATGGCTGTTGTTGGTTCACATCGCCTTTGCGGTGTCGCGCTGGTGCGCGGAGTGGCGCGCAAGCTGTCCTCGCGGCTCTTGTTGACGCCGCAGGAGCGGGCCGACCTGTACGTCTCGCGGATGCCGATAGCGGTGGTCACGGCCTCCTTGGGCGGCCACCCGTCGGAACGCCGGTGACGGATGCGTCCCGAGTCGGTTGCCCGAACATGTTGAGAAAGCGAGAAATTCGCTTCGCCGATCGGCACCAACGCGATCGGGCTGGCCACCACCTACGCGATCGGTGACGCGATGGGCAGGCGGCACTCACTGCATTGGAAGCTCAGCGAGGCCCCCTGTTCTACGGTGGCTACGCCTTACTTCTGTCGGTGTCGGTGGCGTTGGCGTTCAGCCCCGACCACATTCTCGGCCTGGGTGACCCAGGGCGTGCAGGCGCTGGCCGGTGTTCTGCTGCCCTCGGCAACCGTGTTCCTTGTTCTGCTCTGCAACGACCGGGCGCTACCGGGCCCGTGGGTGAACACCCTGCGCCAGAACATCATTGCGTGGATCACCGTGTGGTCATTGGTGCTGTTGTCGCTGGCGTTGACGGCGACAACATTCTTCCTCCGATTGTCCGCCGCAGCCATCGGGGCGGGGCTGGCGGTGGGCACTGCCGTCGGCAGCGTCGGGGGCGTCACCGCAATCGTCGCGGCTCGGCGTCGCAGCGACCGGCGCGACGCGGAGGCGATCATGGGTGCCCTCGGCGGGGGTGTGGATCCCGGGGGCGTCGGACGAACTCGACGACGCACCGTCTATGACGCGCACCGAGCGCCGGGCGGTGCGCAAACAGGACCGAATGGCCTGGCGCACAACCGAACTGGTGGCCCTCGCTCGCCCGAACATGTCACCGACTCGGTGCGCCGGGCTGCTCGTCCGGTGTGATTACCTTATCGTGGCCGTCGTGTTCTTCGTCGTCAGGATCATCGAGGCGGGCGTCGTGGAGCCGGCCTCCTCATTGTGAGTCTGTCGGTAGCAGAACGAGTTTGCCGTGGGTGTGCCGCTCCTCGAGCACCTCGAAGGCGTCCGCGACCCGGTCGAGCGGGAAGGTGCCGGCGATGTCGAAGTCGAGCGCACCGGTGGCGACGAGGTCGGCCATTTCGGCCAGCACCTCCGGTGTCGACGCCTCCATGCTGCCCTCCGTCTTGGCGCCGACTTCGCCGGCCTTCGCGAACGCGATGATGGTGTTGATCCGCTCGGGAGCGACCCCGAGGTCGACGGCGAGCTGGACGTAGTCCGGACCGAACAAGTCGATGAACGCGTCGATGCCGTTCGGGGCCGCCTCCCGCAGCCGCTCGACCAGACCGTCACCGTAGGTGACGGGAAAGGCGCCGTGGGCGCGCAGCCAGTCGGCATTGCCCGGACCGGCGATGCCGAGGACGGCGACCTCTCGCCGCGCCAGCAGTTGCACCACCAGGCTGCCCACCCCGCCCGCCGCCGCCGAGACGGCGATCGTCTCACTCCGCCGGGGCGCCACCGCTCGCACCGCGGCGAAGGCCGTCACCCCGACCACATATAGCGAACCCGCTGCGGCCCAGCTCAATTCGGCGGGCTTGCGGATCAGTTGCCCCACCGGCACGGCCGTATGGGTCGCGTGGCTGGACCGGCGCAGGCTGAACCCCATGACCTCGTCACCCACCGCGAACTCGGTGACTCCCGGACCCACCGCAGACACGACACCGGCCAGGTCGCTGCCCTCACCCGACGGAAAGGTGGCGGGGAACATCTCGTGCATCGCTCCGACGCGGATGCCGGCCTCGCCGGGGTTGATCCCCGCCGCGCGGACTTCGACCACCACCTCGTCGGCGTCCGGCGCCGGCATCTCGATGTCCGCCACGTACAAAACGTCCCGGCCTCCGTAGCGGTCGAACCGCACCGCCCGGGCGCTCGCAGCCGTCATGGCTACCCCTTCCTGCCCCTGCCTCCCGCCCACGCCAGCATAGGCCGCGAACGGATACCCACTGGTGGGTGCGTGCGGGTATCTTCAGAGGCGCTGCATCCCACCAGTGCCTCGCGGCGGCGGCAGGCCGCGACACTGGTCACGAGGCGGAAGGAAGGTCGATGGCAATCGCCCGACTCGGCGGCTGGGCCGTCGCGACCGTCATGGTGGCCGCCGGTGTCGCCGGCTGCTCCGGCAACCAAGCTTCGGCGCCGTCGTCATCCGGCAGCTCGTCGGGGACCACGTCGCCGGCCGGCTCGAATACGGTGACCAGTCCGTCAGCCGGGCAGCCCAAGGACTACAGCGGGTTACTCATCAAGCCAAGCGAGTTGGGTGGAGACTTCACGACTCCTCAACCGCCGGTGCTCAATCCGAACAACGCGGCCGGCGTCGCGCAGTTGTTCGCCAACTCCGACAACAGCCGGCGGATCGGGGACACCATCCTGATCGTCGCCGACCCCGCGGCGGCGGCAGCGGGGGTGGACAACACCAAAGACAATTACGCGAGCAAGGTCAGCGGGACTTGGCAGCCGGTGGATGTCGGCTCCAACGGGACGATGATTTCCGGCACGTCGCGGGACAATTCGCAGGCGATCAGCGTGCTGCTGTTCACCGAGGGCAAGGCCCTGGTGAACCTGGAATTCGACAGCACGCCCGACGATCCCATCGACGCGGGCGTGGCAACGGACATCGGACGCAAGCAGGACGCGGCGATCAAGAACGGTATGGGGCGCTAGCTTTCGAGATCCGACGTCAGGACACGACCTGGATGGGATCCCCGACGTTGACCTGGTTGAAATACCACGCCGCGTTGTCGGGGCTCAGGTTGATGCATCCGTGACTGACGTTGGCGTGGCCCTGCGAGTCGACCGACCACGGGGCGGAGTGCACATAGACACCACTCCAGGTGACGCGCACCGCGTACTGGGCGGTGATCTTGTATCCCTCGGGCGAACTCAGCGGGATGCCGATGGTGCGTGAGTCCATCACCACGCTGCGTTCCTTTTGCAGGGCGGTGAAGTTGCCGATCGGCGTTGGGCGGCTTGGCTTGCCCATGGACGCCGGCATGGTGCGAAGCACCTCGCCGTTCCGGCTGACCGTGAAGGTGTGCCCGGAAATGCTGGCCACCCCGAGCAACTCGTCACCGGTGTCGAACCCGGTGGTCAGCTCCTGCACGCCCACCGACACATGAGAGTGGGTGGGCCAGTACCGCGCCGGAACCCACTGCACCACGTTGTTCTCGAGCCATTCGAAGTGTCCGGGCGCAGCCCCGGGCGACGTGACGCGAATCGACCGCTCGGCGGCGCGGCGATCGCCGACGGGGGCGCGGAACGTCACCACCACCGGGTGCGCCACACCCACCAGCGCCCCGTTCGCCGGCAAAACCGACGCCACGACGGGAAGGGGCTGGGGTACCGGGACGGCTGCCCGGCCGCTGGGCGCGCCCCCGAATAGGCCCAGCGATGCGATCGCGGCCATGACGAACAGATAACGAACCGCTCGACGCATGGTCTTTACCCTTCGAAATGGTGCGATCGACACACACGATATTCTACGGGGCATTCGCCCATTACCGGTTTCAGCAAACAATGGCGAGTTCGCTCTCCGGTCACGATCACGGTGCGGATCGGCGATCCGGTTCCCGTCCCGGTGCCCGCTGCCCGGCGCGACCGCACCGGGCTGGCCGGCGGTCCGACGACGCGTTAGCCTCGGCGGCGAAGGCATCCGAAGGATGCCCGAAGGCCGAGGAGGTGCGGGTGCTCTTCCGCCAGCTGGAGTACTTCGTGGCCGTTGCCCAGGAGCGGCACTTCGCTCGGGCTGCCGAGAAGTGCTACGTTTCCCAGCCCGCGCTGTCCGCCGCGATCGCCAAGCTGGAACGGGAGCTCAACGTCACGCTCATCAACCGCGGGCACAGCTTCGAGGGCCTGACGCCCGAGGGAGAGCGGTTGGTGGTCTGGGCGAAGCGGATTCTCGCCGAGCACGACGCGTTCAAGGCCGAGGTCGACGCGGTGCGGTCGGGCCTCACCGGAACGCTCCGGCTGGGCACGGTTCCCACCGCCTCGACGACGGCCTCGCTGGTGCTCTCGGAGTTCTGCTCGGCGCACCCGCTGGTCAAGGTGCAGATTCACTCCCGGCTGGCCGCCACCGAATTGTACCGGCGGCTGCGGGAATTCGAGCTCGACGCCGCCATAGTGCACAACCGCCCCGACGACGCGCGCGACGTCACCCTGGTGCCGCTGTATCAGGAGCGCTACGTATTGCTGTCACCGGCCGACATGTTGCCCTCCGGCGCTTCCACGCTGACCTGGCCCGAGGCCGCACAATTGCCGCTCGCACTGCTCACGGCCGACATGCGAGACCGCCAGATCATCGACAAGGCCTTCGCCGGCCACGGCATCACCGTCGCCCCGCAGGTCGAAACCGACTCTGTCGCTTCCTTGTTCGCTCAGGCCGCCACCGGCAACTGGGCGTGTATCGTCCCGCACACCTGGCTGTGGACGTCGCCGCTTGGCTCAGAAGTCGGCGGCATCCGCGCGGTCGAGATGGTCGAGCCGACGCTGAGGGCCGACGTCGCCCTTGTGACCGGTGCCGCCGGCCCCGGTTCACCGGTCGCTCGCGCGCTGAGCGCGTCCGCGCAACGGTTGGCGCTCAACGAGTTCTTCGACTCGCGGCTGCTGAAGCTCACTCGCCGGCGCTGACCGACGCCGGCGGGGGCGCTGCCGAACTGGTGGGGTTGAGGCCGGCAAGATGCCCGCTCTCCACCCCGGCCGCCGGGTCGAGCTCGCAGTCGATGATCGACGGCCCGCGCGAGGCGATGGCTTCGGCCAGCGCCGCGCGCAGCTCGGAAGGAGTGGTGACGTGATATCCCCTGCCCCCGAACGCCTGCGCGATCATCTCGTGGCGTGCCTGCGCGTTCAACACGGTGGGCGCCGGATCCGAGCCTCGCGCGGCCCCGTCGGCCGTGGTCTCGTCACCGCGGTAGACACCCCCGTTGTTCAGGATCACCACGGTCACCGGCAGTCGGTAGCGGCAGATCGTTTCGATTTCCATTCCGCTGAAACCGAACGCGCTGTCGCCCTCGATCGCAACCACCGGCTTGCCCGTCTCCACCGCTGCGGCGATCGCGTAGCCCATGCCGATACCCATCACGCCCCAGGTTCCCGTGTCCAGCCGGTGCCGCGGCAGCTCCATGTCGATGACGTTGCGGGCCAGATCGAGGGCATTGGCACCCTCGTTGACCAGGTAGACGTCCGGATTCTCCCGCAGCACATCGCGGATGGCGCCGAGCGCGTTGTAAAAGCGCATGGGATGCGGGTTTTCGGCCAGCCGCTCCCGCATCTTGGCGTCGTTGCGGATCTTGCGATCGTTCAGTTCGTCGGTCCACTCCTTGGGCACCACGATCGGGCGGGCCTCCGCGGCCGCACGCAGCGCCTCCAGCACCGAACCGATGTCGCCGACCAGCGGCGCGGCGATCGGCTGGTTGCTGTCGAGTTCGGATGCGGCGATGTCGACTTGCACGAATTTGACACCGGCCGCCCAGTGCGGCGAATCTCCGTGGCCCAGCAGCCAGTTCAGCCGGGCCCCGACCAGCAGCACGGCGTCGGCGCGCGCGATCGCCAACGAGCGCGCGGCGGCGGCCGATTGCGGGTGTGAGTCCGGCAGCAGCCCTTTGGCCATCGACGTCGGCAGGTAGGGAATCCCGGTAGCCTCCACGAACTCGCGGATCACGGCGTCGGCCTGGGCGTACGCGGCGCCCTTGCCCAGCACGACCAACGGTCGCCGGGCTTGTGCGAGTACCTCCAGTGCGCGGTCGACCGCTTCGCGCGCCGGCAGCTGCCGCGGCGCGGGGTCGACGACGCGCCAGACGGAGGCCGCCGCGGCCGCGGCGTCCATGGCCTGGCCCAGGACGTCACCGGGGATGTCGAGGTAGACGCCGCCCGGGCGGCCGGAGATCGCGGTCCGTACGGCGCGCGCCACGCCGCGCCCGATGTCCTCGACGCGACCGATCCGGTAGGCCGCCTTCGCGAACGGCCGGGCGGCGTTGAGCTGGTCGAGCTCGCCGTAGTCGCCGCGTTGCAGGTCGATCATGGCCCGATTTCCGGACCCCGAGATCTGGATCATCGGGAAGCAGTTCGTGGTGGCGTTCGCCAATGCCGCGAGGCCGTTGAGAAACCCGGGCGCCGACACGGTCAGGCACACTCCCGGGCGGCGGGTCAGGAAGCCGGCCGCGGCCGCCGCATTGCCGGCCGAGGTTTCCTGCCGGAAGCCGATGTAGCGGATGCCCGAGGCCTGGGCGACGCGGGCCAGGTCGGTGATCGGGATACCGACCACCCCGTAGATGGTGTCGACGTCGTTCGCCTTCAGCGCGTCCACGACGAGGTGGAAGCCGTCGGTCAACCGGGTCGATCGGGGCGCCTGGCTCCCCGATGCCGAAACGGTGGTCATGATGGTGACTCCTCGTCTGCTCGTGCCCGGGGCCGGCGGAGCCCGGTGCGCTGCCATTCGCTCACCACTGTGATCCGGATGCCTCGCCGGTGTCCAAGACTAGGACGCTATGCGGCGATCGACGCGGCCTATCGACCGCGGTACGCGCCGCGACGGCCGGTTTAATAGATGGCGGTTATAGCTCGTGAACGGATGAGTATTGGACCGACGGACCGTCGCCTCGGCATGGTGAGCGGTGGATTCATCCAAGACGCAAAGGAGTGCGGCGATGAAGACCGACTCGACCTCACGGACGCCGCGGGAGCTCGCCGGCGCGCGCGTCGCCGACCTTGTCGACGCGGCGGCAACGCGGTCGCCGGACCGGTCGGCGCTCGTGGTGACCGCCCACCGCACACCCGTCAGCTACCGCGAGCTGGTCGGCCTGGTCGATGACCTGGCCGGGCAGCTGAAGGCGGGCGGCCTGCTGCCGGGCGACCGGGTTGCGCTTCGCGCCGGCAGCAACACCGAGTTCGTCGTCGGCCTGCTGGCGGCGTCGCGCGCGGACCTGGTCGCCGTGCCGCTGGACCCCGCCCTGCCGGTCGGTGAACAGCGCGCGCGAAGCGAGGCGGCGGGCGCACGCGTCGTGCTTGTCGACGGCGACGGGCACGGCGACAAAGGGGAAACGGCTCTGCGCCGGTGGCCGCTCGCGGTGACCGTCGGCCGCGACGGGGCGGGTCCCGCCGTGCACGCGGACGCTGCCGCGACGCCGAAGGACGACGTCGCGACGCCCGAGGGCCTGCGTGACGACGACGCCATGATCATGTTCACCGGCGGAACCACGGGAGTGCCGAAGATGGTGCCCTGGACGCGCGCCAACATCGCCGCCTCGGTGCGGGCCGTCATCGCCGGCTACGGCCTCGGCCCGCACGATGCCACGGTTGCGGTGATGCCGCTGTACCACGGTCACGGGCTGCTCGCCGCGCTGCTGGCCACCCTGGCTTCCGGCGGCACGGTGTTGCTGCCCGCCCGGGGACGCTTCTCGGCGCACACGTTCTGGGAAGACATCGACGCGGTCGGGGCGACCTGGTACACCGCGGTCCCGACGATTCACCAGATCCTGTTGGAACGCGCCAAGACCGAGCACCCGGGAGGCGCTCGGGCGTTGCGCTTCATCCGCAGCTGCAGCGCCCCGCTCACGGCGGAAGCGGCGCAGGCGCTGCAGGACACGTTCTCGGCTCCGGTGGTGTGCGCTTTCGGCATGACCGAGGCCACCCACCAGGTGGCCACGACGCCGATCGGGCCCGCCGGTCACAGCGAAAACCCCGCTGCGACACCCGGTCTCGTCGGCCGCTCGACCGGCCCCCAGATCCGCATCGCCGGGCCCGACGGCAAGCCCGCGCCCACCGAAGTCGTCGGAGAGGTCTGGCTGCGCGGTCCCACCGTCGTGCGGGGCTACCTCGGCGACCCGGCGATCACCGCGGCCAACTTCACCGACGGGTGGCTGCGCACCGGCGACCTGGGGTCGCTGTCGGAAACCGGGGAGCTGACCATCCGCGGCCGGATCAAGGAACTCATCAACCGGGGTGGCGAAAAGATCTCCCCTGAGCACGTCGAAGGCATCCTGGCCAGCCACCCCGACGTCCTGGAGGTTGCCGTGTTCGGCGTGCCGGACACGTTGTACGGCGAGACCGTGGCCGCGGTGGTCGTTCCGCGCGGGTCCGCTTCGCCGGCGCCGGCCGCGCTGGCGGAGTTCTGCCGAGACCGATTGGCCCCCTTCGAGATTCCGGCCAGCTTCCAACTAGCGATCGAGCTGCCGCATACGGCCAAGGGCTCGCTGGACCGCCGCGCGGTGGCCGAGCGGTTCGGCAGCGGGGCCTAGCAACCGTCACGGGGGAGCGGACGTGATGTTTCCCCACGCGGCACGCGCCCCCGATTCACCGATGCGATAGGTCTGCACCAGGGTGGCCACAGCGGTGACGATCACCAGCACCCCCACCACGGCGTGCAGGGTGAAGGGCGCCTTGCGTCCGCGGGCCTGCCGAACGTGCATTGCAGTCAGCAGCAAGACCGCGGTCACCAGCGTTGCCACCAGGTAGATGAGGGTCTCGCCGAGATCCTCGTGCTTCGTCAGCCCGGGTGACGTGTCGACTCGGGCCGCTAACCATCCGCCCGAACTGGTGGTCAGCGGGACCAGCGCGAGGGCGCCCACGGACAGCAGCAGAACCAGCCAGATCAGCCGTCGCCGCGCAGCGGGCCAGAGGGCGCAGAGGACGGCCAAGATCGCCGTCAAGGGTGCGAGAACGACGACGAAATGGTTGAGCAGGATGTGTGCGGGAAGCCCGTTGATCGTCGACACGGTGGGCACCGCAGCGCCTTTCAGACGGCGGCCTGCACGCGGGCGGCGGCGGATTCCGGCATCGGTTCATAGCGGGCGAAGGAACGGGTGAAAGACGCGGCCCCGTGTGCCAGCGAACGCAAGTCGACCGCGTAGCGCGTCAGCTCCACCTGTGGCACGTCGGCTTTGACCACGGTGCGGTCGTTGCCGGCGGTGTCGGTCCCCAGGACGCGGCCGCGGCGGCCCGACAGGTCGCCCATCACCGCACCGACGAAGTGGTCGGGCACCAGCACCGAGATCTCGTCGATCGGCTCGAGCAGGGTCACCTTCGTCGCCGCGGCCGCCTCCCGCAGCGCCAGGGAACCCGCCATCTGGAAGGCGAAGTCCGAGGAGTCGACGCTGTGCGCTTTGCCGTCGAGCAGGGTGACCCGGATGTCGACCACCGGGTAGCCGGCATGCACGCCCTTCTCCATCTGCGCGCGCACCCCCTTCTCCACGCTCGGGATGAATTGCCGCGGGATCGCGCCGCCGACGACCTTGTCCACGAACTCGAATCCGGTGCCCTCCGGCAGCGGTTCCACCTCGATGTCGCACACCGCGTACTGGCCGTGGCCGCCGGATTGCTTGACATGGCGGCCGTGGCCTTTGGCCTTGCCGCCGAACGTCTCTCGCAGCGGGACGCGCAGTTCCACCGTGTCGACGCTGATGCCATACCGGTTGGACAGGGCGTCGAGCACCACGCCGACATGGGCCTCGCCCATGCACCAGAGCACAATCTGGTGGGTTTCGGAGTTCTGCTCGATCCGCAGCGTCGGATCCTCGGCGGCCAACCGCCCCAATCCGACCGACAGTTTGTCCTCGTCGGTCTTGGCATGCGCCGCAATGGCGACCGGCAGCAGCGGCTCGGGCATGGTCCAGGGCCTGAGCACGAGCGGCTCGGACTTGTCCGAGAGCGTGTCGCCCGTTTCGGCGCGGCTCAGCTTGCCGATGGCGCAGATGTCGCCGGCCACCACCGCCGTCGCGGGCCGCTGCTGCTTGCCGAGCGGAAACGACAGCACGCCGATCCGTTCGTCCTCGTCGTGATCGGCATGCGCATGTGAGCTCCCGCCGGTACTTCGGCCACCGTTGCCCTCGTGGGCACCGAAGAACGACGCAAAATGGCCCGACACATGGAGGGTGGTGTCGGGCCTGATGGTCCCGGAGAACACCCGGACCAGGCTCACCCGGCCGACGTAGGGGTCCGACGTCGTCTTCACCACCTCGGCGAGCAACGGTGCGTCCGCGTCACACGCCAGCGTGGCGTGCGTAGCGCCCTGCGGGGTGAAGACTTCCGGCAGGGGGTGTTCCATCGGCGAAGGGAATCCGCGGGTGGCGACCTCGAGCAGCTCCAGCGTGCCGACGCCGGTGCTGCTGCAGACCGGGATCACCGGGAAGAACGACCCCCGGGCGACGGCCCGCTCCAGGTCCTCGATGAGGACCGACTCGTCGATCGACTCACCGCCGAGGTAGCGCTCCATCAGCGACTCGTCCTCGGATTCCTCGATGATGCCCTCGATCAGCCTGCCGCGTGCCTCCTCGATGCGGTCGGCGTCGGATGGATCCGGCGCCTGCACGGTCCGCGTGCCGCCCGAGTATTGGTAGCGCTGCTGGGACAGCAACCCGATCACGCCTTCGCAGGACGGCAGGCCCATGGGCAGGTAGAGCGGTAAAACCTTGTCGCCGAACGCGTCCTGCGCCGCCGCCAGGGCGTCCTGATAGTTCGCGCGGGCGTGGTCGAGCTTGGTGATCACCACTGCCCGGGGCATGCCGACCTGGCTGCACTCCTGCCACAGCGACTTGGTGGGCTCGTCGACGCCCTCGTTGGCGGCGATCACGAACAACGCGCAGTCCGCGGCGCGCAACCCGGCTCGCAATTCGCCGACGAAGTCGGCATACCCGGGCGTGTCCACCAAGTTGACCTTGATGCCGTCGTGGGCCAGGGATGCCACGGCGACACCCACGGACCGCTGCTGGCGCGATTTCGGCGTCGTCGTAATCGCAGACCGTGGTGCCTTCGGTGACCGATCCCGGTCTGGACAGCACGCCCGCCGCGACGAGCAGGGCCTCGACCAGGGTGGTCTTGCCGCCACCGGACGGTCCGACCAAGACCACGTTGCGGATGTCGCCGGGACCGTTCGCGGTGGGGGCCGCTGCCGCGCCCTGGGAAGCATTCGTCCGGTCCGCCATGGCTTTCCTCCAAGTTTCCCAGGTCGCGTCCCGCCGTACACCTACCTACTAGCTACCATTCCCCCAACGCCCGTCGACCACAAGACCGTCGGGCCGGATCCATCGGTTCACCGACCGGCAGGGTGGCGAGAACCCCTGCCGGGCCGCCCGTTGTCGGCCACCCAGACCACGAACCAGGCGGTGCACGCGATGGCCACGATGGCGAAGCTCGGCGGCAGGTCGAACATGGCGGAGACGCCCAGCCCCAGCCAGACCGAAACCGTGCTGATGAGCGTCGAGATGAGCATCGCGAAGCCGGGCCTGGCCGTCAGCATGATGGCGGTGGCGGCGGGTGTGACCACGAGGGCGAACAGCAGCAGGCTGCCGACGGCCTGGATCGCCATCGTCACCGCCAGCCCCAGCAGCGCCATGAAGCCGATGGAAAGTCCCCGCACCGGTACGCCTTTGGCCTCGGCCACCTGAACGTTGATCGACGAGAACAGCAACGGCCGGTAGATGAGGCCGATGCTGACGGCCAGGAGCACCAGCAGGGCGGCGAAGGCAACGAGCTGTTCGTGTGAGATGGCCAGCAGGTTGCCGAACAGGACGTTGGTCATGGTGCCCGATGCCCGGGTGGCCAGCGAGTTGAAGAACAGCGCGAGGCCGATGGCCATGGCCAGGACGGTTCCGGTGGCGACATCGCGCTCGGTGGCCCGCTTGCCCAGCGCACCGATGACGAGCGCGCCGCCGACGCAGAAGATCCCGAGACCCAACGCGACCGGCAGGCCCACCAACACCGCACCCGTCGCGCCGGGCAGGCCGATGTGCGCCAGGGCGTGCGCGGCGAACGCGGTGTTGCGGATGACGACGAAGTAGCCGATGAGGCCGGCGGCCAGGGCCACGATGGTCCCGCCCAGCAGCGCGTCCCGCATGAACGGGGACATCAGGATCGGCCACCAGTCGTGCTGATAGCCAACGGCCACAAAGCGGTTCGTCATATGACGCCCCTGATGTAGATCTCCCCGTGCGGGCAGTGCGCGACCTCGATGCCGGTGCCGTAGATGTCGCTGAGCAGCGCGTCGTCGAGCACGTTGCCGATCGAGTCGTACCGCGCGTGCCCGTCGAGCAGATAGATCGCACTGTCGAGCAGGGTGAGGACGGGGTTCAGGTCGTGCGCGACGACCAGAATGGTGACGCCCCGTTCCTGGTGCAGCCGCCGCAGGAGCTCGACGATTTCGCGCTGGCTGCGCAGGTCCAGCGACGCCAGCGGCTCATCGAGCATGAGCAGCCGCGGCCGCGCGACCAGCGCCTCGGCGATCGCCACCCGCTGGCGCTGCCCGCCGGACAGTTGGGAGAGGCGTTGCTCGGCGAACTCCGTGGCGCGCATCGACTCCAGGGCTTCCTCGACGCGGCGGCGTTGCGCGGCCGTGCTGCGCCCGAACGCCCACCGGTACCCGGTGAGCCCGAGCAGCACCGCGTCGGCGGCCCGGATCGCGTGATCGGAGCGCAGCGCGTAGTTCTGCGGCAGATAGCCGATCGAGTGGTTGTCCGCGCCCGGTCGTTCGCCGAAGACCCGGACGCGCCCGGAGGCGGGCGGGAGCAGGCCCAGAATCAGTTGCAGCAGAGTGCTTTTGCCCGCACCGTTCGCCCCGATCACCGCGACGACCCCACCGGGCGGCACCCCGAATGTGGCATCCGACCACAGCATTCGGCCCCCGCGGGCGACGCTGACGTTGTCGAACGCCAGGGCGGCGGGACCCGGGTCAGGCGGGGACACCGAGCGCCTCGGCCAACCGGTCGAGCTGGCTCACTTGCCAACTCTCGAAGGAGATCTGCCCCGCCGGCGGGGTCTCGGTGATGCTCACGATCGGCACCCCGCCTTGTTGGGCGGTCGCGCGGATCTTCTCCTGGACCGCCCCCCGGGTCTGGGTGTTGTAGACGAGCACGTCGACCCGACGCCCGGCGAGCGCCGCGCGGAACGCCTCCATGTCGGCCGGTGAGGGATCGGCTTCGTTCGCTGCGGCGCGTCGGTAACCGTCGGGCGTCTTGTTGACCAACCCCAGCGCCGCGGCCATGTAATCGAATACGGATTCGGTTGCGGCGTAGGACTTCCCCGACACCGCTGGTTTCAGCTTGCCGATGAGTTCCAGGTACGGCGTGAGTTCGGCGGTGAAAGTCGACCGCTGCGCGGCGAAATAGCCGGCCGCCGAGGGCGTCAACCGCGTCAGTGCGGCGGTCACCGCGTCCGCGACGGTCGTGACGGCGGTCGGGCTGTACCACAGGTGCGGATTGGCGCCAACCGGCGTCTCGGTGACCGCAGCGGCGCTGACGACCGGAGCCCGTGGTGCGCTCGCGGTGGCCAGCTTTTCCGCCCAGGCGTCGTACCCGGCGCCGTTGACAACCACGAGGCGTGCGCGGAGGAACGATTTGGCGTCCGCGGGGGAGGGCTCGTAGTCGTGCGGGTCGACGGAGGAACCCGCCAAAGCGGTCGTCACCGTGGCGCAGTTGCCGCCGAGCGTAGCGACGATCTGGCCCCACTGTGAAACGCTCACCACGACGGCGACCGGGGCGGTCGGGCACGGTGGCGCAGTGGGCGCACCGGTGCCGGATGGCTTGTCGGGCCTGCTTGTTGACCCCGCGGAGCATCCCGCCGCAACCAGCGCCGCAACCAAGGCCGCAACCAAGGTGAGCCCGAGCGCAAGCGTCGCGGCGGACCCGGGCTGGGGCATCCGGCGGCCGCCGAGCATCACCCGTGAACGGTAGTGGTTGCGCGCCGCGGGCTCAGGCATGCCAGCTCGACCAGTCGCGCACAGCGACGGCGATCACCGGGCCGTCCAACGGAACCGATTGGTATTGAGGGTATTTCGCCCGCAGCAGGCGGTATCCGGTCGCCGTCGCGTCGTCGTCTTGATGGACCGCGGCATCGCCGTCGACCCGCACCCACCACAACCGCGTCCAGTCGTCCGCGTAGTGGTCGACCAACAGGCTCACGCGCGGGTTGCGGTCGATGTTGGCCAGGCGGCGCAGCCGCCGGGTGGACTTCGGCTTCCCGTCGACGGCGGTGTACACCACGCAACCGTCCAGGCCGCCACCAGAGCCCCCCTCGGGTCCGCCGTCGACGGCGAACACCACCGGAACCAGATGCGGGGTGCCGTCGGGCGAGGTGGTGGCCAGGCGGGCCACTGGGGACCGAGTGAAGCGATCCCTGGGGTCGAATTCGCCCATCCGGTCAGCTTAGGGCCGCGGGCAACTCGCGACGGACCCGTTTTGAATTACGCCCGCAGCGAAGTTTTACCGGCAAAAGCCCAAAAGATAGGTGTCGAATAAGAGGCTGGCCACTGCCGTGAATAGCCACCTGCATTACGGTTATATACACGGGAAAGAACTGCACCCCGAGCCTTGGGGGCGGGCCAGTTCCGATGGTTCCCTCGATGCAGGAAGGTGACGGGATGAGCAAATCGCACCCCCGCCCGGGCAGGTGGTCATGGCCGGTCAGCGCGCTGACGGTGGCCGGGCTGGGTCTGGGCATGGGCCTGGGATCGGGCGCGCTGCCCGCGTCCGCCGCACCTCCCGGGGTCTCGACTCCCGCGCTGGACCGGTTGGGCGAACGGCCGCTGGCGCCGCTGGACCCGTCCGCATTCGTCGGTCAGGTGGGGCCGCAGGTGGTCAACATCAACACCAAGTTCGGCTACAACAATGCGGTCGGAGCCGGGACCGGCATCGTCATCGACCCCAACGGCGTCGTACTCACCAACAACCACGTCATCTCGGGGGCGACGGACATCAGCGGGTTCGACGTCGGCAATGGGCAGACGTACCCCGTCGACGTGGTCGGCTACAACCGGACACAGGACATCGCGGTGCTGCAGTTGCGCGGCGCGGCGGGGTTGCCCACCGCCGCCCTCGGTGGCGGGGTCTCGGTCGGCGACCCGATCGTCGCGCTGGGCAACGTCGGCGGCCAGGGCGGAACGCCCAGCGCGGTGGCCGGCAGGGTCCTCGCGCTGGACCAGACCGTCTCGGCGACCGACACACTGACCGGGGCCGACGAGGTGCTCGGTGGCCTGATCAAGGCGGACGCCCCGATCAAGCCGGGTGACTCGGGTGGGCCCATGGTCAACACCGCCGGGCAGGTCGTCGGCGTGAACACCGCCGCCACCGACAGCTACAAGATGTCGGGCGGGCAGGGATTCGCCATTCCGATCGGCACGGCGATGGGCGTCGCGGGCCAGATTCGGTCCGGGGCCGGGTCGAGCACCGTGCACATCGGTCCGACGGCCTTCCTCGGCCTGGGCGTCGTCGACAACGGTGGCCGGGGCGCACGGGTCGAGCGGGTGGTGACCAGCGGCCCGGCTGCGGAGGCCGCGATCTCCCCGGGTGACGTCATCATGGCCGTCGACGGCGTGCCGATCAATGGTGCCACCGGGATGACGGACGTCCTGGTCCCACATCACCCCGGGGACACCATCGCCGTGAGCTTCCACACAGCCTCCGGTGCCGATCGGACTCAGAATGTGACGCTGGCGGACGGACCGCCGGCCTGATCTCCGCGTCACCGATGCCCGCCTGGCGGCGAATTCCCTTGGCGCCAGGCGTGATTCGTCGGTTATGTCCGTGTGTGATTCCCGTCGTCCCGCCTCGGGTACCCGAGGCATCGTGGATTCGATGAACGTCGCACGAGACACTGGCGAGCACCATCCCGCGGCCGGTAGCCACGTGGAGGGGGGCGTGGTCGAGCACCCCAACGCGGAGGACTTCACCAACGCCGCCGCGCTGCCCGCCGACCCGACCTGGTTCAAGCACGCCGTCTTCTACGAGGTGCTGGTACGGGCATTCTTCGACGCCAACGCGGACGGATCCGGCGATCTGCGCGGGCTTCTCGGTCGCCTCGACTACTTGCAGTGGCTGGGGATCGACTGCATCTGGCTGCCCCCGTTCTACGACTCGCCGCTGCGTGACGGCGGCTACGACATCCGGGACTTCTACAAGGTGCTCCCGGAGTTCGGCACGGTCGACGACTTCGTGGCGCTGCTGGACGCGGCGCACGAGCGGGGGATCCGTGTGATCACCGACCTGGTGATGAACCACACCTCAGAGTCGCATCCCTGGTTTCAGGAGTCCCGCCACGATCCGGACGGGCCGTACGGCGACTACTACGTGTGGAGCGACACCAGCGAGCGCTACACCGACGCGCGCATCATCTTCGTCGACACGGAGGAGTCCAACTGGACGTTCGACCCGGTCCGGCGCCAGTTCTACTGGCACCGGTTCTTCTCCCACCAGCCGGACCTGAACTACGACTGTCCGGCTGTGCAGGACGCGATGATCGACGTCATCCGTTTCTGGCTGGGCCTGGGGATCGACGGGTTCCGGCTGGACGCGGTGCCCTACCTCTTCGAGCGTGAGGGCACCAACTGCGAGAACCTGCCCGAGACGCACGCCTTTCTCAAGCGGGTCCGCAAAGTCGTCGACGACGAGTTCCCGGGCCGCGTGCTACTGGCCGAGGCCAACCAGTGGCCGGCCGACGTGGTGGAGTATTTCGGCGAGGCCAGCACCGGCGGCGACGAATGCCACATGGCGTTTCACTTTCCGCTGATGCCGCGCATCTTCATGGCGGTCCGCCGGGAGTCACGGTTCCCCATTTCCGAGATCCTCGCGCAGACACCCGAGATCCCGGACATGGCGCAGTGGGGGATTTTCCTGCGCAACCACGACGAACTGACGCTCGAGATGGTCAGCGACGAAGAACGCGACTACATGTATTCCGAGTACGCCAAGGACCCGCGGATGAAGGCGAACGTCGGGATCCGGCGCCGCCTGGCGCCGCTGCTGGACAACGACCGCAACCAGATCGAGCTGTTCACCGGGCTGCTGATGTCGCTGCCCGGCTCGCCGGTCCTGTACTACGGTGATGAGATCGGCATGGGCGACGTGATCTGGTTGGGGGACCGCGACGGCGTGCGCACCCCGATGCAGTGGACACCCGACCGCAACGCCGGGTTCTCCAAGGCCAACCCCGGCCGGCTGTATCTGCCGCCCAGCCAGGACTCCGTCTACGGCTATCAGGCGGTCAACGTCGAGGCGCAGCGCGACACCTCCACGTCGCTGCTGAACTTCACGCGCACGATGCTGTCGGTGCGCCGCCGTCACAAGGCCTTTGCCGTGGGGACGTTCGAGGAACTGGGCGGCTCCAACCCGTCGGTACTGGCCTTCGTCCGCCAAGCCGGCGGCGGTGATGACCGAGGTGATGGCGGCGATGTCGTGCTGTGCGTCAACAACCTGTCGCGTTTTCCGCAGCCCATCGAACTGAACCTGCAGCACTGGAGCGGGTGCACCCCGGTGGAGCTGACCGGGCACGTGGAGTTTCCGCGCATCGGCCACCTGCCATACCTGCTAACCCTGCCGGGACACGGCTTCTATTGGTTCGGGCTGTCCCCCGCTTGTGAGGAGAACACATGACTGTGCCAGCTGGGAGACCAGCCAAGCTGCCCTGGTCCGAGTGGCTGCCGCAACAGCGGTGGTATGCGGGCCGCAATCGCCAACTGTCCACCGCCGACCTCAGCGTGGTCGTTCCGCTGGGGCAGGACCTCGACCTGGTTCTGGTCGACGCCAAGTACACGAGCGGACCGGCTGAGCGCTACCAGGTGATCGTCGGCTGGGATTCCGCGCCCGTGTCGGAATACAGCACGGTGGCGACGATCGGCGCCGCCGACGACCGCACCGGCTTCGACGCCCTCTATGACGCCGATGCGCCGCGATACCTGCTGTCGCTGTTCGACTCGTCCGCCGCCCGCGCGGTGTCCGGCGCCGAGGTCACGTTCACCAAGGAGCCGGACGTCGAGTTGCCGTCGGAGGCGATGCCACACGTCTCCGACGCCGAGCAGAGCAACACCAGCGTGATCTTCGACCGGCGCGCGATCTTCAAGGTGTTCCGCCGGGTCAGCAGCGGGATCAACCCCGACATCGAGCTGAACCGGGTCCTCGGCCGCGCCGCGAACCCGCACGTGGCGCGGCTCCTGGGCACCTACGAGATGGCTTTGCGGGATGGTGGGCCCGGTGGCGGGGAGGCGTGGCCGCTGGGCATGGTCACCGAGTTCGCGTCCAACGCCGCCGAAGGCTGGGCAATGGCCAGCGCCAGCGTTCGCGACCTGTTCGCCGAGGGGGACCTGTATGCGCACGAAGTCGGTGGTGACTTCGCCGCCGAGTCCAACCGGCTGGGCGAGGCCGTCGCCTCCGTGCACGCGACGCTGGCCGAACAACTCGGTACCGCGCAGGTAGCCTTCCCGCTCGACACGGTGCTGGCGCGGCTGTCGTCGACGGTGGCGTCGGTTGCCGAGCTGCAGGAGTACGCGCCCACCATCGAGGAGCGGTTCCGAAAGCTCGCGGACGAGACGGTCACGGTGCAGCGGGTGCACGGGGATCTGCACCTGGGACAGGTCCTGCGCACCCCGGAGAGCTGGCTGTTGATCGACTTCGAGGGCGAGCCCGGCCAGCCGCTCGACGAGCGCCGGGCGCCGGACTCACCGCTGCGGGACGTCGCCGGGATGTTGCGCTCGTTCGAGTACGCCGCGTACGGGCCGCTGGTGGATCAGGGCTCGAACCACGCCGGGGACAAACAGCTGGCCGCCCGCGCCCGGGAATGGGTCGAGCGCAACTGCGCCGCGTTCTGCGACGGGTATGCGGCGGTGTCGGGAACCGACCCGCGCGACTCGGCCCAGGTGCTGGCCGCCTACGAGCTCGACAAGGCGGTCTACGAGGCCGGTTACGAGGCCCGGCACCGGCCGGGCTGGCTGCCGATACCGATGCGTTCTATCGCCCGGCTCACGGCCGTCTGACGCAACATAGCAATCCGCTATGCGTCCCCTGCGATGTTCGCGACCGCCTGAAAACATGGTCCTGTGACGGGCGAGGTCTTCAACAGCGAGTCGCGGTTGTCGTGGGTGCTGGCCGGGCTGGCCGGCGTGATCGGAGCGATTTCTTTCACCCACTCCGTCGGCTACTTCGTGGTTTTCATCACCGGCAACGCCCAACGCGCCGTGCTCGGATATTTCACCGGCGAAGTGTGGCTGGCCGTAAGTGCCGGGCTGCTCATTGCGGCATTCGTTGCCGGCGTGGTGGTTGCGTCACTGTGCCGGCGATATTTCTGGGTCGACCATCCGCACGGCCCGACAGTGCTGACCACCTTCAGCCTGCTGGCGGCGACCATGGTGGACCTCATCGGTGAGGGCCTGGAAGGAAATCTCATCGACTTCACGGCGATCATGCTGATGGCCTTCGGCACCGGTGCATTGAACACGTCGTTCGTCAAGGACGGCGAGGTGTCGGTGCCGTTGAGCTACGTGACCGGCACGACCGTCAAGATGGGCCAAGGCATCGAACGCCACATCGCCGGTGGTGGAAACGCCTCGGACTGGCTAGGTTACTTCCTCTTGCTAGCCAGCTTTGTCCTCGGCGCCGCGGTGGGCGGTTGCATCAGCCTGGTCGTCAACGGGACCTGGATGCTGGTGGCCGCCACCGTCGTGTGCGCGTTGACCACCGGCTATACGTACTTCCACCGGGATCGCCGCGCGTTGCTGGCCGAAAGAGCCGGAAAAATAGACATCGGCAGCAGCGCTGACCGGTGCGCTGCTGCCGATGCCGGCTCAGGGGTGCTGCTAGGCCGCGTTGTTGCTGCCGAGGAGCACCTGTTGGATGTCGGGCTTCATGGCAACCAGCTGCTGGTTCCAGTAGGGCCACGAGTGGGTTCCGTTGGGCGGGAAGTTGAACACCCCGTTGCGCCCACCCGCTGCGGCGTAGGTGTTCTGGAACTGCTGGTTGGTGCGCAGGGTCATGCCCTCCAGGAACTTCGCCGGCATGTTGTCGCCGCCCAGGTCGCTAGGGGTGCCGTTGCCGCAGTAGACCCAGATCCGGGTGTTGTTCTGCACGAGCCGCGGGATTTGCACCATCGGGTCGTTGCGCTTCCACGCCGGGTCGGTCGACGGGCCCCACATGCTGTTGGCGTTGTAACCGCCCGAGTCGTTCATCGCCAAGCCGATCAGCGTCGGCCACCAGCCCTCGGACGGGTTCAGGAAGCCTGACAACGACGCGGCGTAGGGGAACTGCTGCGGGTAGTACGCCGCCAGGATCAGCGCCGAGCCGCCCGACATCGACAGGCCCACCGCGGCGTTGCCGGCCGGCGAGACGCTCTTGTTCGCCTGCAACCAGGCGGGCATCTCCTGGGTCAGGAACGTCTCCCACTTGTAGGTGTAGTTCTGCCCGTTGCCCTGCGAGGGCTGATACCAGTTGCTGTAGAAGCTGGACTGCCCGCCCACGGGCATGATCACCGACAGCCCGGACTGGTAGAACTCCTCGAAGGCCGGGGTGTTGATGTCCCAGCCGTTGTAGTCGTCCTGTGCCCGCAGGCCGTCGAGCAGATAGACGGCGTGCGGCCCGCCGCCCTGGAACTGCACCTTGATGTCTCGTCCCATCGACGGCGATGGCACCTGTAAGTATTCGACCGGGAGACCCGGCTTCGAGAACGCCCCCGCGGTAGCCGAGCCGCCGAGGGCGCCGATCGACAACAGGACGGCCCCCATCGCCGCGACGGCCGCCCTGACGGCCAGCCGGCCCGGCATTGTCGTCGCAGTGCCACGCAACTTTCGCACTTCTTCAAAGAACGACATTGCTCCCTACCCATCCCAACTTTCGTCTGCCGCTCTAGGCGGGCGAATCTGTTCGCCAGCGCAGTCAAACACAGGGACAGGCCGCAATTCGGCCGTCACGGCCGCGGCGCGACGTCGCGGTTGGCTAACGATTGAGCGTCGGCCCGGAATCGGTCGCCTCGCCGGTCCGCCGCGCTAGGACACCAAGCGGCGCAACAGCGTTGACGCCGTTGCGATTCCGACGACGGCCGCGACGGCCAGCACCACGACGTCCAGCGGGTTGAACGGCGTGCCGATCAGCAGGCCGCGCAGCGCGTCGACCTCGTAGCTGAGCGGGTTGACAGTACTCAGCGCGCGCAGCCAGGACGGCATGACGTCTACCGGATAGAGCGCGTTGGATGCGAAGAAGAGCGGCATGGTGATGGCCTGTCCGATCCCCATCAGGCGATCCCGACTGCGGACCAGTCCGGCCAGCGTCATGGACAGGCATGCGAAGAACGCCGCGCCGAGCATCACGACGGCCATGGCCGCCAGGACCCGCAGCGGGTTGACGGTCAGGCCGACGCCCATCGCGTAAGCCAGCACCATGACGCCGACGACCTGTGCCACCGAGCGCACCCCGGCCGCGAAAGCCTTGCCCGTGATCAACGCCGACGCCGGCGCCGGCGTCACCATCAGCTTGGCCAGCACGCCCGCGTCGCGATCCCAGATGATCTGGATCCCGTAGAAGATCGAGATGAACAACGCGGACTGGGCGATGATCCCCGGAGCCAGGAACGCAAGGTAGGACACCGAACCGGTGTGGATGACGTGTAGGTGGCTGAAGGTGGTGCCGAAGATCAGCAGCCACAGCGCCGGCTGCACCATGCGGGTGACCAATTCGGTCCGATCATGCTGCAGCTTCTGCAATTCCACGATCGCAAAGGCCGCGATCCGGCCGGTTGTCGCGCCGACGCGTTGCCATCCGCGCGGCGCGCGAACGAGGGTTCCGGGAGTCCCGGTAAGGGCGGTATCAACCGACACGGCGCGCAACCTTTCTGGCAGAGCGGATTTCGCGGATTCCCCGATTGGATTCGGCCGGATCATCCGCCAGCCCGGATGCCGCGTAGTAGCGGAACACGTCCTCCAGCGTCGCGTGCGGCGACGTCGTGGATATCTGGGCCTTGAGCTTCGACGGGGTCCCGACTGCCCGTAGCCGGCCTCGATGCATCAGCGCGACCCTGTCGCACAACGCGTCTGCCTCTTCCATGTAATGGGTGGTCAGCAGCACGGTCATCCCGAATTGGGCCTGCATCTTGCGCACCTGCGCCCAGACGCCGTCGCGGGCGATCGGGTCCAGCCCGACCGTGGGTTCGTCCAGCACCAGCAGTGACGGGCGGTTGACCAATGCCTGAGCCACTTCCAGGCGGCGCACCATGCCGCCGGAGTAGGTGGCCGCCACCCGGTCGGCGACGTCGCGCAATTCCAGGGCGTCCAGCGCCTCGTCGACACGCGCGGTGCGGTGGGCGCGGGGCACGCCGTACAGGCGCGCGAACCATTCCACGTTCTGCCGTCCCGTCAGCGCCGGCTCGATCGAAAGCTGTTGCGGTACATAGCCGATGTTGCTTCTGATGTCGGTGGTCTGGCGGCGGGCGTCCATGCCGAAGACGTGCAGGTCGCCGTGTTGGACGGGGCTCAGCGTGGTGAGCATGCGCACCATGGTCGTTTTGCCCGCGCCGTTGGGGCCCAGCAGGCCCATGGTTTCACCGGGGCGGACCTGCAACGTGACGTCATCGACCGCGGTGAAGTGGCTATAGCGATAGGTCAGGTGCCGGGCGTCGACCGCCATCGGCAGCGCTCCGCTCATGACCGCTGCTCCTGCAGTATTCGGGTCATCGCCTCGAGGACCTCCAATCCCTTTGTCAAGGAGTCGATCTGATCTTGATCCAGCTCGCCGAGCGTCTCCGCCAGCACAGCGCGCCGCGCGGCCCGAGACGCGTCGACGACGTGCTGCGCGGGCCCGGCGAGCCGGAGTTGGCCGACCCTGCGATCGGCATCACCGGCGGTCCGGACGAGCAGACCCTCCGACACCAGCTTCGACACCAGTGTCGAGGCGGTGTTGGGCTTCAGCCCCAGCTCGGCGGCAGCCGCGCTGACCGAGATGCCGGGTTGCCTTCCGACGAGCCACAGCAACTCCGACTGCGACTCGGTGAGCTGCGAGGAGTCGAAGCCGCGACCGGCCGACCTGCGGAGCTGCCGACGGAATCGGCCGACCACGCGGAACACGTCGGTGACGAGATCGGTACGCGTCTCCATCCCATCGAGAATACCTCTGTAGCGGAGCTATTTATGTGCGGAGGCTGTGCGGAGGTTATGCGGCAGCTACTTTTCGATGCGATGCAGCACGACGTCGGCCAGCCTCCCGCGGCCGACGGTCGCAGTCATGTAGGTGCAGTACGGTTGCCGGCGTCGATCCGTCGGCGAACCGGGATTGAGCAGGCGCAGGCCGGTTTCGGTTGTCGTGTCCCACGGGATGTGGCTGTGCCCGAACACGAGGACCCCGCTGTCCGGGTACAGCCGCGACATCCGGGCGTCGCGGCCGGCCGCGGCGCCGGTCTCATGCACCACCGTGAACCGCACGCCGCCCAGGATCACGTCCGCCCGCTCGGGGAGCCGCGCCCGCAACGCCGGGCCGTCGTTGTTGCCCAGGCATCCGACCAACCGGGTCGCGCGCGCGTCGAGTGCGTCGAGCAACGCGGGCGCCACCCAGTCCCCGGCATGGATCACGGCGTCCGCCGTCGCGACTTCGTCCCACACCTGCGCGGGCAGGTCGCGGGCCCGGTTCGGCACGTGGGTATCGGCAATGAGCAGCAGCCTCACACGCTTATTCTGCTGTCCCGACGGTCAGCCGCGCTGGCTTCGCGCTTCGGCGCCCGTCTCACCGGCATCGAACGTGTCGTCGGAGCCGGCCGCGCCCACGTAGGAGCCGTCCTCGCCCTCGGAGGCGCGCGACCGAGCGAGCTTCGGGTTCGACGTCGTCCTCGGCTTTGAGGCCCTTGTTCTCTGACACGATGATCCCTTCCGGTAACGCGTTGGGACTTCCCCTTGAGCGGCAACGCGAAACGCGCCGCACCGCTCCACCTGCCGATCGGGCCGCCGTTGTACCGGTTCGCAAGCCGACTACCCGCACCGCTTCCGGGCAAATGGGCCCGCATCGGCTCCGATAGGGTGCTTGCGAGCATCGTTACCAACCGGAGGAGAACCCATGCGCACCTTCGAGTCAGTGGCCGACCTCGCCGCCGCCGCCGGAGAGACGATCGGGCAGAGCGACTGGGTGACCATCACCCAGGAGGACGTCAACCTGTTCGCCGACGCGACCGGCGATCACCAGTGGATCCACGTCGACCCCGAGCGGGCGGCCAAGGGTCCGTTCGGCACGACCATCGCTCACGGGTTCATGACCCTGGCGCTGCTGCCGCGCCTCCAGCACCAGATGTACACGGTGAAGGGCATCAAGCTGGCAATCAATTACGGGCTCAACAAGGTTCGCTTCCCCGCCCCGGTTCCGGTCGGTTCCCGGGTGCGTGCGCAGACGTCGGTGGTCAGCGTCGACGACCTCGGCGAGGGTGCCACGCAGGCGACGATGTCGACCACCGTCGAGATCGAGGGATCGCCCAAGCCGGCCTGTGTGGCCGAAAGCATCGTTCGCTACATCTCCTAAACCTAAGCCTAAACCTAAACCTAAAGTCACATCCACGCGCTGCCTGCTTCGCCTGACTGATGGTCGGTGCACACGTCGGCCGACGGCGAGTCGTTGAGCGGTCTGTTCTGATTTCCGTAGCCCTCATCGCCGACCTGAGGCCCATGGAACTCGCTCAACTCGTGCAGGCGCCCAAAACTGGGCCCGGTGATCAGAATTCGGCGACCGCGTGCTCCAGGCGCTCGGCGAGCCGGGCCTGCGCCGCCGCGCGCCGGGTGGGGATGTGCGCGGACGGGAAAGGCGTTGTCACGGGTTCATATTCGTGGAGCGTGCGACGTGCCACCGTCATCTTGTGCAGCTCGGTGGCGCCGTCGGCGATGCCCAGCGACTCGGCGGCCACCATCATCTTGACGAAGGGCATCTCGTCGGAGACGCCGAGCGCGCCGTGCAGGTGCATGGCCCGCTGCGCGACATCGTGCAGCACCTGGGGCATGGCCACCTTCACCGCCGCGATGTCGCGGCGCACCTTCTGGTAGTCGTGGTGTTTGTCGATCAGCCAGGCGGTGCGCAGCACCAGCAGCCGGAACTGCTCGATCTGGATCCAGCTGTCGGCGATCTTCTCCTGGGTCATCTGGAAGTCCGCCAGCCGCCCGTGCCGGGTCTTACGCGACACCGCCCGCTCGCACATCATGTCAAAAGCGCTGCGCGCCAACGCAATCGTGCGCATGGCGTGATGAATCCGGCCGCCGCCGAGCCGAGTCTGCGCAATCATGAACGCCTGCCCCTCACCGCCCAGCACATGGTCAGCCGGCACGCGGACGTCGTTGTACCGGACATAGGCGTGGCTGGCGCGCTTCCCGGATTCGGCTCCCACGCCGACGTTACGCACGATCTCGATGCCCGGCGTCTCGGCGGGAACGATGAACAGCGACATCTTCTCGTAGGTGCGGGCCTCGGGCTTGGTGACGGCCATGACGATGAAGAACGACGCGTGCTTTGCGTTGGTGGAAAACCACTTTTCGCCGTTGATCACCCAGTCCCCATTTCCCGAGCCGTCCCGGGTCGCGGTGGTCACGAACTGCCCGGGGTCCGAACCACCCTGGGGCTCGGTCATCGAGTAACACGACGTGATCTCGCCGTCGAGCAACGGCTGCAGGTAGCGCGACTTCTGTTCCTCGGTGCCGAACAGCGCGAGGATCTCGGCGTTGCCCGAGTCTGGCGCCTGGCAGCCGAACACCGACGGTGCCCAGCGGGAACGGCCGAGGATCTCGTTGAGCAGCGCCAGCTTGACCTGGCCGAACCCCTGCCCGCCTAGCTCGGGCCGCAGATGCGCGGCCCACAGGCCTTGGTCTTTCACCTGCTGCTGCAGCGGCCGCAGGATCGCCATCATCTCGTCGTTCGTCTTGTCGTACGGATCGAGTGGCAGCAGGTCGAGCGGTTCCAGCTCGTCGGTCATGAACGTCTCGACCCAGTCGAGCTTCGCCTGATATTCGGGGTCAGTCTCAAAGTCCCACACAGTGGCCAACCGTTCCCCGGCGCCGCGCCGCGCCGGACTCGTCGATGAAGCCTCACCATCCTAATTGGGAGGAATCCGGCACCGGCAAGGACTTAGGCGCCGCCGTCCCGGCTTTCGATGATCCGTTGGGCGATGTCGATCAGCTTTACCTGGCTTTCCTGCGACAGGATTCGCAGCAGCTCGAAGGCCCGCACATCGTCGACTCCGAAGCGCTCCATGATGATGCCCTTGGCCTGACCGATGCGATCCCGGGTCGACACCGCCGACTGCAGCTGCTCCCCATGGCGTGCCGCCAGGATCGCCGCGGCCGCGTGCGCAGCCAGCACGGATCCGGTGGTCTCGGCGTCCGCGTCCCACGCGCCCGCCCGGTGACCGAACAGGTTCAGCGCGCCCGCGGTGCTACCGCAGCTGAGGCAGGACGTTGGCGCCGTAGAAGTCGATGGCCCGGACTGGGTCGCCCTGGGGGAAGTGCAGGAATGGAACGGCACCGGCGTCGAGAACCCTTTGCACGGCGCCGATGTGGGAGCCGGCGTCGGTTCCGACCGTCCAGTTGCCGAGCACCTTGGCGATCGGGTTGGCCTCGGCGGCGCGCTGGATTTCGACGGGGTTCGGCTGATCGACCGCACCCGCAGTGAAGCGCCACAGGACGGCCGCCCGGGTGGCCTCGCTGTCGTCACCGACGACCGCGAACATCTCTGCGCGCGTGCCCAGGGTCGCCGGATCACGGCCGGCCGCCTGCGCGCCGGCCCGAAACGCGGCGGCCAGCTTCGGGTTCGTCAGGTCACGCGCCTGGCAGATCCAGCCGTCACCGTACCGACCGGCCAGCGTCGCGCTCTTGGGGCCGCTGGCCGCGACGAAAATCGGCGGTGGTGCCGGAGGGGTGTCGTAGAGTTTTAGCGATTCGGTTTGGAAGTACTTGCCGGCAAACGAGATTCGCGAACCAGTCCATAGCCGGCGGATCAGCGTGATGGCCTCGATTAGCCGGTCGTGCCGCTCGGTGTACCTGCCGAACATGGTGGTGGCGGCCTGCTCGTTGAGGCGCTCGCCGGTGCCGACGCCGAGGAAGACCCGGCCGGGGTTCAGGATCGCCAGCGAGGCGAAGGCCTGGGCCACCGTGGGCGGGTCGTAACGGTAGATGGGGCAGGTCACGCCGGTGCCGAAGGAAATGCGGCTGGTGTTGCTGCCCACGAGCGCCAGCGTCAGCCACGGAAACATCGAGTGCCCCTCGTTGTCCTGCCACGGCTGGATGTGGTCGCTCGCCCACGCGTACCGAAAGCCGGCACGCTCGGCCGCCTGCGCCTGCGCGACGAGTTGGTCGGTGCGGAACTGCTCGTGCGACAGCACGACCCCGACGTCCCTGCCCGCCGGCGCCGGGGGACCGGCGGGCGTGCCGTGATGGTCGCCCTGGCTGGCGCACCCCGCGGACAACCCCGCGGTGCCAAGCACTCCCGCGCCGGCGGCCATCCGCCCGAACGCCCGCCGTGACATGCCGGTCACCGGATCAACGTACCCGCAGTGCGGACCATCACACCTTCAGCGCCACCCGTTGGCCCCGCGGCGGCCGGCCCCCTGGTCGAGTGGCGGTCGCCGCGGTGCGGGGCGGGCGCGTTTAGTACCCCGATCCCGGGGGCAACCGTTGCCCATGACCGAGAACCCCCAAGCCGACTTCCCCGAGGAGGGTGGCCCGGGCCAGACCTTGAACGCCAGCGAAGGCACCGACTCCGACGAGTTGCACAACGACGACGGCGACATCGTGGTCGACCCGCCCGAAGGCTGGAGCGAAGCCAACCGGTTCGGGATGACCGCCCGCGAAGAGCGCGAAGGCGAACCCCTCGACCAGCGCCTGGCCGAAGAGGTGCCCGATGTGTCCCCGGACGACCAACCGATCGGCTCGCTCGTAGATCGCGGTCCGGGCCGCGCCCACCGGGGCCAGATCGACGGCGCGCCCGAGGACGGCGAGTCGCTGTACGAGGTCGTCGACGAGAACGCCGCCCCGGACTTCACCCAGATCACCGAGTGATCAGTGTTCGAGTGTTCACTGCGGCAAGGCCGCGGTAGGGCTCGGCGCCAACTTTCGTCAGGGGCTGCTTCGCCAGCCGGCGATGCCGATGGCGATCATCCGCAATTGCTTGACCGCGATGCGCCGGATGTCTTCCAGCGCCTCGGCGCTCTGCGCGTCCTCGATCGCCTCGGCGATCACGATCATGGAGTTGACGAAGAGCGCCGCCAGCACGTTGAGATCCTCCGTGCTCCATTCGTGCAGCCCCGGAAAGCGCGCCAGGTCGGTCGCCAGCTCTGACGTGATCAGCCGGATCTCCGTGCGAATGGCGTAGCGCAGCACCGATAACCCGCTGTTGCGCTCCCGCGCGATCAGGCGCCAGTGCTCCCGACGCTCGGCGACGCTGCCGACCAGAATCTCGACCGAGGATTCGATCACGCGGTTCGGGTCGAGCTTGCCGGCGCGCGCCTCGCGCAGGGTGTCGCGCAGGGAGCGGAACGACTCGTCGATGAGGACCAGCCCGAGCGCTTCCATCGATTCGAAGTGACGGTAGAACGCGGCGGGCACGATCCCCACCTCGCGGGTCACCTCGCGCAGGCTCAGGCTGGAGAAGCTGCGGTCGCCGAGCAGCTTGAGCGCCGCGGCGATGATGGCGCGCCGGGTGACTTCCTTGCGCTCCTCGCGCGACGCGCCCTCGCGCGCCCGCTCGCGGCCAGCGCCTCGCGAACGTGAGCTAGGAGTACGGCCGTTCACTGTGTGAACCCTACCACAAACCCGCCTTTGACCCTTGACGACCAGGGCCGATCAGTAGCACGGTATACATATGTTCACTCAAACCACTCGAGCTTTTCGGAAGCGAGTCCTAGGTTCGGACCTGGTCGACCTGCTCACCGGCCCGCACGGTGTGGACCGTTACACCGAGCTGGTCGCGCCCACCTGGACGCTGGGCGAGGCCCGCGCCAAGGTCGTCGACGTGCGCCGGACCACACCGCGCAGCGTCACCCTCACGCTCCAGCCCAACGACACCTTCGTCGCCAACCACTCCGTGCGAGCCGGGCAGTACGTCAACCTCGCGGTCGAGATCGACGGTCGGCGGCACACGCGCTGCTACTCACCGGCCAACGCCGAAGGCAGCGCCACCATCGAGCTGACGATCGGTCGCCATGACGGCGGGATCGTTTCGAACTACCTCTACGAGCACGCCCGTCGCGGGATGGTGGTCGGTCTGGCCGGAGTCGGCGGTGACTTCACGCTGCCGACCGAACGTCCGCGCCGAATCCTCTTCGTCGCCGGCGGCAGCGGCATCACGCCGGTCATGGCCATGCTCCGCACCCTGGTCGCCGAGCGGCACGTGCACGCCGGCGGCGAGATCGCCGTGATCCAGTACGCGCGCAGCGCCGCCGACGCCTGCTACCGCGACGAGCTGGACGGCCATAACGCCCTGCCCGGCATTCGTGTGCTGCGCGGTTACACGCGATCCGGGACGGGCGAGCTGCGCGGCCGCTTCGGCGCCGAGCACCTCGCCGCCGCGATGCCCTCACCGGACGCGGTATACGTTTGCGGGCCAACGCCTTTGGTGGCCGCCGTCCGCGAGCACTGCGACAATGTCCACACCGAGAGTTTCGTGCCGCCGGTGTTCGAACCGCCCGCCGACCCGTTCGGGGGCCGAATCACTTTCGCCGACAGCCGGATCGACGTGGTGGACGACGGCCGTCCACTGCTGGAGCAGGCCGAAGCGGCGGGCCTCACCCCGGAGAACGGCTGCCGGATGGGCATCTGCCACACCTGCACCCGGCGCAAGATCTCCGGAACCGTGCGCAACCTCACGACCGGCGCCGTATCGACCGCACCCGACGAGGACGTCCAAATCTGCGTGTCCGTCCCGGTCGGCGACGTCGATCTGTCCCTGTGAGCGGCGAAACCTGGATAGGAGAATGCCATGTCAGACAACAAGATCACCCTCACCCCCGAGCAGGCCGACGCGTTCGGCCGCGAACTCGACGCCATCAGAGAACGCGTGATGGGCGACCTCGGCAAGGAGGACGCCGACTACATCCGCCGCGTCATCAAGATGCAGCGAGCCCTGGAGGTCGGCGGGCGCGTGCTGCTCTTCCTGCCGCCGGCGTGGCCGGCGGGCACCGCGATGCTGGGCCTGTCGAAGATCCTGGACAACATGGAGATCGGCCACAACGTCATGCATGGGCAGTACGACTGGATGCGCGACCCGGCGATCTCCGGACGCGCGTTCGAGTGGGACACGGCCTGCCCGGCCGACCAGTGGCGGCACTCGCACAACTACATGCACCACACCTACACCAACATCGTGGGCATGGACCGCGACATCGGCTACGGAATCCTGCGGATGAGCGAGGACCAGCCCTGGGAGCCGTACTTCATCGGCAACCCGCTCTACGCGTTCCTGCTGATGGTGCTGTTCCAGTACGGCGTCGCGCTGCACGAGCTGGAGACCGAGCGCATCCGCGCCGGTGAGATCCGGCTGGCCGACAAGCGCGAGGTACTCCGCGAGATCTGGCGCAAGACGCGCCGCCAGACGCTGAAGGACTACGTCGCCTTTCCGTTGCTGGCCGGGCCGTTCGCGCCGTTCGTCTTCGCGGGCAACCTGTCGGCCAACCTGATGCGCAACGTGTGGTCGTACATGATCATCTTCTGCGGCCACTTCCCGGACGGCACCCAAGAGTTCAGCGTCGAGGAGAGCCGGGACGAGTCCCGCGGCATGTGGTACTTCCGCCAGATCCTGGGATCGGCGAACCTGACCGGCGGCAAGCTCTTCCACCTGCTCTCGGGCAACCTGTCGCACCAGATCGAGCACCACCTTTTCCCGGACATGCCGGCGCGCCGGTACCCGGAGATCGCGCCCGAGGTGCAGGAAATCTGCGAACGCTACGGCATCCCCTACAACAAGGGCCCGCTGCTGCGGCAGTTCGGCACCGTCGTTCGCAAGATCGTCAGGCTCACGTTCCCGGACTCGATGGTCCGCAAGGTGCCGGGCATCAGGCCGGCCGCCAAGCCCGCCGATCGGGTCCCCGTCGCGGCGTGAGCGCGCGCTGACGGCGCCGGGCCGAATGCGACTGCGTTTCGGCGCGCGCGGGGGACAATGGGTCGCGTGGAATGGACCGGCGCGCGCTACGCGGACAAACCGACGGTGGAAGCCTCGACGTGGATCGACGCCGACCCGGACCAAAGTCTGGAGCCTGGTCTCCGATATCAAGCTGATGCCGACCCTGAGCAACGAACTGCAGGAGGTCCAGTGGGCCGGGGATGCCGAGGGCCCACGAGTCGGCGCGGTGTTCGTCGGATACAACGAGCATCAGGCGTTCGGGCGCTGGAGCAGCACGTCGGTGATCGTGGCGTGTGACGAGCCCCACGAATTCGCCTGGGCGGTAGGCGAACCCGATAACCCCGCGGCAACCTGGCGATTCCGCCTGACGCCCCGCGACGGCGGGACCGACCTGCACTACCGGGCGCAGATGGGGCCGGGGCGCTCGGGGCTGTCGGTGGCGATCGAGGCGATGCCCGACAAGGAGCAGAAGATCGTCTTCGTGCGGCTGCGGGAGTTCGAGACCGCGATCAACAAGACGCTGGCGGCGATCAAGGGGCTGGTCGAAGACGGGATGCGTTGATGCGGACCGCGACCACTGTCGAGTTGTCCAGTGATCCCGGCGAAGCCGTCACCTTGGTGGTCGAAGCGGAGAGGCTGGGCCTCGACGTCTGCTGGGTCGCCGAGGCGTGGGGTTCGGACGCCCCCTCGGCGTTGGGCTACCTCGCGGCGCGGACCGACCGCATGCTGCTCGGTTCCGGCATCCTGCAGGTCGGCACCCGCTCGCCGGTCGCGGTCGCCCAGACCGCGATCACGCTGTCCAACCTCTCGGGCGGGCGGTTCCTGCTGGGACTGGGCGCCTCCGGCCCGCAGGTCATCGAGGGCCTGCACGGTGTCTCGTTCGCCCGGCCGCTGGCCCGTATCGCCGAAACCGTCGAGATCGTGCGACAGGCTTTCACCGGTGGCAAAGTCTCCCACTCGGGCAAGGAGTTTCAGATCCCCCGGCCGGGCGGTGAGGGCGTGCCGATGCGGTTATCGACGCGGCCGGAGCACCCGATTCCCATCTACCTCGCCGCGCTGTCGCCGGCGATGTTACGGCTGACCGGACGGGTCGCCGACGGCTGGCTGGGCACCAGCTTCGTCCCGGAAGGCGCGGCTGAGGCCTACTTCAGGCACCTCGATGAGGGGCTCGCGGCCGCCGGCCGCACCCGAGCCGACATCGACATCTGCCAGGGCGCCGAAGTCGCCTTTGCCGCAGACGAAGAGGAGCTGCGCGACATGGTGGCGGGCCGCAAAAAGGAGCTCGCGTTCAGCCTCGGCGGCATGGGCTCGTCGAGCACCAACTACTACAACGCGGCCTACAGCCGGCAGGGCTGGGCCGACATCGCCGGCGAGGTTCGCGAGCGCTGGCAGGGCGGTGACCGCGACGGCGCGGCCACGCTGGTGACCGACGACATGGTGCTGGCCACCACCCTGATCGGAACCCAGGACATGGTCCGCGCCCGCCTTGCGGTGTGGCGAGACGCCGGCGTGGACACTGTACGGCTGTACCCGGCCGGCGACACGCTGGATGCAAAGCTGGCCACCCTGGGCCGGGCCATCGAACTGGTCCGCGCGACCGCGTCATGACGAATAGGCCGGCGGCGCTCGACGACACGTCACCAGATTCAATGCACGCCTGAAGGCGCGTCGGACACCCGCACGAGTTGCACCTCGGGCCGCGCCGGCACCCCTTCGGCGAGGAACCACCGGAAGGCGAGGTTGCCGCGCGGATAGCCCAGCGTCGTCAGCGAATTCGGGTGGGGCGTGCGCACGGCCGACAACACGATGGTCACCGAACCGTCGCCGTTGAACACGGCGTTGTGGCCGTTGATCGAGCAACGCGCGTCGGGGCCCTCGGCGGGGCCGTAGGTGGCCATGAACTGGTTCCACACCACCAGGTTCCAGAACCGGCACGGCGGGGGTCTGTGCGTGATGACCAGCGCTTCGCCGTCTTCGAGTACGAAACTGCCGTAGGAGTAGCAGGCGTCGCGCGCCGACCAGCCGAAGTTCGCGTCGGGCACCTGGTACGGCTCCGCGAAGTGGTTTGCCGCATTGGGGGTTTCGTGCCCGAGGGAGTGCTCGTCCTCGACGCGCACCCCGACCGCCAGCGGAACGATGGCGAACATCGTGCGCAACCACGTCGCACTGGCCCGCAGCCGGGCCGAGGTTTCGGCGTCACCGTGCCGTATCGGGTCGGGCTCGTCGAGAGCCTCGATCCGCCACGTGACGGGCCGGCCCGTGAGCGGGTCGGCCTGGTAGTCGCGGGTCATCAGCACGGCGGCGTCGGGCGTGGGGCCGAACTCGAACGAGAAGTTGCCGCCGGCGTCGATGTCGAGGTCGCTGTCGCGGACGAGCGAAACGACCTTGTCCGACCACGCGCCGGGAGACGGCTCGTTGTAGGCGGTCACCGAGAAGTACACGCTGTCACCGGCATTGCCGCTGATCCGGTAGCGGCGGGCCGGGTCTACCGGACAGATGAAATAGTAGGCATCGGTGTTGTCGCCGCCCCACCGGCGGTCGCGGCGAAACGGCGTGTTGACCGCGACGAATTGCGGCCTGCCCGGCTCGGTGAACAGATACGTGTCGAAGGCCACGCCAAGCGTGGTCGCCAGGGTGCGGTAGCCGTCGGCGACGTGTCGGTCGTCGGTCACCGCTCGGTCGCCTTCGAGGAACGAACTGTCAAGAGAGCCAAGCACTTCGAGCAGTTCCCGCCACGCGGCAGTCGACTCGTGCGTCATGGGCTGATTCCCTTCAGGAGCAACTCGGTGGTGCGATCCACCCAGGATTCGTCCAGCTCGCCCGGGCGGGTGAGCAGTCCCAGCAAGGTGATGCCGGCGATTGCCTCGGCCAGCTCCGATGCCGCGACGTCGGTGCGGACGTGGCCGGCGGCCGCGGCGCGGGCCAGCCAGTCGGCCAGGCCGCCGGAGATGACGTCGGCGAACCGCTCCAGCAGCGCGGCGTGCAGCGTGGGGTCGGCTGCGATCTCCCCGACCAGTCCCGGCAGCGCGGCCCGGGCGGCCGGCGTGGTGAGCACGGCCATCGTCCGGCGCACCATCTCGCGCAGGTCGTCGGGTGGTGATCCGGTGTCCGGGATCGCGGTTGCGGCACCGACCGGAAACACCGCCTCGTGCACGAGGTGTGCCTTGCTCGGCCAGCGGCGGTAGATCGCCGGCTTGCTGGTGCCGGCGCGTTCGGCGATGGCGGCGACGGACAGCCCGGGGTAGCCGGTTTCGGCCAGCAGTTCGGTTGTCGCCCGCAGTACCGCACCGTCGATACGGGGGTCGCGGGGCCGCCCCAAATCCACTCGCATTACGAAACTCAGAGTAACATAAGTCGCCGTGCATCCCGTCCCGCCCGTTCGTCGCGTTGTTCTCGACGACCTCGCCCGGCCGCGGTTCAGCCCCGAAGCGCAGCAGATCCTGGACATGATGGCCACGATGGCCCCGGCCTGCCCGCTGGACGCCGACGCGCTGCACGCACAAGCCAGCGCCGACACCGGGCTGCACGACTTCGGGCCCGACGACTACCGGGAGCGGCTGGAGGTCTACCTCGCCGCGCTGCGGGAAATCGAGGGGCTGCACGAGGCCGGCAGGGTCAACTTCTACGCGCAACTGCTGCAGCTACTCAAGAACCGGCTGCTGCTGGCGGACCTGACGCGCCGCCATCCCGAGATCGACGACATCGAGTTGCAACCGCCGGTCGTGATCGCCGGCCTGCCCCGCACCGGCACCACCCATCTGCACAACCTGCTCGCGGCGCCGCCGACCTTCCGCACCATGCCGTACTGGGAAAGCGTGGAACCCTTCCCGCTGCCCGCCGAGGCGGGAATCGAGCCGGACCCGCGGCGCACGCGGATGGACGTCGGGGTCGGGGTGATCAACACCGTGATGCCCCACTTCCCGCTGATGCACGAGATGACCACCGACCACGTGCACGAGGAGATCCAGCTGCTCGCCAACGACTTCTCGACCATGCTCTTCGAGACGCTCGGCGAGGTGCCCCGCTGGCGCGGGTACTACCAGACCCACGACCAGACGCCGCACTACGAGTACCTGGGCAGGCAACTCAAGGCCATGCAGTTCCTGCGCGGCGGGCGGCGCTGGCTGCTGAAGTCACCGCAGCACCTCGAGCAGGTGCCGGTGCTCGACCGGGTCTTCCCCGGCAGCATCGTCGTCTTCACCCACCGCGACCCGGTGCCGGTGGCGCTGTCGATGCTCGCGATGATCACCTACTCCGCCCGGATGCACCGGTCGCCGGTGCCCGTGGCGGAGATCGCCGCTTCGTGGATCGACCGCCTGGAGCGCATGCTCGGCACCCTCGTCCGCGACCGTGACGTCATCGGGCCGGACCGTTCGATCGACGTGCGATTCGATGACTTCATGGCCGACGAACTCGGCGTCGCCGAACGGGTGTACGGCCTCGCGGGTGAAGAATTCACGCAGGACGCGCGGACGGCCGTCGCCGACTACCTGGAAAGCCACCGCCGGGGCCGGCACGGCAACGTCGAAACCACCTGCGAGATGTTCGGCCTGACCGAGCAGGAGCTGCGCGCGCGCTTCGCACCATATGTCGAAAGGTTCCTGAGCTGACGCTAGGTTCTGAAGGCATGGTTGCCATGCCCGCCCTGGACGGTGTCGAACACAGATTCGTGGACGTGGGAAACGGTGTCACCATCCACGTCGCGGACGCCGGCCCGGCGGGTGGCCCCCCGGTCATGCTGGTGCACGGGTTCCCGCAAAACTGGTGGGAGTGGCACGAATTGATTACTCCGCTGGCCGCCGACGGCTACCGGGTGCTGTGTCCCGACCTGCGCGGCGCGGGCTGGAGTTCGGCGCCGCGGTCGAGCTATCGCAAGAACGACATGGCCGACGACCTGGCCGGCGTGCTGGATCGCCTGGGTGTCGGGCCGGTGAAGCTCGTCGCTCACGACTGGGGCGGCCCGGTCGCGTTCATCATGATGTTGCGCCACCCGGAGAAGGTGAGTGGGTTCTTCGGCATGAACACCGTGGCGCCATGGGTGCGGCGCGACCTGTCGATGGTCCGCAATTTGTGGCGGTTCTGGTACCAGATCCCCATCCTGCTGCCGGTGATCGGTCCGCGGCTGATCAGCGACCGCGGCGCCCGCTTCTACCGGGCGCTGGCGTCCTGGGTCGGCGGGGGCTTCCTGGCGCCCGAGGAGGACGTGCGTTTCTACATCGAGTGCATGCGCGAACCCGGGCATGCGGTGGCCGGGTCGCGGTGGTATCGCACCTTCCAGACCAGGGAGTTGGCTCGCTGGCTGCGTGGCGAATTCGACGAGGCCCGGGTGGACGTCCCGGTCCGCTGGCTCACCGGAACCAAAGACCCGGTGCTCGTCCCCGACTTGCTCAACGGATATGCCGACCGGATAAGCGATTTCGAGGTGGAACTGGTCGACGGCGTCGGCCACTGGATCGTCGAGCAGGCGCCCGAGCTCGTGCTGGACCGGCTGCGCGCCTTCCTGCGCGCCCAAACATAAACTGCTGCGCCACTTTCCGGCGTGTCGTGTGCGTCGTTTATGTGTCGCGCGACCCTGAAGGCGCGCCGCGCGGCTACTCGACGCCGATCGTGACTTCCGTGGACTTGACGAATACCGTCGCCGGCTGCCCGACCTGGAGGCCGAGGTCGATCGCGGCATCCTTGGTGACCGACGATGTGACGACCTGGTCACCGCCCTCGAGCCTGATCTTCACGATCGCCATCACGCTGCCGAGCTCGACCTCGATGATGGTGCCTTTGAGCTGGTTTCGGGTCGATAACCGCATGGCAGTCTCCGTATCGTCAAGGGTTCCGGTATGAGCCTAGACTCGCGGGCCGAGCAGGGCGACGGACGCATCCACTGCCGGTTCGACGACCTCCCGCACCGGCGTTCCGTCTTCGACGGCGAGCGCGGTCAGTTCGCGCAAGCCACCGAGCAGGATCACTGCCAGCGCCGGCGTCAGCGGTGGCAACTCGGCGCGGCGGAAGCCCGGGCTGGAACTGAGGTCGATCAGCAGGTCGGACAGCAACTGCAGGCCGCGACGCTGGACCGGGCGCGCCACGGTGCCGAGCGAGGGCAGTTCGCGAATCCAGCTCAATGTGATCGCCTGCCGCGCTTCGATATGCCCCACATAGGCCTCGACGGCCTGCCGGATCTGCCGCCGCCAATCGGCTTGCGGGTCGACGGCCCCGGCGATCCGCTCGCCGAGTTTCTCGACGTCGGCTCGCAGCAGTTCGAGGAAGCAGTCCTCCTTGCTGGCGAACCGGTCGTAGAACGTGCGCTTGGACGTGCGCGCATTGCGAACGATGTCGGCGACCGTGCTGGCGCGGTAGCCGCGCTCGGTGATCGAGGCGGCGAGGCCGTCGAGCAGGCGGAGCCGAAACGCGTCCGAGCCGGCCACCGGTTCGCCGAGCGCGGCATCGCCGTGCCGCCGCTGTCGTCGCTGCTGTCGTCGCTGCTGTCACAGTCGGCGCCCCCTTTCGGTCAGTACGGCACCTTGTCAGCTTTGGTACCACAGAGTACCGTGCCAGGGAAGGTGTGCGGTACACCGTCGTACCACCCCGATTCGGGGGAGAAACTCAGGAGCGATCACCGTATGAGCGAAGTCGTCACCACCGCGCCCGTCGCCGTCCGTGTGCCGCCGGCGCCTCGTGGACCCAAAGTGCTTCAGGCCCTGGGCTTTGCGGTGTCGCGGCGGTGGGTGATGCAGTGGCTGGCGCGCCGTCACGGCAACGTGTTCTCGGTCAGCAGCCCGATTCACGGCCGGATCGTGGTGGTCAGCGACCCGCAGCTGGTCAAGCAGGTCTTCACCGCCAGCCCGGACGAGCTCGGCAACATCCAGCCCAATCTGAGCCGGCTGTTCGGTTCCGGGTCGGTCTTCGCGCTCGACGGCGACGAGCACCGGCAGCGGCGGCGGCTGCTGGCGCCGCCGTTCCACGGCAAGAGCGTCAAGAATTTCGAGACCATCATCGAAGAGGAGACGTTGCGCGAGACCGCCAATTGGCCTGAGGGGCGTACGGTTTGCGACGCTGCCGTCGACCATGCGCATCACGCTGAACGCGATCCTGCGCGCGGTCTTCGGGGCCGAGGGCGCCGAGCTCGACGAGCTGCGCCGGCTGATTCCCCCGTGGGTGACGCTGGGTTCGCGGCTGGCGGTGCTGCCGAAACCCAAACGCAGCTATGGTCCTTTCAGTCCGTGGGGGCGGCTGGACAGGTGGCGGCGCCAGTACGACGCGATCATCGACAAGCTGATCGACGCCGAGCGGTCCGACCCGAACTTCGCCGATCGAACCGACGTGCTCGCGCTGATGCTGCGCAGCACCTACGACGACGGTTCACTCATGTCGCGCAAGGACATCGGCGACGAACTGCTCACCCTCCTGGCCGCCGGGCACGAAACCACGGCGTCCACATTGGCTTGGGCGTTCGAGCGGTTGAGCAGGCATCCGGAGGTGCTGGCGGCCCTGGTCGACGAGGTCGACAACAGCCGGGATGGCGGCCAGGAGCTACGCCAGGCGACCATTCTGGAGGTCCAGCGGTCCAGGACGGTCATCGACTTCTGCGCCCGGCGCGTCTACCCGGAGGTCTTCCAGCTCGGCGAGTGGGGCATCCCGCGCGGAGATTCGATCGCCGTGAGCATCGCGCAGATACACGAGAACGCCGACGTGTTCGCCGACCCCGACCGGTTCGACCCCCGCAGGTACCTGGACGCCAAGCCGCCCGCCTTCGGATGGATTCCCTTCGGCGGCGGCGCCCGCCGGTGTGTGGGAGCGGTGTTCGCCAACATGGAGATGGACGTGGTGCTTCGAACGGTGCTGCGCGACTTCACCATCGAGACGACGACGGCGCCCGACGAGCGGCGGCACTGCCGTGGTGTCGCCTACACCCCGAAGGACGGCGGGCAAATCGCCGTGCGGAGGCGCTAGCTCAGCCGCCCCGGAGCCGTCGGAGCGCGGGACGGGGCCCGTCGTGCGGCTTCCGACGCGATGCACAGTTCGGCGACACCGCGGTGTCGGCACCGCGGAAATTATTGGTCCGCGGTCGCCCGCCGCGGCAGCTTCCAGCCCGGCCGCACGTAGTGGCAGGTGTATCCGTTCGGGTAGTGCTGCAGGTAGTCCTGGTGCTCCGGCTCGGCCTCCCAGAAATCCCCGGCGGGACTGACCTCGGTCACGACCTTGCCCGGCCACAGGCCGGATGCCTCGACGTCGGCGATGGTGTCCAGCGCGACGCGCTTCTGCTCGTCGTCGGTGTAGAAGATCGCGGAGCGATAGCTCGTCCCGCGGTCGTTGCCTTGCCGGTTTCTCGTTGTCGGATCGTGAATCTGGAAGAAGAACTCCAGCAGCGTCCGGTAATCGGTGACCGCCGGGTCATAGATGATCTCGATTGCCTCCGCGTGCGTGCCGTGGTTACGGTACGTCGCATTCGGGACGTCGCCGCCGGTGTAACCGACCCTGGTCGAGACCACGCCCGGCTGTTTGCGGATCAGCTCCTGCATGCCCCAGAAGCAGCCGCCGGCAAGTATCGCCTTCTGCGTCGTCATCGCTTGTCCTCCTGACAGCCCACGGTCAAACCCAGGCTACACTCCGCCGATGAGCTGCAAGGTTGCTGCAAAAATCGTTGCGCCAAAACCAGCCAGGCAGGGGACCGCCGCAGGATGAACGCCACCTCGTTTTCTCGCCGCGAATTGTCCGCCGCCTTCGACAGATTCGAAGGGACCGTGGCCCGGGCCGCCGAGACCCGCGACTGGGACGCCTGGGTCGAGCAGTACACCCCGGACGTCGAGTACATCGAGCACGCGATGGGCACCATGCACGGCCGCGACGAGGTGCGCGCCTGGATCCAGCGCACGATGACCACCTTCCCCGGCAGCCACATGGTGGCCTTCCCGGCGCTGTGGTCGGTCGTCGACGAGTCCACCGGGCGGATCATCTGCGAACTGGACAACCCGATGAAAGACCCGGGTGACGGCACCGTCATCAGCGCGACCAACATCTCCATCGTCACCTACGCCGGCGACGGGCAGTGGTGCCGTCAAGAGGACATCTACAACCCGCTGCGCTTCCTGCGGGCGGGCATGAAGTGGTGCCGCAAGGCGCAGCAGCTGGGCACCCTGGACGACGACGCCGCGCGCTGGATGGCGGAGAACGGCGGTGGGCGGCGATGAGCGCGAAACCAAAACTTGTCATAGGTGCCAACGGGTTTCTCGGCTCGCACGTCACCCGGCAGCTCGTCGCCAAAGGGGCGGCGGAGGGTTTTGACGTGCGGGCGATGGTGCGCCCGAGCGCCAACACCCGCGCCATCGACGACCTCGCGGTGACCCGCTTTCACGGCGACGTGTTCGACACCGCCACGCTGGCCGACGCGATGGACGGAGTCGACGACGTCTACTACTGCGTCGTGGACACGCGCGCATGGCTGCGCGACACATCGCCGCTGTTTCGCACCAACGTCGAGGGCCTGCGCAACGTGCTCGACGTCGCGGTCACGGCCAAGCTGCACCGGTTCGTCTTCACCAGCACCTACGCGACGGTGGGCCGCCGGCACGGGCACGTGGCGACCGAGGAGGACGTCATCGGGCCCGGTCGGCTCACTCCCTACGTGCAATCCCGGGTGCAGGCCGAGAACCTGGTGATGCGCTACGTCGCCGAGCACCGGCTGCCCGCGGTCGCGATGTGCGTCTCGACGACCTACGGCAGCGGCGACTGGGGCCGCACCCCGCACGGCGCGTTCATCGCCGGCGCCGTCTTCGGCAAGCTGCCCTTCCTGATGGACGGCATCCGGCTGGAGGTCGTCGGCGTCGACGATGCCGCGCGGGCCATGATCCTGGCCGCCGAGCGGGGGCGGATCGGCGAGCGCTACCTGATCAGCGAACGGATGATCGCGATCAAGGAGGTGGTGCGGATCGCGGCGGACGAGGCGGGCGTGCCGCCGCCGCGGCGCTCGATTCCGGTGCCGGCGCTGTACGCCCTCGGCGCGCTGGGCAGCCTGCGGGCGCGGCTCACCGGAAAGGATGCCGAGCTGAGCCTCGCGTCGGTGCGCATGATGCGCGCCGAGGCCCCCGTCGACCACGGCAAGGCGGTGCGCGAGCTGGGCTGGCAGCCGCGCCCGGTCGAGGAGTCCATCCGCGAGGCGGCCCGCTTCTGGTCCGCCATGAAGACCGCCAGGAAGAGCAGCACGGCCGCCCCGGCCGATTAACGTTGGCCGCGTGGCACGCCTTCGCGCCGACCTGCACGGACCGCCGCAAACCGCGCTGGCGACGTTGTACGCCAAGGCGCTGGACGCCGACCTCCCGAACCCCGTTCTGGGTGACCGCTACGCCAAGGACATCGTCGGGCGTCTGGACTACGACTGGGCGAAAACCGCGATCACGGCGCGTGATTCGCCGTCGGTGACGTCGCGTACCGCGCACTTCGACGGCTGGGCCCGCCAGTTCCTCGCGGTGCATCCGGACGCCGTCGTGCTGCATGTGGGCTGCGGGCTGGACGGCCGCTATTTCCGGCTCCGGCCGAGTCCGCGGGTCGACTGGTATGACGTCGACTATCCCGAGGTCGCGGAGCTGCGCGCCCGGCTCTATCCCGCCGCGGATCACTGCCGCGTGGTCTTGGCGTCGGTGACCGACCCTTCGTGGCTGGAGGACGTGCCCACGGACCGGCCCGCGCTGCTGATCGGCGAGGGCCTGACCATGTACCTCAGCGCGCGGGACGGCATCGACTTGCTGCGGCGGGTGGTCGATCGGTTCCCGCGTGGCGAGTTGCAGTTCGATGCCTTCAACCGGCTCGCCATCAGGTCGCAGTGGAGCAACGCGGTCGTGCGCCGGTCCGGATCGACGCTGCGCTGGGCCATCAACGGGCCGCGCGACATCCTCGACACGGTCCCCGGCACCCGGCTGCTGGCCTGCGTGCGGTGGTTCGAGTCGGACTCCTTCGCGCGGCTGCCCCGCGCGTACCACGTCATGGGCGCCATCATGTCGCGCCTCCCCGCGCTGGCCGACATGTCCCAGTATCACCGCTACGCGTTCGGGCCGGCCTGACGGGAAGTGTTGGGCGCCGGCCGGTGTTGGACGACGTATCGCGGATCTGCGCCTGAGGAGGAATCGACATGACCCACCCGGAAATCAAGGAACCCAATGCCGGCCACCCGATCACGATCGAGCCCACCAACGCGCGCGTGCAGGTGCGCGTCAACGGCGAACTGATCGCGGACACCACCGCGGCGCTGGAGCTGCGCGAAGCCACATTGCCTGCGGTGCAGTACATTCCGATGGCCGACGTGGTAACGGAACGACTGGTCCGCACCGAAACCAGCACGTACTGTCCCTTCAAGGGCACGGCCAGCTACTACGGCGTGAGAACGGGCGACGACACCGTCGACGATGTCATCTGGACCTACGAAGCGCCCTACCCGGCCGTCGCGGCCATCGCCGGGCACGTCGCGTTCTATCCCACCAAGGCCGACATCAGCGTCCAGGCTCAGTAGGGAACCCAGCCGGGCATCGCGGCCTCCTGGGCCCGGGTGTCGCTGTAGAGGCGCATCGAGACGATCAGCCCCTCGCGGGTTTCGAAGATGCACACAAAGGGGTTGTCGTATCCCGCACCATCGGCGGTGGTGCCGTTGGCTTGTGCCTCCACCACGACGGTATCCCCTTCGTTGACGCAGCAGGCCAGATCGATGGTGACTTCGAGAACCTGCTTGCGTTGCTCGATGGCCCGGCGCAGCGTCTTCTTGTCGCACGACGTGCGGGTGTAGAGGGTCCAGTAGGTGAAGTCGTCGCTGAGCAGAGCGAACCCCTCCTCGAGGTCGCCGCCGTCACTGATGCTCTCCAGGAACATCCAGGCCAGTTCGGCCTGGGGGTCATCGAACGGCGTCGCCACAACGCAATACTGTCTTGGGACATAGTTGACGGTCAATCAGGGGAGTGCTCGGTGGACCACACGCGCACCGTCACGTTCCGCGGGTCCGCCAGCTTCGGGCACACCCTGGCGCCACTTCGCCGGGGCCCCCGCGATCCGTGCTTCCGGTTACCCGGCGACGGCAGCATCTGGCGGACCACCCTGTTGCCGAGCGGGCCGGTCACCGCACGGATCACCCGGGTGGCCGCCAACGCCGCCCAATGCGTCGCGTGGGGCGGCGGTGCGCAGGAGTTCGTCGAATCGGTGCCCGCGCTGCTGGGCGCCGATGACGACCCTTCCGACTTCGCTCCGCGCGACCCGACGGTCGCCGCTGCCCACCGGCGCGTCCCCCACCTGCGTCTTTGCCGCACCGGGCGGGTCCTGGAGGCTCTGATCCCCGCGGTCATCGAGCAACGGGTGCCCGGCGCGGATGCGTTTCGCTCGTGGCGGCTGCTGGTGTCCGAATATGGCACGCCCGCTCCCGGGCCGGCGCCGCCCGGGATGCGGGTACCGCCCTCGGCGGAGGTGTGGCGGAGCATCCCCTCGTGGGAGTTCCACCGCGCCAACGTCGACCCCGGCCGCGCCCGGACGGTGGTGACCTGTGCGCAACGCGCGGCGTCGTTGGAGCGGCTGGTGACGCGCCCGACGGCGCAGGCGCGGGAAGCGTTGACGTCACTGCCCGGGGTCGGGGTGTGGACGGCCGCCGAGACAGCGCAGCGGGCATTCGGTGACGCCGACGCGCTGTCCGTGGGCGACTATCACGTTCCGAAGATGATCGGCTGGACGCTGATTGGCCGCCCGGTCGACGACGCGGGCATGCTGGAGCTGCTCGAACCGATGCGTCCGCACCGCCACCGCGTGGTGCGGTTGCTCGAAGTCAGCGGTCTGGCATCCGAGCCGCGCCGCGGACCACGGCTACCCGTGCAGCACATTCACTCGATGTGAGCCGGACCCACCCCGACGATTACCGGCGCCCTGCCCCGGGTATTCGCCGCGGGAAAGTTTATGAGCTAACGCAGGAGTGGGTAATGACGCAGTTCACTATTCCGGGATTGACCGACAAGCAGGGGGCTCGGCTGGCCGAACTCCTGCAAAAGCAATTGAGCACCTATAACGATCTTCATCTGACGCTCAAGCACATCCACTGGAATGTGGTGGGCCCCAACTTCATCGGCGTGCACGAAATGGTCGATCCGCAAGTCGAGGCGGTCCGCGGCTTTGCCGACGACGTCGCCGAGCGCATCGCGGCGTTGGGTGCGTCGCCGCAGGGCACGCCCGGAGCGATCGTCAAGGATCGCACCTGGGACGACTACTCGGTCGGCCGCGATTGCGTGCAGGCGCACCTGGCGGCGCTGGACCTGGTCTACACCGGTGTCATCGAAGACATCCGCAAAGGCATCGAGGAGACCGAGGAACTCGATCCGGTCACCCAGGACATGCTGATCGGCCAGGCGGGGCAGCTGGAGAAGTTCCAGTGGTTCGTCCGGGCCCACCTGGAGAGCGCGGGCGGGCGACTGACCCACGAGGGCGCGAGCACGGAAGAGGACGCCGCCAGCAGCGCGCGCAGCGCTTCCTGATCGCCCCGGGTTACGGAATCGGCACCCTCAAAGGGGTGCCGATTTCGTTGTGTCCGAGCCGTTTTTCGGGACGAGGACGTTGACTCGGTCGCCGGCGGCGAGCCGTACGGTGGCGTCGATGTCGACGAGTTGCCGGTTGTGCAGCACGGAGACGGGGAAGTGTCCGGCCGGCCAGTCGAGGTCGCGGACCAGCCGGCCGACGGCCAGCGAGTCGGGTGCCAGGGTGTGTTCGACGATGCAGTATCCCGCGAGCTGGCTGCGCGGATCGTGTTCGGCGGTCGCGGCTTGCGGATCCGCCCATTCGGCGGCCCGGTGGCTGGCGGCGATATCGGGCTCGGCGTCGGCGAGGTAGGCGGCGACCGCGCGCAGCACGTTCTGGTTGGTCAGCCAGCCCTGGACGCGCCGGGCCTCGGTGTCGATGACCGGCAACCCGTCGCGGCCGTACAGGACGAGCTGGCGCAGCGCCTGGGCAAGGCTGTCGTTGGCGAACAGCGCCTGGGGCTCGCGGACGCGCGTCACGGGGCCCAGCAGGGTCGCAAAGTCCCGCTCGCCGTCAGCCACCGAGGCGGCGGGACGGGCCAGGTCCAGCGGGGCGGCGAACCGATGCATGGCGTCGGCCGCGCTCAGGTGGGCGAACGCATGGGTGGGAGTGGGACGGTCGATGTCGATGCCGCGGCGCAGCAGCTTGGTGGTGTAGATGGTGCCGTAGGAAATCGCCCGGGACACCGTGGTGCCCACGGCGACGGCCAACATCACGGGCAACGTGAGGGTGAAGTCTCCCGTCATCTCGACCGTGCTGGCCAGCGCCGTGAGCGGGGCGCGCGCGGCGGAGGCGAACACGGCGCCCATGCCGACGATGGCGTAGAGCGCGGGATGGCCGACGGCGGTCCCGATGGTCTGCTGCGCGATCAGCCCGAAAGCCATGCCGGAGGTGGCCCCGACGAACAGCGAGGGTGCGAACACACCGCCCGAGCCGCCGATCCCGATGGTCAGGCTGCAGGCCAGCATCTTGCCGGCCGCCAGGATCACCAGGAACCACAGCGCGTAGTGCCCGGCGAACGCGGCGTACATCACCGGGTAGCCCACCCCGTACAGCTGGGGCACCGCGAGCAGCAGCAGGCCGAGCACGACGCCGCCCACCGCCGGTCGCGCCCACTCCGGCCGTTGCCCCCACAGCCGATCGCAGACATCCTCGGTCGTGTACAGAACGGTTTTGAAAAGGATGCCCAGCAGGCCGGCGATCGCGGCGAGGAGGGCCACCAAGAGGTAGTTCGCGATGTGGTCCAGCTCGATTCCTGCGGGCAGCTGGGTCAGGAAAGGAGCCGAGCCGAAGAAGACCCGGGCGATCACGTCGGCAACCATCGACGAAAGCATGATGGTGAAGATCGCCTCGACCGACAGTTCGCGCAGGATCAGCTCGACGGCGAAAAACACCCCGGTGATCGGGGCGTTGAAGGTGGCCGAGATGCCGCCGGCGGCACCGCAGGCCACCACCACCCGCAGCCGGTTTTCCGGCATCCGCACCCACTGGCCGAGGCTGGACGCCAGCGCGGCGCCGATCTGGACGATCGGCCCTTCCCGGCCGACGGAGCCGCCGGTGCCGATGCACAGCGCCGATGCCAGGGCTTTGACCACCGTCACCTGGGGACGGATGCGGCCGCCGTTGTCCGCCACCGCGATCATGACTTCCGGCACGCCGTGGCCCCGCGCCTCCCGGGCGAACCTGGAGATCAGCGGTCCGTAGATCAGCCCCCCGACGACCGGAATGACGACGAAGAACCCGACGCCCAGCCACGGCAGGTGGTCGCTGCCGACCCATCCCGCCTGACCGAACTCGTCGTGCCCGGTCGCCAGCCAGGTGAACGCGTAGATCAGGTAGCGGAATGCCACGGCGCCGAGTCCGGCCCCGACTCCCACCACGATCGCCACACCGAACAGCCCGACGCGGTTTGCCCGCAGCCAGCCGGCCAAGGAGCCCATCGCGTTGTTCCCCGCCGGCAACACCGGTGCCGGATCGGCGCCCGCCTTCCCTTGCCCCATCCGTGTCACCTTCCCCACCGTCGAACTTCCGGATGTACTGACCATCTCAGGATCGGCACGCCGCGGCGACCCTTGACTCCAGCAAATATTGCCCTATCAAACGATTCCGTCTGCTGCGGGCCCCGGAAGGAATAAACGGACTCTGGTCCGGTTATATCGGTAGTTCCGAAAATTGGAGGTGCACGTGCCCGCCGTAATCGCAGACACCCTGGCGTTGCCGCGCCTCGGCCGCGCCCGCCCCGCGGACGCCGAGCGCCCGGTCCGGTCGATCACCACAGGCCCCCGTGGTTACGAGGGCGAGGGTTTCCCGGTGGTCCGTGCCTTCGCCGGGGTTCCGGCCGCCGCCCTGGACCCCTTCGTGCACATGGACCAGATGGGTGAGGTGGAATACCAGCCGGGCGAGCCGCGGGGTACCGACTGGCACCCGCACCGCGGATTCGAGACGGTCACCTACATGATCGACGGAAAGTTCGCGCACCAGGACTCGCACGGCGGCGGCGGCCTGATCACCGACGGCGGGACGCAATGGATGACTGCCGGCTCGGGCATCCTGCACATCGAAACCCCGCCCGCCGAACTGGTGGAAAGCGGCGGCACCTTCCACGGCATCCAGCTATGGGTCAACCTTCCCAAGCGGGATAAGTTCGCGCCCCCGGCGTATCAGGCCATCGAGGGTGAAGACGTGCGGTTGCTGGCGTCCGACGACGGCGGGGCGCTGGTGCGCATCATCGCCGGGGACATCGACGGACATTGCGGACCCGGCAGCACGCATACGCCGATAACCCTGGCGCACGCGACAATTCAGCGCGGAGCCCGGCTCAACGTCGCGTGGCGCCGGGACTTCAACGCGTTGGTGTACGTGTTGTCCGGTACCGGACACGTGGGTCCGGCCGCTCACCCGATTCACCAGGGGCAGTTGGCGGTGCTCGGGCCGGGTGACCGGATCACCGTGGGCGCCCGATCGCCCTCCGCGGGGGCGCTTGACGTATTGCTGCTGGGCGGCCGGCCGATTCGCGAGCCGGTATTCCACTACGGACCATTCGTGATGAGTTCGCGGGCCGAATTGATCGAGGCGCTGCAGGATTATCAGGACGGCAAGTTCGGCAGCATTCCCCCGAACGCGTTAATGCCCGGCGGTGGCACACTAAAATAATGTTGCCCACGGCGAATCGCGGGCCGGGACGCCCTCCAGCCGCAAAGGCGGACGAGACGCGTCAGCGAATTGTGCAGGCCGCCCGTCTGGTATTCAGCGAACGCGGCTACGACGGTGCCACCTTTCAGGCGATCGCGGTTCGTTCCGACCTGACCAGGCCGGCGATCAACCACTACTTTCCCAGCAAGCGGGCCTTGTACCGCGAGGTAGTGCAGCAAACCAACGAACTGGTCATCAACGCCGGAATTCGCCAGGCGGAGCGCGAGACCACGCTGAAGGGCCGGCTGACGGCATTCATTTCCGCCGCCGTGCGCGCCGATTCCGAAAATCCTGCGGTGTCCGCGTTTCTGGTCACCGGCGTGCTGGAGTCGCAGCGGCATCCCGAATTGAGCCGGCTGGAAAACGATGCCGTGCGCATCAGCCGGGACTTTCTGACGGCGGCGGTCAACGAAGCGATCGAACGTGGCGAGGTCGCCGCCGACGTCGATGCTTCAGCTTTGGTGGAGACGCTGCTGGTGGTGCTCTGCGGCGTCGGGTTCTACGCCGGCTACGTCCGGAGCTACGAGGAGATCCTGGCCATTTCCGACATGCTGCGGCAGCTGTTGGAGGGAGCGCTCTGGCGGTCCGGGGCCTGATCCGCGCCCGGGGACAGTGACGTCGCGCACAAAGCGCATAGTTTGGCTAACTATGCGGGTATTCTGGTCCCCGTCATGACTGATCTCGATGGCTCCCCTGCGCCGTCGTCGCTGCGGGCCGCGGGGGACTCTTGGACCATCACCGAGCTGGTCGGCGCCACCGCGCTCGGCGTCGCCGCGTCGCGGGCCGTGGAGACCGGCAGCGCCGACCCCCTCATTCGCGACCAGTTCGCGCGCGTGCTGGTGTCGTCGGCGGGCCCGGCATGGGAGCGCCTGGCCGATCCGGAGCTGGCTTGGCTGGACGGCGACGAGCACGGGCGGCGGGTGCATCGGCTCGGCGTCGACTACCAGGCCGTGCGGACCCACTTCTTCGACGAGTACTTCGCCCAAGCCACCCGAGACCCCGGGATTCGGCAGGTCGTGATCCTGGCCGCGGGGCTGGACTCGCGGGCCTACCGGCTGAGCTGGCCGCCGGACACCACCGTCTACGAAATCGACCAACCCCAGGTGCTGGAGTACAAGTCCGGGATCCTGGGATCCCGCGGCGCGGTCCCCACCGCTCGACGGTGCCCGGTCGCCGTGGACCTGCGCGACGACTGGCCGGCCGCGCTCGCGGCCGCCGGGTTCGATCGCAGCCGGCCGACGGCGTGGCTCGCCGAGGGCCTGCTGCCGTACCTGCCCGGCGACGCCCAGGACCGGCTGTTCGAAATGGTCACCGCGCTCAGCGCGCCGGGCAGCCGGGTGGCCATGGAGCTGTTCGGCATGAACACCAACGGCAACACCCAGCGTTGGCGGCGCATGCGGGAGCGGCTCGGCCTCGACGTCAACGTCGAAGCGCTGACCTACCACGAGCCCGACCGGTCGGATGCCGCCGAGTGGCTGGCTCAGCACGGCTGGCAGGTGCACGACGTGGACAACCGCGAGGAAATGGCCCGGCTCGGCCGCCCGGTGCCCGACGAACTTTCCGACGACGCGGTCCGCAGCAAGCTGCTGCGGGCGCGTCTCGGCGCCGAATCACCCGTCTGACCCCGACCAAGGAGCACGCGATGAGCTCACTGCGCACCCACGACGACACCTGGGACATCAAGACCAGCGTCGGCACCACCGCGGTCATGGTGGCCGCCGCCCGGGCGGTCGAAACCGAGCGGCCCGACCCCCTGATCCGCGACCCCTACGCCAGACTGCTGGTCACCAACGCGGGCGCCGGCGTCCTGTGGGAGGCGATGCTCGACCCGGAGATTGCCGCCAAGGTGGAAGCCCTCGACGAGGAGTACGTGGCCCAACTCGAGCACATGCGCGGATACCAGGCCGTGCGGACCAACTTCTTCGACACCTACTTCCGCGACGCCGTCGCCGCGGGAATCCGTCAGGTCGTCATTCTGGCGTCGGGGCTGGACTCCCGCGCCTACCGCATCGACTGGCCGGCCGGCACCACCGTGTACGAGATCGACCAGCCAGAGGTGCTGGCCTACAAGTCGGCGACGCTGACGGAGCACGGCGTGGCGCCCTCGGCCGACCGACGTGAGGTGGCCATCGACCTCCGGCAGGACTGGCCCGCCGCCCTGCGGGCCGCGGGCTTCGACCCGACGGCGCGGACCGCGTGGCTGGCCGAGGGGCTGTTGATGTACCTCCCGGCCGAGGCCCAGGACCGGTTGTTCACCCTGATCGGCGAGCTCAGTTCGGCCGGCAGCATGGTCTCGGCCGAAACCGCACCGTCGCACGCCGACGAGCGGCGGCAGCAGATGCGCGAGCGGTTCCGGAAGGTGGCCGACGAGCTCGGCCTGGAGGAGACGGTCGACGTCGGTGAGCTGATGTACCGCGACGACAACCGGGCGGACGTGACGGAGTGGCTGAACAACCACGGTTGGCGCGCCCGCGCGCAGCCCTCGACGGACGAGATGCGCCGGCTGGGCCGCTGGAACGAGAACGTCCCGATGGCCGACGACAAGGATGCGTTCTCCGACTTCGTGATCGCCGAGCGGCTGTAGTGGCGCCCGGCGACGATGCGGGCCGCAACGGCCCGAGGAGGAGCCGGGCAACCCACGGCTGGAGCACCCGAACGGTGAATGCGCGCGACGAGGCGGTGCGGCTGGGCCGCACTCCGCTATCCGAGGATCGGCCGTTCGCCAACAGCTTCGTGACGGCGACCAAACCCTGAGCCCGGTCGCTGCGGCGCAGTGGCGCATGCCCTGGTTGCGGATCCTTCCTACTGCTCTCCCAACCGGATGGTTAGGATCGCGGGTATCACCCATCGAGCGTTCGCGGGACGGGTAGCGGACACCCTGGGACAGCCCGACCAGGAAAGGGGCAATGATGACCACCGAATCGGTCGCACCCAAAACCTCTGGAGCCACCAACGGGACCCCGGCGCCGCCGCCGGTCGACGTCCCGGCCACTGTGGCCCGCCTCCGCAAAACCTTCGCCACCGGCCGCACCCGGGACATCGAGTGGCGTCAGCGGCAACTGGTCCAGCTGCAGCGGCTGATGGAGGAGAACGAGGCCGCTATCGCCGCGGCGCTCGCCGCCGACCTGGACCGCAGCCCCTTCGAGGCGTTCATCGCCGACGTGGCGACCACCGCCGGCGAAGCCAAGTACGCGGCCAAGCACGTCCGGCGGTGGACGCGCCGCCGGTACCGGTTGCTGGAAATGGCGCAGTTGCCCGGCCGCGGCTGGGTGGAGTACGAGCCCTACGGCACCGTGCTGATCATCGGCGCCTGGAACTATCCGTTCTACCTGACGTTGGGGCCGGCGGTCGGGGCCCTGGCCGCCGGGAACGCGGTCATCCTCAAGCCCTCGGAAATCGCCGCCGCCTCTTCTCGGTTGATGGCCGAGCTGGTGCCGCGCTACCTCGACAACGACGCGGTCGCGGTGATCGAGGGCGACGGGTCGGTCAGCCAGGAACTCATCGCCCAGGGTCTGGACCGGGTGATGTTCACGGGCGGGACGGAGATCGGCCGAAAGGTGTACGAGGGCGCGGCGCCGCACCTGACCCCCTGCACGCTGGAACTCGGCGGCAAGAGCCCGGTGATCGTCGCGGCGGACGCCGACATCGACGTGGCCGCCAAGCGGATCGCCTGGATGAAGCTGCTCAACGCCGGGCAGACGTGTGTGGCGCCCGATTATGTGTTGGCGGACGCCAGGATTCGCGACGAGCTGGTGAGCAAGATCGGCGCTGCGATCACGAAGTTCACCGCCGACAAGCCGAACGGGGTGCGGATCGTCAACCAGCGCCAATTCGACCGGATCAGCAGCTACCTGTCCAGCGGAGACGGCAAGGTCATCGTCGGTGGCGACTGCGACGCGTCGAGCCTGCGCATCAAGCCGGCCGTTGTGCTCGACCCCGACCCGGACGGGCCGCTGATGCAGAACGAGATCTTCGGACCGATCCTGCCGGTGGTCACCGTGCAAAGCCTCGATGACGCAATCCGTTTCGTCAACTCGCGGCCCAAGCCGCTGTCGGCATACCTGTTCACCAAGACGCGTGAGACCCGTGAGCGGGTCATCAAAGAGGTGCCCGCGGGCGGAATGCTGGTCAACCACCTGGCCTTCCAGGTTTCGACGGCCAAGCTCCCGTTCGGCGGAGTCGGCGCGTCCGGCATGGGGGCCTACCATGGCCGCTTCGGTTTCGAGGAGTTCAGCCACCGGAAGTCGGTGCTTACCAAGCCGACTCGGCCCGACCTGTCGAGCTTCATCTACCCGCCGTACACCGAGCGGGCCTTCAAGATGGCTCGCCGGATGTTCTGAACCCACCGCCGCACCACTCTTCTTTAGTCTCCTATAGCCACTAATCGCCCGTAGAGCCAGCAGAGAGGAAACTGATGCCCGGAGTGCAGGATCGCGTCATCGTCGTCACCGGAGCCGGCGGAGGACTCGGGCGGGAATACGCCCTGACCCTCGCCCGGGAGGGCGCCAGCGTGGTCGTCAACGACCTCGGTGGAGCCCGCGACGGTACGGGCGCCGGATCGGCGATGGCCGACCAGGTCGTCGCCGAGATCCGCGAAGCGGGCGGGCGAGCGGTGGCCAACTACGACAGCGTCGCGGATTCCGACGGCGCGGCCAACATCATCAAGACCGCGCTCGACGAGTTCGGCGCGGTGCACGGTGTGGTGAGCAACGCCGGGATCCTGCGCGACGGCACCTTCCACAAGATGACGTTCGAGAACTGGGACGCCGTGCTCAAGGTCCACCTCTACGGTGGTTACAACGTCGTCCGCGCCGCGTGGCCGCACTTCCGCGAGCAGAGTTACGGCCGGGTCGTCGTCGCCACGTCCACCAGTGGGCTGTTCGGAAACTTCGGCCAGACCAACTACGGGGCGGCCAAGCTCGGCCTGGTCGGCATGATCAACACGCTGGCGCAGGAGGGTGCCAAGTACAACATCCACGCCAACGCCATCGCCCCGATCGCCGCCACCCGGATGACGCAGGACATCTTGCCGCCGGAGGTTTTCGAGAAGCTCACGCCCGATTTCGTGGCGCCCGTGGTCGCGTACCTGTGCACCGAGGAATGTCCCGACAATGCAGCGGTTTTCGTTGTCGGCGGCGGAAAGGTGCAGCGTGTGGCGCTGTTCCAGAACCAGGGCATGACCTTCGACGAGCCGCCGTCGGTGCAGGACATCGCGGCGCACTGGGGCGAGATCACCGATCTGGCCAACGCACAGAGAGCCGCGTTTAAGCTCTAAGGCCATGAAGGCCTGCGTCGTGCAAGAGCTGTCCGGTCCGGACGGCATGGTGTACACCGACATCGACGACGCCACCGGCGACGGCGGCAATGTCGTCATCGACGTTCGGGCCGCGGGCGTCTGCTTCCCCGACCTGTTGCTGAGCAAGGGTGAATACCAGCTGAAGCTGCCGCCGCCGTTCGTCCCCGGCATGGAAGCGGCCGGTGTGGTCCTCTCCGCGCCCCCGGACTCGGGTTTCAAAAAGGGAGAACGGGTTTCGGCCTTCGGTATCCTTGGCGCCTACGCCGAGCAGGTGGCCGTCCCGGTGCCCAACGTCATTCGCAGCCCCGCGGAACTCGATGACGCCGAAGCGGTGTCGCTGTTGGTGAACTACAACACCATGTATTTCGCCCTGTCCCGTCGCGCCGCCATGCGCCCGGGCGACACGGTGCTGGTCCTCGGTGCCGCCGGCGGCGTGGGCACGGCGGCCATTCAGGTCGCCAAGGCGATGGGCGCCCGCAAGGTGATCGGCGTGGTGCACCGCGAGGTCGCCGCCGACTTCGTCTCGTCGGTCGGCGCCGACCTGGTGGTTCCGCTGTCCGGAGACTGGGCGCAACGGGTGCGTGAATACACCGGTGGCCGGGGTGTGGACATCATCGTCGACCCCATCGGTGGGCCCGCGTTCGACGACGCGATACGGGTGCTGGCGATCGACGGCAAGCTCCTGGTGATCGGCTTCGCCGCGGGCAGCATCCCGACCGTCAAAGTCAACCGATTGTTGCTGCGTAACGTCAGCGTGGTCGGCGTCGCCTGGGGCGAGTACCTGAACAAGGTTCCCGGTTCGGCGTCGCTGTTTTCCTGGGGGCTGAGCCAGTTGGTGTTCCTCGGGCTCAGACCGCCTCCGCCGCAACGTTATCCGCTGTCGGAGGGGGCCGCCGCGCTGCAAAGCCTGGCCGACGGCGGGGTGCTGGGCAAGGTCGTGCTCGAGCCGTAGGTGGTGGCCGCGGAAGGCTACTTGAATGAGTCCGGCCGACTCATGCTCACGGATCGGGATATGCCGGCAGTCGTGGCGGGTTGACCGGTCGCTTTTCGGCGCGGGCTGAGAAGCGGGGATCGGCCGGCCCGGGTTTTGTCGGTGGTGGTTGCGATGATGGGGTCATGTCGTTGATCGCGTCTGCTGGCGCTGTGGGGGTGAATCCTGGTGAGCGTCTTGAGGTGTTGTTCGAGGAGTTGGCGGAGTTGAGCGGTCAGCGCAACGCGATTGATGGGCGCATCGTGGAGATCGTGGCCGAGATCGACCGCGATGAGTTGTGCGGGATGACCGGGGCGCGGTCGGTGCCGGCGTTGGTGGCCTGGAAGACGGGCTGTTCGCCGGCCAACGCGCACACGATCGCCACCATCGCGGGCCGGCTGGAGGAGTTTCCGCGCTGCGCCCAGGGCATGCGGGAGGGCCGGCTGTCGCTGGATCAGGTCGGGGTGATCGCGGGGCGCGCCGGTGAGGGATCTGATGCGCATTACGCGCAGCTGGCCGGGGTCGCCACGGTCACTCAGCTGCGCACCGCGGTCAAGCTGGAACCGCGACCCGACCCCGACCCCGCGCCCGAGCCCGAGCGGTCGTTCACCGCGACCCGCACCGAGCGGGGCAGCTGCTATCGGATCACCCTGCCCCGCCCGGACGCCGCGGTGTTCGACGCCGCGCTGGCCTCACAGCGGGAGGCGCTGATCGCCGAGTGGAAGCGCGACCACGGCACGGGCGGGGGCGGTTCAGAGCAGCGGCCCCCGCTGCCGACCCTCACCGAGGCGTTCCTGCGGCTGGTGGAGGCGGGCTGGGACACCGAGGCGGCCCGCCGCCCGCACGGGCAGCACACCACCGTGGTGGTGCACCTCGACGTGGCCCAACGCGCCGCCGCCCTGCATCTGGGTCCGCTGCTCACCGACGCCGAACGCCGCTACCTGACCTGTGATGCCACCTGCGAAGTGTGGTTCGAACGCCACGGCGAGGTGATCGGCGCCGGGCGGGCGACCCGGGTGATCAACCGGCGGCTGCGCCGCGCGCTCGAGCACCGCCAGCCCACGTGCGCGGTACCCGGCTGCGGCGCCACCCGGGGTCTGCACGCCCATCACCTGCGGCACTGGGAAGACGGCGGCCCCACCGAGTTGGACAACCTGGTGCTGCTGTGCCCGTATCACCACCGGCTGCACCACCGCGGCCTCATCACCATCACCGGCACCCCCCGCGCCCTGACCGTCACCGACACCGCCGGGCGCGTCCTGCGCCCGGGATCGCTGGCGCGCCCACCCACCGGGCCCCCGCCCGCAGTGCCGCCCTGCCCCGGACCCACCGGCGAACGCGCCCAATGGTGGTGGTATGACCCCTACCAACCCCAACCACCACCCACACCCAACTAACCGCGGCTACCCGGGGCCGGTCACTGCCGGCACCCTAGCGACACTCAAAAACATTCAGGCACCGCGACCTTCGCTCCCACCACCCCGCCGCCCACCGCAACGCCGAGATCGGCCACCAACCAAACCCGCACCGCGGCGACGGCGGGGTGCGGGGCAAGGTCGTGCTCGAGCCGTAGCGCGGAAGGCTACTTCAAGATTTCGGTGGCGGCGTTCAGCAGGACCAACGCCTCGACACCGCTCGCCACCGTGACCAGTCCGAGGTCGGCGGCGATCGGCTCGCCGATCGCGTAGGTGAGCCCCTGCACCGGGTTTCCGCTGATGGCCTGCGAGATCCCGGTCAGGAACAGGTTGGCGTCGTAGGACGGCATGGTGGTGACGAGCGCGTTGGCGATGTCTGCGGTGGGCAGCAGTGTCGAGTAGGCCGTCGACGTCGCGTAGGTGAGCTTGTCGAAGAAGTCGGTGTTGGCCGCCATCAACTGGTTGAGGTAGCCGTCGATCGTCGACGGGGACAGCAATGTGGTGGGAGACGGCAGCGTCGGCTGCGGCGTGCCCGACAGCGACAGGTGTGGCAGGGTCGGCGGCGCCTCGGCGTGGAAGTCGTTGATGGCGGCCGCGATTCCCTGCTGGGCTCCGTTGACCAGGTCGCCGGGCAGGGCGGTGGTCGCGCTGAGCGGCGGGAACAGCCCGATCGGGGTGGCTACGTTCGCCGGTCCGGTCGACCAGCCGTAGTTGGGGTCGCCGTAGCCCCAGTTGACGAGGTACCGCAGGTCCGGCTGGAGCAGGTCCGCCAGGGGGTTTCCGACGTAGGGAATCAACCGCACCGGATCCAGCAGCGGGAGATTGTGGGTGGGGATCACGTAGTAGGTGGTTCCGCCGTCGTATCCGGGTGACGTTGGCAATTGGATCGCCGAATTGACTTGCGACTGCGGAATATTCAAGTATTGGGTGTGCACGAGGGCGATGCCCGCGACGGCATTCAGGTCCGCCAGCACATCGATCGGGTATTGCGGGAAGTCGGCAAAGCCGTCGTATTCGAGCATGTAGTTGTAGACCGTGTATCCGGTATTCGCCGGCATCGCGCCATAGAACGGCAGACCGAGGCTCGGCAGGTTCAGACCCGGGAAACGGGCCAGCATGCCCCCGTTGGGGGTCATCTCGTTGCCGACCAGCACGAAGCTGACATCCTGTGTCGGCACACCCTGCGCGAGCAGTTGTGGCATCTCCAGGGCGGCCAGGATGGCGCCCTGCGAATAGCCGAAGACGGTGATGGGGGTGTTTCCGGCGTGGTACTGCTGCAGGATCGCGTTGTTGAGGACCGTGAGGCCCTGGTTCACCGAGACGTTGAGGGGCAGGCTCTTGACGCCGGTGATCGGATACAAGCCTTCGGGAGTGTCCAGGCCCTGCACGGTCGACGTGGTGAAGTTGCGGGCGATGTAGTTGGCGTAGGCGGTCGCGATGTACTTCGCGTCCGGTATCGGTATGCCGCTGGCGCCCAGAACGAGAGCGATGTTAACGGGCGTCGTGGATGCCGGCCCCGGTGCTGCCGGCACGCCCGTCGTTCCGGCGCCGCCGGTCAACGGCGCCAACGCGTTCGAAGCCGTCAACTCGGCTTGCGCGTAAGCGTTCCCGGCGGCGCTCAACGCCGCGGCGAACCCCTCGTGGAACGCCCCGGCCCGCTCGAGGAGCGCTTGATATTCTTCGGCGTAGGCAGTGAACAGGCTTGCGGTCGCGGCCGATACCTCGTCGCCGGCCGCTGCCACCACCCCCGTGGTCGCGCCCGCGGACCGCGCGTTGGCCTCGCTGATCGCCGAACCGATCGCTGTCACATCCGCGGCCGCCGTTGAGACCATTGACGGTTGGGTGAGGAGGTTCGTCATCGACCATTCCTTCCACGACCAGCGTCCCCGCTATCTCGGCACGCAGTCAGCGTAAAGCGATCCGAGCGATTTGTCCGGCAGTTGCGCCTTTCGGCGGAGCGGGCGGTCGCGGCGGCACGGTCTACCGGGGTGCGGCTACGTCCTAGATAATGGCTTTGGCCGCGTTCGCGATCACCTCGAGCTCGAAACCGCCTGCAAGGGTGAGCAATGCGGTGTCCGCGGCAATCGGCGCACCGAACGCGTAAACCAGCCCGCCGGTCGGGTCGCCGCCGACGGCTTGCTCTATCCCGGTCAGGAACAGGTTGAAGTCGTAGGAGGGCATCGACGTCACGAGCGCATTCGCGATGTCCGCCGTCGGAAGCAGTACGGCATAGCTCTGCGCGACCGCATTCGTGAAGAAATCGGTGGCGGTCGTGTTGGCGGTCTGCAGCGCCTCGATGAAGTTGGTCGGCGAGGTGAGCGCGGACGGCAGCGTCAACCCGCCGCTCGTCGCGCCGCCGACCGATCCGAGCGACAGGCTCGGCAGACTTGCCGAGGACGACGCTCCGAGGTGGCTGAGGTCGCCCACGAAGGCGGTGGCGCCCTGCTGCGCTCCGCTCGCGAGCAGGCCGGGTAGCGCGGTCGTCGCGCTGAGCGGCGGGAAGACCCCGAACGGCGTGGGCACGTTCGCGGGCCCGGTCGAATAGCCGTACAGGGGATCGCCGTAGCCCCAGTTGACGAGGTAGGTCAAGTCGGGCTGAAGCAGGTCCGCGATCGGGTTGCCGATGACCGGTATCGAACGCACAGGGTTCAGCAGCGGCAGGTTCGGCTGGGTGATCATGTAGTAATTGGTCGCACCGCTACCGGTCAGCACCGCCGAACCCGGCAAGGTGATCATCGTGTCGCCCGGCGGGAGCGCCGACGGGTTGATGCTCGGGTAGGTGCCGTGCACGTAGTAGATCCCGGCGAAGGCGTTGAGGTCCGACAGGAAGTTGATCGGGTAGCGCGGGAAGTCGGCGTAGCCGTCGTACTGCAGCGTGTAGATGTTCGTCGGGTACGGCGTGTTGGGGGGCGTCGCGCCGTAGAAGTCGAGGCCGAGGCTGGGTAGCTGCAGCCCGGCGAAGCGCTCGAACAGCCCGCCGTTGGGGGCCATCGGATCACCCAACAGCGTGAAGCTGAGTTGATTACCCACTGGCGGCGTGTAGGTCCCGTTCAGCATGTCGCGCATCACCAGCGAGGAGATGATGGCGCTCTGCGAGTAGCCCAGAACCGTGACGTTGTTGGTGGCGAGTTGCTGCGTGATCGCGCTCTCGAGGATCGAGACCCCTTCGCTCACCGAGGTGTTGAGGGGCAGGCTCTTGACTCCGGTCAGCGGGTAGAGCCCCTCCGGCGTGAACAGCGGCTGGGCGTTGACGGTGAGGCCCGGGAAGCTCTTTGCCACCCAGTTGCCGACGCCGGCCAGGTAGCTGGGCGACGGTACCGGTGTGCCGCTGCCGCCTATATACAAGCCCACAGCGGTGGCCGCCGGAACCGCCCCGGCGCCGCCCAGCAGGCTGGACGCCGCGAGTTCCGCTTCCGCGTAGGTGTTCCCGGCACTTGAGAGCGCCGCCACGAACCCGTCGTGGAATACGCTCGCCTGCTGCAGCAGCGCCTGGTACTGCTCGCCGTAGGAGCCGAACAGCTGCGCGGTCATGGCCGAGATCTCGTCTTGGGCCGCGGCGACCACACTGGTCGTCGGGCCGGCGGCGGCCGCCCTGGCCTGGCTGATCGCCGAATTGATCTGCTGCGCGTTCGCCGCCGCCGCCGTCAGCAGCTGGGGTTCGGCGATCAAGTTCGTCATTTTGTCATTCCCCCTTCACGACCGCCTTCTCATCCACAACCTGACCGAGCGGGCCGACCCGACACGTCCGCGGAGCCGTCACCAGCCACCCTAGGGCCGTATGCGCCGCTCTGTCCGGCTTTTGGCAATGATCGGTCCAGCCTGCGCCGGGCCGGCGTCGGGGAGCTACAGACTCAATCCGAACGCGTTCAGCAGCACCTCGAGCTCGATACCGCCCGAGAGCGTGAGGAAGGCCGCGTCGGCTGCGAACGGGGCGACGAGCGCATACTCCAATCCGCCGGCCACGTTCCCGCCGATCGCCTGCTGAATCCCGCTCAACACCAGGTTGGCGTCGTAGGCCGGGACAACGGTTATCAGCCCGTTCGCGATGTCAGCGGTCGGAAGCAGGGCTCCGTAGAGGTTCGCGGCGGTCTTGGAAACCCCGTCGGCGACGTTGGTGATCGCACCCTGGATGTCGCCGATGACGGTGTTGGGCGACAGGCTTGCCACCGCGTTCACGCCCGATGTCGCCATCGATGTCAGCGAGCTCGCCGCCCCGGTCAGGGATACGCCGGAGGCCTCCGCGCCGAGGTCGCTCACGAAGGCGGTGGCCCCCTGCCCCGCGCCGGTGACCAAGTCCTGCGCGATCAGCGCCGGGGGGTAATGCGGGAAGAGCCCGAAGTAGGTGTGCTGATCCGCCGGCCCGGTCGACCAGCCGTAGTTGGGGTTGCCGTAGCCCAGGTTGACGATCGTGGTCAGGTCCGGCTGCAGCAGGTCGGCCAGCGGGTTGCCGATGCCGGGGATGAACCGCAGCGGCTCCAGCAGCGGCAGGCCGTTCGGCGTGGTGATCATGTAGTAGTTGGTGACGCCGCCGTTGGCGTAGTAGCCCGGCGACGTCGCCAACTGGTGAACGGCGTAGCCGGGGGGCAGCGCCGAGAGATTGAGCGACGGATAGGTGCCGTGGACGAAGGCGATGCCGGCAAAGGCGTTCAGGTCCGAGATGATGTTGATCGGATACTGCGGGAAGTCGGCCCACCCGTCGTATTCCAGCGTGTAGATGTTCGTCGGGTAGATGGTGTTCGACGGCGTCGCGCCGTACAGCGTCAAGCCCAGGCTCGGGAAGGTCAGCGGCTGGCCCGCCGGGAAGCCCGGGAAGCGCGCGAAGAAGCCGCCGTTGGGGTTCATCTGATCGCCCAGCAGCGTGAAGCCGAGTTGATTCGCGGTCGGCGGGTTCGGGTTGAGCGCGGGGTTCGCGAGGTTCAACATCTCCAGCGAGGAAATGTCGGCGCTCTGCGAGTAGCCCAGAACGGCCACGCTGCCATTGGGATGGCGCGGCGAGCGTGCTGCTTGATCGAGCTGTCGAGAATCTGCAGGCCTTGGGCGATCGACACGTTCAGGGGCAAGCTCTTGAGGATGAGCGGGTAATAGCCTTCGGGAGTGAACAGGGCGTTCGCGTTGGAAGGCAGCACATTGAAGTTCTGGTTGACGTAGTTCAGGACGGCGGTCACGTAGGAGGGTGGGGGAATCGGCAGGCCGCTGCCGCCCATGATGAGCCCATAGGTGGGTTGCGTCAGCGCGGCCGGCTGCAACGGGGCGCCGCCCAGCACCACCGAGGCCTCCGCCTCGGCCTGTCCCAACAGGTTCGACGCCGCGGCCTCGGCTCCCGCGTAGGCACCGCCGGCGGCGGACAGCGCCGCTACGAACTCGTCGTGGAATGCCGCCGCCCGCTGCAGCAGGGCCTGGTACTCCTGGCCGTAGGAGCCGAATAGCTGCGCGGCGGCCGCCGATATCTCGTCCTCGGCGGCGGCGACCACGCCGGTCGTCGGGCCGACGGCCGCAGACCTGGCCTGGCCGAGCGCCGAATTGATCTGCTGAGCGTCCGCCGCCGCCGTGGTCAGCAGTCCGGGTTCGGTGAGCAAGCTGGTCATCGTCTTCACCTTTCGCACGGGTGCGTCATCGTGACACCCACGGCGCAGCCAGACCGCTGGCCTGGCGCGTCGACGGGGCAGGCACGGAGCCAGCTTAGAGTGATCCTGCGAGCGTGCGTGGCGTTTTGCGGTACCGGTTTCCCGCGTTTACAGGGCCGACAGGTCTGAGATGACGTTGGCAGCGCCGTACAACAGGACCAGGCCCTCGATACCGCCCGCCACGGTGAGCAACCCGGCGTCGGCGGCGAGCGGATCACCCACCGCCCTGACGAGCCCGACGGGGTCCCCGGTGAGCGCCTGCCCGATCCCGCCGAGGAAGAGGTTGACGTCGTAGGAGGGGATCGTCGTCACGACGGTGTTGGCGATGTCTGCGGTCGGAAGCAGCAGCGAGTAGCCGTCGGAGGCCGCGCTGCTGACGGCGTCGGCGAACCTGGTGTTCGCCCCTTTGAGGGCCTCGATGTACTGGTTGATCGACGCGGGGGACAACAGCGTGGTGGGCGACGGCACGGAAGTCGAGGTCAAGTAGTGCTGCACGCCGGACAGCGATGAGACCGACGGTAACAGCGGTCGCTCGGCAACGAGATCGCCTGTGGCGGCGACCATTCCCTGATGGGCGCCGCTGACGAGGTCGCCGGCGAACACAGCCGAGTTCACGTGGGGGAACAGGCCGAAGGTTGTGGGCACGTTGGCCGGGCCGGTCGAATAGCCGTAGTTCGGGTCGCCATAGCCCCAGTTGACCAGGTAGGTCATGTCCGGTTGAAGCAGGTCCGCCAATGGGTTTCCGATGACGGGAATGGCTCGCAGTGGTTCCAGAAGCGGCAAGTTGGGGGTGAGCACCATGTAGTAGGTGGTGTTGCCGGTGTAGCCGGGTGTGTCCAGCTTGACGATGTCGCCGGGCGGAAGCGTCGCGGGATCGAGGTGCGAATACTGCGGGTGCACCAAGGCGATGCCGGCCACGGCGTTGAGGTCGGAGAATATGTCGATCGGGTAGCGGGGGAAGTCGGCGAAGCCGTCGTACTCGAGCGTATAGATCGTGGTCTGGTAGGGGGTGTCTGCCGGGGTGGCGCCGTAGAACTGCAGGCCGATGGCAGGGAACGAGAGGTCGGGGAACCGCGAGAGGAGACCCCCGTTGGGGTTCATCGGGTCCCCCAGCAGGTTGAAGGCCAACTGGCTTGTGCTGTACGGATTTCCCTCGGCCGCGAGGTTCCGCATCTCCAGCGACGAAATGACCGAACTCTGTGAATAGCCCTGCACCACAACGCTGTTCCCGCTCACCGTCTGCTGCTTGATCGCGGCGTCGAGCATCTGGACGCCCTGGTCGACCGACATGGTGAGCGGCAAGCTCTTGGCGCCGGTGAACGGATACAGCTGCTCGGGGGTGAACAGCGTTTGGGCGCTAGTCCAGGAATAGCCGCTCTGGCTCGCCCAATTGAGCACGCCGTTGACGAAGGTCGCGTTGGGCAGCGGGTTTCCGGTGCCGCCCATGACCAGCGCGACCGTCGGCGGCGTCAGCGGGTTCGGCGGATCGACGAAGGCCGTTCCCCCGGCGGGGGCGGTGCCGCCGCCCAGCAGCGACTGCGCCGCGTCCTCGGCGGCCGCGTACGCGTTCCCGGCGGCCGCCAAAGCCTCCGTGAACCGGCTGTGAAACGCCGCGGCACTGGCGGCGACGGCCTGATACTCCTGGCTGTACACCCCCAGGAGCTTGGTGACGGCCGTCGACACGTCGTCGGCGGCGGGCGCCAACAACTGCGAAGTCGGACCCGCCGCGGCCCGGTTCGCCGAGGTGATCGCCGAGCCGATCCCATCGATGTCGGAGGCGACCGTCGACAGCAGTTCAGGCTGGGTGGTCAGGTAGGTCATCGCCGCATCCTTCCGACGTCGGGATCAGCGTAAGCGAACCGGTGGCCCTGTGCGGCGATTGCGCAAAAGCGCGGGGGCTCGAGACGTCGGGGAAGATTCGGAGGACGATCCCTCAGCGGCGGGCAGAGCGCGAAGGGCCGACCGGGTCAGCCGAGCAGCGCGCCTGCGAGCCGGTCCAGATCGGCCGCAGTGATGCCCGCGTCGGCGAGATAAGCCTGCAGCGAACCGAATTCGTCGTCGATCGTTCGGCGAGCGGCGGCCAGGTACTCCTCACGGACGCCGAGCACCTCGTCGGACAGCCGCGCCTCGGTGAAGGTCACCACCTCCGGAGTGAGTTCGATGTCCCCGCGCTGCCGGATCATCTCCAGGATCTGGGCCCGCAGCTCGGGTACGGCGTCATTGCTGCGCAGGAAGTCGGCGACGATGGCGTCGCGGTCGACGCCGATCGCCTCCAGTGCCGTCGCAACGACGAAGCCGGTGCGGTCCTTGCCCGCGAAGCAGTGTGTGAGGACCGGGCGTTCCGCGGCCAGCAGTGTGACGACGCGGCACAGCGCGCGCTGGGCACCGTTGCGGATCGGGAATTGGCGGTATTCGTCGATCATGTACCGCGCGGCGGTCTGCGCCACCGACTCGTCCGACTCGTCGCGCTCCTCGAACATCCGCTGAAAAGCGGACTCGTGCGGCGCCGCACCGTCCGCCCCTTCGTCGTCGTCGTCGGCGAGGTCGGGAACCGGAAGCAGGTGGACGGCCACGCCGTCGGGAACGCGCCCCGGCCCGCGCCGGGCAACCTCCCGGGCGGCGCGCAGGTCGGCGATGTCGGTGATGCCCAGGCCGCGCAACACCGCCCGGCCGCCGTCGTCCAGCCGGCTCAGCTCGCTGGATCGGAACAGGCGCCCTGGGCGCAGCGCGGGCACGGCGTCCGCGACGTCGCGGAAGTTCCACGCGCCGGGCAGTTCCCGCAGGACGGCCTTATCCATGTGAAGTGACCGCCGCTGCGAACGCGGACTTCTCCCGGCCGAGTTCGGCGCGCGCGATGGTTCGCATGTGCACCTCGTCGGGGCCGTCGAAGAGGCGCATGGCCCGATGCCAGCCGTAGGACCGGGCCAGCACCGTGTCCTCGCTGACGCCGGCGGCGCCGTGCACCTGGATGGCGCGGTCGATCACATTGCAGGCCACCTGCGGCGCCACCGCCTTGATCTGTGAGACCAACGTGTGGGCGGCCTTGTTGCCGTGCTGGTCGATCGTCCACGCCGCCTTGTGGCACAACATCCGGGCCTGATCGATCTCGTTGCGCGACTTGGCAATTGCCTCCCGCACCACGCCCTGCTCGGCCAGCGGGCGGCCGAAGGCCACCCGTTTCTGGGCCCGGTCCACCATGAGGGCCAAGGCGCGCTCGGCGCCGCCGAGCGCGCGCATGCAGTGGTGGATGCGGCCCGGGCCCAGCCGCGCCTGGGCGATGGCGAAGCCGCCACCTTCCTCGCCGAGGAGGTTGGTGACCGGCACCCGGACGTTGTCATAGATGATCTCGCAGTGCCCGGGCTGGTCCTGGTAGCCGAACACCGTGGTGGAACGGACGATCGTCACGCCCGGCGTATCGATCGGCACCAGGACCATCGACTGCTGCTGGTGGCTTGCCGCTTCGGGATTGGTCCGGCCCATCACGATCAGGATCTTGCATCGCGGGTCCGAGGCCCCCGAGGTCCACCACTTGCGGCCGTTGATGACGTAGTCGCTGCCGTCGCGCACGATGGAGGTCTCGATGTTGCGGGCGTCGCTGCTCGCCACGGCCGGTTCGGTCATCGAGAAGGCGCTGCGGATTTCGCCGTTCAGCAACGGCTCCAGCCACTGCTTGCGCTGCTCCTCGGTGGCGAACAGGTGCAGGGTTTCCATGTTGCCGGTGTCGGGCGCCGCGCAATTGAGCGCCTCGGGCGCGATCTCCAGGCTCCAGCCGGTGATCTCGGCCAGCGGAGCGTATTCGAGGTTGGTCAGGCCGGACTCGGCCGGGAGGAACAGGTTCCACAGGCCCCGCTCCTTGGCCCTGGCCTTCAGTTCCTCGATGACGGGCGGGACGGTGTGGTCGTCCGGTCCGGCTTGGTGGCGGTACTTGTCGTAGTCCGCCTCGGCCGGGAAGACGAACTCGGTCATGAAGTCGGACAGCCGTGCGTGGTAGTCGCTGGCCTTGGCCGACATCGCGAAATCCATGATCGACACGATAGGACACCCCCCGCGAGCCGGCGCGAGCAGACGTGAAAGCCCCGCGACACGCCGCTGCGACGGGGCCTCCGCGTCTTCTCGCGGTACACAGGGCGGCATGACCGAATCGCTTCCGCCGTTCCCGCCCTTCACCCGCGAAACGGCGCTCCAGAAGGTTCAGGCCGCCGAGGACGCGTGGAACACCCGCGACCCCGAACGCGTCAGCCGCGCCTACACCGTGGATTCGCGGTGGCGCAACCGCGGCGATCACGTCGTCGGCCGCGACGAGATCGTGGCGTTTCTGACGCGCAAGTGGCAACGCGAACTCGACTATTCGTTGCGCAAGAGCCTGTGGGACTTCCATGACAACCGCATCGCGGTGCGATTCCAATACGAATGCCGTGATCGCACCGGGCAGTGGTACCGCAGCTACGGCAACGAACTGTGGGAATTCAGCCCGTCAGGGCTGATGGCGCGCCGCGAGGCCAGCATCAACGATGTGCCGATCGACGAATCCGCACGCCGCTACTTCGGCCCCCGCGCGGCGTCCGAACACGGTCGCGACATCCCGCTCTGGTAGCCGCCGCATCAGCCGCTTTGCCGGCTTTGCCGCGACAACGCCGGCTTGTGGCCCCACAACGCCGCGACCGCTACCCGACGCAGGGCGGATGACGCACCATCGACCGCAGGGTTCGATGCGCTGACGGACGGTATCCGGCCCGGGTGATGACGCGTCCGTCAGGAAATCCGGCACGCGTTAAGGTAGCCAAGCGTGCGGCCACGCGGCCGCCCAAACACGGGAAAAGTAGGGAAAGTAGATGTACGCGCCATGACAGATGCGCAGACGACGGTAGGGGTGGTCGCCGAGTCGGTGGCCGACGAGCGGCGCGTTGCGCTCGTACCCAAGGCGGTGGCCTCGCTGGTCAGCAGCGGTGTAGCGGTGGTGGTCGAGTCGGGCGCGGGCGAAGGGGCCCTGCTGCCCGACGCGCTCTACACCGAGGCCGGGGCCAGCATCGGCGACGCGTGGGCCGCGGACGTCGTGGTCAAGGTGGCGCCCCCGACGGTCGGCGAGGTCGGCAGGCTGCGCGGCGGGCAGACGCTGATCGGGTTCCTGGCGCCGCGCAACGCGGACAACTCGATCGGCGCGCTGAACGATGCCGGAGTGCAGGCCTTCGCGCTGGAGGCCATCCCGCGGATCTCGCGAGCCCAGGCGATGGACGCCTTGTCCTCGCAGGGCAACGTGGCCGGCTACAAGGCGGTGCTGCTGGCGGCCTGGGAGTCGACCCGGTTCTTCCCGATGCTGACGACGGCCGCGGGCACGGTGAAGCCGGCCAGCGTGCTGGTGCTCGGCGTGGGGGTCGCCGGGCTGCAAGCGCTCGCGACGGCCAAGCGGCTCGGCGCGCGAACGTCCGGCTACGACGTCCGTCCGGAGGTCGCCGACCAGGTGCGCTCGGTCGGTGCGCAGTGGCTGGACATCGGCATCTCGGAAGTCTCAGCCTCGGGTGAGGGCGGCTACGCCCGAGAGCTCACCGAGGAGGAACGCGCGCAGCAGCAGAAAGCCCTCGAAGAGGCGATCACCGGCTTCGACGTGGTGATCACCACCGCGCTGGTACCGGGACGGCCGGCACCGCGACTGGTGACCGCCGCCGCCGTGGAAGGAATGAAACCCGGCAGCGTGGTCGTGGACCTGGCCGGCGAGACCGGCGGGAACTGCGAGCTCACCGAACCCGGGCAGACCGTCGTCAAGCACGGCGTCACCATCGCCGCGCCGCTGAACCTGCCGGCCACCATGCCCGAGCACGCCAGTGAGCTCTACAGCAAGAACATCACCGCACTCCTGGACCTGATGATCAAGGACGGCAAACTGGCCCCGGACTTCGACGACGAAGTCATTTCCGCCGCCTGCGTAACGCACAAAACGGGACAGTAAGGACTGCTGATGTACGACGACCTATTGGCCAACCTGGCGATCCTGTTCCTGTCCGGATTCGTCGGGTTCGCGGTCATTTCGAAGGTGCCCAACACGCTGCACACGCCCCTGATGTCGGGCACCAACGCCATCCACGGCATCGTGGTCCTGGGCGCGCTGGTGGTGTTCGGCGGGGTCGAGCACCCGTCCCTGGCCGTGCAGATCATTCTCTTCGTCGCGGTCGTGTTCGGCACCCTGAACGTGATCGGCGGCTTCATCGTCACCGACCGGATGCTCGGCATGTTCAAGGGCAAGAAGAAGGCCGCCCCCGTGCAGACTCAGGATATGGCCGCCAAATGAGCTACCTCGTCACCGTCCTCTACATCATCTCCTTCTCGCTGTTCATCTACGGGTTGATGGGCCTGACGGGGCCCAAGACCGCGGTGCGGGGCAACCTGATCGCCGCCGTCGGCATGGCCCTCGCGGTCGCGGCCACGCTGGTCAAGATCCGCCACACCGACCAATGGGTCCTGATCATCGCCGGCCTGGTCGTGGGCGTGGTGCTCGGCGTCCCCCCGGCACGGCTGACCAAGATGACCGCCATGCCGCAGCTGGTGGCGTTCTTCAACGGCGTCGGCGGCGGCACCGTCGCGCTCATCGCGCTGTCGGAATTCATGGAAACAAGCGGCTTTTCGGCCTTCCAGCACGGCGAGTCGCCGACCGTGCACATCGTGGTGGCCTCGCTGTTCGCCGCGATCATCGGGTCGATCTCGTTCTGGGGCTCGATCATCGCGTTCGGCAAGCTGCAAGAGATCATCTCCGGGGCCCCGATCGGCTTCGGCAAGGCCCAGCAGCCGGTCAACCTGCTGTTGCTGGCCGGTGCGGTGGCCGCCGCGGTGGTCGTCGGGGTGCACGCGCATCCGGGCACCGGCGGAGCGTCACTGTGGTGGATGATCGGTCTGCTGGTCGCCGCCGGCGTGCTCGGCCTGATGGTGGTGTTGCCCATCGGTGGCGCCGACATGCCGGTGGTCATCTCGCTGCTGAACGCGATGACCGGGCTTTCGGCCGCCGCGGCCGGACTGGCGCTGAACAACACCGCGATGATCGTCGCCGGCATGATCGTCGGCGCGTCCGGTTCGATCCTGACCAACCTGATGGCCAAGGCGATGAACCGCTCGATCCCGGCGATCGTGGCGGGCGGTTTCGGCGGTGGCGGGGTGGCACCGAGCGGCGACGGCGGCGGCGACAAGCAAGTCAGGGCCACCTCGGCCGCCGACGCCGCGATCCAGATGGCCTACGCCAACCAGGTGATCGTGGTCCCCGGCTACGGCCTCGCCGTCGCTCAGGCCCAGCACGCCGTCAAGGACATGGCGTCCCTGCTGGAGAGCCGCGGCGTACCGGTGAAGTACGCGATCCACCCCGTGGCCGGCCGCATGCCCGGTCACATGAACGTGCTGCTGGCCGAGGCCGAGGTGGACTACGACGCGATGAAGGACATGGACGACATCAACGACGAGTTCGGCCGCACCGACGTCGCGATCGTCATCGGCGCCAACGACGTGACCAACCCGGCGGCCCGCAACGATGCCTCCAGTCCGATCTACGGCATGCCCATCCTGAACGTGGACAAGGCGAAGTCGGTGATCGTGCTGAAGCGGTCGATGAACTCGGGCTTCGCGGGTATCGACAATCCGCTGTTCTACGGCCAGGGAACGACGATGTTGTTCGGGGACGCGAAGAAATCGGTGACGGCGGTCGCCGAGGAACTCAAGGCCCTGTAGGCCTGGGAACCCCGCAGGGGTCAGACCGGTGGATACGCGGGAGGCGGGTAGCCGTTGCCGTCGGTGACGCCGCGCAGGCCCCACGGCACGTAGCGGAGGAAGAACTCGATCTCGTCGCTTGCGTCGTAGTCCGGACTTGGATCCATGGCCCACCCCTTCGAGTCGCGACTTGGTTCTCGCCGACGAGTCTAGTCTCATCCGGGCCGGTCCGGCACCGGCCAAAACTGGACCAACTAGTTGATTGGCAATTAGCCTTACCGGGGTCCGGCTACGCCCGCCGGAGTGGCGATAGCGAGTACAGAGAGTGCAGATGGCATCCGAGAACGGGCTGACGCGCCGCGAAGAGTTGCTGGCCGTCGCCACCAAGCTGTTCGCCGCCCGCGGCTACCACGGCACCCGGATGGACGACGTCGCCGACGTGATCGGCCTGAACAAGGCGACCGTCTACCACTACTACGCAAGCAAGTCGTTGATCCTGTTCGACATCTACCGCCAGGCCGCCGAGGGCACGCTGGCCGCCGTGCACGACGACCCCTCCTGGACGGCTCGTGAAGCGCTCTACCAGTACACGGTCCGACTGCTCGATGGGATCGCGGCCAATCCGGAGCGGGCGGCGGTGTACTTCCAGGAGCAGCCTTACATCACGGAGTGGTTCACCGACGAGCAGGTCGCCGAGGTCCGGGAAAAAGAGGCGCTGGTCTACGAGCACGTGCACGGCCTCATCGACCGCGGGATCGCCAGCGGCGAGTTCTTCGACTGCGACTCGCACGTGGTGGCTTTGGGCTACATCGGGATGACCCTGGGCAGTTACCGCTGGCTGCGCCCGAGCGGGCGGCGCTCGGCCAAGGAGATCGCCGCGGAGTTCAGCACCGCCTTGCTGCGGGGCCTGATCCGCGACGAGTCCATCCGCGAGAACTCGCCGCTGGGACCCGATGGTGCCGACGCAAATGCGGGCACGCGGGTCAGTTCAAGATCGGCGGAATGACCCGCAGCGCGTCCCCGAGGGCCCCGCTCAGCGTGGACAGCAGCGTCGTGCTCGGCTGGCCCAGGAAGAAATGCAGGCCCGGGTCGATGGACGGGACCCACGGGTAGGTGTTCGGGAAGTACGACGGTGACGTCAGGCCGGCTTCCACGCCGATCTCCACCACGGCGCCGTACGGACCCTGCACCGCGCCCAGGGCCAGGTCGGGGATGACCGTGAACGGGTTGGGTATCGAGAACAGCGTCGCCGGGGTGGGCACGTTCGCATAGTTGAGCCCAGCCCCGTAATCGCCGTAGCCCAAGTCGACGATCACCCGCAGATCCGGCTGGAAGATGTCGGCGATCGGCGGCCCGGCGTAGGGGATGGCGCGGATCGGCTGCAGCAGCGGCAAATCCTGCGTCATGATCATGTAGTAACTGGTGTTGCCCCCGTTGGTCGGCAACGGCACCGCGTTCGCGATCTGGCTCGCCGTCAGGTCCGGGTAGCTGCCGTGCACAAAGAAGTAACCCATGAAGGCGTTGAGATCCGACACGACGTTGAGGGGGTACTGCGGGGCGTCGGCGATACCGTCGTACTGCATGGTGTAAATGCTTGTGTGCCAAGGGGACTGCGGGGTGGCGCCGTTGAACGGCACGTCCAGGAACGGGATGTATAACCCGGGGAAGCGCTCGAGCAGGCCGCCGACGGGATTGTTCGGATCGCCGATCAGCATGAACGACAACTGGTTTGGGCCGGGCTGTGACCCGGCGGGCAGCGCGAGCAGGGCGTTGATCTCGTTGGTGGCGATGGTCGCGCTCTGCGAGTAGCCGAAAACCACCGCGCTGTTGCCGGTGGTGATCACGCCGCCGGGGCCCAGTAGCGCGTTGTTCAGCAGGCCGACGCCCTGGGAGACGGATTGCGCGAACGTCAAATTGCCGAGCGACGGGGTCACCGGCCAGAACTGCTCGGGGGTGAAAAGGCCCGTCTTGATGGCCCCCGAATAGAGGGGATTGGGCTGGATGTAGGACTTGAAGACGTTGGTGACATATTGCGGGTCGGGTGTCGGGTTGCTGGTGCCGCCCATGATCAAGGCATACAGCGGATCCCCTGACGACGCCTGCGCCACCGACGTGAGCACGCCGGACCCGCCACCGCCGGCGGGGGCTGGACCGAAGAGCGCCCGCACCGGCGTCGTGACCGTGTTCGAGACCGCCGACAGCACAGCGGCGTTGGCGGTTTCCGCTTGTGTGTAGGCGTTGGCCGCGGCGGCCAGCGCCTGGGCGAATCGGCCGTGGAAGAGCGCGCCCTCCGACAGCAGCCCCTGGTACTCCTGGCCGTATGCGCCGAACAGCTGGGCGACCGCCGCCGAAACCTCGTCCTGCGCCGCGGCCACCAAACCGGTCGTCGGGCCCGCCGCGGTTGTGCTCGCGGCGCCTATCGCCGATCCGATCCGCTGCACGTCGGCGGCCGTGGAGGCCAGGAATTCAGGCCTATTGACCATGTATGACATCGCGCCGGTCCTTCCCTCAACGGCGGCCCCCCGGTCAACCGCAACCCGCGATCCGAGTCTTGAGTATTGACAGAGAGTAAAGCGGTGGTGACGGGAAAGTCGGGGGTTTCGCGCAAACTTGCCCAGCGTGCGCACACCTGTCGACGGCGCACGGAGGATGCGATTGAAGGCCCGCCGGACCCCGATAGGCGTGCCGGCAATTGTGGACTACTGTCTAAAAAGTTTCCAACGGTTCGGACGGACGGAGGGACCATGGCGATCCGCGTCGCACACGTCGGCACCGGAAATGTCGGGGGACTGGCCCTGGCCGAACTGATCACCAATCCCGCGTTCGAACTGACCGGGGTGTGCGTCTCCACTCCGGAGAAGGTGGGCAGGGACGCCGGCGAGCTGTGCGGCGTGGGCCTCGACCACGGCTCGAGAAACGACACGGTCACCGGTGTCACCGCTGTCGGAGACCTCGACACACTTCTGGCCACCGGCCCCGAATGCGTCGTCTACTGCGCCATGGGCGACACCCGGCTGCCCGACGCGATGGCGGACGTCATGCGCATTCTGGCCGCCGGCGTCAACGTGGTCGGGTCTTCGCCCGGACTGCTGCAGTACCCCTGGGGCGTCATGCCCGACAAGTACATCGCCCGCGTCGAAGAGGCGGCGCGGCAAGGTAATTCGAGCATCTTCATCAGTGGCGTCGACCCGGGATTCGCCAACGACCTCATCCCGTTCGCCCTGGCGGGGACCTGTCAGCGCATCGAGCAGGTGCGCTGCATGGAGATCCACGATTACGCGAGCTACAGCGGCGCGGAAGTCATGCACTACATGGGATTCGGCCGGCCCCTCGACGAAATTCCGATGCTGCTGCAGCCGGGCGTCCTCAGCATCGCCTGGGGCACTGCGATCCGTCAGCTGGCGGCCGGCCTGGGGATCGAGGTCGACGAGATCCGCGAGTCCTATCAGCGCGAGCCCGCGCCGGAAGACTTCGATATCGCGGTGGGCCGGGTGGCCAAGGGCACCCTGGCGGTGCTGCAGTTCGAGATCCGCGGCATGGTGGGCGGCCACCCCGCAATCGTGATCGAGCACATCACCCGGTTGCGGCCCGACCTGCGGCCGGACCTGCCGCAGCCCGCTTCGGGCGACGGCTCGTACCGCGTCGAGATCACCGGGGAGCCGTCGTACGCCGTCGACATCGTCCCGAGCAGCCGCAAGGGCGACCACAACCACGCCGCGATCGCCGGGGCGGCCGGCCGCATCGTCAACGCCATCCCCGCGGTGCTCGCCGCGCCGCCCGGCATCCGGAGCACGCTGGACCTGCCACTGGTCACGGGCAAGGGCCTTTACGCACCGACGAGCCTGGTGACCACGTAACCGAGAGGAGTCGGGACCGAATGGGACGAGTAGCGGGGAAGGTCGCAATCATCACCGGCGGCGCTCGCGGGATGGGGGCCTCACACGCCCGCCTGCTCGCGGAGGAGGGCGCCAAGGTGGTGATCGGTGACATCCTCGACGACGAGGGCGAGGCGCTGGCCGCTGAACTCAACGCGACCGGTGACGTCGCTCGCTACGTCCACCTCGACGTCAGCCAGCCCGATCAGTGGGACGCCGCGGTCGCCACCGCCACCGGCGAATTCGGCAAGCTGAACGTACTGGTCAACAACGCCGGCATCGTGGCGCTCGGGCGGTTGAAGAATTTCGACCTGGCCAAGTGGCAGAGAGTGATCGACGTCAACCTGACGGGGACGTTCCTGGGCATGCGGGCGGCCGTCGAGCCGATGACCGCGGCCGGTGGCGGCTCGATCATCAATGTGTCGTCGATCGAGGGGCTGCGCGGCGCCGCGGGGGTGCACCCGTATGTGGCGTCGAAGTGGGCCGTGCGCGGCCTGGCCAAGTCGGCGGCGCTGGAGTTGGGGCCGTTGAACATTCGCGTGAATTCCATCCATCCCGGCTTCATCCGCACCCCGATGACCGAGCAGATGCCCGACGACATGGTGACCGTCCCGCTGGGCCGGCCCGGGGAGTCCAGCGAGGTGTCGACGTTCGTGGTGTTCCTGGCCAGCGACGAGTCGTCGTATGCCACCGGCACCGAATTCGTCATGGACGGCGGCCTGGTCTGCGACGTGCCGCACAAGCAAATGTGAGCCGTCGCCCGTCGGCCCGCCAACCGAAGCGCCGCACCATTCGACTTGTGTTTGAAAAGTCCGAATTCGGGAATCAACCCACGGTGTATCCGGGGCGAAGCTAGTCCGGCAGAGGAGAACAGTCTCATGGCAGAGTCAGAGCCCTCTGGTCAGGGGCCACTCCGTGTGGGCGTGGGCGTGCGGGGGATGGTCCGCAGCGTGGACGCGGAGGAGCGCGACGGGTGGGCCTCAAAAGCCTTATGCCTCGACACCGATGCCGACCGGCTCTTCGTGAAGGGTGCGGCCCAGCACAAGGCCGCGGCCATGTGCCGTCATTGCCCGGTCATGCCGGAGTGCGGCGCCGAGGCACTGGACAACAGAGTGCCGTTCGGGGTGTGGGGCGGCATGACGGAGCGCGAACGGCGAGCCCTTCTGCGCAGACACCCCGAGGTGGTGTCGTGGACGGACTTCCTCGGCCGGCGAGCAAACCGTCGCATCGGATGAAGTGCCCCGCGTAGCATCCCTCCCGCCCGGCATCGGGCGCCGTAGGCAGGGTGCTATAATCTCGCGGAAGCTGATCGCGCCGAGCAGCCTTGACGACCTGAAAAGGATCGTGGGATCGCATCACGTCGTCACCGATCCCGACGTGCTGGCCGGCCGCAGCGTCGACCACACCGGCCGCTATCGGGGGCGGGCCAGCGCGCTGGTGCGCCCGGGCACGGCCGAACAGGTGGCCGAGGTGCTGCGGGTGTGCCGCGACGCCGGGGCGCACGTGACGGTGCAAGGCGGGCGCACCTCGCTCGTGGCCGGCACGGTTCCCGAGCACGACGACGTGCTGCTGTCCACCGAGCGGCTGCGTGACCTCGCCGACGTGGACACCGTCGAACGCCGCATCGAGGTCGGCGCCGGGGTGCCGCTGGCCGAGGTGCAGCGGTCAACCGCCGCGGCCGGCCTGGTTTTCGGCGTGGACCTGGCGGCGCGCGACACCGCCACCGTCGGCGGCATGGCGTCGACGAACGCCGGGGGGCTGCGCACCGTGCGGTACGGCAACATGGGCGAGCAGGTGATCGGCTTGCAGGTGGCGCTGCCGGACGGCGCGTTGCTGCGCCGGCATAGCCGCGTCCGGCGGGACAACACCGGCTACGACCTGCCGGCGCTGTTCGTCGGCGCCGAGGGCACCCTCGGGGTCATCACGGCACTGGAGCTGCGGCTGCACCCCACGCCGTCGCACCGGGTGACAGCCATCTGCGGCTTCGACGAGTTGGAGGCGCTGGTGGATGCCGGCCGGGCCTTCCGCGACGTGGACGGCATTGCGGCGCTGGAACTGATCGACGGTCGAGGCGCGGCGCTGACCCGCGAGCACTTCGGGGTCGGCGCCCCCGTCGACGGCGACTGGCTGCTGTTGGTGGAACTGGCCGCCGACCACGACCAGACCGATCGGCTCGCCCACCTGCTCGACGGCGCGCACCTGTGCGGCGAACCCGCGGTGGGCGTGGATGCCTCTGCGCAGCAACGGTTGTGGCAAGTTCGCGAATCCCTCGCCGACGTGCTGGGCGTATACGGGCCGCCCCTGAAGTTCGACGTGTCGTTGCCGCTGCCGGCGATCGGCGACTTCGCCAAGCGGGCGATCACGTTGCTGCAGGCGCACATTCCCGAGGCCCTGCCGGTCCTGTTCGGTCACATCGGCGAGGGCAACCTGCACCTCAACGTCCTCGGTTGCCCGGTCGGCCAGGAACGGGCAGTGTATGCGCCGATGATGGGCCTCATCGCGCAGTGCGGCGGCAATGTCAGCTCCGAGCACGGCGTCGGCAGCCGCAAGCGCGCTTATCTGGGCATGTCGCGCGAGCCCGCCGACATCGCCGCGATGCGAACCGTCAAGGCCGCCTTGGACCCGACCGGGTACCTGAACGCCGCGGTGCTTTTCGACTAGACGGGTCGGCGGGCGGTGCGGGTGTCGGGCGTGCGCTGACGGCGTTCAGCGTGTAGCGGCGGCGAGGTGTCGCGGCGTGTCGTCGCCCGGGGTGCACTCGCGACGACTAATCCGACCCGCCCTTGATGCCGACCGCGTGCCGCAGCTGGGCCAGGAACTGGTCGGCGTCGTCGCTGCGAACGATGTAGTGCGAGATGGCGATTCGGATCACCGTCGCCGCCTTCACCGCGGCGTTGGGCCCGGAGAGGTGCCGCTGCAGCCCGTCGCGCATCTGCGGGATGACACGGGAGAACTGGGCGATGGTGTGCTCCGGCTCGACGTCCACCATGCGCACACCCGAGTACGAGTGCTGGTAGTCGACGATGAAACGCAGCACCGCGTCGAGCCTCTCGACCCCCTTGAGGCCCGTCGTGGCTTTGATCAGACCGCTCTCGAAGAACTGCCGCTCGTAACTTGAAAACGCCTCGAGCAGCTCCTCTTTGGACGCGAACCAGCGGTACAGCGTGGGCCGCGAGACCCCGGCCTGGGTTGCGACATCGGACAAGCTCAGCTTGGTCTTGCCGTTGCGGCCGAGCACCTCGGCGGTGGCCGCGAGGATCCGCTGACGCGTCGAGGCGTCGGTATCGGTCGCGCCCGCCGGCTGGCTCATATCTGAAACCTTACGAAGTATTTCCAAACTGTCACGCATCTTCGCCCCATGGGTCGGGCTCACGCGGGTCGCCGGCGCACCAGCACCGACTGCTGGATGGCGCCCACCGCGCCGTGCCGGTCGAACAGAGTGCCGATGGTGGTCCCGATGCCGTCCGGCCCGTAGCTGGTCTCCGCGCGAATGCCGACCCACTCACCGTCCGGAATCCGGAACACGTGGACCGCCAGGTCGGTGTTCAGGAACGTCCACTTGGTGATGTCCAGCTTGCTGCCGATGCCGTTGGCGCAGTCGGCCACCGCGAACAGGCGCTCCAGCTGCGTCATCGTCTCGCCGTTCACGAGGTCCACCGTCGGGTTGATCCACGATTCGCCGGGGCCCTTGTTGAGGGGTTCGGTCAGCCACCGCCAGTCCAAGCTGTGCACGTAGTTGCGGTCCCAGTCCTTGTGCAGGTCGCGGCTGCGCGCCTCGGACAGGGGGCGGGGCAGCGGCGCCGTCGAGCGAGCGAGGGACGCCGTATCGAGCTGCTGCAGCCGCCACCCGCTGGCGCGGGCGACGGGCCGCGGCTGCCCGTCGGGTCCGAGTGCCAGCATCTCCGCGCCGACCAACTCGATCTGTTTGCCGCCGCGCTGCAGCTGCGATCGGACCCACATGTCGCCCTCGGCGGGCACCGGCCCCAGCAGATCGATGACGACCCGGCTGAGCCGGGTGTCGTCGCGCCGGGCGCACCGCTCGAGCGCCCGCACCAGCAGGGCCGACACCGGTCCGCCGTGCTGGATCGCGGCGGTCCAGGTGCTGCGCACCAGGTCGGTACCCGCGAATTTCTCGCCCCGCGGATCGTCGGCATCGAGGAGTTCGTAATAGGAGTCCGTCACTGGTGCGCCTTTCGAAACGTCAGGGCAGGCCGGCGCCCGGGGTGGCGACCGTGACGGCGTCCAGCTGGGAGAGCCGGGTGCCGACCAGGCGCTCGGGATACGCATCGGTGCTCGACAGCAGGAACAAGGTGCGACGCTGCGGCCCGCCGAGCATGCACGCGACGGCGACCCGGTCGCCCATGTCGACGCGGTCGGTCACGGCGCCGCCTTCGACGATCCGCTCGAACTGGTGAGCCAGCGTCATGGCGGTCCACACCCCGCCCTCGGCGTCCAGGGCGATGCCGTCCGGCGGACCGTCGAGGCCCTCGGCGAACGTACGGCGGTCGGCCAGCCCCCCGTCGTCGCCGATGGCGAACGCGGTCAGTCGCCGACCCGTCGACTCCGCGACGATGAGCCGGCCGTCGGGTGTGATCACCATGCCGTTGGGGAAATCGAGGTCGTCCGCGACCACGCCAGCGCTGCCGTCGGGATCGAGGCGGATGATCACGCCGCCGGAGAAGGCCTGGCAGCTGATGTAGGCGCGGCCCGCGGCGTCGACGACCATGTCACCGAGGTTGGCCGGCGCGAGGTCGGCGAGGTCGGCGACGGGCGCGACGGTTTCGCCGTCGTAGCGCAGCACCTCGCGGCTTTCGGTCGAGGCGATCAGCAGTGAGCCGTCGGGACGGAACCCCAGGCCGGCCGGGCGGTGGCCGGGCAGTGGCAGGGTGGTCAGCGAGCCGCGCAGGTCGGCGGTGTGGATGGCTTCACCGAGCATGTCGGAGAACCAGAGCAGTCCTTCGAACCAGCGGGGGCCCTCGCCGAAGCAGAACCCGTTGACCAGAGGCTCGGGGATCATCCGCCCCTGCCTTTACAAAGCATCGCAAAAGTGTCACGCACGGCCGGCGCCGCTGTCAATTTCCGGACTGGCTGAGCTCGCGTGCCACGGCCGCGTGGTAGGCATCGATCCGCGCGGGGTTGGCCTGTTGGAAGAGCTGATCGGGCAGCGGGGCGTCCTTGTAGGCCTCGATGGTCATGGTGCGGGAGAACAGCGTCACGTCCTGTCCCGGGCGATGGCTGAATGCCGGCTGAGATCCACCGCGTCGATGCCGCTCTCTTCCCGCGTGTCACCCACCTGCAGCGGAAGCTCGGGCAACTTGGCGATGTGCATGCTGCCCGGATACGTCTTCGTCCAGTTCGCCGGATTGGTGACGAAGTCGTCGGCCTCGGCGGACTGGGTGAAGGCCGTCTCGGAGGTGCTGGTGACGATGCCCAATTACGTTGCCTCTCTGCGGTTTCCGTCATCGGCCCACGGGTGATGGGGGTTAGCTTTACAAATCTTGCTCAAAGTGTCACGCTGAGCCGTGAGCTGCTAGCGCGAGAGGTGGAGCGGATTGACCACAGAATCTGAGCAGACCGAGTGGACGGTGCAGGGCCTGCTTGATCTGTTCGACGTGCAGGCCGACGGCCAGGACCGGTTCACCGCCGCCACCGGCAGCGACTCCGCGGCCGACGAACGCCAAGTCGTGGAGGGCACCCAAGTGCTTGCCCAGGCGATCGTCGCGGTGGCCAAACGGTTCCCGGACAAGTCGGTGCGCTCGGCGCACGCGGTGTTCTCGCGCGCGGTGGCCGTCGGCCCGCCGATCGAACTCGTGCTCGACGTGGTGGCCGAGGGCCGGTCCACCGCCACCGCGATCGTGGCCGTGCACCAGAACGGCCGGCGCTGCCTGAGCGTCACGGTGCTGGCCGACGTCCCGACCGGCGACGTCATCCGGCACCACCTACCGCGGCCGGAAGTGGCGGCACCGGCCGATTCCCACGTCTCCGAGATGCCGATGGCCGGGCGGCAACTGCGCCTCGTCGACGTCGTCGACGTCAACAGTCCCGACGAGGTGGGGCCGCCCGAGCTGTATGCGTGGCTGCACTATGACCCGATCCCGACCCGCGACGACCTGGCCAAGGCGCTCGTCGCCTACTTCACCGGTCATCTGGGGATCTCGACGACCATGCGGGCCCACCCGGGGATCGGCACCAGCCAGGCGCACCTGACCGTGTCCACCGCGCCCATGAGCATCTCCGTGGCGTTCCACGAACCCGTGCGCTGGGCCGGTTGGCTGCTCTACACCCACGAGAGCACCCAGGTCGGCGCCGGCATGTCGTACGTGCGCGGCACCGTGCACACCGAGGAGGGCGAGCTGCTGGCGTCGTTCGCCCAGGAGGCGCTGATCCGTCCGCTGCGTACCAGCGACACCTCGATCGACGCGCGCTCGCGTTTCTGACGGGCCGCCGATGCGCTTCACGATCACCCACCCGATGCACAGCCATCCCTACAACCCGGAGTTGGTCAGCGGTGACGGCATCGCGAAGGTTGCGGCGGCCACCGAGGCGGCGGGCATTCATGGTTTCGGTTTCACCGACCACCCGGCGCCTTCTCAGCGCTGGCTGGAAGCGGGGGGACACGATGCCTTGGACCCCTTTGTCGCATTGGGTTTCGCGGCCGCGACGACGTCGACGCTGCGGCTCATTCCCAACATCGTGGTGCTGCCGTATCGAAACCCGTTCGTGGTAGCCAAGTCCGGCGCGACGCTGGACCTGCTGTCCGGTGGCCGCTTCACGCTCGCGGTGGGCGTGGGCTACCTCAAGCGGGAATTCGCGGCGCTGGGCGTCAGCTATGACGAGCGTGCCGAACTGTTCGAGGAAGCGCTGCAGGTGATTCGGTCCGTCTGGACCGGCGACGACATTTCGTACGAGGGAAAGCACTTCAGTGCGCGCGGCATCACCGCGCACCCGCGACCGCCCAGTGATCCCCATCCGCCGATCTGGATCGGCGGGAACACGACGACGGCACGCGGGCGGGTCGCCCGGTACGGCGACGGCTGGTGCCCGTTCCCCGCGCCGCCCCAGCTGGCCCAGACGGCCGGCACCGCGGCCATCGACTCGCTGGCGCGCCTGAAGGACGGCATCGAGGATCTACGACGCCGATGTGATGCCGCGGGCAGAGATTGGTCGGCCATCGACATCACCTTCGCCAACTTCGACGGCGGCAGCCCCGCGGATGACGCGTTCAACGCCGACGCCTATCTTGACGGCTTGGAGAAGCTGGCGAAGCTCGGTGTGACGTGGGTGGGCGTACACCTGCCCGGCGACAGCATGGCGCATGCGCTCGAGACCCTCGATCGTTTCCGCACCCACGTGGTCGACGCGGCCTGATGGATTTCGCACGCGTCGAGCTCAGTGCCGAGGACCGCGCCTTCCTCGACGAGACCCGGGCGTTCATCACCAAGCACGTCACTGACGAGGTGCTTCATCGGCAGCTGGAATTCGGCGAAAACTTCGACGAGCGGGTGCATCTGGCGCTGGGCGAAGCCGGCTACCTGGAGTCGGACTGGAAGATGGAGGCCGAGGGCGGGTTCAGTCCGGTTCGCCGGCGCATCTTCCAACTCGAGATAGCCCGGGCGCACACCCCCTGGTACCACTGGGGCACCACGTCCGTCGTCGCCCGCCTGGTGCAGCAATTCGGGGCGCCCGAACTGGCCGACGAGGTCTTGCCCGGCGTGTTGTCGGGCGAGATACGGCTATGCCTGGGTTACACCGAGCCCGAGGGCGGATCCGACGTCGCCACCTGCAAGACCCGCGCGGTGCGCGACGGGACGGGTCTGGCTGGGTTATCAATGGCGCCAAGATGTTCACCTCGAACGCACAGAACGCCAGGTATGTCTTCCTGCTGACCAACACCGACCCCCAGGGCCGTAAACACAAGAACCTGACCATGTTTCTGGTGCCGCTCGATTCACCGGGCATCGAGATCCAGGGGATCCGCACCCTGGACGGCGACCGCACCAACATCGTCTACTACAGCGACGTCCGCGTCGACGACCGCTACCGCATCGGCGAGGTGAACGGCGGCTGGACGGTGATGCGCGCGGCCCTGGACTCGGAACACGGCATCACGAACCCGGAAGACCATGGCCTGCAATACGTCGCCGCGATGGCGGCGCACGGTGACGTGATGGCCGAAGCGTTGGACACCGTCGCGGCGCTCGTTTCGGAGGTGGATGACGACTCGGTGAGATACCGGCTCGGGCGCGACGTCGCCCGAGTAGAGGCGGCGCTGTCCACGCCCGGGATGTTCGGGCGGGTGGCTCTTGCGCAGACGATGCGCGACGTGTCCGCGGACCTGATGGACATCCTGGGCACCGCGTCGGCGTTGCCGACCGAAACCCCGGGCTCCGCGAGCGACGGTGCGGCAGAACACCTTTACCGGCTGGCGTTACCGCTGGGCATCTACGGCGGCACCCTCGAGGTCTTCCGCAACATGATCGCCCAGCACCACCTGGGGCTGGGACGGCCTAGCTACGGCTGAGCGGCAGTTCGGCCACGACGTCGGCGCGTTGCCCGTCGAAACTCAGAAACCCTTTGATCGGCAGGCTTTCCGGGGGCGGGTCCTCGTAGCTCCAGGCGATGTCGTCGAGGGCGGTGTCGCCCGCGGCGGCTGACCAATAGGTGGCGAAGCCCTTGTAGTTGCAGTAGCTCGACGTCTCAGACCGCCGTAGCAAGTCGGTGCGCACGTGTGCGGGGGCCACGTAGAGCCTGGGCTCGAGCGCGGTCTCGAAAACGATCACCGTGTCGTCCGTATCCACCAGCGTGGCGCCATCGACCAAGACGCGCAGGCGACGCTTCGTGGGTCGGCAGTCGACGCGGTGGTACGGGTTCGGCGGGTAGTGGACGAGTTGCCGGCCCTCCTCCAGCCACTGGTCGACCGCGTCCCACGGAACCCGAACGAAGCCGGGCGCATCAGGCTCGGGTGCGGAGGGAAGATCCGCGATTTCGTCCGACGGGGAAGACGTAGCTGAGTGGGTGGCCTCGTCGGTGCACCATGAGCGCGCGCTCGGTGTCCAGCACCTTCCGGCCGCCCTTGTAGGCCTGGACACGCCGCGGGTGCGGTTCGATGTAGACGACATCGGTCGGTATCGGGGGCGAGAACCGGCCGGCCGGATCGTTGCTGAGCGGACCCCGCCCGGCTACCAGAGTCATGGGTCCGATGCTGCCAGACGGCGCCGGATGGCATTATCTCGCGTTCGTGCGAGAGGCTGCGAAATCTTGATCCGACCGACCCGGCCGCGATGAGTTGGGTCGATGCACCAGGTGGAGTCGGCCCTGGTGGCACGCCGGCTGGTCCGGCTTTGCTTGTGGTCGACCACGCCGGCCGGGCGGGGACCGCTCTACGGGCTGGGCGCAGGCGGTGTCCCATACAGGCAGTCGTGAAGCTCCTGGCTGCCGGGGGCGAAGTTGAATCCGCAGTTGCACTCGTGCGCGTCTCTGGGCGAAAGCGAATTGCAAAAGTCGCTGTCAGCCGAGGCCGATGGTGCGGTCCACATAACACCAGCGGCCAGGGCCGCCGCTGCGGCGCCGACCGTGGCGCTCAATACTCTCGCCTTCATGTCTGGATTCCTTTTCTCTGGACAAACGACGGACTCTGCCGCGGCTGGCCGCAGGGGAGACTGCATTTGTAGTAGTGCGCCAGCCGATCGTAGGGCTTTTTCGAGGGAACCTCCGCTTTTCGCCAGAGGCGCCTTCAGCACCAGGACCGCGGACGACCGGCGGCTCACGGAGCCGACGCTGCGAACGTTGCCCGATGATCCGCGCCTGCGGCGTGGCTGATTACTCTTCCAGCCATGGCTGGTCCGCTGGAGGGCATCAAGGTTGTGGAGCTCGGCGTGTGGGTGGCCGGGCCGGCCGCAGGCGGCATCATGGCCGACTGGGGCGCCGACGTCATCAAGGTCGAGCCGCCGTCCGGCGACCCGGGCCGCCTGTTCGGGCGAATGCTGGGATGCGACCTGGGCGTCAACCCACCGTTCGAGATGGACAACCGCTCCAAGCGCAGCGTCGTCGTGAATCTGGCCGACGAGGCCGGCCGCGACATCGCATTCGAATTGCTCGCCGACGCCGACGTTTTCGTGACCAACGTCCGCCCCGGCGCGTTGCGGCGTCTCGGGCTCGACTTCGAGTCGGTGTCGAAGCGCAACCCGCGCCTGGTCTACGGGCTGATCACCGGCTACGGCGAGACCGGTCCCGATGCCGATCGGGCGGCCTACGACGTCGCGGCGTTCTGGGCGCGCGCCGGCGTCGCGAGCCTGCTCACCCGGCCCGGCGACACGCCGCCGTTCCAGCGCGGCGGCATGGGCGACCATTCGGCCGGCATGAGCCTGGCGGCCGCCATCTGCGCGGCGCTGATCGCCCGCGGGCGCACTGGTGCCGGCCAGCTGGTGACGACGTCGCTGTACCGCCAGGGCGCCTACACCGTGAGCTTCGACCTCAACACGTACCTGCTGACCGGTCAGCCGATCGCGATCGGACAGCGCGAGTCGATGGGCAACCCCTGCATGAACAACTACGCCGCCGGCGACGGGCGGCGGTTCTGGATCGTCGGACTCGAGGCCGAGCGGCACTGGCCCGCGCTGTGCCGGGCCGTGGGCCGGCCGGAGTGGCTGACCGATCCGCGCTTCGACAACGCACGCGCGCGCGCCGCCAACGCGGTGCAGCTCATCGCGGAACTGGACCAGATCTTCGCGACGCGCCCGCTTGACGAGTGGGCGGAGGTCTTCGCCGGCGAACCCGACTTCTTCTGGTCGCCGGTCAACACGCTGGAGGACGTCGTGGCCGACGAACAGTTCCACGCGGCGGGCGGCTTGGTGGATGTCCCGGTGGGCGTCCCGGACGGAGCGTCCAGCGTTCCGATGGTGGCCACGCCGGCGGATTTCCACGGCACACCCTGGGCGCCACGTTCTGCGGCACCGGAACTCGGGCAGCACACCGACGAGGTTCTCGCCGAAATTCAGGCCCGCCGGCGGTCGTAACGGGCCGACCGGGAACTTTACAAATTCCGACCAAACTGTCACGCTGTCCTGAGGTCCCGGCAAGTTATGACGATGCACCGCCGGCGTGGCGGTGAGGAATGGATCGATGGTCGCTTCCACGTTCGACATCAGCGCACGCAGCCGGGTCACCGCTGCACGTACACCCCGCACCGACGGCGAATGCCTGCGGTATCGGCTGCAGGTCGTTGCCGCCAGCACCGCGGACGTCGTGCAGTCGGCCGGTGGGTGGCTGTGCGACCGGGTGATGGCCGGTTGGGAGGTCACCGCGGTGCTCCCGCCCGGCGCCGACACCCGGCCCCTGCGGATTCTTGGCGTCGCGGTGCCGGAGCCGCCGTTCGGCTTCGACCACATGACCGCGGCGAGTCAGGGCCTGGCCGTGAGCGCGGAGGCATTCGTCGCCGACGCGCGGGTTCGCGAGCAGGTGCTGGCGTCCCTGGATGACCGGTTGACCGAAGTCGCCCTCTGGGGCGAAGGCTGGCCGCTGAGCGTCAGTCGTGCGACGGCCGAAGCGCACCATCTGCTGAGCGCGGCGGCCCGCAGGTTCAAGCAATGCGCCCTCGCGGCAGCCGGGTTCCCCGACGCGACCGTCGGCACCACCGAGACGCTGCTGTGTGATGCCAATGCACTGCCTGCGCGATGAAGCAGTACCACCGCCACGCGCTGCTCTACCTGCACGAGACGATCGCACTGGGGTCGGGGCGGAGCGACCGCTTCACCGACGTTTTCACCGACACCTACCAGCCGATGATGGCCGAGCTCGGTGCCCGGCTCTTCGCGATCTGGGAGTGCACGGTCTACAACGGCCACTGGCCGCAAGTGACGATCATCTGGGAGATCGACGGTTTCGCCGACTACGCCCGCATCGGCGCCGCGCAGGCGCCCGGCGGCACCCACCGGCAAGCGGCCGCGCAATGGTCGGCGTTCCTTGCCGACATCGGTGCCGCCGGCGAGGGACGGATCATGTACGCCGGCTCCAGCAACAAGACGCTGGCACAGTTATGTGAGGCGAAATTCGTTGCCCCCCTTGTGATTCAGGAAATCATGCAGACCAAGCCGGGGCGCCAAGACGACTACATCCGTGAGCTCGAGCGGCTCTATGTCCCGTGGTCGGAACGCACCGGCAAACGCTGGCTCGGTTCATTCATCACCACCTTCCGCTACAACGAGGTCATCCACTACTGGGCGCTGGACGGCGGCTGGGAATGCTTCGCCAACCACTACCCGTCGTGGAAGGAGAGCCCGCCGGCTGAGATCGTCACCTGGATGTCCGTCGCGCCCGCGCTGCGCGACGGATGGGAGGACTCCATCCTGCAGGCGCTACCGCCGTCGCCCCTGCAATGAGCCCCCAGCGCGAGCCGGCGGACTTCGCCTACGACCCCTTTGACGCCGACGTGATGGCAAACCCCCTGCCCTATTACCAAACGTTGCGCGACCACCATCCGGTGTACTACATGCCGCGGTGGGACACCTTCGCGCTCTCGCGCTTCGACGACATCTGGAACGTCCTGGAGGTCAACGACGGAACCTTCGTCGCGTCGGAGGGAACGCTGCCCGCGGCCTCGGTCCTCGCGCGCCACAACACCGGGCCGGTCGCCGATCCGCCCTTGCATCCGTTGCCGTTTCACGCCGTCTTCGATGCCGACCTGTACAACCAGATCCGCCGCGCGCACTCACAGCCGCTGCGACCGAAGTCGGTCGCCGGACTGGAGACCAGGATTCGCGCCCTGGCCAACGAACGGCTCGACGAGCTGCTGCCACGCGGTTCATTCGACCTCACCCAGGACTACGGCGGGATCGTCGCGGCCGCGATGGTGTGCGACCTGCTCGGCATGCCAACCGATCTCGCGCCGGAAGTGCTGGCCGCGGTCAACGCGGGGAGCCTCGCGCAGCCCGGCGAGGGGGTCGACACCGCCCAGACCCGGCCGAACTATCTCCAGTACCTCACCCCGGTGGTCGAGCGCCGCAGGGCCGACCGTTCCGGCGATCCGCTGCCAGTCGTCGACGGTCTGCTCGGCTACCGCCTGCCCGACGGCAGCTCCCTCGATGACGTCGAAGTCGCCACCCAGATGCTCTGCATCTTCATCGGCGGAACCGAAACGGTGCCCAAGATCGCCGCACACGGGCTGTGGGAACTCAGTCAGCGTCCCGACCAGCTGGCCGCCGTGCGCGCCAACCCGGGGCACACCGTGCCGGTCGCCCGCGAAGAGATGATCCGGTTCTGCGCTCCCGCGCAATGGTTCGCCCGAACGGCGCGGAGACCCTTCACGATTCACGACCTGACGATCCAGCCCGGCCAGCGCATCATCACGCTGCTGGCGTCGGCCAACCGCGACGAGCGGGAATACCCCGAGCCCGACACGTTCGTCTGGAACCGGCCGATCCGCCGCTCGCTGGCGTTCGGGCGAGGACAGCACTTCTGCATCGGCTACCACCTGGCCAGGCTGGAAATCGCTGTGCTGGTGCAGGAATGGCTTCGGCGGGTGCCCGACTACGCTATTGCCGGCGAGGCCGCCACCAGGTTGCCGTCCAGCTTCCAGTGGGGCTGGAACAGGATCCCGGTGGAGGTCTGAGGTGTGGTCCTACCGAATCGTCGCGCCGTATCTCTTCGAGCGGACGTCGATCCCCGACAAGACGCCCGAGCAGCTGGCCGACGGCCAGGTGCTGCTGCGCTTGCTGGCCGCCGGTGTCTGCGGCAGCGACCTGCCCGCCTTCCGGGGGGCCCGCGGCCGGCTTCCGGGGGATGACGGGCCGAGCGCGGCCGAGAAGGACGGCTTCCCGATTCACGAAGTGGCCGGCGAGGTGATCGCCAGCCGGCACCGCGAGCACCGCCCCGGTGACCTGGTGGTCGGCTGGGCCTCCGGGTTCGACGGCATGATGGAACGCGTCGTCAGCGACGGCGACGGCTTGGCCCCCTACGACCCGGCGCTGACACCGGCCCGGGCGGTCGGGCTGCAACCCCTGGCGTGCGTCCTCTACGCCTGCGAGCAGTTGCCCGATCTCGCCGGCCGGCACGTCGCGATCATCGGCCAGGGCTCGATCGGGCTGCTGTTCTCCTACGTCGTCAAGGCGGCCGGCGCCCGACGCGTCACCGGGGTCGACCCGATCGACCGCCGCGCCGTGGCAACCGCTTTCGGCGTCGACGAGGCGGTGCGCGCGACCAGTGACCGCTGGGTGAGCCGGATGGCGCCCGCCGATCGCGCCGATGTCGTCATCGAGGCGGTCGGGCACCAGGTGGCCACGCTGGGCCACGCCGTCGAGGCCGCGGCCCCCGGCGGCACCGTCTTCTATTTCGGTGTCGCCGACGACGACGCCTACCCGATCAGCATGCGCACCATGCTGCGCAACAACCTGACGCTGAAGTCCGGTGTGACGCTGGACCGGCGCCGGACGCTGGAACAGGCCGGAAAGTTCGCGACCGAGCACCCCGGGCTGCTCGATATGTACCTCACCCACACGTTCGGCATCGACGAGGTGCAGGCCGCGTTCGACCTGGCCTGCCGACCCGAGCCCGAGCGCATCAAGATCGCGATCGCGCGGTGACCCCACGATGACCCCTGCACAGAGCAACCTGCAACGGGCACTGAACGGGTCGTCCCCGGTATGGGGCGGCTGGATCACCGGTCCCACGCTGCTCGGGCCGGAGGAATTCGCCCGCGCCGGTTACCACTACGTGGGTTTCGACGCGCAGCACGGCTACCTCGACGACGCCGACATCGCCGGAATGCTGCGCCGGATGGAACACCTGCCGATCGGCACGGTGGTGCGACTTGCCAATGCCGACTCGGCGCCGATCGGGCGGGTGCTGGACGCCGGGGCCGACGCCGTCGTCGTCGCGATGATCGAATCGGCCGACGAGGCCGCAGCGGCGGTGGCCGCCGCCCGCTACGCGCCCGCGGGAATCCGCAGCTATGGCCCCCTGCGTCCCGACCTGGGCCGCGACCCCAAGGCCCTGGAGTCCCGGGCAGGCGTCTTCGCGATGATCGAAACGGCGGCCGCGCTGTCCGACCTCGACCGGATCTGCGCCGTCGACGGCCTGACCGGCATCTACGTCGGGCCCGCCGATCTGGCCATCTCGCTGGGCGCGGATGTGGTTGGGGCAGCTCAGCATCCGGCCGTGCTGGACGCCATCGTGCGCAGCCATCGGGCGGGCAGCGACGCCGGGCTGGTCACCGGCATCCACGCGGGAGACGGCACGACCGGTAGGGCGATGGCCCGGCTGGGATTCCAGATGATCACCCTGGCCTCCGAGTCGCAGGCCCTGCGGCGCGGCGCGACCGAGCACCTGCGCGAGGCGACCGGGCAGTGACAGACGACGACGCGGCGCTCCGCGAGCTGATCGCCGCCTACGCGCTGGCCCTCGACGCGGGCGACGTCGACGCGTGCGCGCAACTGTTCACCCCAGACGGGGAATTCCTGGTCTACGGGCGGTCGTTCGTCGGCCACGCCGCCATCGCAGCGATGTTCCGGGCGGCGCCCCGGGGGCTGCACCTCACGGGGCTATCCTCGATCGAGATCCGCGACGACACCGCGACGGCCCGTTCGCAGGTGCTGTTCGTCAGGGCCGAAGACCTACACCTTCGGCCCGCGCTCTACGACGACGCGGCGGTCCGCCACGGCGGGCGGTGGCGGTTTGCGCGGCGACGCTGCCGATTCGTCACCAGCCGCGGCCTGTCCGACAGCCCCGAGGAGCCGTCAGCATGAATCACCGTGTCGCACTGGTGACCGGCTCGGCCGGCGGGCAGGGCTGGGCGATCGCCAAAAGGCTTCGGGAGCGCGGATTCTCGGTAGCGGCCTGCGATCGCCGGGCCGACGCGCTGACCGCGCTGGTCGACGAACTCGGCGACGACGAGATGATCGGCGTCGAGCTGGACATCACCTCCGAGGAGCAGTGGGGCGCCGCCGTCCGGCGGGTCCTCGGCCGGTTCGGGTCGCTGAGCGCCCTGGTCAACAATGCGGGCGTGCTGCATCGCGCGTCGCTGACCGACGAGACGGCCGATGGTTTCGAAAGCGCCTGGCGGGTCAACTGTCTGGGCGCATTCCTCGGCATCCAGGCGACGCTCGGTCAGCTGCGCGCCGCGCGGAACGCGGCCATCGTCAACACGTGCAGCACGGGGGCGATCCGCCCCTTCCCGCGGCACGCCGCCTACGGGTCCTCCAAGTGGGCGCTGCGGGGCCTGACCCAAAGCGCCGCGGCGGAGCTGGCCCCGCTCGGCATCCGGGTCAACGCGGTGTTCCCCGGGCCGATCGCGACACCCATGCTCGACGAAGCCACCCAGACGCGGCTCGCCGCGTCAGCGGCATTCGGGCGGATCGGTCAACCGGCGGAGGTGGCCGACGCCGTGGCCTTCCTGGTCTCCGAGGAGGCCTCGTTCATCACCGGTTCCGAACTGGTCGTCGACGGTGGGCAATGCCTGCAGATCGGTGCGGGACCTTCGCCCTTACCCTGAGCGCCCAGGCCGTCGGCACAATCGGCTGCCATGAAGATCACCGGGGTGCAGGTCGTGCCCTTCGAGACGTGCGTCGACCGAATCTCGTTCGGCCAGCTCATGACCGACTACCGCGTGGTGCAGACCGTGACCACCGTCATGACGGACGAGGGGGCCGAGGGTTACTACTTCGGTGGTCATTTCCACGGTGACCAGGACGGCCTGCTGCCCGGTGACCGGGCGCTGGTCGCCCAGTTCCTCGGCCCGCTGCCGGCCGGCCAGGACCCGTTCGACCGGGCGGAGATCTGGCGGCAGCTGTGGGCGGCCAAATTGCCCGAAAACGTCTGCAGCGTCATCGATCTGGCCCTGTGGGACCTGGCAGGACGGGTGACCGGGCTGCCGGTGTACAAGCTGCTGGGCGGTGCCCGCGACCGGGTCAAGGCATACGCGAGCAGCTTCAACAACCTCGGATCACCCGACGACTACGCCCTCCACGCCGCCGACTGCAAGCAACAGGGCTACCGCGCCTACAAGATTCATCCATACCACTACTGGAACCCCGCCACCGGGCAGTTCGCGCTGCCGCGGCCGTCGTACCTGGAGTTCGACATGGAGGTGTGCCGCAGGGTGCGGGCGGCCGTCGGTGACGACATGGTGCTGATGTTCGATCCCTGGGGCACCTACCACACCTACGCCGACGCGCTGTGCGTCGGACGCGAACTCGAACGATTGGGCTTCTACTGATACGAACACCCCATGCCGGAGTACCAGGTGGAGTCGTACGTGCGGCTGGCACGGGAACTCGACATCCCGATCTGCTCGCCCGAGATCGCCGAGGGCGGCATCTACACCCGGGCGGAGTGGATCCGGCGCAACGCGTCGGACATCAGTCGCATCGACGTCCTGCGCGGCGGCATCACCGGAGTGATGAAGGCCGCCGCGATGTGCGAAGCGTTCGGCATGCGCTGCGAGATCCACATGAGCGGCTTCGGAAACATGCAAATCCTCGGCGCCACAAGCGAAGACGTCTGCGAATACTACGAGCGCGGCCTGCTCGGGCCGGGGGTTCGCTACGACACCGCACCGCCATACCTCGAGGAGCCCTGTGATCGCATGGGCGCGGACGGATTCGTCCAACTACCGTCGGCGCCCGGGCTCGGCTACCAGATCCGCTGGGATTACATCGACGAACACCGCCTTGCCGACACTCCGGTGGAGCCCGTCGCGCCGCTGCACCCCAGGTAGTCGTGCGCGCGGTCTGACAGACTGGCAGGCGATGGCGTGCTGCGATATCCCACCAGCTGCGACGGACCGCGACGGAGCCTTCACCGTCGACTCGTCGCGGGTCACTTTCGGGCGCGGATGCTTGGCGGAGGTGGGTGACAGGGCCGGCGCTCTCGGGTTGCGGCGAGTGGCGTTGTTCTCCGACGCCCGCGTGGCCCGGCTGCCGATCTTCGCCAAGACCCACGACTCGCTCGTGGCGGCCGGGCTGGATGTGGTCGCCTACACCGATGTGCGGGTGGAGCCCACCGACGGGTCTTTCCTGGATGCGGCGCGCTTCGCGCGAGAAGTGCATCCCGATGGCTTCGTATCACTGGGCGGCGGCTCCGTCATCGACACGTGCAAGGCGGCGAACCTGTACGCCACCTATCCCGGTGACCTGCTGACCTACGTCAACGCCCCCATCGGCGAGGGCAAACCGGTCCCCGGCCCGCTCGCGCCGCACATCGCCTGCCCGACCACGGCGGGCACCGGCAGCGAGGTCACCGGCATCGCGATCTTCGACCTCGTGTCGCTCTCGGCGAAGACAGGCATCGCGTCTCACGCGTTGCGTCCCACGGAGGCGCTCGTCGACCCCGACTGCACTGCGAGCCTGCCCCGCGAGGTCGTCGCATCCGCGGGTCTCGACGTGCTCTCGCACGCCTTGGAGTCCTACACGGCGCGGCCGTACGTTCGGCGGCAAGCTCCCGAACGGCCCAGCCTGCGACCGATGAGTCAAGGCGCCAATCCGTGGAGTGATCTGGGCTGTCGCGAGGCGTTGCGCCTGTTGGGCCGGTTCCTCGAGCGTGCGTACAACGATCCCTCCGACAGTGTGGCCCGCGAGCAGATGATGTGGGCGGCGACGCTCGCGGGCATCGCCTTCGGCAACGCGGGTGTGCACGCGCCGCACGGCATGGCCTACGCGGTGGCGGGCCTGGTTCGTGACTTTCGGCCCCCGGGGTACCCGGCCGACGAGCCGTTGGTGCCGCACGGCATGGCCGTCATTCTCACTGCACCCTCGGCGTTCCGCTGCACCGCGGAGGTGAGCCCGGAGCGGCACCTGGAGGGCGCACGGCTCCTCGGCGCCGACACGCGGGGTGCCGCCGCGCAGGACGCGGGCGAGGTGCTGGCTGGCGAACTGATCCGAATCATGCGCGCGGTGGGCATGCCGAACGGGTTGAGTGGGGTGAACTACACCGAAGATGACGTGGCGGCCCTCGCCGCGGGCGCTTACCCTCAGCAGCGGCTATTGCAGAACGCTCCGCGAGAGATGAGCAAAACGCTTCTGGCGGAACTATTTCGGAACGCCATGCGCTATTGGTAGCTGGCGCCATCTGAAAGATGTTGGAATGCAAGCATGAATCTGTCAGCGCCGGCGGTTCCGCCCGCACCGGAGGGGCTCACCAGCAAGGATTTTCCGGTGCTGTGGCCGGTGGGCACCCGCTGGGCGGACAACGACATGTTCGGCCACCTCAACAACGCGGTGTACTACCAGCTGTTCGACACCGCGATCAACGCATGGATCAACACGAGCACCGGGCTGGACCCGATAACGGCGCCAGCGCTGGGGATCGTGGCCGAATCCGGCTGCCGGTACTTCTCCGAATTGCACTTCCCCGAGAACCTGGAGATCGGCGTGGCGGTGACCCGTCTGGGCCGCAGCAGCGTCACCTATCGGCTCGGCGTCTTCCGCCCGCAGGAGGAACGGGAGGCGCGACCGATCACCGCGCTGGGGCACTGGGTGCATGTCTACGTCGACCGAGGAGATCGCAAGCCCGTCCCGATTCCGGACGCCATCCGCACGCTGCTGTCGACGGCGCGTGTCGGACGATAACTTAAGGTTGGCGCATGCCAGTCTTGAGCAAGACCGTCGAGGTCGGCGCCAACGCTGCGGTGATCATGGGGATCGTCGGCGACTTCGAGGCCTACCCGCAGTGGAACGAAGGGATTCAGGGCCTTTGGGTGCTCGCCCGCTACGACGACGGGCGCCCCAGCCAGGTGCGGCTCGACGCCGACTACCAAGGGATGCAGGCCACGTTCATTCAGGCGGTGTACTACCCGGGGGAGAACCAGATCCAGACCGTGCTGCAGCAGGGTGACCTGTTCGCCAAGCAGGAGCAGCTGTTCAGCGTGGTGGAGACCGGTGCGTCCAGCCTGCTGACCGTGGACATGGACGTCGAGACCTCGATGCCGATCCCGGCGCCCATGGTGAAGCAGCTCGCCGGCAACGTCCTCGACCACCTCGCCGAGAACCTCAAGCGGCGCGCCGAGGAGCTTTCGGCCAACTAGCCTCCACCCGGCGCCGAGTGTGCAATCAAGGCTTTCGTTGTGTGCACGCGGCGGGCCCGCTCGGCGCGTCGTCGCCCTGGAGGCACACTCACGCCCGGCCGCAAGGCGGCGCCCGCTAGATCCCGATCCGGCCGCGCATCTCCGTCAATCGGTTGGCCGCGTCGGTGAACTGCCACACGGTGTGCTCGATCGCGGCGGCGGCGTCGCGGCGGCGCAGCGCGGCGATCAACTGGCGGTGGTTGTCCACCGCGGCCCTGCCCCAGGCCGAGTCCGCGGCGTACACCAGCACGGGCATGTAATGCGCCGCGTTGAGCAGGAACCAGCTGAGCTTGATTCGCCCACTGGCCTGATTGAAGACGCGGTGAAACGCGAACTCGATGCCCGCGATGGTCTCGGCGTCGCCGGAGCCGACCGCCACCGCGAGCGCGTCGTTGATGCGCTCCAACTCGTCGATCTGGGCGTCGCTGATGTGCTCGGTCGCCGCCGCGGCGAGTTCCTTCGCGATGGTGGCCTGCAGCCAGAAGATGTCCTGAATATCCTGCGGGGTCAGCGGCAGCACGACGTGGCCCCGGTGCGGCTCGAGCTGCACCATGCCCTCCCCGCGCAGCTTCAGCAGCGCCTCGCGCACGGGCGTGATGCTGACCCCGAGTTCGGCGGCGGTCTCGTCGAGCCGGACGAAGGTCCCCGGCCGCAGCGCCCCGGACATGATCGCCGCCCGCAGATGGCCCGCCACCTCGTCGGACAGCTGCGCCCGGCGCAGCGGGCGCCGGCGCCTCCGTGCCGAGGAGGGCTGCGTAGACATCGGTGCGTTCACGTCGGTTGCCAGGGCTTTCGGGGCTTGGCGGGGGCTTGACGGGGCTTGTCAGGTGGACGCTAAAGCCATAGTGTGACCCACACAACACCATGTTTTATCAAATATCAACCTGTCGCCGGCGGTGCGTGAGTGAAGGGGAGGTGTTGCGTTGACCGCGCAACTGGCGGGTCACCCGACGCAGGCGGCCCGGGACGGAAAGCCGGCCGAAGACCAGCTGTATCGGGCCCGGCGGCAGAACTGGGTCAACCAAACTCGAACGCCACGCGCTGATGCAGCCCGACGCGACCGCGCTGAGGTTCCTGGGCAACACGGTGACCTGGGCCGGGCTGCAGCGGCGGGTCGCGGCGCTGGCCACCGCGCTGCGCCGGCGGGGGATCGGCTTCGGCGACCGGGTCATGGTGTTGATGCTCAACCGGACCGAATTCGTCGAGTCGGTGCTGGCCGTCAACATGCTGGGGGCCATCGCGGTCCCGCTGAACTTCCGGCTCACCGCGCCCGAAATCGCGCTCCTGGTCGAGGACTGCGAAGCGCACCTGATGATCACCGAACCGGTGTTGGCTCCGGTCGCCACCGGCGTCCGCGAGATCCAGCCGCTGCTGGAGACGATCGTCGTGGCCGGGGCGTCGACCGACGAGGGCCTGCTCGGCTACGAAGACCTGATCGACGAGCCCGACCGGCCCGACCAAACAATGCCGGACATTCCCAACGACTCGCCCGCCCTGATCATGTACACCTCCGGCACCACCGGCCGGCCGAAGGGCGCCGTGCTGACCCACGCCAACCTGACCGGGCAGACGATGACCGGGCTGTACACCACCGGCGCCGACATCAACGGCGACGTCGGGTTCGTGGGTGTCCCGTTCTTCCACATCGCCGGGATCGGCAACATGCTCACCGGCATCACGCTCGGCACGCCCACGGTGATCTACCCGCTCGGCGCCTTCGACCCGGCCCAGTTGCTCGACGTCCTGGCCGCCGAGAAGGTCACCGGGATCTTCCTGGTTCCCGCGCAATGGCAGGCGGTCTGCGCCGAGCAGCGGGCGCGCCCCCGCGACCTGAGGTTGCGCGCGATGTCGTGGGGGGCCGCGCCGGCGCCGGACGCGCTGCTGCGGGAGATGTCGGCGGTCTTTCCCGGCACGCAGATCCTGGCCGCGTTCGGCCAGACCGAGATGTCGCCGGTCACCTGCATGCTGCTGGGCGAGGACGCGATCCGTAAGCGCGGGTCCGTCGGCAAGGTGATCCCGACCGTCGCCGCCCGCGTGGTGGACGAGAACATGAACGACGTGCCCGTGGGCGAGGTCGGCGAAATCGTCTATCGCGCGCCCACTTTGATGAGCGGCTACTGGAACAACCCCGAGGCCACCGCGGAGGCCTTCGCCGGCGGCTGGTTCCACTCCGGCGACCTCGTGCGGATGGACGCCGACGGCTACGTCTGGGTGGTGGATCGCAAGAAGGACATGATCATCTCCGGCGGTGAGAACATCTACTGCGCCGAGGTCGAGAACGTCCTCGCCGGCCATCCCGACATCGTCGAGGTCGCCGTCATCGGCCGCGCCCACGACAAGTGGGGGGAGGTGCCCATCGCGGTCGCGGCGGTCACCGACGAGCAATTGCGGCTGGAGCATCTGGCCGAATTCCTCGCCGAGCGACTCGCCCGCTACAAGCATCCCAAGGCGCTCGAGATCGTCGACGCGCTGCCCCGCAACCCGTCCGGGAAGGTGCTCAAGACTGAGCTGCGGGTCCGGTACGGCGCCATGATCAGTTCCGAAATCCGTTCTGAGGCAAGTGATTCGGATGCCAGCGAAGGGGGATGACGGTAGCTGTAACGTTTGCCGGCTGTTGACGAAGGGTTAATTGTGCACATGCGGTTCACACGTACGAGGCCATCGGGTACATTCCTGTGGTCGCCGTTACTACCTGCGAGTAGGGAGCCGATGGTCACACACGTAGGGTCGGGGCGGGGTGGCGGCGATGCGGGCGCGAGGGGGGTGCGGTGACTTCGACGACTACGACGTCTCCTAGTCGACGGGGACCGTATCTGGTCGGGTATCTGCGCGACCAGTTGCAGACTCCGCTCACCCTCATCGGCGGGTTCTTCCGGATGTGCGTGCTGACCGGAAGGGCGTTGTTCCGCTGGCCTTTTCAGTGGCGCGAGTTCATCCTGCAGTGCTGGTTCATCATGCGGGTGGCGTTCCTGCCGACCATCATGGTCTCGATCCCGCTGACCGTGCTGCTCATCTTCACGCTCAACGTGCTGCTCGCCCAGTTCGGTGCCGCCGACCTGTCCGGTGCCGGCGCGGCCATCGGTGCGGTCACCCAGCTCGGCCCCTTGACCACGGTGCTCGTAGTCGCCGGCGCCGGCTCGACGGCGATCTGCGCGGACCTGGGTGCGCGCACCATCCGCGAGGAGATCGACGCGATGGAGGTGCTCGGCATCGACCCCATCCACCGGCTGGTGGTGCCGCGGGTGATCGCAGCGACCCTGGTCGCCACCTTGCTCAACGGGCTGGTGATCACCGTGGGTCTGGTGGGTGGCTACCTGTTCGGGGTGTACCTGCAAAACGTCTCCGGTGGCGCCTATCTGGCGACCCTGACCACCATCACCGGCCTGCCCGAGGTGATCATCGCGACGGTCAAGGCGGCCATCTTCGGCCTGATCGCCGGGCTGGTCGGCTGCTTCCGCGGGCTGACCGTGCGGGGCGGGTCCAAGGGATTGGGGACCGCGGTCAACGAGACCGTCGTCTTGTGCGTGGTCGCGCTGTATGCGGTCAACGTCGTGCTGACCACCATCGGCGTGCGGTTCGGGACGGGGCACTGACATGGCGAACGCAGCCGTACTGCGCGCCCGGTTTCCGCGCACGGTGGAGAACCTCAACCGCTACGGCGGCGCCGCGGTGCGCGCGGTCGACGACATCGGCCAGATGGCGTGGTTCGGCGCCGTCGCGCTCGGCCACATCCCGCATGCGCTGCGCAATTACCGCAAGGAGACGCTGCGGCTGATCGCGCAGATCGGGATGGGTACCGGCGCCATGGCCGTCATCGGCGGCACCGCCGCGATCGTCGGGTTCGTGACGCTGTCCGGTAGCTCGCTGGTCGCGATCCAGGGTTTCGCGTCGCTGGGCAACATCGGCGTCGAGGCGTTCACCGGGTTCTTCGCCGCACTGATCAACGTGCGCATCGCCGCCCCGGTGGTCACCGGGATCGCGATGGCCGCCACCGTCGGCGCGGGGGCCACCGCCGAACTGGGGGCCATGCGCATCAGCGAGGAGATCGACGCCCTGGAAGTCATGGGCATCAAGTCGATTTCGTTCTTGGCGACCACCCGGATCATGGCCGGGCTGGTCGTGATCATCCCGCTCTACTCGCTCGCGATGATCATGGCGTTTTTGTCTCCGCAGATCACCACGACGGTGTTCTACAACCAGTCCCACGGCACCTACGAGCACTATTTCCGGACGTTTTTGCGCCCCGACGACGTCTTCTGGTCCTTCCTCGAGGCGATCATCATCACCGCGGTCGTGATGATCACCCACTGCTTCTACGGCTACAACGCCGGCGGCGGGCCCGTGGGTGTCGGCGAGGCGGTCGGCCGGTCGATGCGGTTCTCGCTGGTCTCGGTGCAGGTTGTCGTCCTGGCCGCCGCGTTGGCGCTCTACGGCGTCAACCCCAACTTCGCGTTGACGGTGTAACGCCATGACCATCAGGACAGAGCCCGTCAACAACCCCACCAAGGTCAACGCCCCGCGCAACCCGCCCTACAAGCTGGCCGGCGTCGCCTTGCTGGTGGTGTTGGCGGTCATCTTCGTGCTGGTGTACGGGCAGTTCCGCGGGGACTTCACGCCCATGACCAAGCTGACCATGGTGTCGTCGCGGGCCGGGCTGGTGATGGACCCGGGTTCCAAGGTCACCTACAACGGGGTCGAGATCGGACGGGTCGACAACATCGCCGAGACGGTGCAAAACGGCAAGCCGGCCGCCAAATTCACCCTGGAGGTCCACCCGAGGTACCTTTCGCTGATTCCGGCCAACGTGAACGCCGACATCAAGGCGACCACGGTGTTCGGCGGCAAGTACGTGTCGTTCACGACGCCGCGGGACGCCGACGGCCACATCGTCGCGAAGGGTCGCTTGAACCCGCACTCGGTGATCGATGCCAGGTCGGTGACGACGGAGATCAACACGGTGTTCCAGACGGTCACCGAGATCGCGGAGAAGGTCGACCCGGTCAAGCTGAACCTGACACTGAGCGCGGCGGCCCAGTCGCTGGCCGGCCTGGGCGACAAGTTCGGGCAGTCGGTCGTCAACGCCAACGCGATCCTCGACGACGTGAACCCGCAGATGCCGCAGGCCCGGCGCGACATCCGGCAGTTGGCGGCCCTCGGCGACACCTACGCCAACGCGGCACCGGACCTCATCGACTTCCTCAACAACTCCGTCGTCACCGCCCGCACCATCAACGCGCAGCAGAAGGATTTGGACCAGGCCCTGCTGGCGGCGGCCGGGTTCGGCAACACCGGCGCCGACATCTTCGAGCGCGGCGGGCCCTACCTGGCGCGCGGGGCCAAGGACCTGGTGCCGACGGCCCAGCTGCTGGACACCTACAGCCCGGCCATCTACTGCACCCTGCGCAACTACCACGACATCGAGCCCAAGGCCGCCTCGTTCCTCGGCGGCAACGGCTACTCCCTCAACGCCCACACCAAGGCGCTGTCCGGGTTGGGTCTGGTCGCGAACCCGGTGGCGCTGTTGCCCCTCGCGCTCTTCACCAATGGACTGGGCCCGCTGGCGGGCCTGGTCGGCGGCGCGCCGAACCCCTACACCTATCCGGAGAACCTGCCGCGGGTCAACGCGCGCGGCGGCCCGGGTGGTGCGCCCGGTTGCTGGCAGCAGATCACCCACGACCTGTGGCCGGCGCCCGAATTGGTGATGGACACCGGCAACAGCATCGCGCCGTACAACCACCTGGACACCGGTTCCCCGTACGCCATCGAGTACGTCTGGGGCCGCCAAGTAGGGGACAACACGATCAACCCATGAAAATCACCGGCACGCTCGTCAAACTCGGCATCTTCTCCACGGTGCTGCTGATCTTCACCTTGATGATCGTCGTGGTGTTCGGTCAGATGCGCTTCGACAGCACGAACGGGTATTCCGCCGAGTTCACCAGCGCCAGCGGGCTGCGGCCGGGCCAGTTCGTCCGCGCCTCCGGGGTGGAGATCGGCAAGGTCGACTCCGTCGACGTGGTGGACGGCGGCAAGCGGGCCCGGGTGAAGTTCAACGTCGACCGCTCGATCCCGCTGTACCAGTCGACGACCGCGCAGATCCGCTACCTGGACCTGATCGGCAACCGGTACCTGGAACTCAAACGCGGCGAGGGGGAGGGTGCCGACCGCGTCCTGCCGGCGGGCGGGTTCATCCCGGTGGCCCGGACCGCTCCTGCGCTGGACCTGGACGCGCTGATCGGCGGCTTCAAGCCGCTGTTCCGGGCGCTGGACCCGCAGAAGGTCAACACCATCGCGTCGGCGCTGATCACCGTGTTCCAGGGGCAGGGCGGCACCATCAACGACATCCTGGACCAGACCGCGCAGCTGACCTCCCAGCTCGGGGAGCGCGATCAGGCGATCGGTGAAGTGGTCAAGAACCTCAACATCGTGCTGGACACCACCGTCCGCCACCGCCAGCAGTTCGACCAGACGGTCAACAACCTGGAGGTGCTGATCACCGGGCTCAAGGACCACGCCAACCAGCTGGCCGGCGGGACCGCGCACATCAGCAACGCGGCCGGCACGGTGGCCGATCTGCTGGCCGAGGACCGCGGACTGCTGCACAACACCCTCAACTACCTGGACGCGATACAGCAGCCGCTGCTCGACCAGCGCGACGGCCTGAACGACTACCTGCACAAGGTGCCGACCGCGCTGAACATGATCGGCCGCGCCATCGGCTCCTACGGCGACTTCGTCAACTTCTACGCCTGCGACATCAGTCTCAAGATCAACGGGCTGCAGGCCGGCGGCCCGGTCCGCACGGTTCGGCTCTTCCAGCAGCCGACGGGCAGGTGCACGCCGCAATGAGAAACCTCGAACCTCCCAACCGGGTCCGCATCGGCGTGATGGGCATCCTGGTGACGCTGCTCGTCATCGGCGTGGGCCAGAGCATCACCAGCGTGCCGATGCTGACCGCCAAACCCCAGTACTACGGCCAGTTCACCGACAGCGGCGGCATCCAAACCGGTGACAAGGTCCGCATCGCCGGCGTGGACGTCGGCAAGGTGGAGAACCTCAAGATCGACGGTGACCACATCGTCGTGAAGTTCTCGATCGGCAGCCAGACGATCGGCACCGAGAGCCGGTTGGCGATCAAGACCGACACCATCCTCGGCAAGAAGATCCTCGACGTCGAGGCGCGTGGCAACCAGACGCTGCGGCCGGGGGGCACCCTGCCGCTGGGCCAGAGCACCACGCCCTACCAGATCTACGACGCGTTCTTCGACGTCACGAAGGCGGCCACCGGCTGGAACATCGACACCGTCAAGCAGTCGCTGAACGTGTTGTCGCAGACGATCGACCAGACCTACCCGCACCTGAGCGCCGCGCTCGACGGCGTGGCCAGGTTCTCCGACACCATCGGCAAGCGCGACGAGCAGATCAAGCACCTGCTCGCCCAGGCCAACCAGGTGGCCAGCGTGCTGGGTGACCGCAGCGACCAGGTGGACCGGCTGTTGGTCAACGCGAAGACGCTGCTGGCGGCCTTCAACGAGCGCGGGCAGGCCATCGACGCGCTGCTGGCCAACGTCGCCGCCTTCTCCCAGCAGGTCAAGGGGCTGATCAACGACAACCCGAACCTGAACCACGTCCTCGAGCAGTTACACCAGCTCAGTGACATTCTGGTGCAGCGCAAGGACGACCTCGCCGCGGGATTCACCGAGGTCGGCAAGTTCCTGCCGTCGTTGAACGAGTCCATCGCGTCGGGGCCGTTCTTCAAGGTGGTCCTGCACAACCTCGCCCTCTATCAGATCTCGCAGCCCTGGGTGGACGCCGCGTTCAAGAAGCGGGGCATCGACCCGGAGAACTTCTGGCGCAGCGCCGGGCTGCCCGAATTCCGGTGGCCCGACCCCAATGGCACCCGGTTCCCCAACGGGGCCCCGCCGCCGGCCCCGCCGGTGCTCGAGGGAACGCCGGACCACCCGGGCCCGGCCGTGCCTCCCGGATCGCCCTGCTCCTACACGCCTGCCAATCCCGGCGGCAACATCACCGTCGGAGACCAGGGGCTGCCGCGGCCCTGGAATCCGCTGCCGTGTGCCGGAACGGCCGTCGGCCCCTTCGGTGGCGCGGGCTTCCCGGCGCCGGTCGACGTCGCGACCTCGCCGCCGAACCCCGACGGCCTGCCCCCGACGCCGGGGATTCCGATCGCCGGGCGCCCCGGCGAGCCCCCGCCCGACGTGCCGGGCACGCCCGTGCCGCTGCCGACGCAGGCCCCGCCGGGCGCGCGCACCGAGAACCTGGCGCCGGCCGGGCCGACCCCGCCGCCGTCGACGTTCGCGCCCGGGCTCCCGCCGGGGCCGGCGGCGCCGCCCGGACCGGGCGAGCAGTTACCGGCACCGTTCATCAACCCGGGCGGAACCGGAGGCAGTGGCGCAGCGGGAGGGGGTAGCCAGAATTGAGCACCATCTTTGACATCCGCAACATCCGGCTACCGAAGCTCTCCCGCGCCACGGTGATCATCGGGTCGCTGGTGGTGGCGCTGGCGCTGGTCGTCGGATTCGTCGGCTGGCGGCTGTACCAGAAGCTGACCAACAACACGGTGGTGGCCTACTTCCCCGAGGCGAACGCGCTCTACCCCGGGGACAAGGTCCAGATCATGGGGCTGCGGGTGGGCGCGGTCGACAAGATCCAGCCGGCCGGCGACAAGATGAAGGTCACCTTCCACTACGAGAACAAGTACAAGGTGCCGGCCAACGCCTCGGCGGTGATCCTCAACCCCACCCTGGTCGCCTCGCGTGCCATCCAGCTGGAGCCTGCCTACAAGGGTGGGCCGGTGCTGGCCGACAACGCGGTGATCCCCGAGGAGCGCACGCAGGTGCCGGTCGAGTGGGACCAGCTGCGCAACAGCATCACCAACATCATCTCCAAGCTCGGCCCCACACCCGAGCAGCCCAAGGGCCCGTTCGGTGAGGTGATCGAGTCCTACGCCGACGGGCTGGCCGGCAAGGGCCAGCAGATCAACAAAACGCTGAGCAGCCTGTCGCAGGCGGTGACCGCGCTCAACGAGGGCCGCGGCGACTTCTTCGCGGTGCTCAAAAGCCTGGCGTTGTTCGTCAACGCGCTGCACTCCGACGACCAACAGTTCGTGGCGCTGAACCAGAACCTCGCCGACGTCACGACCCGGCTGGCGCACAACGACACCGACCTGGCCAACGCCGTCCAGCAGTTCGACGGCCTGCTGTCGACCGTGCGCCCCTTCCTGGACAAGAACCGCACGGTGCTGACCCAAGACACCAACAACCTGGAGACCGTGACCAACGCGCTGCTGCAGCCGGATCCGCTCAACGGGCTGGAGACGGCGCTGCACGTCCTCCCGACGGCCGCCTCCAACATCAACCAGATCTATCACCCGTCGCACGGGTCGGTGGTCGCCGTCACGGCCATCACCAACTTCGCCAACCCGATGCAGTTCATCTGCAGCTCGATCCAGGCCGGCAGCCGGTTGGGCTACCAGGAGTCCGCCGAACTGTGCGCGCAATACCTCGCGCCCATCCTCGATGCGATCAAGTTCAACTACCTGCCCTTCGGGATCAACCTGTTCAGCACCGCGGAGACGCTGCCCAAGGAGGTCGCCTACTCCGAGCCGCGGCTGCAGCCGCCGGACGGATACAAGGACACGACCGTCCCGGGCGTGTGGGTTCCCGATACGCCCACGTCGCACCGCAACACCCAACCGGGCTGGATCGTCGCCCCGGGCATGCAGGGCCAGCAGGTGGGGCCCATCACCGCGGGCCTGATGACGCCCGAGTCGCTGGCCGAACTGATGGGCGGCCCCAACATCGCGCCCGTCCAGTCGACGTTGCAGACGCCCCCGGGTCCGCCGAATGCGTACAACGAGAACCCGTCGCCGGTGATCGGCCAGAACCCGCCGCAGGTCCCGATACCGCCGCCCCCGCCGGGGCCCGAGGTGGTCCCCGGCCCGGTCGCCCCGACGCCGGCCCCGGTGGCGGCGCCGGCACCGAACGCGGGAGGCCCCGCTGAGGCAGGAGGCGGGCAGTGAGGATGCTGCACATGGTCCGGCACCGGGCGTGGCAGGGGATGGTGCTGCTGGCGGCCGCGGTGGCGCTGAGTTCCTGCGGATGGCGCGGCATCTCCAACGTGGCCATTCCGGGCGGCCCGGGCAGCGGGTCGGGGGCCATGACCATTTACGTCCAGGTCCCGGACACGCTGGCGATCAACGGGAACAGCAAGGTGATGGTCGCCGACGTCTTCGTCGGGTCGATCAAGAAGATCCAGTTGAAGAACTGGGTCGCCACCTTGACGCTGGGTGTCGACAAGTCCGTCAAGTTGCCGAAGAACGCGACGGCCAAGATCGGCCAGACCTCGCTGCTGGGCTCCCAGCACGTCGAGTTGGCGTCCCCGCCCCACCCGTCGCAGCAGCTGCTGCGCGACGGCGACACCATCCCGCTGAAGAACTCGTCGGCCTTCCCCTCCACCGAGCAGACCCTGGCCAGCCTGGCGCTGATCCTGCGCGGCGGCGGCATCCCGAACCTGGAGGTGCTGCAGAACGAGGTCTACAACATCTTCAACGGGCGCGGACCCCAGATCCGCGCCTTCCTGGGCAAGCTGGACACCTTCACCGACCAGCTCAACCAGCAGCGCGACGACATCACCCACGCCATCGACTCCACCAACCGGCTGCTGGCCTACGTGGGCGGCCGGGCCGACGTGCTGGACCGGGCGCTCACCGACCTCCCGCCGCTGATCAAGCACTTCGCCGACACCAAGAACCTGCTGATCAACGCGGTCGACTCGGTGGGGCGGCTGAGCCAGGCCGCCGACCAGTACCTGTCGGAAGCCCGGGGGCCGCTGCACACCGACCTGCAGGCGCTGCAGTGTCCGCTCAAGGAACTCGGTCGCGGCTCGCCGTATCTGATCGGTGCGCTGAAGCTGATCCTCACGCAGCCGTTCGACATCGACACGGTGCCCAAGATCTTCCGGGGGGACTACATCAACATCTCGATCACGCTCGACGTGACCTACAGCGCGGTCGACAACGCGTTCCTGACCGGAACGGGATTGTCCGGGGCGCTGCGGGCGCTCGAGCAGTCCTACGGGCGCGATCCCGAGACGATGATCCCCGACGTCCGCTACACGCCCAACCCCAATGACGCGCCGGGCGGACCGCTGGTGGAGAGGGGGGACCGGAATTGCTGACCCCCTTCGTCAGGCGCCAGCTGATCGCCTTCGGGATCATGACGATCATCTCGATCCTCGTGCTGGGCGTCTACTACCTGCAGATTCCCAGCCTGATCGGCGTCGGCCGCTACACGCTGAAGGCCAACCTGCCGGCTTCCGGCGGCCTGTACCCCACGGCCAACGTGACCTATCGCGGCATCACCATCGGCAAGGTCACCGACCTCGAGCCCACCGAGTGGGGGGCCCAGGCGACGATGAGCATCGACAGCCGCTACAAGATTCCCGTCGACGCGACGGCGAACGTGCACTCGGTGTCGGCCGTCGGCGAGCAGTACTTGGACCTGGTATCCGCCGGTAACCCCGGCAAGGACCTCTCGCCCGGGCAGACCATCACCAAGGGCACGGTGCCCTCCGAGATCGGGCCGGCATTGGACACCGCCAACCGCGGGCTGGCCGCGCTGCCCAAGGACAAGATCGGCTCGCTGCTCGACGAGACCGCCCAGGCGGTGGGCGGGCTGGGTCCCGCGCTGCAACGGCTGGTCGACGGGACGCAGGCGATCGTCGGTGACTTCAAGACCAACATCACCGACGTCAACGACCTCATCCAGCACTCCGAACCGATCCTGAACAGCCAGGTGAACTCGAGCAACGCCATCGAGCGCTGGGCACGCAACCTGAACAGGTTGTCCGCCCAGACCGCCCAGAACGACCAGCACGTGAAAAGCATTCTGTCGCAAGCCGCGCCGACCGCCGACCAGGTCAACCAGGTGTTCAGCGACGTCCGCGACTCGCTGCCGCAGACGCTGGCCAACCTCGAGGTGGTGTTCGATCTGCTCAAGCGCTACCACACCGGCCTGGAGCAGCTGCTGGTGTTCCTGCCCCAGGGCGCGTCGATCGCACAGACCGTGGCGGCGCCGTTCCCGAACCAGGCCGCCCTCGACCTGGCGCTGTCGATCAACCAGCCGCCACCATGCCTGACCGGGTTCATCCCCGCGGCGGAGTGGCGCTCCCCGGCCGACACCAGCCTGCAGCCGTTGCCGTCGGGCACGTACTGCAAGATCCCCATGGACACGCCCGCCAACGGCGTGCGCGGGTCGCGCAACATCCCGTGCGTCGACATCCCGGGCAAGCGGGCCGCGACGCCCCGCGAATGCCGCGACCCCAAGCCGTACGTCCCGGCCGGGACCAATCCCTGGTACGGCGACCCGAACCAGATCTTGACCTGCCCCGCGCCGGCGGCGCGCTGCGATCAGCCGGTGAAGCCCGGCCAGGTGATCCAGGCGCCCTCGATCGACAACGGCATGAACCCCGCCCCGTCCGACCGCGTGTCCGGGACGCCTCCGCCGACCAGCGACCCGTTGTCGCGCCCGGGATCGGGTAGCGTGCAGTGCAACGGCCAGCAGCCAAACCCGTGTGTCTACACTCCGAGCGGGCCCCCCTCGGCGGTTTACAGTCCGCAAAGCGGTGAGTTGGTGGGGCCGGACGGGGTCAAGTACTCCGTCGAGAACTCGACCAAAACAGGAGACGACGGATGGAAGGAGATGCTGGCGCCAGCCGGCTGAACCCCCCACCCATGCCGACGAATCGTCGTCTGCGTAGGCGCAACCGAACGTTCAAGCCCACCGACCACACCCTCCCGCAGGCGGAGACCGAGGACTCGGCGGGATCCGAGGCCGGGGAGACCGATCTGACGGTGCCCGCGGCGGAGATCGCGGACTCGGCGGAATCCGAGGGCGACGAGCCCGACGAGACGGGGCCCGCGGCGGAGGAGCCGGCAGAGCCCGACGGCGGGGAGACCGCCGGGCGCGGTCCCTCACGGTTGGCGCGTCGCGGCTGGCTGGCCGGGATTGCCGCGGCGCTCGTGCTGGCCGCCGCGGCCGTCGGCGCGGGCGGCTACCTCGCACTGCGCTACCACCACGCAGCCCAGGCCATCGCCCGCAACGACGCCGCGGCGCTCAAGGCGGCGGTGGACTGCGTTTCGGCGACCCAGGCGCCGGACACCACCGCGATGGCCGCCAGCGAACAGAAGATAATCGATTGCGGCACCGACGCTTTCCGCTCGCAGGCGCTGCTGTACACCAGCATGATCGTCCAGGCCTACCAAGCCGCGAACATTCACGTCCAGGTGGCCGACGTGCGGGCGGCGGTGGAGCGCAACAACACCGACGGGTCCATCGATGTGCTCGTCGCCATGCGCGTCAAGGTGGCCAGCGATCAAACGCAGAAGGAAACCGGCTACCGCCTGCGGGTGACGATGGCGCTCGCCGACGGGCAATACAAGATCGCCAAGCTCGACCAGGTGACGAAGTGACGGTTGCGGTCGAAGAGGCCCGAACCGCGGAAGTTCCCGAGTCGCCGCCGAACACGTTGGCGCCGTGGCTCTTTCGTGCCGGTGCGTTGGCCCTCGACGTGCTGCCCGGGTCCGCGGTGGTGGCGACGATGGCATTGGTCGCGCTGGCCCTGCCGCAACACTCCATGTGGTGGTGGCTGTGCGTCTCGCTCCTCGGGCTGGCCATCCTGCTGACGCTGGTCAACAGGCTGCTGCTTCCGGCGGTCACCGGATGGAGCTTGGGACGCGCCCTTTTCGGGATCGCGGTGACACGGCGCGACGGGACCATCCCGGCCCCCTGGGCCCTGCTGCTCAGGGACGTCGCCCACCTGCTGGATACCGCCTCGGTGGTCGGTTGGCTGTGGCCGCTGTGGGATTCACGACGGCGCACCTTCGCAGACCTGCTACTGCGCACCGAAGTGCGGTGCACCGGCGCCGACGGGCGGCCGGCCAACATTCGCCGGTGGACCGCCGTCGCGTTGCTCACCGCCACCGCGCTGTGCCTCGGCGGCGCCGCCGTGGGCTATGCGGTGGTGTACCGGCAGGAGCAGGGCACTGCGCACGCCAAGACGGAGATCGCCACGCAGGGGCCGAAGATCGTCGCGGAAATGCTGACGTACGACCCGAAATCGTTGAAGGACGACTTCGCGCGCGCCCGGTCCCTGGCGACCGACAAGTACCGCGGCCAGCTGGCCACCCAGCAGGACATCGTGCAGAAGGCGAACCCGGTCATCAACGAGTACTGGGTGACCGACAGCTCGATCCAGTCGGCGACGCCCGGCCAGGCGACGATGCTGATGTTCTTGCAGGGCCGGCGGGGCGCGGCCCCCGACGAGCGCTACATCAGCGCCACCGTCCGGGTCGTCTTCGTCAAGGGCGGCGACCACCGCTGGCGCGTGGACGACCTGACCGTGCTGACCAAGCCCAGGCCGCCCGGGAACGGAAAATGAGCCCGCGGCGCAGGTTTCAACCGGGGGAGGGGCCGCTGCTGGTCGAGCGGGCGGTGCCGCCCCGGCCGTCGATGGTGCTGCCGCTGATCGGCGCCCTCACAGCGGTGTTGATGGCCGGCGCGATCACGGTGTCGGCCTTGATGCTGATCTCCCACGACTCGCGCCAGCGCGCCGCCTCGAAAGACCGCGAGGTGCTGAGCTACGTGTCCGGGTTCATGACACAGTTCACGTCCATCGATCCGTTCCACGCCAACGACTACATCGACCGGGTGCTGGCCCAGGCGACCGGTGAGTTCGCCAAGCAGTATCAGAAGAACGCCAACCAGATACTGCTGCAGATCGCCCGTGCCGAACCCGCGACCGGAACGGTGTTGGGCGCCGGCGTGGAGCGATGGAACGACGACGGCAGCGTCAACGTGATCGTGGCCACCGCGGTGACCACCAAGTCGCCGGACGAGAAACAGGTTGTGGAGAACACGAATCGTTGGACGGCAACCGCGACGCGGGAAGGGAACCAGTGGAAGATCAGCAACCTGCAGCAGGTGATCTGACCGTCGACACCGGTACGGACACCCAGGCGGACGCGGACACCGAGGCGTCCGCCGCCGAAGACGGCGCTGCCGAGCCGGATTCGGAGGATGCCGCCCAGGAAGTCGGCGGTGCCGGCCAAGAAGAGCGGCGCCCCCGGCGCCGATGGCTGGCCGGCAAGCGGCTCGCCATCGCGATCGCCGTGTCCGCGGTGCTCTTTGTCGGCTCCGCGGCGTTCGCGGGCGCCAGCATGCACCCGTACCTGGCCGACCGCGCCACCGCGGCAACGAAAATGAACGTGGCGCGAACCGCGGCGAACGCGATCACGACGCTGTGGAGCTACACACCGGAGAACATGGACGGCCTGGCCGACCGCGCGGCGGCCTACCTCAGCGGCGACTTCGAAGCCCAGTACCGCAAGTTCGTCGACGCCATCGTCGCGCCCAACAAGCAGGCCAAGGTGACCAACACCACCGACGTCACCGGCGCGGCGGTCGAGTCGCTCAACGACCCCGACGCCGTCGTCATCGTGTACACGAACACCACGTCGACCAGCCCGCTGACCAAGAACATTCCGTCGCTGAAATACCTGTCCTACCGGTTGTTCCTGAAGCGAACCCACGGCCGCTGGCTGGTCACCAGGATGACGACCATCACCTCGTTGGACCTGACCCCGCACCTCTAGCGCGGACCGTCCGGAAGAGACTGTCGCCGTGGCCGTTACCTCGCCGGTGTCGGAGCGGTCGACCGTCGCCGCGCTGCTGTTGCTGACCCTTGCCACCGGGATGGCCGACGCGCTCAGCATCTTGGTCCTGGGCCACGTGTTCGTGGCCAACATGACCGGTAACGTGATCTTCCTCGGCTTCTGGCTCGCCCCGCGAACCAGCATCGATCTGACCGCGGTGGTGGTTGCGCTGCCCACCTTCGTCTGCACCACCATCCTCAGCGGCCGGGTCTTCCGGCGGTTCGGCGAGCGGACGCGGGCGTGGATAACCACTGTGCTGGCAACGGAAATCGTGTTGTTGCTGGCGCTGTCGGCGCTGGCCGGAGCCGGCCTGCTGCGCTACCACGACAACACCAAGCTGATCATGATCGCCCTGCTCGCGGTGACGTTCGGCCTGCAGCACTCGAGCGCCCGCCAGTTCGGCATTCAGGAGTTGTCCACGACCGTGCTGACGTCGACCATCGTCAGCCTCGGCCTGGACAGTCGTCTGGCCGGCGGCACGGGCGCCAGGGCGAAGCTGCGCTTCGGCGTCGTCGTAACCATGTGTGCGGGCGCGTTTTTCGGCGCGACGCTGTCGCGTTATGTCGTCGCCCCGGTCTTCGCCGTCACCGCGGCGGTGGTGGCGGCGAGCCTGCTGATCTTTCGATTCGGGTGACCGATCCGGCCTCGTCCGACACCGCCGCCGCCACGTCACGGCTGTACAGCAGGATGTCGTCCATCACCGCCGTCGTGACGCTGCGCACGGCCAGCATCGGCGCGACCCATGCCGGCGCGGTCACCCGCGGTGCGCGGCGCGCGATGCCGTCGAGGACCACCCTGGCCGCGTCGGCAACCGGCATCGGCCGGGTCACGAAGCTCGGCATCGCCCGGCGCGCCCGGGTCGCGCGGGGCTGGGCGAAGACGTCGGCCGTGAGGTCGGTGTCGATGAAGCCCAGATAGGCGATGCCCGTCGTGACCCCGCGCGGTGCCAGCTCGACCCGCAGCGCCCGGGCCAGTTGTTCGACACCGGCTTTGCTGACGGCGTAGGGCGCGGCGAGGACTCCGTTGAAGAACGCGAAGATCGAGCCCACGAACAGGATGTGGCCGCGCCGGTGGATCACGGCGGGCACGGTGGCGCGGACGGTCTTCCACTGGCCCAGCAGGTCCACTTCCACGGTGCGCTCGAAATCCTCGGGCGACATTTCGGCAACGGTGGCGGACGGAGGCGCGATCCCCGCGTTGGCCACGACGACATCGATCCCCCCGAAGGTGGCCACGCAGTCGTCGGCCGCGCGCCGCAGCGCGTCGATGTCGGTGACGTCGGCCTCGAAAGCGGCGGCGCGTTCGCCCAAGGAGGCGGCGAGTTGCTGCAGCGGGCCCAAGCGGCGGCCAACCAGAGCCACGTGGGCGCCCCGCGCGTAAGCCTGCCGGGCGATTTCGGCGCCGAGCCCCCGCGCGGCGCCGGTGACGAACACGACCCGCCCGTCGATGTCCAACCCCGCCGGGTCGCCGAACACCCTGCCGACGATCGGAAGCGTGCGCCCGAGCCGCGACGCGGTGCGCGCCAGCAACCCGATCGCGTCGCCAATCATCGTGCGCCACTATAAGCGCTCCGCCGGCCGCGGCGGCCGGGCTAGTTGAACGCCAGCCAGCTGGGCAGCGCCCGCTCGTGGGAGTCGCAGAGCACCGCGCGGGTGTCGCACGATCCCCGCGGGGAGCCGGCGCCGGCCCACATGCCCCCGGTGTCGCGGCGCAGCACGATGGCGGAGGATCCACCGCCGTCCAGCAGGACCGCGGTGTCGCTCCCGAGGCCGCGGAACAGGTCCTGCATGTTGTCGGGCGTGTAGCTGCCACCCTCGAACACGTACATCTCGTCGCGTTGCCGCACGTAGGCGATCGCCGTCCGCGCCGCGCTGGGACCGCCGTCGTGGAGCTGTCGGGTGTTGCCCGGGGCCAACAGCCCGATACCGGACACCGCGACGAACCTCTCGTTCTTGTTCAGCAGGTCTTGGACGACCGGGGTGGCGGCGTCGTAATCCTGCTTGCTCCTGGGCCAGACGACGTAGGGCGCACCACCCGACGGCAGGATCATCGTCGTCAGCGCGCTCCAGCTCTCCCCGCCGCCGGACAGGCCCTGCTTGCCGGGGTAGGCCACGGTGCCGGTGACGGCCTGGTTGGCGCGACCCTGGCCGTGGGTGTTGTCGACGAAGGCGCCCAGCGGTGAGCTGCAGCCGGTCTGGCGCCACGAACCACCCTTCTGCCCGCGCACGTCGAAGAAGTTGGCGTTGATCGCGATGGTGGGCTGACCCATCCGCTGCCAGGCCTGCAGCGGCGTGTAGAGCTCGGATGCCTGCCAGAGGCCCTCGCCGGTGCGGGCCGCGGGATTGTTCTCGCAGCGCGCCTGGTCGCCCTGGTGCGTGTCGACCAGCAGGTGCGGCGCGAGGCGCCCCGACGCGTTCTTGATCACCATCAGGTGGCCGCCGTTGTTCATCTCGTACCAGCCGCCGCCGGCGTTGAGCATCGGCGCGGGATGCCCGGGCCCGAAGTTATAGACCAGATAGGAACCCTGGGTGGTGTTGATGGCGTTGGCCAGCAGGTCGCGGCCGTCCGCGGCGTGCGCGACGGGCTGCGCCGTGGTGCTCGCCAGCGCGACGCACGCCGCCACGGCCGCGCAGCCGGCCGCCGCACGGCGCAACCCGGCGCTTGGGGTCAGCACGATCGCCCTTTCGGCCCTGATGTAGATGCAACATAGAAAGCATCTGCCACACTGGCCACACTGTCAACTTGGGTAACGATCAGATGACGCTTAGGCCGCGCTCGAATTACGTTTCGCCAGTGGGCTTTTCGAGCTCGAATTCGGTCGCCTCGGAGCCCTCGGTGCCGGCGTCGCTGGTCGCCGATCCGCGCTTGCCCTGCCGGGCCCGGTACTGGGCCTGGTGTTCCATCGCGATCGCCATCTCGACCGCCCCCTGGATACGGTGAAAACCCTTGCGGTCGTAAAGGTGCGTGACGATGCCACCCAGCAGGAGGCCGATGGCCAGGCCGATCGCCGTCATCGTCAGCGCCTGGGACAGCCCGGTACCCGGGCGTCCGTGCAGGTAGAGGAGCGACCGCACGCCCAGGAACACCTGGTGCATCGGCTCGAATTCCGCCAGCCAGCGAAACAATGGCGGCGTGGCCTCCAGGGGGACCGTGGCGCCCGCCGACGGCAGGCCGAGGATGACGAAGATCAGCATGCTGACCAGCAGACCCATCGAGCCCAGCACCGAGAGCACCGAAGCGGACGTGATACCGACGGCGGCGATCGCGAAGACGCCGAAGGCCCACAATTGCCAGCCGAGGTCGATCGGCATGCCGAGGCCATGCGCGATCGCCAGGTACACCGCCGAGGTGAGCAGCGCGAGCAGCAGCATCATCCCCCACTTGACGAGCAGCGTCTGAAGCCGGGAGATCCGGACCTGCTCGGCGAACCTGTACACCGGGCCGAATTCCGCAGGCACATAACCGAGTAGCGCGTCGACCAGGGTGCTCACCACAACGCTGCCGGTGAATCCGGCGAGCAGCAGCAGCAGCGCGTAGTAGAAGGCCGACAGCCCGTTGCCCGTGCCGTTCGGTAGCGGGCTGTACACGGTCGACTTGATGTCGACGGGGTTGGTCAGGCCCAGCCGCGACGCCCCGGTCAACGGCGCGCCACCCGTCTGCGCGGCCACCTCTGCCGTAAGCCGTTGCCCCACTTTGGTGTTCACTATCGCCATGGCCTGGGCCAGGGTCTGGCCGGCGATACTGGACCCGAGCGTACCGGCGCGCGGGTTGGTCGCGATGGTGATGGAGGGCCGCTCCGTGCGGCCCGGCGCGACCGCGCTTTCGCCGAAATCCCGCAGCTGTGAGGAGAACGTCGGCGGTATCACGGCCTCGCCGTACACCTGGACCCTATCCAGCAGTTGCCGCGCCTCGGCCGGCGATACGACGCGGACATCGAATTTGTTCTTGTCCAGCCCGGCAACCAGTCCGTCCACGATCCGCGCGCCCGTCGGGCCGGCGTCCTCGTTCACCACCGCGATGGGGAAGTGCCGCAGGTTGGTCATGGGGTTCACGATGCCGCCGAGATACAGCGCGCACAGCGCCGACATCAGGGCCAGCGTGATCAGCAGTGGCGCCGCCCAAAACCGCACCGTCCGAATTGCCTTGACATTGCGCTCGGGATTCGGCGCCGCGTGCCGCGGCCGCGATTGAGACATGCGGGCTCCTGTCTGTCGTGCTCACTCTATGTGGTCTGGCGGCCCGCCTCCGCGGGCGCCGCCAGCAACCCCTGGGCGTGGCGCAGGGCGGTGTCCAGGACGGGCAGGGTGAGCCCCGCGGGGCGGCCCAGGTGGATTTCGATCTGGTGCTCGGGCTGGCCGTCGCGGCCGAAGATAGGCAGCACCACGAATTCGGTTGCCGCCAGGTTGCTCTCGAGCGTGTCGGTGACGGAACGCAGCGTCACCCTGGTCATCAGCGTGGTGAGTTGGCGGGTCACCTGCGCGGTCGGCTCCAGGGCGGCCAGCACGTCGGCGAGGCGATGGTGCAGCGATCGATGGCTGTCGTCGAACCGCCACGCGCCGTAGCCGCGGGCGCGGATGTCGGCAAGCACCCGCCGATGGTCGGCGACCTCGCCGGGTGTCAGCGGTGGCAGCACGCGACCCAGCCATGCGTTGCGAATTCGAGATGGCGGAGGGCCACGACCACGACCTGGGGGCCCGCATCGCGGGCGCCTCCAGAATGGTCAACGCCATCCCGGCCGTCTGCGCCGCCCCGCCGGGACTGCTGTCCGCGCTCGACCTGCCGCTGATCACCGGCGCCGGGCTGGTCCGCCCGGTCGAAGGTCCCGTGCCGGACAGCCGCCTGCTCTAGTCTGCGGGATAGGTTGCGGTGGCCAATTCGAGGATCTCGGCACGGTCCGCCCGCAGCAGGAACCCGGATCCGATCGCCGCGTCGAGCGCCGCGGTGAAACGCCTCAGGTACTCGTCGAGCCCGTTCGGATAAAGGCGGCGCAGCGTGGCGGGGCCGAACGGCTCGCCGGATCCGAATATCCCGGACATCACGCCCTCTTCGCCGCCGAATCCCGATGTCTGCGCAACCGGGACGTCCACCCACGGCGTTCTGACGCCGCCGCGGGCGAGGCCGTTGGAATCCAGCACGGGGAGCGGCGAATCGCCTGCGGCGACCTCGATCACCGGGGCGCAGGGCGCCGGCTGCCCGGTGCGCAGCCAGGTGTTCAGGGCGGCGAGGGCCGCCTGCAGGACGTAGTGGTGCTGTGGCGCGAAGTTGATGTAGTGCGAGAGCTGCTGGCCCATCAGCATGTTGGTCGGCGCGTACGCGGCGGCGATGTCGGCGAGCGGCGCCGAACCGCTGTCGATCGCCGCCACCTGGATCGTGTAGTTGTCGGCGTGGGCGGCACCCGGAATCTCCCAGACCCGCAGCCATTGGTTGTCGGGCTGACGCGCGAAGTAGTAGCCCTCCAAAGCGGCGCTGAAGAGGTCGGTTTCGGTGATGATCGTCATCAGCGGGACGCGCAGGTCCGGGCGGAAGGCGACCGCCTGCGGGGTGTCGGCGGCGTCGAAGATGGAACCGCCGTCGAGCGGGGCGGCGGGGCCGAAGCGGGAATGGACCAGGAAGCCGTCGTACGCCCCGGCGAGCGGGTCGACGGCGTTGATGTAGGTCGTGAGGAACATCGCCGACTGCGACTCGCCGATCGCGACAACCCGCTGCGGATCCAGGCCGCGCAGAAGACCTTGCCGCCCGGGGCCTTTGAGCAGCCGGCCGACCTGGGAGAAGATGTCGTAGGAGAAGGCGTCGCCCGGGTGGTGCAGGGGCGCATAGCGTTCCGGGTCCTGGCTCTTCAGCGACATGTCGACGCCGAGCAGGCTGGTACCGCCGCCCTGCACCCCAACCCGCTGAACGGACACCCCGACGTACGCGTAACCCGAGCGAACGATTTCCCGGTGCGCCATCATCCATACGGCCGGGGCGTCGATGCCGCCGCTCACGTTGAGCCACTCGACCAGCACCGTGCCGTTGAACAGGGCAGGGTCAGCGGGCGTCAGCGCCACGATCCGCGTGGCGTAATCGTCCGCGGCATCCGGCCTTACGGCCCATCGGCCGTCCGGACCCAGTTCCGCCGCGGGGGCGTAGGAGTGGGCGGTGCCCGAGACGAAGAACTCCTCGGCGACGTAGCCGACGTCGCTCAAAGCGAAGGCGCCCAGCAGCAGGAGCGGCTTGCCGGGCGCGGCCGTGACGCGCGCGGGATCGGTCATGGTCGCAGCGAACCCGGCAGGCCGAACTTCGTGAACAGCGTGCCGTCGAGGAAGGCCACCACATGCGACACCCGGCCGCCGACCACGTCGAGCACCTGCAATTGGAAGGGCAGGTGCACGTCGCCCGCGCGCATGTACATGGCCGCGGCGGGTTGGCCGTTGGCGACCAGCGGGATCAGGCGCATGTCGCCGGAACACTCGGCCGGGCACTGCTGGTGAATCAGCGTGATGATGTCGCGTGCGCCCCGGTACCAGCCGACGTACGGGGGCATCTCCCAGATCGTCTCGGCGGTGAGCAGCTCGACCAGCCGGTCGATGTCGTAGGCCTCGAACGCGGCGATGTACCGGGCGAGCAGGTCCTGCGCCTCCGACGAGTCAGGCGGGGCCGCCCGGTCGTCCGCGCTGGGCCGGGCGGTCTCGAGCTGCGAACGGGCCCGTTGCAGCAGGCTGTTGACGGCCGTGGTGGTGGCGCCGACGGCCTCGGCGACCTCGGCCGCCTTCCACTGCAGCACGTCGCGCAGCAACAGCACAGCGCGCTGCCGCGGCGAAAGGTGTTGCAGCGCGGCCACAAAAGCCAGCCGCACCGACTCGCGTGATCCGACGATGACGGACGGGTCGGCCGGATCGCCGGTCAGGTCCGGCAACGGCTCCAGCCACGGCACCTCGGTGCGTTGCACGAGGTCCGCCGTGGGATCCGAATTGGGCGCGCCGAGCCCGCTGGGCAGGGGCCGGCGGTGCCGGCCCTCCAGGGCGCTCAGGCAGGTGTTGGTGGCGATGCGATGCAGCCAGGTCCGCATCGACGACTTGCCTTCGAAGCGGTCGTACGCCTTCCACGCCCGCAGCAGCGTTTCCTGCACCAGATCCTCGGCGTCGTGCAGCGACCCGGTCATCCGGTAGCAATGTGCGAGCAGTTCCCGGCGGTACGGCTCGGCATCCGCCGAGAAGTCGCCGCCGACGGCCGGCCCACGTCCAGAGTTGTCCGCGACAACGCTCACCCGGTTGAGCCTACGCAGTGTCTCGGAACGCGACCCGAACCGCCAGCCGTTACGCTGCCCGTAATGGTCACCACCCGCTCCGAACGCGAATTCGAGGGTGTCGGCGGCGTGCGCATCGTCTACGACGTCTGGACTCCGGACGCTGCGCCGCGCGCGGTGGTCGTGCTGTCCCACGGCCTCGGGGAGCACGCCCGTCGCTACGACTACGTCGCAGAGTGCTTCGGCGCGGCGGGACTGGTCACCTACGCGCTGGACCATCGTGGGCACGGCCGCTCGGGCGGCAAGCGGGTGCTGGTGCGGGACATCTCCGAGTACACCGGCGATTTCGACACCCTGGTCGGCATCGCCACCCGGGAGCATCCCGGCCGCAAGTGCGTCGTGCTCGGCCACAGCATGGGCGGGGGGATCGTCTTCGCCTACGGCGTGGAGCGGCCGGACAACTACGACCTGATGGTGCTCTCCGGCCCGGCCGTGGCGGCCCAGGACCAGATTTCGGCCCCGTTGCGGCTGGCCGCCAAGGTGCTCGGCGTGATCGTGCCCGGTCTGCCTGTGCAGGAGCTCGACGTCGAGGCCATCTCGCGGGACCCCGCCGTGGTGGCGGCCTACAACGCCGACCCGCTGGTGTACCACGGAAAGGTTCCGGCCGGAATCGGCCGCGCGCTGCTCCAGGTCGGCGAGACCATGCCGCGGCGGGCGCCCGCGCTGACCGCGCCCCTGCTGGTGGTGCACGGTTCCGACGACCGGCTGATCCCGGTCGCCGGCAGCCGGCGCCTGGTCGGGTGCGTGGGATCCACCGACGTCGAATTGAAGGTGTATCCCGGCCTATACCACGAGGTCTTCAACGAGCCCGAACGCGACCAGGTGCTGTCCGACGTGGTGTCGTGGATCTCTGAGCGGCTGTGAGCGACCGTCGGCGACATGTCGCACGGCTCCCGTAGTTTGGCGCTATGACCGACGACAAGATGCTCTCCCGCATCGCCGCGCTGCTGCGTCAGGCCGAAGGCACCGACAACGCGCACGAGGCCGACGCGTTCATGAGCGCCGCGCAGCGGCTGGCGACGGCGGCCTCCATCGACCTGGCGGTGGCCCGGTCCCATGCGGTCGATCGTTCGCCGGCCCAGGCCCCGACCCAGCGCACCATCACCATCGGCGCGGCCGGGACCAAGGGGCTGCGCACCTACGTGCAACTTTTCGTGCTCATCGCTGCGGCCAACGACGTGCGCTGCGACGTGGCGTCCAACTCGGCGTTCCTCTACGCGTACGGGTTCCCCGAGGACATCGACGCGAGCCACGCGCTGTACGCCAGCCTGGTCGTCCAGATGGTTCGGGCGTCGGACGCCTACCTCGCCTCCGGGGCGCACCGGCCCACGCCGACGATCACGGCCCGGCTGAACTTCCAGCTGGCGTTCGGGGCGCGCGTCGGTCAGCGCCTGGCCGAGGCCCGCGACGAGGCGCGCCGCGAGGCCACCCGGGACCGCCGCCGGCCGCCGGGAACCGCTGTAGCCCTGCGGGACAAGGAGCTTGAGTTGCACGACTTCTACCGCGGCGCGTCGAAGGCGAGGGGCACCTGGCACGCCAGCCGGGCGGCGGCCGGGTACTCGTCGGCGGCGCGGCGCGCGGGTGACCGGGCCGGTCGGCGGGCGCGGCTCGGGAACAGCCCCGAGCTGCCCGGCGCGCGCAGTGCATTGGGCCGGTGAGTCCGGGCGGCCCGGGCAGCAGGGACTCCCAGCGCGCCAAGGTCTACGCCGCCGAGGAGTTCGTCCGCACACTGTTCGACCGTGCCGCCGAGCACGGGTCACCCGCCGTCGAGTTCTTCGGCACGCAGCTGACGCTCCCGCCCGAGGGACGGTTCGGGTCGGTGGCCGCCGTCCAGCGCTACGTTGACGACGTGCTTGCGCTACCCGCGGTGCGGGACCGCTGGGCGGACGTCGCGCCGCTGAGGGTGCGGGCGCGGCGCGCCGCCACCGCCGCGCACTACGAAAACCGCGACGGCGCGGGCGTTATCGCCGTTCCCGACCGCGACACCGCCGACTGGGCGCTGCGCGAACTGGTGGTGCTGCACGAGGTCGCGCATCACCTTTGCCGTGCCGGTCCGCCACACGGCCCCGAATTCGTCGCGACGATCTGCGAATTGACCGAGCTGGTCATGGGGCCGGAGGTCGGGCATGTGCTGCGCGTCGTGTACGCGAAGGAGGGGGTCCGGTGAGCGATCCCGACGCCCGGGCGCGCGAGGTTGAGGCGCGGATGACCGACGACGAGCGGTTCTCCTTGCTGGTTGGGGTGATGGGGGCCGGTGAATTGTGGCCGCTGCGCGACGAGCGGATCCCGCCGGGAGTGCCGATGAGCGCGGGCTACGTGCCCGGCGTGCCCCGGCTCGGTGTCCCGGCACTGCTGATGAGCGACGCGGGGCTCGGGGTGGCCAACCTGGGCTACCGGCCGGGCGACACCGCCACCGCGCTGCCGGCCGGGCCGGCGCTGGCCGCCAGCTTCAACCCCTCGCTGGCCCGCGCCGCGGGTGCGGTGATCGGCCGGGAGGCCCGCAGTCGCGGGTTCAACGTGCAACTGGCCGGCTCCATGAACCTGGTCCGCGATCCGCGCAACGGCCGCAACTTCGAATACCTTTCCGAGGACCCGCTTCTGACCGCGACGATGGCCGCGGAATCGGTCAACGGGATCCAGGCGCAGGGGGTCATCTCGACGGTCAAGCACTACTCGCTGAACTGTAACGAGACCAATCGGCACTTTCTGGACGCGGTGATCGACCCCGCGGCGCACCGCGAATCCGACCTGCTGGCCTTCGAAATGGCCATCGAGCGATCGCAGCCCGGCGCCGTCATGACGGCTTACAACAAGGTCAACGGCGACTACGCCGGCGCCAACCACGTCCTGCTCAACCAGGTGCTCAAGGGAGCCTGGGGATATCGCGGGTGGGTGATGTCCGACTGGGGCGCGACCGCCTCCTGGGAGTACGCCCTCGCCGGCCTCGACCAGGAGTGCGGAGCGCAGATCGATGCGCTGCTGTGGCAGTCCGAGCCATTCGGCGCGCCGCTGCGGGCCGCGTACGCCGAGGGCAGGCTGCCCGAGCAGCGGCTCTCGGACATGGTCCGCCGGATCCTGCGTTCGGTGTTCGCCGTGGGGATCGACAGGCCGGGGGCAGTAACGGAACCCGACATGGCGGCACACCACGACGTTGCCCTGCAGGTCGCCCGCCAGGGGATCGTGGTGCTGACCAACCGCGGGGCGCTGCCCCTGCAGCGAGAGTCGACCGCGCGGATCGCCGTCATCGGCGGCCACGCCCAGTCGGCCGTGCCCGCCGGCTACGGGTCGAGCGCCGTCGTGCCTCCCGGCGGCTACGCCAACGTCATCCTGATCGGCGGCACCGGCCTGGAGGCCGGCATGCGCAACCTGTACCTGCTGCCGTCGAGCCCGCTGGAGGAGCTGAGAAAGCGACTTCCCCACGCCCAGATCGACTTCGACCCCGGGGTCAGTCCGGCCGAGGCGGCCGCGGCGGCGCGCCGTGCCGACGTCGCGATCGTCTTCGCCATCCGCGCCGAAGGCGAAGGGTTCGACCTGGCCGACCTGGCGCTGCCGTGGGGCCAGGACGCGGTGATCGCCGCGGTGTCCGCCGTCAACCCGCGCACCGTCGTGGTGCTCGAGACCGGCAACCCGGTGGCGATGCCGTGGCACGACTCCGTGAACGCCGTTGTGCAGGCCTGGTATCCCGGTCAGGCGGGCGGGCAGGCCATCGCGGAAGTCCTTGCCGGGCAGGTGAACCCGTCGGGGCGGTTGCCCGTCACGTTCCCGGTCGACCTCGGTCAGACGCCGCGTCCTGAGCTTCCCGGCGCGGGCGGGCCGTGGGGGACGCCGAGCACCGTCGACTACGCCGAAGGCGCCGACGTCGGCTACCGATGGTTCGCCCGGACCGGCCAGGCTCCGCTGTTCGCGTTCGGTCATGGCCTGTCCTACACCAGGTTTGCCTACCGCGGCCTGGCGGTCACCGGTGGCGACACCGTGACGGCGCGCTTCCGGGTGGTCAACGTGGGCGAGCGCTTCGGCGCCGACGTGCCGCAGCTCTACCTGACCGCCACGCCCGGCGGCCCCTGCCTGCGGTTGCTGGGATTCGAGCGCGTCGAACTCGAAGCGGGCCAGAGCCGCGCCGTGACCGTCGAGGCCGACGCGCGCCTACTGGGGCGGTACGACGGCGACGCGGGGACCTGGCGCATCGAGCCGGGCGGCTACACCGTGGCGGTGGGCACTTCGGCGGTCACCCCGCTGCTGACGGCCGCGGTCGAACTCGCCGGCCGCGCGTTCGGGCGCTGATCCCGGGCTACTCGACCGGGTTCAGTTCGTCGCCGCAGGTGCAACGGTAGGGCTCCCCGGCGCCGGAGCAATGGCACGGGACCTCGATGCGAACGCGGCATCCGCAACCCTCGTGGCCACAGGTCAGCAGGGTTCCCGCCTCGTAACTCGCCATGTCGATCACCTTTTTCTGTGTGGTGGGAATTTCGATGTGGGCTGAACCACATCGCCCACTGTATACCCCCCACGGGTATATGCCAAGGCTCGTGGGGTCTTGGCCGGCCCGCGCTCGTGGACACCGCGGTCATCCAGACGGACCGGGAATGCCGCGCGAGACATAAGCCGTTGCGGCGCGCACCGGCGCGTCGTCACAACGGATTATGTGTCGAGCGCTAGCCGCAGACCGCGCCGTTGGCCGCCGAGCCGACCAGCCTGACGTACTTGGCCAGCACGCCCGTCTTGTAGCGGGGCGGCGGCGGGGTGAATCCCTCGCCGGCGAGAGTCGAATTCGTTCGGCTCGGCCAGCACGTCGAGGGCTTGGGCCGGCACGTCGAGACGGATCCGGTCGCCGTCGCGCAGGAACGCGATCGGTCCGCCGTCGACGGCCTCCGGCGCAATGTGCCCCACGCACAGGCCGGTCGTCCCGCCGGAGAAGCGGCCGTCGGTGAGCAGCAGCACGTCCTTGCCGAGTCCGGCGCCCTTGATCGCCCCGGTGATCGCGAGCATCTCGCGCATCCCCGGCCCCCCCTTGGGGCCCTCGTAGCGGATCACCACGGCGTCGCCCTTGCTGATGGTGCCGTCCTCCAGGGCGTCCAGCGCGGCCCGCTCGCCGTCGAAAACCCGCGCGGTGCCCTCGAAGACGTCGGAGTCGAAACCGGCCGTCTTCACGACCGCGCCCTCCGGGGCCAGCGACCCGTGCAGGATGGTGATTCCCCCGGTCGGATGGATCGGGTCGTTCAGCGCGCGCAGCACCTTGCCGTCGGGATCCGGCGGGGCGATGACGGCGAGGTTCTCGGCCACCGTCCGGCCGGTCACCGTCAGGCAGTCACCGCGCAGCAGGCCGGCGTCCAAAAGCGCCTTCATCACCACCGGGACGCCGCCGATGTGGTCAACGTCGGTCATCACGTGCTGGCCGAACGGCTTGACGTTGGCCAGGTGCGGGACCTTCGATCCGATCCGGCTGAAGTCGTCCAGCGAGAGCGCGACGTCGGCCTCGTGCGCGATGGCCAGCAGGTGCAGCACGGCGTTGGTCGATCCGCCGAATGCCATCACCACCGCGATCGCGTTCTCGAACGCCTCCTTGGTCATGATGTCGCGGGCCGTGATGCCGCGGCGCAGCAGCTCGACGACGGCCTGGCCGCTGCGGCGGGCGAACCCGTCACGGCGGCGGTCGGTGGCCGGCGGGGCCGCGCTGCCCGGCAGCGACATGCCCAGCGCCTCGGCGGAGCAGGCCATGGTGTTGGCGGTGTACATGCCGCCGCACGCCCCCTCGCCCGGGCAGATCGCGCGCTCGATGGCGTCGACGTCCGCGCGCGGCATCAACCCGCGGGCGCAGGCGCCTACCGCTTCGAACGCGTCGATGATGGTCACCTCGCGCTCGGTGCCGTCGGAGAGCTTGGCGACACCCGGCAGGATCGAGCCCGCGTAGAGGAACACCGAGGCCAGGTCCAGCCGCGCGGCGGCCATCAGCATCCCGGGCAGCGACTTGTCGCAGCCGGCCAGCAGCACCGAGCCGTCGAGGCGCTCGGCCTGCATCACGGTTTCGACGCTGTCCGCGATCAGCTCCCGCGACGGCAGCGAGAAGTGCATCCCCTCGTGCCCCATCGAGATGCCGTCGGACACCGAGATCGTGCCGAACTCCAGCGGATACCCGCCGGCCGCGAACACGCCCTCCTTGACCGCCTTGGCGAGCCGGTCGAGCGGCAGGTTGCACGGCGTGATCTCGTTCCACGAGGACGCGACGCCGATCTGCGGCTTGGCGAAGTCCTCGTCGCCCATCCCCACCGCCCGCAACATGCCGCGGGCGGCAGCCTTCTCCAGCCCGTCGGTGACGTCACGACTGCGCGGCTTCATGTCGGTGGCCATCGTGCAAGTATGCGCTGGCGGGCGGGGGCGCCAACGATCGGGTTATACCCCGATGGGGTATATGCTGGGTTGGTGACGACCGCACACGGCTATTCGGAGCAGAAGGACAACTACGCCAAGCGGCTGCGGCGCATCGAGGGCCAGGTGCGGGGCATCGCGCGGATGATCGACGAGGACAAGTACTGCATCGACGTGCTGACCCAGATCAGTGCCGCCAGCAGCGCCCTGCGTTCGGTCGCCTTGAACCTGCTCGACGAGCACCTGAGCCACTGCGTCACCAACGCGGTGGCCGAGGAGGGACCGGAGGCCCCGGAAAACGCTCGAGCGAAGCTCGCCGAGGCCTCCGCCGCGATCGCGCGGCTGGTTCGTTCGTAATCACGCCGACACCGTGTTGAAACGAACAGATCGCGGTGATCCGCTGACGCGGTGCGTACGGTAGGGAAAGCGAGAACGCGCCGGCATGGCCGGTGCCACGCCCGCGCCCGATCGATGACCGCCATGACTGCCGAAACCGCCGTTGCCGCGCGAACGTGGACGCCACGAGTCGCGGGGCAGTTGATGGTGCTGGCGGCGGCGGCCTTCACCTACGTCACCGCGGAGATTCTGCCGGTGGGCGCGCTGTCCTCGATCGCGCGGAACCTGCACGTCAGCGTCGTGCTCGTCGGCACCCTGCTGACCTGGTACGCGCTGGTGGCGGCCCTCACGACGTTTCCGCTGGTGCGCTGGACGGCGCACTGGCCGCGGCGGCGGGCCCTGGTGTTCAGCCTGGTGTGCCTGACGGTCTCCCAGCTCATCTCGGCGCTGGCCCCCAACTTCGCCGTGCTGGCCGCCGGCCGCGTGCTGTGCGCGGTCACCCACGGCCTGCTGTGGTCGGTGATCGCCCCGATCGCCACCCGGCTGGTGCCGCCGAGCCACGGCGGCCGCGCCACCATGTCGATTTACGTCGGGACCAGCCTGGCGCTGGTCGTCGGCAGCCCGCTGACGGCCGCCATGAGCCTGATGTGGGGCTGGCGGCTCGCGGCGGTCTGCGTGACCGTCGCGGCGGCCGTGGTGACGGTGGCGGCGCGGGTGCTGCTGCCCGAGCTGGTGCTCACCGACGAACAGCTCAAGTGCGTGGGGCCGCGGGCGCGCCATCACCGCAACCGCAGGCTGATCATCGTGAGCCTGATCACCATGGTCGGCGTCACGGGCCACTTCGTGTCCTACACCTACATCGTCGTGGTCATCCGTGAAGTCGTGGGCGTCCGCGGAGCCAACCTGGCCTGGGTGCTGGCCGCCTACGGCGCCGCCGGGGTGGTCGCGGTGGGCATGGTCGCGCGGCCGCTGGACCGTCGGCCCCGCGGCGCCATCATCGGCTGCATGGCCGGGCTGACGGTCGCGTTCGTGGTGCTGACCGCGCTGGCGTTCGGCGGCGAACCGGTCGTCGCGACCGTATTGATCGGGACCTGCGCGATCGTGCTCTGGGGGGCCATGGCCACCGCGGTGTCGCCGATGATGCAGGCCGCCGCGATGCGCACCGGCGCGGACGATCCCGACGGCGCGTCCGGGCTGTACGTGACGGCCTTTCAGGTGGGCATCATGGCGGGCTCGCTGGCCGGCGGGCTGCTGTACGAGCGCAGCGTCGCGCTGATGCTGACCGCGTCGGCCGGTTTGATGGCCGCCGCACTGGCGGGCGCCGCGGCCAACCGGCACACCCTGGACGTTGCACCGCCGGGCTCACGCAATTCATAGCCGGCCAGCTCAGCGCCGGTTCTCGGCCCTGTTTTGAGCGATGAAGAACGTCGGAATTGTTTGCTGGCCGGATCTCTATGCCACACTTGTGTTCGAGAAAGCGACTGGAGGTAGGCAATGTCGGGTTGGACACGGGGAAGCCTGTCGGCCGCTCTGAAGGCGGCCGGATTGGCGTTGACTCTGGGAATGGTGCTGACGGTGAGTGCGACTCCCGCGCTGGCCGACCCGGACCCGGCACCCGGCGATCCGGGAGCAGTGGCCGCCCCGCCGGCCCCGCCCCCGCCGCCGCCGCTGTTCCCGCTGCCCGTCGACCCGCTGCCGGCCGCCCCGGGGGCGCAGCCGGTCGCGTCGGGACCCGCCGCCGGTCAGAACCCCACGCCGTTCACCGGCACCGCGCCGTTCGGCCCGCCCAGCTTCATCCCCGCCACCGGCGCGACGGTGGGGGTGGCCCAGCCGATCATCATCAACTTTCCCGGGCGGGTCGCCGATGCGGGCGACGCCGAGAACGCGGTGCACGTCTCCTCCGTCCCGCCGGTGTCCGGCAAGTTCTACTGGATGACCCCGACCCAGCTGCGCTGGCGTCCGTTCAGCTTCTGGCCCGCCAACACCGCGGTCACCGTCGACGCCGGCGGCACGGTGACCAACTTCCGCACCGGGGACACGCTGCTGGCGACCGCCGACGACGCGACGCACCAACTGACCATCACCCGCAACGGCGTCGTGGAAAAGACGTTCCCCATGTCGATGGGAATGACGGCGGGCGGTCACCAGACCCCCAACGGCACCTACTGGGTCCAGGACAAGAAGGCGTCGGTGGTGATGGACTCCTCGACGTACGGGGTGCCCGTCAACTCGACCTACGGCTACAAGGTGACCGTGGAGGACGCGGTGCGCTTCGACAACGTCGGCGACTACGTGCACAGCGCGCCGTGGTCGATCGGCGACCAGGGCAAGCGGGACGTGAGCCACGGGTGCATCAACATCAGCCCCACCAACGCGAAGTGGTTCTTCGACAACTTCGGTCCGGGCGATCCCATCGTGGTGAAGAACTCCGTGGGCACGTACAGCAAGAACGACGGCTCCAACGACTGGCAGAACTGAGCGCTCGCGCTCGGTTGCATGCGGGGCTTTCGTCGGCCCGGCGAATTATGTATAGCATCATACATAGCCTGCAGCGAGGAGCCTGGTGATGCGTAGCCCCCGCGAGCGGATGGTCGTCTCCGCCGCCCTGCTGATTCGGGAGCGCGGCGCGCACGCCACCGCCATCTCCGATGTGCTCGAGCACAGCGGCGCCCCACGCGGCTCGGCCTACCACTACTTCCCGGGCGGTCGCGCCCAATTGCTCTGCGAGGCGGTCGATTTCGCCGGTAACCATGTCGCCGCCCTGATCGCCGAGGCCGAGGGGGGCCCGCAGCTGCTGGACACGTTGATCGAGAACTACCGGAAGCAGTTGCTGGCCAACGACTTCCGCGCCGGCTGCCCCGTCGCCGCCGTTTCCGTGGAAGCGGGCGACGAACGGGTGACCGGCCGCGCGGCCGCCGCCTTCGACCGGTGGATCGGCCTGATCACGCAGCGCTTCATCGCCGACGGAATACCGCGCGAGCGCGCCGGCGAACTGGCCGTGTTGGCGACGACGGCGCTGCAGGGCGCCATTTTGCTGGCCAGGGTGCGTCGCGACCTCGCGCCGCTCGACGTCGTCCACCGGCAACTGCGGGACCAGCTGTTGGCCGAACTTCCGGGAAGGGATCGTGCGCGATGACCGATGAGTGGAAGCCCACCGCCTGCATCCTGTGCGAGTGCAACTGCGGCATCGTCGTGCAGGTCGAGGACCGCCGGCTGGCCCGCATCCGCGGCGACAAGGCGCATCCGGCGTCGCAGGGCTACACCTGCAACAAGGCGTTGCGGCTGGACCACTACCAGAACAGCGGTGCCCGCCTGACCTCCCCGCTGCGCCGCCGCCCGGACGGCAGCTACGAGGAGATCGACTGGGACACCGCGATTGTCGAGATCGCCGAGGGCTTCAAGCGCATCCGCGACACCTACGGCGGGGACAAGATCTTCTACTACGGCGGGGGCGGGCAGGGCAACCACCTGGGCGGGGCCTACAGCGGCGCCTTCCTGAAGGCCCTGGGGTCGCGCTACCGGTCGAACGCGCTGGCGCAGGAGAAGACCGGCGAGGCGTGGATCGACGCGCAGCTCTACGGCGGCCACACCCGGGGCGAGTTCGAGCACGCCGAAGTGTCGGTGTTCGTCGGCAAGAACCCGTGGATGTCGCAAAGCATCCCGCGGGCGCGGGTGGTCCTCAACGACATCGCCAAGGACGCGCAGCGGTCGATGATCGTGATCGACCCCGTCGTCACCGACACCGCGAAGATGGCGGACTTCCACCTGCGGGTGCGGCCCGGAACCGACGCCTGGTGCCTGGCCGACGCTGGCCGCCGTCCTGGTCCAGGAGGGCCTCTGCGACGAGGGGTTTCTCGCCGACCACGTGCGCGGCGCCGACACCGTCCGCGCGGCGCTGGGCGAGGTCTCGGTGGCCGACTACGCACAGCGCTGCGGGGTCGACGAGGAGCTGTTGCGCGCGGCGGCGCGGCGCATCGGCAGCGCGGCCAGCGTCGCGGTGTTCGAGGACCTCGGCGTCCAGCAATCGCCGAACAGCACGCTGTCCTCCTACCTGAACAAACTGCTCTGGATCCTCACCGGCAACTTCGCGAAAAGGGGCGGCCAGCATCTGCATTCGTCGTTCGGGCCGCTGTTCGGCCAGTACTCCGGGCGCACACCGGTGACCGGCGCCCCCATCATCGCGGGCCTGGTGCCCTCCAATGTGGTGCCCGAGGAAATCCTCACCGACCACCCCGACCGCTTCCGCGCCATGATCGTCGAGAGCAGCAACCCGGCCCATTCGCTGGCCGACTCGGGCGCCTGCCGCGCGGCCTTCCAGGCGCTGGAGCTGATGGTGGTGATCGACGTCGCGATGACCGAGACCGCCCGGCTCGCGCACTACGTGCTTCCCGCCGCGTCGCAATTCGAGAAGCCGGAGGCCACCTTCTTCAACCTGGAGTTCCCGCACAACACCTTTCAGTTGCGCCGGCCGCTGCTGGACCCGCTGCCCGGGACCCTGCCCGAGCCGGAGATCTGGGCGCGGCTGGTGCGGGCGCTCGGGGTGGTCGACGAAGCGGACCTGCGGCCGCTACGGGAGGCCGCCCGGCGCGGGAGGCAGGCGTACACCGAAGCATTCCTGACCGCGACGGCCACCAATCCGACGCTGGCGCAGACACTTCCGTACGTTCTCTACGAGACGCTCGGTCCGACCCTGCCCGACGGGTTGCGCGGCGCCGCCGCGCTGTGGGGGCTGGCCCAGAAGGCCGCGCTGAACTATCCCGACGCCGTCCGGCGTGCCGGTCACGCCGACGGCAATGCGCTGTTCGACGCGGTCCTCGACAACCCGTCGGGGGTGACGTTCACGGTGCACCACTACGAGGACGACTTCGCCCTGATCGGACACGCCGACCACAAGATCGCCCTGGAAATCCCCGAAATGCTGGACGAGCTGAGGGCACTCACCGCGGCGCCGCCCCGGCTGACCACGCCCGATTTCCCGATCGTGCTGTCGGTGGGGGAGCGGCGCGCCTACACCGCCAACGACATCTTCCGCGACCCGTCGTGGCGCAAACGCGACGGTGACGGCGCCCTGCGGGTGAGCGTCGAGGACGCGCAGGCGCTCGGCCTGGCCGACGGATCCCGGGCGCGCATCACCACCGCGGCCGGCACCGCCGAGGCGACCGTCGAAATCACCGAGACGATGCTCGCCGGGCATGCCGCCCTGCCCAACGGTTTCGGCCTGGACTACGTCGACGGCGACGGGCGCACGGTGATTGCCGGCGTCGCGCCAAACGTGCTCACCTCGACCGGGTGGCGCGACCCGTACGCGGGGACGCCGTGGCACAAGCACGTGCCCGCCCGGATCGAACCCTGCCCGCGAGAAGAGGATGGGCCCCTAGTTCCAGATGCGGACCCGGCGCGGGGGCTCCAGGAACAACGCGTCGCCCGCTGACACCTCGAACGCGTCGTAGAAGGCGTCGATGTTGCGGACGACGCCGTTGCACCGGAACTCCGGCGGCGAATGCGGATCGACCGCCAGCCGCCGGATCGCCTCGGCCGAACGGGATTTGGTGCGCCACACCTGGGCCCAGCCGTAGAACACCCGCTGCACGCCGGTGAGGCCGTCGATGACCGGGGCGGGCTCGCCGCCCAGCGACAGCTGGTAGGCCAGCAGCGCGATGGACAGCCCGCCCAGGTCGCCGATGTTCTCCCCGACGGTGAACGCGCCCTGGACATGGGGTGGGCCGTGCTCGGCGGCGGCCAGCTCCCGCGGCGTGTACGCGTCGTACTGCTCGATCAGCGCCTTGGTGCGGGCGCCGAACTCGGTGCGGTCGTCGTCGGTCCACCAGTCGACCAGGTTGCCGTCGCCGTCGTACTTGGCGCCCTGATCGTCGAAGCCGTGGCCGATCTCGTGGCCGATCACCGCGCCGATGCCGCCGTAGTTGGCGGCGTCGTCGGCCTCGGGGTCGAAGAACGGGGGCTGCAGAATCGCTGCGGGGAAGACGATCTCGTTCATCCCCGGGTTGTAGTAGGCGTTGACGGTCTGCGGCGTCATGAACCATTCGTCGCGGTCCACGGGTCCGCCGAGCTTGGCCAGCTCGCGCTCGTGGTTGACGGCGTAGCCGCGCCGGTAGTTGCCGTACAGGTCGGCGCGGTCGATCTCCAGCGCCGAGTAGTCCCGCCACTTGCTCGGGTAGCCCACCTTGGCGGTGAACTTCTCCAGCTTGCGCAGGGCCCGCTCGCGGGTCGGCGGGGTCATCCAGTCCAGGTCGCTGATGCTCAGCCGGTACGCCGCCTGCAGGTTCTCCACCAGCGCGTCGATGCGGGCCTTGGCGCCCGGCGGGAAATGCCGCTGCACGTATAGCTTTCCGACGGCGTCGCCCATCAGGCTCTCCACCAGGGACACCGCGCGCTTCCACCGGTCGCGGATCTGCTCCGCCCCGGTGAGCAGCCGGCCGTAGAAATCGAAGTCCGCGGCGACCAGTTCGCCGGTCAGCCACGGCGCGCGGGCGCGGATCACCCGCCAGCGCGCCCAACGCTTCCAGTCCTCGAAATCCTCGCTCTCCCACAATGTTGCGAAAGCCGCGAGGTAATCCGGCTGGCGCACAACGACTTCCGCCAACGCCTCGGGCGTGCTGCCCAGCGCGCTCACCCAACCCGCCCAGTCGAAGCCGGCGCCCTCGGTTGCCAGGTCCGCGAAGGTGCGCAGGTTGTACGTGAGGTCGGCATCGCGGCGCTTGACCACGTCCCAGTGCGCGGCGGCCAGCTTGGTCTCCAGCGCCACGATGCGCGCGGCCGTCTCCGTGTGGTCGCCCCCGAAGACCAGACCGAACATCCGCGCGATGTGTCCCGGGTAGGCCGCCAGCACCTCGGCGTGCTGCTCGTCGCGGAAGTAGGACTCATCGGGCAGGCCGATGCCGGACTGGGTGACGTGCACCAGGTATCGGGACGAGTTCTTGGCGTCGGTGTCCACATACATCGCGATCCCGCCGCCCACCCCGGTGCGCTGCAGGGCGCCCACCGCTGCGGCCAGGGCCGTGGGGTCGGCGGCGTCGTCGATCGTGGCCAGCTCGTCGAGCAGCGGCCGGACGCCCCGGCGCTCGACCGCCTCCTCGTCGAGGAAGCTCGCGTAGAGGTCGCCGATGCGTTGCTGGTCGGTCCCCGGCGCCGCGCCCTGCCGGCTCGCCGCGTCGGCTTCTGCGATGAGGTCGCGCACCTGCTCCTCGGCGCGGTCGTACAGGTGGCGGAAGGCGCCGTCGGTGGCCCGGTCCGGCGGTATGTCGTAGTCGGTCAGCCACCGGCCGTTCACGTGACCGAACAGGTCGTCCTGGGGACGGGCGTTTACGTCGACGTAGCTCAGGTCGATGCCGGAGCGGATGGCCTCTACTGTCACCCCGCCATCCTTCCATCTTTGTCTGGGTGCGACGATCGGGCGGTGTCCGACGAGGAGCCCGACGCCGAGCCGCCCGCCGACGACGAATCCGCGGGCACCGAGGAGGCCGCGGCCGACGCGGCGGAGCCCGAACCCGCAGGCGGCCCGATGTTTTCCCCGTACGGCATCGCGTCGGCCGTGCTCGGGGTGCTGTCGGTGGCGGCGGTGGCGCTCGGCGCCGTCATCTGGTCGGCGCACCGCGACGACGCGGGCGAACGCACCTACCTGACCCGCGTCATGCAGACCGCCGCCGAGTGGACGAACGTGCTGATCAACATGAACAGCAGCAACATCGACGCCAGCCTGCAGCGGCTGCACGACGGGACGGTCGGGGAGCTCAACACCGATTTCGACGCCGCCGTCCAGCCCTACCGGCAGGTGGTGCAGAAGCTGCAGTCGCACAGCACGGGCCGGCTCGAGGCGGTGGCGGTCGAGACGGTGCACCACGACCCGGGCGCCCAACCCGGAGGCCCGAAGCCCGCCAAAGATGTGGTCACCACCAAGTTGCCGCCGTTCGCCTCCCGAGCGGACTCGGTGCTGCTGGTCGCTACGTCGGTCAGCGAGAACGCCGGCGGCAAGCCGACGACGGTGCACTGGAACCTGCGGCTGGACGTCGCCGACGTGGACGGCAAGCTGATGATCTCCGGCCTGGCTTCGATCCGATGACGACCCGGTGACGACCCGATGAGAAACCTGTGGCGGCTGCTCGCCTTCGACATCCTGGCCCCGCTGGCGGCAATCGCCGCGCTGCTGGCCATCGGCGTGGTCCTCGGCTGGCCGGTGTGGTGGGTCTCGGTCTGCTCGGTGCTGGTCCTGCTGATCGCCGAGGGGGTGGCGGTCGACTTCTGGCTGCTGCGCCGCGACGCGGTGAGCCTCGGCACCGACGACGACGCGCCCGGGCTGCGCCTGGCCGTGGCCTTCCTGTGCGCGGCCGCCCTGTCGGCCGCGGTGGCGACCGGTTACCTGCACTGGACCCGCCCGGACCGCGACTTCAAGCGGGACACCCGCGAGGTGGTTCAGGTCGCCACCGCGGTGGCGGAAGCGATGGCGTCGTTCACTCCCAGCGCCCCGACCGCCTCGTTGGACTTGGCCACGGCGAAGATGGTGCCGGAGCAGGCGGACTCGTTCCGGGAGCAGTACCAGAAGAACGCCGCCGAGCTGGCCCAGCACAACGTCACGGCCGAGGCCGCCACCCTGTCGGCCGGTGTCGAGGCACTCGGGCCGTCGGCGGCGAGCGTGGCGGTGATTCTTCGGGTGACGCAGACCTCGCCCGGGCAGCCGGCCAGTCAGGCGGCGCCCGCGCTCCGGGTGGGGTTGACCAAGCACGGCAACACCTGGCTGGTCAACGGCGTGCTGCCGCTCAACTCCCGCTGAGGTCCCGCTCAGGTCCCGCTGAGGTCCCGCCGAGCGCTAGTTGGATTCGGGCGAACGGGCCGACTTCACCTTGACGAACCGGTCAGACAGCCGGCGCATGCGCAGCATCAGCGCCGCCGTCGGGCTGGTGCTGCCGTCGAGGTAGGCGGCCAATTCCTCGGGGCTCACCCCGATGCGGGACGCGAACTCCTGATGGCCCAGTCCGGAGCGGTCGATCAGCAATCGCGCGTGGCGCGCCACCTCGGCCCGCTCGTCGGCCGCCAGGTGGGTGCGGGCGCGGTCCAGCACCTCCCAGAGGGCTTTGGCGACACCGTACGGCCGGCTGCCGTCGAGGACTTCCTCGACCTGGCGGGCGGTCCGCCCGTACGGGTCGCGTTTGAGCGCGGCCGCGATCCGCTTCCAGGTCTCGATGTCACCGCCCTGCAGCGCCGAGCGGATACCGGCGGTGGGCCAGAACTCCACCGGCTGGTCGAAGTCGTGCGGTGGCTCCCCGGCGGGACCGTTGCGGCCGGGGTCCCCTCCGGGCGCGGGTCGCTGGGGTGGCGGTGCGGGGCGCCGGTCGGATGCCAACGTCACCTCGCCTCCTCCAGCATTGCCACGGCCACGGACAGGCACCGCTGCCTGACCACCTCCCAGTCTGCCTCGCCGTCGGCGCCGGGGGCTTCGTCGTCAGGGAGATCGGAAGGATGGGGATCTGCGAGCTGACGGACGAGTTGGCTGGCCATCCGGTCAGGAGATTGACAACAGTAGTACTTGTCCATGCCCGCCAACACCAGGGCGGCGGTTTCGGGCTCCACCGTATCCACCATGTCAGCAAAGTCGGCGTAGTCGCGGCGACTGTTACGGCACATGATCAGGTAGCCCTTGAGCCGCAGCGCCTCGGCACCCGTCGGGATCAGCAGGCGATCGCCGGTGGGCAACTGGACGTGGGTGGTCTCCACCGGACTGCGCCGCTCGTACCTCGGCGGGGCGCCCGACTTTTTTCCGGGGCCCGCCTGCAGCGCATCGAGGGCGACCGACAGGCGCCCGCGCCACAGCGTGACCGGGTGAACGGGCCGGTCCGTGCCGGAGATCGCCCGGGCGATGCCGTTGATGCTGTTGATGCCGCTGCGCGACGCCAGGCCGCCGACCAGCCTCCTGGCCCCGGAGGAGCCCCCCGAGGGACCGAAGCGGTGCGCGTTGACGGCGGTCCTGGCGGCACCCCTGCCCGCACGCAAACCGGCCATCTCGTGGCCGATGTCCACCTGGTGGGGGATCTGTTCGGGACCACGCCCCCGGAGGTGCGCGGTGGCGGCCTGCGTGGTCTTGCCGTTGCGGCCGCAGCCGGAGAACGCGAGCGGGTCGGCCACGCAGATGGCGTCGGGCGCCAGGTTTTTCAGCTTGGCGGCCGACTTGAGCACCATCCGCAGGTCGGCGGTGGGCGCGGTGAGCGCCGAGATGTCGTCGGGAATGACCACGACATCACCGAGGTCGACCTCGGGCAGCGGCCTGTCGAAGTCGACCGACGGCAACACCCGCCGCAGCCACGCCGGCATCCACCAGTTCCACTGGGCGAACATCGCCATCAACGCCGGCACCAGCACCAGCCGCACCACCGTCGCGTCCACCGCGATCGCCACGGCGCACGCCACGCCGATCTCGGCCACCAGCGGCATGCCGGCGAAGGCGAAGCCGATGAACACGGCGATCATGATCAGCGCGGCGCTGGTGATGGTGCGGGCGCTGGTGCTCACCCCGCAGGCGACCGCGTCGCGGGTGTTCCCGGAGTGCAGGAAGCGCTCCCTGATGCGGGTGAGCAGGAAGATCTCGTAGTCCATCGACAGCCCGAAGGTCATCGCCAATACCAGCGGGGGCACCGTGCTGTCGATCGAGCTGATGTGCGCGAAGCCGAGGTCGCGCAACCAGCCCCACTGGAACACCATCACCAGGCTGCCGTAGGCGGCGGCGACCGACAGCAGCGTCATCAGCACGCCCTTGAAGGCCAGGAACACCGAGTGGATCGAGATCAGCAGCATCACGAACGCGATCAGCGCCACGAAGAGCAGCACCAGCGGCTCGGTCTGCGACACCCGGTCGTCGAAGTCCTTGATCAGCGCCGTCGGGCCGCCGACGTCCACCCGGGCCGTGCCGGCGTCGGGAATCTTGGGGAGCTGGGTGCGCAGCCAGCCGACGGTTTGCCGCGCGCCCATGTCCTCGGGGTCGACCGTCAGCACCGCCGACAGCAGCGCGCTGCCGTTGTCCTCGGCGAACTGCGGCGGCGACACCGACGCGATGTCGGGCGCCTGCGCGATGCGCTGGCGGATGGCGCCGATCATCTGTGCGTGCTCGGGCGAGGCCGCGCCGCCGTCCGGGAAGGTGACCAGCACCCGGATCGGGCCGAGCGCGCCGGGTCCGAGCGCCTGGGCCGCCGCGGCCACGCCGGCGCGGGCCTCGTGCGACGAGTCGAACTGGCGCAGCAGGCTGTTGCCGAGCACCATCGACATCGCCGGCACGGCCATGACGAGCAGGATCGCCGTCGCCCCCAGCGCCGAGATCCAGGGCCGGTGCATCACCCATCCGATCCAGCGGACCCAGAACCGGGACTGGGTGCAGTCGGGCTGGCGCGACCAGTGCAGCAGCGCCGACCTCTTGGCGGCGGCCCGGCCGATCGTCGCCAAGACCGCAGGCGTCAGGCTCGTCGACGTCAGCATCGCCACCGCGACGGCCAGGATCGCGCCGGTGGCCATCGACTTCAGGGCGGGCGTGTTGATCAGGTAGATCCCGGTGAGCGAGGCCACGACCGTCATGCCGGACAGGACGACCGCCAGCCCGGAGGTGGCCATGGCGGCGTCGATGGCTTCGCGGGGATCGCGTCCCGTGCGCAACTCCTCGCGGAAGCGCATCAGGATGAACAGCGAGTAGTCGACGGCGAGCGCGATCCCGAACATCGACACCGTCGGGGTCACGAACACCGACATGGTGGTCAACTCCGACAGCAGATAGACCAGGCCCATCGTCACCACGACCGTGCAGATGCCCAGGGCCAGCGGGATCGCCGCGGCCGCCAGCGAGCCGAACACCGCCAGCAGGACGACCAGGATGATGGGCAGGTTCCAGCGTTCCGCGGCGGCGATGTCGTGCTTGGTGTGCTCGGCCGCGGCGGCGCTCAGCGCGCCCTGACCGATGACGTACAGCCGGACCCGGCCGTTCGCCGTCCGGCCCGGCTGATCGCCGGAGATACCGACCCGTTTCCGCAGCTGCTTGGCGAGGTCGCTGGTCCCGGCATTGCGGGCGTCCAGCCGCAGCGACACCACGTAGGGCCGGTCCGGTTGCGGCGGCCGCTGCGTCGGGTTGGGCACCTCCGTGGCGCCGGGGAACTCGCCCGCGATCTGGCGCAGCAGCGCGACCGCGTCGTTCATGTCCTGGTAGCTGGCGTCCGGCCGCGGCGCGGCGACCAGCGCCAGCGAGGACGCCCCCTGGTCGTGGTAGAGATCTTCGAGTTGGTCGTGCACCAGCAGCGACTGCGAGCCGGCGACCTCGAAGCCGCCGCCGGTGAGATTGCCGGAGGCCGACACCGCCAGATAGGCCGCCGGCACCAGCGCCAGCAACCAGCCTGCGAACACCAGCCAGCGGTACCGGCGCAGGCTGCGGCTTAGGCGCATCATGAACTGCTGGATTTTGGGCTCCCCGAATGTGTCGCGCGTCGCGTGCAGGCGAGGATACCGCAGCGGGCTGTGGATTATGTCGGGTCATCCGGTTCCTGAGCTGCAGCAACGCCGATGTTGCCAAGATGCCGCGGAGTTGTTGCGAAGCGGTGACTAACAGGATCTAGATCACACAGGCTGGCCGTGCTCATGGCGGGATGGCAGGATGTCGGATGGCCTGCGGGGCCCGGGGGATCGGGGGAAACGCCGCGACGAAATCGGGCCGCCCCACGTGATCCGTTTGCGAGCCGCCGGTCGTCGGGGGTCTGCGCAAACTTCGAGGAGTTACTCATGACAACAGGCACCGCCACGACCCACCGCAGGCTCGTCGCCGGGCTGACGGCCACCGCACCCCTGGCGTTGCTGGGCGCAGTCCTGGGCGTACACGCCGTGCTGGCCGGTCCGCCGGCCGCGGGTGCCAACGACCCGTGCGCGGCCAGTGAGGTCGCCCGGACGATCGGGTCGGTCTCCAAGTCCATGGGCGACTATCTGGACTCCCACCCGCAGACCAATCAGACGATGACCTCCATGCTGCAGCAGCAGGCGGGTCCGCAATCCTTCTCGGGGCTCAAGTCCTACTTCGAGGCCAACCCGAAGGTGGCGGGCGACATGACGTCGATCGCGCAGCCCCTGACCAACCTGTCGCTGCAGTGCAAGCTGCCGATCAGCATCCCGCAGGCAATGGGGATGATGCAGCAGGCGCAGGGCGCGGCCGGCGGCCTGCCGGGCGGGTTGGCGGCGCTCCCGGGCGCCGCCGCGGGGGCCGCGGGCGCGGCGTCGTCGGGCGGCGCTGCGGTGGCGCCTCCGGTGCCCACCTTGCCGGGCGTCACCATCGGCGGCGCGCCCCAGCCAAGCCCCCAGCCAGGCAACCAGCCAAGCAATGTCGGCTAGCCCCTAAGGCACGACGCGCAGGATGTGCAACCCGGGCGACGACACGCCGAGGAGATCCGCCACCGCTGCGCACCGAACGCCGTCAGCGCACCCTCGACGCCCACCCACGCGACTAACCGGCCTCCGCGGTCCGGTCGGGCGGTAACGGACCCTGCAGGGCGGCCGCTGCGGGGTCGGGGGCGGGACTCGCCTGGTCCAGCTGCGCCGGCTGGGGCGCCGGTTGGATGTCTTCCTCGTCGGGGACCGTGACGTTCTCGGTGCGGAACACGAAGAAGAACACCACCCAGCCGATCGCCGAGATCAGCAGCCAGCTGATCAGCCGGTAGATGAGCATCGCCGAGATGGCGTTGGGCAGCGACATGCCGCTGGACACCAGCCCGGGCACCAGGACCGCCTCCACCACCAGCAGCCCGCCGGGCATGAGCGGGATCGTCCCGACCGCCCGGGCGGCCGCGTAGGCGACCGTCAACCCCGCGACCGACGCGTGGTCGCCGGCCGCGTAGGCGGCGAAGCCCAGGCACGCCACGTCGGCGATCCAGTTGAACATCGACCAGCTGAACGCCACCCCCATGTCGCGCCGGCCCAGGCTCACCGACTCCAGCTGCGTGAGCGTCTGGCGCCACCTGTCCAGGCCGGTGTCGGCCGGCTTGCCGCGAATCGAGTTGACCCACGCCAGGATTCGGGTGCCGATGCCGTCGATCAGCTCGGGCCGCGACGCCACCGCCTGAGCGAGGATCAGCAACGCGACGAACCCGCCGAGGGTGAACAGCAGCGTAAACGGGTTGTTCTTGGCGCCCAGGAAGAACGCCCCGCCCAAACCGAGCAGGGCCAGCCCGACCGCCTGCAGCACCCCCGACATCACCAGCTGCCACGACGCCACCACCGTCGAGGCGCCCCAGATCCGCTGCTGGCGCAGCAGGAAGGTGGCCGACAGCACGGGGCCACCGGGCAGCGTCGTGCTCAGCGAGTTGGCCGCATAGAACGCCGCCTCGGACCGCAACTGCTTGACCTGCACCCCGGCGGACCTCAGCAGGGTGCGCTGGATCTGGGCGAAGCTGTGCATCGACGCCGCGGCCGCGACCACCGCGGCCAGCAACCACCACCAGTTCGCCTCGTACAGGCTCATCCACGCCTTGGCCAACTGATCGAAGCCCAGGGAGATCTCGACCGCCAGGACAACCGCGACGATGCCCAGGATCACCCACCGCAACCACCAGTACTTGCCACGCGATGGTTACTTCGCGTGGCAGGTCCAGCTTGCGGACGGTTGCGTCGTGCGGCACGTGCTTTAGGGTAACGGTGCAGGTAGGGGGCGGTCGTGACGCAGTTCCGACTGTGTCGCGGTCGTAACCGGATCGTGCCAGCCGCCCGGCCCCGTGACAAGCCCCGCCGGCGGGCCCTCGGGTGGCCTGCTGACGGCCTGCTGACGGCCCTGCGCGCGGGGGCGCGACGGCTAGGCTTGCCAGATGCCGGCAAACCTCGACGACGCGTCCGTGGACCCGCTGGTCCGCAAGGCCACCGCCTGGGCGTGGCGCCTGCTGGTCCTGCTGGCCGCCCTGGTCGCCCTACTGTGGGTGATCAAGAAGCTCGAAGTGATCGTCGTCCCGGTGTTGGTGGCGTTGCTGCTGAGCGCGCTGCTGGTGCCGGTCGTCGACTGGCTGGACCGGCGGGGTTTGCCGCGCGGTGGCGCGGTGGCACTGGTGTTGCTGGGCGGCCTGTCGGCGCTGGGCGGCATCCTCGCGTTTGTCATCAACCAGTTCATCGACGGCGTGCCCGGCCTCACCGACCAGGTGACCCGCAGCATCGAGTCCACCCGCCGCTGGTTGATCCACGGGCCGGTGCATCTGCGCCGCGAACAGATCGACAACGCGGGCAACGCCGCGATCGACGCGCTGCGCAACAACCAGGCGAAGCTGGAAAGCGGCGCGCTGTCCACCGCCGCCACCATCACCGAGCTGGTCACGGCCGCCGTGCTGGTGCTCTTCACGCTGATCTTCTTCCTCTACGGCGGCCGCAACATCTGGCAGTACGTGGTCAAGATCATTCCCGCCGGCGTACGCCACCGGGTCCTCGAGGCGGGCAGCGCCGGATACGGCTCGCTGATCGGATACGTGCGGGCCACCTTCCTGGTCGCCCTGACCGACGCGGCGGGCGTCGGCACAGGGCTGGCGATCATGCACATCCCGCTCGCCCTGCCGTTGGCCTCGCTGGTGTTCCTCGGCGCCTTCATCCCGCTGGTCGGTGCGGTGTTGGCCGGGTTCCTTGCGGTCGTCGTGGCGCTGCTGGCGAAGGGCATCGTCTACGCCCTGATCACGCTGGGCGTGCTGGTGGCGGTCAATCAGCTCGAGGCGCACCTGCTGCAGCCGCTGGTGATGGGCCGCGCCGTGTCGATCCACCCGCTCGCGGTGGTGCTCGCCATCTCCACCGGAGGCGTGCTGGCCGGGATCTTCGGCGCCCTGCTCGCCGTCCCGACGGTCGCGTTCCTCAACAACGCGATACAGGTGCTGCTGGCCCCGGACCCGTCGGCCGCCGCCGAGCGGCAGACCGACGAGGCCGACGAGAGCGGACCCGTCCTGCAGGCGCAATCGGACAGCCCGCAGGATGAGTCCCGCTGACAGCGCCGAAACCTGCCGCTCGCAAACCAGCCCCTCGCGAAACAGCCGCTCGCGAAACATAAGCCGTTGCGCCGCTTCTCGGCGTGTCGTGTGCGTGGTTTATGTGTCGCGGGGCCCGAAGCGCCCGGCTGACGGCGGCTGAGCCCTACAGCCGGCCCTCGCGGCGCAGCAGATCCTGGGCGGACAGACCGCCGGCACCGCCGCCGCGGCGGCGGGCACGCGACGGGTCGACGTTCTCTGCCTCGCCGCGGGCGTTGAGCTTCTCGGTGGCCGCCTCGGAGTCGGATTCCTCCGACCGCATGACGGGCAGCGCGGCGGTGGGGTCGGCCGCATCGCTCTTGTTGTCGGCGTCGTCCTGGCTCGCGGGGACCGGGATGGCGCGGGTCTGGCCGCCGGAGGGCGTCGGCGGTGGCGGCGGCTGGGACGCCGGGGCCGCGGGCCGGGCCGGCCGTTCGGCGTTGCCGCCCGAGTTGCCGGGCGCCGACGGGCGCGGCGCCTTGGCCTGCTCGGCCGGCTCCGTCGGCTGGCTCGGCCGGGCCGGGGCGCGCGGGGGGCCCTGGGCGGGCTTGGGCTCCGGCTGCCCGGCGCCCTCCGGCCGCGTCGGGCGCGACGGCTCCGGCAGGCCGGGATGGGTGGGGTCGTGTGCCGACCGCGGCGCCGCGGCGACCAGGCTGCCGGCCGCCACCGGCGGTCGCGCCGACCGCCCGTTGAACGTGGGCCGCTTGCGCTCGTCGGGCAGGTCGATCTCGCCCAGCCCGATCTTGTTCTGCAGGCGCCTGGCCCAGCGCGGAGCCCACCAGCAGTCGTCGCCGAGCAGCTTCATCACCGACGGCACCAGGAACATCCGGACGACCGTCGCGTCCAGCAGCAGCGCCGCCATCAGACCGAACGCCAGATACTTCATCAGCACCAGGTCGGAGAACACGAAAGAGCCCGCGACCACGGCCAGGACCAGGGCGGCGGCCGTGATCAGGCGCCCGGTGGTCGCGGTCCCGATTCGGATGGCCTCGGCGGTGGACATGCCCCGCTCGCGCGCCTCGACCATGCGGGACACCAGGAACACCTCGTAGTCGGTGGCCAGGCCGAATCCGACAGCGACGACCAGCGCGATCAGCACGACCATCAGCGGGGTCGGCGTGAAGTTCAGCCAGGTCGCGAGGTGCCCATCAACGAAGATCCACGTCAGGATTCCCAAGGTGGACCCAAGCGTCAGCGCGCTCATCACCGTCGCCTTGATCGGCAACACGAACGATCCGAACGCCAGGAACATCAGCACCATGGTGGCGCTCAGCAACAGCACGAGCATCAGCGGAGCCCTGTCGAACAAGCTGTGAATGCTGTCCTGTTCCAGCGCGGGTGTGCCGCCGATGAGCACACTGAGCCCCTTCGGGGGGCTTATCTCCCGCAGCTCGCCGATCTTCTTGGCCGCATCATTGCGGTTTGACAGGCCGTTCTGAATAACCCGAACCGAGTCGTCTTTGGGCTGGGTCGTCCCGTTCGGCCCGTTGACGCAGGGATTGCCGGCGATCGTCGGGCAGGGTCGCTCCTGCCAGGATTTGTCGGTGAACCCGCTGATGGGGGCCAGCCTGTTGCGGATATCGGCCACCTGTTGATCGGTGACTTTGCTTCCGTTGTCGCTCTTGATCACGACCGTCAGTTGCTCGGTCCGGTACCCGGGGAAGAGTTTGTCGAAGTGCTCCTGCGCCAGACGGACGGAGTTGTTGGGCGGCAGATACTTCTCGCTCATGCCGCCGAAGGACAGGTTGCCGAGTGGAATGACGAGCAGGATCATGCCGACGGCGATCGGGATGGCGAACGCCAGCGGGCGCTTCATCACGAAGTTAACCAGCTTGCCCCAGAAGCCGGCCTCGACCTCTTCGCGGGTCTTGGTCTTCTGCAGCCGCTCCGCGAGCCACTCGAGGTAGACGCGCGACACCTTCCAGTTCCGCAGGAAGGGAACGCGCAATGCCGTCCGCACGCCCAGCGCGTCGACGTGGCGCCCGAGGATGCCCAGGCAGGCCGGCAGCAAGGTGATCGACAACAGTGCCGCCAGACCGACCGCCGCGAAGATCGCGTAGACCAGCGAATGCACGAAACCCTGCGGCAGCACCAGCAGGCTGGCGCTCGACGCAATGATCAGCACGGCCGAAAAGGTCACGGTGCGGCCGGCCGTCATCACGGTGCGTCGCACGGCGGCTTCGGTGTCGTAGCCCTCGGCTATCTCTTCCCGGAACCGGCTCACCACGAAGAGTCCGTAGTCGATGGCGATACCAAGGCCGATCAGGGAAACCACCGGCTGCGCGAAGAAGTGCACCGGCCCGAAAATGGCTGCGAACCGCAGGATTCCCAGCGCGCCCGCGATGCTCAGCCCACCGACGATGGCCGGCAGACCGGCGGCGACCGCGCCCCCGAACACCAAGAAGAGCACCACCGTCACCAGCGGCAGCGCGAGCACCTCCATGCGGCGCTGGTCCGTGGCAATGGTGCCGGTTAAAGCGTTGGCGATCGGCTCCAGGCCGGCGAGTTCGACCGTGCCGCCGTCGAGCTTCTGTAGGTCGGGCGCGATGGCCTTGTAGTTGTTGAGGATGGTGTCGTCGTCGTTGCCCTTCAGCGGGATGCTCACGAACGTGTGTTTTTTGTCCTCGGTCGCCATGCCCTTGATCAGCGGGGGCGCGTCCGCGGGGTTCGACAAGGCCAGCCAGCCGGCCCAGCCGACGACCTGGTCGGGATGGTCGTTCTTGAACTTGTTCAGCTCAGCGACGATCTTGTCCCGCCACGCCGGGTCGTCGACCGTTTTCCCGGCAGGCGCGGTGAAGGTCGCCACGATGTGGCTGGTTCGATCGCGGCCGTAGACCTGGTCACCCAGCACCGACGCCTTCACCGACTGGCTGCCCTCGTCGTAGTAACCGCTCTGCGTGACGTGCTTGCCCAGGCTCATCCCGAAGACGCCGCCGCCCAGGCACAGAGCCACCATGACCCCGATGACGATGTACCGGTAGCGGTACACCGTGCGACCCCACCAGGCGAACACGTGAGCTCCTTACTGGATCACTAGCGACCCGCGCCGCGTCATTCCGGCTATCAAGCCAGTCTCACACACGCGCGGATAACAGGGCGGACAGCGGACGGAACGGCTGCAGCCACGCCCCCTGCTCTGGCAGCGAATCTAGGCCGATCCGCGGCAGCGGCTCCCGGAAAACACCCGCGATGTCCTCCAGGTCGACGAAGTTCAAGGTATCCGACGCTAGCGCCCAACTTGCATGTTCGCGAAATCCGAGCACCTGAACCGCGACCCCCGCGCGCGCAATCTCCTCCAGCGGAAGGCGGAACGCCTGCCCGTCGGCGGAGGCCACCACCAGCGCCGCCAGCCCCTCGGTGCGGCGGCGCTCGATGTGGGCGAGCATGTCGCGGTCGACGTCGCTGTCCTCGTCGATCTTCGGCTTGGCGAAGACGGCGAACCCCACGTTGCGCAGCGCGTCCACCCACGGCCGGACCACGTCGGCGCTGCCCGGCGCGATATTGGTGAACACCGTCGCCTCGGGTTCGATCACGACCCCGGGACGCGCGGCGCTGACCTCGGCGGTGCGCGCCAGCAGCCAGCGGCCGAGGGCGTCGAAGCGCGGCCGCTCCAGGGCGGTCGGGCGGCGGCCCAGGATGGAACCCAGCCCCATGTCGAGGTTGGGGGCGTCCCACACCAGCAGGACGCGCCCGCCGGGGGTGAAGCCCGCGACGGTTTCGCCGGAGAGAACCGCCGGTGGGGCTACCGGCTCTGCTGCTGCGGTGCCTTCTATCAGACTCATCGCCGTCTACTTGTCGTTGTTGTCTTGTCTTTGTCGTCTTGTCGCAGCCAGATGAACTCGGTGACGGCGCTGCCCGCCCGCTGGGCCTTCGTCTCGTACTTGGTGGTGGGGCGCTCGACCGAGATGGGCAGCTCGTCGCCCGGGGCGGCGCGGCGCAGCCGGGGCTCGGCGTCGCCCACCTCGGCGATGTGCTCGGCGTAGCCGGGATGGTCCGTCGCGACGTGCAGGACACCACCGGGGAGTAACCGGTCGGCGATCAGGTCAACCGTGCCCGGTTGCAGGAACCGGCGCTTGTGGTGGCGCGCCTTCGGCCACGGATCGGGAAAGAAGACGCGGACCCCGGTCAGCGAGCCCGGCGCGATGAGGCGCTCCAGCACGACGGCCGCGTTGGCGCGGACCAGCCGGATGTTGCCGACCCGCTCGCGGTCGATCGCGCACAGCAGCTGCGCCAGCCCCCGCCGGTAGATCTCCACCGCGACGACGTCGAGGCCGGGCTCCTCCCGGGCCATCGCCAGGGTCGATGTGCCGCTGCCACAGCCGATCTCGAGGACCAGCGGTGCCCGGCGGCCGAACCATGCGTGGGTGTCCAGCGGCTCGGCCGGCGTCGCTTCGCCGGGCGCCGGCGCGCCCACCGACAGGCCGAGCCGCGGCCACAGCCGCTCCCAGGTCTCGCGCTGGCCGGCCGACAGCGCCGACCGCCGGGATCGGAAAGCCGTGGCGGGCAGGTAGTGGTGCGGGTGATCCGCCTCGGGCGGCTCCGGTGCTGCGACCACGACGAGACCAACCCCCAAGCCGGCTTCCACTTGGACCGGCGTGTCGGGATCGCTCCCCACCCCGGTTCGCGCGTGCATTTGTCCATGGTGGCCCATGAACTCCCGATGTAGCCGCCCCGGCCCAGATTGATACCCAACAGTTGTGTTGGGCTGGTATTGGTGGCTCGCGCCCCGAAGGATCCGGTGCCACGATCGAGGCGGACGGAACGGGGCGGCATGAGCGAACGGCACGGCACCTTCGCCGGCGAACTGGCGCGCTTCGCCGCCGGCCACGCCGATCCCCGCCTGGCGGCCATCGCCGAGCGCGCCGCCGCGCCCCTGCGGGTGGCGGTCACCGGCCGGCGTGGCGTTGGTGTCAGCACGATCGCGCGGGCTCTCGACCGCGCCGGGCGGGCGTCGAACATGGTGGTCACGTCCGACGGCCCCGGAAGCGACGTCGTCGTCTACGTCACCGCGGAGGTGCTCAAGCCCGAGGACGTCGCGGCGATCGCCGCCACGCCCCGGGCGGTGGTGCTGTTGAACAAGGCCGACCTGGTCGGTTCGCTGTCCGGCGGGGACGGTCCGATCGCGGCGGCGCGCCGCCGCTGCGCCGACCTGTCCGCCGTCACCGGCGTGCCCCTGGAGCCGATCGGTGGGTTGCTGGCCGTCGCCGCGCTGGCGGGCCTGGAGCGCGACTGCTGGGCGGCCCTGCGGGCCCTGGCGCTGCACCGGGGGTGCCTCGGCGGCTCGCACGCCGAATTCCTTGCCGCGCCCGGCCCGGTGCCGGCCGACCGGCGGTTGCGGCTGCTCGACGCGCTGGACCTGTTCGGCATCGCGCTCGGCGTCGCCGCGCTGCGCCGGGGCCGGACACCGGCACAGGTCCGGGCGCTGCTGCGCCACGTGAGCGGGGTGGACACCGTCGTGCGCCGGGTCGCGGCCGCCGGCGCGGCGGTGCGCTACCGGCGGGTGCTCGACGCCGCCGCCGACCTGGAGGCCCTCGCCGTGGCCGACGAGCGGATCGGCGCCTTCCTGTCGCGGGACGACACGGTGCTCGCGCGGATGGCGGCCGCGCTGGAGATGGCCGAGGCGGCCGGGCTGGGCCCCGGGTCCGCGGCCGACCTGCGCGACGACCCGGACGGGCACTTGACGAGGGCGGCGCGCTGGCGCCGCTGCGGCCTTGGCAGGCTGGACCCGGCGAGCGAACTGCACCGAGCCTGCGGGGCGGACATCGCCAGAGGGTCGTTGCGGCTGTGGTCGCGGGCCCGAGGGCCCTGGGGGAGTGCTGGTGAGTGACGATCCGATCGCGCGGGTGGACGCGATGGTGGCGGCGGTCGGGCCCGGTGCCTCGAGGCTGGATTCGCCCGCCGTCGTCCACCGCGACGTGGTGCTGGTGACCGGCCCGTGGATGGCCGGCGTGAGCTCGGTGGCCGCCGCGCTGCGCGACCGCCTGCCGGAATGCAAGTTCGTCGAGTCGACGGACCTGGGACCCGGCGATGCGCCGATGGCGGCGGTGTTCGTCGTCTCGGCCGCCGCGCACCTGGCCACGTCCGACTGCGCGCTGCTGGACGCCGCCGCGGAAAACACCGATGTGGTGGTGGGCGTGGTCGCCAAGACCGACCTGCACCGCGGCTGGCGCGACACGGTGGCCGCCAACCGCGACACCCTGGCCGCCCACGCCGCGCGCTACGCCAGGGTGCCCTGGGTGGGCGCGGCCGCAGCGCCCGAACTCGGCGAGCCGGACCTCGACGATCTGGTCGGGGCGGTCCGCGACGAGCTGGCCGATGTCGCCATCCCACGCCGGAACAGGCTGCGCGCCTGGGATTCCCGGCTGAAGAAGGTCGCGCGGCGGTTCGAACGCGACGTCGACGGCGCCGGCCGCCGGGCGCGGGTGGATGCGCTGCGCGAGCAGCGCGGCACCGCCCTGCGGGAGCGGCGCCAGAACAAGACGGAGCGCAGCATCACGCTGCGCGGCCAGATCCAGCAGGCCCGGGTCCAGCTGTCCTACTTCGCGCGCAACCGGTGCTCGTCGGTGCGCACCGAGTTGCAGGAGGACGCCGGCGGGTTGTCGCGACGCCGAATCCCGGGCTTCGAGGCGCGTGTGCGCGAGCGGCTGGACGAGGTGGTGGCCGAAGTCAGCGACGGCACCAACGCGCAGCTCGCAGAGGTCGCGCAGGCGATGGGGCTGCGGGTGGTGCTGCCGCCGCAGGAGACGCCGCCGGCGCTCGAGGTGTCGCCTCCGCCCCTGAAATCGCGGCGGCAAGAAACCTGGTTGATGACGCTGCTGGGCGCCGGCTTCGGGCTGGGCGTGGCGCTGACGTCGTCCCGCCTGGTTGGCGGGGTGGCGTCCCGGCTGGCTCCCGGTCTGGCGATGGCCGCCGCGGCGGCGTGCGTGGCGATCGGGCTGGTGGTGACCTTCGCAGTGGTCCACATCCGCGGACTGTTGCACGACCGCGCCGTGCTGGACCGTTGGGTGGGGGACGCCACGTCGTCGCTGCGCCTGGTGGTGGAGGAGTTGGTCGCCGGCCGCGTGCTGGTCGCCGAGTCCGCACTGAGCACGGCGCTGATGGCCCGCGACGAGGCCGAGAACACACAGGTGGCCGCCCAGGTCAGCGCCATCGACACCGAGCTGCGCGAGCACGCGATCGCGGCGGCGCGGGCGGCGTCGGCGCGGGACCGGGAGATGCCCACGATCGAGGCCGCGCTGCACGCCGTGCGCGCAGAACTCGCGGAAGCGGGTACCCGCGACTGAAAGGAACCCGGCGACCCGGAGGGGAGGTGCGAGCTTTTGGTGCCGGCCGGTGACGTTTCTGAATCGTTCTTGTGAGAAGTCCTATACCCGCCCGAGGCTTCCCCGGCAAGGCGATCACGATAACCTGTAGTTAACGCCACCATAGAAAAATTTGTGTGGGCGAGCGCATACGCAAGCAACTCGAGACCGAGTACGCAGACGAATCCAGGAGAGTTCGATGACCTCAGCGACCATTCCCGGCTTAGATACCGCGCCCACGAATCACCAGGGGCTGCTGGCGTGGGTGCAGGAGGTCGCCGAGCTCACCCAGCCGGACCGAGTGGTCTTCGCTGAAGGCTCCGACGAGGAGTGGCACCGGCTGTCCGAGCAGCTCGTCGAGGCGGGAACGTTCAAGCGACTCAACAGCGAGAAGCACCCCAGCTCCTATCTTGCGCTCTCCGACCCGTCTGACGTGGCGCGAGTCGAATCCCGCACGTTCATCTGTTCCGAGCGCGAAATCGACGCCGGGCCGACCAACAACTGGATGGACCCCGCCGAGATGCGGTCGATCATGACCGACCTGTACCGCGGCTGCATGCGCGGTCGCACCATGTGGGTGGTGCCCTTCTGCATGGGCCCACTCGGGGCCGAGGACCCCAAGCTCGGCGTGGAGATCACCGACTCCGAGTACGTCGTCGTCTCCATGAAGGTGATGACCCGGATGGGCAAGGCCGCCCTGGAAAAGCTCGGTGACGACGGGTTCTTCGTCAAGGCGTTGCACTCGGTGGGAGCCCCCCTCGAGCCCGGTCAAAAAGACGTGCCGTGGCCGTGCAACGACACCAAGTACATCACCCACTTCCCGGAGACCCGCGAGATCATGAGCTACGGCTCCGGCTACGGCGGCAACGCGCTGCTGGGCAAGAAGTGCTACTCGCTGCGCATCGCCTCGGCGATGGCCCGCGACGAGGGCTGGCTGGCCGAGCACATGCTGATCCTCAAGCTGATCTCCCCGGAGAACAAGGCGTACTACATCGCGGCGGCGTTCCCGTCGGCGTGCGGCAAGACCAATCTGGCCATGCTGCAGCCGACCATCCCGGGCTGGCGCGCCGAGACGCTCGGCGACGACATCGCCTGGATGCGCTTCGGCAAGGACGGGCGGCTGTACGCGGTCAACCCGGAATTCGGCTTCTTCGGGGTGGCGCCGGGCACCAACTGGAAGTCCAACCCCAACGCGATGCAAACCATCGCCGCCGGCAACACGATCTTCACCAACGTCGCGCTCACCGACCACGGCCACGTGTGGTGGGAAGGCATGGAACCATCCGCGCACCTCATCGACTGGAAGGGCAACGACTGGTATTTCCGCGAGACGGAAACTACGGCCGCGCACCCCAATTCGCGCTACTGCACGCCGATGTCGCAGTGCCCGATCCTCGCGCCGGAGTGGGACGACCCGCAGGGCGTGCCGATCTCGGCGATCCTGTTCGGCGGCCGCCGCAGGACCACCGTGCCGCTGGTGACCGAGGCCCGCGACTGGCAGCACGGCGTCTTCATCGGCGCCACCCTGGGCTCCGAACAGACCGCCGCCGCCGAGGGCAAGGTCGGCACCGTGCGCCGCGACCCGATGGCCATGCTGCCGTTCTGCGGCTACAACGTCGGTGACTACTTCCAGCACTGGATCGACGTGGGCAAGCAGTCCGACGAGTCCAAGCTGCCCAAGGTGTTCTTCGTCAACTGGTTCCGCCGCGATGACGAAGGCAAGTTCTTGTGGCCCGGTTTCGGCGAGAACAGCCGCGTGCTGAAGTGGATCATCGACCGCATCGAGCACACGGCGGGCGGCCGGACCACGCCGATCGGCACCGTGCCCGCCCTCGAGGACCTGGACCTTCAGGGCCTCGACGTCGACCCCGGCGACGTGTCCAAGGCGCTGGAGGTCAACGTCGACGAATGGCGCGAGGAGCTGCCGCTGATCGAGGAGTGGTTCGAGTTCGTCGGCGAGAAGTTGCCCACCGGCGTCAAGGACGAGTTCGAGGCCCTCAAGCAGCGGCTGGCCGACGCGAAGTAAGCCCGAGGCCTTTCACGGGCGGTTGCCGCAGCGGATCCAGCAGCCCGCGAACACGTCGCGGCGGTGCGCCCGGGGCCGGGCCGCTGCCCCGTCGTAGCGCAGGCGATAATGGTGCGCCGCGCACCAAACACGTCGCCACTCGGCCATCTTCAGTCTCCGGACGACATTTGCCGGTGGCGGGCGGCGCCGATCGGGGTGACGGTGGCGAGGGCGCCCGATTCCTCCCGCGGAGCCCCCTGCCGGAGCGTGGGGTGGAGCGCGCCGAATCTCTTGCTCAGCCGGTCGCGCTTTTTGGCAAACAGGTCGATGACCACCGCGGTAGCACCCTCATCCGGTCGACCGTGACTGTGGTTGAACACCAGACCTCCTTGGGCCGTCGGCCGCTGCGGTGCGGCCCGTCCTGCCACGCTATGGCGGTGACCGGTGGGCGCACATCCGTAGTGCGGTACGCGATTTCCCCCGGCCCGGCCGCTTCCCGGTCGAGCGCCTACCTGGTTCCGGCGGGTTCGTCGCGGCGACCGCGCGTTGCGGTCATCCGAGCGCGTAATTTCTACGCGGTCGGGCTCTCAGGCGCGTCGCATGAATTCCGCGAGGGCCTTGCGGTCCTGGACGCCCAGCTTGGTGCAGGCGTGCAGGATGTGGCCCTCGACCGTTCGTACCGAGACGGTCAGCCGTTCGGCGATCTCGCGGGTGGTCAGTCCCGCCGCCAGCAGGCTGGCGATCTCGCGCTCCCGGGCGCTGAGCGGCAGCGGCCGGGCGGCCGCGGCCAGCGCCGGGCTCTGCATCCCGCCCGCCGCCCGGGCGATGCGGTCGGCATTGACGGCCGCCTCGGTGGCCCGCCGCCGGTCGTCGCGGGCGCGGAACAGCTCCGCCGCCTGCGCGGCCGCGTCGGCGGCCGACGCCAGCGCGCCGAGCTGCTCGAACTGCGCGCTCGACGCGGCCAGGGCCACGGGATCGCGGTCGCGCAGCGCCGCGCCGTACGCGGCAGACGTGCTCGCCATGCGGCCGTCGACGGCCTCGGCGACGTCGATGAGGCGCTGCAGCGAGGCCCGGTCCCCGAACCGGGCCGCGTCGCGGAGGGCCTGCGTTTCGATCGCGCGCTGGCCCGATTGCCGGGCCAGGTCGGCGGCATCGATCGCCGCGGCGATCGCCCCGCTCACGTTGCCCCGCGCCGCGGCGAGCCAGGCCTCGACGATGCGCAGCTGCGGGCTGAACACCGCGCGGTGCGCGCCCGCCCGGGTGTGCAGTTCGGCGATGGTGGCGTCGGCCGCGTCGGCCCGGCCGAGCCCGCAATACGCCTGGGCCAGCGACATTCTGGGCACGCTCCACCAGGCGGCCGACTGCGTGGTGAGCGCCGCGACGGTCTGTTCCATGCGGGCCGCCGCGGTGGCGAAGCGCCCGCGGGCGAGGTCGACGCTGCCGCCCGCCATGTTGTCCAGTCCCCAGTCGAGGTAGTGGGGGGCGGAGAAGACCGGGCCGCCATCGGCCAATCTCTTCTCCGCGGCGTCGAACTCGCCGGTCAGCATTAGCGCCCAGACCTCGGCGTAGGCCATCAGGTGTCGCAACACCCCGTCGACCTGCCGTTCGATCCGCCGGCCTCGCTCGCCCAGGGCGGCGACCTGATCGCCGCGGCCGGTGAACGCCAGCGCCAGCCCGCCCCCGAACACCGCCCACCCGACCGCGGTGGGCGACGCCGCCGGGTCGGCCAGCACGCGCCGGGACAGTTCGGTGGCCTCCTCCAGCCGGTTCTCCAGCGCCAGCGACGCCGCCGCGATGCCGTCCACCACCGGCCGCAGCCCGGGATCGACGACACGGCGGCGCAGCAACTCGAGCACGTCGTCGGCGGTGTCGGCGTCGCACGCCGACAGTTGCAGGTTGACGATGCGCGCGGCGCCCCAGCCGAGCAACTCGGCCTCGTCCATCGTGCTCGGGTCATAGGCGCCGAGGGCGTCTTCGGCCTCCACGGCTCTGCCCTGCCACATCAGCGATCGGGCCAGCAGTTCGCCGGCGGCCAGGCCGCCCCCGCGCTCCACGGCGGCGCGGGCCAGCCGCTCGCCGAGCGTCACGTCGGTCAGCGCGATCGCATCGTCGGCGGCCGCCACCAGCATTTCGGGGGCGGGATTGGTGTCGCTGTCCAGCGTCAGCTCGGCCAGCCGGATCCGATCGCCCGGCCCCCGGATCGGCTTGGCGGACAAAGCCCGTACCAGTTCACCGCGCAAGCGGCGCGCCGCGGCGATCCCGAGGCGTCGGCGCATGACGTCGCTGAGCAGCAGCTGGTTGAACTGCACCTCGCTGACCTCGCGGTCATCGGAAATGCGGATCAGGCCACGCCGCTCGGCCCGCTCGACCGCATCGGCCCCGCTCAGGTCGGTCAGGGTGTCCAGGTCCAGGGGTTCGCAGATCGCCAGCAGCCCCAACGCGTGGGCGACGTCGTCGGGCAGCTGCTCGATGCGCTCGTCGACCAAGGCGGCGAGCTCGTCGCGCACCACGGCGGGCCCGCGTAGCTGCCAGATCCCACGCACCTGGCGCAACGTGCCGGCCTCCACCGCCCCCTCGACCAAGTTGCGCAGGAACAGGGCGTTGCCGCCGCAGTCCCGCCACATCACGTCGGCGCTGAGCCCCTCGACCGGCCCACCCAGTACCCGCTCGACCAGCTCCAGGCACTGCTCCCGGGTGAAGGGCCGCAGCTCGACGCGCCGCAGATAGTGGTCCTTCCACAGCGAGGTGATCGCGTCGGGCACCGGCTCGTTGGCCCGGACGTTGGCCACCATCGGCACCGATCGCTCCAGCGCCAACTGATGCACCAGCGTGGCCGACAGGTCATCGAGCAGGTGTGCGTCGTCGACCCCGAGCACCGTGTCGCGATCGGCGGTCAGGGCGTCGCGGGCGGCCGCCAGGTAGGCCGACGGCTCGCGGCTGGTCGCCGCGCCGACCAAATAGGTGAACGATCCCAGCGGGATGTTTCGCGAGGAGGCCGTCCCCGCCACCCAGCGCACCCGGTTGGGCAGCGACTCGGTGACGTCGCGGGCCAGCGTCGTCTTTCCGACTCCGGCCTCGCCCACCACCACGACGCCCGCGGTGCGGGTTTGCTCGGTGAGGGCAGCGCGAAGCGCCGCGAACTCCGGCTCGCGGCGCAGCAGCGGCCAATCGTCGGCATCCACCAGAGCCAAGTTAGCGCGAGCAGACGCAAAAGCCCCCATTTTGGGCAGTGAATGGGGGCTTTTGCGTCTGGTCGACCTGCGGATAATAGAGTCTGCGCATGCAGATTCGCGAGCATTGCGGCTCGGGCAAGCCCGCCGTCATTCTTCATCCCTCCGGAACGGTCGTCACGTTCGACGAGCTGGAGGCCCGGGCCAACCGGCTGGCGCACTACTTCCGGCAGGCCGGCCTGCGCGAGGGCGACGCCGTCGCGATCCTCATGGAGAACAACGAGCACATTCACGCGGTCATGTGGGCGGCGCGCCGCAGCGGCCTGTACTACGTGCCCATCAACACCCACCTGACCGCGGCCGAGGCCGCCTACATCGTCGACAACAGCAACGCCAAGGCCATCGTCGGCTCGGCGGCGCTGCGCAAGACGTGCGAGAACCTGGGCGAGCACCTGCCGGGCGGCCTGCCGGAGCTGCTGATGATCGCGGACGACGACCTGGCGGGCTGGGCGCGCTACCCGGAATGCGTTGCGGGCCAACCGGACACCCCGATCGATGACGAGCTGGAGGGCGACCTGCTGCAGTACTCGTCGGGGACGACGGGCCGGCCCAAGGGCATCAAGCGGGAGCTGCCGCACGTCCCGCCGGCCGAGGCGCCGGGCATGATGTCGGCGCTGGTCAGTTTCTGGATGACCCCGGATTCGGTCTACCTGAGCCCGGCGCCGCTCTATCACACCGCGCCGTCGGTGTGGTCGATGAGCGCGCAGGCCGGCGGCATCACCACGGTGGTGCTGGAGAAGTTCGACCCCGAGGGCTGCCTCGACGCCATCGCGCGGTACCGCGTGACGCACGGCCAGTTCGTGCCGGCGATGTTCACCCGCATGCTGAAACTGCCGGAGGCCGTGCGCAATTCGTACGACCTGTCCAGCCTGCAGCGGGTGATGCACGCCGCGGCGCCATGCCCGGTGGAGATCAAGAAGCAGATGATCGACTGGTGGGGGCCGATCATCGACGAGTACTACGCGTCCTCGGAGGCCATCGGCTCGACGCTGATCAGCGCCGAGGAGTGGCTGGCCCATCCGGGTTCGGTCGGCAAGCCGATGGCGTGTGCGATCCACATCCTCGACGAGGACGGCAAGGAGCTCCCGCCCGGCCAGGCCGGCGAGATCTATTTCGAGGGCGGCTATTCCTTCGAGTATCTCAACGACGAAGCGAAGACCGCCGCCTCGCGCGACCGGCACGGCTGGACGACGGTCGGCGACATCGGCTACGTCGACGACGAGGGCTACCTCTACCTGACCGACCGCAGGCACCACATGATCATCTCCGGCGGGGTGAACATTTACCCGCAGGAGACCGAGAACCTTCTGGTCACCCACCCGAAAGTGTTGGACGCGGCCGTGTTCGGTGTTCCCGACGACGAGATGGGGCAGCGCGTCGTGGCGGCCGTGCAGACCGTCGACTCCGCCGACGCCACCGCCGAGTTCGCCGACGAGCTGACTGAGTGGCTGCGAGAACGACTGGCGCACTATAAGTGTCCGCGGTCGATCGAGTTCGAGGCGCAGCTGCCGCGCACCGACACCGGAAAGCTCTACAAGAACGGCCTGGTCGAGAAGTACTCGGTGTGACGCTGCGCGTCGTCGATCTGAGCGCGCCGCCGCAGCCCGATGATGTTGCGCTGCCCGGCGTGGTGATCGGTTTCGGGTCGATTACCGGCGCACCCGAATACTGGCTTGATCGCGCCACTTTCACCGTGACCGAAGATGATTGCGCAGACCGCAGGGCGGTCACCGTCGAGTCCGTGCCCGACACCCTGGCCGAGCTGACCGCGCGTTGTGAACGGTGGCCGCACGCCAGCAGCGTGTGCGACGACGTGCTGCGGGCGATCGATCCCGCCGGCCCGACGCTGGCCGGGGTGGTGACCGAGTCGCTGGCGTACTCGACGCTGCAGGCCGGCCCGGAGTTCGCGCGCTGGCTTGCCGACCGTGGGCCGGCTTCGATGCCCGAGATCGCCGACCCGGTGCGGCCGCAGCGTGACGGCGACGTCCTGCGCATCGAGTTCAACCGCCCGCAGCGGCACAACGCGTTCTCCACCGACGCGCGCGCCGCGCTGCTGGAGGCGCTGACCGTGGCGCAACTGGACCCCTCGGTGACCGGGATCGTGTTGCGCGGCAACGGCCCGTCGTTCTGCAGCGGGGGAGACCTCGCCGAGTTCGGCAGCCTCTCCGACCCTGCCAGCGCGCACCTGGCCCGCACCCGCCACAGCCCCGCGCTGGCGCTCGACGCGCTGACCGCCAGGCTCGGCCGCTCTTGTCGCGCAGAAGTGCACGGCCGGGTGATGGGCAGCGGTCTGGAGATGGCGGCGTTCTGCGGATGGGTCGAGGCGCGCGACGATTCGGTTTTCGGCCTACCCGAACTGGGCCTGGGGCTGATCCCCGGCGCCGGCGGTACCGTCAGCGTCACGCGGCGGATAGGCCGTTGGCGTACCGCCTATCTCGTGCTGTCCGGCCGCACGATCGGTGCCGAGACCGCGCTGGCGTGGGGGCTGGCGGACGCGATCGCTCAGTAACCGGAATAAGTCGTCGTGGTGGTCGAGGGCAGGTTCGAGATGGCCACCGCGAAGAAGACGAACCACAGCACCACCCCGATCGCCGCGGCCACCGCGGCCACGATCGCGCTGATGATCGCCCACTTCTTGGCGTTGTCGGCGGCCGCCTGCGCCTCGGCATACCGTCCTTGCGCCCACAGCCCGGAGACCTTGGTGGAGTACACGAGGGAGACGATGCCGAGCGGCAGGCAGCACATCACCGTGGAAAGTATTGCCCACACCAGATAGTTGTCCGGCTCGCGCTGGCCCTGCCAGCCCGGCGGCGGCGGTTGCCAACTTCCCGGCGGTTGACCCTGCCAATACGGCTGCTGGCCTTGCCATTCGGGAGAGCCCTCATACGGCCCGGGAGGATAACTCATGGCTACCGACTTTCTTCGGGCCGATGGTGGGAGAAAGTCAGGCAAATATACAGCACGGGCCCACTGTGCAGCGGGATTTGGGGGACGCTCAGATCCCGCCGCGGGCCACCAGCTGCCGGGCGATCACGTTGCGCTGAATCTCGTTCGTGCCCTCGCCGACGATCATCAGCGGTGCGTCGCGGAAGTAGCGTTCGACGTCGAATTCGCATGAGTAGCCGTAGCCACCGTGAATGCGCACCGCGTCCAGCGCGATTTCCATCGCGACCTCCGAGGCGAACAGCTTGGCCATCCCGGCCTCCATGTCACAGCGCTCGCCGCCGTCGTAGCGCTCGGCGGCGTAGCGGGTCAGCTGACGCGCCGCGGTGAGCTTGGTCGCCATGTCGGCCAAGTAGTTGCCGACCGACTGGTGCTCCCAGATCGGCCGTCCGAAGCTCTCCCGCTGCTGGGCGTACGCCAGCGCATCCTCGAGCGCCGCCGTGGCCACGCCCAGCGCCCGTGCGGCCACCTGAATGCGGCCCGTCTCAAGGCCTTTCATCATCTGCGAGAAGCCCTCACCCGGGCGGCCGCCGAGTATCGCCGACGCGGGCACGGCGACGTTGTCGAACGACAGCTCGCAGGACTCGATGCCCTTGTAGCCCAGCTTGGGCAGGTCCCGCGACACCGTCAGGCCCGGCCCGTGCCCGACCAGCACGATCGAGATGCCCCGGTGGCGCGGGGTGGCGTCCGGGTCGGTCTTGCACAGCAGCGCGATCAGCCCTGAGCGGCGCGCGTTGCTGATCCAGGTCTTGGAGCCGTTGATCAATAAGGCGTCCGGGCCGTCGGGTAATGCCGTCGTCGACATGTTTTGCAGGTCGGAACCGCCGCCGGGCTCCGTGAGCGCCATCGTGGCCCGCAGCTCGCCGGTGGCCATCTTGGGCAGATAGGTGTGCCTCTGCTCGTCGGTGCCGAACAGCGCCAGCAGCTTGGCCACCACGGTGTGCCCACCCATCGCGCCCGCCAGGCTCATCCAGCCGCGGGCCAGTTCTTCGGTGACCCGCACGTAGCACGGCATCGAGACCGGCGACCCGCCGTATTCCTCGCCGATGGCCAGGCCGAAGATGCCGATCTGCTTCATCTGCTCGATCCACGCCTCCGGGTAGGTGTTGGCGTGCTCGACCTCGCGGACGGTCGGCTTGACGTCACGGTTGACGAACGCCCGCACGGTGGCGATCAGCATCTGTTCTTCTTCAGTCACGCATGCCATATTGCCCCCAACCCCTCGGGCTGCCAGCATGTGGCGTTGTGCATATCGGCTACTTACGCGAGGGCGGGCCCTACTTCGACGACTTATCCGTGGGGCAGGTGTTCGACTGGGCGCCGGCGGCGACGCTGTCGGCGGGTTTGGCCGCCACTCATCAGGCGATCGTAGGGGACCGGCTGCGGCTTTCTTTGGACGCGGTGCTGGCCCACGCCGTGACCGGCGAGCCCGGGCCGCTGGCGCATCCGGCGCTGGTGTGCGACGTCGCGATCGGGCAGTCGACGTTGGCCACGCAGCGCGTCAAGGCCAACCTGTTCTACCGAGGGCTGAGGTTTCACCGCTTCCCGGTCATCGGCGACACCATTTACACCCGCACGGAAGTCGTTGGGCTGCAGGCAAACTCGGTGAAGCCCGGCCGGGCTTTGACGGGGATGGCGGCGTTGCGGATGATCACCATCGACCAGGCCGACCGGTTGGTGCTCGACTTTTATCGGTGCGCGATGCTGCCGGCCAGCCCGTCGTGGGCGCCTTGGGGCTCGCCCGGTGACGACCTTTCAGCCGTCGGCGCCGACGTGGTCCCGCCCGCCGTCGATCCGTCCGCGCACTGGGACGGCGATATCTTCCGAAACCGCGTTCCGGGGCCGCATTTCGATCCCGGTCTGGCCGGCGCCGTGCTGCGCAGCACCGCAGACGTCGTCAGTTCCGCGCCAGAGCTGGCCCGGTTGACTTTAAATATTGCTACTACACATCATGATTCGCGGATCGGCGGGCGGCGGCTGGTGTATGGCGGGCACACCATCGGTCTGGCGCTGGCGCAGGCTTCGCGGCTGCTGCCCAACCTGGTGACCGTGTTGGGCTGGGAGTCCTGCGACCACACCGGCCCGGTGCACGAGGGCGACACGCTCTACAGCGTGTTGCACGTCGAGTCCGCCGAGCCGACCGCCAACGGGGGCGTACTGCGGCTGCGGTCGGTGGTATACGCCGTCGGCGAGACCGACCGGCCCGTGCTCGACTGGCGGTTCAGCGCGCTGCAGTTCTGACGCTAGCCGTGCGTGCCGTTGCCGCCGGTGCTGCCGTTCCCGCCCGGGCTGCCCGAGCCACCGGCGCCGGTGCCGCCGGCGCCGCCGTTGGGAAGGGTGACGGTGCCGCCGGTGCCGAAGTTGCCGCCCGTGCCGCTGCCACCACCGCCGGTGCCCGCGGCGCCGCCGTTGCCGCCGTTACCGCCGCTGGGGCCTTGGCCGCCATCGCCGCCGATGCCCGTGACGCCAAAGCCGGTGCCGCCGCCGCCGCCGGTCTGGCCGACGAGTTGGGATCCGCCGTTGCCACCGAGGCCGCCGTTGCCGCCTGTGCCGTTGGTGCCGCCACCAGCGCCGCCCGCGGTGCCGTCGCCGCCCTGGCCGCCGGTACCGCTGTCGCCGCCGTTTCCGCCGTTGACGTGAGTGCTGGTGCCGGCCGCTCCGGCGCCGCCGGTGCCGGGTGCACCGCCGGTGCCGCCGTTTCCGCCGTTGCCGCCCGTGCCGCCGGTGCCGGTGCCCAAAGTGGCGCCCCCGGCGCCGGCCGTGCCGCCGCCGCCACCGTTGCCGCCGGTGCCGCCGTTCCCGCCGGTGCCGGTGTTGACGGTAAAGGTCGGATCACCGGTCGCGCCGGCTCCGCCGGCTGCCGCCGGTGCCGCCGGTGCCACCGTTGCCGCCGGTGCCGCCGTTGCCGGAAATGGAGCCGCCCAAGCCACCCTGGCCGCCCTGACCGCCGGTGCCGCCGACGTTGCCGTTACCGCCGTTGTCACCGGGGTTGACGCCACCGGTGCCACCTGTGCCGCTGTCCCCCCTGCCGCCGTTCCCGCCGGCGCCGCCGTTGCCGTAGGTGCCGCCGTTGCCGCCGGTGCCGCCGTTGCCGCCGGCGTGGCCGGTGCCGGTGTTGTTGTAGCTGTAGCCGTTGCCACCGTTGCCGCCGTTACCGGTCGCGGTGGCCGGAGCAGCGGCGTTGTTGCCAGCCGTACCGTTGGTTCCGCCGGTTCCGCCGGTGCCGGCTTGACCGAGGGCGCCGCCGGTGCCTTCCGTCATGATGCCGCCGTTACCGCCGCTTCCGCCGTTGCCGCCGTTGACGCCAGGGCCGGTGGAGCTGAGACCGTTTCCGCCGTTGCCCGCCGTCCCTGCTTGCCCGCCGTTGCCGCCGGTGCCGCCGTTGCCGTTGGTGCTGCCGGGGGCAGCGTTGCCGCCGGTGCCGCCGTTGCCGCCGTTGCCGCCCGTGCCGCCGTTGCCTCCGTTTTGCCCGTTGGGACTGCCGGTCGTGCCGTTGGCGCCGTTCACGCCGTTGCCGCCGTTGCCGCCGGTGCCGCCGTTGCCGGCATTGCCGCCGCTACCGGAGATCGTGCCGCCGGTCCCGCCGTTGCCGCCTTGGCCGCCAGCTCCGCCGGCCGTTCCGCTGGAGCCGGCGCCCGACCCGTTGCTGCCGGTGTCGCCCTGGCCGCCCGCGCCGCCGTTGCCGCCGGTGCCGTAGGTGCCGCCACTGCCGCCGGCGCCGCCGTTGCCACCCGCGGTTCCGGTGCCGGTGTTGCTGTAGCTGTAGCCGCTGCCGCCGGTGCCGCCGTTGCCGGTCGGGGTGGCAGGCGCGGTGCCGTTGGCGCCGGTGGTGCCGTTGTTGCCGCCGGAGCCGCCGGTGCCGGCGCTGCCGCCGGTGCCGCCGTTGCCTTCAATCATGGTGCCGCCGTTGCCGCCGGTGCCGCCGTTGGGGTTGGTCAAGGTGCCGTTCGCACCGTTGCCGCCGTTGCCCGCTGTGCCGGCCGTGCCGCCGGTGCCGCCGGTGCCGCCGTTGCCGTTGGTGCCCACCGTGCCGTGCGGGGAGGCCCCGCCGTTGCCGCCGGTGCCGCCGGACCCGCCGTTGCCGCCGGCTCCGCCGTTGCCGCCGTTCTGGCCGGAGCCGACGCCGGTGCCGTATTGGTCGACGTTGGATACGCCGTTGCCGCCGCTCACGCCGTTGCCGCCGTTGCCGCCGGTGCCGCCGTTGCCGCCGCTGCCGCCGGTGCCGCCGTTGCCAGAGGTCGAGCCGCCGGCCCCGCCGTTGCCGCCGGTGCCGCCGGCCCCGCCATTGCGCCCGTCGGCGCCGCTGTTTCCTGCGCCGGTCGCGTTGGCGCCGGACATGTTGCTGACACCGTTGCCGCCGTTGCCGCCAGCGCCGCCGTTGCCGATCGATCCGCCGTTGCCGCCGGTGCCGCCGTTGCCGCCGGTGGCGCCCGGGGCCATCGGGTTGTAACCGTTGCCGCCCTGGCCGCCGTTGCCGGCGGGGCCGGTTACCGGGGTGCCGTTGGCGCCGGCCTGGCCGCCGGGCGAGCCCGCGGCACCGCCCGCGCCCGTGTTGCCGGGGTTGCCGCCGGTGCCGCCGGCTCCGCCGTTGGGTTTGGCGGTGGTGCCTTCGGCGCCGGCGCCGCCGTTGCCGGGCGTGCCGGCGTTGCCGCCGGTGCCGCCGTTGCCGCCCACGCCGACTGTGCCCGAACTGCCGTGCGGGGCTGTGCCGGCGGCCCCGCCTGCGCCGCCTGCGCCGCCGGCCGCGCCGGTACCGCCGTTGCCGCCGTTTTGGCCGTTGCCGGGTCCGTTGCCGTAGTCGACGCCCTGCACGCCTGAGTGGCCGGCGTAGCCGTTGCCGCCGTTGCCGCCGGCCGCGCCGGTGCCGCCAGCCCCGCCGTCGCCGCCGTTGCCGGCGATCGTGCCGCCGACGCCGCCGGCCCCGCCCTGGCCGCCGGAGCCGCCGGCGGTGCCGGAGGTGCCGCTGCCGCCAGCGGTGGTCGCGTTGCTACCGTCGGTGCCGGCGAGGCCAGTGCCGCCAACCCCGCCGTTGCCGCCGTTGCCGTACAACCCGGCGTTGCCGCCGACACCGCCGGTGCCGCCGTTCGGGTTGGTGGCGGTGCCGTTCTCGCCCGCACCGCCTGTCCCGCCGGCCCCGCCGGCGGTGCTGGTATTCACCGATCCGCTGTTGCCCTGCAGGCCTGGGTTGGCGCCGACAGTGGTGCCGGGGTTACCGCCGACGCCGACGGTGGTGCCCGGGTTGCCGCCCGTGCCGCCGTTACCGCCGGTGGGGTGGGCGCCGTTGCCGGCCGCGCCGTTGCCGCCGTTGCCACCCAGGCCGGTGATGCCGCCCGTGCCACCGTTGCCATTGGTGCCCACGTTGCCGTTGTAGACGTGGCCGGCGTTGCCGCCGGGGCCACCAGTACCGCCGGGCCCGCCATTGCCGCCGGTGCCGCCGTTGCCTGCGCCGTTGGCGGGGTTGAAGCTCGGGTCGCCGGCCCCGCCGGTGCCGCCAGTGCCGCCGGTGCCACCCTGGCCGCCGGTGCCACCGCTGCCGGCGTTGCCGGCGATCGTGCCGCCGTCACCGCCGTTGCCGCCGTGTCCGCCGATGGCGCCCTGACCGCCTACGCCGCCGGTGCCGTAGTAGTTGGCGCCCGTCGTTCCGGTGGTCCCGATGCCGCCGGTTGAGCCGTTGCCGCCGTTGCCGCCGTTGCCGTACTGGCCGGCGTTGCCGGCGTTGCCGCCGTCGTAGCCAGGCTGGTTCATGCCGGGAATGCCGAAGGCGTTGCCGCCGCTGCCGCCGTTTCCGGTCGGAGTGGTGGGTGTGGTGCCGTTCGTGCCGTTCTGGCCGCCGGCGCCGGGTGTGCCCGCGATGCCGCCTTGACCGGGGTTGCCGCCGTCGCCGCCGTCGCCGCCGCGCAGGAAGCCGTCGCCGCCCTGGCCGCCGGCCCCGCCGGTGCCGCCATTGCCGCCGTTGCCGGCGTTGCCGCCTGCCGCGCCGTCGCCGCCGTTGCCGCCTGCCGCGCCGTTACCGGCGTTGCCGCCCGCACCGCCGTAACCGTTTTGCGTGCCGCTCATGCCGCCGGTGCCGCCGTTGCCGCCGTATCCGCCGGTGCCGCCGTTGGTGCCGTTCGGAGTCCCCGTGGTTCCGTTAGCGCCGGTTGCACCGTTGCCACCGTTGCCGCCGACGCCGCCGTTGCCGTTGATGCCGCCGTCGCCGCCGGCGCCGCCGTTGCCGCCGGGCTGGCCGGGTGCGGTGGCGTTGTAGCCGTTGCCGCCATTGCCGCCGTTTCCGCTGATGCCGGAGGGGGTGGTTCCCGGGGCGCCGTTGTTGCCGTTATTGGTGGGGGTGCCGGCGCCTCCGGTGCCGGGCGTTCCGCCACTGCCGCCGCTGGCGCCGGTGCCGGGGTTGCCGCCGCTGCCGCCGTTGCCGCCCTGGGGATGGGCGCTGGTGCCGTTGGCGCCGTTGCCGCCGTTGCCGTCCAGTCCGCCGTTGCCGCCGTTGCCGCCGTCGCCGGCCGCGCCGCCGGCGCCCGTGGTGCTGCCGACGCCCCCGGTGCCGCCGTTGCCACCCTTTCCGCCGATCCCGCCGTTGCCGCCGTCGCCGCCGTTCTGGCCGCCGCCGTATCCGTTGCCGTAGGCGTCGACGTTCGTGATGCCGTTGGCGCCGTTCTGGCCGTTTCCGCCGGAGGCGCCGCTGCCGCCGGTGCCACCGTTGCCGCCGGCCCCGCCCGCCCCTTGGTTGCCCACGAAGCCGTGGATGCTGGCGGTGCCGCCGGCCCCGCCCGCGCCACCGGCGCCGCCGTTGCCGGCTGCTCCGCCGCTGCCGCCGGTGCTGCCGTTGGCGCCAGCACCGTTCCCGTCAGAGCCGACCGCGCCGTTGCCGCCATTGCCGCCCTGACCGCCGGCGCCACCGCCCCCGCCGGTGCCGCCGTCACCCAGCATCGCGCCGCCACTGCCGCCTGCGCCGCCGGTGCCGCCGTTGCCACCCTGCTGGCCCGCGCCGCCGTTGACGCTCGTAGCCGACCCGCCGACGCCGTTGTTCCCGGTCGCGCCTGTGCCGCCGGAGCCGCCGTTGCCGCCGCTGCCGTAGGTGCCGCCGTCGCCGCCTCTCCCGCCTTGACCGCCATTGGCGCCGGGGGTGGTGGCGTTGGCGCCGACACCGCCGTTGCCGCCGTTACCCGCCGGGGTGGTGGGCAGAGCGCCGTCCGTGCCGTCGGTGCCGTTCGTGTGACCGTTGCCGCCGGACGCCCCTGAACCGGCCGTTCCGGGGTTGCCGCCGGTGCCGCCGTTGCCGCCGGCGCCGTTGTTGATGCCGGCCACGCCGGCCGCGCCGTTCCCGCCGTTGCCCGGTGTTCCGGCGTTGCCGCCGGTGCCACCGTTGCCACCGTTGCCTTGGGCGCCCGGGGTGCCGTGCGGGGCCTGGCCGCCGACGCCGCCGTCACCGCCTGCGCCGCCGGCGCCGCCCGTGCCGCCATTGCCGCCGTTGCCGCCGGCCCCGATCCCGTTGCCGTAGTCGTCGACGCCGGATTCGCCGTTGCCGCCGTTCACGCCGGCCCCGCCGGTGCCGCCGTTGGCACCGTTGCCGCCGTTGCCGCCGGCCCCGCCGTTGCCGGAGATCACACCGCCTTTGCCACCGGCCCCGCCGCTACCGCCGGACCCGCCGGTGGCGCCGTTGCTGCCGCTGACACCCGGGTTGCCTGTATTGGTCCCGTTGGTACCGGCAACACCGCTACCGCCATTGCCGCCGTTGCCGCCGTTGCCGATCGAGCCGCCGTCGCCGCCGGCCCCGCCGGTACCGCCGCTGGCGCCCGGCGCTGTTGGGGTGAACCCGTTGCCGCCGTTGCCGCCGTTGCCGGCCGGGCCGGTGATGCTGGCGCCGGTCCCTCCGTTGGTGCCGTGGCCGCCGCCCACGGCGTTCAGGCCGCCGGTGCCGCCGTTGCCCGCGGTCCCCGCGTTACCGCCGTGACCGCCGGCCCCGCCGTTGGGGTTGGTGGTGGTGCCGGTCGCGCCGGCCCCACCATTGCCCGGGGTGCCGGCGTTACCGCCGGGGCCGCCGTTACCGCCGGTGCCGTTGGTGCCGTGGACCGACCCGGTGCCGCCGGTGCCGCCGTTACCGCCGTACCCGCCCAGGCCGCCGGTGCCGCCGTTGCCGCCGGCCTGCCCACCACCGACACCGGTGCTGTACAGGTTCTGGTCGGCCACCCCGTTCGCGCCGGTGATGCCGGCCCCCCCAGACCCGGCCGAGCCGCCGTTGCCGCCGGTGCTGCCGTTGCCGCCGGTGCCGGTGGCGCCGGTGGAGGACCCGGTACCGCCGGTGCCGCCGTTGCCGCCGATCCCGCCGGCCCCACCCGAGCCGCCGTTACCGCCGTTATAGCCGTTGCCGTTGTTGATGCCGCTGACGCCGTCGTGGCCGGCCGCGCCGGTCCCACCTTTGCCGGCGGTCCCGGCGTTGCCGCCGTTGCCGCCGGCCCCGCCGACACCCTTGGTCCCGTTATTGCCGCCATTGCCCGCGCCGGCCGCGCCGCCGGTCCCGCCGGCCCCGCCGGTGCCGCCGTTGCCGGCGTTGCCGCCGCGGGTGCCGTCCCCGCCTTGACCGGTGGTGGCCGCCCCGTTAGTGCCGTCGATGCCCGAGCCGCCGGTGCCGCCGTTGCCGCCGATGCCGCCGTTGCCGCCGGTGCCGCCGGTGTAGCCGGCACCGCTGGCCGCACCGCCGGCCCCACCGGTGCCGCCGTTGCCGCCGGCCAGGCCCGCTGGTGCCGTCGGGGTTGGCCGCGTTGACGCCGTTGGTGCCGGCCGCCCCGGATAGCCCGTTGCCGCCGGTGCCGCCAGTGCCGCCGTTGGCGCCAGCACCTTTAGCGCCGGTGGTGCCGTTGGCCGCGCCGCCGGCCCCGAGGCCCCCGGTGCCGCCGTTACCGGCCAGGCCCGCGTTGCCACCCTTGCCGCCGGCCCCGCCGTTGGGGTTGGTGGCGGCGTCGGCGTTGGCGCCGGCCCCACCATTGCCCGCCGTCCCGGAATTACCGCCCGAGCCGCCGTTCCCGCCGGTGCCGTTGGTGCCGTGGACCGACCCGGTGCCGCCGGTGCCGCCGTTACCGCCGTAGCCGCCGAGGCCGCCGGTGCCGCCGTTGCCGCCGGCCTGCCCACCACCGACCCCGGTGTTGTACTGGTTCTGGTCGGCCACCCCGTTGGCGCCGGTGATGCCGGCCCCCCCAGACCCGGCCGAGCCGCCGTTGCCGCCGGTGCTGCCATTGCCCCCGGTGCCGGTGGCGCCGGTGGAGGACCCGGTACCGCCGGTGCCGCCGTTGCCGCCGATCCCGCCGGCCCCACCCGAGCCGCCGTTACCGCCGTTATAGCCGTTGCCGTTGTTGATGCCGCTGACGCCGTCGTGGCCGGCCGCGCCGGTCCCACCGTTGCCGGCGGTCCCGGCGTTGCCGCCGTTGCCGCCGGCCCCGCCGACACCCTTGGTGCCCGTAGCGCCGCCATTGCCCGCGCCGGCCGCGCCGCCGGCCCCGCCGGTCCCGCCGGTGCCGCCGTTACCGGCGTTGCCGCCGCGGGTGCCGTCCCCGCCTTGACCGGTGGTGGCCGCCCCGTTAGACCCGTCGATCCCCGAGCCGCCGGTGCCGCCGTTGCCGCCGATGCCACCATTACCGCCGGCGCCGCCGGTGTAGCCGGCACCGCTGGCCGCACCGCCGGCCCCGCCGGTGCCGCCGTTCCCGCCGGCCAGGCCCGTGGCGCCATCAGGGTTGGCCGCGTTGACCCCGTCCTTGCCGGCCGCCCCGGAGATCCCGTTGCCGCCGGACCCGCCGTTACCGCCGTTGGCGCCCACCCCGGTCCCGCCGGTGGCGCCGTTGGCCGCGCCGCCGGCCCCGAGGCCCCCGGTGCCGCCGTTACCGGCCAGGCCCGCGTCACCACCACGGCCGCCGGCCCCACCGTTGGGGTTGGTGGCGGCGTCGGCGGTGGCGCCGGCCCCACCATTGCCCGCCGTCCCGGAATTACCGCCCGAGCCGCCGTTCCCGCCGGTGCCGTTGAGGCCATGCCCGTTGGACCCAGTGCCGCCGGTGCCGCCGTTGCCGCCGTACCCGCCGACCCCGCCGGTGCCGCCGTTGCCGCCGGCCTGCCCACCACCGACCCCGGTGTTGTACTGGTTCTGGTCGGCCACCCCGGTGGCGCCGCTGACTCCGGCCCCCCCAGACCCGGCCGCCCCACCGTTGCCGCCGGTGCTGCCATTACCGCCGGTGCCGGTGGCGGCTTGACCACCGTTGCCCAGGCCGCCGGTGCCGCCGTTGCCGCCGATCCCGCCGGCCCCACCCGAGCCGCCGTTACCGCCGTTATAGCCGTTGCCGTTGTTGATGCCGCTGACGCCGTCGTGGCCGGCCGCGCCGGTCCCACCGTTACCGGCGGTCCCGGCGTTGCCGCCGTTGCCGCCGGCCCCGCCGACACCCTGGGTGCCCGCGGCACCACCATTACCCGCACCGGCCGCCCCGCCGGCCCCACCAATACCGCCCGAACCGCCGTTACCGGCGTTGCCGCCGCGGGTGCCGTCCCCGCCTTGACCGGTGGTGGCCGCCCCGTTAGACCCGTCGATCCCCGAGCCGCCGGTGCCGCCGTTGCCGCCGATGCCGCCGTTCCCGCCGGCGCCGCCGGTGTAGCCGGCACCGCTGGCCGCACCCCCGGCCCCGCCGGTGCCGCCGTTGCCGCCGGCCAGGCCCGCGGCGCCATCAGGGTTGGCCGCGTTGACCCCGTCCTTGCCGGCCGCCCCGGAGATCCCGTTGCCGCCGGACCCGCCGTTACCGCCGTTGGCGCCCACCCCGGTCCCGCCGGTGGCGCCGTTGGCCGCGCCGCCGGCCCCGAGGCCCCCGGTGCCGCCGTTACCGGCCAGGCCCGCGTCACCACCACGGCCGCCGGCCCCACCGTTGGGGTTGGTGGCGGCGTCGGCGGTCGCGCCGGCCCCACCATTGCCCGCCGTCCCGGAATTACCGCCCGAGCCGCCGTTCCCGCCGGTGCCGTTGAGGCCATGCCCGTTGGACCCAGTGCCGCCGGTGCCGCCGTTGCCGCCGTACCCGCCGACCCCGCCGGTGCCGCCGTTCCCGCCGGCCTGCCCACCACCGACCCCGGTGTTGTACTGGTTCTGGTCGGCCACCCCGGTGGCGCCGCTGACTCCGGCCCCACCAGACCCGGCCGCCCCACCGTTGCCGCCGGTGCTGCCATTACCCCCGGTGCCGGTGGCGGCTTGACCACCGTTGCCCAGGCCGCCGGTGCCGCCGTTGCCGCCGATCCCGCCGGCCCCACCCGAGCCGCCGTTACCGCCGTTATAGCCGTTGGCCCCGCTGCCGCTGACACCGCTGGCGCCGGCCGCGCCGGTCCCACCGTTACCGGCGGTCCCGGCGTTGCCGCCGTTGCCGCCGGCCCCGCCGACACCCTGGGTGCCCGCGGCACCACCATTACCCGCACCGGCCGCCCCGCCGGCCCCACCAATACCGCCCGAACCGCCGTTACCGGCGTTGCCGCCGCGGGTGCCGTCCCCACCTTGACCGGTGGTGGCCGCCCCGTTAGACCCGTCGATCCCCGACCCGCCGGTGCCGCCGTTGCCGCCGATGCCGCCGTTCCCGCCGGCGCCGCCGGTGTAGCCGGCACCGCTGGCCGCACCCCCGGCCCCGCCGGTGCCGCCGTTGCCGCCGGCCAGGCCCGCGGCGCCATCGGGGTTGGCCGCGTTGACCCCGTCCTTGCCGGCCGCCCCGGAGATCCCGTTGCCGCCGGACCCGCCGTTACCGCCGTTGGCGCCCACCCCGGTCCCGCCGGTGGCGCCGTTGGCCGCGCCGCCGGCCCCGAGGCCCCCGGTGCCGCCGTTACCGGCCAGGCCCGCGTCACCACCACGGCCGCCGGCCCCACCGTTGGGGTTGGTGGCGGCGTCGGCGGTCGCGCCGGCCCCACCATTGCCCGCCGTCCCGGAATTACCGCCCGAGCCGCCGTTCCCGCCGGTGCCGTTGAGGCCATGCCCGTTGGACCCGGTGCCGCCGGTGCCGCCGTTGCCGCCGTACCCGCCGACCCCGCCGGTGCCGCCGTTGCCGCCGGCCTGCCCACCACCGACCCCGGTGTTGTACTGGTTCTGGTCGGCCACCCCGGTGGCGCCGCTGACTCCGGCCCCCCCAGACCCGGCCGCCCCACCGTTGCCGCCGGTGCTGCCATTACCCCCGGTGCCGGTGGCGGCTTGACCACCGTTGCCCAGGCCGCCGGTGCCGCCGTTGCCGCCGATCCCGCCGGCCCCACCCGAGCCGCCGTTACCGCCGTTATAGCCGTTGGCCCCGCTGCCCACACCGCTGGCGCCGGCCGCGCCGGTCCCACCGTTACCGGCGGTCCCGGCGTTGCCGCCGTTGCCGCCGGCCCCGCCGACACCCTGGGTGCCCGCGGCACCACCATTACCCGCACCGGCCGCCCCGCCGGCCCCACCAATACCGCCCGAACCGCCGTTACCGGCGTTGCCGCCGCGGGTGCCGTCCCCACCTTGACCGGTGGTGGCCGCCCCGTTAGACCCGTCGATCCCCGACCCGCCGGTGCCGCCGTTGCCGCCGATGCCGCCGTTACCGCCGGCGCCGCCGGTGTAGCCGGCACCGCTGGCCGCACCGCCGGCCCCGCCGGTGCCGCCGTTACCGCCGGCCAGGCCCGCGGCGCCATCGGGGTTGGCCGCGTTGACCCCGTCCTTGCCGGCCGCCCCGGAGATCCCGTTGCCGCCGGACCCGCCGTTACCGCCGTTGGCGCCCACCCCGGTCCCGCCGGTGGCGCCGTTGGCCGCGCCGCCGGCCCCGAGGCCCCCGGTGCCGCCGTTACCGGCCAGGCCCGCGTCACCACCACGGCCGCCGGCCCCACCGTTGGGGTTGGTGGCGGCTGTCGGCGGTCGCGCCGGCCCCACCATTGCCCGCCGTCCCGGAATTACCGCCCGAGCCGCCGTTCCCGCCGGTGCCGTTGAGGCCATGCCCGTTGGACCCAGTGCCGCCGGTGCCGCCGTTGCCGCCGTACCCGCCGACCCCGCCGGTGCCGCCGTTGCCGCCGGCCTGCCCACCACCGACCCCGGTGTTGTACTGGTTCTGGTCGGCCACCCCGGTGGCGCCGCTGACTCCGGCCCCCCCAGACCCGGCCGCCCCACCGTTGCCGCCGGTGCTGCCATTACCCCCGGTGCCGGTGGCGGCTTGACCACCGTTGCCCAGGCCGCCGGTGCCGCCGTTGCCGCCGATCCCGCCGGCCCCACCCGAGCCGCCGTTACCGCCGTTATAGCCGTTGGCCCCGCTGCCCACACCGCTGGCGCCGGCCGCGCCGGTCCCACCGTTACCGGCGGTCCCGGCGTTGCCGCCGTTGCCGCCGGCCCCGCCGACACCCTGGGTGCCCGCGGCACCACCATTACCCGCACCGGCCGCGCCGCCGGCCCCACCAATACCGCCCGAACCGCCGTTACCGGCGTTGCCGCCGCGGGTGCCGTCCCCACCTTGACCGGTGGTGGCCGCCCCGTTAGACCCGTCGATCCCCGACCCGCCGGTGCCGCCGTTGCCGCCGATGCCACCATTACCGCCGGCGCCGCCCGTCCCGCCCGCACCGCCAGCCGCACCCCCGGCACCACCCTGGCCGCCGTTACCGCCGGCCAGGCCCGCAGTCCCATTAGGATGAGTCCCGTCGAGCCCGTTGCTGCCGTTGGCACCCACCGCACCATTCCCGCCGACCCCACCATTACCGCCGTTACCGGCCGCGCTGGAGCCCCGGCCGATGCCGTCAGTGCCCGTGTGGCCGAAGAGGCCGCCCGAGCCACCGGCGCCGCCGTGGCCGCTGGTGCCGGCAATGCCGCCGGTCCCACCGGCCCCGCCGTTGCCGCCGGCGCCGTTGTTCACGCCGGCCGCGCCGGCGGCACCGTTACCGCCGACACCACCGGTGCCGCCGACGCCGCCGAGCCCGGCGTTGCCGCCATTGCCGCCGTTGCTGAACAGCAGGCCGCCCCGGCCGCCGGCGCCGCCGGACCCGCCGGTGCCGCCGGACCCGCCGGACCCGCCATTGCCGCCGGCGCCTATGCCGTTGCCGTACAGGTCCACGCCGGACACACCCTGCCCGCCGGCGAGGCCGGTGGTGCCGGTGCCGCCGCCGCCGCCGTTGCCGCCGACGCCGCCGGCGCCGTACAGGAACCCGGCGCTGCCGCCGGTGCCGCCGGAGCCTCCGGTGCCCGTCGTCGAAGTGCCGCCGTTGCCGCCGGCACCCCCGGCGCCGAACAGGATGCCGCCGGCGCCGCCGCGACCGCCGGCCCCGCCGGCGCCCGCGTCACCGGTCGCGCCGGTGCCGCCGGCCCCGCCCGCGCCGAACAACCCGCCGGAACCGCCGGCTCCGCCCGCGCCGCCGTAGCCGTCGCTGCCAAGTCCGCCGGCCCCAGCGGCGCCGCCGGCGCTGCCGGAGAGGAAGCCTGAGGCGCCGCCGGACCCGCCGGTGCCGCCGTCCGCGCCGACGCCGCCGGACCCGCCCGCGCCGCCGGCGCCGAACAGGAGGCCGCCATGACCGCCGGCCCCGCCGACACCTCCGATGCTGACTGCGCTTTCCCCGCCAGCCCCGCCCGCGCCGGCGTTGCCGATGAGCCAGGCACGACCGCCGGCCCCGCCGGCGCCACCGACGCCGTTGCCGCCGAGGTTGGCGCCGCCGGTGCCACCGGCTGCGCCATTGCCGTAGAGGTATCCACCGCTGCCGCCGTTGCCGCCGGTGCCGCCCGCCCCTGCGAAGCCGGTGCCGCCGGCGCCGCCCGCGCCGCCGGCACCGAGAAGCCAGGCGTGGCCGCCGGTGCCGCCTGCCCCGCCAGCCCCGGTGCCGCCGGTGGTGGTGCCGCCGGTGCCGCCGAATCCGCCGTTGCCGAACAACAATCCGCCGTTGCCGCCCGCGCCGCCGGTGCCCGCGTTGCCGATGGCGGAGCTACCGCCCGCGCCGCCGTATCCGCCGCTGCCGATAAGTCCGGCCGAGCCGCCGGCGCCGCCGGCCTGGCCGGTAGCACCGGACCCGCCGTTACCGCCGTTACCGACCAGCAGACCGCCGGCGCCGCCGGCCTGGCCGGTACCCGCCGCGCCGTTGGTGCCGTTGCCGATCAGGGGGCGATCCAGCAGATACTCAGTCGGGGCGTTGATCACCCCGAGCAGGTCTTGTCCAAGGTTTTGCAGGGGGGCGGCGCTGGCGGCCTCGGTGAGGCTGTAGGAGTTCGCACCCGCGGTGAGGGTCTGCACGAATTGGTTGTGGAAGGACGCCGCTCGGGCAGTCAACGCGTGAAATTCCTGGGCCTGCGTGCCGAACAGGGCCGCGATGGCGGTGGAGACCTCGTCCTGGGCGGCGGTAACCAAATTCGTGGTCGACGGTGCCGCGGCGGCGGTGGCCGACTCGAGAGCGACGCCCAGGCCAGCCAGGTCGGACGCCGCGGTGGTCAGCGCGTCCGGCGCTGCAACCAGATACGACATAGGGTCCCCTACTTTTGGTCACGTACAGGCCGCGGATTATGTTCCTCGTCATGCTGCTGGCCTGTTGGCGGTACAACAGTGGATTAAATCCGCTCAGAAAATACTCATTGATTGATAATAATTCAGAGAACATGCTGTAAGTTTCGGGAATTTCACTTCACCAACCGCAGGCAAAAATCGCAGCGCTAGGCAGCTAAGTCCCGGGCTCACGCAGGCCGCAGTCCCGTCAGCCATTCGTCCCCGCCGATCCGCTGTGGCCGAACGGGCCGGCATTGCCGCCAGGCCCACCGTTCCCGCCGCTGCCATCCGGGCTGCCGGTTCCACCTGCGCCACCGTTGCCGCCGTTGCCGCCGTTGCCGATGAACCGGCCGCTGCCGCCGCCACCGCCGTCGCCGCCGTCGCCGCCGGGTCCGCTCTCGCCGGTGCCGCCGCCCCCGCCGGCACCGCCGGCGGCGCCGTTGCCGTAGATCAGGCCGCCGCTACCCCCACCGCCGCCGTGCCCGCCGGTACCCGCGGAGTTCCCGGCGCCGCCGTAGCCGCCTGCGCCGCCCTGGCCGCCGAAGCCGAACAGCGAGGCGGAGGCGCCATTGCCGCCATCGCCGCCGGCCCCGCCGGCCTCGCTGCTTGTGCCCGCACCGCCGTTGCCGCCGGCTCCGCCGTAACCGCCGTCACCGATCAGGAGGCCGCTGGCACCCGCGCCGCCGCCTTGGCCGCCGGCCCCGCCCGGTCCGCCAGTCCCGGCGGCGCCGCCGGCCCCGCCAGCACCGCCCGCGCCGCCGCTACCGAGGCCGACCAGCCCCGCCGCCGCGCCGCCCTTGCCGCCCGCGCCGCCGACGCCCCCGCCCCCGAGGGCGTTGCCGGCACCGCCGGCGCCGCCCGCGCCACCGTCACCGCCGCCGCCGAACAGCAAGCCGCCGTTTGCGCCGCTACCGCCGTTGAAGCCATTCCCGTTCGCGACGCCGGGGCTGCCGGCACCGCCATTGCCGCCCTCGCCGATCAACCACGCCTTGCCGCCGTCGCCGCCCGGGGTTGGCATGCCGGTTCCGCCGTCGCCACCGGAGCCTCCGTTGCCGTAGAAGAAGCCGCCGTTCGCCCCGGGACGCCCGGTTCCGCCATCGCCGCCGTTGCCGGCCAGCAGGCCGGCATGGCCGGCCGCGCCGCCGATGAGGCCGTTGCCGCCGTCGCCGCCGGACCCGAAGAAGATGGCGTTGCCGCCAAAGCCGCCATTGCCGGCATTGGCGCCGGTACCGTCGCCGCCGAACCCGCCGTCGCCGCCGTCGCCGAATAGCACGCCGCCATTGCCGCCGGCACCGCCGTTACCGCCAGTACCGCCGGCGGCGGAGCTCCCGCCGGAACCGCCGTACCCGCCTCTGCCGATCAGGCCGGCGTTTGCGCCCGCACCGCCGCTGCCGCCGGATCCGCTGACGGACGTGCTGTTGCCGCCGGCTCCGCCATGCCCGCCGCTACCGATTAAGCCGCCACCGCTGCCGCCGGCGCCGCCCTGGCCGGCGTCGGAGCTTGCACTGGCACCACCGGCACCGCCTGCCCCGCCGTGGCCCAGCAGCCAAGATCTGCCACCGGTTCCGCCCGCCCCGCCCAGGCCGCCGCCGCTACCGGTGCTGGCGCCGCCGCCGCCGCCGTGACCGCCGCTGCCGAACAACAACCCGCCGGTGGCGCCGGTTCCGCCGGCGCCGCCGTCGGCGTTGACACTGCTGCCGCCGGTGCCGCCCGACCCGCCGTGGCCCAGGAGCAGCGAGGTGCCGCCGGACCCGCCCGCGCCTCCGGCCCCGACCACGCCGCTGCCGCCGGTCCCGCCGGTGCCGCCGTTGAGCAGGACGCCATTGCCCCCGAGTCCGCCGGCGCCGCCCGCCCCGGTACCGCCGGTGGCGTCGCCGCCGGCGCCGCCCGCGCCGGCGTTGCCGAGCAGGTAGGCGTTGCCGCCCGCGCCGCCGGTACCGCCGGGGCCGTCGCTGCCGGTGCCGCCGGCGCCGCCGAACCCGCCGTTGCCGTAGAGCTGCCCGGCGATGCCGCCGTGGCCGCCGGTGCCGCCGGTGACGCCCGACCCGCCGGCGCCGCCGTATCCGCCGTTCCCGATGAGGAAAGCGCGGCCGCCGGCGCCGCCGACGCCCCCTGTTCCGGTACCTCCGATGCCGCCCGCCCCGCCCGCCCCGGCGTTGCCGTAGAGCAGGCCGCCGTTGCCGCCGGCGCCCCCGGCGGCGCCGCCGGTGCCCCCGGTGCCGCCGTAGCCGCCGTTGCCGATCAGCCCGGCCGATCCCCCGGCGCCACCGGTCTGGCCGGCCCCGCCCGAGCCGCCGTCGCCGCCGTTGCCGTACAGCAGACCGCCGGCGCCGCCCGCCTGGCCGGTGCCCGCCGCGCCGTTGGCGCCGTTGCCGATCAGGGGACGGCCCAGGAGCATCTGGGTCGGCGTGTTGATCAGACTCAGCAGGTCTTGCTGGGTGCTTTGCAGGGGTACGGTGCTGGCCGCCTCAGTCAGGTTGTAGGAGTCGGCACTGGCGGTGAGGGTCTGCACGAATTGGTTGTGGAAGGTCGCAGCTTGCGCGCTCAGCGCCTGGAATTGCTGGCCGTGGGCACCGAAGAGGCTCGCGATCGCGGTGGAGACCTCGTCTTGGGCAGCGGCGAGCAGGCTGGTGGTGGACGGTGCCGCGCCGTAGGCGGCCGATTCGAGGGTCGCGCCCAGACCGGCCAGGTTCGAGGCCGCGGTGGCCAAGGCTTCCGGCGCTGCGACCAGGTACGACATACGGGTCCCCTGTTGTCTAGGTCACGACTGAGTCGTGAACATGGCCCCCGTTGTGCGTATGCCTCCGATGCCTCGGCAGGGGGAAAGGTGAAGCAAGCTCGTTAAGATTCTGAACCGTTAAAATACTTAACCGGAGCGTTTTCGTGGAAAAAGATACCACTAGTTTCGATAACCCCCTAAAACATATCGGCGGATAAGACGGTGACGGGCGCCGAGGCTGCGGGCACGATGTTGGGATGACTTCGATACCGGCCCACTTGGTCGACGGGTGGGGCAACAGCGGCCTCGCCTACCTGACCGGCCTGCCCGACGGCGCCCCCGACTTCTCGCGCGCGAACGTGCTGGCGCGCGCCGCGGGGCTCGCCGCCGCGGTCGGCACAAGCATCGCCGCAGGCGTCGACGCGGCGGCCCTGCTCACCGGCCGCGCGGCCCTACTGGGGCTGACCCGGCGGGGCCGGGTGTCGGCCGGCGGCGCGACGCGGTTGCTCGCCGCTCGCGACGGCTGGTGTGCGATCACGCTGTCCCGGCCCGACGACGTCGCCGCCGTGCCCGCGCTGCTGCGGGCCGACGACGTCTCGGAGGACCCGTGGCCGACGCTGACGCGGTGGGTCGCCGCTGGCACGGTGTCGGCGATCCTCGAGCGCGCGCATCTGCTCGACATCCCGGCGGCCGGCCTGGGCGAGGCTACGGCCGCGCCCCCGCGGATCCGCTCCGCGGGACCCCGCGCGCCGGCCCGGCCGATGACCGATCTGCTGGTGGCCGACCTGTCTTCGATGTGGGCCGGTCCGCTGTGCGGGCAGCTGCTGGCGCGCGCCGGGGCCACCGTCGTCAAGGTCGAAAGCCCGCGACGCCCGGACGGCACCCGTCGGGGTGATCGCACTTTTTTCGACTGGATCAACGGCGAAAAGCTCTCATATTGCCTCGATTTCGACGCCCAGGCCGACGAGCTGCGCGATTTGCTCGCGTCCGCCGACGTCGTGATCGAGGGCTCGCGTCCCGCGGCGCTCGCGCGGCGCAAGCTCGGGCCGGCCGACATCGCACCGCGGGCTGGACGAATCTGGTTGCGCGTCAGCGGTTATGACGATTCCAGGCCCGCATTCGGTGACGACGCCGCGGTCGCCGGCGGCCTGGTCGGCACCAGTCCGGAGGGGCCGGTGTTCTGTGCGGACGCCATCGCCGACCCGCTGAGCGGGCTGGAGGCCGCTGCGGCGGTGGCCGAGTCGCTGGGTCGCGGCGGCGGCGAGCTGGTCGAAGTCTCGATGGCCGCCGTCGCCGCGACGTACGCCGCGCTGCCGGCTACCGCGCCCGTGTCGGACCGCCCGGCGCCGCCGCCACGGCCGCCGCGGGCACCCGGCCGAGCGGCGGAACTCGGTGCCGACAATGACGCCGTGCGCGGTCTGGTCTCCCAAAGGCGTTGCTTCGCATGCTGATAAAGCGGGGGACCCTGCTCGACGGCAGGGTGGTCGACGTCCGGGTGGGTGAGCGCATCGAGGAGGTGGCCGCGATCTCGCCCGGCCTGGCGGCCGAGCCGGGGGAGGGCGTCCTCTACGCCGGCGGTGGTACCGTCCTGCCCGGCCTGTACGACCACCATGTGCACGTGCGCTCCGCGGCGTCGGCGTTGTATTCGTTCTTCGTCGGTCCCCCCGGCGTCAGCACGGAAGCGGAACTGGCGCAACTACTCTCGAATGCCACCCCCGGTCCCGACGGCTGGATCCGCGCCGTCGGCTACCACGAGTCGGTCGCCGGCGATCTGGACCGGTCCGCCCTCGACGCCGTGGTGTCCCGCGTTCCGGTGCGGGTCCAGCACCGCAGTGGTGCGCTGTGGATCCTCAACTCGGAGGCACTCGGGCGCGTCGGCCTGGCCGAACATCCCGACGGCCGCCTGCGCAGCGCTGTGGGCGGTTGGTCGGAGGCGGTGCAGCGCCGCGAGTCCGACCTCGCCGAGCTCGGCCGCCGGATCACCGCGACCGGCGTCACCGGAGTCACCGACGCCACGCCCGGCCTGGACGCCGAGGACATGGAATCCCTGTCGGAGGCGCACCGCCGGGGCGAATTTCGGCCGCGGCTGCGTTTCCTGTCGCCGGGCAAAGTCATCCTGCAGGAGGACCGCCTCGACCTCGACGAGCTCACCGGCTGGATCGCCGCCCACCACGACGCCGGCCGGCCCGTCGCGGTGCACTGCGTGACCGCGGCACAGCTGGTGGTCACGATCGCGGCGCTGCGCGCGGCGGGCGGGCATCCCCTGGACCGCATCGAGCACGCCGCCGTGGTGCCCGACGACGCCCTGGCCGACCTCGCCGGGCTGGGGGCCACGGTGGTGACGCAACCGAATTTCGTTGCCGAGCGCGGCGATCAGTACCTGGCAGACGTGCCCGCCGCCGAGCACGGCGAGCTGTGGCGGGTCGCGTCGCTGCTCGACGCCGGGGTGTCGGTGGCCCTGTCCACCGACATGCCCTTCGGGCACGGCGACCCGTGGACGGCTATGCGGGCCGCGGTGTACCGCACCACCCCAGGCGGCGCCGTCCTGAGCAAACGCGAATGCGTCTCGCCCCGAAAGGCGTTGACGATGTTCCTCGGGCGGCCGGAGCGGCCGGGCAGGGTGCGGGCCGTCGAGGCGGGGCAGCCGGGGGATCTGTGCGTGCTGAACGAGCCGCCGGCGACGGCGCTGGCCGAGTTGGACGCCGGCATGGTCGCGGCGACCGTCATCGGCGGCGAACTGGTCTACTTCAAGATGTGACCGTCGATGAGCCGGCGGTGGTCAGCGCCGCCCGCAACACCTCACACTGCGTGCCGAAGAATCGCCGGGAAACAGCGGCTTTCGGCACCCAGATGTCGAAGCCGTGGAAGACGCCCGGAACCGTTTCGACGTCGCACGGCACCCCCGCCTCGCGCAGGCGCTCGGCGTAGGCCAGGTCCTCGTCGTGGAACAGGTCGTGGGTGCCCACGCCGATCCACGCCGGCGGCAGCCCGCCGAGGTCGGTGCGCCGCCCCGGCACGGCGACCTGGCGATCGGCGTCGCCCAGGTACGCCGTCCAGCCGAAGTGGTTGCTGTGCGGGCTCCAGAGCCGATAGTGCGGCTTCGGCGCCGTCATCGAACTGCGGTCGTCGAGCATGGGATACACCAGCAGCTGGAACGCGGGCGCGACTTCGCCGCGGTCGCGGGCCAGCAGCGCAAGGGCCGCGGCCAGCCCGCCTCCGGCGCTGGCTCCTCCGATCGCCACCCGCCGCGAATCGACCGCGGGCAGTCCGGTCAGCCAGGTCAACGCCGCATAGCAGTCCTCCAGCGGCGCCGGGTACGGGTGTTCGGGCGCCAGCCGGTATTCCACCGAGGCCACCGTGATGCCCAGACGGGCGCTGAACCGGCGGCACAGCGCATCGTCCTGCGCGGCGGTCCCGATCACGTAGCCGCCGCCGTGGATCCACAGCAGCGCGGGCCCCGGCCCGGTCACGCCGGCGGGACGGAACAACCGGACGCCGGCCCCCGAGCCCAGCGTGATCGCCTCGGCGTCCTTGTCCGTGCGGCCGCCCCCGAGTGCCTGCACCGCCCGAATCAGCGGGAGCGTCCGCGCGCTCACCATCCGCCGGGGGGTGAAGCGTACGACGCGACTCAGATCGGGGTGAACGCCAATGTTCGACACCGGCCAAGTATCGCCGATGTCGTGTCGGCGAGAGCCCGGGGTTGGGGGCCCGTGAGGTCCGTACCGAACCGTTTCGCCCTCCGCCGCGTGCTCCTCGGTGAGCGGTGGATTAGCCGGGCGAAGATCGGGGTATCGGTGCAAGTGCTGACGCGCGCGGTAGTGGCCGGCGTCGGCGCCGCCCGTCGCCGCGACGTTCCCCCGGGAGCGGAGCCCATGCGGGCCGCCCGGTCGGGCACGACGCGAGGGACGTGAAATGCTGGGGCAACTCTACGATCGGGCGCTGGACGGCGAGCGGTGTTGGATCCGCCATCAGGACGGCGAGTTGCGGCCGCTGCCCGCCCATCGCTGGCTCGGCGTGCGATGTCCCGATGGTTCGTCTGGTGACGCCTCCGACGAGGTGTTCGACGAAGCCGTCACGCAGATGTGCAGCGGGCCGACGATCGAACTCGGCTGCGGGCCGGGGCGGCTGGTGGCGCGCCTGATCCAGCGAGGGGTGCCCGCGCTCGGCATCGACCGGTCCGCGACCGCGATCCGGCTGGCCGGCCGCGGCGGCGCGCCCGCGCTGCTGGGCGACGTGTTCGAGCCGCTGCCCTGGACGGGCTCCTGGCACACGGTCCTGCTGGTCGACGGCAACGTCGGCCTCGGCGGCGACCCGCGCCGGATCCTGGGGCGTGCCGTCGAGCTGCTGGCCCGCGGCGGCCGGTGCGTCGCGGAGTTCGACGCCGAGGCCATCGGCGTCCGCGAGCGATGGGTGCGTCTGGAGTCGGGCCGCGAAGTCGGTCCCTGGTTCCGGTGGGCTTCGGTGGGGGTGGACAGCGCCGCCGCCCTGGCCGCGCAGGTCGGCCTGACGCTGACCGAGATCCGCCTGATCGGTAGCCGCGTGATCGCGAGTCTGGCAGCCTTGTAACCCGTGCCGGGCGACTATGGCTTTCCCCGCCGGCTGTGGCGCGCCCTGGACCGACACCCACCGCCCGGGGTGCGTCGCCTGGGCCGGTTTCGCAGTCCGCTGCGCGGCCCCTGGCTGACGTCGGTGTTCGGGCTGGTGCTGTTGATCGGACTGCCGATCGTCATCGTCACCGGGTTGCTGTCCTACATCGCCTACGCGCCGCGGTTCGGCCAGGCCATCCCGGGCGACGTCGGCTGGTTGCGCCTGCCGGACTTCGCCTGGCCGACGCGGCCCCCGTGGCTGTACCGGCTGACCCAGGGGCTGCACGTCGGGCTGGGCCTGGTGCTCATCCCGGTGGTGCTCGCCAAGTTGTGGTCGGTGATCCCCCGGCTGTTCGTGTGGCCACCGGCCCGCTCCGTCGCGCAGGTGCTCGAGCGGCTGTCGCTGCTGCTGCTCGTCGGCGGGGTGCTCTTCGAGATCGTCACCGGGGTGCTGAACATCCAGTACGACTACATCTTCGGCTTCAGCTTCTACACCGGCCACTATTTCGGGGCCTGGGTCCTCATCGCGGGGTTCCTGATGCACATCGCGGTCAAGATTCCGCGGATGGTCACCGGGTTGCGGTCGCTGCCGCTGCGCGACGTCCTGCGCACGGGCCGCGCCGAAACCCGCCCCCAGCCGCCCGATCCTGACGGGCTGGTGGCCGCCGACCCGGCCGAGCCGACGATGAGCCGTCGCGGCGCCGTCGCGCTGGTGGGGTCGGGCGCGCTGTTCATCGGCGTGCTGACGGCGGGCCAGACGCTCGGCGGCGCGGCGCGCCACGCGGCGCTGCTACTCCCGCGGGGGCGGGGAGATTTCCCGGTCAACAAGACCGCGGCCGCCGCGGGCATCACGCCCGAAAGTGTCGGCGGCGGTTGGCGGCTCGTCCTGCGCGGCGGCCCGGCCGATGTGGTGCTCGACCGCGCGAGCCTGGCCGGCCTGCCGCAGCGCCGCGCCCGCCTGCCGATCGCCTGCGTCGAGGGCTGGTCGACGGTGCAGACCTGGAGCGGGGTGCGGCTGGCCGACCTCGCGCGGCTCGCGGGCGTTCCGGCGCCCCGCGCGGCGCGCGTGACGTCGCTGCAGACCGGCGGCGCCTTCGGGTCGGCGACGTTGGCGCCCAACCAGATTCGCGACCCGGACGCCCTGTTGGCGCTGCGGGTGAACGACGCCGACCTGTCGCTGGACCACGGCTACCCGGCGCGCATCATCGTTCCCGCGCTGCCCGGGGTGCACAACACCAAGTGGGTGGCGTCCATCGAATTCGAGGCGAGCTGAGATGCCTTCCCGCGCAAGGCGATTCACCGCATTGTATGGCTCACACCCGCTGCACCTGCTGACGATGCTGGCCGGCTTCGCGCTGCTCGGTTATCTGCTGGCCACCTTCGGTCCGGCCACGCTGTGGAACTCCGGCACCTGGTGGCAGTCGATCGCCGTGTGGCTGGCCGCCGCCGTCGTCGCCCATGACCTGTTGCTGTTCCCGTTGTACGCCCTGGCCGACCGGGCAGTGTTCGCCCGTCCGGGCCGGGGGGCAGGGCAGCCAGACATCAGCGCCCGCAACCACATTCGGATACCGGCGCTGGGTGCCGGACTTACCCTGCTCATCTTCCTGCCGGGCATCGTCGAACAGGGTGCGCCCACCTACCGGGCGGCCACCGGGCAGACCCAGGAGCCGTTTTTGGGCCGGTGGCTGCTGCTCACCGCGGCGATGTTCGCCGCGAGCGCCCTTGTCTACGGCGTGCGGCAACTCGCCGCGCGGGCACGCCGCTGAGGAAAACGGCCGTTTCGGTCCTGAATGCGGGGGTAGGCTCCTCGCATGACGACGGGCGTGCCACCGCTGGTGAAATGGTTGCTGCGGGCGGGGCCCACCGACTATGCGCTGGCACTGAGTGCCGCGGGCGCTTCGCTGCCCGTGGTCGGAAAGCACCTCGAGCCGCTGGGCACCATGACCGCGATGGGTGCCTGGGGCGCCCGGCACGCGCCCGCGTTCGTTTCCTCGATGGCGACGGGATGGTTGAAGCCGACCGACGGCGCCACCAGCCGCCGGGACCGGGAGAGCACCCACGAGGTGTCCCGGGCGTCGCTGCGCGGCGTCGTGGCGGCCGCCGACCTCGACGCCGACTGGCCCATCGCCGCGTCGGTGCCCCCCATCTGGGACGCCATGCGCCAGCGCCGCTACCTGTACCGTCGCGGCGTCCACTACGGAGACTGCCACGCGCAGGTGCTCGACGTGTGGCGCCGCAAGGACCTGCCCGCGCACCCCGCGCCCGTGCTGGTCTTCGTCCCGGGCGGGGCCTGGGTCCACGGCAGGTACCGGGGACAGGGCTCGGCGCTGATGTCGCGGCTGGCCGAGCAGGGTTGGGTGTGCCTGGCGATCGACTACCGCGCCGCGCCGGCGCACCGCTGGCCGCGTCACATCACCGACGTGAAGACCGCCATCGCCTGGGCCCGCGCGAACGTGGACAAGTTCGGCGGTGACCGCAATTTCGTTGCGGTGGCGGGATGTTCGGCCGGCGGCCACCTGTCCGCGCTGGCCGGGCTGACCCCCGACGACCCCGCGCACGAGCCGCACCTGCCGGAGGGCGCCGACACGTCGGTGGATGCGGTGGTGGGGATCTACGGCCGGTACGACTGGGAGGATCGCTCCACCCCGGAACGGGCCCGGTTCGTCGACTTCCTGGAGCGCGTGGTGGTCAGGAGGAGCATCGACCGCCATCCCGAGGTGTTCCGCCAGGCGTCGCCGATGGCGCGCGTGCATCGAAACGCGCCGCCATTCTTGATCATTCACGGCAGCAAGGACAGCGTCATCCCGGTCGCCCAGGCGCAGAGCTTCGTGGAGCGGCTGCGCGAGGTGTCGCATTCCATGGTGGGCTACCTGGAGCTGCCCGGGGCCGGGCACGGCTTCGACCTCATCGACGGTCACCGGGCCGGCGCCGCGGCCCACGCGACGTCGCTGTTCCTCAACCAGGTGCATCGCACCAAGGCGCAGATCGCGGCCAAAGAGGTTATCTGAGCCCGCGCCGCTGAGTATGGTCCCTTTATGGGTAAGGGGCAGCGGTGAAGCGGCTGAGCGGGTGGGATGCGGTACTGCTCTACAGCGAGACGCCGAACGTGCACATGCACACCATCAAGGTGGCCGTCATCGAGCTCGACGACGACCGGCTCAGCTTCGACGTCGAGGCGTTCCGCCACGTCATCGCCGGCCGGCTGCACAAGCTCGAGCCGTTCTGCTATCAGTTGATCGAAGTCCCCTACAAGTTCCACCACCCGATGTGGCGGGAACACTGCGAGGTCGACCTCGACTACCACATCCGGCCCTGGCGGCTGCCCGCGCCGGGCGGCCGGCGCGAGCTGGACGAGGCGATCGGGCGGATGGCCAGCACCCCGCTGGACCGTAGCCGCCCGCTGTGGGAGATGTACTTCGTCGAGGGTCTGGCGAACAACCGGATCGCGGTGGTGGGCAAGATTCACCACGCGCTCGCCGACGGCGTCGCCTCGGCCAACCTGATGGCCCGCGGCATGGACCTGCAGCCCGGTCCGGAGGGCGGGCCGTATGTCGCCGACCCGGCACCGAGCAGGGGGCGGCTCGTGGGTTCGGCGTTCGCCGACCACATGCGCCACATCGGGCGGATCCCGCACACGATCCGCTACACGGCGGAGGGCCTGGGCCGGGTGCGCCGCAGCTCGCGCAAGCTGTCGCCGGAGCTGACCCGGCCCTTCGAGCCGCCGCGGACGTTCATGAACCACAAGATCACCCCCGAGCGCAGGTTCGCCACCGCGACCCTCGCGCTTGCCGACGTCAAGGAGACCGGCAAGCGCCTCGGGGCGACGATCAACGACATGGTCCTGGCCATGTCGGCGGGCGCGCTGCGAACCCTGCTGCTGCGCTACGACGGCAAGGCCGAGCCTTTGCTGGCGTCGGTCCCGATGAGCTTCGACTTCTCGCCCGAACGGATCTCCGGCAATCGCTTCACCGGCGTGCTGGTGGGTCTGCCGAGCGACTCCGACGACGCGCTGGAGCGGGTGCGGTGCAGCCACGAGAATGCGATCGCCGCCAAGGAAAGCAACCAGCTGATGGGCCCGGAGCTGGTCAGCCGATGGGCCGCCTACATGCCCCCGGCGCCCACCGAGGCCTTCTTCCGGTGGGCGTCCGGCCGGGACGGCAACAACAAGATCCTGAACCTGAACATCTCCAACGTGCCGGGTCCCCGCGAGCGCGGCCGGGTGGGGGGCGCCCTGGTGACCGAGATCTACTCGGTGGGGCCGTTGACGGCCGGCAGCGGCCTCAACATCACCGTCTGGAGTTACGTCGACCAGCTCAACATCTCGGTGCTCAGCGACGGGGCCACCTGCAAGGACCCGCACGAGGTCACCGAGGCCATGGTGGCCGACTTCGTCGAAATCCGCAGGGCCGCCGGGCTTTCCGAAGATCTGACGGTCATCGAGGCGGCGATGGCGCCGGCCTGAGGGCTTATCGCGAGCGCCGAGCGTGTTCTGGTGGCGGCAATTTGGCGATTTTTCCGCCATCAGATCACGTTCGGCGCGAACCTGCCCGTGTCCCGTCGGCGCGGAAATCGTAATCTCGGGCGAGGTGAATGCCGTTTCCGTCGGCCGTTACCATCGGTCGGATAACCGCCACCGACTGTGAGGAGTTGCGGAGCGCCGTGAGCACTGGGAACGAAGAGGCCGGCCGGACCGAGCCCGAGGTGTTGGTCGAGCAACGGGATCGCATCCTGATCGTCACCATCAACCGGCCGAAGGCGAAGAACGCGGTGAACGCCGCCGTCGCCAACGGCCTGGCCGAGGCCATGGACCGGCTCGACGGCGATCCGGGCCTGTCGGTGGGAATCATCACCGGGGCGGGCGGCTCGTTCTGCGCGGGCATGGACCTCAAGGCCTTCGCGCGGGGCGAGTTGCCCATCGTCGAGGGCCGCGGCATGGGGTTCACCGAGCGCCCGCCGGACAAGCCGCTCATCGCCGCGGTGGAGGGATTCGCCCTCGCCGGCGGCACCGAACTGGCCCTGGCCACCGACCTCATCGTGGCGTCGAAGGATTCGGCATTCGGCATCCCGGAGGTCAAGCGGGGCCTGGTGGCCGGCGGCGGGGGGTTGTTGCGGCTGCCCGAACGCATCCCGTACGCCATCGCCATGGAACTGGCGCTGACCGGCGACAGCCTGCCCGCCGCGCGCGCGCACGACCTGGGCCTGGTCAACGTGCTGGCCGAACCGGGGACCGCGCTGGACGAGGCCGTCGCGCTGGCGGAGAAGATCGCCGCCAACGGGCCGCTCGCGGTGGCCGCCACCAAGCGGATCATCGTCGAGTCCCGCGGCTGGAGCCGCGACACCATGTTCGCCGACCAGAACAAGATCCTGATGCCGGTGTTCGCGTCCAACGACGCCAAGGAGGGCGCGATCGCGTTCGCCGAGAAGCGTCCGGCGCGCTGGACTGGAACGTGACAAGTTACACTATTGCGTGAATTTGTAAACCAGCCGGGGAGTCGGGAAGACCGAGGATGAGCGTTTCGCTACTGCTCGAGATGGCTGCGTCGGGCAACCCTGATCGCACGGCCGTGGTATCCGAGGACATTCGGCTGACGGCGCAGCAGCTCAGCGACCTCGCCGACGGCGGTTCCGGGGTGATCGCCGCATCGAACGCCAAGCACGTGGCCTATGTCGGCACCGGCGGAGCGACCCTGCCGGTGCTCATCTTCGCATCGGCCCGCGCCGGGGTGGCCTTCACGCCGATCAACTACCGGCTCTCCGCTGACGGCATCCGGGCGCTGATCGACCGGCTGCCCGAGCCGTTGGTGATCGTCGACGAGCGGTACCGCGACGCGCTCGGCGACGCCCCGGCCGCGGCTGATGACCACCGACGAGTTCCTGACGGCCGCGCGCGCGGGCGAGCCGGCCGGGGAGTTCCCCGACCCGGAATCCGTTGCGGTCGTGCTGTTTACGTCGGGCACCACGTCGCAACCCAAGGCCGTCGAACTCTCGCACAACAACCTGACCAGTTACGTGATGGGCACCGTGGAGTTCGCCTCGGCCGAGCCCGACGACGCCGCGCTGATCTGCGTGCCGCCGTATCACATCGCCGGTGTCGGGGCGGCGCTGTCGAACCTGTACGCCGGCCGCACGATGGTCTACCTGCCCACCTTCGACCCGCACGAATGGGTCCGGCTGGTCAACGCCGAGCGGGTGACCACCGCGACGGTGGTGCCCACCATGCTGGACCGGATCGTCACCGTGCTGGAGGAGGGCGGCCACGAGCTGCCGTCGCTGCGCAACCTGGCGTACGGCGGCTCCAAGGTGGGGCTGCCACTGGTGCGCCGCGCGCTGCAGTTGCTGCCGCACGTGGGCTTCGTCAACGCCTACGGCCTCACCGAGACCAGTTCGACCATCGCGGTGCTGGGCCCCGATGACCATCGCGAGGCGCATTCGGCGTCGGAGGCGCATGTCGCGAGGCGGCTGGGCTCGGTCGGACGCCCGGTGCCCGGCATCGAGGTGCAGATCCGCGACGAGGACGGAAACATGCTGCGGCCCGGGCGAAAGCGGTGAGCTGTTCGTGCGCGGCGAGCAGGTGTCGGGGCGCTACACCGGGATCGGATCGGTGCTCGACGACGAGGGCTGGTTCCCCACCCGCGACGTCGCTCTGCTCGACGAGGACGGTTACCTGTTCATCGGCGGCCGCAGCGACGACACGATCATCCGCGGGGGGGAGAACATCGCGCCGGCCGAGCTGGAAGAGGTGCTCATCGAACACGCTCACGTGCGCGACGTCGCCGTGGTCGGTGTCGAGGACCCGCAGTGGGGCCAGGCGATCGTCGCCGTGGTCGTGCCGGCCGTCGGGGTCGACCCCGATCCCGAGGAGCTGCGCGAGCACGTCCGCAAGAGCTTGCGCGGCTCGCGCACCCCGGACCGCGTGGTGTTCGCCGACGAACTGCCGACGACGCCCACCGGCAAGGTGTTGCGCCGCGAGATCGTCGAGAAACTTCGCGACGACAGCATCCGCACCGCACCCGCCCAGCACTAGTGAGGAAGAACATGATCAAGAACGGAACCCGCCTGGCCAGCCAGGTGTGCGACACCCAGGTCATCGTCGTCCGCAGCGCCGAGAGCCTCGACGACCTGCGCTGCGGGGGCGCGCCGATGGTGGAGATCGGTGCGCCGCGGGCAGGCGAGCTCGACCCGGCCTTTGCCGGGGGCAGCGTGATGGGCAAGCGCTACGTCGACGACGCCGGCGCCGAGGTGCTGGTGACCAAGCCGGGCGCCGGCAGCCTGAGCGTCGGTGTGACCCCGCTGCAGCTCAAGGAGGTCAAGCCGCTGCCGGCCAGTGACTGACGGCGCGTGCCGGCCGGTTCGCCAGGTTGACCCCGTCCTTGGGCACGGGGCTCGCGCCGACGGCTGTGGGCGATAAGCCTGGCCCGTTCGGCCTGTCGGTTCCGGCGGCTCCAACAGAAGTCCGGCGTTCCCGCCCGCGCCCCCGGCGCCGCCCACGCCTGTGCCGGCTGCGCCACACAGGCGCCTCCAGGCGACCGCAGCGAAATAGCCCGAGGGATCAGATCGTACGCGCTCGCGACGCCCTAGTTGGCGGTATCAGCAAAGAATGGCAGCCGGCCCGGTGCGCTACTGTCCGAGCTTGTTGCGGACCACGAATTCCCTTGCCTTGATCAGAAATTCGAGTTCCTCGCCGACCGGCGGAGCGGATCTGCGCTGCGCGTCGAGCGCGACAGCAATACCGCCCCCTCGAGGGCGGCGATCGACGTCGTCGCCAGCGACGCCGCGTCGTCCTCGCCGAATCCGTCGTTGACGAATGCCCGGGTCAGGGCGGCGCACCAGCGGCCGAGGATGGCGCCGGCCTCGCCGCTCAGGTTGAGTTCCTCGTCCGAGCAGATCGCGGCGGCCACCACCGGACAACCAGCGGTGAAGTCACCTTCGCTCAGCGTCCGCTCCCAGAATTCGACGAATTCGCGCAGCAGCGCCCTGCCGCCCCAGCTGGCGGCGTCGTCGATCATCGCGGTGATGGACTCACCCGAATAACGCAGCGCCTCGGTCAGGATCTGATTGCGCCCTTCGGGGAAGTGGTAGTACACCGAGCCGCGGGGCGCGCCGCTGCGGGCCAGCACCTCGTCGATGGTCACGCCGGCGGCCCCACGCTCGCGCATCACCTCGGCGGCGCTGACCAGCATCTTCGTGCGCGTATCGCAGCGCTTGGTCCTGGTGTTAGCCGGCACTGGCGCACCTCCCGTGGCGAGTGTCATGCAGCGTGCGAGTGCCGCAATGCCGACCAGTGCTTGTTACGCGGGCTGAAGCGGAAGTTGTGGCGCCTCAGGTCTGGCATCTCGCGGGTGAATCGATAGCTGCCGATATTGAGCTCGATGATCCACATGATTCTCTCCCCGCCTATGCGGCGCCCGTGATTATGCTAAGAAGCATATAAGACACCGATCCAGTAAGCAACTTGTATGAGCTAAGTAACACCGTCGAGCACGGCAGACCCCACTCATCGCGGGCCCGGGGCGGGTTGATCAGCACCAATGCGATAAACCCCGAATATGATGCTACTGCATAATCTTGGACGTATCCAGATGCGGTCGGCGTACGGCGTCGCACATCTTGAGAAGCGACGCGAGAACCGACGCCGAAGGCCACACCGACAAGCCGCGGCGCGCCGCCATCGGCACGGCAGCGCGGGAGTCGGCGTGACCCCCGGGGGCCCGGCGAGCTTTTCGGGTTAGCTGTCGGTGGTGTAGCCCATCGGCATCAGCACGCTCTTCTGCTGCGTGAAGTGCTCGACGCCCTCCGGCCCGTTCTCCCGGCCGATGCCGGAGTTCTTGTAGCCGCCGAACGGACAGCACGGGTCGAAGGCGTACCAGTTGATCGCGTAGGTCCCGGTGCGGATCTTCTCGGCGATCTCGATGCCGTGTGGCACGTTCGTCGTCCAGACGCTGCCGGCCAGGCCGTACGCCGAGTCGTTCGCGATCTTGATCGCGTCTTCCTCGCTGTCGTATCCGATGATGCTCAGCACCGGCCCGAAGATCTCCTCCTGGGCGATCGTCATCTTGTTGTCGACGTCGGCGAACACCGTCGGCTGCACGAAGAAGCCGCTGTCCAGGCCCTCGGGACGGCCGCCGCCGCACACCAGCCGCGCGCCCTCCTCGATGCCCTTGGCGATGTAGCCCTCGACGCGGGCGCGCTGCTTCTCCGAGATCAGCGACCCGATCTGCGCGGCCGGGTCGTCCGGTTTCCCGACTGGCAGCATCTGCACGAAACTGCTTACCGCGTCCACGATTTCGTCGTAGCGCGAGCGCGGCGCCAGGATGCGGGTCTGGGCCACGCAGGCCTGCCCGGTGTTCATGATGCCGGAGAACACCAGCATCGGGACCGAGGAGGCCAGGTCGACGTCGTCGAGGAGGATGGCCGCCGACTTCCCGCCCAGCTCCAAGGTGCACGGCTTGAGCATCTCCGCGGCCCGCCGTCCGATCTCCTTGCCGACGGCCGAGCTGCCGGTGAAGGAGAAGAGGTCGACGTCCGGGTTGGAGGTCAGCGCCTGACCGGTCTCGATGCCGCCGGGCACCACCGACAGCACGCCCTCGGGCAGGCCGGCCTCGGCGAAGACCTCCGCCAGAAGGTTTGCGCTCAACGGCGTTTCGGCCGCCGGCTTGAGCACCACGGTGCAGCCGGCCAGCAGCGCCGGGCCCAGCTTGTTGACCGCCAGGAACAGCGGCACGTTCCACGCCACGATCGCGCCCACCACGCCGATCGGCTCGCGGTAGACGATGGTCTGCCCGTAGCCGCCGTTGCGGATCTCGCGCCACTTCACCTCGTCGGCGGCGGGGCCGGCGAAGTAGTTCATCGCCCCCATGGAGCTCATCCAGTGCATCGTTTCGATGCCGGTGGGCGGCTGGCCGGTCTCGGCCGCGAGGACCGCGGTGAACTTGTCCTTGCGCTCCTCCAGCAGCTTCAGCGCGTTGGCCAGGACGGCGGCGCGCTCCTTGGGCGGCGTGGTGGGCCAGGGGCCGCTGTCGAACGCCGCACGCGCGGCGGCCACCGCGGCGTCGACGTCGGCGGCCGCCGCCAGCGGCGTCTTGCCGACGTACTCGCCGGTGGCCGGGCAGTGCACCTCGATGACTTCGGAGGTCGACGGCTCCGTCCACTTGCCGCCGATGAAGAGTTTGTCGTATTCCGTGGGCTTGCTCTCGGTCATCTGCGCCGCTCCTCCTCATTGCTCCGCGCTGCATCGTCGCCGGCGCGCATGGCGCCACCCTACCCAAGGGAAAGCGAAACGAGAACATGTTTCATTACCGGGGCGCGAGCACCAGCACCAGATTGCTGACGAGGAACTCGCGGGCCAGCGGCGCCGACGTCAGCCACCATGCCCATCGGGGGTGGTAGCGGGGAAATGCCGCGACGAGCGCGCCGGTGCTCGCGGCCCACCGCAGGCCGTCCGCGGCCGACACCGCGAACAACGACGACCCGTAGTTGTTTTTCGCCGGATGGCCGTGTTTGCGCGCGTAACGCGCGGCGGCGCGGGCGCCGCCCAGGTAGTGGGCCAGGCCCGTCTCGTGGCCGCCGAACGGGCCGAGCCAGACGGTGTAGGACAGCACCGCCAGCCCGCCCGGCTTGGTCACGCGCAGCATCTCCGCGCCGAGCTGCCACGGGCGCGGCACGTGCTCGGCGACGTTGGAGGACAGGCAGATGTCCACCGCGTCGTCGGCAAACGGCAGCGCCATGCCCGAGGCACGGACGAACGTGCCCCCCGCCCGCGCCGCCGCGGTCGCCGCGGGGCCGGCCGCGTGCATCTCGCCGGGGTCCGGTTCGACCCCGATGTAGCGGACGCCGGCGTCGGTGAACGCCGACGCGAAATAGCCGGGGCCGCCGCCGACGTCGAGCAGCGTTCGGCCCGCCGCGCGGTTCGCCGTGCGCGGCCGACCACAGATCGCCGACCATCGCCGCGGTGTCGGCCGCCAGCGCGCGGTAGAAGCGGGCCGGCTCCGGCTGCTCGTAGCGGAAAGACGACAGCAGCCGCACCGAGCGGGCCAGCGTCGCGCGGCGGGCGAAGAGGTCGGTGACGGCCACCGGCCACACCCTACGCAGACCCACCGGGCGTGACGCCGGCGTCACGCTGGGCGCCGAACGTGACGCCGGCGTCACGCTCGGCAGCACCGGACTAGGCTGACCAGTGATGTCTGCCCTCCGCTCCGTGTTGCTGCTGTGCTGGCGCGACACCGGGCACCCGCAGGGTGGGGGCAGCGAAGCCTATTTGCAGCGCATCGGCGCGCAACTGGCGGCCTCAGGCGTCTCGGTCACGCTGCGCACGGCGCGCTACCCGGGCGCGCGGCGGCGTGAGGTGGTCGACGGCGTGCGGATCGACCGCGCCGGCGGGCGGTACTCGGTCTACGTCTGGGCGCTGCTGGTGATGGCACTGCAACACATGGCGGCGGGGATCGGGCTTCGGGCACGGCCCGATGTGGTCGTCGACACCCAGAACGGCCTGCCGTTCCTGGCCCGGCTCGTCTACGGCCGCCGCGTGGTGGTGCTGGTGCATCACTGCCACCGCGAGCAGTGGCCGGTCGCCGGGCCGGCGCTCGGCCGGATCGGCTGGTATGTCGAGTCAAAGCTGTCGCCGTGGCTGAACCGGCGCAACCAGTACGTGACGGTGTCGCTCCCGTCGGCCCGCGACCTGGTCGCGCTCGGGGTGGACAACGAACGAATTGCCGTGGTGCGCAACGGGGTCGACGAGGCTCCGGTGCAGTCCCTGTCGGGTCCACGCGCGGCCGCGCCGCGCGTGGTGGTGCTGTCCCGGCTGGTGCCGCACAAGCGGATCGAGGACGCGCTGGAGGCGGTCGCCGAGATCAGGTGTCGGATGCCGGGCGTGCACCTCGACGTCGTGGGCGACGGCTGGTGGCGGCCAAAGCTCGTCGAACACGTGCAACGGCTGGGCATCTCCGATGCGGTCACTTTCCACGGCCACGTGGACGACGTCACCAAACACCATGTGCTGCAGAGCTCTTGGGTCCAACTGCTGCCGTCCCGCAAGGAAGGTTGGGGCTTGGCGGTGGTCGAGGCGGCCCAGCACCGGGTGCCGACCATCGGGTATCGCTCCTCCGGCGGGCTGTCCGACTCGGTCGTCGACGGGGTCACGGGCATCCTGGTGGACAGCCACGCGGAGTTGGTGGATCGCCTGGACGAACTGCTGTCGGATCCGGTGCTGCGCGATCAGCTCGGCGCCAAGGCGCAGACGCGAAGCGGCGAATTCTCCTGGACGCAGAGCGCCGACGCGATGCGGAAGGTGCTGGAGGCCGCGCAAACCGGCGAGTTCGTCAGCGGCGTGGTCTAGCCTCGAGCGTCCGGCACGCGACCGCGCCCGCGCCGCCCACGATCAGCATCGCCAACCACGCCAGGTGCGCCACCAGCGTCGCGGTGCGACGGGCGGGCGACACTCCCGGGGTGTCGCCGCCGATCCGATAGAGCGCCAGGTCGCGGTCGCGGTGGACGGGGGTCAGCGCGTCCAGGGTGCGGGCGGCCGCGCCCATGTCGCCGGCGCTGTCCGACTCGACCACCAGCCACCCGACGCCGGCCCGGCGCAGGGCGGACGGGTCCGGCCCGGCCAGCAGCAACTGCTGTACGGCGCGCGCGTGGGCGCCCTCGCCGGGCACCGTGACCCCGGAGATGACCAGGTCGCCGGTGCTCAGCACGTCGGCGCGCACCCAGCGGGGCAGCGGATCGAGCACCGGCGCGCGGCCCGACCAGCCGAAGCGCCGCATGGTGCCGGCGGGCAGCACCGCCACCGTCCGGGGATCGGCGTTGATCGCCGCGGCCACCGCCGTCCAACCGGGCGGGTAGTGCACCGGCGACACCCGGCCGGCCACGCCCCAGGCCAGGTCCGGCAGCACCAGGATCACTGCCAGGCAGCAGACCGCCGCCGTGACGGCCGGCTTCAGCCAGCGGCCCAGCGTCACCCCCGCGCCCGCGCCGGCCAGCGTGTAGCCCGGCACCGCCAGCGCCACCCACTTCTGCCCGTCGCGCAGCACGCCGAAGCCGGGCGCGGCGTCGACCACTGCGCTCAGCAATCGCAGGCCGGGGCCCGTCGCCAGCGCACCGGGCACCAGCACGGCCACCGCCGCCAGCGCCAGCAGCGGCAGCGCCGTTCGGCGGCGGGCGGCCGCCGGCACGCCCAGGGCCACCACACCCAGCAGCACCGCGGCCGACAACACCGCGAAAAGCGTTGCGCGCGAACCCGGTACGGCCTGGCCGTTCCAGATGCCGCCCAGGCTCGCCAGGCTGCCCAGCGTGCCCAGCCCCGGCTCCGCCCGCGGCGCGAACGCGCCGACCCCGGCGGCCACCCCGCCGGCCAAGTCGGGGCCGGGGCCGGTCAACGACGAGCCCATCGCCGCGGCGGTCAGCCAGGGCAGCGCGCCCACCAGCGCGGCGCCCAGCGCCGCCGTGGCGCACCGCCACCGCCGCCATCCCGTACCCGGCTCCTCAACCGGGAACGCGACGCACACCAGCGCCACCGTCGCGGCCAGCAGCAACCCGGTCGGCGTCAGGCCCGCCAGGGCGATCCAGAACGCCAGCCCGAAAACGCCGAACCAGTCACCGCCGTTCCGCAGCGAGAGCATGGCCGTCGCGACCCAGGGCAGGCAGCCGTAGGCCACCAGCAGGCTCCAGTGGCCCTGCAGAAGCCGTTCGGCGACATAGGGATTCCACACCGCCAGCGTGGTCGCGACGAACTGGCCGGCGGCCCCGCCGCACGGCAGCACCAGCGCGGCCAGCCGCGCCGCACCCCAGCCCGCGAGCCACAGCCCCGCGACCAGTAGCGCCTTGACCACGATCCCGCCGTCGACCACCTGGGAGGCCAGCGCCACCGCGAAATCCTGCGGCGTCGCCCTGGGCGGGGACGTCAACCCCAGCGCGGTGTCGCACAGGTAGGACCGCGGCGTGGACACCGCATCGCGCAGCAACAGGTAGCCGGGTGCCAGCAGCGGGCCGGCCACCAGCAGCGCCAAGAACAGCGCGTACCCCGGCCGGGCCCACCGCACGCTGCGGGGCTAGTCCTGCTCGGGTGGATCGTGCGGCCCCGGCCCCCGCCCCGGTGCCGGCTCCGATCCCGGCTCCGGCGGCTCGGCCGAAGCCGGAGCGGTGGGCGGTTCGCCGGAGGCGGTGGGGGGCGGATCGTCGCCGAGCGCGGGGCGCTGGGTGGGCAGCTTCTCGGTCTCGGCTTCGGCGCCGGGCACCCGTTCCTCGAGCCCGCTGCGGCCGAAAAACTCCTCGTCGCCGCGGTCCAGGCCGGGGTCGGTCAACGCGCTCTCGGTCCGCAGGCTGAACGAGGCCAGCAACGCGCCACCGACGAGGGCGACCAAACCGATGGCGGTGAAGGTGATCGGCAGCACCCGCGACCAGAGCGCCAGCCGGTCGCGTTCGTCACGGGCGGCGTTGACCTGGGCCTCGATGGTGTCCTGGGTGGAGGTGACCTTGTAGTCGGCCAGCGTCAGCTCGGGCTTGAGCGGGTCGCGGGCGAAGTAGTGGTCGGCGTGCTCGGTCTCCTTGACGATGGTGCCCGACACCGGGTCCACCCAGAACGTGCGCTGCGCCGCGTAGTAGCGGCTCATGGTGACCTGCTCGTTCGGATCGACGCCCTGCAGCCCCCACATCGCCGCCGAGGCGGTGAACTTCGCGTCCTCGGCGCCGGCGTACAGCGACGGGTAGGGGATGGGGGCCACCAGTTTGCCGTCGCCGTTGTAGCCGACGTTCTGCGTGAAGCGGTAGGTGGTCAACCCGTTGACGTCTTCCTGGGTGTCGTAGTTGACGTCGAAAGGCTTCTGCGCGATCGGGTCGAAGTAGGGGTAGGTCTTCTTCTCGGTGTGAAACGGGAACCGGTGAGCCAGCCCGTCGTGCCGCAGCGGCATCGCGGTGGGCGGGTTATCGTCGCCGAAGGAGCGCGGCTTCTGGACCGAGCCGCCGGTGTGGGTGTCGTCGGAGACGGCCATCGCCGTCTTGCGGTTCAGGGTGACGGTGTCGACGATCGCGAGCAGCAGGCCGCTGTCCTTCTGCTTGTCGGTGCGCCGCACCGAGGAGCCCACCTGCAGCGTGACCACGTCGGCGTTGGCGGGCGATTCGACGCTGATCTGCTGTTGGGACACCACCGGCACGTTCTGGTTGACGACGACGTGGTCGGTGGACAGGGACGCGGAGTCCAGGGCCTGGGCCGCGGTGCCGTCGCTGACCAACGTGGTGTCGATGTCGAGCGGGATCTTGGTGATCCGGCTGCTGGTGTACGTCGACAGCAGCAGCGCGGCGATCAACAGGGCGGCTCCGAGTCCGATGATCCCGCATGCGGCGAACCGCAACATGACTGCTCGGTTCACGCTGCCGTGCCTCCTAGTGGTCCCTCGTGGGCGACTCGCCGCCGCGAGCGAAGCAAACCCGTTTCGACCCTAACAGCCGAACGTGAGGTCGCCGCTGATGAACCTGGTGGCGGCTGTTCGGTGTACCCGATTCGCCCGACGACACTCGTGGGCACACACTGAGATCGTGACCGAGAGCCGGCGGGTGGGGGGCGTGCGCAGCTTCCTGCCCGCCGTGGAGGGCATGCGGGCGTGCGCGGCGATGGGTGTGGTCGTCACCCACGTCGCCTTCCAGACGGGACACTCCGGCGGTGTCAGCGGCCGGCTCTTCGGTCGCTTCGACCTGGCCGTCGCGGTGTTCTTCGCGCTGTCGGGGTTTCTGCTGTGGCGCGGGCACGCAGCGGCGGCCCGGGGCGTCGGGACGCGGCCGCGCACCGGCCACTACTTGCGGTCCAGGGTGGTGCGGATCATGCCGGCCTACCTGGTGGCGGTGGTGGTGATCCTGTCGCTGCTGCCCGACGCGGATCACGCCAGCCCGACCGTCTGGCTGGCCAACCTGACGCTCACGCAGATCTACGTGCCACTGACGTTGACCGGCGGCCTGACGCAGATGTGGAGCCTGTCGGTGGAGGTCAGCTTCTACCTCGCGCTGCCGATCCTGGCGTTGCTGGCCCGCCGCCTGCCCGTCTCCGCCAGGGTGCCGGCGATCGCCGCGCTGGCCGCCCTCAGCTGGGCCTGGGGCTGGCTGCCCGTTGCGGCCGGTCCGGGGGTCACGCCGCTGAACTGGCCGCCGGCGTTCTTCTCGTGGTTCGCCGCCGGCATGCTGCTGGCCGAGTGGGCCCACACGCCGCTCGGCTTCCCGCACCGGCTGGCGCGCCGCCGCGTGGTGATGGCCGCCGTCGCGGTGCTCGCCTACCTGCTGGCGGCCTCGCCGCTGGCCGGCCCGGAGGGCCTGGTTCCGGGCACCGCCACCCAGTTCAGTGTGAAGACCGCGGCCGGCTCGTTGGTCGCGTTCGCCCTGGTCGCGCCGCTGGTGCTGGACCGGCCGGACACGCCGCACCGCCTCCTCGGGACACCGTCCATGGTGACGCTGGGGCGCTGGTCCTACGGCCTGTTCGTCTGGCACCTGGCCGCGCTGGCGATGGTGTTTCCGGTGCTCGGCACCTTCGCGTTCACCGGCCGGATGCCCGAGGTGCTGGCGCTGACGCTGATTTTCGGCTGGGCTATCGCCGCCGTCAGCTACGCCTTGGTGGAGTCGCCCGCCCGGGAAGCGCTGCGCCGCTGGGAGAAGCGGCGCGTCGCGGCGGACCAGGTCGTGGACGCCGAAGCGGACGCGATCGCGCCGTGACGGCGGCGCCGCGAAAACTGAGCCCGCGCACACCGACCGACGTGTCGCATCGAGGTCCTCGACTGACCGCCCTCAGTGGGCCTGCATGCGCGCCATGATCTCGTCGCGCACCGCCGAACGCCGCGCCTTGCCGGCGTCGTCGCGCAGCGGCGTGTCGACGAACTCGACGGTGCGCGGGATCTTGTACGACGAAAGGTGTTCGCGCAGAAACTCTTTCACTGTCATCGGCATCCAGCGCCGACCCGTCGGCCGTGTGCACCAGGGCGTAGGGCACCTGCCCCAGATCGCCGTCGGGGACGCCGACGACGAGGCAGGACAGCACCTGCGGGTGCGCCGACAGCGCGTTCTCGATCTCGGCGGGGTAGACGTTGCGGCCACCGACGGTGAACATGTCCACCCGGCGGTCCGACAGGTAGAGGAACCCGTCTTCGTCGAAGTAACCCAGGTCGCCCAGCGAGTCCCAGCCGTCGCGGGATTTCGCCGTGGCGCCGACGTAGCGGTAGGTCGGCGCGCTGCCGGGGGCGGGGCGCATGTAGATCTCGCCGACCACGCCCGGCGGGCAGGGGTTGCCGTCGTCGTCGAGCACCTTCATCTCCCCGGCGACCACCACGCCGACCGAGCCGCGGTGGCTCAGCCACTGGTCACCGGAGATGAACGTGAGCGCCTGTAACTCGGTGCCGCCGTACAGCTCCCAGACGACCTCGGGAGCCAGCAGGTCGATCCACGCCTGCTTGACGGCCGGCGGGCACGGCGCCCCCATGTGCCAGAACCGCCGGAGCGACGACAGGTCGTAGGACGCCGGGTCGGAGTGGTAGACCGGCAGCGCCCGCTGCATGATCGTCGGCACCGTCGTCAGGAACGTGACGCGGTGGTCGGTGATCAGCCGCAGGAACTGGTGCGGGTCGAACCGGCTCATCACCACCAGGTGGTGGCGCATGATCAAAGCCATTGTCGCGGTGGTGAAGCCGGTGTTGTGGGACAGGGGGATGGGCACCAGGGTGGTGTCGCCCTCCTGCGCGCCCAGCGGGTAGCCGACGGCGGGCGGGATCCGGCTGTCGACGCCGGATTCGATCAGCTTGGGCCGGCCGGTGCTGCCGCCCGACCCCATCGCCTTCCACACCGGCGAGACCGCTTCGGGCAGTGCGGCGTCGGGCAACGCCGGATCGGGAACGAAACCGGCTGGCAGGCTTGGGATTCCAGCGTGTTCGCGGCCGACCAGCAGGGCGGGTGGCCGCAACTCCAGCAGGCCGGCCAACTCCGCGTCGGGCAGGCGGGCGGACAGCGGCTGGGGCACCGCGCCCAGCTTCCAGCACGCCACCGCGGCCTGGATCCACTCGACCGAGTTGGGCAGCACCATCGTCACGTAGTCGCCCACCCCGACGCCGAGTTCGGCGTAGGCCCGGGCCAGCCGGTTCGTCGACCGGTCGAGTTCGGCCCGGGTCAACGTGACGCCGTCACAGGTGACCGCGGGCTCGTCGGGCGCCAGTTCCGCCAGCGCGGAGATCTGGGTCCCGATCGGGGGGACCGGGTCACTCATAAGCGCCCTGCCGCTCGAAGATGCGGCGCGGGTTGTCGACCAGCATGGTGTGCAGTTGCTCGTCGGTGACGCCGCGCTCCTTGAGCGCGGGGATCACGTCGTTGTGGATGTGCAGGTAATGCCAGTTCGGCATCGCCACCGGCACCAACTCCTCCGGCAGCGCGTCGAAGTAGCAGTTGGCGTCGTGGGACAGCACCATCTTGTCGGCGTGCCCCCGCTCGCACATCTGGGCCACGATGTTGACCCGGTCCTCGAACGGCGAGATCGCGTCGATGCCGAACCGGTCCATCCCGAGGTAGGAACCGGCGGCGATGAGCTCCTCGAGGTACCCGACGTCCGTGCTGTCGCCGGAGTGGCCGATGACCACCCGGCTCAGGTCGACGCCTTCTTCTTCGAAGATGCGTTGCTGCTCGAGCCCGCGCCGCATTCCGGCGTGGGTGTGCGTGGAGATGGGCACCCCGGTGCGCTTGTGCGCCTGTGCGACGGCGCGCAGCACCCGCTCGACGCCCGGGGTGACACCGGGGGCGTCGGTGGCGCACTTGAGGATTCCCGCCCGGATGCCGGTGTCGGCGATGCCCTGTTCGATGTCGCGGACGAACATGTCGGTCATGATCTCCGGGCCGCCCAGCTCACCGCCCGGGCCCAGGTAGTGGAAGTAGAACGGCACGTCGTTGTAGGTGTAAAGCCCGGTCGCCACAACGATGTTCAGCTCGGTGGCGGCCGCGACGCGGGCGATGCGCGGGATGTAGCGGCCCAGCCCGATCACGGTGAGGTCGACGATGGTGTCCACGCCGCGGGCCTTCAGCTCGTTCAGCCGGGCGATGGCGTCGGCTACCCGCTGGTCCTCGTCGCCCCAGGCTTCGGGATAGTTCTGCGCGATCTCGGTGGTCATGATGAACACGTGCTCGTGCATGAGCGTGACGCCGAGGTCGGCGGTATCGATGGTTCCGCGGGCGGTATTGAGTTCTGACACGCGTCTGATGCTAAGTGGGCGGGCGGCCGACTAACAGGGGCGTTTTGCGCGGTGCCGTGTTGCAGTACCGTCACCCTCGTCTGATTCCGGTCCTCGGGAGGTGCCCCGTGTTGCTCAATCCCAACCACCTGCAGCGCAAGTACCCGGACCGGCGCTCAGCCGAGATCATGGCCGCCACGGTCGACTTCTTCGAATCCCGGGGCAAGGCCCGGCTGAAGCAAGACGACCACGACCGGGTGTGGTATCAGGACTTCCTCGACCACATCGGCCGCGAGCGCATCTTCGCGTCCCTCCTGACCCCGTCGGAGTACGGGGCGCAAGATTGCCGCTGGGACACCTACCGGATCAGCGAGTTCGCCGAGATCGTCGGCTTCTACGGGCTGAGCTACTGGTACCCGTTCCAGGTCACCGCGCTGGGCCTGGGCCCGATCTGGATGAGCGACAACGAGGACGCCAAGCGCAAGGCCGCCGCGCAACTCGAGGCCGGCGAGGTGTTCGCCTTCGGGCTCTCGGAGCAGACCCACGGCGCCGACGTCTACCAGACGGACATGATCCTCACCCCGTCCGAGCACGGGTGGACGGCCAGCGGGGAGAAGTACTACATCGGCAACGCCAACGTCGCCCGGATGGTCTCCACGTTCGGCAAGATCGCCGGCTCCTCAGGAACGACGAGTACGTGTTCTTCGCCGCCGACTCCCGCCACGACCGCTACCAGCTGATCAAGAACGTGGTGAACTCGCAGAACTACGTCGCCAACTACGCGCTGCGCGATTACCCGGTCACCGAGGCCGACCTGTTGCACCGGGGACCCGACGCCTTCCACGCCGCCCTCAACACCGTCAACGTGTGCAAGTACAACCTGGGCTGGGGCGCCGTCGGCATGTGCACCCACGCCATGTACGAGGCGGTCACCCACGCGTCCAACCGCATCCTCTACGGGACGATCGTCACCGACTTCAGCCACGTGCGCCGGCTGCTCACCGACGCCTACGTGCGGCTGGCCGCCATGAAGCTGGTGACCACCCGCGCCTGCGACTACATGCGCAGCGCGTCGGCGTCCGACCGCCGCTACCTGCTGTACAGCCCGCTGACGAAGGCGAAGGTCACCAGCGAGGGCGAGCGGGTCGTCACCGCGCTGTGGGATGTGATCGCGGCCAAGGGCGTGGAGAAGGACACCTTCTTCGAGGCGGTGACCCGCGAGATCGGGCTGCTGCCCCGGCTGGAGGGCACCGTCCACATCAACATCGGCCTGCTCGGCAAGTTCATGCCGAACTTCCTGTTCGCGCCCGACGCCTCCCTGCCCCTGATCGGCCGCCGCGACGACGCCGCCGACGACACCTTCCTGTTCGCCCAGGGGCCGACCGGCGGCCTGGGCAAGGTGCGCTTCGGTGATTGGCGCGCGCCGTTCGACAGCTATGGTCACCTGCCCAACGTGGCGCTGCTGCGCCAGCAGATCGACGTGCTCGCCGACATGCTCGCGAGCGCCACGCCCGACGCGGCGCAGCAGAAGGACGTCGACTTCGCGTTCGCCGTCGGGCAGCTGTTCGCGACCGTGCCGTACGCCCAGCTGATCCTGGAGGAGGCCGGGCTGTCGGGTGTGGACCCGGCGTTGATCGACGAGATCTTCGGCGTGCTGGTCCGGGACTTCAACGGCTACGCCGTCGAACTGAGCGACAAGCCGGCGACGACGGACGAGCAGGCGCGGTTCGCGATGCGGATGATCCGCCGCTCGGTGCACGACCCCGCGCGCTACCGGCAGGTGTGGAAGGAACACGTCCAGCCGCTGGCCGGCGCCTATCAGATGCGGCCCTGATTCCCGGCCCCAGCCGTCGCTGCTCGAGCGCCCCGCCAGCCGGGCCTTGGGATCCGACCGCCCGTCTCGCGGGGCGCTCGGCGAAGACCGCCCATCCCCTTGACTGTGACGCGGCTCACCGTAAAATGACCAGTGGTCATCGGATAAGGGAGGGCTATGCCGACGGTGACGTGGGGGCGCGTCGATCCGGCCAGGCGCGCGGCGGTGATAGAGGCCGCGGAGGCGGAGTTCGGCGCGCACGGCTTCTCCGGAGGCAGCCTGAATGTCATCGCCCGCCGCGCGGGAGTCGCCAAAGGCAGCCTGTTCCAGTACTTCGCGGACAAACGCGACCTCTACGCCTACATCGCCGACATCGCCAGCCAGCGGGTGCGCGGCTACATCGAGGACCTCATTCGCAGGCTGGACCCGACGCGCCCGTTCTTCGAGTTCCTCACCGACCTGCTGGACGCCTGGGTGGCGTACTTCGCCGAACACCCGCACGAGCGCGCCCTGCACGCCGCGGTGACCCTGGAGGCCGACACCGACGCCCGCATCAGCGTGCGCAGCGTCATCCACCGCCACTACCTCGAGGTGTTGCGGCCGCTGGTCCGCGACGCGCAGTCGCGCGGCGATCTGCGGGACGACGCCGACACCGACGCGATGCTGTCGCTGCTGCTGCTGATCTTCCCGCACCTGGCGCTGGCCCCGTACGTGCGCGGCCTGGACCCCGTCCTCGGCCTCGACGAGCCCAGCCCGGAGCAGCCGGCGCTGGCGGTGCGCAGGCTCGTGGGCGTCCTGGCCGCCGCCTTCTCCCGTCAACCGACCCCATTGGCCGTCAGAGGATCTGAGGAGTTCACATGACACGCACGCACATCGGTTCGCTGGCCGCGGGCGGCCTGAATTGGGAAAGCTTGCCGCTCAAGCTCTTCGCCGGCGGCAACGCCAAGTTCTGGAACCCCGCCGACATCGACTTCTCCCGTGACCGCGCGGACTGGGAGGGGCTGACCGATCTGGAACGCGACTACGCCATCCGGCTGTGCGCGGAGTTCGTCGCCGGCGAGGAAGCGGTGACCGAGGACATCCAGCCGTTCATGTCGGCGATGCGCGCCGAGGGCCGGCTGGGCGACGAGATGTACCTGACGCAGTTCGCGTTCGAAGAGGCCAAGCACACCCAGGTGTTCCGCATGTGGCTCGACGCCGTCGGTGTCACCGACGACCTGCACCGCTACCTCGACGACCTGCCGGCCTACCGCCAGATGTTCTACGACGAGCTGCCGGACTGCCTCGGCGCGCTGTCCGTCGACCCGTCGCCCGCCGCCCAGATCCGGGCGGCGGTGACCTACAACCACATCGTGGAGGGCATGCTGGCGCTCACCGGCTACTACGCCTGGCACAAGATCTGCGTCGGTCGCGGCATCCTGCCCGGCATGCAGCAGCTGGTCCGCCACATCAGCGACGACGAGCGGCGCCACATGGCGTGGGGGACCTTCACCTGCCGGCGCCACGTCGCCGCGGACGACGCCAACTGGGGAGCGTTCGAGGAGCGGATGAACGAGCTCATCCCGCTGGCGCTGAAGGTCACCGAGGAAAGCTTCGCGCTCTACGGCGAGGACGTGCCCTTCGGCATCTCCCCGGACGAGATGACCCAGTACGCCGCCGACAAGGGCATGCGGCGATTCGGCACGATCTCCAGCGCCCGCGGCCGCCCGGTCGGCGAGATCGACCTCGACTACTCGCCGCTGCAGTTGGAGGACACGTTCGCCGACGAGGACGAGAAGGCGCTGGCGAGCGCGTCAGCCTGAGCCCGCTCGGCACCCCAGCCGGGCCGCTACTCGACCTTGTTGTCGCCGGCCGCCGAGCCGCTGTCGGACTCCGCGACCCACACGGTCTTGGCGTTGACGAACGCGCGAATGCCCAGGCCCGCGAGTTCGCGCCCGTACCCGGAACGTTTGACGCCGCCGAACCCCAACTCGGGATAGGACACCGTCATCCCGTTGATGAACACCTGGCCGGCCTCGATGTCGTCGATGAAGCGCCGCTGCTCGGCCTCGTCGTTGGTCCAGGCGTTGGACCCCAACCCGAAGGTGGTGGCGTTGGCGATCTCGATGGCTTCGTCGATGTCCGCGGCCCGGTACATCGACGCGACCGGGCCGAACACCTCTTCGGTGTACAGCGCCATGTCCTTGGTGATGTCGGTGACCACGGTCGGCGGGTAGAACCACCCCGGCCCGTCGATGGGCTTGCCGCCGAGGCGGATCGTGGCGCCCGCCGCGGCCGCGTCGTCGACCTGCTTGGCAATCTCGTCGCGGCCGGACTCGGTGGCCAGCGGGCCCACGTCGGTGTCCGGGTCGGTCGGGTCGCCGACCTTGAGCGCTTGCATCCGCTCGGTGAACTTGTCGACGAACGCGTCGTAAACCTCGGTGTGAATGATGAATCGCTTCGCGGCTATGCAGGACTGGCCGTTGTTCTGCGTGCGCGCGGTCACCGCCGTCTTGGCGGCCTCGTCCAGGTCCGCCGACGGCATGACGATGAACGGATCGCTGCCGCCGAGTTCCAGCACGGTGGGCTTGATCTCGTCGCCGGCGATGGCGGCCACCGACTGCCCGGCCGGCTCGCTGCCGGTGAGGGTGGCGGCCGCGACGCGGGGGTCGCGCAGGATGCGCTCGACTGCACTGGACGAGACGAGCAGAGTTTGGAAGCAGCCGTCGGGAAAGCCGCCGCGGGCGATGACGTCCGCGAGGTACAGCGCGGACTGCGGCACGTTCGAGGCGTGCTTGAGGATCCCGACATTGCCGGCCATCAACGCCGGCGCGGCGAACCGGACGGCCTGCCACAGCGGGAAGTTCCAGGGCATCACGGCCAGCACCACCCCGAGCGGCTGGTAGCGGGTGTAGGCCTGTTTGGCGCCCACCGCCTTCGCGTCGGCCGGCTCGTCGGCCAGCAACTTCTCGGCGTTCTCCGCGTAGTAGCGAAACCCTTTGGCGCACTTGAGCACTTCGGCCTTGGCCGATTTCAGGGTCTTGCCCATCTCGCACGTCATCATCGCGCCCACCTCGTCGGCCTCCGCCTCCAGCAGGTCGGCGGTGGCATTCGCCCACTGGGCGCGCTGGGCGAAGGTGGTGTTGTGGCGATAGTCGAGGAACCGCTCGTAGGCGCGGGCGATCGCCGCGTCGACTTCGGCGTCGGTCGCCGGGGTGAAGGTCTTGACGGTCTCGCCGGTAGCCGGGTTGATGGTGGCGATGGGCACGCTGTACATCCTTCGGTTCAGGGTCGGTTCACGGGTCGATAAAACGTCCAACACCCAGCCTGCCACTATCGTTCCCTTCAGGGAGGTGCCGGATGAGCAAAGCGGCGGAGCTGATGGTCAAGTGCCTGGAGAACGAGGGGGTCGCCGTCGTCTTCGGGGTCCCGGGGGAGGAGAACATCCGGTTCGTGCGGGCGCTGGCGTCGTCCGGCATCCGATACGTGCTGACCCGGCACGAGCAGGCGGCGTCGTTCATGGCCGAGATGTACGGCCGCGTCACCGGGCGCGCGGCGGTGGTCTCGTCCACGCTCGGGCCGGGTGCGATCAACATGCAGCTCGGCGTCGCCGACGCCACCACCAACAGCACCCCGCTGGTGGCGATCTCCGCCCAGGTCGGTCAGGACCGCGAGTTCAAGGAGTCACACCAGTACGTCGACCTGGTGTCGATGTTCGCCCCCATCACCCGGTGGTCCGCCGGCATCCCGACCGCGCGCGCCATTCCCGAGATGTTTCGCAAGGCGTTCAAGGTCGCCGAGACCGAACGGCCCGCCGCGGTCTACCTGGCGGTCCCCGAGCAGATCGACGCCGACGAAACCGACTACGATCTCCGGCCGTTGCCGCGCAACGTGGTTCGCGCCGACGCGCCGGCGCCGGGCCAGGTGGCGCGCGCGGTCGACATCTTGCGCCGGGCGAAGCGACCGGTGCTGCTCGCCGGGCACGGCGCCGCCCGCGGCAACGCGACGGACGCCCTGGTGCGGTTCTCGGAGGAGATCGGCATCCCCGTCGCCAACACCTTCCACGGGAAGGGCGTGATGCCCGACGACCATCCGAACAGCATCGGCACGCTCGGGTTCATGCGGCACGACTACGTCAACTTCGGGTTCGACAACGCCGACGTGGTCATCGCGGTCGGCTACGAGCTGCAGGAGTTCGACCCGGTGCGGATCAACCCCGAGGCCGACAAGAAGATCATCCACGTCCACCGGTTTCCGGCCGAGGTCGACGCGCACTATTCCGTCGACGTCGGCATCATCGGCGACATCACCGCCTCGCTCGACGCGCTCACCGACGCGCTGGCGGGCCACGCCTACGAGGCCAGCCCGGAGGTCCCCGGCGCCGGGCTGCTCGCCGACGAATTCGCTCGCGGGCAACAGGATTCGCGCTACCCGCTGGCGCCGGCGCGCGTGGTCGCCGACACCCGCGCCGCGCTGGGCCGCAGCGACGTCGTGCTGGTCGACACCGGCGCCACCAAGATGTGGATGGCGCGGCTCTATCCCACCTACGAGCGCAACACCTGCCTGGTGTCAAACGGCTTGTCCACCATGGGCTTTGCACTGCCGGGTGCCCTCGGGGTCAAGCTGGCGCGACCCGAGGCGAAGGTGCTGGCCGCCGTCGGCGACGGCGCGTTCATGATGAACTCCCAGGAGATCGAGACCGCCGTCCGCGAGCGCATCCCGCTGGTGGTGCTCATCTGGGAGGACGGCGGCTATGGGCTCATCGAGTGGAAGATGGACCTCGAGCTCGGCGAGCACTACTACGTGAAGTTCGGCAACCCGGACGTGATGGCGTACGCGGAAAGCTTCGGCGCCAAGGGGTATCGGATCAACAGCGCCGACGAGCTGTTGCCGGCGCTGAAGGCGGCGCTCGACGACGACGGGGTCTCGCTGATCAGCTGCCCGGTCGACTACTCCGACAACCTGCGGCTGACCGACCGGCTCGGTGAGCTGGACGAGTCGCTGTGAGCGCGCGCGTCTCGCCGGCGTCGCCGAGGTGGTATCGATAGGCCTGACCGCTTCCGCCCGCGCCATCGATACGGTGGCCCTGACGGTCGCCGGCGCCCGGCGGTGCGTGGACCGCCCCGCCCGCAGCACCGGCCTGCCCGCGGCCGCGGGCTCGCCGGAAAGCCAACCGTGGATCCGGCGCCGCGAGTAACCTCACAGAGTTGCGTTTCGGGGCCGATGGCGTGCACGGCTTCGTTCTCCCAAGGAGGCACCGGTGTCGTATGTGCTGACGGCGCCTGATGCGTTGGCCACCGCTGCCGCGGATTTGGCGCGGGTCGGGTCGGCGGTCAACGCGGCGCGCTCGGCAGCCGCGAGTTCCACCACGTCGCTGTCGGCCGCGGCCGCCGACGAGGTGTCGACACGCATCGCGGCGTTGTTCGACGCGTACGGCCTGGACTACCAGGCGCTCATCGCGCAGGCGGCGCAGTTGCACGAGCGGTTTGTGGTGGCGCTGTCGGGGAACGCGAACGAGTACGTGGCCGGCGAGATCGCCAACGCTGAAAAGTTGGTGGGGGACGCGGTCGGCGCACCGGCTCAGACGCTGGCGGAGATCGCGCCGACCGGCGGCGCACTCGTCGCGGCGGCCACCAGAATCACCATCCCCGGCGCGGGACCGCTGTACTACCCCTTCTTCATCACCGACGCGCCCTACCTGGGCCACCTGCTCATCACCGGTATCGGCATGCCGGGGCCGGGTTCCGCCTCGATCCTGCAGGAGTACGACCTGCTCAACCAGGCCATCGGGCAGAACTGGTTTCCGGGCACCACCTCTCAGGTTGTCAACTATCCCGCCAGCATCGGCATCATCAGTGGGAGCCTGGCCGCTCCCACCGTCAACGACGCCGTCGCCATGGGACAGCAGGCGCTCAACGACCAGATCATGAATGCGTTCGCCAACGGGAACGGATCGCCGGTGTACATCGCCGGGCTGTCGGAGGGAACCATCGTCCTCAACCGCGAGTTGGCCTACCTGGCGACCAGCCCGACCGCTCCACCCGCTCACGCCCTGCAGTTCGCGATGTTCTCCAGCCCCGAGTTCGGCTTGTTCGACACCTACCTACCGACCGGGTTCACCATCCCGTTCGTCGACTACACCGTGCAAGGCCTGCCGAACACGCAGTACAACGTCAGCGTGGTGTTCGGCCAGTACGACTTCTTCGGCAACCCGCCCGATCGGCCATGGGATATTCCGGCGTGGGTCAACTCGCTGTTCGGGGGGCTCTACTACCACAACACGGCGGCGCTCACCTCCATGTCGGGCGCGGTCGAGATCTCCAGTGTGACCACCCCGCTGGGCGGCACGATCACCACGTACGAGATCCCCTCGCCGACGCTGCCGATGTTGTTGCCGCTCGAACAGGTCGGGGTGCCGCAGCCGATCGTCAACGACCTCAACTCATGGCTGGAGCCGGTAGTCAACAAAGGGTATTCGTCGCTGACGCCCGACGCGGGGCCGTACTTCTCCCACGGGTCGCTGGTCGGCTTGCCTACGTTCGCGCCCAGCCTTCTCGGGTAACACCGCGCACCGCGGTGGGCGCCGGGGCCGAGCGAGGCGCCGACTACTGGGACCAGAACGAGGTGGTTCCCGACGACGAGGCTCCGCCCAGACCCGGGTCGCCGGCGCACTCGACGATGTCCACGACGGCCCCCGCCCGCCCCACCTTGGTCACCGCTGCGGCACCGGCTGCGCTGCGGGTGGGACCCCACGCCCCGACGAAGCTGTGGCCGTCGTCGGAGAGTGCGACACAGCCACCCTCGCCCTCGGCCAGGATGTGGCAGTCGGTTGCCTGGCGCCTGGCGGCGCAGCGGCTCACCGCGGACGCCTCGACGTGATCCAGGCTGGCCAGGCTGCCGCCCGTCGTGGTCTCGACGGAATGGGTCGAGTCCGACCCCGCGATCGCGATATAGCCGCCGTCGGCCCGTGCCGGTACCGCCGAGCCGAGAGCCCAGAGTGCGGGTATCACCGCGCACACCATGAGCCCGACCGCGCGAACGCGGAACTTGCCGATGGGTAGCGGCTCACGCCGACGAAGACTGGCCAACATCACCGTCCACGCTCACTTCCGGGGACGCCACGTTCCCGGCGTCCCCTTCTATGATGCGCGTTTGGCGCGCCGTTGGCCATGCGTTTAACAAGGCGTTGACACGGGCATGGCAAATCTTCACCAACTCCGCGGGGTCGTCGACCGCAAAACGTTCGCGTCCGCCATCGACCCCGGCGGCCTCAGGTGGCGGTGGCGGTGCCGGACTCCAGGCTGTAGTAGGCGGAGACGACCTTGAGCGCCTTCTTGTTCAGTGCCTCCGTGAGTTCGGGAGCGTTGACGATCGCGTCCCTCGAGAGCTCGGCGTTGGCGCGAATGGTGTTGTCCAACAGGTCCCCCGGCCGTTGCTCTGCAACCGCGACGGCCGGGGTGATCGCGGTGACGAGCGCCCCGATGTCGCCGGGCGCAGGGGCGTCATCCCGGATGGATTCCAGCGTCGCGGTCACCGCGCCGCAATTCTGGTGTCCCAGCACCATCACCAGCGGCGTGCCCAGATGGTCGAGGGCGTACTCGACGCTGCCCAGCACCGCCCTGTCGACGATGTTGCCCGCCACCCGGATCACGAACAGATCGCCCAGCCCCTGGTCGAACACCACTTCGGCCGGCACTCGAGAATCCGAGCAGGTCAGGATGACTGCGAAGGGTTGCTGATAGCGGGAAAGCTGTTGGCGGCGTTGGGGAGTCTGCCCCGGATGCCGCATCAGTCCGTCGACGAAGCGCTGGTTGCCCTCGTGCAGCTCCTGGAGCGCCATGTCGGGAGTGTCGATCGGGCGGCGCGGCGATTCGGTTTCGAACGTCGGGCCGGGGGGAACCGTGACCCGTTTCGTCGCGGGCTTCCCGCAACCGGACACCGCCGCGGCGGCGCCGGCGCCGACCAGACCGAACCACAGGCGTCGGGACAGTGCCGCGCTCACTCGGGCTCCCTTCTCGTCTGGCGCTCCGCCAGCGTCAGCTCCCCGCGCAGGTAGCCGCCCTCCAGAGTGCGATGCCACCACGCCCGCTCGTGCCGAAGCTCGTGCCACGTGGTGAAGCGATATCGGTAAAGCTGCGCGCGCACGAACGTGGGCGGAGTGTCCGGAAACGGGTTGCGCCGCAGCAACCGAAGCGTCGGCGCATCGTTGCGCAGCAGCCGCTCCATCAGCGCAACGAGCCACGGATCCGCATAGCCGGGCGAGATCGCGGCAAACCACATCAGCCAGTCCAGGCGCAGATGGTAGGGGGCCCACTGGCGCGGGAGACGGCGCACCGCGCCGGGCTTGCCCTTGAATTCGTATTCCTGCCAGACGGTCTGCGACGTGACCGCGGTGTCCGCGGTGCCCTCGATCACCACCTCGCGGCGGGTACGGCCGACGGCGCCGAACGCCCCGTAGGTGTTCACCAGATGAAAGGCGTTGAAAGACATGTTCATTCGCTGGCGCGACGACATCATGTTGCGCACCGGCCAGTAGCTCAGGACCAGCACCGCGCCGGTGAACCCGATGACCAGGGCGGCGAACCAGAGCGGCGGCGCCGGCCGGGCCGGGTGCGTGGCCAGCGGGAATATCAGTCGCACCGACGAGTCGTCGATGGCGCTGCAGGCCAACAGGATCGTCAACCAGTTGAGCCAGGCGAAGTTGCCCGACGCCACCAGCCACAGCTGCGTGACCACGATGATCGCCGCGGCCCCACTCGCGATCGGCTGCGGCGCGAACAACCCGAACGGAACGATCAGCTGGGCGAAGTGGTTGCCCGCCACCTCGATCCGGTGCAGCGGCTTGGGCAGGTGATGGAAGAACCAACTCAACGGGCCCGGCATGGGCTGCGTCTCGTGGTGGTAGTACAGGCACGTCAGGTCGCGCCAGCACGGGTCGCCGCGCAGCTTGATCAGCCCGGCGCCGAACTCGACCCGAAACAGCAGCAGGCGCGCCATCCACAGCGTCAACAGCGGCGGCGCCGCGGCGTCGTTGCCGAGGAAGATCATCAGGAACCCGGTCTCCAGCAGCAAAGACTCCCAGCCGAACCCGTACCAGACCTGTCCCACGTTCACGATCGACAGGTACAGCACCCACAGCGTCAGCCACATCAGCATCGACACCCACAGCGGCGCCAGGTCGCCCAATCCGGCGACGATCGCGGCCGCCACCGCCGCGCCGAGCCAGCTGACAGAAGCGAACAGCCGGTCGGAGTAACGCAGCTGGAACAGGCTCGGCGCCCGCCGGAACGACCGTGCCGCCAAAAACCGCGGGACCGGCAGCATTCCGTGCTCGCCGATGAGCGCGCGGAACTGGGTGGCGGCCGCGACGAACGCGATGACGTAGATCGCCGCGACGCCGCGCTCGAGCACCAGCCTGCCCAGCCAATACCCGGGCGCCCACAACCATCCCATGACCACAACTCCTCGGGCGCTGGCGGCTACGTCGCACCGCGTATCCCGTCAGTCAACCAGCCGGTAACCCGGCCGCCAACACCCCTCACTCGCGCGCGGGCAGCGCGACCGAAGCCGCAAGCGCCGCAAGCGAAATCAACGCCAACAGTTGCACCCCCACGGAGTGGCCGGCGTAGCCGTCGACCGAGCGCCACGGATGCCGCGACAGCATCGCCCCGGCCAGGATCAGCCCTCCGGCGCTCAGGGCGACGCCGACCTGGTCTGAGCGCTGGGCGCGCAGCGCGTACCGCAGGCCGAGCGCGGCGCCCACCACGACGACGCCGGCCACGCCCGCGATGACGGCCCCGGCGCCCAGCACCGCGGCGGCCGCCCAGGTGCCGGCCGCCCACGGCCGCGCGGGAGGGGCGTCGTCGCGCCCGCGGCGCGTGCGCCAGCAGGCGAGCGCGGCCAGCAGCGGCAACAGGGCCAGCCCCGCCGCCAGCCCCGCGCGGTAGAGGTCGTTGGACACGAAGGTCAGCGTGATGGTGCCCGGGTCGCCCGCGGGGACCACCCAGCCCTGCTGCCAGCCGTTGACGGCGACGGGCGTCAGGCGGGTGCCGGTGCTGGTGCGCGCCACCCAGCCGGGGTTGATGCTCTCGGGGACCACCAGCAGCCGCGTGGTGGGCGACGCGGGCGCCCGCACCTCGCGGCGGGCCGCGCCCCAGGCGCCGGTGGGCGCGGGAACGGCGGTGGCACTGGGCGATCCGCCCCCCGCCGACAGCTCGGCGCCATCGACGACGAAGGCGGCTCCGGGGCTGATCAACAGCTCCTGGCGGCCGGCCGGCAGCGCGATCGGGTCGCCCTCGCACGGCAGCGCCGCGACCGGCTCGCCGTCGAGCAGCGCGCCGACGGTGGTGTGGATCCGGGTGTGCACGAACCGCCCCGCGACCGCGATGACCGGCCCGTGCAGGTCACCCTCGCAGCCGAGGGTCACCTCCCGCGACCGGTTGCGGGCGGCATCGGCCGGCGCGATCGGGCTGCCGTCGGTCCCCAGCGCCGCGACTTCGGCCAGCCCGGGCGGCTTGAGCTGGTCGAAGCCCAGCGCGTTGCGGTCGATGACGTCCTGCCAGTCCAGCAGGCTGACGGTGACGGTGTCGGTCACCCGGGGCCGCAGCGGCAGGGTCTGCGGCCGGTCGCCCGTCAGCTCCCGCACCTGGGGGCCGTCGCCCAGGTTGACCGCGACCATCGTCGGACGCGCCGGCAGCGCCGACCGGCCGGCCAGCAGGCGCAGCCCGGCGACCTCGGTCGGCCGCGGCAGGGTGAGGGTCAGGGTGGGCGGGGTCTTGTGCTGCACCACCCGTTGCGGCGCCGTCCACGCGGTGTCCGGGTCGCCGTCGCTGGCGGCGTAGGCCGAGCCCAGGACGTCCACCAGGTCGGAGTCACCGTGGGCGCGGGTGGTGTTCGGCTCGGCGACCAGGTCTGCGAGCTTGGGGCCCTGGCGCGGTCGCACCCACACCGCAGGGGTGACCGACACCGGCGCCGGAACCGTCAGCGTCCGGCTGAAGGTGACCGGCTCCTCGGGCGCCAGGGCCATCGACGCCGCGCAGCGTTCGGTGTCGGGCCCCGTGGCGCAGCCGGGCCGGCCCAGCAGATCGGACCCCAGGTCCCAGCCGGTGACCGCGGTGCCGGCGGGCGGACCGGGCACCTGCACGGTGTGCCGCAGGTCGACGGGGTGGGCGAACCCGGACGCGTCGTACTGGGTGATGGACAGGTCGGTGATGCCGAACTGCGCGCCGGCGGACCCGTCGTCGGTCCCCGCGGCGGTGATCCGGACCCAGGGGGTCTCGCCGTACGGGAGCGCCGCGGCCAGCGGCTTGCCCGGCTCGTCGAACCGCAAAGTGGTGCTGCCGTTGGCGGTTTCGACCAGGATGCGGCGGACCTGCGCGCCGACCGCGGACGCGCTGGGCGTCAGCGTGAGCGCGGCGTTGGTCAGCGGGTGGTCGAAATCCACCTGCAGCCACTGCCCGACGGCGGCCTGCAGCGAGTTGGACACCCAGGCCGTGGCCGGGTCGCCGTCGATGGCCGCGGCGGCCGAGGTCGCGGGGGCGACGTCGGGCATCGCGGTGGAGTCCGCCGACGAGCTCGACACCGTGACCCGACCGCCGGTCCAGGCGCCGTAGACGGGGTCGGCGCCGGGGGCGGGGTAGTCCGGCACCCGGTTGTAGGTGTGCCGCGCGTCGCCGGGCGCCCGGATCGCCGACGAGTGGTTGTCGACCCGGCCGTAGTCGGTCTCGCGGGCCAGCGGGGTGTCGGTGACGGTCGCGCCCGGCACGGGCAGCCCGGCGGCGCGCGCATCGGCGGTCATCAGCACCGGGCCCAGCGGCGGCAGGGCCTGCAGCCGCCGCCGCTCGTCGAGGCGCAGCAGCACCTCGGGGCCGCCGTCGACCCGGGCCGCGCGGTCGGCGTCGACGAGGTACGGCGCACCCGGGTCGCCGGGGACGTCGACCCGGTATATCTCCACCGCGGGATACCGCGGCCGCAGCCCGCTGTCGGCGACGAAGCCCGCCAGTGTGCCCGGCCCGACGGGCGCGCCGAACTGCGCCACCTTCTGCAAACCCGGTGAGCCGTCGATGGCGCGGTGCACCAGGATCGGGCGCGGCGACCGCGACGTGTCCGGGTCCAGGTCGTTGCGCACCACCACGTACGAAATACCTTGACGGGCAAGGGTATCGGCCAGCCCGGGCGACGGCCGGCCCGCCGCGAAAAGGCGTTGCACCGAGTCCAGCGCCCGGATCGTCTGCGGGGGTGTCAGGGGGATCGAGTCGCGCACACCCCACGGGCCGGCGCCCAGCACCTGAAGCGGCTCGTCGTGGCTGGTGCCCCACACCTGGGTGGCGAACGGCGCCCCCGGGGCCACCAGCACCCTGCCGGGCGTCGGCGTCCCGGTGTCGTGGGCGCTCAGCCAGTCGGCGGCGTCGTACCAATACCGCGGTATCGCCGTGAACGTGCCGGGCGGCGTGAGCCGGCCGGTCCACGCCAGCGAGGTGCCGACCGCCAGCGCCGTCAGGACCACCACGGTCACCGCCACCCGCCTGTCGCGCTCGGGGTGGGCGAAGGCGCGCAGCCACTCCGACCGTGCCGCCCGCCCGGGCAGCGGCACCCGGCCCAGCAGGTGCGCGATGCCGAGCACCACCGGGATCCGGATCACCGATCCCAGCTTGTGGACGTTGCGCAGGGGCGCGCCGCCCGCGTCCAGGAACGCCTGGACCTGGTGCGCCAGCGGCGAGCCCAGCCCGCCGCTGTAGCCGACGGCCATCAGCGCCACCCCGACCAGCAGCATCGCCACCAGCCGTCCGCGCGCCGGCATCCCCGCGCTGGCCAGCCCGGCCAGGCCGGCGGCCGCGACCAGGCAGGTCGCCAGGATCGCCGCCGACCCGGTCACCAGGGGTGCCCCCGCGGTGGCGGTCGGCGCCACGAACGGCGTCCAGCTGTCGGTGCCGCGCAGGATCTCGGTCAGCGACGACCATTGGGTCGTCACGCCGGAGGATTCGATGAAGTCCAAGAAGGGCGGGCTGATGGCCCGCAGCAGCGCCAGCGCCACCACCCACCACGCCATCGCCAGGCTCAGCGCCAGCGCCCACCACGCGGTGTAACGCCACCACAATCGGTTCGGTCGGTGACAGGCCCACCAGATCACCGCGGGCAGGCACCCGGCCAGCGTGGCGATGGCGTTGACCGCCCCCATCAGCGCGACGGCCAGCCCGGCCTGGCCTGCGAGCGACCGCACCGAACGGCCGGAAGCGCCTTTCGTCCCCGACCTCAGCGCCAGGATGGTCGGCAGCAGCACCCACGGCGCCAGCATCATCGGCAGGGTCTCCGACGAGATGGAGCCCAGCGTGGTCAGCACCCGGGGGGACAGCGCGAAGGCGAGGGCGCCGATGACGCGCGACGGCGTGCTGCCGACGCCCAGCGCCTCGGCCACCCGCAGCAACCCCCAGAACCCGACCGTCAGCAGCAGCGCCCACCACAGCCGCTGCGTCACCCAGCCGGGCAGCCCGATGAGATGGCCGGCCAGGAAGAAGGTGCCGTGCGGGAACAGGTAGCCGTAGGCCTGGTTCTGCGCCTGGCCGAAGGGCAGATCGCTGTTCCACAGGTTGGTCGCGCGCGCCAGGAACCGCAGCGGGTTGGCGGTGAGGTCCAGCTTGGTGTCGGGGGAGACCTGCCCCGGTGCCTGCGCGAACGTGCAGGCCAGCGCGAGCGCACCGACCAGGACCAACCAGCGTCGCGGCAGCGGCGGGGCCGACGGGCACTCGGCCGCTGCAGCCGGTGCTGCGGGCTGGGTCCCCGCCAGGCTAGCTACGGTTGCCGTACTCGACCCTGTTGAGCACTGACGACTGCGGATCGCCCCCGGGAAGTGGCGGCTTCGTGTCCTGCTGCACCATCAGGGTGATGCCGAAGATCGCGGCAGCGCCGAGCAACAGACCGACCACTACGCTCGCGGCGGCGGGCGCAACGATCCGGTTCATCGGTGGCTCCTTCGGTGGTGCGGTATGGGCCCGAGACGAGTCGAGCGACCTTTCGTCAACCTAGCAGAGACCGGGCCCGGGCCCCGGACCAGCAGGTCAACGCTCGGGCGCTGGCTTGTCGAGGCAACTTTGCTTGCCGTCGCAGGGCGGGCAGTGCCCCTGGGAGCAGCGGTCACCGTATTGCACGAGGATGGGCCCGGACGGCGGCGGCGGGGCCTGCGCCGGTGCGGCGGGGGCGTCCAGGCTCAGCGTGGCGCCGACGGTCGTCGCGGCGCCGATCGCCACACCGACCGCGATGCTCGCCGCCAGCGTCAGCCCGCCCATCGCTGGCTCCCCCCCGCCAGTTCTATTGCTGGCCAACGTAGCAGGGGGTGCCCCCGGCGGCGGAGACCAAACCCCCGTCGGCGCGCCTCGATGCACGCCTGAAAGCATTGCCGGATGCCCTGGACTTTAGGCAGCGTTGCGGCGCTCGTCGCCGCGTCGGCGTTGGTGGTGGGCTGCGGCCACCACGGCGGGCGCCCGCCGGGACCCACGTCGACCAAAGTGAGCACCCCGACGGCCGCGCCGCCGCCCCCGGAGTGCGGCGATCCCACCACGCTGCCGACCCGCGACAAGCTCGCCCAGTTGCTGATGGTGGGGGTGAAGGACGCCGACGACGCGCGTGCGGTGGTCGCCAACTACCACGTGGGCGGCATCTTCATCGGCAGCTGGACCGACCTGTCGATGTTCGACGGCCCGCTGGCCGACATCGCCCGCACGGCCGGCCCGCTGCCGTTGGCCGTCAGCGTCGACGAAGAGGGCGGCCGGGTGTCGCGGCTGAAGAAGCTGATCGGGCCCGCCCCGTCGGCCAAGGAACTCGCCCAGACCAAAACGCCCGACGAGGTCTACGCCCTGGAACTCGACCGGGGCCGGCAGATGCGCGCGAAGGGCATCACGGTCGACTTCGCACCGGTGGTCGACGTCGTCTCCGACGCGGCGGACGACAGCGTGATCGGGAACCGTTCGTTCGGCTCCGATCCCGAGAAGGTCACCGCCTTTGCCGGGGCGTACGCGCAGGGCCTGCGGGACGCCGGCGTGCTGCCCGTGCTCAAGCACTTCCCCGGCCACGGGCACGGCTCGGGCGACTCCCACAAGGGCGGAGTGACCACCCCGCCGCTGGCCGAGTTGCAGGGCAACGACCTGGTGCCGTATCGAACGCTGACGAAGGCCAAGCCGGTTGGGGTGATGGTGGGGCACCTGGACGTTCCCGGCTTGACCGGTGACGACCCGGCCAGCCTGAGCCGCGCGGCGGTGCAACTGCTGCGCACCGGCATCGGGTACGGCGCCGCACCGTTCGACGGCCCGGTCTTCAGCGACGACCTGTCCAGCATGGCCGCGATCTCGGACCGGTTCGGGGTCTCCGAGGCGGTGCTGCGCACCCTGCAAGCCGGCACGGACGTCGCGCTGTGGGTCACCACCGACGAGGTGCCCGCGGTGCTGGACCGACTGGGCAAGGCCCTGGCCGCGGGTGACCTGAAGATGCCGGACGTCGACGCGTCCGTGCAACGGGTGGCCGCGATGAAGGGCCCCAACCCGAAGTGCGGCCACTAGCGGCAACTTCCGGCAGTGGGCACCCACCGTGCACGTGCAGCGCCGGCGGTCGCCGATTGCTTAGGCTGGGGGACTGCGAGGCAGCGAAAAGGGGACAACGATGGCGGGTGGTACCAAGCGGTTGCCGCGCGCTGTCCGCGAGCAGCAGATGCTCGACGCCGCCGTGCAGATGTTCTCGGTGAACGGCTATCACGAGACCTCGATGGACGCCATCGCCGCCGAGGCTCAGATCTCCAAGCCGATGCTGTACCTGTACTACGGGTCCAAGGAGGACCTGTTCGGCGCCTGCCTGAACCGCGAGCTGGGCCGGTTCATCGACGGGCTGCGCGCCGACATCGACTACACGCAGAGTCCGAAAGACTTGCTGCGCAACACCATCGGGTCGTTTCTGCAGTACATCGACACCAACCGGGCGTCGTGGATCGTGATGTACACCCAGGCCACCAGCTCGCAGACCTTCGCCCACCTGGTGCGCGAGGGACGCGAGCAGATCATCGACCTGGTCGTCGCCCTGGTGCGGGCCGGCAGCCGCACTCCCCGGCCCGACCGCGAGTACGAGATGATGGCCGTGGCGCTGGTGGGCGCGGGCGAGGCGATGGCCAACCGGCTCAGCATCGACGACATCGACGTGGACGAGGCGGCCGAGGTGATGATCGACCTGTTCTGGCACGGCCTGCGGGGCGCACCGGAGGAGCGCGATCGTGAGCGCGGCGAAGCTGGGTGAAGCGGGTCGCCCCGGCGGCAGTCTCGATTTCTTCTGCGCCGTCGTCATAGTCGGGCTGCTGGCCGGGATCGCCGGGTTGTCGGCGTCGGTGGTGCTGCGCTTCGTCGAGCACCTGACGTACCACTACACCTTCGGCACGCTGCTCACCGGGATCACCGGCAGCAGTCACCTGCGCCGGACTTTGGGTCCGATGATCGGCGGCGCGCTGACGGCGCTCGGCTGGTGGGTGCTGCGCCGCCACAGCGATGTTCCTCCGCTCGCGCAGACCATCACCCGGCATGGCCGTATCCCGCGGGTGGCGTGGAGCGTCGACGCCCTGCTGCAAGTGGTGCTGGTCGGCTCCGGCGCCTCACTGGGCCGCGAAGGGGCGCCCCGCCAGTTCGCCGCCGCCCTCGGTGATATCGGAACGCAGTGGATCAAGCGGCTTTCGGCGAACGACCGGGAGATCCTGCTTGCGTGTGCGGCCGGGGCGGGGCTGGGTGCGGTCTATGCCGTGCCGGTGGCCGGCGCGCTGTTCACCGTGCGGATCATCCTGAACAGCTGGCGTCCCCGCGCGCTGGGCGGGGCACTGATCTCGTCCAGCTTGGCCGTGGCGGTCGGCTCGCTGGTCACCCATGACCGGCCGGTGTTGGACTGGCCCCGCGTGGATTTGTCCCCCGAGCTGGCCGGGCACGCGCTGCTGCTGGCGCCGGTGACGCTCGCGGTGGGACTGGCTTTCAAGGGCTTGATGGCGGCGGCGCGCCCCGCCACCGCGATGCGGACCTGGGTGCTGCTGCCCGCTCTGGCCGGCGCCGGTCTGGTCATGGGTGCCTGTTCGCGGTGGTGGCCCGAACTGCCCGGCAACGGCCGCAGCATTCTCACGGTCAGCCTGGCCAGCGGGATGACGCTGACCGCAGCGGCCGCGATCCTGCTGCTCAAGCCGCTCCTGACCGCGCTGTTCCTGCGCGCCGGCGGCACCGGCGGCATGCTGACACCGGCGCTGGCCACGGGGGCGGCGGCGGGAACGCTGCTGGCGCTGACGAGCAACTCGGCGGCCGGCACCGATTTCCACGTGGCGACGGTCTCGCTGGCCGGTGCCGCCGGGGTGCTGGCGGTCACCCAGGGCTCCCCGATCTGGGCGGCCATCTTCGTCTGGGAACTCGCCCACCCGCCGCTGTGGCTGATCGGCGTGTTCCTGGTCACGGCCGTCGGCGCGCACGGGTTGAAGCTGCTCGGCGCCTACGTGAAGTCCGCACCGTGCTCACGTGGCTGAGCGACTCCTGCACCGACGAGGGCATCGAAACCTGGCTTCGTCGACTCCTCTACAGCGCCCGCACGGTGCCGGTCAGGTGCGGATACCCCTTGGCGATGTTGCGCAACGAGATGTCCCAACCGTCCTCGCGCTCGTCGATGTAGAGCCCGGTGCTGGCGGGCAGCAGGACCGGCTTGCCGAACCGCACCGAGTACCGCACCGCGTCGGGCAGCCGGGCCTCGATGTTGGCCAATACCGCTGCGGCGCTGAACATCCCATGCGCGATGACGGTGGGGAAGCCGAACAGCTTGGCGGCGATCGGGTTGATGTGGATCGGGTTGTGGTCCCCGCCGACCGCCGCGTAGCGCCGGATCTGCCCGGGGGTGACGCGCAGCACGGTGCTGGGCGGCGGCAGCTTCGGCTTTTTCTCCGGCGGGGGTTTGGGCTCGTCGGACAGGCTGGTGCGCTGCTGGTGCAGGAACGTCGTCACCTGATGCCAGGCGGTGTCCTGGAAGTCATTGCCGACGCTGACGTCGGTGACCAGGTCCACCAGCAGGCCCTTGCGGTGCTCGCGCAGGTTTTCCGCGTGCACGCGCACGGACACCGTGTCCGTCACCGCGATCGGGCGGTACTGGGTGATGTGGTTCTCGGTGTGGACCGAACCCATTGCCGCGAAGGGGAAGTCGAACCCGGTGACCAGTGACATCACGGCGGGGAACGTCAACGCGAACGGGTAGGTCAGCGGCACGTCGTTGCCGTAGCGCAGGCCGGTGACCGCCGCGTATTCGGCCACGTTCGTCTGATCGATGGGCAATTCGCGGATGGTGACGGTCCGGCTCGGCACCTGGTCCCCGCGGGACACCAGCGGCAGCGCGCCGGCCGCCGCGCGCAGCATGTTCTTCAGGCCGCTCGGCTGGCTCATCGCGTCACGCGCCCAGCATGGCCTGGCCGCAGACGCGAATGACGTTGCCCGTCACCGCGTTCGACGCCGGGCTGGCGAAGTAGGCGATGGCTTCCGCGACGTCGACGGGCTGGCCGCCCTGCAGCAGCGAGTTGAGCCGGCGACCCACCTCGCGGGTGGCCAGCGGGATCGCCGCCGTCATCTGCGTCTCGATGAAGCCCGGCGCCACGGCGTTGATCGTGATGCCCTTCTCGTAGAGCCCCGGCGCCAGCGCCTGGGTGAGGCCGATCATCCCGGCCTTCGTCGTGGCGTAGTTGGTCTGTCCGCGGTTGCCCGCGATGCCGGCCATCGAGGACAGCCCGACCACCCGGCCGCCATGTCCGATGCTGCCGTTGCCCACCAAGCCTTCGGTAAGCCGCAGCGGCGCAAGGAGATTGACGGCCAGCACGGCGTCCCAGCGGGCGTCGTCCATGTTGGCCAACAGCTTATCGCGGGTGATGCCGGCGTTGTTGACCAGGATGTCGGCATGCCCGGCGTAGTGGTCGCGCAGGTGCTCGGTGATCTTGTCGACGGCGTCGGGGGCGGTGACGTCGAGCCACAACGCGGTGCCCCCCACCCGGCTGGCGGTCTCGGCCAGCGTGTCGGCGGCGGACTCCACGTCGATCGCGACGACGCGGGCGCCGTCGCGCGCGAACACCTCGGCGATCGTCGCGCCGATCCCGCGGGCCGCGCCGGTCACGATGGCGACCTTGCCGTCCAGCGGACGTTCCCAGTCGGCCGGCGGGGTGGAGTCGGCCTCGCCGACATAGAACACCTGGCCGTCGACGTAGGCCGACTTGGCCGACAGGATGAACCGCATGGTGGACTCGCACCCCGTCGCGGCCGGCTTGGCGTCCGGCGACAGGTACACCAGCTGCACGGTGGCGCCGTGGCGCAGTTCCTTGCCCAGTGAGCGGGTGAACCCCTCCAGCGCGCGCTGGGCGATCCGCTCGTCGGTGCCGTGCGAGGCGTCGGGGGTGGTGCCGACCACCACGACGCGGGCGGAGTGGCCGAGGTTGCGCAACACCGGCGTGAAGAACTCGTGCAGCCCCTTGAGCCCCGCCGGCGTCGTGATGCCGGTGGCGTCGAAAACCAGGCCGCCGAACTGGTCGGCCCAGCGGCCGCCCAGGTTGTTGCCCACCACGTCGTAGTCGTTGTCCAGGGCGGCGCGCAGCGGCTCGGTCACCCGGCCGTCACCACCGATCAGCAACGACCCCGTCAGGGGGGGATCGCCCGGCCGGTAGCGGCGAAGTGGTTCGGGTTGGGGGAGTCCGAGCTGCTTGGCCAAGAACGATCCGGGGCCGGAGTTCACCACCTGCGAGAACAGATCGGGCGAGAGCTTGGGAGCCACTGAGCTGCCTTCCGTGTCTTTCTGGGTCTGGCTGAGTGTTCGCGTGCCGGTATACGACCACCGTATCGAGGACGAACTTACTGCAGAGTAAGAACAGTGGGTAGTATGGCCTCAAGCGGGCGATCCGAAACTGACAAACATCGAGACAAGCGGGGAGAACAGTGGCCGAAACGAGGCCCGAACGCAGGCGACGCGTCGCCGTGCTGGGTGGCAATCGCATCCCGTTCGCGCGATCGGACGGCGCCTACGCCGACGCGTCCAACCACGACATGTTCACCGCGGCCCTCGGCGGGCTGGTGGACCGCTTCGGCCTGGCCGGCCAGCAACTGGGGATCGTCGCCGGCGGTGCGGTGCTCAAGCACAGCCGTGACTTCAACCTGGTCCGCGAGTGCGTGCTGGGTTCCGAGCTGTCGTCATACACCCCGGCCTTCGACATCCAGCAGGCCTGCGGCACCGGTCTGCAGGCGGCGATCGCCGCCGCCGAGGGCATTTCGGCCGGCCGCTACGAGGTCGCCGCGGCCGGCGGGGTGGACACCACCTCCGACCCGCCGATCGGCCTGGGCGACAACCTGCGCCGCACCCTGCTCAAGCTGCGCCGGTCCAAGTCCAACGTGCAGCGGCTGAAGCTGGTGGGCAGCCTGCCCGCGACGCTGGGTCTCGAGATCCCGGCCAACAGCGAGCCGCGCACCGGCCTGTCCATGGGGGAGCACGCCGCCATCACCGCCAAGGAGATGGGCATCAAACGGGTCGACCAGGACGAGCTCGCCGTCGCCAGCCATCGCAAGATGGCGGCCGCCTACGACCGGGGCTTCTTCGACGACCTCGTCACCCCGTTCCTGGGCCTTTACCGCGACGACAACCTGCGGCCCAACTCCAGCGTGGAGAAGCTGGCCACGCTGCGCCCGGTGTTCGGCGTGAAGGCCGGCGACGCGACCATGACGGCGGGCAATTCGACCCCGCTGACCGACGGTGCCTCGGTGGCGCTGCTGGCCACCGACGAGTGGGCGGCAGCCCGTTCGCTGACCCCCCTGGCGTACCTGGTCGACGCGGAGACCGCCGCGGTCGACTACGTCAACGGGCGCGACGGCCTGCTGATGGCGCCGACCTACGCGGTGCCCCGGCTGCTGGCCCGTAACGGGCTCAGCCTGCAAGATTTCGACTTCTACGAAATCCACGAGGCGTTCGCGTCGGTCGTGCTGGCCCACCTGCAGGCCTGGGAATCCGAGGACTACTGCAAGGAGCGGCTGGGTCTGGACGCCGCCCTGGGATCGATCGACCGGTCCAAGCTCAACGTCAACGGCTCGTCGCTGGCCGCCGGTCACCCGTTCGCGGCCACCGGCGGACGAATTCTCGCTCAGATGGCCAAGCAGCTGGCCGGGAAGAAGGCGGAGGGCAAGGGGTCCCAGCCGGTGCGGGGCCTGATCTCGATCTGCGCCGCCGGCGGCCAGGGCGTGGCCGCCATCCTGGAGGCCTGAGCGCTGATGAGATCGGTCACAGCGAGTTAGGCGGCCCATGTCGGTGGGTATTCGCGGCGGTGGATGGCTTCGTGTTGTTGTCCGACGCCCCGAGCCCGACGGCAGGGCGGGGCCTCCCTAGATCGACCGCCCGCCGGACGGGCGGACGAAACGGGCCGCCGCTGGAGTGAGGGGATCCAGCGGCGGCCTTTTTCGTGTCCTGGCCGCCCCGCGCAAAATCCCCACGCGAAATCCCCCGCGACCGGCGGGGGATTTCGCGTTTTACGAACCTCAGAACGCGGCTTCGTCGAGCTCCATGATGTCGTTGTCCAGCGACTCGATGATCTCCCGGGTGCTCGACAGCAGTGGCAGGAAGTTCTTCGCGAAGAACGACGCCACGGCAATCTTGCCCTCGTAGAACGACCGGTCGTCGCCGCTGGCGCCGTCGTCGAGCGCCTGCACGGCCACCGCCGCCTGACGCTGCAGCAGCCAACCGATCACCAGGTCGCCGACGCTCATCAGGAAGCGCACGGAACCGAGGCCGACCTTGTACAGGCTGGAGACGTCCTCCTGGGCCGCCATCAGGTAGCCGGTCAGCGTGGCGGCCATCGCCTGCACGTCGGCCAGCGCCTTGGCCAGCTGCTCGCGCTCGGACTTCAGCCGGCCGTTGCCGGACTCGCTGTCCACGAACTTCTGGATCTCACCCGACACGTGCGCCAGCGCCACACCCTTGTCGCGGACGATCTTGCGGAAGAAGAAGTCCTGCGCCTGGATGGCGGTGGTGCCCTCGTAGAGCGAGTCGATCTTGGAGTCCCGGATGTACTGCTCGATCGGGTAGTCCTGCAGGAATCCGGAGCCGCCGAACGTCTGCAGGCTCTCGGTCAGCTTCGCGTAGGCCTGCTCCGAGCCGACGCCCTTGACCAGCGGCAGCATCAGGTCGTTGACCTTGACGGCCAGCTCGGCGTCCACGCCGTTGACGGCCTGCGCGACCGCGGCGTCCTGGTAGGTCGCGGTGTACATGTACAGCGCGCGCAGACCCTCGGCGTAGGCCTTCTGCGTCATCAGCGACCGGCGCACGTCGGGGTGGTGCGTGATCGTCACCCGCGGAGCGGTCTTGTCGGTCATCTGCGTCATGTCGGCGCCCTGCACCCGAGACTTGGCGTATTCCAGCGCGTTCAGGTAGCCGGTCGACAGCGTGGCGATGGCCTTCGTCCCCACCATCATCCGGGCCTGCTCGATCACCTCGAACATCTGCGCGATGCCGTTGTGCACCTCGCCGACCAGCCAGCCCTTGGCGGGCACGTCGTGCTGGCCAAAGGAGAGCTCACAGGTCGCGGAGACCTTGAGGCCCATCTTGTGCTCGACGTTGGTGACGAACACGCCGTTGCGTTCCCCGAGCTCACCAGTCTCGAAGTCGAACAAGACCTTGGGGACGAAGAAGAGCGAAAGGCCCTTGGTGCCCGGACCCGCGCCCTCGGGGCGGGCGAGTACCAGGTGGAAGATGTTCTCGAACAGGTCGTCGGAGTCGGCCGAGGTGATGAACCGCTTCACGCCGTCGATGTGCCAGGAGCCGTCGTCCTGCTGGACCGCCTTGGTCCGCCCGGCCCCCACGTCCGAGCCGGCGTCCGGCTCGGTGAGCACCATCGTCGAGCCCCAGCCACGCTCGGCGGCCAGGACGGCCCACTTCTTCTGTTCCTCGGTGCCCAGGTGGTAGAGGATGTTGGCGAAACCGGCTCCGCCGCCGTACATCCACACGGCGGGGTTGGCGCCCAGGATGTGCTCGTGCAGAGCCCACAGCAGCACCTTGGGCACGGCCACACCGCCCAGCGCCTCGTCGATACCGACCTTGTCCCAGCCGGCTTCCTGGACGGCGCGCACCGACGCCTTGAACGACTCCGGCAGCGTCACCGAGTGCGTCTTCGGGTCGAACACCGGCGGGTTGCGGTCGCCCTCCACGAACGATTCCGCGATCGGCCCCTCGGCCAGCCGGCTGATCTCGGCGAGCATCTCCTGCGCGGTTTCCGCGTCCAGGTCGGTGTATTCGCCCTGGCCCAAAGCTTGGTCAACGCCGAAGACCTCGAAGAGATTGAATACCTGGTCACGGACGTTGCTCTTGTAGTGGCTCACTACGGTCCTCCTCGTTGAGAATGCCACTCGTTGGTTGGGTACTAGGTCTAAGTTACCCACCAGTAACACTGTCAAACTATCGCTGACGGAGGGGTCAACGCAAGTGAATGTGAGCAACATTTCACCGTCTAACTAACCAACCGGTTGGTCCGCCGAGCTGACATGCGGCGATCACGACGCCATCCCACGTGTGAGAACCATCACGGCTGCCCGCGCCCGGTCTGCCCCACGCCCCCGACCGGCCGCGGGAGAACCCGCGCCATGCCGGTTGCGGGCCCATCCGCACGTGCGCGCGGCCCGCGGATCTGGGCAGGTCCCCGGCGACGTCCGGCGTGCGTTGGGTAGGGTTTTCGGCAAGGCAACCCCGTCCCTCGGCCGCTGGGGGGAATGAAGTCCGTGAACTCCACAAGACAGCTGACGGCATCCACTCTGCGTGAGGCCTTCGGCCATTTCCCGTCCGGCGTGGTCGCCATCGCCGCGGAGGTCGGCGGTGTGCGACATGGGCTGGCGGCAAGCACGTTCGTCCCCGTGTCGCTGGACCCGCCGCTGGTGTCGTTCTGTGTGCAGAACACGTCGACGACGTGGCCCAAGCTCAAGGACCTGCCCATGCTGGGCATCAGCGTGCTCGGCGAGGCCCACGACGAGGCGGCACGCACCCTTGCGGCCAAGACGGGGGACAGGTTCGCCGGGCTGGAGACGGTGTCCAGGGATAGCGGCGCCGTCTTCATCAAGGGCACCGGCCTTTGGCTCGAGAGCGCGATCGAGCAACTGATCCCGGCCGGCGATCACACCATCGTGGTGTTGCGGGTCACCGAGGTGACGATCGACGCGGAGGTGGCGCCGATCGTGTTCCACCGCAGCGTATTCCGCCGTCTCGGCGGCTGAGCGCGCGTCCGGGGCCGCAGTCCGGCGATTTCAGCCGCCACGCCGTCACCGGCGGTGGCTCAGCTCGTCCCGGTAGTTGGCGATGCGCCGCTCGATCTCCGCCGCGTCGTCGTGCCGACCTTCCCGATGCGCCAGGTCGGCGCGCACGGACAACTCGCGGATCGCGGTGCGGATTTCGTTGACGCTGTGTGTTGCTCGCATCACATTCGGGTACCCGCTGGCGCCCATGCTTAACGCGGTGGTCAGCGGCGGAACAGCTTGTTCCCCAACCACACGACCGGGTCGTACTTGCGGTCGGCGACCCGCTCCTTCATCGGAATCAGCCCGTTGTCGGTGATCTTGATGTTTTCCGGGCACACCTCGGTGCAGCACTTGGTGATGTTGCAGTAGCCCAGGCCGTGCTCCTCCTGGGCCTGGTCGCGCCGGTCCAGGGTGTCCAGCGGGTGCATCTCGAGCTCGGCGATCCGCATCAGGAAGCGGGGACCGGCGAACGCCTTCTTGTTCTCCTCGTGATCGCGGATCACGTGGCAGACGTTCTGGCACAGGAAGCACTCGATGCACTTGCGGAACTCCTGGGAGCGCCCGACGTCGCTCTGCGCCATCCGGTATTCGCCGGGCTGCAGGTCCTTCGGCGGCGCGAAAGCCGGTATCTCGCGTGCCTTTTCATAGTTGAACGAGACGTCGGTCACCAGGTCGCGAATCACCGGGAAGGTCCGCAGCGGCGTCACGGTGACGACCTCGTCCTCGCCGAACGTCGACATTCGGGTCATGCACATCAGCCGCGGGTAACCGTTGATCTCCGCCGAGCAGGATCCGCACTTGCCCGCCTTGCAGTTCCACCGCACCGCGAGGTCGGGGGTCTGGGTCTGTTGCAGGCGGTGGATGATGTCGAGCACCACCTCGCCCTCGTTGACCTCGACCGTGAAGTCCTGCAGCGCACCGCTTTCGTCGTCGCCGCGCCACACCCGCAGATGCGCGTTATAGCTCATTTGGCTCTCCGTCCCGGATGCTCGGCCAACTCGTCGTCGGTGTAGTACTTCTCCAGCTCGGCGATCTCGAAGAGCTCCAGCAGATCGGGACGCATCGGCGTCTGTTCCTCACGCGTGACCGTGACGTCGGGAATCACCTCTTGGGAACCGGCGGGGCCACTGGCGGCGCGGCAGACCAGCAGCACCTTGCGCCACGACGAGTCCATCGACGGATGATCGTCGCGGGTGTGCCCGCCGCGGCTCTCGGTGCGCTCCAGCGCGGCCATGGCGACGCACTCGCTGACCATCAGCATGTTGCGCAGGTCGATGGCCAGGTTCCAGCCGGGGTTGTACTCGCGACCGCCCTCCACGTGGACGTTCCTGAACCGCTCGCGCAGCTTGCCGAGCCGGTCGAGCGCCTCGGAGATCTCGTCGGCCTTGCGGATGATGCCCACGAGGTCGTTCATCGACTGCTGCAGTTCCAGCTGCAGGGTGTAGGGATTTTCCGCGGCGGCGCCGTTGGCCGGCTTTTCGAAGGGGGCCAGCGCCCGCTTGGCCGCGGCGTCGACGGCGTCGGACGCGATCGTCGGCCGGCTGCTCAGGGCGCGGACGTAGTCGGCGGCGCCCAGGCCCGCGCGGCGGCCGAACACCAGGAGGTCCGACAGCGAGTTGCCGCCCAGCCGGTTGGAACCGTGCATGCCGCCGGAGCACTCGCCGGCGGCGAACAGGCCGGGAACGGCGGCCGCACCGGTGTCCGCGTCGACCTCGATGCCACCCATCACGTAGTGGCACGTGGGGCCGACTTCCATCGGTTCCTTGGTGATGTCGACGCCGGCCAGCTCCATGAACTGGTGGTACATCGACGGCAGCCGCCGCTTGATCTGCTCGGGCGTGAGCCGGGACGCGATGTCGAGGTAGACCCCGCCGTGCGGTGAGCCCCGGCCGGCCTTGACCTCCGAGTTGATCGCGCGGGCGACCTCGTCGCGGGGGAGCAGGTCAGGGGTGCGCCGGGCCGAGTCGTTGTCCTTGAGCCACTGGTCGGCCTCCTGCTCGGTTTCGGCGTACTGGCCTTTGAACACCGGCGGGATGTAGTCGAACATGAACCGAGAGTTCTCCGAGTTTTTCAGTACCCCGCCGTCGCCGCGGACGCCCTCGGTGACCAGGATGCCTTTCACGCTCGGCGGCCACACCATGCCCGTCGGGTGGAACTGGACGAACTCCATGTTGATCAGGGACGCGCCGGCCCGCAGCGCGAGCGCGTGCCCGTCGCCGGTGTACTCCCAGGAGTTGGAGGTCACCTTGAACGACTTGCCGATGCCCCCGGTCGCCATGACCACCGCGGGCGCCTCGAACAGGACGAACCGGCCGCTCTCGCGCCAGTACCCGAACGCCCCGGCGATCGCGTCACCGTCTTTGAGCAGCTCGGTGATGATGCATTCGGCGAACACCTTGATGCGCGCCTCGTAGTCGCCGAGCTCGGCCTTGTCCTCCTGCTGCAGCGAGACGATCTTCTGCTGCATGGTGCGGATCAACTCCAGGCCGGTGCGGTCACCGACGTGCGCCAGACGCGGGTAGGTGTGCCCGCCGAAGTTGCGCTGGCTGATCTTGCCGTCTTTGGTGCGGTCGAACAGTGCGCCGTAGGTTTCCAGCTCCCAGACCCGGTCCGGGGCCTCCTTGGCGTGCAGTTCGGCCATTCGCCAGTTGTTGAGGAACTTCCCGCCGCGCATGGTGTCGCCGAAGTGGGTCTGCCAGTTGTCCTTCGGGTTGGCGTTGCCCATCGAGGCCGCACAACCGCCCTCGGCCATCACCGTGTGGGCCTTGCCGAACAGGGACTTGCTCACCACCGCGACCCGAAGGCCCCGTTCGCGCGCCTCGATGACCGCCCGCAGCCCGGAGCCGCCGGCACCGATGACGACGACGTCGTAGGAGTGCCGTTCGACCTCAACCATGGAACCTCACTCAGCTATTTTGGTATCTTGAAATGGCTTCTCAGCCAACGAATCTCAAGTCGGGGATAGCGCCGCCGGCCACCAGCGCGATGTAGAAGTCGGTCAGCATCAGCGTGCCGAGGGTGATCCATGCGTACAGCTTGTGGCGGGTGTTGAGCTTGCTGACCTGGGTCCAGATCCAATAGCGCACTGGGTGTTTGGAGAAGTGCTTGAGCCGCCCGCCGGTGACGTGCCGGCACGAATGGCAGGACAAGGTGTAGACCCACAGCATGATGACGTTGCCGACCAGGATCAGGTTGCCCAGCCCGAAACCGAAGCCGTGGGGCCCGGAGTCGGAATGGAACGCGACGATCGCGTCGTAGCTGTTGATCACCGAAATGATGCCGGCGATGTAGAAGAAATACCGGTGGGTGTTCTGGACGATCAGCGGAAACCGGGTCTCACCGGTGTAGTGCACGCGGGGCTCGGCCACCGCGCAGGCGGTCGGCGACTGCCACACCGTCCGGTAGTAGGCACCGCGGTAGTAGTAGCAGGTCAGCCGGAACAGCAACAGGAACGGCAGGGTAAGCGCCGCGTACGGCAGCCACCAGACGTCTGGCAGGACCTGCGGCCAGAAGTCGTGGGCCTCCCCGCAAGCCGTGCTCACGCACGGCGAGTAGAACGGCGTCAGGTAGTGGTATTTCGGGACGAAGAAGTAGTCCTGCTGGAATGCGCGCACCGTCGCGTAGATGACGAATGCGGCGAAGCCCAGGTCGATCCGCAGCGGAGATTGCCACCAACTGTCGGTGCGCAGCGTTCGCTGGGGGATACGAGCACGCGTCGGGGAGAAAACGCCGGACTCAGAACGGTTCGCCGTGGGTGCGCTCATCAAATGTTCCTCTTCGAACGGGCTGTCTCGTCGAAGGGTACACAGCAAGCGCGCCCCCGTTGACCGGGGGTTTGGTTGTCAGTACAGGTTGTGACCTCCGACACCCTCGTCGTCGACGTCGCGCCAGAATTCGCTGTCGTACGGGGTGTCGGGAATGCCGATCTTCTCGCCGGAGTACCGCACCGTGGCGCGCGCCAGGTCCAACTCCGACACGTCGCTGTCGAGCAGTTCCACGTCGGACAGGATCCGGTTGGCGTCCATCACGACGCGACGCATCGCCGGGCTGTCGCCGTAGCGGTCCCGCATGGAGTTGACGCACCGGCGCAGCCCGCCGATGAGGTCGTGCAGTTCGGCAAGTTCGGCGGCGCCGTCGGCTCCCGTCAACGTGACTCCTCGAGGAGTGGTACGCATCACAGTCAGGCCCCGATAGTAGCCGCGGTCGGAATGCCTGTCAGCCGGTCTGCGGCCCGGCGCACGCGCGAAATCCGGCGGGGGAGGACCCGCCGGATTCGCGGTTCGGGGGATTACTTGGTGATCTCGATGCGCTGCGCCTGGCTTCCGGCGTAAGCGCCGGCCACCCGCACCGTCAGGACGCCGGCGTCGTACGAAGCCGTGATGGCCTCGCCGGTGACGTGCGCGGGCAACTGGAAGGACCGACGGAAAGATCCGTACCGGATCTCGCGCAGCGTGCGGCCGTCCTTCTCCTCCGCGTGCTCGTCACGGTGTTCGCCGTGAATCACCAGGCGGCCGCGCTCCACCTCGACGTTGACGTCCTTCTCGACGTCGACGCCCGGCAGTTCGAGGCGCACCACCGCGTCGTCGCCGTCCTTGACGACCTCAGCGGCCGGGGTGAAGCCGCTGGTGACCGGCTTGGCCCAGTCGGCGGCCGCCGCGGGTCCGAAGAAGTCGCGCAACCACCGGTCGGTGTCCCACGCCGGTCGCGACCACAATGCGAGGTTGCTCATGGGGATCTCCTTATGCTTCCTTGTGAATCAGCTGTGTCCGGCGCCTTACCGGCCGGCTATTTCTAGAAACATGAGTCGACCACGCTTAAGTTCCACCTCGCGGTTCGCCGTGAGCGAACGACTTCACAACGACTTCACAACGGCCCCGACGGCATGTGAGGCGCTCGTCATCCTTCCGTCACATTGGGCGCACATTCGTTGTCGTGTCGGTAATTTCTCGCGGCTACGCTGAATTCCATGACTGCAGACGGGATTTCGCGCGCCGACTGTGCGGACCGTCACATTATCGTAGTCGGACATGGCATGGTGGGCCACCGGTTGGTGGAGGCCATCCGCGCCCGTGACACCGGGGGATCCTGCCGCATCACGGTTTTCGCCGAGGAGGCCGACGCTGCCTATGACCGCGTCGGCCTGACGTCATACACCGAAAGCTGGGATCGCACGCTGCTGGCACTGCCCGGCAATGACTACGACGGTGACGACCGCGTTCGGTTGGTGCTGAACACGCGCGTCGTGGAGGTGGACCGCAAGGGCAAGACGGTGGTGACCGCCGACGGGCAACGGCTCGGCTACGACAGCCTGGTTTTGGCGACGGGGTCGTATGCCTTCGTTCCGCCGGTTCCCGGCCACGACCTGCCGGCGTGCCACGTGTACCGCACGCTCGACGACCTCGACGCCATCCGCGCCGACGCGCAGCGCACGCTGGCGGCCGGACGTGTCCCCGCGGGCGTGGTCATCGGCGGCGGCCTGCTGGGCCTGGAAGCCGCGAATGCGCTGCGGCAGTTCGGGTTACAGACCCACGTCGTCGAGATGATGCCGCGGCTGATGGCCCAGCAGATCGACGAGGGCGGCGGTGCGCTGCTGGCCAGGATGATCACCGACCTGGGCATCGCGGTGCACGTCGGGGCGCGCACCGAATCGATCGAGCCGGTCGAGGACGCGGTGCGGGTGCGGCTCACCGACGGTTTGCAAAACGAGAAAGTGATCGACGCCGGCCTGGTGATCTTCGCCGCGGGCATCCGGCCGCGCGACGAGCTGGCCCGGGCCGCTGGGCTCGAGCTCGCCGAGAGGGGTGGCGTGCTCACCGACCGTTCCTGCCGCACCAGCGATCCCGACATCTACGCCGTTGGCGAAGTGGCCGCGATCGAGGGGCGCTGCTACGGCCTGGTCGGCCCCGGTTACACCTCGGCCGAGGTGGTGGCCGACCGGCTGCTGAGCGGCGCGGCCGAGTTCGGAGAAGCCGACCTGTCGACAAAGCTCAAGCTGCTCGGCGTCGACGTCGCCAGTTTCGGCGACGCAATGGGCACGACCGAGAACTGCCTCGAGGTTGCCGTGAACGACGCGGTGAAGCGGACTTACGCGAAACTGGTGCTCTCCGACGACGCCAAGACGCTGCTCGGCGGCGTACTGGTGGGCGATGCCTCGTCGTACGGGGTGTTGCGCCCCATGGTGGGCAGCGAGCTGCCCGGGGACCCGCTGGCGCTGATCGCGCCGTCCGGTTCCGGCGACGCGCCGGCCCTGGGTGTTGGGGCGCTTCCGGATTCGGCGCAGATCTGCTCGTGCAACAACGTCACCAAGGGCGACCTCAAGTGCGCCATCGCCGACGGCTGCGCGGACGTCCCCGCACTCAAGTCGTGCACGGCGGCCGGCACGTCGTGCGGGTCCTGCGTGCCGTTGCTCAAGCAGCTGCTGGAGGCCGAGGGCGTCGAGCAGTCGAAGGCACTGTGCGAGCACTTCGGCCAGTCGCGGGCGGAGCTCTTCGAGATCATCTCCGCCACCGAGATCCGCACGTTCTCCGGGCTGCTGGAGCGCTACGGCCGCGGAAAGGGTTGCGACATCTGCAAACCCGTCGTCGCCTCTATCCTGGCCTCCACCGGCTCGGACCACATCCTGGAAGGCGAGCAGGCCTCGCTGCAGGACTCCAACGACCACTTCCTGGCCAACATCCAGAAGAACGGCAGTTATTCGGTGGTGCCGCGGGTCCCCGGCGGCGACATCAGGCCCGAGCACCTGATCCTGATCGGCCAGATCGCCCAGGACTTCGGGCTCTACACCAAGATCACCGGCGGCCAGCGCATCGACATGTTCGGCGCCCGGGTGGATCAGCTGCCGGAAATCTGGCGGCGCCTGGTCGAGGGCGGCATGGAGTCCGGCCACGCCTACGGCAAGGCGCTGCGCACCGTGAAGAGCTGCGTCGGCACCGACTGGTGCCGCTACGGGCAGCAGGATTCGGTGCAACTGGCCATCGACTTGGAGTTGCGCTATCGGGGGCTGCGCGCGCCGCACAAGATCAAGATGGGCGTCTCGGGGTGCGCCCGCGAGTGCGCCGAGGCGCGCAGCAAGGACGTCGGCGTCATCGCGACGGAGAAGGGCTGGAACCTCTACGTCGGCGGCAACGGCGGCATGACCCCCAAGCACGCCCAGCTGCTGGCGGCCGACCTGGACACCGAGACGCTGGTCCGCTACGTCGACCGGTTCCTGATGTACTACATCCGCACGGCCGACCGGCTGCAACGGACGGCGCCCTGGGTGGATTCGCTGGAGGGCGGCCTCGACCACGTGCGGGAGGTCGTGTGCGAGGACTCGCTGGGCCTGGCCGCGGAATTCGAGGCCGCGATGGAGCGGCACGTGCAGAACTACCAGTGTGAATGGAAGGGTGTGCTCGACGATCCGGACAAGCTGTCGCGGTTCGTCTCCTTCGTCAACGCGCCGGACGTGGTCGACTCGACGGTGAGTTTCACGGAGCATTCCGGCCGCAAAATACCTGTGTCCATTGGCATGCCGCGCGTGCGCGCGGAGAGCGCCGGACGAGCCGGGAGTTAACATGACGCTGCTCAACGACATTCAGGTGTGGACCACCGCCTGCCCCTACGACCGCCTGATTCCGGGCCGCGGCGTCGGTGTGCTGCTCGACGACGGCTCGCAGGCGGCGCTGTTCCGGTTGGACGACGGCTCGGTGCGCGCGGTGGGCAACGTGGACCCATTCTCCGGGGCGGCCGTGCTCTCGCGGGGGATCGTGGGCGACCGCGGGGGTTGTCCCACGGTGCAGTCACCCCTCCTGAAGCAGGCGTTCTCGCTCGAAGACGGTGCCTGCCTGGACGACCCGACGGTCTCGGTGCCGGTGTACCCGGTGCGCATCACGCCCGACGGCAGCGTCCAGGTCGGGCGGAGCTAGCGGCGTGAGCCGTTAGCTGGGGGCTGACTCGGGCAGGGTCACCCAACGTGCACTGCGCGCGATATTTCGGCGCTCTTTTCGCACCACGTACACGCTGGGCGCGGCGCAAGCATCGGAAATGGTCGGCTCGACGGGTCAGTCGATGCTGCCCACCAGGTAGCGCTGCATCGTCGGGGCGATGGCGTCGACGAGCGCGTCCACCGACATCGAATGCAGCGGTTCGGAGCGAACGCCGTAGCGCATGATGCCCAAACCCACGAGCTGCGAGGCGCATAACGACGCGCGCACGGCGACCTTGTCGGCGCCCAACACCTTCAGCAGGGGACCGAAAACCGGCCCGATGAACATGCCCTGCACGATTTCGGCGGTTTTGGCCATCCCCGTCGACGCCACCGCGCTGGCAGCGAAGGGACCGCCCCCGGCGGCGTCCCACGTGGTGATCAGCATGTACAACGTGCTGCGGCCCACCTGGTTGACCCCCCCGGTCACGATTCGGTCGATGAACTCTGGTGTGCCGAACGGCAACCGCAGCATCTTCGCGACCGGATCGAGGAGCCCGCGCGACGGCTCTTCGCGACGAGGCATGGTGTCAGGATCGCCCGGAGAGGACCAAAGATCAAGCGTCCCGGCCATCGGCGCGCCCCGCCGACAAGGCGGCGACCGCCGTCAAATTCGGCGGTCCGTGCGGCCCTCGACCGCGCCGCCGGCCGTGCAGGCACGACGCGTGCGGGGTCGACGCGCGCGCCGGCCCCGACATGGCCCGCCGGAACCGGCCGGCGATCAGCCGCGCGAGACCGGGGTGGGGACCCAGCGGCCGGCTGACAGCGTCGGCGCCGCAGGCGTGCAGTCGTTGCTGAAACAGACCGTCCGCCAGCAGGTAGGAGGCGACGACGACGCGGCGCGCGCCGTCGCGGCGCGCGGCGGCGACCGCTTCGCCCACCTCCCCGTCGGCCGCGAACGCCAGCCGAACCCGCGATCCCACCAGCGCGGACAGTGTCGTCGCGGCGACGTGCAGGTCGGTGCGTGCCGTGGCATCCGAGGTTCCGGCCGCCCCGAGAATCACCGAATCGTCTGGTCGCCAACCGGATTGGAGCAGTTGATCGCCGACGATCCGCGCCACCTCCACGCCGGGCGCGAGCGCCGGCGTGACGATGACGTCCGGGTGCCCGCTGGCCGCGACGTGGGCGGGCAGATCGGTGCGTACGTGGTACCCGCGGGACAGGAACGCCGGGACCACGATGGCGGGCCGGCCCGGATTCGCCTGCGCCAGAACCTCACCGGGGCTCGGCCCCAGCACGTCGACGAATGCGACCTGAACCCGGCGGCCCAGCAGCGCGCCGACGCGCGCCGCGAGGTCCCCGATCATCGCGACACCGGCCGGCTTGCGGGTGCCGTGCGCGGCCAGGATCAGGGTCACGGGGCGCCGACCGGGTGGTCAATGGCGAGCCGGTAACCGCGCTTGACCACCGTCGCGATGATGTTTTTGTCGCCCAACGCCGTTCGCAACCGCAGCACCGCCGTGTCGACGGCGTGGGGGTCGTTGCTGCCGCCCGGCAGCACCCGCAGCAGATCGTTGCGGGCGACGACGTCGCCGGGCCGCTGCCCGAGGGCCCGCAGTATCGCCATCCCGGACGGCGGCAGCTGCTTGATCTCATCGTCGACCAGCACGCAGGTTCCGCGGATGTCGAGGGCGTGCCCGGCGGCCTTGACCGTGCACGACCCCAGCAGCGGCAGCTCCTCCGCGATGTGGCGGGCCAACGCGCCCAACCGCATTCGCTCGGGAGCGGACGTCGGCACGCCCTTGCGGATCAGCGGTTTGGCGGTGACCGGCCCGACGCACATCGCGTGCACGTCGGTGCGCAGGGCCTCCAGCAGCTGGTTCTCGATGTCCAGCTGGCGGCCGCGTTCCAGCACGGCCGCCGCCGCGGGCGCCGAGGTGAAGGTGACCGCGTCGAACTGTCGTCGCGCGATCCCGCTCACCAGCTGGTCGAGGTCGCCGCCCAAAGGCGTCGGCTTCCAACGGTAGACGCGGATGGGGATCACCTCGGCGCCCACCGCGCGCAGCCCGCCCAGGAACTCCGGGAAGGGATCCCACGCGTCGGCGGCGCCGTGCAGCTGGATGGCCACCCGCAGCCCCGACACGCCGGTTTCGAGCAGGTATTCCAGCACTTCCTGCGACGATTCGGATTCCGGCGACCACTCCTCGTGCAGGCCGGCGGCGCGCAGCGCCCCGGTCGCCTTCGGTCCGCGCGACACGATCCGGGCCGACGACAGCGCCGCGACGAGCGGGTTGGCGAGCCCCCACCCCTCGGCGGCGGCCAGCCAACCGCGAAACCCGATACCGGTGTGGGCGACCAGGATGTCGGGCGGCTCGGCGATCAGCGCTTCGGTGTTGCTGTGCAGCTCGTCGTCGTCGGGCAGCGCGATCATGTTGATCGCGGGGGCGCTGCAGACCTCGGCGCCGTGGCGGCTCAGCAGCGCGCACAGCTCTTCGGCGCGCCGGGACGACGTCACCGCGATCCGGTAGCCCGCCAGCGGCGCAGATTTCGCCTGAGCCCCCATATGACTTGTGTATGCCCGCTGCGTTTCCGCCGCGTTACGCGGCAATTGCCTGCGCATTGCCCCTGTTGCCGAGACGCTCACAGCCGGGCGGGCTCGTCTTCCATCGCGGGCTGGGCGGGGATCGAGGCGGGCCGGCGCACGTACCTCGCCCAGGTCAGCAACGCGGCGGCGATGTAGAACGCCAGGAATGCCCAGAACGCCGACGTGTCGGTGCCCGTGCTCAGGTAGGACTGGCGCAGGGCGAGGTTGATGCCGACGCCGCCGAGCGCGCCGAACGCCGCGACGAACCCGATCACGGCCCCGGACGTGGCCTGCGACCGGCGGTGGCGTTCGGCCTCCGGCAGGCCGAGCCGGTGGCTGCGCGCGTCGAAGACCGAAGGGATCATCTTGTAGACCGACCCGTTGCCCAGCCCGGCCAGGATGAACAGGGCCATGAACCCGAGGACGTAGCCGACCATGGTGGCCGCGCTGGTCAGCCCGCGCGCATGGTCGTCGAGGGTGCTGATGGTGACCAGGAACGCGGTGAAGACCGCCATGCCGGCCAGCACCCACAGGGTGACGCGGCTGCCGCCGACGCGGTCGGCGAGCCTGCCGCCGTAGATGCGAGCCAGCGATCCCAGCGCGGGCCCGATGAAGGCGAATTCGGCGGCGTGCAGCGCGGCCTGCGAGTGGCTTTGCCCGGTGCCGACGAAGCCGATCTGCAGCACCTGGCCGAACGCGAAGGAGAACCCGATCCAGGAGCCGAAGGTGCCCAGGTAGAGCATCGCGAGCACCCAGGTGTCGCCTTCGGGGAGGATCGCGCGCAGGTGGCTCACGTCGTACCTGGCGTGCTCCAGGTTGTCCATGTACCGGGCCGCCCCCACGGCCACGGCCGTCAGCAGGGCCAGATAAAGCCCGCACACCCAATACGGTTGGCGGTGTCCGGCGACCGCGATCACCAGCAGTCCCACCAACTGGATCATCGGCACCCCGAGGTTGCCTGCGCCGGCGTTGAACCCGAGCGCGAAGCCCTTGCGCCGATGCGGGTAGAAGAAGTTGGTGTTCGTCATCGACGCCGCGTAGTTGGCGCCGCCCATGCCGGTCAGCGCCGCGCACAACACGTAGGGCCACAGCGGCAGGCCCGGGTGGGCTAACAGCCAGATCGTCCCGGCGGTGGGCACGAGCAATACGACGATCGAGAACACGGTCCAGTTGCGGCCGCCGAAGGTGGCGATGCCCAGCGAGTAGGGAATCCGCATGCAGGCCGCGACGAAAGTGGCGGTGGCGCCGAGCAGGAACTTGTCGGCGGCCGAAAAGCCGTACACGCTCTCGGGCATGAACAGCGCCATCACCGGGAACAACGTCCAGACCCCGAAGGCGATGTGGTCGCACGCGACGATCCACAGCAGGTTGCGGCGGGCGATTTGCCGGTTTCCGGCCTCCCAGGCCACCGCGTCTTCCGGATTCCACTCCGTGATGCGATGGTTGCGACCCATTGCGATCGTTACCTTTCGTCGGCGGAGCTTCCCGTGTCACGGCGAAAGTTGTTGAGAGCGTGAAGCGATGGTGCGCTGCCAACTGAGGGCGCGCCGGTTACGCCCTGGCGCGCATGCAGATCCTTCGTCGGTGAAGGCATGCCCCGCCGTGTAACTCGATGTTCACACTAAGGATAGAAGGCCGTCAACTCGATCGGGCCCATTTCGCCTGTAAGTTCAATCCGAGTTATCTGGCAGATCGCTGTTGGCGCTAAACACCACCGCCCACAAGTGATTTCGACCCGGCGGCCGGCATGTTGTGGCGCAGGTTACTTTTGCGATGCGGCGTTGCTGCGTCGGCGTTACTGCGTCAGCGTTACCGCGTCAGCCGCACTGCTACCAGACCTCGCCATCGCGCCAGTCGCACATGAGTTCAGTCGACGTGTCCAGGTCGATGCCGACCGGCAGGACGAACACGGTGCCGTCATCCTCGGGCGTGCGGGTCGGGCCGGCGGGCGCCAGGACCGAGGTCGGGCCGGTCCAGAGCAGCCAGCCGCGCGCGGTGAACATCCGGCGGGCGCGGGCCGAGGAGCTGACGGCGCCCAATTGGTAGGCGCCCCGGATGACCTGTTCGACGCCATCCAGCAGGGCGTGCACCAGCCCCTGGCCGCGGCAGTCCTCGCGCACCGCCACGGCCTCGACGTAGCCGCAGCGCAGCGCGCGTCCGCGATTGATCAGTCGCCGCTGCACCACCGCGGCGTGGGCGATGATCGCCCCGTGCTGCCAGATCAGGGCGTGCATGCCGCCCAGCGCGTGCTCCCAGTCGGCGTCGGTGAAGTCGCCGGCGAACGCATCGTCGACCATTTGGCGGACGCGCTGCCGGGCCTCGCCGTCCAGATCGGCGGTGTGGATCAGGCGGGCGGTGTGTACCCGGGGTTGCACGGCCCCTTGTCTACCAGGCCCGGCTACCAGGCGCGGCCGGAGGCCGGGTCAGGAGACCGCGGTCGCGCCCAGTGCAGCCGCACCGACTGCCCGGGCCGGACCTGGGCCATTGTGTCGACGTCCCCGTCGACCACCACGCCGATCACCGGGTAACCCCCGGTGACCGGGTGGTCGGGCCCCAGGATCACAGGTAACCCGTTGGGCGGCACCTGGATTGCGCCCCGGGTGGCGCCCTCGCTGGGCAGCTGGCGGTCCGGGTAGCGGTACTGCAACGGGCGGCCGACCAGCCGCATCCCCACCCGGTCGCTGCGGTCGGAGACCGCCCACTCGGTGTGCACCAGCGCGTCGGGGTCGACGAACCAGTCGTCGCGCGGGCCGGGTACCACCGACAGTTCCACCACGTCGCCGGTGATGGCCGCCACCGGTGCCTGGTCCAGTTCGGGGTAGTCGGCGGTGTGCTCTCCGACCGGCAGCCGGTCCCCGGCTTGCAGCGGCGCGGGGCCGATCGCCGACATCACGTCGTAGCTGCGCGACCCCAGCACTGGTTGCACGCAGATGCCGCCGCGGACGGCCAGGTACGTTCGCAATCCGGCGCGCGGTGCACCCAGGGCGATCACCTGGCCGTCGCGCACATGATGAATACTGTTGGTGCCGAAGGTGATTCCATTGACGGCGGGGTCGGTATCGGCGCCCGTCACCGCAATGTCGACGTCGCCGCCGCGAACCCGCGCCGCGAAGCCGCCGAGCGTCACCTCGACGGTGGCGCGGTCGTCCGGGTTGGCGACGAGCCGGTTGGCCAGCGTGTGTGCGCGACGGTCGGCGGCCCCGGACCGGCTGACCCCGAGGTGCGCGAGCCCGGGCCGGCCGAGGTCCTGGATGACGGCGAGCGGTCCGGTGCGCAGGATCTCCAGCTGGATTTCCGGGTGGGCCAAGGTGTCTCCCCTCAGACGGCGCGGAACTGCACCCACGCGCCCTGCGTCAGCAGCGCCGGGTCGGGTCGGTCCAGGTCCCACAGCACCGCGTCGGTGTGGCCGATGAGTTGCCAGCCGCCGGGTGAGCGCCGGGGGTACACCGCGCTGAATTCGCCGGCGAGGCCGACCGATCCGGCGGGTACCGAGGTACGCGGCTCGGCGCGGCGCGGCACCCGCAGGCGGGGGTCGCCGTCGACCAGGTACGCGAAACCCGGTGCGAATCCGCTGAATCCGACCCGCCACAGGGTGGCGGTGTGGGACTCGACGACCTGCGCGACGGTCAGCCCGGTGTGGTCGGCGACCTCGGCGAGGTCGGGACCGTCGTAGACGACGTCGATCACCACGTCGGCGCCGCGACCCGACGGCGCCGCGTCGTCGGGGGTGACCCGCATCCGGCGGAGGCGGTGGCGAACGAGTCCCTGGTAGCGGGGGCCGTCGAGCTTCACCAACACCGTGCGCGCGGCGGGCACGATGTCGATCACACCGGGCAGCGTGGCGTCGCGCAATGCCGCCGCCCACCCTAAAACCTCAGCGGTGCTGCCGCATTGCACCATCAGCGCGTGGTCGCCGTAGTCCACAACGGTGTTGCCGACCAGACCGGTCGGCAGGTCGACGGGAACGTCGGTCACGTTCATTACTCGACGGTAACCTCGTCGCCGCGGGGGGCGGGAGGGGGCGCCCGCAGATTTTCGAGCACTGCCAGAGCTGCCTTAGCGAACGCTCAGACAGGCCCGCCGAACGGGCTTCGGCAAGGGCAGGCCTAACCCAGGACCTTGCCGATCATCGGCGGCAGTTGATCGGCGACCACGGGATAGCTCAACGGCGACGCGAACGCGATGGCCCCGGCCTGGTCCTTGCTGGTGAAGACGTGCCGGTTCTGGATCGTGGCCTGTGACGCTGCCACCTCCGGGTCGGCCAGCAGCGCCTTCTGCTCGTCCGGGCTCTCGGTGGTCCAGATCAGCACGTCGGCGGAATCGAGCACGGCCTTGACCTGGTCGCGCGGAATGACGGCGCGGTGGTCGGTGCCGAACGGCTTGATGCTGTCGGCGATCACCAGGCCCATCTGGTTCAGGAAGTCGGTCCGCCAGCCCGCGAGGGTCGCCACCACGGTGCCCTGAAACAGCGTGCCCTGCATCAGCAACGCCTTCTTGCCCTTCCACTGCGGGTTCTGCTGCGAGACATCGGCGAACTGTTTGTCGACGGCGTCGATCGCGGACTTCATCCGGTCGGCCTGGAACACGGCCCGGCCGACGGCGGTGGCCTGGTCCTTCCACGGCTCGAAGAACGCGTCGCCGTCCGACTGCGCGATGGTGGGGGCGATCGCGGACAGCTTCTGATAGGTGTCGGCGTCCAGGCCGGCGTTGATGGCGACGATCAGGTCCGGTTTGAGGCCGGCGATCTGGTCGACGGGGATCCCGTTGTCCAGGTTCAACACCGTCGGCTGTGCCCCGCCCAGTTTCGGCTGGGCCCACGGCCACACCGCGAACGGCTGGTCGCCGAACCAGTTCGTCACCGCGATCGGCACCACGCCGACCGCGAGCAGGTCGTCCTGCTCGGTGTAGCCGGCGCTGACCACCCGCTTGGGGGGCTCCTTGACGACGGTCTCCCCGAAGAGGTGGGTGATGGTCACGGCGCCACCGGTCGCGCCCGGCGGCGGTTTATGTGACGAGCATGCGGGTGCTGTCGCGACGGCCCCGAAGGTCCCTGCCAGCCCGGTCGCGCCTGCGAGCTGCAAGAATCTTCGTCGATTCCATCCCTGTCGCATCGCGTGAGATTATCGCGTTCTCGGCTCGGACCTGCACCGCCGCGCGGTTTTGCCGCTCAGGCCCGGGGGCATGCCGGCGCGCATTCTTCTGACAGTGGCCGACGGCCCATTGCCATCTCTCCGTATTCGAGGCGTAACTGCGCGCGCCCGGCCCGGTAACAGCGCGTTTCTAGCGTCGAGTCGTCCGCGCAAGAGCCACAGGGGGCCCCATGACCACGACGACGACCGTGACCACCGCGACCGCCACGACCACCGCCACCAGCCCCGTCCGTGCGCCCGGGCCGCCGCGCAGGCGGCATTGGATCGACGACTGGCGCCCCGAGGATCCGGTCTTCTGGGAGACGACGGGGCGGGCCGTGGCGCGGCGCAACCTGGTGTTCTCGATCTTCGCCGAGCACGTCGGGTTCAGCGTGTGGATGTTGTGGAGCATCGTGGTGGTCCAGATGACCGCGGTCGGTGGTCACCCCGCGCACCCGGCCGCATCGGGCTGGGCGCTCTCAGCGAGCCAGGCGCTGTGCCTGGTCGCCGTTCCCAGCGGCGTCGGCGCCGTCCTGCGGCTGCCCTACACCTTCGCGGTGCCCGTCTTCGGCGGGCGCAACTGGACGACCGCCTCGGCGGCGCTCCTGCTGATTCCCTGCGTGTCGCTGGCCTGGGCGGTCGCCCATCCCCACCTGCCGTTCGCGGCGCTGCTGGCCGTGGCGGCGACCGCCGGCTTCGGCGGCGGCAACTTCGCCTCCTCGATGGCCAACATCTCGTTCTTCTACCCGGAGAAGGACAAGGGCTGGGCGCTGGGCCTCAACGCGGCGGGCGGCAACATCGGGGTGGCGGTGGTGCAGAAGGTCATCCCGCCGATCGTGGTGGCCGGGCGGCGGGATGGCGCTGTCCCGGGCCGGGCTGTGCTACGTGCCGCTGGCCGTCGTCGCCGCGGTGTGCGCGTTCTTGTTCATGAACAACCTGACCGAAGCGTCCAAAACAGGGCGAGCCGACGTGCAGCCGGTGTGGCAGTCGCTGCGGCATGCCGACACGTGGGTCATGTCGCTGCTGTACATCGGCACCTTCGGGTCGTTCATCGGCTACTCGGCCGCCTTCCCGACCTTGCTCAAGACCGTGTTCGGCCGCGGTGACATCGCCCTGACCTGGGCCTTTCTCGGTGCAGGCATCGGCTCGGTCATGCGTCCGCTGGGCGGCCGGCTCGCCGACCGGATCGGCGGGGCGCGCATCACCGCCGCCAGCCTGGCCATGCTGGCCGTGGGCGCGGCGGCGGCGCTGTGGTCCGTCGACGCCAAGAACCTGCCGGTGTTCTTCGCCAGCTTCATGTTCCTGTTCGTCGCCACCGGCGTGGGCAACGGGTCGACGTACCGGATGATTTCGCGGATCTTCAAAGTCAAGGGCGAACTCGCCGGCGGCGATCCCGAAACCATGGTGCACATGCGCCGCCAGGCCGCCGGCGCCCTGGGCGTCATCTCGGCGATCGGCGCCTTCGGCGGATTCGTCGTGCCGCTGGCCTACGCCTGGTCGAAGTCGCAGTTCGGCGGCATCGAGCCCGCGCTGCGGTTCTACATCGCGTTTTTCGTCGCCCTGTTCGCGGTGACCTGGTTCCGCTATCTGCGCAAAGGCCAAGCGCGCTCGGGGGTTTAGCGGGGCCTAGCGGCTCCGGTACCTGTCCCAGGGGCTGTAGTCGGCGATCAGGTCCTCCTGCGGCGGGCGTTCGTCGGCGGGGACGTGCTGGAGGTTGATCCGGATGCGGTACCAGATCGAGCTGGGGCCGCGCATCCCGTCGACCAGGACGTCGGCCGGCTCCAGCCGCTCGGCCACGGCCGGGTGGCGGGCGCGCCAGGTGTCCAGCGCCGCCATCGCCTCGTCCCGGGTTTTGGTTCGCGCGATCTCGATGAGCGGCATCACCGACGCGCGCCTGCCGGCGCTGCGTTTGCCGGCGCCCTTCGGCGCCCGCTCCGGCGGACCCAGTTCCTCGGCCAGCGTCAGCAACCGGTCCAGCTCGCCGACGGTGTCGTCCATCCCCGCCCACGGGTCCCCGATGCCGGCGAACCGGGCCGGCACGGTGTCGACGGTGAATGCCGCCGGGTCGCAGTCGGGGACCTCGTCCCAGTGCAGCGGCGTCGAGACCCGGGCGTCGGGGGTCGCCCGCACCGAGTACGCCGACGCGACCGTGCGGTCCTTCGCGTTCTGGTTGAAGTCGACGAACACCCCCTGGCGCTCCTCCTTCCACCAGCGGCTCGTGGCCGCCTCCGGCGCCCGGCGTTCGACCTCGCGGGCCACCGTCTGGGCGGCCAGCCGCACCTGCCGGAACCCCCAGCGCGGGGCGATCCGGGCATAGATGTGAAAGCCGCGCGACCCCGACGTCTTCGGCCATGCGGTCAGGCCGTAATCCTCCAGCACCTCGCGGGCCACCTGGGCGACGTCGACGATGTCGCGCCACGACACACCCGGCATCGGGTCCAGGTCGACTCGCAGCTCATCGGGGTGGTCCAGGTCGCCGGCGAGCACCGGGTGCGGGTTCAGGTCGACGCAGCCCAGGTTGATCACCCATGCCAACCCGGCGGCGTCGTGGATCACGGCTTCGGCGGCGGAAGTGCCTCGCGCATAGTGCAATTCGGCGACATCGATCCAGTCGGGCCGGTTGGCCGGCGCGCGCTTCTGGAACACCGCCTCTTCCGCGATGCCCTTGACGTAGCGCTTCAGGATCATCGGGCGGCCGGCCACCCCGCGCAGCGCGCCCTCTGCGACCGACAGGTAGTAGCGGACCAGGTCGAGCTTGGTGCGTTCGCCGGCGCCGCCGTGCGCCTCGAACACCACCTTGTCCGGATGGGTCACCTGGACCTGGTGCCCGGCCACGTCCAGGCGAACCGGACCGGTCATGTTCACCATCGTAAGCCGGGGGGTACTTAGTACTGGCAATGCGACGGACGTCACATATGGTGGGAGCCATGCCTAACTTGATTGGCCTGCCCGGGCAGGCGGTAGCCAAAGTTCAGCAGTATGTGGAACGCGGCTCGGCCGAATTGCACTACCTGCGCAGGATCATCGAATCCGGCGCCTTCCGGCTGGAGCCGCCGCAGAACTACGCGGCGATGGCGGCCGACATCTACAAGTGGGGCGAGTTCGGCATGCTGCCGTCGCTGAACGCCCGGCGCACCCCGGACCGTGCCGCCTGCATCGATGAGGACGGCGAATTCACGTTCCGCGAGCTCGACGAGGCGGCCCACGCGGTGGCCAACGGTCTGATCGACAAGGGCATCAAGGGCGGCGACGGCGTCGCGCTGCTGGCCCGCAACCACCGGTGGTTCTTGATCGCCTACTTCGGGTGCGCCCGGGTGGGCGCCCGCATCATTTTGCTCAACAGCGAGTTCTCCGGCCCGCAGATCAAGGAGGTCTCCGATCGCGAGGGCGCCAAGCTGATCATCTACGACGACGAGTACACCAAGGCCGTCAGCAAGGCGGAGCCGCAGCTGGGCAAGATGCGCGCGCTGGGCGTCAACCCGGATGCCGACGAGCCGTCCGGCAGCAACGACGAGACGCTGGAAGACCTGATCGCCCGCAGCAGCAAGTCGCCCGCCCCGAAGGCCGACAAGCACGCCTCGATCATCATCCTGACCAGCGGGACGACCGGCACCCCGAAGGGGGCCAACCGCAGCACCCCGCCGACTCTCGCGCCGATCGGCGGCATCCTGTCGCACGTGCCGTTCAAGGCCAACGAGGTGACGTCGCTGCCGGCGCCGATGTTCCACGCGCTCGGCTTTTTGCACGGCACCATCGCGATGTTCCTGGGTTCGACTCTGGTGCTGCGGCGAAAGTTCAAGCCGCCGTTGGTGCTCGAGGACATCGAGAAGCACAAGGTGACCGCCATGGTGGTGGTCCCGGTCATGCTCTCGCGGATCCTCGACACCATCGAGAAGATGGACACCAAGCCCGACCTGTCCAGCCTGCGGATCGTCTTCGTGTCCGGCTCGCAATTGGGCGCCGAGCTGGCGGCCCGCGCGCTCAAGGACATGGGCCCGGTCATCTACAACATGTACGGCTCCACCGAGATCGCGTTCGCCACCATCGCCGGCCCCAAGGATTTGGAGCGCAACGCCGCGACGGTCGGCCCGGTCGTCAAGGGCGTGAAGGTGAAGATCTACGACGACAACGGCAAGGAGCTGCCGCAGGGCGAAGTCGGCCGGATCTTCGTCGGCAACACCTTCCCGTTCTCGGGCTACACCGGCGGCGGCAACAAGCAGATCATCAACGGCCTGCTGTCGTCGGGTGACGTCGGCTACTTCGACGAGCACGGCCTGCTCTACGTCAGCGGCCGCGACGACGAGATGATCGTCTCCGGCGGCGAGAACGTCTTCCCGGCCGAGGTCGAGGACCTGATCAGCGGGCACCCCGACGTGGTGGAGGCCACCGCGATCGGTGTCGAGGACAAGGAGTGGGGCCACCGGCTGCGCGCCTTCGTGGTCAAGAAGGACGGCGCTGACGTCGACGAGGACACCATCAAGGGATACGTGCGCGACCACCTCGCCCGCTACAAGGTGCCGGGGAAAGTGGTCTTCCTCGAGGAACTGCCGCGCAACCCCACCGGCAAGATCCTCAAGCGCGAGCTGCGCGAGATGGACGTCGAGTAACGCGCGCAGAGCGGCGAGCCCACTCGTCCGGATGCCGCGACACATAAACCACGCACGCGACACGCGGTAAAGCGTCGCCGCGGTTTATGTTTCGCGGAAGGCCGGCGACGTGGTTGACCTCGGGCCTTACGGGTCGCGGGGCAGGCCGAGCAGCCGTTCGGCGATGATGTTCAGCTGCACCTCGGACGTGCCGCCGTAGATGGTGGTGGCGCGGCTGGCCAACAGGTACTCGCCCCACGTGCCGGGCAGCTCGGCGGTGTCGCCGATCGCGGCGTCGGTGCCGAACGACGACACCGCGAACTCGGCGTAGCCCTGGCCGGTGCGCATCGACAGCAGCTTGGAGATCGCGGCCGACGGCATCGCGTCACCCCCCGCGAGCGTCAGCAGCGTGGAGCGCAGGTTGAGCACCTTGGCGGCGTGACCCTCGGCGATCAGCTGGCCGGCGCGGTGCTGGGCGACCTGGTCGAACTGCCCGTCCCGTACGAACTCGACGAACTGCGGCAGGGTCGCCAGGAAGTTGGCGTCGCTGCTGCCGATCGAAACCCGTTCCGCCGTCAGCGTATTGCGGCTCACCTCCCAACCGCGGTTGACCTCGCCGAGCACACATTCGTCGGGCACGAAAACGTCGTCGATGTAGACGGTGTTGAACATCGCGTTGCCGGTCAGCTCGCGCAGCGGCTTCACCTGCACGCCTTCGCTTTTCATGTCCAGCAAGAAGTAGGTGATGCCGTTGTGCTTTGGCGCCGACGGGTCCGTGCGGGCCAGCAGCGCGCCCCAGTGCGAGAACTGCGCCGCGGTGGTCCAGATCTTCTGGCCGGTGATGCGCCAGCCGCCGTCCGTGCGGGTCGCCTTGGTGGACAAGCCGGCCAGGTCGGACCCCGCGCCGGGTTCGGAGAACAGCTGGCACCAGATCATGTCGCCGCGGAAGGTGGGCGGCAGGAACCGTTGCTTCTGCTCGTCGGTCCCGAACGCCACGATCGACGGGATGACCCAGGTCGCGATGCCCATCTGCGGCCGCTTGACCCGCCCGGAGGTGAACTCCTGGGCGATGATGATCTGCTCGACGGGGCTGGAGGCCCGTCCCCACGGGGTGGGCAGGTGGGGCAGCACCCAACCGCCCTCGGCGAGTGCGACCTTGCGCTCTTCGCGGTCCATCGCCTTGAGCGCCCCGACCTCGCGCCGGATCTCGGCTCGCAGCTTCTCGGTGTCCGGGTCGAGGTCGATGTCCACGGCGCGCATGCCCGTCGTGGTTGCCGTGTCGACTACCTTCTGGGGGTACTCAGATTTGCGGCCGAAGCTGGCCGCCAGCATCAGCGCGCGGCGGTAGTACACGTTGGTGTCGTGCTCCCAGGTGAAGCCGATCCCGCCGTGCACCTGGATGCAGTCCTGGGCGCATCGTTGGGCGGCGGCCGGGGCCAGCGTCGCCGCCACCGCGGCGGCGAATTCCACGTGGCGAAGCCTGCGGAGCGGCGGTGTCCCAGTTGTTTTGGCCGGCCTCGTCGATAGCACGGGCGGCGTCCCAGACCGCCGCGGTGGCCCGTTCGGTGTCGGCGATCATCTCCGCGCACTTGTGCTTGATGGCCTGGAACTGTCCGATCGGCCGGCCGAACTGCTCGCGGATCTTGGCGTACTGCGACGCCGTGTCGGTCGCCCAGCGCGCCACGCCGACGGCCTCGGCGGACAGCAGCGTCGTCATGACCGCGTGCGCGGTGGACATGCTCAGGTTGCCCAGCGCGGCGTCCTCGCCCACCTCGACGGCGTTGGCCCGCACGTGCGCGACCGGCCGCAGCGGGTCCAGGCTCTTGACCGGCTCGATCTCCAGCTGGTCGGCACGGAGCACCACCCACTCCTCGCCGCTGTCGATCGCGACCGGCAACACCAGGATGGACGCCTGCGCCGCCGCGGGAACCGCCCGCACCTCCCCACGGATCACCAATGTGGCGCCCTGGCGGGTGGCGGTCAGCGCGCCGCAGTCCAGCGCGTACGCGCCGATGGCCGCCCCGGAGGCCAGCTCGGCGAGCACCTTCGCGTCCGGGTCGTTCGCGGCGATGAGCGCACTGGCGATCGCGGACGGCACGAACGGCCCGGGCACCGCGCCGTAGCCGAACTCGGCCAGCACGATCGCCAACTCCAGGATGCCGAAACCCTGGCCGCCCACCGACTCGGACAGATGCACGCCCTGCAGCCCCTGGTCGGCCGCGGCCTGCCAGTACGGCGGGGGATTTTCGACCGGAGTTTCCAGCGCCGCGTGCAGCACCTCGGACGGGGCGACGCGCGCCACCAGGGAGCGCACCGAGTCGGCCAGGTCTTGATGCTCGGAAGTGATAGCGATCGGCATTGGTCGCCTTCCATGCTTTCGGGTTTCGGTCTCGGCCAGCGCCCTCAAAACTAACAACCGGTCGGTTGGTTTACTACATGGGCCAGCGGCTCGCCGTCGCGCAGTCGCCGGCAGTTCGCCACCGCCTCGGTCAGGTAGCGCCGCATGGTGTCGGCGGTGTACCACGTCACGTGCGGGGTGAGCACGACGTTGTCCAGAGACAGCAACGGGTTGTCGGGCGTGACCGGTTCGACCCCGAAGACGTCCAGCCCCGCGGCGGCCAGCCGACGGTCGCGCAGCGCGTCGACGAGCGCCGCCTCGTCGACGACGGCGCCGCGCGAGGTGTTGACCAGCACGGCGTCCGGACTCATCCGGGCCAGCGCGGCGCGGTCCAGCAGGTGATGGGTCCGCTCGGTCAACGGCAGGTGCAGCGAGACGATGTCGCTGTCGGCCAGCAACTTCGGCAGTTCCCGCCACCCCGGTCGCCCGTCGTCGCGGGTGCTGGTGTGCAGGACCTCGGCACCCATCGCGGCGACGATCCGGCTCACGCGTTGGGCGATGTTGCCGTATCCCACCAGCCCGACGGTGCAGCCCCCGATCTCTCGAACCGTCTCGCCCAGTTGCGGATCCGACGGCCAGCCGGCTCCCCGGCGCACCGCGGCGTCCAGCGCCGGCAGCCGGCGCAACGCCGACAGCATCAACAGCACCGTGCCTTCGGCCACCGAGGGGGCGTTGGCGCCGGGCATGTTGGCGACCGCGATCCCGCGATCGGTGGCGGTTGCGACGTCGATCGTGTTCACCCCGGCGCCGAGCTTGTGCACAAGCCGCAGCCGCCGGCCGAGCCGCAGATCCTCCCCCGACAACGGGCGCAGGACATGCCAAATCACCTCCGCGCCGGGCAGTTCTCGATAGAAAGCCCCGTCGTCCTCCTCCGCGCACCAACGGATGTCGAGCCAGCCCGACTCGGGCGCGACGAAGTCGAGCACCTTCGCGCCGGGCACGAAGTGCGCGAGAACCTTCACCGCCACCGCGTGGCGATCCACTTGGCGATGACGTCGGCCTGTTCGCTGCGCGCCCCCGGCGTGGTGAAGTAATGATCGGTGTCGACGGAGGTCCGAGTTTTGTCGGTGCCGGCGAGCGCGTCGTAGATGCGCTGGGCGTCGGACGGGAAGACCCCGGTGTCGGCCTCGGCGTTGATCACCAACGCGGGGCAGGTGATCCGGGCCAGGTGCGGCTCGGCCCTGGTCTGCGCCACCCGCAGGCTCCACATGCCCAACCAGCTCCGCAGTGTGCACGCCGCGGCGATGCCCTGTGCGGACCGGTTGGCCCTGGCCGGGACGCCGGCGTAGCACATGTTGGGCGGACGCTTGGTGGGCTCGATGGTGGGATCGACCATGCGCGGGTCGGCCCACGTGCGCATCACGGTGAACGGCCGGTCGGAGAAGCCTGCCGCGCGAACGCGTTTGAGCTCCGACTCGGCCCAGTCGGTGATCGCATGGTTACGCGCGGCCTGCGCGCCGCGGTAGCGGGCGACGAACTCCGGCGAATACGGCGGGCCGTTGCGCTCGTCGAAGATGTCGAGCTCGGGATCGGTGGCGACCGGGTCGTTCTCGTCGACGACCGCGGCGTCCATCCAGGCGGTCAGGACCTCGGGACGGCCGGGATGGGCGGCGGTGGCCACGTAGCCGTCGGCCGGAAGCAACGCGGTGAGCCCCGCCGCCGGCCGCATGCCCTCCAGCGGTGTCACGTTCGGCTCCACGGCTTGCGACTGGTAGGCGGCCATCAGCGATCCTCCGCCCGAATTTCCCAGCAGCACAACCGTTTCCACCCCCTGAACCTCGCGCAGCCAGCGCACCCCGACACCGATGTCGACCAGGGCGTGGTCCAGCAGGAAGCTGCTTTCGAAGCCGCGGAACCTGGTGTTCCAGCCCAGGAACCCGACGCCGCGGGTGGCCATGTAGTCGGCGAGATAGTGCTCGGAGAAGTCGATCTGATAGTGGGTGGCGATCATCGCGATCTTGGGCTTGCGCCCCAGACCGCGGTGGTACAGCCCCTGGCACGGATGCCCGCCGGCGCCGGCGCGTCGCGCGGTGGGTGATTCCAGTCCGACGAACTCACGGACGACTCCCGCGGCGGCGGTGTGGCGTGTCACGGGCAGCGGACCTCCCGGGCGATAGCTGGCCTGGCCGACGGTGCACCTGATGTTAGATTCAGACTCAAGCCTTGGCCAGGACCGGCATTCTCCGGACCGATGGGAGCCGCACGATGATCAGGCCGCACAACACCAACACGGAATTCGAACTCGGCGGGATCAACCATGTCGCGCTGGTGTGTTCGGACATGGCGCGCACGGTGGACTTCTACAGCAACGTGCTGGGCATGCCGCTGATCAAGTCGCTGGACCTGCCCGGCGGTAAGGGCCAGCACTTCTTCTTCGACGCCGGCAACGGCGACTGCGTCGCCTTCTTCTGGTTCACCGAGGCCCCCGACCGGGTGCCGGGCATCTCGTCGCCCGGGGCCATCCCCGGCATCGGCGAATTCAGCAGCGCGGTGAGCAGCATGAACCATCTCGCGTTCCATGTGCCCGCCGAGAAGTTCGACGCCTACCGGCAGCGGCTCAAGGACAAAGGCGTGCGGGTGGGACCCGTGCTCAACCACGACGAGAGCGAGATGCAGGTGTCCGCGACGGTAACCCCCGGGGTGTACGTCCGCTCGTTCTACTTCCAGGACCCCGATGGCATCACCCTCGAATTCGCCTGCTGGGTCAAGGAGTTCGACGCCAGCGACACCAATGCGGTGCCGAGGACCGCGGCGGACCGGCGGCCCGCCGCGCCGGTCGGCCGGCCGTGACCCACGGGCTTTTGACCGACGCCCAGATCGCGGCGCTGACACCCGAGGAGCGGCGCGACCTGATCAGGAGGCTGGAAAAGCCGCTGAGCGAGGTGATCGACCCGGCGTTCCTGGCCCGGGTGCGCCGCATCCGACTGAGCCTGATGGTCGGTGGTGCGACGGCGATGGTCCCCTGGCTCGGGTATCTCGTCCATGACGCTGCCGGAGAACTACGTCGCGCGCAATTGGCCCCTGACCTGGGTGGGCTTCGACGTGTTGTTGATGGCGTTCATGGTGGCGACGGCCGTGCTCGGTTACCTGCGTCGCCAGCTGCTGGTCCCGGCCGCGTTCACCACCGGCGTGCTCCTGGTCTGCGACGCCTGGTTCGACCTGATGACCGCCGGTCCCGGCGACGTCAGGCTGTCGGTGGCCACCGCCCTGCTGATCGAGCTGCCGCTGGCGGCCTTCATGATCTTCAGCGCGCAGCGCCTCATGCGCCTGACGATGATGCGGTTGTGGCTCCTGGATCCCGGGATGCGGCTGTGGCATCTGCCGTTGTTTCCGTGAGGCCGGTGCGGAGCGGCGAGTTCGTCGAGCAGCCACACCAGCTGATCGACGAGTCGGTCCGGCTCGAGCCGGATGTCGCCGGCGAGCCAGGCGCTGATCGTTTGCCCGACGCCGCCGACGGCGAAGTGCGCCGCGGCCCTGATGCGGTCGTTTGCCGGCAGCCGCAGGGCCTCGCCGACGTGCTGGCCGGACAGCATCGCGAACATCGCGGTGGATTCGGCACGTTTGCGCGCGACCACCGGGTCGGCGAGCTGGGTGCTGAACAGCAGCCGCCCGACTCGGGCGTCGCCGGCGACGGTGCGCACGATGTTGGTGATGCCCGCGCGGGTCTGTTCGTCGGCCGGCGCCGCCGCCACCGCGGCCTGCGTGGTGGCGGCCAGGTCGCCGACCGCCCAGTCGTACACCGCGGCGACGAACTGGTCCTTGTCGGTGAAGCTTTCGTAGAAGTATCGGGCGGCCAGGCCGGATTGGCGGCACACGCTGCGCACCGTGACGCCGGCGATGTCCTGCTGTTCGCCGCCCAGCAGCTCCAGGCCCGCCGCCAGCAACCGGTGGCGGCGGGTGGCCAGCCGCTGCGCGGCCTCGACCCCGCGGTAGGGCCGTGCGCCGGCGGCGTCGTTCATGGACACATCTTGACACCGGGACCCGGCGCGGACCAATATCGGGAAACAAGCGTTCGCACATTTAGCGGACCGGGTGCCGCGGGAGGATCCACGGTGGCCATGCGCCAGGCGGTTCAGCAGCCGATCCCGTGAGCGCGCGGTCTGCCGACCGATCCCGTCCCCGGCGCACCCGGCGTGGCCGCGCGTTGGGCATCGACGAGGGGCTGATGGGCGTGGCGCTCTTGGCCGGTCCGGCGAACGTGATCATGCAGTTGGCGCGACCCGGTGTCGGATACGGCGTGATGGAGAGCCGCGTCGAAAGCGGCCGGGTGGACCGGCATCCGATCAAGCGGGCGCGCACCACCTTCACCTATCTGGCGGTGGCCACCCGCGGCAGCGACGCGCAGAAGGCGGCGTTCCGGCGTGCGGTGAATCGGGCGCACGCGCAGGTGTATTCGACCCCGGAAAGCCCGGTGCACTACAACGCCTTCGACGTCGACCTGCAGCTCTGGGTGGGCGCCTGCCTGTACAAGGGGGCGGTCGACATCTACCGCATCTTCGTCGGGGAACTGGACGACGAGGAAGCGACCCGCCACTACCGCGAGGGCATGGCGCTGGCCACCACCTTGCAGGTGCCCCCGGAGATGTGGCCGGCCGACCGCGCCGCCTTTGACAAGTACTGGCAGGAATCGCTGGCCAAGGTGCATATCGACGACGCCGTCCGTGACTACCTGTTTCCCATCGCCGCGGGGCGCATCCGGGGAGTAAAGCTGCCCGGGCCGCTGCAGCGGGCGTCGGACGAGTTCGGCCTGCTGATCACCACCGGCTTTCTGCCGCAGCGGTTTCGCGACGAGATGCGCTTGCCGTGGGACGCTGCCCGGCAGCGGCGCTTCGACCGGCTCATGACCGTCCTGCGCACGTCGAACCGGATGATGCCGCGGTTCGTCCGGCAGTTCCCATTCAACGTCCTGCTGGCCGACGTCGACCGCCGCATCAGGACGGGGCGTCCGCTGGTCTAGCGTCGACACTCCAGTTGTTAACGATAATCATTTTCAGTAAGGTGGGCGGCGACCCGCTCACCTGTCCAGAAAGTGGTTGTTCAGATGATGTCGCCGGCGCCCGCCTGGATGGCGTCACCCCCGGAGGTGCACTCGACGCTGCTGAGCAGCGGCCCGGGCCCGGGGTCGTTGCTGTCGGCGGCGGCGGCCTGGAACTGTGTTGAGCGCCGAATATGCCTCGGTCGCAGCGGAACTGGGTGCAACGCTGGCGTCGGCACAGGCCGGCGCGTGGGAAGGCCCCAGCGCCGAGTCCTATATCGCCGCGCATGCGCCCTACCTGGAATGGTTGACGCAGGCGAGCGGCGACAGCGCGGCAGTGGCTGCGGGTCACGAGACCGTGGCTGCCGCGTACACCACCGCGCTGGCGGCCATGCCGACGCTGCCCGAACTGGCCACCAACCACGTCGTGCACGGCGCCCTGGTGGCGACGAACTTCTTCGGAATCAACACCATCCCGATCGCGCTCAACGAGGCCGACTACGCGCGCATGTGGGTGCAGGCCGCCACGACGATGGCGACATATCAGGCGGTCTCCGGCACGACGTTGGCGTCCACACCGCGAACCCCGCCCGCGCCGCAGATCCTGAAATCCGAGGCGCAACGGGCCCACGTCGGCGGCGGCTAACCCGCTGCAGCGCGTTCCTGCAGCATTGATCCAGCAGGTGCAGAACCTGGGTCAGCAGACCAGAACTTCAATCCTTCACGCAATTCGACGAACGCGGTCAAATTTCCCGCCGTGGTTCGCGCAGATCCTGCAGCAGTTCGGCATCGGCAACAACACCGTTGCCCACGGCCCCCCGCACGGTCGTCAACCTGGTTTCGAACCTGCTGCAGCACTTCGGGTACAACTGGAACCCGGCCGAGGCACACTCAACGGCCTTGAATACGACACCTACACCGACCCGACCGCAACCGCCTTCTGGGTCGCCCGGTCTCTCGAACTCACCGAGGACTTCCAACAGTTCTTCGTCTACCTGCAACAATCCGGTGCTGGCTTTTCAATACCTGATCAGCCTCGAATTATTCGACTGGCAACGCTTCATAGCGAAGAAATTGCTTCACGCTGGCAAGCCAGCCCGCCGCGCTCGCCGCGCTGCTGCCCGCGGCGGCCGCGCCGCTGGCGTCGGCGAGCGGGCTCGGCGGGCTGGGCGGCTGGCGGCCATCCCCGCACCCGTCGTGGCGCCGGCTCTGGCGCCCGTCGCCGCACCCAGTGTGTGCCGCCCGTGGCGCTGGCCTCGTCGCCGCGCCGGCCGCCCCCGCCGCGCCGACGGCGCCCGCACCCACCCCCAGCCCGCCCGCCCCCGGCGGCCGCCCCACCGCCACCGCCGCCCGCGGGCGCGGCCCCGGCCGGTTTCGTCCCGCCTTACGTGGTGCCGCCGGGCATCGGGTCCGGCTCTGGCATGGGCCGCGCCGCATCCAGCGCCAAACGCAAAGCGCCGGAACCCGGCCGACGCCGCGGCGGCCGCGCGTCCGCCGGGAAGCGGCCCGGGCGCGCCGGCGCCGCGGGCGCCGGCAGCGCGATCACGGCGACGAGTTCGCGGATGTGAACGTGGAGATCGATCCTGACTGGGGTGCGCAGGCCCCCGAAGCGTGGGCGTCGGATCGGGGCGCCGGAAACATCGGCTTCGCGGGAACGGCGCCCAAGGCGGCCGCCGCGGCGGCGGACTGGCGACCCTGGCCGGCGACGAGTTCGGCGGTGGTCCGACGGTGCCGATGGTCCCGGGCGCGTGGGAGCCGGATGGCTTCACGACGAAGGTGACGGAGCGCGTGACCGCTAGCAACCCGAAACAACCGCAGAAGCAATCGCTATGAGTTTGTCGCCACCGAGGCCCCCCGACGTGAACCGCCTGCGCCGATACGGCTTCCTGCTCAGCCTGGTGGTTAGTCCTGCGCATCAACGCTCACGCCGCGCGAGCGCGTGGAGTACGCAAGCAGGTGCGCCGCCGTGTGGCCTGCGGGCGCGCCCATTGGATCGGGCCCATCACCGACACGTGCGACACCGCCGTCTTCCGGGATTGGTTGGAGCTGGGGCAATGGGAAACCACCCCACTGCCAAGCCAGCTCACCGGCTATCACCTCGGGGCCCGCCGCGCCATTCTCAGTAATTGATTAAACGGCAACGCCGCTGACCGCTGCCCGACGTTCAGTCTCGGCGTGCCTGTCAGTGTGGGTAGGCGTAGGGGTTGGCCGGGGCATCGATGCGAGCGACGGCGGTCGCCTGCACTGTCGGGATCGCCATCGAATTCGGTTGCCGGGGCGCGGGTGTGACCTGCCCCTGAACCCGAAGCCAGGTGTTGTCCGCGAGTCCGGCGGCGCGCGCGGCGGCCGGGCCGCGCAGATGGATGCGGGCCAGCTGGGCGTCGGCGGCACAACAGATGATGACGATGCGACCGAGGTCCACGCCCTGCGCCTCGTTAAGGACAAAGCCGGTCACGGTGATCGATCGATTCGTCAACGAGCCGGTGGTGTCCTGGGCCTCGCGCATCAGCACCTCCGGCAGCGACACCTCGGGGGCGTTGCCCGGCGGTAGCGGCGGAAATGCCCGATTCAGAACATCATTGGACACCGAGGTCACAGACGGGGCAGCGGCTGAGGGCCGCAGCGCAGGTGGTGTCACGAAAATCAGCACCAGGATAGGGACAACGCAGCAACCATACGATGCCAGCCCTGTGGGAGTGTGCCTCGCTGTGATCGGGCTGATCAGAAGTCCGGGGTCCCCTCGGCGGATATCGCCGAGGATCGCCAACAACGCCAACGCGATTAGCAGCACCGCTGAGGCGGCCAGCCACGGCAGCGGTCCTGGCTTGACGTAGCGGGTGAATGCACCCGACACGGTGATCATGACGATGCTGATGCCACCAACAGCAAAACGGTGTTCTCGGTTTCGCGGCTCATTTATCCACCACCGAGGACGAACAGCCCGACGGCACACGCGCTCGCGGTGGCAACGAGCAACGTGGCGGGGGCGAAGCGCACCGCGAAAGCCCGGCCGAACATGCCCGCCTGCATCGCGAACAGTTTCACGTCAACGGCGGGCCCACGACCAGAAACACCAGCCGCGGCAGCAGCGGCACCATCGTCATGCTGGCCGCACGAACGCGTCGGCCTCCGAACACAAGGCCAACACCACGCGAGGGCGGCCATCACCACCACCCGAGGATCAGGTGCGCCGCCAAGTGCTCGAACACCCACGGCGGCACCACACGTGCAGCGTGGCCGCGCGCGGCACCCACACCAAATACGATGCCGCCTGGAGAAAGTCGTGCCGGGCCGCCTCGGCGAACACCACCCAACGCGATCCGGCCGGCACCGGACGGCGGGCAGCGACGGGTGATCCACTCCGAGCGGCCCCACCGTGACCACGCCCAGCCCATGATCACCGCGGTCAGCAGCGAGGCAGCCAGCCGGGCAACGACCATCCTGGGCGCACCGGGAAACGCCACCGCGGTGGCCACCAGGACTACCGGGTTGATCGCCGGCGCAGCCAGCATGAACGTCAAAGCCGCGGCTCCGGTCGCCCTCCTTCGCCGAACAATCGTCGCGCCACCGGAACCGACCCGCATTCACAGCCCGGCAACGCCGCCCCGCCGACGCCGGCGGCCAACACCGCCACCGCGGGACGACGCGGCAGCCAGCGCGCCAGACGCTCCGGCGACACGAACACCGCAATCAACCCGCTGACCACACCCCGAGCGCCAGGAAGGGAACCGCCTGCACGAACACCCACAGAACACCGTGCCGGCGGTCGACAACGCCGCACTGCCGAAGACCGCATTGCGCAGCATCGTCGCCGAAAAGCGCAGGCCAACAGAATGCCGACCAGCACTTCCATGGATCCGACGCGCAGCACGCCCAGACCTGAGCATCGCCACCGTCCCAGTATGTCAGCGCGCCGGCTCCGCACGGGATCTGCGACACCGGTCGTGGCTGGACTAGAATTTCGACGCGTCAGTAGCGCACGAGTCAAACTTCGGTACGGACGGTGAGAAGCAATGACCACACGACCCACAACGAGCATGTCGCACATGATCATGCGCACGGCGAAGGATGCGGCCATGTAGCGATCCCACACGGTGATCATGTCGACTACCTCCACAACGGTCACCTTCATCGACAGCACGAGGATCACTACGACGAATGTGAGCCATCAGGCCATGCGGTGCATGAGCATCATGACCATGTCCATGGTGAGGGGTGTGGCCACGTCGCGATCCCGCACGGTGATCATGTCGACTATGTGCACGACGGGTGCCGGCACGCGGCTCACGGCGAGCACTACGACGAGCACTGACGCCGACCCGTAAACACCCTCGAAATGCTTGTGCTCGTTGATGACACGGGCATAGACATGGCGCGGGGGACGTCGGGGACATCAGTCTGGACCCCGATGTCTTCCGACAACGGGATCTTCTGGCGCTGCGGCCCGGCGTGCCGCGCAGCTCCGGCAAGCCCACGGCTGGCCACTGTGTGGTCACCGTCCCTTCACGGGCGGGCCGGCGCCGCCGTCTTCGCGCTGCCCCGCGTTACCCGTGGGAACGACGGGTATGGCCGCACGTTTCTGAGCCAAATCCCTCTGCCGTAAGGGGTTTCATAGATGGGCGGCGGTCGTGGAACTCAAGAACGTGGCAATGCCATGGGTGACCGCTGATGCGTACCGCGACCGCCCGTTGGCGCTGGCCAGCACCGCGGCCTCGGCGGTGTTCTTCACATTGCCGAGTTAATCAGGACGGCTGGATAGTGGGCCAGGTTCAGACCGGCCAGGTCGGCGCGCCCGTACAACCCGTTGGTGCCCCGGTAGGTGGACGGCTGCAGCCCGCGCAACCAACTGAGCGCGCGTGACCTGCGCGAAACGGACCGCAGATCCAGCCCGGGCCTGGTTGAGCGGCGGGCTGGAGTAGTTGACATGAAAACCCAGAGGATCAGCGCGACGGCGGCGAAGACGTGGGCGCGGTGGAACCGGGAGAGCAAGACACGCAAGGGAGAACGATAACCGTTTTCATCACGACAGAGCGAGGGTCAGCTGCACGGTTTGGACGTGTCACGCTCGCCTGGCTGGTCTGCCGAGTCATCCGTAATGCCGAGCCAACCTGGGATAGGAAACTCAGCCCGCCGGGGTAATGTCGGCTGCGTGCGTAGCGAAGGCGATACCTGGGACATCACAACGAGTGTCGGTTCGACGGCGTTGTTCGTGGCGACCGCGCGAGCGCTGGAGGCGCAGAAGCCCGACCCGCTGGCGGTCGACCCCTACGCGGAGCTGTTCTGCCGGGCCGTGGGCGGATCGGCGGCCGACGTGCTCGACGGCAACGTGCCCGACCACCACCTCAAAACCGCGGACTGGGGCGACCACTTCGTCAACTTCCAGGGCGCCCGCACCCGGTACTTCGACGAGTACTTCCGCCGGGCCGCCGAGGCGGGCGTGCGCCAAGTGGTCATATTGGCGGCCGGTCTGGACTCCCGTGCCTACCGGCTGGACTGGCCGGCCGGGACGACGATCTTCGAACTGGACCAACCCCAGGTCCTCGACTTCAAGAGAGAGGTGCTCGCCCGCCACGGCGCCCAACCGCGCGCCGAGCGTCGCGAGGTCGCGATCGACCTGCGCGAGGACTGGCCACAGGCGTTGCGGGACAGCGGCTTTGATGAGGCCAAGCCGTCGGCGTGGATTGCCGAGGGGCTGCTGATCTACCTGCCGGCCGCGGCGCAGGAGCAGTTGTTCGCCGGCATCGACGGCCTGGCCGCCCCGGGCAGCCACGTCGCCGTCGAGGATGGCGCGACGATGGATCCCGACGAATTCCAGGAAAAGCGCGAGGAGGAACGCGCCGCGATGGCCGAAGGAGCGGAGGAGCGCCCGTTCTTCCAGCTGATCTACAACGAGCAGTGCGCGCCGGCGACCGAGTGGTTCGGCAGGCGCGGCTGGACCGCGGTGGGCAACCCGCTGGGCGACTACCTTCGCGACCACGGCCGGCCGGTGCCCGGACCCGACACCGACGCCGGGCCGATGATCGCCCGCAACACGCTGGTCACGGCCATCAAGGGCTGAGCGCGCGATAGGGTCAGAAGGCGGGGGTGGATTATGGAGAGGGGGTTGGGTGTGGGAAAGGGGGGGTTGGAGTAGAGAAGGGATAGTAGATAATGAGAGCAATAGAGAGGGATAGTTAGAGAAGAAATGAGGGGAGAAGATGAAGAAAGCATAAGGAGGGAGGGTGGTAAAAGCAGAGGAGAAAAGAAGGGTAGGAGAGTAAGAGGGTGGAAAAGAGAAAAGAGAGAGGGAAGCAAAAAAGGAGAGTGGAATGTAGAAAAATAGGCTGGATAGAGGAAGAAAAGATAAAGGAGCTGAAGGTAAAGGGGAGGGAAAGCAGAAAGAGAGGTGGAAGGAGAGAAGAGAGGAAAAGAAGAGCAAGGGGTAGAGCTGGAAAAGAAAAAAGGAGTGTAGGGGAAGGCCGCGGAGAGGATATAAAGCAGGCGGAGTGAAAGCTGGTGCACTAGAGCACCAGGCGTGAGAAAAAGTGAAGGAGAAGGCAGAGCGCCGAAAAAGCAGAAGAAAGAACTAGAACAGCGTAGTCTAGTCAACTAGATAGAGAGAAAGGAGAGTGTACAGCGGGGAAGGCTAGGACAGGACGACGACGCCGGGCAGGGTGCTCAGCAGCCGGGAACGAGCGAGACCCGCACCGCGAGAGATGGAAGATCATGCCTGCCGGCTAGAGCGACGGCTAGCTGAACAGGGCGGAGAACGCCTCGAGCGCGGTCCGACGAGCGGGCGGGCGTAGAGGCCACCAGCGGTTGACGGTCTGATAGAAGAAAGGCTCGGCGAAGCGCCCGTAGACAGATCGTACCAGTAGACGGCCGGGGCGCTACCGGAGAAGTCGAGCCGCACCGGGGTCCAGCGGGCGAGGTCAGCAAATAACAACGGCGCCGGTAAGGCTCAACGGCTGTCCGGCAGCAGAACGAGGAATGTGCCTACGAGCAGCGACTGGGACAGCTAGATCTGCTGTACAGTCCGGAGCCGGGCAGGTCCCGAAAGGAAAGGCTACGCACTAGTGGAGAGGAACGCAACGCGGCCTCGAGGTCGGCACCGGCATAGATCGACACGCTGGCGAATAGCAGCAACACGCTGTGCGCACGGGCTACAACCACGAGTACAGCGGCTGGTACTACCACAACAGTGTGTCTACAACGACGACTGCAGCAACGGGGATCGGCAGATCGGCGGGAAAAGGCACGGCGCAAAAGGAAGAACGAAATACGAAGAGGAAGAAGGCGACGGCGAAGGGTACTAGATGGCGGCGGCGGCGGCGAGAAGCAGGGCAGCGAGGGAAGCAAGAGTGTAAGGGTAGAAGAGATGCTACGGTGGCAGCTGGGCGTACAGTAGGTAGAAGAGAAAACTGAGCGAGAGCAGCGCACGATGGAGAGCGCGAGTGCCGTCGGGGTGTGCACCCCGACCGTCAGGTGGACGGACGTTCCGCCTCCGTATCGGCGGCATGGACGAGACCTCGCGGCAGGTAGAGCACGTCGCCGACCTCCACCCGCACGTCGGTTGGCCGCGAAAGGCCTTCGGGCGCTACCGCCTTGTCGCGCGCTGCATCTGTGCGCCGGGATGCGGACGTCGTCGTACTGGTGCCAGTTTCGAACTTGGACTTGCAGGATCAGCACATCGTGGTCGTCGTAGTGAGGGACCAGCCCTCGTGATCCGGGCGCTGTGACGTAGGTGTTGACCTGAACCGGAAAGTTCAGCTCCGCCTCGATGGAGTGAGCCAGCGTAGCGATCCCGCGCACATAGCGCTCGACGCCGTCCACCACGATCGTGAAGCCGGCGGCGAAGTTGTCTCGGATGCCGACGAGATCGAGTCTGCTGTCATCGAGCCGGTAGCTCTCGGATCCGCTTTTCTTGTCTTTCCCCTCATCATGCGCACGGCTGTTGGCTCATGGCCGAAGAGCTGGAGCAGTTCGTCGATGGCTGAGAGCCCGTTGAGCAGGCAGTCGAAGTGGCCGGCGGCAAGCTGCGGGAAGTGGTAGGGCGTCACTGTCCAGATCTTCTCGAGGAAGGTCTCCAAGTAGAGGGGGGCGATCAGCAAAGAGAGAAGGTTAGATGGCTGAAATCAAAAATGTATTCAAAGAATAGGTGAAGGGGAGGTGCAGGGGAGGAGAAAGGGGGGGGGGGGGCGGGTTCGCATCGTCGCGGAACTATGAACCCGGTTTTCGCGACCAACATGCGACTCGACGAAAGGGAGCGCGCCGGTGACTTTTCAGGTGCTGCCGCCGGAGATCAATTCCGCGCTGATGTATTCGGGCGCGGGGCCGGCCCCGATGCTGGCGGCCGCGACGGCCTGGGATGGGTTGGCTGCCGAGCTGGGATCGGCGGCGTCGGCGTTCGGGTCGGTGACCTCCCGTCTGGCCGGCCAGTCCTGGCAGGGTCCGGCATCGGAGGCGATGCTCGCCGCGGCGTCGCCGTACGCGGGCTGGCTGACCGCCGCGGCGGCCGGGGCCAAGCATGCGGCCGCCCAGGCCAAGGCCGTCGTCGGCGCGTTCGAGGCGGCCCGGGCGGCGACGGTGCATCCGGTGGCGGTGGCGGCCAATCGCACGTCGTTCGTTCAGCTGGTGCAATCGAACTTCCTCGGGCTGAACACGCCGGCGATCGCGACCGCCGAGGCCCGGTACGAGGAGATGTGGGCGGCCGATGTAGCCGCAATGGTCGGCTACCACGGGGGGGCCTCCGCGGCGGCCGCGCAGCTCTCGTCCCTGAACGTCGGCTTGGGCAACATCGGCGGTTTGAACCTCGGCAGCGGCAACATCGGCACCACGAACTTCGGCAGCGGGAACGTCGGCAACACCAACCTGGGTAGCGGCGACATCGGCGACGGCAACCTGGGCAGCGGCAACATCGGCAATGCCAACCTCGGTAGCGGCAACATCGGCAACACCAATCTCGGCCTCGGGAACGTCGGCAACCTCAATCTGGGGAGCGGAAACCAGGGCAGCGGCAACGCGGGCGGCGGCAACATCGGCTCGGGCAACGTCGGCAGCGGCAACACCGGCAACACCAACGTCGGCTTCGGCAACCTCGGCAGCAACAACGTCGGGCTCGGCAACCGCGGCAGCGGCGACATCGGCATCGGGCTCTCCGGCGACAATCAGGTCGGCATCAACGTCGCCGGGCTGCTCAACTCGGGAACCGGGAATTTCGGGCTCGGGAACTCGGGCAGCAACAACATCGGTTTCTTCAACTCCGGCGACGGCAACTTTGGCATCTTCAACGCCGGTAGTGGCAACTTCGGCGTTGCGAACGCCGGCAACACCAACACCGGCTTCTGGAACGGCGGCGGCTTCAACACCGGCTTCGGCAATGCCGCGGACCTCAACTTCGGCTTCGCCAACGCGGGTCCGGGGAACATGGGCTTCGCCAACGCCGGGAGCGGCAACTTGGGCTTCGGGAACGCCGGCCTCTTCAACGACGGCAGCTTCAACTCCGGCGGCGGAACCTTCGACTACTCGGGCGGCACGCCCGTGCCGCCGGGCGTGGGCGCCAACACCGGCAGCTTCAATGCCGGGAACGCCAACACGGGCTGGTTCAACTCGGGGGACAGCAACACCGGGCTCCTCAACTCGGGAACCCTGAACACGGGTGTGGGCGGCTCGGCCGACCTGACCGGGATCGTCACGAACTCGGGCTTCGGCAACACGGGGACCGGTTCCTCGGGCTTCTTCAACACCGGAGACTTCTCGTCGGGCTTGTCCAACAACGGCTCGCAAAGCGCCGGGTTGTTCAACACCGGCGACGTGCAGACGGGCGTGTTCAACACGGGTGGCGCGAATGTGGGCATCTTCAACCGGGGCGCCGACAACGTCGGGTTCGCCAGCAGCGGCCAGCTGGACAGCGGCTTTTCCAACTCGGGCACCGCCGACAGCGGTCTGGAGAACACGGGGGACTTCAACTCCGGCGCCCTCAACCGGGGCGACTACCAGGCCGGAATCCTGGGAATCTCGGCCGGCGGCGGATAGCCCGGCGCGCGAAGAATTCGCGATGAATCTGGCCGGTGCGGGAACCTTTCCCCGCCTGCCACCGACTACTCGCAGAGTGCTATTGCCGCTGCAGCCACGGCGGCAGTCCATGAACCCCGGTAAGGAGTCCCTGCTATGGCGCCACGGGTCGCTGCCCGAGGACATATCCTGCCGCCGCCGGGTGGTGACGGCCGGAAATGACCGCGCCAATCTGGATGGCGTCACCGCCGGAGGTCCATTCCGCCCTGCTCAGCAGTGGTCCCGGGCCGGGCGGCCTGCTGGCCGCAGCCGCGTCGTGGACATCGCTGAGCGAGGCGTACACGTCGGTCGCGGACGAGCTCACCGCCATCCTCGCGGCGGTCCAGGCCGGAGCGTGGGACGGGCCCACCGCCGAAAAATACGTGGCCGCGCACGCGCCGTACCTGACGTGGCTGATGCAAGCCGGCGCCGACAGCGCGGCCGCGGCCGCCCAGCACGAGACTGTGGCCGCCGCCTACACCGTCGCGCTGGCGGCAATGCCGACCTTGCTGGAGCTGGCCGCCAACCACGCGATTCACGGGGTGTTGGTGGCGACCAACTTCTTCGGGCTCAACACCATCCCGATCGCCCTCAATGAGGCGGATTACGTCGCGATGTGGATCCGGGCGGCCGCCACCATGGCTCAATATCAGCTGACCTCCTTCTCGGCGGTGACCTCGGCGCCGCAAACCACCGCTCCTCCGCAGATCGCGAAACCCATTCAGAGCAGCGAACAGCAGCACCAGCAGCAACGCCCCGCAGGACATCGTCGACAGCGACGTGGGCGACCCGACGCAACTGAGCTGGTGGACGAACCGGATCCTGGAAATCACCCAGACCCTCCAGCGCGACATCCTGATGTTCCCGCAAAATCCCTCCGGCGCGCTGGCGCAGCTGCAGTCCGACATCCCGGCGCTGATCGCGGACGAGGTGGGCCACGCAGCGGAGGCCTACCAGGCCTTCTTTCCGGAGATCAACGCGCTCGTTGCGGCCTCGTTCGTCGCCAATCCGGGCTTCCTCGGCGGCCTGGCGGGTCTCGGCGCGATCGGCGACGCGCCCGAGGCGGTCGCGGTGGCGGCTGTCCCCGCTGCCGAGGCGCCCGGTGTGGCCGCGACCGCCGGCCCTCCCGTCCTGACTGCCGCGACGGCCCCGGCCCCGGCGCCGACATCCGCGCCCGCGCCGGCCCCAGCCCCCGCGGCCGCGCCGGCCGCCGCGCCTGCGCCCAGCGCGCCGCCGCCGCCCGCCGGGATCGAGAGCGCGGCCTACCCCTACCTGGTGGGCGGGCCGAGGATGGGGGCTGGCGCGGGGATGCCCACCGGTGCGCAGCGGAAGGCTCCTGAGCCAGACACCACCGCCGCCGCTGCCACCGCCGGAGCTTCGGCGGCGCAAAAGCAGCGGGAGCGACGGCGTCGGCGGGCCGCGATGAACGACCAACACCGGGGGTACCGGTACGAGTTCCTGGAATCCGACGCCGGCGCCTGCCCGGAACCCGCCGCGGAGACGTCGACCGCGTCCGGACAGGGCGCCGGGCCACTGGGCTTCGCGGGGACCGGCCGCCGCGCCGCCGCCGACGCCACGGGGCTGGCGACGCTGGCCGGCGACGAGTTCGGGGGCGGCCCGTCAGTCCCCATGGTGCCGCGGACGTGGGAAACCGACGAAGTTGATAATGAAAATGATTTTCACTAAGCTGAATCCGGCGGGTGAACTGCGCCGTAGCTGCGGCGATTGTCCGGCCGCGTCATCCTCGTCAGCGGCACCAGAACGGCATCGGCCGGGTCCGCGGCGCGAGGGGGCGGCCTCGACAGTTAGCTTATGCAATGCTAACTTCAGGCAAGTTAGGTTAGGGAACACTATGTTCGGGAGACGCGGCCGTGGGTGACGCTGGCATGCTCGCATCCGCGAGCAGGGGGGCGCCCGTCGCTGCTCGTGGCGACGGCAAGGTGGACGGCCGGGTGGATGGTGACGTCGTCAGCCGGTTCGCCACCTGTTGCCGCGCGCTGGGCATCGCGGTCTACGACCGCCAGCGCCCGGCCGACCTGGCCGCCGCCCGCTCCGGTTTCGCGGCGCTCGCCCGCATCGCCCACGACCAGTGCGACGCCTGGACGGGGTTGGCCGCCGCCGGTGACGTGTCGCTCGAGGTGCTCGAGGCCGTGTCGCGCACCGTGGGGACGGCGGGAGCGTTGCAGCGTCGGGTCGACCTGGCCCCCGGCGCGCTGGGCTTCCGCTACGACACCGGCCTGTACCTGCAGTTCCGGGCCACCACCCCGGATGACTTCCAGCTCGCCTACGCGGCGGCGCTGGCCGCGGCGGGACGGTTCGCCGACGCCGACCGGATCGTCGCCGCCCTCACCGAGATCCGGCCGGGCTGGCGCGAGGCCCGCTGGGTGGCCGTCGTCGTCAACTACCGCGCCGAGCGCTGGTCGGACGTCGTCAAGCTGCTGACCCCGATCGTCAACGACGCGGGCCTCGACGAGGCCTTCGCGCACGCGGCCAGGATCGCGCTGGGCACGGCGCTGGCGCGGTTGGGCATGTTCGCGCCTGCGCTGTCGTACCTGGAGGAGCCCGAGGGGCCCGTCGCGGTCGCGGCCGTGGACGGCGCTCTGGCCAAGGCGCTGGTGCTGCGCGCGCACGTCGACGAGGAGTCGGCGAGCGAGGTCCTGCAGGACCTGTACGCGGCCCACCCCGAGAACGAGCAGGTCGAGCAGGCCCTGTCCGACACCAGCTTTGGGATCGTGACCACCACGGCCGCCCGCATCGACGCCCGCACCGACCCCTGGGACCCCGGCACCGAGCCCAGCGTCGAGGACTTCGTCGACCCCGCCGCCCACGAACGCAAGGCCGCGTTGTTGGCGGAGGCCGAACGTCAGCTCGCCGAGTTCATCGGCCTCGACGAGGTCAAAAACCAGGTCTCGCGCCTGAAGAGCTCGGTGGCCATGGAACTGGTGCGCAAGCAGCGCGGGCTCGCGGTGGCGCAGCGCACCCACCACCTCGTCTTCGCCGGGCCGCCCGGGACAGGTAAGACGACCATCGCGCGCGTCGTCGCCAAGATCTATTGCGGCTTGGGCCTTTTGAAGCGGGAGAACATCAGGGAGGTGCATCGCGCCGACCTGATCGGCCAGCACATCGGCGAGACCGAGGCCAAGACAAACGCCATCATTGACAGCGCGCTGGACGGGGTGCTGTTCCTCGACGAGGCCTACGCCCTGGTGGCCACCGGCGCCAAGAACGACTTCGGGCTGGTGGCCATCGACACGTTGCTGGCCCGGATGGAAAACGACCGCGACCGGTTGGTGGTCATCATCGCCGGCTACCGAGCCGACCTGGACAGGTTCCTGGACACCAACGAGGGCCTGCGTTCCCGGTTCACCCGCAACATCGACTTCCCCTCCTACACGGCGGCGGAACTGGTCGAGATCGCGCACAAGATGGCCGAGCAGCGCGACAGCTTCTTCGAACGCGCCGCGCTCGACCACATGGAGGCGCTGTTCTCGAGGCTGGCCGCGGAGTCGACGGCGGACGCCAACGGCATCGAGCGCCGCAGCCTCGACATCGCCGGCAACGGGCGGTTCGTCCGCAACATCGTCGAGCGTTCCGAGGAGGAACGGGAATTCCGGCTGGACCACTCCGAACACGCCGGCACCGGGGAATTCAGCGATGACGAGCTGATGACGATCACCGATCAGGACGTCGAGAAGTCGGTCGAGCCGCTGCTGCGCGGTCTCGGGTTGTCGGTGCCCTCATGACGGATCCGCAATTCGACGAGCGGCGGTCCTTCGCCTCCCGCACCCCGGCGAACGACAACCCGGATCACGTGGTCTACCGGCGCGGCTTCGTCACGCGCCACCAGGTGAGCGGGTGGCGCTTCGTGATGCGCCGGATCGCCTCCGGTATTGCCCTGCACGACACCAGGATGCTCGTCGACCCGCTGCGCACCCAGTCGCGCGCGGTGCTGATGGGCGTCGTCCTGCTCGTCACCGGTTTGGTGGGCTGCTTCGTGTTCTCCCTGATCCGGCCCGCCGGGTCGGCGGGCACCAACCCGGTGCTGGCGGACCGGTCGACCGCCGCGCTGTACGTGCGGGTCGGCGACGACCTGCACCCGGTGCTCAACCTGACCTCGGCCCGGCTGATCGTCGGCCGTCCGCTGAACCCCACGACCGTGAAAAGCAGTGAGCTGGACCGCTTTCCGCGCGGCAACCTGATCGGCATCCCCGGTGCGCCGGAGCGGATGGTGCAGAACCCGTCGAAGGATGCCAACTGGACGGTGTGTGACGCCGTGAGCGGAGCTGGTCAGGTAGGGGGGCGCGCCGCGCACAGCACGGGTGTCACGGTGATCGCCGGACCGCCCGACAGCGACGGCGCACGCGCGGCCACCCTGGGGTCCGGCCAGGCGATCCTGGTCGATTCCCCGGGTGACAAGGGCACCTGGTTGCTGTGGGGCGGCAAGCGAAGCCAGGTCAACCTGGCCGACCACTCGGTGACCAACGCGCTCGGTCTGGGGACCGACCTGCCGGCCGCGCGGCCGATCGCGTCCGGATTGTTCAACGCCATACCCGAAGCGCCGCCGTTGGCCGCACCGAGCATCCCGAATGCCGGCGCGCCCGCGAACTACCCCGTCCCAGCGCCCGTCGGCGCGGTGGTGGTCTCGTACGCCCTGGACCAGAGTTCGTCGGGAGCCGTGCGGTACTACGCCGTGCTGCCCGACGGCCTGCAGCCCATCTCGCCGGTGCTCGCCGCGATCCTGCGTAACACCAATTCCTATGGCCTGGACCAACCGCCGCGGCTCGGCGCCGACGGCGTGGCCAAGCTGCCGGTGTCGCGGATGCTGGACACCGCCCGCTACCCGGACCAACAGGTCACGGTCGTCGACGCGGCCAAGAATCCTCTCACCTGCGCGTACTGGAGCAAGCCCGCCGGCGCCGCGACCAGCTCGCTGAGCCTGCTGTCGGGCTCCGCGCTGCCGATCCCGGATTCGATCCACCCCGTCGACCTCGTCGGCGGCGGTGCGCAGGGGACCGCCGCCCGCGTCGCGCTGGCGCCGGGGACCGGGTACTTCACCCAGACCGTGGGCGGCGGAGCCGCCGCCCCGCCCGCCGGGTCGCTGTTCTGGGTGTCCGACACCGGGAGTCCGTTACGGCATAGATAACGAGGCCGAGAACGGGCAGCACGGCAAGACCGTTGAGGCGCTTGGCCTGAGCGGCAATCCGGTCCCCGTCCCGTGGTCGGTCCTGTCGCTGTTCGCCAACGGCCCGACGCTGTCGCGCGCCGACGCGCTGCTGGCGCACGACGGGCTGGCGCCCGACACCAAGCCCGGCCGCGTCGCTGCCGAAGGAGCGCCCCGATGAGCCGCCTCATCTTCGAAGCCCGCCGCCGGCTGGCTCCACCCGTCACCCGCCAGGGCAGCATCACGATCGAGGCGCCGCCCGAACTGCCCCGGGTGATCCCGCCGTCGTTCCTGCGGCGGGCGATGCCCTACGTGCTGGTGATCCTGATCGTCGGCATGGTCGTCGCGCTGGTCGCCACCGGGATGCGGCTCATCTCGCCGCAGACGCTGTTCTTTCCGTTCGTGCTGCTGCTGGCGGCGACCGCGATGTATCGCGGCAACGACAACAAGATGCGCACCGAGGAGGTCGACGCCGAGCGGGCCGACTACCTGCGCTACCTGTCGGTCGTCCGTGACAACGTCCGGGCCCAGGCCGCCCAGCAGCGCGCCGCCGCCGAGTGGTCGCATCCCGAGCCGGCGGCGCTGGCCGGCGTGCCCGGGTCCCGCCGCCAGTGGGAGCGGGACCCGCACGACCCCGACTTCCTGGTGTTGCGCGCCGGCCGCCACTCGGTGCCGCTGGACACCGCGCTGCGCGTCAAGGACACCGCCGACGAGATCGACCTGGAACCGGTGTCGCACAGCGCATTACGCAGCCTGCTCGACACCCATCGCACCGTCCGTGACGTGCCGACCGGGATCGACCTGACCAAGGTCTCCCGGATCACCGTCTCCGGTGAGGCCGACGAGGTGCGGGCCGCGATGCGCGCCTGGATCGCTCAGGCGGTGACGTGGCACGACCCGGCGGTGCTGGGCGTCGCGTTGGCGGCCCCCGACCTGGAGGGCCCGGACTGGTCGTGGCTGAAGTGGTTGCCGCACGTCGATCTTCCGGGCGAACTCGACGGCGTCGGCCCGGCCCGGGCCCTGTCGAACGACCCGGACGAACTGGTGGGCCTGCTGGCGCCGGCGCTCGCCGACCGTCCGGCGTTCACCGGTGGACCCGCAGATGCGTTGCGGCACTTGCTGATCGTCGTCGACGACCCCGATTTCGACCTGAACGCATCGACCCTGGGGATGGGGCGGGCCGGTGTCACCGTCGTGCACCGGGCCCTCACGCCGCCGCACCGTGAGCAGTACTCGGATCCGGAAAAGCCGATCCTGCGCGTCGGCGGGGGGTGGGACGGCGGGGGCAGTCGAGCGGGGGACGGCGGGAGCAGCCGAGCCGCCGCCATCTCGCGGTGGCAGACCGGCGGCTGGCAGCCCTACATCGACGAGGCCGACCACCTCGGCGTCGACGACGCCGCCCACCTGGCCCGCCGGCTGTCGCGCTGGGACTCCAACCCGACACACGCGGGGTTGCGCTCGGCGGCCACCCGCGGCGCCAGCTTCACCACGCTGCTGGGCATCGGCGACGCGTCGGAACTGGACGTGCCCACCCTCTGGGCGCAGCGCCGCCGCGACGACGAATTGCGCGTGCCGATCGGTATCACCGCGACCGGCGAGCCGCTGCTGTTCGACCTCAAGGACGAGGCCGAGGGCGGAATGGGTCCCCACGGCCTGATGATCGGCATGACGGGCTCGGGCAAGTCGCAGACCCTGATGTCGATCCTGTTGGCGCTGTTGACGACCCACTCGGCGGAACGGCTGATCGTGATCTACGCCGACTTCAAGGGCGAGGCCGGCGCCGACAGCTTCCGCGACTTCCCCCAGGTGGTCGCCGTGATCTCGAACATGGCCGAGAAGAAGTCGTTGGCCGACCGGTTCGCCGACACGCTGCGCGGCGAGGTGGCCCGCCGCGAGACGCTGTTGCGCGAGGCCGGCCGCCGCGTGCAGGGCAGTGCGTTCAACTCCGTGGTGGAATACGAGAACGCGATCGCAGCCGGACATGACCTGCCGCCCATCCCAACGCTTTTCGTGGTGGCCGACGAATTCACCCTGATGCTGGCCGACCACCCCGAGTACGCCGAGCTTTTCGACTACGTGGCGCGCAAGGGCCGCTCGTTCCGCATCCACATCCTGTTCGCGTCGCAGACGCTGGACGTCGGCAAGATCAAGGACATCGACAAGAACACCTCCTACCGCATCGGTTTGAAGGTGGCCAGTCCCAGCGTTTCCCGCCAGATCATCGGCGTCGAGGACGCCTACCACATCGAGGCCGGCAGGGAGCACAAGGGCGAGGGCTTCCTGGTGCCGACTCCCGGCGCCGCCCCGATCAAGTTCCGCAGCACCTACGTCGACGGCATCTACGAGCCGCCGCGAAAGTCGAAATCGTTTGTGGTGCACTCTATCCCGGAACCCAGGCTGTTCCCGGCCGGACGGGTCGAGCCGGACCAGGCTACGGTGATATCGGCCGAGGACGAGGAGACGGCCTGGCCGCCGCGCAAGCTCATCGCGACCATCGGCGAACAGCTGGCACGCTACGGGCCGCGCGCGCCGCAGCTGTGGCTGCCGCCGCTCGACGAACCGATCCCGTTGGCCGCCATGCTGGCCCGCGCCGGGGTGCCGCCACGGCAGTGGCGGTGGCCGCTGGGCGAGATCGACAAGCCCTTCGAGATGCGCCGCGACCCGCTGATCTTCGACGCGACGTCGTCGGCCGGGAACATGGTCATCCACGGCGGTCCCAAGTCCGGGAAGTCGACGGCGCTGCAGACGTTCATCATGTCGGCGGCCGGCCTGCACTCCCCACGCGAGGTCACCTTCTACTGCCTGGACTACGGCGGTGGGCAGCTGCGGGCGCTCGAAGGCCTTGCGCACGTCGGCGTCGTCGCGTCGGCGTATGAGTCCGAACGCGTCCGCCGCACCTTCGGCGAGCTCGAGCAGCTGCTGCTGTCCCGGCAGCGGCGCCAGGCCTTCCGCGACCACCCCGGTTCGGCCCCCGACCATGGCGTTGGGGATGGCCACGGCGAGGTATTCCTCGTCATCGACAACCTGTACGCGTTCGGCCGCGACAACACCGACCAGTTCAACACCCGTAACCCGTTGCTGGCCAAGGTGACCGAACTGGTCAACGTCGGACTCGCGTACGGCATCCACGTCATCGTCACCACGCCCAGCTGGCTGGAGGTGCCGCTGGCCATGCGCGATGGATTGGGGCTGCGCCTCGAGCTCAAGCTGCACGACGCGCGGGACAGCAACGTGCGGGTGGTGGGCGCCCTGCGCCGCCCGGCCGACGCGGTCCCGCACGACCAGCCGGGCCGCGGGCTGACCATGGCCGCCGAGCACTTCCTGTTCGCGCAGCCCGACCTGGACCAGATCCCCGCGATCAACGCCCGTTACCCCGGCCTGGCCGCCCCGCCGGTCCGCCTGCTGCCGACCAACCTCGCGCCCGCGGAGGTGGGCGCGCTGTACCGGGGCCGCGACCGCGTGGTCATCGGCCAGCGCGAAGAGGACCTCGCCCCGGTGGTGGTGGACTTCGCCGAGAACCCGCTGCTGATGGTGTTCGGGGACAGCAAGTCCGGCAAGACGACGCTGCTGCGCCACATCATCCGCACCATCCGGGAGAACTCGACGCCGGACGAGGTGGCCTTCACCGTCCTGGACCGGCGGCTGCACCTCGTCGACGAGCCGTTGTTCGCGGACAACGAGTACACCGCCAACATCGACCGCATCACCCCGGCGATGATCGGGCTGGCCAACCTGATCGAGTCGCGCCGGCCCCCGGCGGGACTGTCGGCGGCCGAGCTGTCGCGCTGGACCTACCAGGGGCACACGCACTACCTGATCATCGACGACGTCGACCAGCTGCCGGACGCGCCGGCGACCAGCGGCCCGTACATCGGCCAGCGGCCCTGGACGCCGCTGATCGCGCAGCTGGCGCACGCCGCCGACCTCGGCCTGCGGGTGATCGTCACGGCCCGCGCCACCGGATCGGGGCACGCGCTGATGACCAGCCCGTTGCTGCGCAGGTTCAACGACCTGCAGGCGACCACGCTGATGCTGTCCGGGAATCCGCAGGACAGCGGCAAGATCCGGGGCCAGCGCTTCGGCCGGCTGCCCGCCGGACGCGCAATCCTGTTGGGCGACAGTGACACACCGACGTACGTCCAGCTGGTCAACCCGCTGGTCGGCGAATCGGTAACCGGTTAACGAAAACGCAACTGGAGGGCAGGAGGAGATCTCATGACGTTGCGAGTTGTTCCCGAGGGTCTGGCGGCGACCAGCGCCGCGGTGGAGGCGCTCACGGCGCGGCTGGCGGCCGCGCACGCGGCGGCGGCTCCGGCGATCACCGCGGTGGCGCCGCCGGCGGCGGATCCCGTGTCGCTGCAGACCGCCGCCGGGTTCAGCGCCCAGGGCCAGGAGCACGCCGCCGTCGCGGCGCAGGGTGTCGAGGAACTGGGCCGGGCCGGTGTCGGTGTGGGTCAGGCCGGCGTGAGCTATCTGGCGGGCGACGCCGCGGCCGCGGCCGCGTACGGGGTCACGGGCGGCTGACGATGAGCGCGCCCATCTGGATGGCATCGCCGCCGGAAGTGCATTCGGCGTTGCTGAGCGCCGGCCCGGGCCCGGGACCGCTTCTGGCGGCCGCCGGTGCCTGGACCTCGCTCAGCACCGAATACGCTTCGGCGGCGGCCGAACTGGGTGGGCTCGTGGGCGCGGCGCAGTCGGAGGCCTGGCAGGGGCCCAGCGCCGAGCGCTACGTGGGCGCGCATGTGCCGTATCTGGCGTGGTTACAGCAGGCCAGCGCCGACAGCGCGGGCGTTGCCGCGCAGCACGAGGTCGCGGCGACGGCCTACAGCAGCGCCCTGGCGGCCATGCCGACGCTGGTGGAACTGGCCGCCAACCACATGATCCACGGGGTGCTGATCGCGACGAACTTCTTTGGCATCAATACGATTCCGATCGCCCTCAACGAGGCCGACTACCTCCGGATGTGGGTCCAGGCCGCGACCGCCATGAGCACGTATCAGGCCGCGAGCGGCACGGCGCTGGCCTCGGCGCCGCGGAGTTCCCCGGCGCCGACGGTGGTCAATCCCGGCGGGCAGACGCAGGCCGCCCAATCGTCGCTCAACCTGTCCGAGCTGACGTCGGGCTATTTGGGGCTCTACAAGAACATGTTGGGCCAACTCTCGGCGTTCATGCAGAACCCGGTCGCCTTCCTGCAGCAGATGATCGCCGCATTCTCCGCGAATCCCGTTGCCGCGCTGGTGGCCTACGGCCCGCTGCTGTTGTTCGCCGCCTACGAGGTGATCTCGCCCATCGCGACGTACGGGCCGATGCTGGCGGCGCTGCCCCTGAGCCTGGGCCTGGGACTGAGCGCGGGGACGATGCTGCCCGCCGCGGTCGCGCCGGTCGCCGCGGGGGCCGCGGGGGGAGCGTCTCTGCTGCTGGTCTCCGCCGGGCAGCCGGCGTGGCCCGTGGCCGGCCTGGCCCCGACCGTCGGGGCGGCGGCGCCGGCCCCGGCGCCCGCACCCGCCGCGGGCGCGCCCGCACCCGCCGCGCCGGCGCCCGCGGTGATGGCCGGAAACTTCGCCTACATCGTGGGCGGCGGCGGCGACCCGGGAACGGGTTTTGCGCCGACGGTGGGTGGCCGGGGTGGGGCCAAGGCCCCCGCGGCGACCATTCCCGCGGCCGCCGCCGGGGCGCCGATCCGCGCCGAAGCGCGGGCGCGGCGCCGCCGCCGCGCCGTGCTGCGTGAGCATGGGGATGAATACCTGGACATGAACGTCGACGTCGAACCTGACTGGGCCACCGGGGTTTCCGGGGCTTCCGGGGCCTCGGATCTCGGGGCCGGGCCCCTGGGGTTCGCCGGAACCATGCACGAGGTCCCGGCCGCGGGCGCGGCCGGGTTGACCAAGCTGGCCGGCGGCGAGTTCGGCGGCAGCCCGCGGGCACCGATGGTGCCGGGCACCTGGGAGCAGGAAGGGGGAGACGACGGCTCGTCACGCGCGAGTCGGTAAGCAGACAGCCATGAGGACGAAGAAGACAAGGACGACAACAAGGAAGGAATCGCTATGAGCATGTTGGACGCTCACATTCCACAGCTGGTCGCGGCGCAATCCGCATTCAGCGCCAAGGCGGCGTTGATGCGCAGCACGATCAGCCAGGCCGAGCAGGAGGCGATGTCGGCGCAGGCTTTTCACGTCGGCGAGGCCTCGGCCGCGTTCCAGGCCGCGCACGCGCGGTTCGTGGAGGTAGCCGCCCGGATCAACACCCTGCTGGACATCGCCCAGGCCAACCTCGGGGACGCCGCGGGCACCTACGTGGCCGCCGACGCCGCGGCCGCGTCCGGCTACAACGCGTTCTGATCCCGGGGAACCAAAGACCAACACGGACCAATAAGGAGTTGTGATGTCGCAAATCATGTACAACTACCCGGCGATGCTGGGCCACGCCGGAGACATGTCGGGCTATGCCGGCACGCTGCAGGGACTGGGCGCCGACATCGCCAGCGAGCAGGCGGCGCTGTCGAACGCGTGGCAGGGCGACACCGGCATGACCTACCAGGTGTGGCAGGCGCAGTGGAACCAGGCGATGCAGGATCTGGTGCGGGCCTACCAGTCGATGGCGAGCACCCACGAGGCCAACACCATGGCCATGCTCGCCCGCGACCAGGCCGAAGCCGCCAAGTGGGGCGCGTAGCACCCACCGCATGAGCCGTCTATGAGCGCCGAGCCGAACGCCGTCGAGTTGACGGTGGATCACGCGTGGTTCATCGCCGAAACCATTGGGGCGGGCAGCTTCCCGTGGGTGCTGGCGATCACCACGCCGTATCGCGATGCCGGGGAACGCAACGCGTTCCTGCAGCGTCAACGGGCCGAGCTGATCGAGCTCGGCCTGGTGTCGCATGGCGGCGTCGTCAACCCGGCCGTCGCCGACTGGATCCGGGCGGTGTGCTTTCCGGACCGCTGGCTCGACTTGCGTTACGTCGGACACGCGGCCGAGATGCTGCGCGGCGTCGTGGCGCAGCGGTCGCGACGCTACGGGCACTGCCAGCGGTCGGCCCCCGAAGACTGTGGTCGCGCTGCGCAGTGCGCAGTTGGTGACGTTCACCGCCATGGAGATCGACGACCCGCGGGCGATGGTGCCGATCCTCGGCGCCGGCCTAACGCAGCGGCCGCCGGCGCGGTTCGACGAGTTCAGCCTGCCGATGCGCGTGGGGGCCCGGGCCGACGAGCGGCTGCGCTCGGGCGCGCCGCTCGCCGAAGTCCTTGACTACCTGGGTGTCCCGGAGTCGGCGCGACCGGCGGTGGAGGCGGTGTTCGACGGTCCGCGCCGCTACGTCGAGGTCGTCGCCGGCCGGCGGCGCGACGGCAGGCACGCCACCACCGAGGTCGGACTGAGCATCGTCGACGCAGGCGCCGGCCGAATCCTGATCAGCCCGTCCCGCGGCTTCGACGGTGAGTGGATTTCGACGTTCAGCCCGGGCACGCCCTTTGCCATCGCCGTCGCGATCGAACAACTCACCGGCTTGCTACCCGACGGCCACTGGTTCCCCGGCCAGCGGCTGTCCCGAGATTTCTCCGCGCGAGAATATTCCGCCCAGCGGGGATAACGGAAACCAGAAGAAAGAGAGCACGATGTCTCAGCTACGGCCCCAGCGCGTTTCGAGGGTCCGGTGACGTCCGGCACCGTGATGCCAATCGTCCGCGTCGCCATCCTCGCGGAGAGCCGGCTCACGGAGATGGCGCTGCCCGCCGAATTGCCGCTGCGCGAAGTCCTGCCCGCGGTGCAGCGTTTGGTGGTCCCGGTCACGTCGGACGGCGACTCGCACGGCACCACCCCCGAGCCGGGGATCGGGGCGCAACTGAGCCTGGCCCCGATCGGCGGGGCGCCGTTCAGCCTCGACGCCAGCCTCGACACCGTCGGCGTCGTCGACGGTGACCTGTTGGCGCTGCAGCCGGTGCCCACCGGACCGGCCGCGCCCGGGATCGTCGAGGACATCGCCGACGCCGCGATGATCTTCTCGGCCTCGCGGCTGAAGCCCTGGGGCACAGCCCATATCCAGCACGCGGCCCTGGCCGCCACCATCGCCGCCGCCCTGGCGGCGACCGCGCTCGGGGTCACCTACCGGGCCGCCACCGGATCGCTGTCCGGGCTGGCGGTGGTCGGCGCGATCGCGGTGTTCGCCGCCGTGGCCGCGGTGCTGACCGCCGCCCGTTCGCCACGCATCGCGATCCCGCTGTCCGTCGCGGCCCTGGCGCCGATCGGCGCCGCGCTGGCGCTGGCCGTGCCAGGGCGCTTCGGTCCCGCGCAGCTGATGCTGGCCGCGGCGGGCGTCACGGCCTGGTCGTTGATCGTGTTGCTGCTGCCCAGCCCGGAACGCGACCGAGTAGCCGGGGTCTTCACGACGACCGCGGTGGTCGGCGCCGGGATAGTGCTGGCCGCCGGGGCCGCATCGTTGTGGCAGCTGCCCATTGTCACCATCGGCGCCGGCCTGATCGTCGCGGCGCTGCTGGTCACCGTCGAGGCCGCCCCGCTGTCGGCGCTGGCGGCGCGTTTCCCGCTGCCGGTCATTCCGGCGCCCGGCGATCCCACCCCGTCGGCGCCGTCGCTGCGCGTGCTGGAGGACCTGCCGCGGCGCGTGCGCGTCGGCGATGCCCACCAGAGCGGGTTCATCGCCGCGGCCGTGCTGCTCAGCGTCGCAGGCTCGGTGGCGCTCGCGCTGCGTCCCGAGGCGGTGAGCGGCGTGGCCTGGTACGTGGTTGCCGCGACCGCGGCCGCCTCGATCCTGCGCGCCCGCGTGTGGGATTCGGCCGCCTGCAAAGCCTGGCTGCTCGCACAGCCGTTCCTGGTCGCCGGCGCGCTCCTGGTGATCTACACGGCGACCGGGCGGTACGCCGCCGCCCTGGGCGCGGCGCTGGTGCTCACGGCGCTGGCGGTCGCGTGGCTGGTGGTTGCGCTCAACCCGGGCATCGCCGCACCGGAAAGCTACTCGCTCCCGCTGCGCCGGCTGACCGGCTTCGCCGCCGCCGGTCTCGATGCGTCGCTGATCCCCGTGCTGGCGTACCTGGTCGGCCTGTTCGCCTGGATACTCAATCGATGATCCGTGCCGGATTGGCCTGTGCGACGGCGGCATTGGTCTTCTTGCAGGGCGCCGCGCTGTGGAGTTGTCCGCCGGCGATGGCGATCAGCCCGCCGGCGGTGGACCCTGGTGTGCCGCCACCCAGCGGCAACCCGGGACCCGGGCAGCCGATGGAGCAGCGTGGCCCGTGCACCACCTCCGGGGTGATCCCCGGCAGCGATCCCGGTGCGGTCGGCCCGAGTCAGGCCGCGCTGAACCTCCCTGCGGCATGGCAGTTCTCGCGCGGCGAGGGGCAGCTGGTGGCGGTCATCGACACCGGTGTGCGTCCCGGCCCGCGGCTGCCCAACGTCGACCCCGGCGGCGACTTCGTGGAGACGACCGACGGCCTGACCGACTGCGACGGGCACGGCACCCTGGTCGCCGGGATCATCGCCGGCCAGCCCGGCGATGACGGCTTCTCCGGCGTGGCGCCGGCGGCGCGGGTGCTGTCGATCAGGACGGCGTCCGCGAAGTTCTCGCCGCGCACACCCGGCGGCGACCCGCAGGTGGAGCGGGCGGCGTCCGACGTTGCGACGCTGGCGCGGGCGATCGTGCACGCCGCCGACCTCGGCGCCCGCGTGATCAACATCTCGGCGATCACCTGCCTGCCCGCCGACCGCACCGTCGACCAGGCCGGCCTGGGAGCGGCGATCCGGTACGCGGCGGTGGACAGGGACGCGGTGATCGTGGCCGCGGCCGGCAACAGCGGCCCGACCGGAACGGCCGCCGGCGGAACCTCCTGTGAATCCAACCCTTTGACCGACCTCGGCCACCCCGACGACCCGCGGAACTGGGCCGGCGTCACGTCGGTCTCGATCCCGTCGTGGTGGCAGCCGTACGTCCTGTCGGCGGCCTCGCTGACACCGGACGGGCAGCCGTCCACATTCACCATGGCCGGGCCGTGGGTGGGCGTCGCGGCGCCCGGGGAGAACATCGTGTCGGTCAGCAACCGCGACGGTGGCAGCCTTGCGAATGGCTTGCCCGACGACCACCAGCAGATGATCGCGCTGAACGGCACCAGCTATGCGGCCGGCTACGTGGCGGGCGTTGCCGCCCTGGTGCGCAGCAAGTATCCCGACCTGACCGCCATGCAAGTCGTGCATCGCATCACCGCGACCGCACGGGGTGGTGCGCGCGCGCCCTCCAACGTCGTCGGCGCCGGCAGCGTCGACCCGGTCGCCGCCCTGACGTGGCAACTGCCCGCGGGGAACACGCCCGGCGCCCCGGCGGGTGTGCCGGCGAAGCCGGTCACCGTTCCTCCCGGCGCGGCACCAAAGAGCACGACCCCGCGGACCGTCGCCTTCGCCGGAACCGCGGCCTTGGCGCTGCTCGTCGGTGCGGTCGCGGCGGTCGTCGCGATCACCCGCAGGAAGGAAACCAGGAAGGAAACCACCACGTGAGCGCGCTTCGTTCCATACCGCTTCCCGGCACGGGCCGGATCACGCTGGCGCTGTTGGTTCTGCTGCCCGCGGTGATGGCGTACCCGTGGCGGTCGCCCCGCGACTACTGGCTGCTGGCGATCGCCGCCGCCGTCCTGATCGTCCTCTTCGGTTGCTGGGGTGGCGTGCATTTCACCACGATCCTGCGCCGGCGCGCGGCCATCGTCGCCCGCGGCGGCCGGCTCGACGGCGAATCCACCTCTGCTGCAGAGGAAACCGCACTGCTGCGCGTCGGCGCACCGAGCGGCGACTCGGACGTCCTGCCGCTTCCGCTGATCGCCGGCTATTTGGACCGTTACGGAATCCACGCCGACAAGGTCCGAATCACCTGCCGCGACAACCCATCCGACCCGTCGCGACGGGACGCGTGGATCGGACTCACCGTATCGGCCGTCGACAACCTGGCCGCGTTGCGGGCGCGCTCGGCTCACATCCCGTTGCACGAGACGGTCGAGGTCGCGGCGCGCCGACTGGCCGACCACCTGCGGGAGATCGGCTGGGAAGCCAGTCTGGTCGGCGCCGACGACGTCCCCCGGCTGATCCCGCCCAACGCCCGTGAAATGTGGCGCGGAGTGCAGCGCGGAGCCTCGGATTACATTGCGGCCTATCGGGTTCGCGTCGACGACGCGCTGCCCGAAACGCTCGATGCCATCCGGACCCACCCGGCCCGCGAGACCTGCACGGCGCTGGAGATCGCGGGTGACCCGGCGCGGCCCACGATCGCGGCCGCCTGCGCTTTCCTCACCGATGCGCCCCCGGCGGCCGGCGCCCCACTGGCGGGGCTGACCCCGCAGCGCGGCAACCACGGCCCCGCCCTGTCGGCGCTGAATCTGCTGTCCACCGAACGACTCGACGGGCACACCGACGCTTCCGCAGACCAGCTGAGCCGGTTGGCCTGGCCCAGGCTCGCGGCCGGCGCCCATCGGGCGCCGGTCAGAACATGACGGCCTGTAGGAACGACGTCATCCGGCGCAGGTAGTCCAACTGGCTGACGTGCAGGACGTGGCTGCCCGGAAACCAGTGCAGGGCACAGTGATCCCAATGCTCCCACAGCATGACGGCCTGGTTGGGTGGCGCCATCCGGTCGGCCAGGCCGGTGATGATCATCCGCCGTTCCTTTGCCACCAGCGGGCGGTAGTTCAGCGGGCTGTGGTAGGACAGCCCGGCCATCAGCTCGCCGCGGCTGATGCTGGACAGGCGCAGCCCCAGCCGGATCAGCTTGTTGGCGGGGAACCATTCGTCGAACATCGTGATCGGCGTGACGACGGGACAATTGGGGATGACGGCCTCGAGCCGGTCCTCGACCGAGGCCACCAGCGCCGAGGTGTAGCCGCCCAGCGATATGCCGGTGAGCGCGACGCGGTCGACGCCGGTGTGGCGCAGATAGTCGACGATCGAACGGAAGTCGTGCACGGCTTGGGCCATCGCCTCGGCGAACCCGCCGAGGCCGCCGGCGAAATAGCCGAAACCGGAGAAGGGCGAAAGCTTTTCGGCCCGCTTGCCGTGAAACGGCAGGGTGTACAACAGCACGTCGTAGCCGGAGCGGAAATACCACGGCAGCGAGAAGAACCGCCCGTTGGCCAGATATGACGAGCCCATGAAGCCGTGGATGACGCAGAGGGTGGGCCGCGGTCCGTCGGGGTGGCGCCAGTGCTGCGCGTGCACGATGTTGTTGGACTCCCAGGCGCTCCAGCGCCGCCGCAGCGCGGGGTTGACGGCGGTGAAACTGCTGCGGAAGGAGATGTCCTCGACTGCGCTCCGCGCGAGTCGCTCGGCGAGCCGGCCGGCCGGGCGGGAGGACACCCGCGGCAATTCGGTGGGCGCCGGAAACGACTTGACGGGGTCGTGCTCGGCCGCCAGGTCGGCGTAGAAGGCGAGGTCGTCGCGCTCGCTCCCGTTGGTGCGGCGCACGTTGGTGGCGAGGACGACCGGCGCCACCGCGGCGGCGATGACGGAGGCCACCGACGTGCGCAGCGCCAGATCGCCGGCGGCCGACGCGTCGACGACCGCGCGTTGGCGGCGTGACAGCGCCGAGCGCGGGGGCAGTCCCCCGGCGCCGGGCGGCACGTCACCACCGGGAACGTCGGGAACCGCCAGGGGCGGATCGATGGGGTCAGCCACGAACGCCGATGCTATCGGGTGTCCCCCGGGCCGCCGTCTCGATCCGATGCGGTAATACGGTTGGTCTAGCAGCCGGCGGCCCGATCAGGAGGACCGACATGTGGGATCCCGACGTCTACCTGGCCTTTGCCGACCACCGCGGCCGCCCGTTCCACGACCTGCTGTCGCGCGTGGCGGCCGAAAGTGCCCGCCGGGTCGTCGACCTCGGATGCGGGCCCGGACACCTGACGAAGTATCTGGCCCGGCGCTGGCCGGAGGCGGTGATCGAGGCGGTGGACAACTCGCCGGAGATGGTGGCGGCCGCGAAGGAACGCGGCATCGACGCCGCGAACGCCGACCTGCGGGACTGGCGGCCCAAGCCCGACACGGACGTGGTGGTCAGCAATGCGGCCCTGCACTGGGTGCCCGAGCACGCCGACCTGCTGGTGCGCTGGGCCGGCGAACTGGCGCCGGGATCATGGGTCGGCGTGCAGATGCCGGGCAATTTCGAGTCCCCGTCGTATGCGGCGGTGCGGGCCTTGGCCCGGCGGGAACCGTACGCAACAGTGCTCAAGGACATCCCTTTTCGGGTCGGCGCGGTGGTCCAGCCGCCGGCGCACTACGCCAACCTGTTGATGGACGCCGGCTGCAAGGTCGACGTGTGGGAGACCACCTACTTACACCAGCTCACCGGCGAGCATCCGGTGCTGGACTGGATCACCGGGACGGCGCTGGTGCCGGTCCGCGAGCGACTGGACGGCGACGACTTCGAGAAGTTCCGCCAGGAGCTCATCCCCCTGCTGGAAGACGCGTACCCCGCGCGGGCAGACGGCACGACCATCTTCCCGTTCCGTCGGGTCTTCATCGTCGCGGTGGTCGGCGAGGGACGCGGCCCGGCCGCGCCGTAGGGGCTACTCTTCGACGCCGCGGTCGGTGGCGATCGCCGATCGGCCGCTCGGCGCGGTCTGAATCTGCAGATACGTCTCGGTGTACCGGACCGCGATGCGCGTCCCCGTGAAATCCGACGGTATGACGTCACCCGTGCGTTCGCGCCAATCATGAAGCCGCACAGCCAGATCCGCGGCGACCGCGTCGGCGTCGGCGTCGGCGTCGGCAAGCAGGTTGTTGGTCTCGCTGGGGTCGGCGCGCAAGTCGTAGAGCTCGCGGTCCGGACGGGGAGCCGTTACGAACGGCGCCACCGCCACGCCCGACGGGCTTTCCTCGATGTCCAGCGGGAGGTCGAGCAGCGGCCGGCGAGCGTAGTTCTCGATGTAGCTGTAATCCTTGGTCCGGATGGCGCGAATCGGGTCGAAGGAATCGTGATAGGTCTTCGCGGTGTACACGTGGTCCCGGACGGGGCCCGGGTCGGCGTTGGGCGCGAGCAGGGCCGCGGCGTGCGAGAGCCCGTCGACGTCGGCCGGCACGCGCAGGCCCAGCAACTCGAGCAGCGTCGGCAGCAGGTCGACACCGCTGAACAGCTCGTCGTATACGTGGGTCCGCACGCCGCGGCGGGTGGGCGGGCGGATGATCATCCCGATGCCGGTTCCGGCGTCGTACAACGTGGATTTCGCGCGGGGGAACGCGGGGCCGTGGTCGGTGAAGAACACCACCCAGGTGGTTTCGTCCAGCCCCGTTTCCGCCAGCGCGTCCAGCAGCCGGCCGGTCGCGGCGTCGGCGGTGGCGATCGCCCCGTAGAAGTCGGCCACGTCGCCGCGCACCCCGGGAGTGTCGGGCAGGTAATCGGGAAGGTCGACGGCCGCGCTGTCGGCCGGTTCGTACCGATCGTGGGGGTACGGCCGGTGGGTTTCGAAGAAGCCCGTGGTCAACAGGAACGGTTGCCCCGCAAGGTTTTCGGTGCTGTCCCGCAGCCACTCCCGCGCCTTGTCCACCACATAGTCGCAGTACGAGTTGGACACGTCGAACTCGTCGAAACCCAACCGCTTCGGGTGGGATGTCTCGTGCTGCATCCCGAAAAGTGCTGTGTACCAACCTGACTCGGACATGATCTGGGGGAGGGTGCGAACACCGCTGTGGTATTCCCACCCGTGGTGTGCCAGTCCGACGAGCCCGTTGGTCTGCGGGTAGCGGCCGGTGAACAGCGATCCCCGGGACGGCGAGCACAGCGGCGCAGTGGCATGGGCCCGGGTGAACAGGATGCCCTCGGAGGCGAGGCAGTCCAGTCGCGGGCTGCAGACGTCGGGGTGGCCGTAGGCGCCGAGGTATCTGCCGAGGTCGTGCCAATGCACGACCAGCACGTTGTCCCTTGGGGCGTCTGCTTCGCCCGCCGCCGTCCCGCTCACCTGTGTCGTCACCTTCCGCCGTGTCCCGCCGACCGGCGACGATACCTCAGCTAGTTGGCACCTTCCTGGGTGCGCGGGGACGCGGGCAGACGGCAGCTCACTCCAGCGGTTCTCGCAGACGAACTCCGAGAGCGGGCGCGCCGCGGCCCAGCCGTCGAGTTCCAGCGCAGGCCGGTCCGGGAAATCCGGCACCGGACCGAGGCACAGGACGGCCACCGGTTCGGCACCGGCCGGCATCTCGAGCAGGGCGGCCAACCGGCCCGGATCGAACAGGGACACCCAGCCCATGCCCAGGCCTTCCGACCGGGCCGCCAGCCACATGTTCTGGATGGCGCAGGACACCGACGCCAGGTCCATCTGGGGGAGCGTCCGCCGCCCGAACACGTGCCGCTCGCGGTCGTCGCACAGCGCCGCCACCAGCAGCTCGGCACACTCGAGAATGCCCTCGACCTTCAGCGCCAGGAACTCCTCACCCCGCTCGCCCAGGGCTCCGGCGGTGCGCGGCCGCTCCTCGTCGACGAGCGCGTGAATGCGCCGCCGCAGCGAGTCGTCGGTGATCCGGATGAAGCGCCACGGCTGCATCAGGCCCACGCTGGGCGCGGCGTGCGCGGCCTGCAGCAGGCGCGCCAGCACCGCCTCGTCGACCTCGCCGTCGGGTGCGAACCGGCGCATGTCGCGCCGCTCGGAGATCGCGCGGTAGACGGCCCGGCGCTCCTGCGGGCTGAACGCCTGACCGGTCACGGGCTGTAGGTGACGCCGACCGCACGGAAGACGTATTCCGGCGGCATGTCGAAGGCCAGCGAGCGCCGCGGCAGGTTGCCGAGCACCTCGGACGGGATGGCGACCTTGTAGTTCAGCGACAGTTCGCCGCTGAAACGTCCTGTCCACCCGGGCGACATCGACGTCGACCTGCAGGCCGGCCGCGGAGATCTCGACCTGTGCCGCGCCCGTCTGCGGTGCGTCCCACCGCACGTTGACCGTCGGGCCCGCCAGTTTGGGCAGCATGGACAGCGTCGCCAGCACCCGCTCCGAGGTGAAGACCAGCGAACCGGCGTAGCTCGCCACGCTGTGGGGCAGCCGGACGCCCGGAATGACGCCGGCGAATCGCCGCGTCACGGCGACATAGTCGGCGAGGTAGAGCAGGCCCTCTGCCTCGACCTCGGCGTGCAGATCCGGGGGGAGCTTGCCGATACCGAACAGCCTGCGGACAAAGACCGCCATAGACGCCAGTATGACGGGCCGGGGCTGGGGCACCGCTGTGATCCTGGTATCGGTTAGGCATGATCCGCCCCCGCCGCTTCCCGGCCATCCCGTTCGCCGTGGTCGCTGCCGCGGTGTACGCGCTCATGTGGGTGGGCTACTCCCAGCAGTGGGGCTGGCTGCATCGCATCGATTGGGCGTTGCTGAACTTCGCCCACGACGTCGGGGTGAAGCACCCGCTGTGGGTGCGGTTCTGGGACGGGCTGTCGTTCGCGCTGGGCCCGGTCCCGCTGCGGCTGCTGGGCATGGTCGCGACGATCGCCGCGTTGGTGCGGCGCAATGTGCGCGCCGCGCTGGTGCTGCTGGCGTGCGCGCCGCTGAACGGGCTGGTGACCTCGGCGGCCAAGGGCCTGGCGAACCGGACGCGACCGCCGACGATGCTGGTGGCCGCGGACTCCACGTCGTTTCCCTCCGGTCATGCGCTCGAGGCGATGGCCGCCCTGTCGGCGATGCTGGCCTTCGGGCTGCCGATGCTGAGCCGCGCGGCGGGCCGGGTTGCGATCGCGGTGGTCGGTGTCTGCATCCTGGCGGTCGGGGTCGCCCGGGTCGCGCTGAACGTGCACCACCCCTCCGACGTGCTGGCCGGGTGGGCGCTCGGATACTTGTATTTCCTGTTGTGCATGTGGGTGTTTCGGCCCCGACCCCTCAGACCGCGTCAGACGGCGAAGCCGGCGGTTGGTCACGCCGCGGTGACCTAACCGGCACTAAAGCTTTACTTGACCCTTAGGGCTGCAGCCCCGACCATTGGGCCATGCGCCGATTCCTCGCTCCGTTGGCGATTGCGGCGTGCGTGGCCGGCGCCCCATTGATATCCGGGCTCGGGATCCCGCCTCTGGCCGGCGCCGCCGGCGCCCCCTGGTTCGCGAACGCGGTCGGCAATGCCACGCAGGTGGTCTCGGTGGTGAGCACGGGTGGCTCCAACGCGACGATCGACATCTACCAGCGCACCGCCACCGGGTGGCAGCCGCTGCGGACGGGCGTGCCCACGCACGTGGGTTCGGCGGGCATGGCGCCGCAGGCCAAGAGCGGGGTGCCCGCCACCCCGATGGGCGTCTACACCCTGGACTCCAGCTTCGGCACCGCGCCGAATCCCGGTGGGGGACTGCCCTATACGCAGGTCGTCGGCGCCAACTACTGGTGGAGCGGCGACGACCACAGCCCCACCTTCAACAGCATGCAGGTGTGCCCGAAGGCGCAGTGCCCGTTCAATACCGCCGACAGCGAGAACCTGAACATTCCGCAGTACAAGCACGCGGTGGTGATGGGCGTCAACAAGAACAAAGCCCCGGGTGGAGGCTCGGCGTTCTTCTTCCACACCACCGACGGTCAACCCACCGAGGGGTGCGTGGCCGTCGACGACGCCCAAATGGTGTCCATCATGAAATGGCTGCAGCCGGGCGCCGTGATAGCGATCACCAAGTAGCGCGCTAGGCGAGCGCCTTGCCCGGTGTCACCTTGAAGTCCAAGCCCGCCAACGACATTGTGGCCTCATAGGTGCGGTCGTAGCCGGTGGCGCTGATCTTCCAGCCGTCCGCGGTGCGCCGGTAGGTGTCGCGGTAGAAGGCGGCACCGATCAGCATGAAGTTGAAGTCCGCGACGATGACCCGGTCCTGCAGGTACCACGTGCCCGACGCCTGGTCCCCGGTCACGGTGATCTCCGGGTGCGTCACCCGGTGCTCGGTGATGACGGCCGGGCCAAGCGATTTGCGCATGTAGTTGACCAGGTCGACGCGGTTGGTGAAGTTGAGTTCACCTTCGCCGACGGACGACCCGTAGTCGCCGGCGACGTCGTCGGTCAGCGTGTCGGCGAAATCGTCCCAGCGCTTGGTGTCGAGCGCGCGCAGGTACCGGTACTTGACTTGCTTGATGGCCTCGATGTCGGCCTGGTCGGGGTGGGGGCTCATCCCGTCATTGCAGCACATCGCGGGAATCGCGTTGCAGGTACTGGGTGACCATGTCGATCAGCGCCCGCCGTTCGGCCTGCCAGTCGATCGGGGCGCCGACGATCATCTGGGCCAGCACCACACCCCGCAGCGCGGCCCAGATCACCTCGGCCACACCGGCGTCCGCCGGGTCCTCGGTGATCAGCCGGCCGAGGCCGGCGATCGCGGAGTTCATCTCGAGCAGGTGGCGCCGCGAGGCCTCCCGGGGCCGCCGCGGGTCGCCCGCAAGATTTCGAAGGCCGCCATCGAGACGGGGCTGCTGTAGCAGCCCCATGCGGTGTCGACGACGGCGCCGATGCGCTCCCGCAAGGGCAGCCCGGCCACGTCGGCCGACGACAGGCTGTCGACCAGGCCGGCCACTCCCTCGTCGACCACCGCCATCAGCAGCCCGTTGCGGTCGCCGAAGTGGTACTGGATGACCCCCCACGTCACGCCGGCGCGTTCGGCAACGTGCTTGGCGGTCGCGGCGGCGAAGCCCTCGTCGTTGATGCAGCGGACCGTCTCGCCGACGATCTTCGCGCGGGTATCGTCGCCCCGTTTACGCGGCGCGCTGGTCCGGCGCGTGGGACTGACCGAACGCGCGGGATCCTGACCTGCGGCAACTGACATTGTTGACTTTATAACATAGTCGCGACTATTTTTGCCCCCGTGAGCCCATCCCGTTACGCGCCGCTGTCCCGCGACCAGCTCGCCGTCCTGGTCCCCGAACTGCTGCTGATCGGCCAGCTGATCGACCGTTCGGGCATGGCCTGGTGCATCAACGCGTTCGGCCGCGACGAGATGGTGCAGATCGCGATCGAGGAGTGGGCGGGCGCGAGCCCGCTGTACACCAGGCGGATGCAGCGGGCGCTGCGGTACGAGGGCAACGACGTGCCCACCATCTTCAAGGGCCTGCAGCTCGACATCGGCGCCCCGCCGCAATTCATGGACTTCCGCTACACCATCCACGATCGCTGGCACGGCGAATTCCACCTCGACCACTGCGGGGCGCTGCTCGACGTCGAGCCGATGGGTGAGCAGTACGTCTTCGGGATGTGCCACACGATCGAGGATCCGACCTTTGACGCCACCGCGGTGGCGACCAACCGGCGGGCGCAGGTGCGCCCCATCCACCGCCCCCCACGGCGGCCGGCGGACCGGCATCCGCACTGCGCGTGGACCGTCGTCATCGACGAGTCCCATCCCGAGGCGCAGAGCATCCCGGCGCTGGACATCGTTCGCCAAAAGCATGCCGCGACATGGGAACTCGATCCCATCGACCGCGCCGACGAAGGGCTGGCGGACTATGCGGGCCCGGTGCTGTCCGATCTGGACTTCGGCGCCTTCTCCCACTCGGCGCTGGTGCGGATCGCCGACGAGGTGTGCCTGCAGATGCACCTGCTCTACCTGTCCTTCGCGATCGCGGTGCGGGAGCGCGCGAGCGACGAGGCCCAAGCGACCGAGGTGTGCACCCGCGGCCTGACCGGCATCGCGGGGGTGGCCGCCGAGCGCATCCACCGCGCGCTGCGGCTGCCCGGCGGTGTCGACGGCATCCTGCGCGTGCTCGAGTTGCATCCGCTGCTCAACCCCGCCGGCTACGTCGTCGCGGACACGGCCGGGGGCCGGCTCGTCGTGCACCGTTCGCCGGCCCACGACGACGGCGCCTGGATCACGCTCTGCTCGCCCGAGTCGGCGCAGCCGCTGCAGGCGATCGCCACCGCCGTCGACCCGCATGTCGAGGTCCGGGTCAGCGGAACGGACGCGGAGTGGACCGCCGAATTCGCCGAAACCGAAACTTCTTTGGCCGAACTGCCGGAGGTGTCGGTGACCAAGGTCAGCGGGGGATCGTCGTTCGAATTCCAGCCGCGGCGTTCGCTGCCGCTCACCGTGGTCTGAGCCCGCGCCCTCGCATCCGGCTCCAAAGGGCGTTTGTCAAGGGGTTTCCGGTACCGCTTCGGTGACACAACCGTCTCGACCATATACCAATGGGATTGCAAGCCATCGGCTTTCGGCGTGTCCGTGGATATGGTTGACGCTGGCCACCGACCTCTATAGCCGAAGGCTTTCGCTCTATGTACGACCCACTGGGGTTGTCGATCGGGACCACGAACCTGGTCGCCGCGCGTAACGGAAGTACACCGGTTACACGCCGCTCAGTGCTGACCTTGTATCCGCACTGCGCGCCGAAAGTCGGTGTGCTTGATGGTGATCCGCGCGTTGGATGAGCCCGGCATGCTGATCAAGGGCTTCGTCGAGCGCATCGGCGACTCCGTGGCACTGGTGTCGGCCGACGGCTCCGCTCACGACCCGGACCTGCTCACCGTGGAGGCCCTGGACGCCATGGTGCTGGCTGCCGGCGCGGACGCGGCGGCGTCGGAGATCACGATCGCCGTTCCCGCGTACTGGAAGCCCCGTACGGTGCAGGCGCTGCGCGACGCGTTGCGGACGCACCTGGGCTTCGTCCGCAGCGGCATGGCACCGCGCCTGGTGTCGGACGCGATCGCCGCCCTCACCGGCGCCAATGCGGACTTGTGCCTGGCCGCAACCGGAGTGGTGGGGTTGCTCGACTTCGGCGGAACCGGCACCTCCGCCACGTTGGTCAACCTGGCCGGCGACTTCGAGCTGGTCACCCCGACAATGCGTTACGCCGCCTTCTCCGGTGAGGAGATAGACCAGGCGCTGCTGCTGCGGGTCTTCGAGGAGCTGGGGCCCGGCAGCGGGATCGACCCGGCCAGCACCGCCGCCGTCGGGCAACTGGTCGCGCTCAGGGAACAGTGCCGCATGGCCAAGGAGCGGTTAGCCACCGAAACGGCAGTCGAATTCGCCGCGGAGCTCGGCGGCCGCAGTTGCACCATGCGGTTGACCCGAGACGAGCTGGGAGACCTGATCCAGGACCGGCTGAGCGGCTTCATCTACGCATTCGACGAGATGCTGGCCCGTCACCGCAAGAGCTGGACGGACCTGTCAGCGGTGGTCACCGTCGGCGGCGGGGCCGCCATTCCGCTTATCAACGAACGCCTTTCGGTGCACGGGCGCAGGCCGGTCGTGTCACCGTCGCAGCCCGCGTTCGCCGCCGCCGGCGGCGCATTGCTGTTGGCCTCCCGCGGTGAGGCGCTCGACCTCCGGACGCACACCTCCATCGGTTTGCTCTCGACGGCGGCCGCGGCGGGCGACGTCGTCGACCTGGGCGCCGGCGACGTGCTGGTGATCGACGACGAGGCGTTGACCGACCGCGAATTGGCTTGGTCGCAAACCGAAGACGGCGGCGCGGTCCGGGTGCGCTACAGCCCGGAGATCTTCCACGAAGACGGTCCGTCGGGCTGGTCGATGCGGCTGAACGTGGTTGACCTGCCCAAAGACCGGTCGTGGCCTCGGCTTCGGTTGTCGCAGTTCATCATCGGGGTCTGCGCGGTCGTTGCGATGACGTCGCTGGGCGGTGTGGCCTACACGCTGTCGGGCATCGAAAACCACCATTCCCCGCCGGCGCGCACCGTCGCGCCGCTGCCCGCGCCCCCGGCCAGCCCGCGGGTGGCGAGCCCGGTGCCCGCACCTCCGACCCCCGTGCCGCCGCCGCCCAGCCCCGCGCCGGTGCCCAGCGCCGCGCCGCCACCGCCGCCCCCGCCCTCACCACCGCCGCCGCCCGCGCCTCCGGTGGTTGTCACCACCCCGCCGCCGGTCGTCACCACCAGGCATGCCCCGCCGAGCACCACGGCCGTCACGACGACACCACCGCCGCCTCCCACGACGACCACGACCACGCCGCCGACGACGACTCCGCCGCCCACCACGAGCGAGGCGCCGACGACCACCACCACGACCGTGCCGATGACGACGGAGTGGATCCACGTGCCGCTCCTTCCGGTGCCGATACCGGTCCCGGTCCCGGCCCCTCAGGCGCCACAGGCACCACAGGGTCCCCAGTATTCGGGCGGCGGCGGGTATCCGCAGAACCCGTTCCTGGGGCCCGGCTACTAGGCACCACAAGCGCATCCGGTCTCACGCGGGTAGCGTGGGAGTTCCCCAGCTCGGGCGGGGTCTGATTGTTGGTGCCCTCTTTCGGGGGCTGACCTTGGAGGCGCAAGTGGACATCGTGCTTGGGGTCGCGATGAGCCCCGAGACCGTCCGCCTGGTGGTCATCGAGGGTCAGGATGCCGACGGCGTCACCGTCGAACAGGACGAGTTCGGTGTTGCCGCCGCCGACGACTCGACGACGTCCGGTGCGGTCGATCAGGTGCTCGCCGCGATCAGCGGCACCCGCGAGGGCGCGGGCGAGGGCGGCTACCAGCTGGCCTCGACCGGCGTGACGTGGACCGACCCGGCCGAGGTCGGCGCGTTGCGCGACGCCATCGCCGAGCACGACGTCGGCACCGTGATGCTGGTCGCGCCGCTGCTGGCCGCGGCCGCGCTGGCGCAGACGGTCGGTGCGGCGATCGGCTACCAGTACATAGCGATGTTGTTCGTCGAACCGCAGAGCGCGACCTTGGCCGTCATCGAGGTCTCCGACGGCTCGATCGTCGACTTGCACCGACACCAACTGGTGGGTGACACGGCGACCGAGTTGGCGGCCATGGTCGCCGGCCTGGACGGGCCGGGATCACGGGCGGACGGCGTCTTCCTCATCGGCTGCGGGACGGACATCGTCCCCCTCAAGCCCGCGCTGGAGGCCGCGACTCGGCTCGAGGTGACCGCGTCCGAGGAGCCGGACATGGCGCTGGCCCGGGGCGCGGCGCTGGCGTCGGCGAACGCGCCGCTGTTCGCCTCGTCGACGGCCGCCCTGGCCTACGCGCTGGACCCGGGCACCGGTGAGTTGAACCCCCGAGCGTTCAGTCCCACCTACCTCGACGTCAGCGGCAACGCGGCCCTCGGCGCGCTGGCCTATAGCGCCCTGGGAGACGAGGCGGACGACGAGGGCGACCAGCCGAGGCGCGCCCGTCGGCCCGTGCTGCTGGCCGGCAGTGTGCTCGCGGCCGCGGCTGCCGTCGTGGCAGGCGTGCTGGTGATGTCGCTGGCGTCCGACCGGCCGACATCGGCGGTGCAACACAACCCGCGCGTCAGCATCGCCACCCCCCGGGTCCCGGCTCAGGCGCCGAGCCCGCCCCCGCAAGCGCAAGTGCCCGCCCCCAGCCCCACGCCGACGCCGCCTCCCACGGCGCAGGCCGCCGCCCCGCCGCCGGCCCCAGCCCCGGCACCGGCGCCCCAGCGCACCGTGACCGCGGCCCCGGCGGCGCCCGTCCACCGTGCTCCGACCCACCGCGCGCCCGAATACGTGCCCAGCCCCGTGCGGGAGGCGGCGCCCGCACCGGCCGCACCGGCCGCACCGGCCCCGCGCACGCCACCCGCCGCGCCGCCGCCCGCGGCACCCGCCGTGCCCAGGCAGCCGCCGCTGACGATGTACCTGCACTTCCCGTTCGTCACGGTGCCGATCCCGATCAACCCGCCGGCACCACCTCCGCCCCCGCCGGCCCCCTGAATCGGTGTGCAAAGCATCCCGACGGGGCGCACACTGGAAATGAATGCATAAGCGGCAAGGAGGTCGCGCGTGGGCGAGTACGGTCCGTTCGGATTCGATCCCGAAGAATTCGACCGAGTGATCAGGGAAGGCAGCGAGGGGCTGCGCGACGTCTTCGAGCGGATCGGCAAGTTCGTCGGCGCGCCGGGTGCCCGGAGCGGTTGGTCGTCGATCTTCGAGGACCTGTCGCGGCGGCCGCGACCGGAACCGGAGACCACCGGCGAGACCGGTGACGGGGTGTGGGCGATCTACACGGTGGAGCCCGACGGGGGTGCCCGCGTCGAACAGGTCTTTGCGACCGAGCTGGACGCGCTGAGGGCGAACAAGAGCAACGTCGACCCCAAGCGCAAGGTGCGCTTCCTGCCGTACGGGATCGCGGTCTGCGTCCTCGACAGCGATTTGCAGGACGCTCAGGAGCCGTCCGACTAGCTAGGCCGCACCGCGAGTGCCACCGCCCAGCGGTGCTGCTGGCCGCGGTGCGGTTCGCGGAATCCTCTTGGGCCGACAAACGCTTACGCGCTGGGCATCGCTGTGCCCGCCGGCGGCGGCTCGATAGTCAGATCTGACTATCGAGGACAACCTCGCGAATGCTTCGTTGTGGTCATGACGCGCCACCTCCTCGCCGTTGCAGAGCGTCGAGCAAGACGTGCTGGGTGCGATCAATGCGCCCTTCCAGACTCTCACCGGTCGACCGCTGATCGGCAACGGCGCCGGCGGGACAGGGCGGCGCCGGCGGCACTGGGGGGCTGCTTTTCGGCGTGAGCGGAATGAATGGGTTGATCGGCTGAATACAGTCAGCCGCCGCCGTGACAGCGAAGCTTTTAGCCCTCCTCCACCACGTTCGAGTCGCCGGCATTGGTGACCGTCGGGCTGCCGGAGTGGTAGATCACCTTGTTGTTGAAGCCCGACGCGTCGACGGTGTCGACGGAATCCACGGTGATCGAGTTCCGCACACCCGAGACGCTGATCCGTGCGCAATGACCGGTGATCAGCACCGTGTTGGAAACGCCGCTGACGCTGACGATGTTGTCGTTGCAGGCAATGGTCCGACTCTCGTTGATGCCGGAGACGCTGAGCTTGGCGCCCGGGGTCGGCGAGGGTGACGTCTGAGACGCCGACGGCCCGGGCGTCTTTGTCCTGGCGGACGAGGGCGCAGGGCCGCGCGGCGGGAAACTCGTTGCCCCGGGCGCGGTCGGCGTGGACCGGATGATCGATCGGACCCCCGACAACTCGTGCGCGGCGAAGGCGGCGATGCCGCCGGCGAGCGCCAGCGCGCCGATGACGACGACGGTGCCGACTATCCACCAGGCGCGGTTGCCCGGACGGCGCTGCGGCGGCGCGCCCGTAAAGGTGCCCCCAAGGGGTGCCTGGTAGTTCCACGGCGCCCCCGGCGGGGGCGGGTACGCGCCGGCCGGGGGCGGTGCACTTCCCAATTCCGAGGCCCGCGCCGCCTCGGCCAGGGGCCGCTCGAGCTCCCGAATCCTCTTTTCCGGATCCTCCTGCGCGTCCATGCTCAGATGCTCCCACCGGACCGCGCCGTATGGGTAGGTTCTGCATCGTGCCCGACTTGCCGAACCGCCAGATTGTGCTGCGTCGCCGCCCGACCGGGCTCGTCGAGCCCGGCGACACCGAGCTCATCACCCGGCCGGCGCCCGAACCCGCCGAGGGCGAGGCGCTGCTCCGCACCACCTACGTGGGACTGGACGCCGCGGCCCGCACCTGGCTGAACGACCAGCAGGGCTACCTGCCGCCGGTGCAACTCGGCGAGGTCGTCCGGGCCGCCGGGATCGGCGAGGTCGTGGCGTCGCGCTGCCCGGCGTTCGAGGTCGGCGACGTCGTCACCACGCTGACCGGCTTCCAGGAGTACGTGATCATCCGCGACGACGTGTTCAGCACGCCGGTCCCGGGCAAGACCCACCCGTCCGGGAAGGTCGATCAGCTGGCGGTCATGTCGGTGTACGGCCCGACCGGGGCCACGGCGTACATGGGAATGATGGACATCGGCCGGCCGCAGGCCGGCGAGACGGTGGTGGTGTCGGCCGCCGCGGGCGCCACCGGGTCGGTCGCCGGGCAGATCGCCAGGATCGCCGGCGCTCGCGTGGTGGGTATCGCCGGCGGTCCCGAGAAGTGCCGGGCGGTGGTCGGGGATTTCGGCTTCGACGCGTGCATCGACTACAAGAACGACGACCTGGATGCGGCGCTCAAGGAGCACTGCCCCCGCCGCGTCAACGTCTATTTCGACAACGTCGGCGGCCCGATCCTCAACGCGGTGCTCGGCCGCCTGGCCCCCAAGGCGCGGGTGGTCCTGTGCGGTGTCATCTCCAGCTACCTGAGCGGGGAGCACCCGGGACCGGCCAACTACGTCAACCTGCTGTCCAAGACCGCGCTGATGCAGGGCTTCAACGCGCTCGACGACTGGGGCCGCTTCGAGGAGGCGTTCGCCGCCCTGCGCCAGTGGGAGGCCGAAGGGCGGATCAAGCACCGCGAGACCGTCTTCGAGGGCATCGAGTCCTGTGTCGACGCCCTCAACGGCCTGTTCACCGGCGCCAACATCGGCAAGATGCTGGTCAAGCTCAGCGAACCCGCGTCCTGCTAGGCCGATGGTGGCGACCCGCAGCGCCCGGCTAGGCCGAGGTGGCGACCCGCAGCGCCCGGCTACGCCGCGCTCGCGATCGCCACTAACCTTCGCCGAGGGCCCGGTACAGTGCCCTCTTCGCCTCGGTCACGGCTTCCAGTACCTTGGTCCGGGCCTCGGCGAGCTGCTGCTTTTGCTCGTCGGTGCCGGTCCAGGCGATGGTGCGCGCCAGTCGGCCGAATTCGAACATTTCCCTGCGGATCTTGACCGCGTCGCCGAACTTGGCGGCGCGCCCCAGGAAAGCGCGCGCAGTCTCGCTGCTGACGCCGCGCCAGGCCAGCACGTTGCGACCCAGTTCGGTCAGGTTCGCCACGCCGTCGTCGACCGTGACCATCCCGCGACCCGCGAGCAGGCCGATGGCAAGCTCGGCCAGGTCCTGCGGAGGCGTGAAGGCGCCCTCGGTGGCGTCGGACACCCGTTGCACGACCTGCGCGGCGTCAGCCGGCCCGTCGAGGAGCATCGCCGCAGTGACGAACGCGGCCCGTTTGAGCCCGGGACGACCGCCGGGGCCGCCGAACCCGCCCTGACCCCAGTCCTTTTCGTGACGGTGACCCCAACCGCCGCCGAAACCCGGGCCGCCGAAACCGGGACCGCCGAAACCGGGGCCGCCGAAACCGGGACCGCCGAAGAATCCACCAGACATCATTACCGTTCCTTTCCCGGAGCATCAACCTCCTTGATACCATCGCCCGCAGCAATGTCAACCCGCCTGATGGTTATGGGGGTACGTGGCAGGTGGGAGCTGCCGAACGGCCTGGCCGCGCATCGTCTCAGCTAGGTCACACCTATGCCGGGGCCGGGTGTCGGAATGCGTGCCACCCCCGGCGCGTGGTTACATAACACCGTTTGCGAAAGTCGCCCAGGGGTATGGGGCTAGGTCGAAGACCTGGTTTACGGATTGGTGGTGGCAGATGGATCGTCGCGACATGTTGTTGATGACGGGGCTGGGCATGCTGGGGGCCGCGATGAGCATCCCGGAGGCCTGGGCGACGCCGTCTTCGGCACCGGAGGCGCCACCGTCCGCGGTCGGCGGGCCCTACATCTTCGCCGACGAGTTCGACGGCCCGGCGGGTTCGGCGCCGGATCCGGCGAAGTGGACGATCCAGACGTGGCAGGACGACGTGTTTCCGCCGGTCGACGGGATATACCGCGACGACCGCCGAAACGTGTTCCAAGACGGCAGATCCAACCTCGTGCTCTGCGCCACCCAGGAGATGGGGACGTACTACACCGGCAAGCTGCGCGGCAACTTCCGCAGCATGATCAACCAGACCTGGGAGGCGCGGATAAAGCTGGACTGCCTGTTCCCCGGCCTGTGGCCCTCGTTCTGGGCGGTCAACGAGGACCCGCTGCCCGACGGCGAGGTCGACATCTTCGAGTGGTACGGCAACGGCAGCTGGCCGCCCGGGACCACGGTGCACGCCGCGTCCAACGGGAAGACCTGGGAGGGCAAGTCGATCCCCGGCCTGGTGGACGGCGCCTGGCACACCTGGCGAATGCATTGGGGCGAGGACGGTTTCGCGTTCTGGCGCGACTACGTCGACGGCGCGAAACCGTACTTCACCGTCCCGCCGAAGCCCATCCACGTGGCCGGCGGCCCCCCCGAGGACATGCGCTGGCCGTTCAACAATCCGGGCTACTGGATGACGCCCATGTTCACGCTCGCGGTCGGCGGCGTCGGCGCCGGCGATCCGGCCGCGGGCACCTTCCCGTCCGCGATGCTGATCGACTACCTCCGGATCTGGTAACGACTCATCGCTCGGCTTTGATCACCTGAACCAGGCTGAACTGCCAGCGCTCGACCAGCCGGAAGCCCAGGTCGTGCGGGACGGCGAACGCCGGCGTCGCGCCGTATTCGGGTCCCGGTGGCAGCGCCACGCCCTGCTCGTGGTCCGGCATCGACTTGTCGCCCTGGGTGATGATCCACACCACGCGGCAGTGGCTCAGCGGCGCGGCGACGACCTCCGGGATGAGGTTGGTGTCGAAGACGTCGTTGCGGTCGGTGGCCCGCTGCCACAGAGTCAGGTCGACGAGCTTGCGGTACGCGTCCGGACGCGCGGCCAGCAGCGGACGCATCGGGGCGGGCATGAACGTCACGGTGTCGTTGACCAGCAAGCAGTCACCGGGCGCCGCCTTCGCGGCGATCAGATCGGCCACCTGGCTGTAGTCCATGCCGTATTTTGCATACGGATTGCGTTGTGCCAGAACGTAGTTGGGGATGGCCGCGACGGCGAAGGCGGCGACGAGCGCCGCCGTCACCCAGGGCCGCACCGCCGCCGAGCGCGCCACCGGGCCGGCCACCGAGGCGGTGCACACCCCCAGGACCAGCGCCATCGCGGGAGCGGTGAAGGACAGATAGCGCGGGGTGTAGATGGGGTGAAAGAGCGCCGACCACAACACGATCGCCGCGGTCGGGATCGCCAGCCACGCCGCCGCGATCGTCAACAGCTGCCGATCGCCACCGGCCAGGCCACGGGACGTCCTGAGCGACAACGCGATCGCCGCGGCGACCACGACCGCAGAGAGGATCGCGAAGGGCGGGCTTCTCTCGAAATACTGCTGGACCACGACGTCTTCGAGCGTGCGGCCACCGATCGCGGGAACCCATTTGATCTGATGCGCCTGCCCGGCGACCGCGGCCAGTAGCGGCGTCAGGGCGCACACCGCCACCGCCGACGCGACGGCGAACCGCACCAGGACCGCGCGCGTGCGCTGATACCGGCAGAGGAAGGCCAGGTATGCCGCCGGCATCAGTACCAGGTAGGCGTCCAGCAGGATGGCCGCGAAGGCACCGGCGGCATACCACAGCCAGGGCCGCGCGCCCTCGCGGCGGGTGGCCCGCACCAGCAGCACGGTCAGCCACGCGGCCGCCAGCATCGACAGGGCGTACGGCCGCGCCTCGATGCCGGCCCACGTGGCCCGGGGCAGGATCCCGCAGAAGATGCCCGAGGCCAACGCAACCGTCCGCGACGAGAACTGCCGCGCGAGCACCGCCACGCCGGCCGCGGCGCCCCCGACGGCGAGGCCACTGGGCGCGCGCGACCAGAACTCGGAGGGCGGAAACACCTGGAACCAGCCGTGCATCAGCAGGTAGTACAGGCCGTGCACGGCGTCGACGTTGCTCAGCATGTGCCACAACTGGCCGAGCGACCGGCTGTAGGACGCCGAGATGGTCGCGGCCTCGTCGTACCAGAAGGACGGCCGGCCCGCGCCGCCGAGGCTCACCGCGGCGGCGAACACCCCGACGATCAGCGGGTCGAGGGCTTTCCTCGGCATCGTCCGCAGGCCGGGAAGCACACCGTCATGCTGCCATTCGAACGTATGATCGAATCCAATCTATGATGCAACCATGGGCGACCTCGCGTCGATCGGGTACAACGGGCAGCCGGTCCGCAGCCCGTTTCGGGTGGTGCGCCCACCGATCACGGTGCTCGTCGACCTGACGGTGCTCTTCCCGCGCGAACCCCACCGGTCGGGCCGGTACCAGCCCAACGGACTGCAACTGCACAAAGTCGTCGAGGGGCGGCTCAGTTGCTGGGGCATCTGCGAGCAGGGCGACTGGTGGGGGCTGGTGACCTACCCGATCGCCTACGGCTCCAAGCGCAGGACGGTGACGCACTGGGTGCCCGCGTGGACGCTGCGGAGGAAACGTTAGCCGGGGGATGCGATGATGCTGCCCGTGAACGAAAGTTGGGGTGCCCTGCTCGCCCGGCTCTTCGCGCTGGCACTGGTGATCGCGACGTCGCCGATCACCGTCATTCCCGCGGTGCTCGTTCTGCACGCGCCGCGTCCCCGACCCACGAGCCTGGCCTTCCTCGGCGGCTGGGTGCTCAGCCTGAGCGCGCTCACCGCGCTGTTCATCGGGGCCTCGGACCTGCTCGGCGGGCTGCACAAGTCCCCGCCGACGTGGGCGTCGTGGACCCGCGTGGTCTTCGGTTCGGTGTTGATCCTGTTCGGGATCTACCGCTGGCTGACGCGGCACCGCGAGCGCGAGGCTCCGGGCTGGATGCGGTCGTTCTCAAAGTTCACCCCGCGGCGGGCGGGCATCACCGGGGCGGTGCTGGCGGTGATCCGGCCCGAGGTGCTGATCATCTGCGCCGTCGCCGGTTTGGGGATCGGCACGGACGGCCTCGGCGTGGTGGGCGGCTGGATCGCCGGCGCCTTCTTCGTCGCGGCTTCCGCGTCGACGGTTGCGCTCCCCATCCTCGCCTACGCCGGTGCCGGCGACCGCCTCGACGACACCCTGGAACGGGTCAAGGACTGGATGGAACGAAACCACGCCGGGATGCTCGCCATCGTTTTGGTGCTGATCGGTTTGATGGTGCTCTACAACGGGATTCACGCCCTGTAACAACAGCCGCGCAACGGGCGGTCTCTGGGCGTGACATCGCGTAGATTGCTGCCCATGTCTGGAAGCTGGGTCACTGTGTCGACCGGTCTCATCCCGCTCGGGCTGGTCATCGCGCTCTCGCCGATCACGGTCATCCCGGCGGTGCTGGTGCTGGAGGCGCCGCGGCCACGCCCGAGCAGCCTGGCGTTCCTCGCCGGGTGGGTGCTGAGCCTGGCCGCGGTGACAGCGCTGTCGGTCGCGGCCTCGGGCCTGCTCGGCGGCCTGGACAAGTCGCCGCCGCGGTGGTCGTCGTGGCTGCGCGTGATTCTCGGGTCGGCGCTGATCGTGTACGGCATCGTCCGGTGGTTCACGCGGAAGAGCCATACGGAGTCGCCGGGCTGGATGCGTTCGTTCAGCACCATCACCCCGGTCCGAGCGGGGCTGATGGGTGCGGCGCTGGCCGCGGCGCGACCGGACGTGGTGCTCATCTGCGTGCCCGCCGGGCTGGCCATCGGCACCGCCGGCCTCGGCTTGCCCGGTGACTGGTTGGCCGCCGCGTTCTTCGTCGCCGTCGCGGCGTCCAGCGTTGCGATCCCGATCCTGGCCTACGCCGCGGCCGGGAGCCGCCTCGACAATGCGCTGGCGGCGACCAAAGCCTGGATGGACAAACACAACGCCGCCCTGCTCGCGGGAATCCTGATCGTGATCGGCGCGATGATCCTGCGCCACGGGTTGCACGGTCTGGAACACCACTGACGCTTCGTCATCGGTAGCCGCCGTCGCGCAGGCCGGCGTCCTCTTCGAGGCGGTTCGGCATGCCGAAGGCCAACTCGCGCACCAGTTCCCAGCCGTAATCCCGGACCATGCCCGCGTACCCTTTGGACGCCCACTGCCGGGAGTGCCGCTCCTCGTGATGCAACACGCGGTCCAGGTCGACGCGCCCGAGGCGCCCCGACCGGACGATTCGGCGAAGCCGGCCGGCCGGGTCGGCGACCCCGCCCGTCGTCGAGCCCGTGTTGAGCATGAAGATGTCGCCCCAGGTGGTGCCGCCGCGCCGGCTGAACTGCCGCTGGATCCAGTTGCCGCCCGCGCCCATCAGGATGCCCTCCGGGGTGGTGACCAGGCGTCCGCCGTTGCGGTCGACGAACCGGACGTCGCGGGCGTAGGTCCAGCCGTTGGCGCGCTGCCGGTCGGCGATCCGCGCGACCTCGTCGGCGCAGTACGCAGCCGCGGGGAAGTCCGAAGCCCGGCCGGGTGCGCCGTAATCGGTTCCTGCGTTGAGCACGTAGGTGAGCAGCGCCGCCCGCCGCGCGGCCGCGCCCGGCATTCCCGGCGGAATGAGGAAGAAGGACTTGCCGTCGGGATCAATGACCTCCTCCATGCCGCGCAGGACCGCGAAGCTCTCCGCGGTGATGGCGGCCCGCCGCGCGATCTCGACGACGACCCGGCGGGAAATGCCCCGGCGTTCGGCGTTGCGCAGCCACTTCTGGTGGTAGCCATGGCCGGGCTCAGACGTGGCCAACGACCCTCCGATCCGGCGGACCTTCCGCGGCGGTGTCCATTCTGGCGCGGTCATCGCCCGGGACGGCGAGGTTGGCGAGGAGTACGAGCGGGCGGGTTTCGTCGCGAAATACCGCGTTTTGCCGGTCTTTCGCCCGCTCAGCTGAGGGCTAACTGGCGGGACACAGGTCGGCCTGGGCGTAGACGATCAGGGCGGCCGCCTGCTGGGGGTTGAGTCCCTTGGCGCCCAGATCGGCCTCGGAGCGTTGCAGCGCCAGGTCGGCCAGCTGTTGGGGCGAAGCGCCGTAACTCAGCTGGGTACACACCTTCCAACCCGTCACCAGCAACGCCGCGTCGCCGCCCCCGACGTCGTGCATCCCCGCGTTGTGCACGTCGTTGAGGAAGCTGGTGTCGTCGGCCTGCGCCGGGCCGGCCACGACGACTGCGGCGACAAGGAGCGAGCCACCCGATAGGGCTGTGCCTACACGTCGGCCATAGCGCTTCGGCGCTGCCATAGTTGCTTCCCCTTCGATTGTTTGCCTGCGACCCGGATGGCGAATTTTTGCACGAAACACCGGAATGGACACGCTTGCGGAGCGAAAAATCTCGGGGAATGCGGGGCGGCCGGGCGGTGAACGGCGTCGTCCGGCCAGGCGTCGTTCAGCTGTCGGTGGCGCCGTCGCTCGGTTCCGCGCTCAGCACGATCCGGTGCCGGCCCTGCGGCACCACCACGGTCGCCCCGGCCGCGACGCCATCGATCTGCACCGATGTGCGGGGCGCCAATCGCTCCAGCCCGATCGCGGTCTCGCCGTCGGTTGTCACCTCGATCGTCGACCGGCCCAGCGTGGCCAGCCCGCACCGGGCGACGTCGACATTGACCCCGGCGACCCCGGTGAGCTTCAACGTCAGAACGGGGCGCGGCTCGCGGGGCCGCCCACGTTCCCAGAGTCGCTCGGTGTACACACCCGGCATCGGCTTGAAGTTCAAGACCAGCCCGCCCCGCCTTCGGGTTCGGTGGGCCGGGTCCGGTCGCGCATGCGTCTGCGCGTCCACACTGGCGACCGCGCCCCGTTTGGAGATGACGTGTTCAGCGGCGCGCAGCTCGGACAACCACCAGACCCGGTGCGGCCCCACGCCCAAGTCGGCTCGCGCATGCTGCGGGTACCAGGTGAACGTGATGCGTCCGGGGTCGGCCTGTCGCGTGCCGGTGCCCAGGTGCGCGATGGGATCGTCGAACCTGTTCTGGACCGCCATGGCCACGTGGTCTTCGGCCGGGTAGACGGTGAAGCGATACCGGTAGCCGAGCCGGTCGAGGCGCAGCACCTGCTGGATGACCGACCAGAACGGCACGAATTCGTCGAGTAGGCCGTGGGCGATGACGAACGGGAGCCAGCGGGCATTGCGCAGCAGCGGCCAGGTTTCGCCCTCGTCGGCGCAGTGCGAGTCAGGGTCGAGTGTGGCGGGCACGCCGACGTTGGGGAGCAGCCGTATCCCGCAGGTGGGCGGCCCCGCAAAAACGGCCACCTGTGCGAACACTGACGGATAGGTCAGTCCCAGCCGGTAGGCCGCGTAGCCGCCCATCGAATAGCCGGCGATCACCGTTCGGTTGGGGTCGGTTCCCAGCTGCGCGGCCACGCGCGCCCAGACCTCCCACACGTCGAGCTCACCCTCGTCGAAGTACCAGCACGACGGCCCCCGGCCCAGCGGGGTGGCCACGACCGACTGCCGTTCGTCACTGAGTCGCTCGACCAGGCGGGCGTCGACCGCGGCGAACTGGTTCTGCCCCATCGCAATCGAGTGCAACAGCAACGTCAGCGCGGGCCTGTCTCCGGGCGCGAACCCCTTGGGCACACACACCGAATACGGCTGCACCCGGCCGAGGAACTGCGGCTTGTTCGAGAGGAATCGCGTTTGTGCCACGCCGTCACCCAACTGAGCCGAAGAGGCATACCAGCGCGACGAGACGCCGGTCAGGATCGGGTCATCGGTGGTGCAGCCGGCGGCAAGCTTGTTCCAGGGGACGGCCAGCGAGAACTGCGAGACGTCGCCGTCGGTCAGGGCGGCGGCCTGTGACCGTTCGGACCAGAAGTTGTGGTGGATGGGCTCCTGCTCGCGGCTGCGGAAGGCGACGTTGTAGACATTGGGCTGGCCCGCCAGTGCGCCGCACTCCTCGGGCACGTCGGCGAACCCGTCGCCTGCCGCGTTGGCGAGGCCCGCCGCCAGCCGAACGGTCCATGTTCCGCGGGGTTCGAGCACCGACCGGGGCACCTTCGCCAGAAACGAGCCGGACATCATGTCGACCGCGTGCGCGACGGTCCTCCTCTCCTGGGTCGTCGGATCGATCAACTGCGCGGTCGAACAGGAGATCAGCAGGGCCGAGTCGATACCGGCGGAACGGACACCTGCACCTGCCGGCCACTGATCCGTGGTGGTGCGACCGGATCTGGTGTCGAACGTGAATAGGGCGATCGGCACCGACGGATCGAGCAGCGTGTTCCAGTCGACGCGCCACCAGGTGTGCGTCTCGCTCAGACCGACGGCGACGCGAAAGATGTCGGCGCCATTGCCGGCCGCGGGCCCGTCCGGATAGACATACGTCCCCTTGGCGGGCACCACGCGTCCGACCGCAGCGTTGACTCGCAGGCCGGTCGCCCCGTGGTCGTCGTAGAGGAAGTCGGTCCAGAACAGCGCGCCGCCGGCGAATCGGGCCGTGCCGCAGGTGCGTGGGAAGTCCTCGCCGAAGGGCCAGTCGGCCGGCGCGGGCAGGTCGGGCTCGGGTCGGAGCGCCGCCGGCGGCACGCCCTCCGGCATGCCGCCGACCACCACCAGCTCGCGGTCCGGCGGTCGCGAATCGTCGGCGAACCGGTCGGCTCCGCCGATTCGTCGTGCCATGCGGACGGGCATCAGTGCTATGTCAACCAAGGACACACATGCGGCCTACCCGCTCAGGGGCGGCGCAACCGAGGTGGAAATGCCCGGAAGCGCGAATTGGCGGCGCGAATCTGGGTAGTCGCACTGCATGGTCCCGGGCCGCCCACAGCGGCAGGCGGTTCGGTCGCGGCCTCGTCGGCCGCGTCGCCTGGCCCCACCGCGGCGCTGTGCCGGACACACGGGGCTGAGCGAACCTCACCACCGCGCCGGACGGCAGATGTGCACGACGGGAGGCTGAATGCCCGCAAGTAACGGAAAGACCGTGCTGATTACGTTCGGCCGGTCGTTCCTTGCGCTGCACCTGGCCCGATTGATGGGCGCCGCGGGCCACCGCGTGCTGATCTCGGACTCGGTGCCGCTGCCCATCAGCAGGTTCTCCTCGTCGGTCAAGAAGGCCTTTCACACGCCCCGGCCGAGGTACGAACCGGTCGAGTGGACGCAGGCGATCGCGCGCATCGCCGCCGACGAGGGCGTCGACCTGATCGTCCCGGTCCACGAGGGGACCGCAATTCTGGCGAACACCATCAAGCGGTATCCGCACCTGTTCCCGGACGGCTGCAAGTTGTTCTTCTCCGATTTCGAGCTCGAGGCCCGGCTGGAGAACAAGTACGAGTTCCAGGCCGCGCTGAGACGCCGCGGCATGCCCACCCTGGACTTTGCGCTGGTCCGCAGCCACGAAGAGCTCGAGGAGTTGAATTTCGATGGGCCCTTCGCGCTCAAGCCCGTCTACTCGCGCGGCTCGCAGCACGTCCACAAGGTGCGCCCCGGCGAGGTACCGCAGGGCCTGAGTTTCCCGCCGGGGAACCCGTGGATCGCCCAGGAGTGGGCCACCGGGACCAACTACTGCTCGTATTCGGTGTGCTGCAACGGCCAGGTCAAAGCGCACGCCGCCTATCCGGTCCGCTACGCGATCGACGGCACATCGTGCCTGACGTTCGAGTCGATCGAGCACGAAGGCATCAGTGAATGGGTGCGTGAGTGCGTCAAGTCGTTCAATTTCACCGGGCAGATGGGACTGGATTTCATCGACGTACCGGGCCGGGGCCTGTTCACCGTCGAATGCAACCCGCGGGCCACCAGCGGAGTTCTGTTGTTCGACCCCGAAACACGGCTCGACAGAGCATTTTTCGGTGTGAACGACGAGGTCATCACTCCCGAGCCCGGCGCGCGCAAGATGCTGGGCCCGGGGATGCTGATGTATGGGTGGCGCAAATCGTCGCTGAAGGACAACACCTTTCGCGGATTCCTGCGCGATTACCGGCGCACCGACGGGGTCATCTCCTCGAGTCACGATCCCGGTCCGACGCTGGCGCTGCCGCTCGCGATGGGCAATATCCTCGCCGAGGCCGCGCGCTATCGCGTCAACATCCCGGCGGCCTTCTTACACGACCACGACTGGGACGGTGACACTACCGATCTCGACGAAGCGGGCTCCGGCTGAGCGGGGCTCCGGCTGAGCGGGCGGTATGTCAACCCTCCCGATGCGCGCCGCAGAAGTCGCTGATCCGGGCGACGCTGTCGCCGGGTCCGGTGAAGATTCCGCCGTGGCCCGCCCCGCCGATCTGGGTGAACTCGGCGCCGGGGATCAGGCGCGCCGCCGCCTCGCAGAGGGCCGGCGGGAAGAACAGGTCGTGTTCGAACGCCAGGACGAGCGTGGGCACGTCGATCGCGGCGAGACGCTCCGGGGTGGGTTCGCCGGCCGTGATCCACTGCTGCGATGCCGTCAGCTGCCCGGTGAACCCGTCGGGTCCGGCCCACGCGCTGTCGTAGCCGGCCGACAGCAGCTGATGCCAGCCCTGCACCGTCGCCGGGTCTTGCAGCATCGGCAGGTGAAGGGTGGTCAGCAACTGCTCGAAAACCAGTACCTCGCGGGGCACCTCGCCGTAGCGCTCGATCAGGCCGAGCTCCATCTCCCCGACCATCGCCCCCACCGGCGAGGGCTGCAGCCCGGCGAACAGGACGAGCGCACGCACCAGCTCGGGCCGGTCGCGCAGCAGCGTCTGCGCGGTGTAACAGCCCATCGAGTAGCCGACCACCGCCGCCCGCCGGACCTGGAAATGGTCGAGAATGGCGGCGGCATCGCCGGCCAGGTCGGCCACCGAGTACGGCGCGGGCGGCGCGGAGGACGGCGACATCCCCCGCGCGTTGTAGCTGATGACCTGGAACCCCGCGTCGACCAGCGACCGGGGAAGTCCGCAGACGTCCCACGTGATGCTCGGCATGCCGAGGCCGCCGACCAGCAGCACGGTCGGTCCTTCGCCGGATCGCCGCACCGCGAGTTCCACGCCCGGCTCTGCGGTGACGAACTCGAAGTCGTCGTTCGGCGATGCGCCAGCGGTCTCGCTCATTAGTCCAACGGTAACAACGGATCCGGCCTAAGCGGGGTTGCTCAGAGTGGAGCGATGACGGGAATCGACCCCGCGTATTCAGCTTGGTAAGTCAATTTCAGGCTCGACGGCCCGAATCGCAATTGGGGAAACACCGATCAGTCGGGCCCCGGTCCGCCGTGAAAATTCGGATCAGGATGCGGCGGTACGGGACACCACCCCGGCCCGCAGTTGATGACCTCGGGGACGGGTGGATTGTCGCCGTCCCACACCGTCGAACCCGCCAGTGTCCAGGTGCCGTTGATCAACCTGCGGACGTTGCCGTATCCGTAGCTGATCTTCCTACCAGGTATGGCAGACGTTCATGTTCCAGGTGTAGGGGTAACTCCGATCGATTGGTTTGTTCGGCCCGGTGGGCCAGTCCATGGACTGGCCCGGGCACCAAGTGAATGGGCCCTCGGTGTTGGCGTGGGCGGTGGCCGCGCCAAAGCCCACGCCGGCGACCGCGACACCGCCGGCCAACAGGGCATGGGCCACAATGCTTTTCAGGGTTTGGCTGGTAGCGCGCACGTCTTCCTTCCTCATCTGTTCGGCGGGGAAAGCCGGCCTGCCTTCGCGGCCCGCGTCTCGAATCAGGCAAACGCTAGAGTCCTGGGTGGCTACCGATCCCAAGAAACGTCCATCCGGCCGTCTCGCGCAGTCAGCGAAGTGATTCGAGAACTGAGCACGGCCGGCTATGGCCGTCGGTACCGGACTACTATCTCCTCGCTGAGGGCATCCTGCGGACGGGCCCTCCCCGGTGCCGTCAAGTGAGCCGACGTCGGGGTCAGCCCGCGCCCGCCGCGATCACCTGGTCCACCTCGAGGGCCCGGCCGGCCATCTCGGCGTGCGCCTTGTCCAGCGCCTCGGCCTGATCTTCGTCGGCCTTCATCAGCGCCTCGATGTCGGAGCCGGCCAGGTCGTGGACACCCATGTCGGTGAAGGCCTTCTGCACCTTGTCGCCCCACAGCCCGATGTCCTTGACGATCGGCACGATGCGGCTGAACAGGTGCGCGCGGAACTGGATCATCAGCGGCGACGCGTCGACCCACTCGGCACACTCTTGGACGTTCATGCCGAGGGTCTCGAAGACCTCCTCGCCGCGGAAGCGGTCCCGCATCAGATAGCAGGCGTCCACGACGAACTCTTCGCGCTCGTCGCGCTCGGCCTCGGTCAGGTCGGCGTAGTAGTCCTTCAGCGAGATTCGGCCGAAGGCGACGTGCCGGGCCTCGTCCTGCATGACGTAGGCCAGAAGCTGCTTGGCCAGCGAGTCCGGCGCCGCCAAGTCACGCAAGGTGCCGAACGCGGCGAGCGCGAGCCCTTCGATGAGCACCTGCATGCCGAGGTAGGGCATGTCCCAGCGCGAGTCGCGCAGGGTGTCGCCGAGCAGGGCGGTCAGGTTCTTGTTGATCGGGTAGACCAGGCCGACCTTCTCCTGCAGAAACCGCGAGAACGCCTCGACGTGCCGGGCCTCGTCCATGGTCTGGGTGGCCGCGTAGAACTTCGCATCCAGATCCGGCACCACCTCGACGATCTTGGCCGCGCACACCATCGCCCCCTGCTCGCCGTGCAGGAACTGGGAGAACTGCCAGGCCTGGGAGTGCCGGCGCAGCTCGGCCCGGCGCGCTTCGTCCGCGGCCTCCCACATCGGGCTGCCGAACAGCGGATGGAACTCGTCGGGCAGCCCGACGGGGTTCACCGGGTCGACGTCTTGCGCCCAGTCGATGCGCGACTGCGCATCCCACTGCTTGTCCTTCCCCTTCTGGTACAGGGAAAGCAGCCGGGCGCGCCCATCGTCGTACTCCCAGGTGAAGCATGCGTCGCCGGCGCTGGGCACCTCCCACGAGTACGGCGCGGGCACATCGGTGTATTTGTCTCTCGTGGTCATGCTGCCGCCTCCCTGTCCGGTGTGACCAGTGGTCATATGACCTGTATCACATTGTGCCGCGTCTTGCGGTGACGTCAACCCCGCCGAGCTAAGCCGGTGCCTCCAGGGGAAGACCCCTCATTTGTCTGCTGCGCTCGCATGCGGTCCCAGTGGGTCCGCTCCGCTCCATGACTAACCTTGTAGTGGTGACCACGGAGCAGGGCTATGACACCATTCGCGCTGATGAGATCCGGCGGAATGACACCATCGAGTTTCCTTCCGACCACCCTGACGTGAAATGGCGCGCCGAAGAGGGCAGATCATCGAAGCCCCCGTGTGATCAGCCCGGCGTGCAGTGGTACATCGAGCAGCTGGGGGAACCCATCTTCGGCAGCCCGTTGGGCGATCTGTACACGTTCACCGTGAAAGAGGTCGGGGCGGGAGCCGAAGTCGATGTTCAGATCAGGGGTCATGTGCCGGTCCGCCGCTACCAGCGAAACCACGGATGACACCTCGGTAGTCGTGGAGCCGATGACGGGAATCGAACCCGCGTATTCAGCTTGGGAAGCTGATGTTCTGCCATTGAACTACATCGGCGCGGTTGCCCAGAAAGGCTAACATCCGGCGGCGGGCGCGCACGGCGGTGACCGCCCCTGGATCGCGACCTGCCGGACGTCCGTCAACGTCGTCGCCGACATATTGGCGTCCGGGAATCCGTCCAGCTACCTGGCCCGCTCAAATTCAGTGGCGATATTTATTATTCCGTTATCTTGTCGTAATATGCCCCGCGTGGGCCGGCATGAATTACCCAGGAATCGAAAGCGATCGTCGGCGGCCCTGGCTGCGCTGGTCGCCCCCGCCGCCATGTTCTTCGCGGCCGCCAGCGACGTCCGTCCACTCGCCGTCGCGGATGCGGCCCAGCCTGTTGTCACCGACATTGCACCGAGCGGCGCGGAAATCGTCGCAGCAACACCGAATATGGCCCACGGCTTGGTCGGTAAGGGTTTTACCGAATCCCTTTCGGCGCGGGCGTCGAGATATCACATCCGGTCTCGGTTCTTGCCCGTCGGCGTCGCACCGGAGCGGGGCCTGCAGGTCAGGACGATCCTGACCGCCCGCAGCATCAGCGACGCCTTCCCCGAGATCCATCAGATGGGCGGCGTCCGGCCGGACCCGCTGCCCTGGCACCCGCTCGGCTTGGCGGTCGACGTGATGATCCCGAACCCGACGAGCGCGGAGGGGATACGGCTGGGCGACAAGATCGTCGCCTACGTCATGGCGAACGCCAATCGGTTCGGGATCCAGGACGCGATCTGGCGCGGCGTCTACTACACACCCACCGGTGCGCAACCGAGCCGCCTGGGCCACTATGACCACGTCCACGTCACGACGACCGGAGGCGGCTACCCCAAGGGGGGCGAAGCGTACCTGCGCTGAGTCAGGACGCCCGCTCTAAGCGGCAGATAGGCTCATCCGGTGCTGCTCTCCGATCGTGACCTCAGGGCCGAAGTCAGCGCCGGCCGACTCGGCGTCGACCCGTTCGACGACACCCTGGTGCAGCCGTCGAGCATCGACGTCCGCCTCGACTCCCTGTTCCGGGTGTTCAACAACACCCGCTACACGCACATCGACCCCGCCGAGCAGCAGGACGAGCTGACCAGCCTGGTGCAGCCCGCCCCCGGAGAGCCGTTCGTGCTGCACCCCGGCGAGTTCGTGCTCGGCGCGACGCTCGAACTGTTCACCCTGCCGGACGACCTCGCCGGGAGGTTGGAGGGCAAGTCGTCCCTGGGCCGGCTGGGCCTGCTGACCCACTCGACGGCGGGTTTCATCGATCCCGGCTTCAGCGGCCACATCACCCTCGAGCTGTCCAACGTCGCCAACCTGCCGATCACCCTGTGGCCGGGCATGAAGATCGGTCAGCTGTGCATCCTGCGGTTGACCAGTCCGGCCGAGCACCCGTACGGCAGCTCGCGCGTGGGGTCGAAATATCAGGGGCAGCGGGGACCGACACCGTCTCGGTCCTATCAGAACTTCATAAGATCTACCTAGGTTCAGAGCGCCCCTCGCACAGCCTTTCTGAGCGATCATTGAGGGGTCGGTGGTTTCTCCTCCGCCCGGCCGTGGCCTGGCCCGCAACACCTTTGGAGGGGTTGGTTTGGATATCGTGCTCGGGGTTTCGATGGCACCAGCGTCGATTCAGATGGTGGTGCTCGAGGGGGAGTGCGGCGACGGCGCGACGGTCGAAGAAGACGAATTCGAGGTCACCGCCGCCGACGACGCGGCCACTGCGACCGCGCCCGATCGGGTGGTCGCGGCCATCCTCGGCACGCGCGAGGGTGCGGCCGAGGCCGGCCTTGAGTTGTCGTCGATCGGGGTCACCTGGACCGACCAGATCGAGGCCGCCGCGCTGCGCGACGCGCTGGTGGCCCACAAGATCGAAAACGTGATGCTGGTCTCGGCCTTCCTGGCCGCCGCGGCCTTGGCGCAAAACGTCGGTGGCGCAATCGGTTACGACCGCACCGCCGTGCTTTTCGTCGAGCCCGACACCGCGACGCTGGCGGTGGTGGAAACGTCCGACGGGTCCATCACCGATGTCTACCAGCGACCCATCTACGCCGAGTCCTACGACGAGGCCACGGCGCAGCTCGCCGGGCTGCTCGGCCGGCTGGCCGAGCTGCCGTCGTCCCCGGACGGACTGTTCCTGGTGGGCTCCGGCGTCGACATCGCCGAGATCAAGCCGGCGCTGGAGTCGGCGACCGCTCTGGACGTGAGCGCCCCCGAGGACCCGGAGACGGCGCTGGCGCGGGGGGCCGCCCTGGCGTCGGCGAACGCCCCGTTGTTTGCCTCCTCGACCGTCGCGCTCGCCTACGCGCAGGACCCTGGCACGGGCGGCCTCGACGGATACGTCCTGCCCGAATACCTCAGCGTCAGCACGGGATCCGACGACGAGCTGGCCTACAGCGCCGTGCCGGACGAGGACGCCAACGCCCCGACGGTCCTCATCGAGAAGCTGTTCTCGCCGCAAGAACCCGAACCGCGTCGCCGGCCGGTCCTGCTGGTCGGCAGCGGGTTGGCGGTGGTCGGGATCAGCGCGGTGCTGGCGCTGGAGATCGCGCTGGCCATCGGCATCCGCACGACCGGAACCGTCGCGTTGCGCCCCGCGCCCGCGCAAAGCCTGATCGTCCCAACGCAGCAGGCGCCGGCGCCCGCACCGGTCCAGGCGTCAGCGCCGATGGCCAAGATCAACCTCCCGGCACCGGTTGCGGCGCCCAAGCCGATCAACCCGGCGTTCGCCGCGCCTATCCCGGCCCCGGTTCCCGCGGCCCCCCCGATCCCCGCTCCGCCGCCTGCCGCCGCTCCGATCGTGCCCGTCCCGATCGTGGTGCCGGCTCCTCCCGTGGCGCCGCTCCTGCCGCGGGTGCCGATTCGGAACCCGGTGGTGAGTCCACCCGTCATTCAGTCCCCGCCGCGCCTGTTGCCCCCGCAAGCCGTGGTGCCGCAACCCGTGCTCCCGCAGCGCCGACGCTGCCGCAACCCGTGCTCCCGAAAGCGCCGACGCTGCCGCAACCCGTGCTCCCGAAAGCGCCGACGCTGCCGCAACCCGTGCTCCCGAAAGCGCCGACGCTGCCGCAACCCGTGCTCCCGAAAGCGCCGACGCTGCCGCAACCGGCGCTGCCGCAGGCGCCAAAGTTCCCGCATCCCGCGCTGCCACAAGCGCCGGCGCTGCCGGAGCCCGTGCTCCCGAAGCGCCGACGCTGCCGTCCTTCGGCGGCCCGTTCCCGCAGTCTCCGCCGATGCCGAGCATCCCGGTGGCGGCGGTCCGTTCGGCGGTGGCGGCCCGTTCGGCGGTGGCGGTCCGTTCGGCGGTGGCGGTCCGTTCGGCGGTGGCGGTCCGTTCGGCGGTGGCCACGGTGGCTTCGGTGGCGGTCCCTTCGGTGGCGGCGGCTTCGGCGGCGGCCACGGCGGCTTCGGTGGTGGCGGCGGCTTCGGCGGCTTTGGCGGCTTTGGCGGCGGACACCACTAGCGGGCGACGGATGCCTCGTACCCCGCAGAGCATTTCGCAGGTATGGTCGGGCATTGGGGCAGGCCGAAAGCACGCGCCGCCCCGGTGCCAGAACTTCACACGCCTCCGGGTCGACGCCCGGTGCTGCGGCATAAGCCGAATCACTCAGGGGAGGTCAAGCGATGGTGGGCATCGTGCTTGGCGTCTCGATGGCGCCGACGAAGGTCCGCTTGGTGCTGGTCGAAGGCGAAAATGCCGACGGGGTGATCGTCGACCAGGACGAGTTCGACGTTGCCGACGACAGCCGGCCGTTCGTCGGCCCGGCCGCGGCGCCCGCCCAGGTGCTCTCGGCCATCCTGGGCACTCGCGAGGGTGCCGCCGAGGGCGGCTACCAACTCCTGTCGACCGGCGTGACCTGGACCGACCACGTCGAAGCCGCGATACTGCGCGACGCGTTGATCGCCCACAAGGTCGAGAACGTGATGCTGGTGTCGGCCTTCATGGCCGCGGCCGCGCTGGCTCAGGCCGTCGGCGACGCCACCGACTACGCCCGCACCGCCCTGCTCTTCGTGGAGCCGTATACCGCCACTTTGGCGGTGGTCGACACCGCCGACGGGGCGATCTCCGACGTGCACCGCCGGGTCTTGGCCGACGACGAAGACGAGGCGGTGGCCGGGCTTGTCGAGATGGTCGCAGGCGCCGAGGAACTCGAGGGCAATCCCGACGGCATCGTCGTCGTCGGCTCGGGCGTCGACATTCCCCTGATCAAGCCGGCGCTGGAGGCCGCGACGTCGCTCGACGTTTCGGCGCCCGACGAGCCGGAGACCGCCCTGGCGAGGGGCGCCGCGCTGGCGTCGGCCAACGCGCCGTTGTTCGCGTCGTCGACGGCCGCGCTGGCTTACGCGCTCGACCCGGGGACGGGCGAGGTCGACCCGCTGATGCTGGCCGGACAGGTCCCCGGAATGCTGCCCGGCTACCTGCCCCACTACCGCGCCGTCCCCGAGCCACCCGCCGAGGCGAGCGGCAAACCCAACGTGGCCTACAGCGCCGTCCCGGATGACGACGCCGAGGCCGAGACCGTGCTCGGCCTGGACGCCGGCGTTCAGCGGCGCAAATCCGTCCTCTTGGTGGGAAGCACCGTGGCGGTGATCTTCATCGCCGCCGTTGTCGCGCTTGAGATCGCGCTGGCGATCGGTATTCGCCCCACCGTCGCGCTGCGCCCGAGCCCCAACGAAAACGTCGTCGTCCCGACGAAGCCCGCGCCCGCACCGCCGGCCCAGGCGCAGCCCAAGATTCACGGCGCCCGCGCCGGTGGCGGTGCCGCGCCCGATGGGCCCCCCGGCTGCCGCACCCGTTCCCGCGGCGCCGCCGCCCCTTCCGATCCCCGTGGCCGCGCCGCCGGTGTTCGTCCCTCGCCTGGTCGGGCCGCCCGCACCCCGGTTTCCGGGTCCGTTCGGTGGCGGGCCGGCATTCCGTGGGCCTTTCGGGGGGTTCGGCGGCGGTCATGGCGGCTTCGGGGGCGGCCACGGCTTCCGGCGGCCACGGCTTCGGCGGCTTCGGCGGTGGTCACGGGTTCGGTGGGTTCGGCGGTGGTCACGGCTTCGGCGGCCGCCGGTAGCGGTTTGGTCGCGGCGGGCGTGTCCCGCTCCGCCCGTTGGGATGGCGGATTAAGGTGTGGCCGCAACGGGGACTCTGAGCGAGACCTGCCAAAAACCTTGGCAGAAAGGCATTTCCAGAGAAGTTGGAGGAGCGGTGGACATCGTACTGGGTGTGTCCATGGCCCCGGAAGCGGTCCGCTTGGTGCTCGTCGAAGGGGAGGCGGCCGGCGGCGTCACGGTCGACCAGGAAGCCTTCCACCTCGGCGCGGACGCGGGAGCCGGCGCGGCAGCCGAGCAGGTCGTCGCGGCCATCCTGGGGACCCGGGAAAGCGCGGCGCGCGGCGGCTATCAACTCGCGTCGAGCGGCGTGACGTGGACGGACCCGATCGGGGCGGCCGCGCTGCGAGACGTGTTGGCGCAGCGCAAGGTCGAGAACGTCATGCTGGTGTCGGCGTTCATGGCCGCGGCGGCGCTGGCCCAAGCGGTCGGCAGCGCAACCAACTGTGCCCGCACCGCCCTGCTCTTCGTCGAGCCGACCACCGCGACGCTGGCGGTCGTCGACACCTCCGACGGAACGATCGCCGAGATGCGCCGGCGACCCCTGCCGACCGGCGACGACGCGGCGCTGGCCGAGCTGGCCGCGCTGGTCGCGAACGTCCAGTCGATGAGAACCCGCCCGGACGGCGTGTTCCTGGTCGGTTCCGGGGTGGACATTCCGCAGATCAAGCCGGCACTCGACGCGGCGACGTCCCTGTCGGTCACCGCCCCCGAAGAACCCGAGATGGCGCTCGCGAAAGGCGCCGCGCTGGCCTCGGCGAATGCGCAGCTGGGCGCTCCGCGCACCGTCGCGATAGCCTCGGCGCAGGACCCGGCAACCGGACGTCAGCTCGCCTACAGCGCCGAAGCGCACGCCGACGGCGACCCGGGGACCGGTGCCGACCGCAGGCCCGCCGCGGCGCCTGTCGAGCGGCGCAGCCGAAAGCCGGTGGTGGCCGTCGTCGCCGCAACGAGCATCTTCGTGGTCGGGGTGGTGGGGCTGGCCGTGGCGCTGGCCTTGGGCATCCGCCCGCACTCCGAGCAGCGACCCGATGTCAGCAAGAACGTCGTCGCGCCGGCGACCCAGGCCCCGCCGCCCCCTGAGGCGCCGGCCCCGCCGCCCCCTCAGGCCCCGTCGCCGGCCCCGCCGCCCGCCTCGCGGCCCCGCCGCCGGCCCCCGCGCCCTCGGCGCGGGCACCCGCCCCCACTCCCGCACCGCCCGTCGGAACTCCCTGGCAGCAGTGGTTGCCGCCGCGCTCCGGCGACGACGATCACACCGCCCAGGACTGGCTTCGCCGCCATCTGGGGCACGGGATTCCCGTTCCGTAGGCGCGTAAAATCGGGTCTTTAGGGGAATACCGCTGGGATTGGGCGACCGGATCTGGCCGATCGCGCCGTCGCCATTTTAATTGACCGGCAAATGCAATGGGGGAGCTTTGGACACCGTACTCGGCGTGTCGATGGCACCGACGGCAGTCCGAATGGTACTGGTGGAGGGCCAGAACGGTGATGGCGCCACCGTCGACGAAGACAATTTCGACGTCCAGGCCGATGACGACGCAGCAACCATCAGCGCGGCCGATCAGGTAGTCGCGGCGATCTTGGGAACTCGCGAGGGCGCGGCCGAGGGCGGCTACCAGCTGGCATCGACTGGCGTGACCTTCACCGACCCCATCGAGGCCGCGGCACTGCGGGACGCGCTGGCGAAGCACAAGGTCGAGAACGTGATGCTGGTCTCGGCCTTCCTGGCCGCGGCAGCGCTGGCGCAGGCCGTGGGCAACCAGACGAACTATGCCCGCACGGCGCTGCTGTACATCGAGCCGGAAACCGCGACCCTGGCGGTCGTCGACAGCACGGACGGGTCGGTCACGGACGTCCAGCGGCAAGTCCTGCCCGCCGACGACGAGGCGGCGGTGGCCCAGCTCGCAAGCATGGTGGCCGGTGCCGCGGCCCTGGAGACGCGCCCCGACGCCGTGTTCGTCGTCGGCTCCGGCGTCGACGTCCCGTTGATCAAACCCGCGCTGGAAGCGGCGACCACGCTGCCGTTCGCGGCGGCCGAGGAGCCGGAGACCGCGCTGGCCCGCGGGGCGGCGCTGGCGTCGGCGCACGCGCCGCTGTTCGCGTCGTCCACCGCGGCGCTCGCCTACGCGCAGGACCCCGGCACCGGCGCCATCAACCCGTTCGCGGTCGCGCCCGGCTACTTCGAAACTCCCGGCACGCTCGACCGCGACGCCCTGGCCTACAGCGCCGTCCCCGACGACCCGGACGATCCCTATATCGGTGAGCCGACGGCGGCGACCGAGCTCGTGGGTGGGGTCTATCGCGACCACAGGTCGTTACGGTTGGTAGGGGCAGGCGTGGCGGCGATCTTTGTCGTCGGCGTGGTGGCGCTGGTCGTTTCCCTGGCCATCGCGATCCGGCCGTCGGCCGGTGTGAAGCCCGATCCCGGGCATCACGTCGTCGCGCCCAACCAGGCGGCTCACGGCTCCGGCCACGCCGCCGCCCCGCCGCTCCGGCGCCCGCCCCCCAGGCGAACGCGCCCGCACCCGCTCCCCAGGCGCCGGCGCCCGCGTCTGCCCCGCAGGCACCTGCCCCGCAGGCGCCCGCCCCGGCTCCCGCGCCGAAGGCACCCGCGCCCGCGCCGGCCCCCGAGGCGCCCGCACCGGCCCCGGCCGCTCCTCCGCCGGCCCCGGCTCCACCCCCGGTCGCCCCGGTCCCGATACCGATCCCGCTGCCCATACCCGGCATCGGCGGGCCCGGGAGGCGGATTCGGGCACGGCGGCGAGGGTCACGAGGGCCACGGCGGGTTCGGCGGCCCGCACGGCGGGTTCGGCGGCGGGCACGGGCACGGCGGGTTCGGGATCCCGGGTATTCCGGGCCTGTAGCACCGCGGCCCGCGCGGGCAGGTGTCATCTGGCGTTTGCCTCCCGCTCAGCTGGGCGATGCAGTTCGCTCATAGCGGCCACCTACACCGGTGGTATGCGTTGCACCGTCTTCGGCACGGGTTACCTGGGCGCCACCCACGCGGTCGGGATGGCGGAACTGGGCCACGACGTGGTCGGAATCGACATCGATCCGGGCAAGGTCGCCAAGCTCGCCGGCGGCGACATTCCGTTTTACGAACCGGGCCTGCGAAAAATGTTGCAGGACAACCTCGCAGCCGGTCGGCTGCGGTTCACCACCGACTACGACATGGCGGCCGAGTTCGCCGACGTCCACTTCTTGGGGGTCGGCACGCCGCAGAAGAAGGGTGAGTACGGCGCCGACTTGCGCCACGTCTACGCCGTCATCGACGCGCTGGTGCCGCGGCTGACGAGATCGTCGGTGCTGGTCGGCAAATCGACCGTTCCGGTGGGCACCGCGGCCGAGCTGGACCACCGGGCGGCCGCGCTGGCGCCCCGCGGGGTGGACGTCGAGATCGCCTGGAATCCCGAGTTCCTGCGCGAGGGCTATGCCGTGCACGATACGCTGCATCCGGACCGCATAGTGCTTGGCATGCAAGAGGATTCGATGCGCGCCGAGGCCGCGGTCCGTGAGCTTTACGGCGCCGCTGCTGGACGCGGGTGTCCCGTTCCTGGTGACGGACCTGCAGACCGCCGAGTTGGTCAAGGTTTCCGCCAACGCCTTTCTGGCGACCAAGATTTCGTTCATCAACGCGATTTCCGAGGTGTGCGAGGCCGCGGGCGCCGACGTCAGCGTGCTGGCCGACGCGCTCGGCTACGACCCCCGGATCGGGCGCCAATTCCTCAACGCCGGTTTGGGTTTCGGCGGCGGCTGCCTTCCGAAAGACATCCGGGCGTTCATGGCCCGCGCCGGCGAGTTGGGGGCCGACCAGGCCCTGACGTTCCTGCGCGAGGTGGACAGCATCAACATGCGCCGCCGCACCCGCATGGTGGAGCTGGCCAGCGTGGCGTGCGGCGGATCGCTGCTGGGCGCCAACATCGCAGTCCTGGGCGCGGCGTTCAAACCCGAATCCGACGACGTGCGCGACTCCCCGGCGCTGAATGTCGCGGGCCAGTTGCAGCTCAACGGGGCCGCGGTCAACGTTTTCGACCCGAAAGCGTTGGAGAACGCGCAGCGGCTCTTCCCGACACTCAATTACGCGGTCTCCGTGGAGGAGGCCTGCGAGCGCGCCGACGCGGTGCTGGTGCTCACCGAGTGGCGGCAGTTCGTCGACCTCGACCCGGACGACCTGGCCGACCGGGTGCGCGCGCGGGTGATCGTCGACGGCCGCAATTGCCTGGACGTGGCACGCTGGCGGCAGGCGGGCTGGAAGGTGTTCCGGCTGGGAGCGCCGCGGCCGTAGCAGCCCCCAAGACCCCGCCGTGTGGACAGACCCCCAACTGTGGACAACGCACCGAGTAGCGTGACCGCCGTGGACTATGCCGCCGCATTCCTCGACGAGAACCGCGCGATTCGCGGACCTGTTTCGCGACGTCGACGACTCCACGCCGGTGCCGACCTGCCCGGGCTGGACGCTGCAGCAGCTCTTTCGCCACGTCGGCCGCGGCGACCGCTGGGCGGCGCAGATCGTGCGCGACCGGCTCCAGGAGTTCCTCGACTCCCGCAGCCGTCGAGGGCGGCAAGCCGCCGGCGGATCCGGCCGAGGCGATCGCCTGGTTGCGCGCGGGCGCCCGGCAGCTCGTCGACGCCGTCGACGCCACGGGGCCGGAAACACCGGTGTGGACCTTCCTGGGGCAGCGGCCCGGCCGACTGGTGGGTCCGGCGCCGGCTACACGAAACGGCGGTGCATCGCGCCGACGCCGCCCTCGCGCTCGGGACCGAATTCACCCTCCGGCCCGACGTGGCGGCCGACGCGATCACCGAATGGCTCGAACGCGTGGCGATCCAGGCCGGCGGGGACGGCAACCCGCTGCCGCTGGACGACGGCGACACCCTGCACCTGCACGCCACCGATCCGGGGCTGGGCGAAGCGGGCGAATGGACGGTGGGAGTCGACGGCAGCAACGTCGCCTGGACGCACCAGCACGGCAAGGGCAGCGTCGCGCTGCGCGGCGGCGCCACCGACCTGCTGCTGGCGATCCTGCGCCGGGTGCCCCTTGCCGACACCGGCATCGAGCTGTTCGGCGACGACGCCGTCTGGCGGAACTGGCTGGACCGAACGCCCCTCTGAGCCGGGGCGACACGGTACCTTGCTGACCATGACCACATCGGAGATCGCCACCGTGCTGGCCTGGAACGACGCCCTCGACGAGGGCGATTTGGACACTCTGGTGAGCCTGTCCAGCGACGACATCGAATTCGGCGACGCACACGGGGCCGCGCAGGGCCACGAGGCGCTGCGCCGCTGGGCCGCCTCGCTGAACTCGAACGCCGAGCTCGGCCGGATGTACGTGCACGACGGTGTGGTGGTCGTCGAACAGAAGATCAGCGCCCCGGACCGACCCGGGGCCGTCTCGAGCGCCGCGTCGGCCTTTCGGGTGGTGCACGACCACGTCACCTCGATCTTCCGGCACGAGGACCTCGCGTCGGCGCTGGCGGCCACCGAGCTCACCGAAGGCGACCTCGTCGAGTAGTGGGTCGAGTAGTGGGTCGAGTAGAGGAGCAAAGACACATGCGCGGCATCATCCTGGCGGGCGGCTCGGGCACCCGCCTGCATCCGATCACGATCGGCATCAGCAAGCAGTTGCTGCCGGTGTACGACAAGCCGATGATCTACTACCCGCTGTCCACGCTGATGATGGCCGGAATCCGCGACATCCTCGTGATCACCACCCCGCACGATGCGGCCGGCTTTCAGCGACTCCTCGGCGACGGCTCGCAGTTCGGCATCAACCTCACCTACACGATGCAGGAGCGGCCCGACGGCCTGGCTCAGGCTTTCGTCCTGGGAGCCAACCACATTGGCAACGACTCCGTCGCCTTGGTGTTGGGGGACAACATCTTCTACGGTCCCGGACTGGGTACCAGCCTGACCCGCTTCCAATCCGTCAGTGGCGGAGCAATTTTCGCCTACTGGGTGGCCAACCCGTCGGCGTACGGTGTCGTCGAATTCAGCGACGACGGCATGGCGCTGTCGCTCGAGGAGAAGCCGGCCACCCCGAAATCCAACTTCGCCGTGCCGGGCCTGTACTTCTACGACAACGACGTGATCGAAATCGCAAAGAACATCAAGAAATCGGCCCGCGGCGAGTACGAGATCACCGAGGTCAACCAGATCTACCTGAACCGGGGACGGCTCGCCGTCGAGGTGATGGCCCGCGGCACGGCGTGGCTGGACACGGGGACGTTCGACTCGCTGCTGGATGCCAGCGACTACGTCCGGACTCTGGAACGACGGCAGGGCCTGAAGGTCAGTGTCCCGGAGGAGATCGCCTGGCAGCAGGGCTGGATCAGCGACCGGCAGCTCGCGGAGCGGGCGCAGACCCTGCTCAAGTCTGGGTACGGCGCCTACCTGCAGGAACTGCTGGAACGTCGGAGATAGCTGACCGCGGTTTGGCCAGCACCGCGGCGATGGCCGTCGTCAGCGGGACCGACAGCGCCAGCGCGATGCCGCCCACCGCCGAACGGACCAGCTCGACAGCCACCCCCTCGCTGGTCAGCACGTCGCCCAGCGAGCGGTTCGCGACGCTGAACAGCAGCAGCAACGGCAGCGAACTGCCCGCGTAGGCCAGCACCAGCGTGTAGACCGTGCTGGCGATGTGGTCGCGGCCGACCCGCAGCGCGCTGCCGAAGACCGCCCGTCGGGAGGACGTGCCGCCGAGATGGGCGAGTTCGAAGACCGTCGACGCCTGCGTGACGGTGACGTCGTTGAGCACGCCCAGCGACCCGATGATGAAGCCGGCGAGCAGCAGGCCGCTGATCGACACGCCGCCCAGGTACGCGCTGACGGTGGCGTTCTGTTCGTCCGACAGCCCGGTGAGGTGCGCCAGTTGTATTGCGCCCCAGGATAACCCGGCGGCAAGCAGCAGCGACGACAGGGTGCCCAGCAGGGCGGCGCTGGTCCGCAGGCTGACGCCGTGCGCGAGATAGATGACGGCGTAGAGGATGGCGGCCGAGGCCACCAGCGCAAGGGGCACCGCCGGTGCGCCGTCGCGCAGCGCCGGCAGCAGGAACACCACCAGCACCAAAAACGCGACCAGGATCCCGGCCAGCGCGAGCAGGCCCCGCCAGCGGGCGACCGCGACGATCACCAGCGCGAAGGCGGCGGCGAGTCCCACCAGCGCCCAGCCGCGTTCGAAGTCGTAGAACGAGTAGCTGGTGGCGCCCTGGTCATCGACCTGACGGGCCAGCCGGACGTGGTCGCCGGGGGCGAACTGAGGCTGGCCCGGGCCCGGCGAAAACTCCAGCAGCGTCTTGGCGCCGGCGTTGGGCCCGGAATCGATCGCGATCAGCGTCTGCACGCACCGCCCGGCGCCCGGCGCGGCGGGGGCCGGCGCGGTGGTGAGGACCTGACTGGCCGAGGGGCTGCCGCAGTCGCCGAGCGCGCTGGACAGCACGTGTCCGCCCTGGGTGCTCACCGCGCCGCCCGTCGCGTTCTGGAACGGCATCGGGATGTCCACGCGCTGCCGGCTGGGCCACAACAGGACCGCGCCGGCGATCACCGCGACCCCGATTGCGACCAGGAGGCCGACGACGATGCGGGCCGGCAGCGGGCCCAACGGGGACGGGCCGGACCACTGGGTGTGCGAGTGTGAATGCGTCACCCGCTCCACCGTAGAGGCGGTTACTGGCGATAGCTGACCAGGAAGTTGCCCAGCCGCTCGATCGCCTTGGCCAGATCGCGCGCCCACGGCAGCGTCACGATCCGCAGGTGGTCCGGCGCCGGCCAGTTGAACCCGGTGCCCTGGGTGACCAGGATTTTCTCCTGCAGCAGCAGGTCCAGGACCAGCTGCTCGTCGTCTTCGATGTCGTAGACCTCGGGGTCCAGCCGCGGGAACGCGTACAGCGCGCCTTCGGGCTTCACGCAGGACACCCCGGGAATCTCGTTGAGCTTCTGCCAGGCGACGTCGCGCTGCTCGAGCAGCCGGCCGCCGGGCAGTACCAGGTCTTCGATGCTCTGGTGGCCGCCGAGGGCGACCTGGATGCCGTGCTGTGCGGGCACGTTGGGGCACAGCCGCATGTTGGCCAGCAGGCTGATGCCCTCGATGAAGCTGCCCGCGTGGTCCTTGGGACCGGTGATCGCCAGCCAGCCGGCCCGGTAGCCGGCTACCCGGTAGGCCTTGGACAGGCCGTTGAAGGTCAGGCAGAGCAGGTCGGGCGCCAGCGCTGCCAGGCTGATGTGCTTGGCGTCGTCGTAGAGGATCTTGTCGTAGATCTCGTCGGCGAGCAGCAGCAGCTGGTGCTTGCGCGCCAAGTCGACCATCTGGGTCAGGACCTCTCGGCTGTAGACGGCGCCGGTCGGGTTGTTGGGGTTGATCACCACCAGCGCCTTGGTGCGCTCGGTGATCTTGGACTCCAGGTCGGCGATGTCGGGCTGCCAACCCTGGGTCTCGTCGCACAGGTAGTGCACGGGCGTGCCCCCGGCCAGCGACGTCGACGCGGTCCACAGCGGGTAGTCGGGCGACGGGATCAGCACCTGGTCGCCGTTGTCGAGCAGGGCCTGCAGCGTCATCGTGATCAGCTCTGAACACCCGTTGCCCAGGTAGACGTCGTCGACGTCGAACCGGGGAAAGCCCTCGACCAGCTCGTAGCGGGTGACCACGGCGCGCCGGGCCGGCAGGATGCCCTTCGAGTCGGAGTAGCCCTGGGCGTACGGCAGCGCCTGGATCATGTCGCGCATGATGACGTCGGGCGCCTCGAAGCCGAACGGCGCCGGGTTGCCGATGTTGAGCTTGAGGATGCGGTGCCCCTCGGCCTCCAGCCGCGCGGCGTGCTGGTGCACCGGGCCGCGAATCTCGTACAGGACGTCCTGGAGCTTGGACGACTGCGCGAAGGTCCGCTGCCGGTGGTGACCGGTGGCATGCAGTGGCAGCTGGTGAGTAGTCACGTCACCAATGGTGCCATTGCTGTCCAACGAAATTTGCTGACGGCGCCAAATCGTTAGCTCAGCGCTTGCCCGGGGGACGGGCGCCGCGCGCGATGCCCAGGCCCTTTACCGGAGCCGCGGGCGGGGCCGGCGGCGCGCCGTCGCCGTCGGACTCCTTGGCCGTCTCCTTCTGGCCGGCTCCGGCTTCGGCGCCGCGTCCGGTTGCTGTTCGGCCGGCCGCGGCTCGGCCGCCGGCTTGGCCGACGGTGATGCCTTCTTGGCGCCGGGTCGCTTGGCCCCGGCGGCGATCCCCAGCCCCTTCACGGGAGCCGCGGGGGCCGCCGGCGCGGCCGGCGTCTCCGGCTCGGCCTTCGCGGGCGCCTCGGCCTCTGCCGAAGCGGGGGCCGGAGCCTCGGCCTTGGCGGGCGCCGCCTTCTTGGCGCCCGGCCGTTTGGCGCCGCCGGCGATGCCCAGGCCCTTCACCGGTGCCGCCGCGGACTTGGGTTCGGCGGGCGTCTCCGCTTCGGCCGGGGTGGCTGCCTTGGCGGCCGGCGCCGCCTTCTTCGCGCCCGGCTTCTTGGCGCCCCCCGCGATACCGAGACCCTTGACCGGAGCGGCGGGCGCGGCGGCGGCGGGTTGCTCGTCGGCCGCAGCTGCCTCCTCGGCGGGTTCGGCCTCCGCCGGGGCGGCCGGCGCGGCGGCTTTGGGCTCGGCTTTGGGCTCGAGCTTGGGCTCAGCCTTGGCGGCTTCCTTGGCGGCCGTGCCCTTCTCGGGCAGGGTCGCCTTGTCGTACTCGAGCGACCCGAGCAGGATCTGGGCGACGTCGAGCACCTCGACGCCGCTGCGGCCGGCCTCTTCCTGGCGGTCGTTGACGCCGTCGGTGACCATCACCCGGCAGAACGGGCAGCCGGTGGCGATGGTCGCCGCGCCGGTGGCCAGCGCCTCGTCGACGCGCTCGTGGTTGATCCGCTTGCCGATGTGCTCTTCCATCCACATGCGGGCACCGCCCGCGCCGCAGCAGAAGCTGCGTTCGGCGTGGCGCGGCATCTCGGTCAGGGTCGCCCCCGCGGCACCGATCAGCTCGCGCGGCGCCTCGTACACCTTGTTGTGCCGGCCCAGGTAGCACGGGTCGTGGTAGGTGATGTCCTGGGAAACGGGGGTAACGGGGACCAGCCTGTTGTCGCGGATCAGCCGGTTCAGCAGCTGCGTGTGGTGCAGCACCGTGTAGTTGGAGCCCAGCTGCCGGTACTCGCGGCCCAGGGTATTGAAGCAGTGCGGGCAGGTGACGACGATCTTGCGGTCGACGGTCTCGACGCCCTCGAACACCCCGTCCAGGGTCTCCACGGCCTGCTGGGCGAGCTGCTGGAACAGGAACTCGTTGCCCGAGCGGCGAGCGGAGTCGCCGTTGCAGGTCTCGCCCGCGCCGAGCACCAGGTACTTCACCCCGGCGATGGCGAGCAGCTCGGCGACGGCCTTGGTGGTCTTCTTCGCCTTGTCGTCGTAGGCGCCGGCGCAGCCGACCCAGAACAGGTACTCGTAGCCGTCGAAGCTGTCGACGTCCTCCCCGTACACCGGAACGTCGAAGTCCACCTCGTCGATCCAGGCGGTCCGGTCGGAGGCGTTCTGACCCCACGGGTTGGCTTTGGTTTCCAGGTTCTTGAACAGCGCCGACAGCTCCGTGGGGAACTCGGACTCCATCATCACCTGGTAACGGCGCATGTCGACGATGTGGTCGACGTGCTCGATGTCGACCGGGCACTGCTCGACGCAGGCGCCGCAGGTCACGCACGACCACAGCACGTCGGGGTCGATCACGCCGCCCTGCTCGGCGGTGCCGACCAGTGGGCGGGTGGCCTGCTCCGGCCCGGAGCCCATCACGCGCCCGAAGCCGGACTCGGGAACGTGGTGCTCCTCGGCGTGCTTCTCGCCGGCCACGTCCTCGCCGAGGCCACCCTCCGGGGTGTTCTCGGCGGGGGTCTCCTTGTCGCCCAGGATGTATGGCGCCTTGGCCATCCAGTGGTCGCGCAGGTCCATGATGACGAGCTTGGGGGACAAGGGCTTTCCGGTGTTCCAGGCCGGGCACTGCGACTGGCAGCGCCCGCACTCGGTGCAGGTGGCGAAGTCCAGCATCGCCTTCCAGCCGAAGTCCTCGATCTTGCCGCGGCCGAATCGGGCTTCGTCCGGGGGGTTTTCGAAGTCGACCGGCTTGCCGTCGTACTCGACGGGCAGCAGCGGGCCCAGCCCGTCGGGCAGCCGCTTGAAGATGACGTTGATCGGCGCGGTGAAGATGTGCAGGTGCTTGGAGTGCAGCACGATGAGCAGGAACGCCAACATCACCGCGATGTGCAGCAGCAGGGCCGTCGTCTCGATGATCTCGTTGGCGGGCTGGCCGAGCGGGCGCAGGATCGCGCCGAACAGCTGCGACAGGAACGCCCCCTTGCCGTACGGCAGCGTGCCGTTGTTCACCGCGGAGCCGCGGACGAACACATAGGTCAGGATGACGTTGAAGATCATGAACAGCACCAGCCAGGCGCCGCCGTTGTGCGAGCCGTAGAACCGCGATGCGCGGCCGATCTCGCGCGGATTGCGCAGCAGACGAATGATGGCGAAGGACGTGATGCCGAGGAACACGGCGGTGGCAAAGAAGTCCTGCAGGAAGCCCAGCACCTCCCACCGCCCGATGATCGGGATGTGGAAGTGGGCCTGGAACAGGAACCCGTAGGCCTCGATGTAGACGGTGAGCAGGATGAAGAAGCCCCACATGGTGAAGAAGTGCGCCAGGCCGGGAATCGACCACTTCAGCAGCCGGCGCTGGCCGAAGACCTCGGTGATTTCCGTCCAGATCCGCCTGCCGGGGTCGTTGGTGTGGCCGGGGGACGGTTGTCCGGACCGGACGAGAGTGAACAGGAACAGGACCCGGCGCGCGGCGAGCGCGAGCACGAGCAGCGACATGCCCATGCCCACGGTCAGCCTGACGAGCATCTGTGTGGTCACGGAAGATCTCCCCAATGCATAGTGTTTTCAGCTGCCTGGTCGCGGATTAGCCCTGCTCATAGTTACATCTTCGCGCCCGCCGACGCGAGATAGGCTGCCCTAACTTCAGGCCATGCGCGGGCGTTTTCCGGGGCGCCCCGGGCGGCTCAACGCCGGAATGGCGGCTCGAACCGCGGAAACAGCGGCCGTGCGCCCGTGCTGGTGGGCGCCGCGGTGGTGGTTTGCTGCGACGTCGTGGGCGGTTGCGTGGTGGTCTGCTGCGTCGTGGTCTGCTGCGTCGTCGTCTGCTGCGTCGTGGTCTGCTGCGACGTGGTGGCCGGCGTCGTCGTCGCCGGCGGGTTCGTCGTGGTGGGCGGTGGGGCCGCCGAGCTCTCGGTCGGCTGTGCGGGGGGCGGGGGCGCCGGGACCACCGTCTCGGTGGTGCTGCCATTCGACTCGGTGATGGTCACGGTTTGCGAGGGTGCCGGCGCGTTGGGCGGTGTGGTGTTGACGGGGTTGGTATTGCCGTGGCCCAGGGTGAGCGCCAACACCACGGCCGCCAGGACCGCCGCCAGCGCGCCCGCGACGCTGAGCACCAGGGCCGTGCGCTTGTACCACGGCAGCCCGCTCGGTTCGGGGGCGTAGCGGTCCTCGTCGGCGTCACCCCGCCTCGGCGCGTCCCCGCCGTACTGACCGGTCATGTCGGGGCCCGTGTAGGGCACCGGCTCCCCACCGTCGTCGGCGTCTTCGGACCAGGCCACGACGGGATCGGCCCCGGCGGACTGGGAGGCGCGCACCATTTCGGTCGGGGCTTCTACGGCTGCGGCCGCGGCGGTGGGCGCGCCCGCCGACGATTGTTGGCCGCCGAGCACCGCCGCGCCGACGGCCGCGCTGAACGCGGGCTGCGGCGCGGTGTGAATCGGTACGCCGAAGTGCTCGGCGAGGCGGGTGCCCAGCAGCGGAATGCCGGCGCCGCCGCCGACGGTCGCCACGGCCGCCAGATCGCTTCGCTGAATCCCCTTGTCTTGCAAGAGGTTATCGAGGGTGCCGACGAAGCGGTCCAGCGGTTCGGCGATGAGTCGCTCGAACTCCGCCCGGGACAGCGCGACGCGCTCCCCGGACAAGGTGGCGACCGTGGTGGCGGTCGCGGTGGACAGTTCTTCCTTGGCGCGCCGGGAGTCGTCGAGCAGGCGGGTCTGTGAGCCGATCCGCGCGGTGCTGGCCAAGTCGGCGCTGGTGGGGGCGGCCGCGGCGGTCGCCTGGTCGAGGATGAGCCGATCGAGCGCGTCGCCGGAGAAGTCGGTGTTGCGCACCGACGAACCGATCTGCCGGAAGTTCGACGCGGCATCGAAGAGGGTGACCGTGGTGCCGCTCGCACCGAAATCGCACAGCGCGACGACGCCCCGGGCCGGGAACCCCGGCTGGGTCCGCAGCGCCGCCAGCGCGGCCGCGGCGTCGGGAACCAGCACCGGAGGCACCCCGGCACGCGCGAGATCCGGCTGGGCGAAGAATTCGTCGCGAAGCGCGGTGACTTGCGCCTCCGACCAATACGCCGGAATGGCGATCGTGACCGGCGTCCCGTAGCCGACGGCGCGCGCCATGGCTTCGATGGCTTCGACCGTCAGGACCTCGCCGAGGTACTTGGTGCCGTCGGCCGCCACCAGCGGTGTCCGGTCGCCGACGCGCTCGACGAATCCCCGCAGCACCAATCCGGGCTCGGTCAGGTTGGGATTCTCCTCCGGCAGACCGACTTCCGTGGGCCGGTTCTCGAACAGCGTCACCACGGGGCTGCGGGTCACCGGGGCGCGACCCGCGTGGGCCGCTACCAGGTGGGCCACGCCGATCGACAGCCCGAGCGACTCGCTCATATCGCGCACCCCTGTGTCAGTCGTCTTGCCGCCGAGACCCGGCGGCCCTCACCATAATGTCTGCGGATTGCCGCGTGCCCGTGGCACGCGCTGGATCAGCCGTCGAACCTTGCCGCGTTCGTCAGGGCAGTCCGGGTGGCAGGGTGATCGGGTTCGGCACTCCCGGGATGGTGACCGTGGACGGTAAGCGCGGCAGATGGTGGTGGTGCGTCGGCTGCTGCGCGGGCTGACGCGTCGGCTGTTGCGTGGGCTGCTGGGCCGGTGGTTCGACGGCGCTGCTGCTGGGGGACGCGCTCGTGGTCCCCGTGGTGGTCTGAGTGGTGGTTGTCGTGGTCGACGGCGTGGTGCTGGTGCTGGTCGACGGGGTGGGGCTGGTGCCCTGCTGACCGTGCATGAGTTCCATGAGGCCGAAGACGATCAGCCCGAGGAGAATGAGAACCGCCGCGATCCAGCCGGCCAGCGCCGCGGGCTTGCGGTACCACGGGGTGGGCTCGGCCTCCTCCAGCGGGTCCGCGAACAGCGGCGACTCGTCTTCCACGGGCGGAGTCTGCGCAGGAGGCGATTCCGGGGGCGGCGGCCCCCCCGCTGGGGGGCGCCCTGCCGCGCCGTAGTCGGCGAACTGGGTCGGCTGGTTGTTGAAATCGTCGGGTGGGCCGTTGCGTGCCACGGCATCGATGGTACTGATGCCGGCTGGCAGCGCCTCGCGGTCAGAACGTGTCGACCCTGTCGATGCTGACGAACATGCCGTGGCCGGTGCGGTCGTTGGTGAACCGGGTGCCGTCGGTGGAGGCGTCGATCTTCCAGCCCTGCGCCTCGTAGGTCTTGTAGTCGATGGTGACGGTCGGGATGGCCCCCAGGTTGCCCAGCACCCATTGCACATTGCCGTCGGCGCTGACGCTGACGCCGTTGGCGTGCTCGCCGTCCTGCAGGGGGGAGTTGGTGAACGGTGCCTCGCAGCCCACTGTCTCTTTGTTGATCTGGCAGCGTGTCACACCGGACTTGGTCTCGATGAAGACGTAACCGTTCTGGTCGGGCGGCAACGGGATGGCGCCCGCCGGGGCGGTCGGGCCGCCGGGTGCCGTCGGCTGGGCCGCCGTCGAGCCGGGAGCGGGGGGCGCCAGGGTCGCGGTGGACGGCCTCGGGGTGGGGAACGTGGGTTCGGTCGGACCGGCCCCCGGCGACGCCACGGGTCTGCCGTCGATGCTGGAGCTGCAGCCGGACACCGGCATGGCGCTGACCAGCAGGGGCGACAGCAGGAGTGACCCGCCGGCCAGGCCCCACCGCGCCCTTTGTGATAACCGCACGCGCAAACTCCCGGCTCTTTCGATGTCGGCATCAGATTACGCAGCGAGTGACCCAAGTGACTGCAGTGACGCGCTGCGGACGCCGGCGTATGCGGCGCCGATGGCGAAGCTTTACCGCCGCGTGATCGATTCGTGCGCCGCGGCCTATGCGGCCACCGGCGGGTCGCTGGGAGGTGATTCCGCAACGGGGCCTTCCGCCGCGGCCCACACCCGGTGCCGGACCGCGAACCAGCCGCCGACGAGCGCCGTCGCGCCGAAGATGATGGCGCCCATCAGCCAGGGCCCCTGCACCTTGTCGAACAGCATCAGGATCACGACGGCGGCCAGGAACACCAGCGTCGCGTAGCCGCTGTAGGGCGCCAGCGGCATCCGGAAATTCGGTCGTTGCAGCACCCCGGCCCGCGCCAGGCGATACATCTGCAGCTGGCTCGCGACGATCGTTGCCCAGGCGACCACGACGCCCACGGCGGCGATGTGCAGCACGATCTCGAACGCCTGGCTGGGTTTGACGGCGTTGAGGACGATGCCCAGCGAGCCAATTGCGCTGGTCAGCAGGATCCCGCCGTACGGCACGCCGTTCTTGGACATCGGCGCGGTGAACCGGGGGCCGCTGCCGTTGATCGCCATCGACCGCAGGATGCGACCGGTCGAATACAGCCCGGCGTTGAGGCTCGACAACGCGGCCGTGAGCACCACGATGTTCATCAGGCTGCCGGCCCCGCCCAGGCCGACCTTGGAGAAAAACGTCACGAACGGGCTGACGTGATCCCGGTACGCCGTGTGCGGCAGGAGCAGCGCCAGCAGGACCGTCGACCCGATGTAGAAGACGGCGATGCGAAATACCACCGAATTGATCACGCGCGGCATGATCTTCTCCGGATTCTGCGTCTCCCCGGCCGCGATCCCCACCAATTCGACTGCGGCGTAAGCGAACACCACCCCCGAGGTGACGAGGACCAGGGGCAGCAAGCCGGCCGGCAGCAGTCCCCCGTGGCTGTCCCACAGCGACGGACCGGTGTCGTGGCCGTCGACCTTGAATCGCCCGACCACGAAGACCGTGCCGATGACGAGGAAGGTCACCAGCGCCAGCACCTTGATCAGCGAGGCCCAGAACTCGAGTTCGCCGAAGAGCTTCACCGAGATGAGGTTCATCGCCAACACGACCACCAGCGCGACCAGCGCGAGCGTCCATTGCGGGACGTCGTTGAAGGCGTTCCAGTAGTGGCAGTAGTGCGCGATCGCGGTGGTGTCCACGATTCCCGTCATCGCCCAGTTGATGCAGTACATCCAGCCGGCGACGAAAGCCACCTTCTCGCCGAAGAATTCGCGGGCGTACGACACGAAGGATCCCGAGGAGGGGCGGTGCAGCACCAGCTCGCCGAGCGCGCGCAGGATGAAGAAGACGAAGACGCCGCAGATGCCGTACACCAGGAAAAGCGCCGGTCCCGCCGACGCCAGGCGGCCTCCGGCGCCGAGGAACAGGCCGGTCCCGATGGCCCCGCCGAGGCCGATCATCTGGATCTGGCGGTTCTTCAGGTCGTGGTGATAGCCCGCCTCTTCACGCGTGAGACGCGGATCATCCCGCGCGCCGTCTGACGGTGACCCCATCTCGCTTGCGAGCTCCTGCTGTGCTGCCCCCCGGGAATCCACAGGCTAACGCATGACCGCCGCGCACGCTGCCCCTTCACCGCCCAGAGTTACAGCCCCGGCGCCGCTCGGCGCCGCTTGCGGACCCGGGAACAAGACGGCACCGCCCGCCGTTAGGATGATCGACAAGTTGAGTGAATCCGACTCAAGGCTGGGTTGACACCACGGCGCCGCCGGGAGCAGTCTTGAGCGAGGTTCACTCAGCATAGTGCAGGACCGAAGCTCTACTACTCAGGAGGAATCACCATGGCTCGTGCGGTCGGCATCGACCTCGGGACCACCAACTCCGTCGTCGCAGTTCTGGAAGGCGGCGACCCCGTCGTCGTCGCCAACTCCGAGGGCTCCAGGACGACTCCGTCCGTCGTCGCGTTCGCGCGCAACGGCGAGGTGCTGGTCGGCCAGCCCGCCAAGAACCAGGCGGTGACCAACGTCGACCGCACCATTCGTTCGGTCAAGCGACACATGGGCAGCGACTGGGCCGTCGAAATCGACGGCAAGAACTACACCGCGCCGGAGATCAGCGCCCGCGTCCTGATGAAGCTGAAGCGGGACGCCGAGGCCTACCTCGGCGAGGACATCACCGACGCGGTCATCACCGTGCCCGCCTACTTCAACGACGCCCAGCGCCAGGCCACCAAGGACGCCGGCCAGATCGCCGGCCTCAACGTGCTGCGCATCGTCAACGAGCCGACCGCGGCCGCGCTGGCCTACGGCCTGGACAAGGGCGAGAAGGAACAGACCATCCTGGTCTTCGACCTCGGTGGCGGCACCTTCGACGTGTCCCTGCTGGAGATCGGCGAGGGCGTGGTCGAGGTCCGTGCGACCTCCGGTGACAACCACCTCGGTGGCGACGACTGGGACGAGCGCGTCGTGCAGTGGCTGGTCGACAAGTTCAAGGGCACCAGCGGCATCGACCTGACCAAGGACAAGATGGCGATGCAGCGGCTGCGTGAGGCCGCCGAGAAGGCGAAGATCGAGCTGTCGCTCAGTCGGGCAGCACCTCGATCAACCTGCCCTACATCACCGTCGACGCCGACAAGAACCCGCTGTTCCTCGACGAGCAGCTGACCCGGGCGGAGTTCCAGAAGATCACGCAGGACCTGCTGGACCGCACCCGCAAGCCGTTCCAGTCGGTGATCGCCGACACCGGCATCTCGGTGTCCGACATCGACCACGTGGTGCTGGTGGGTGGTTCCACCCGTATGCCCGCGGTGACCGAGCTGGTCAAGGAGCTCACCGGTGGCAAGGAGCCCAACAAGGGCGTCAACCCGGACGAGGTGGTGGCCGTCGGCGCCGCGCTGCAGGCCGGCGTCCTCAAGGGTGAGGTGAAAGACGTTCTGCTGCTTGACGTCACACCGCTGAGCCTCGGTATCGAGACCAAGGGCGGCGTGATGACCAAGCTGATCGAGCGCAACACCACCATCCCGACCAAGCGGTCGGAGACCTTCACCACCGCCGACGACAACCAGCCGTCGGTGCAGATCCAGGTGTATCAGGGTGAGCGCGAGATCGCCGCGCACAACAAGCTGCTCGGCTCCTTCGAGCTGACCGGCATCCCGCCGGCGCCGCGCGGCGTCCCGCAGATCGAGGTCACCTTCGACATCGACGCCAACGGCATCGTGCACGTCACGGCCAAGGACAAGGGCACCGGCAAGGAGAACACGATCAAGATCCAGGAGGGCTCCGGCCTGTCCAAGGAGGAGATCGACCGGATGATCAAGGACGCCGAGGCGCACGCCGAGGAGGACCGCCAGCGCCGCGAGGAGGCCGACGTCCGCAACCAGGCCGAGACGCTGGTCTACCAGACGGAGAAGTTCGTCACCGAGCAGCGCGAGGCCGAAGGTGGGTCCAAGGTGCCCGAAGAAACCCTGGGCAAGGTGGAAGCCGCTGTGGCGGAAGCCAAGTCGGCGCTGGGCGGCACCGACATCGCCGCGATCAAGGCGGCCATGGAGAAGCTGGGCCAGGAGTCGCAGGCGCTCGGACAGGCGATCTACGAGGCCACCCAGGCTGAGGGTGGGCACGGGCGGTCGGCGCCTGACGGCCCGGTGCCGTGCGCGGCTCAGCCGATGACGTCGTGGACGCGGAGGTGGTCGACGACGACCGGGAGTCCAAGTGACCGAACACAAGCCAGGAACAGGTGACGGTCACCGACAAGCGGCGCATCGATCCTGAGACCGGCGAAGTGCGGGAAGTCGCTGCCGGCGCCGACCCCGAGCGGGTCGGCGCCGGGGGCGTTCGCCGGCGAGTCTCCCGAGGAGGCGAACAAGGCGGCCGAGCTGCTCGGCGACCTGCAACGGGTCCAGGCCGATTTCGCCAACTACCGCAAGCGGGCGCTGCGCGATCAGCAGGCGGCGGCGGATCGGGCCAAGGCCGCCGTCGTCGGCCCATTGCTGGGCGTGCTCGACGACCTCGAGCGGGCGCGCAAGCACGGCGACCTGGACTCGGGCCCCCTGAAGTCGGTCGCCGACAAGCTGGACAGCGCGTTGAGCGGCCTGGGCCTGACGGCGTTCGGCGCGGAGGGCGAGGATTTCGACCCGCTGCTGCACGAGGCCGTGCAGCACGAGGGCGACGGCGCCGAGGGCTCCAAGCCGGTGATCGGCACGGTCATGCGCCAGGGCTACAAGCTGGGCGAGCAGGTGCTGCGCCACGCCCTGGTCGCCGTCGTGGACACCATCCCGGACACCGTCGTCGGCGAGGGCGCCCCGCAAACCGCACCGGCCCAATCGGACGATAAAGCCGGCAGCCCCGGTGACTAGAACCGACAATCAGCACAAGACCGCACAACCCGCACGACACGCAACAGAAAGGTGAGAGGGGGTGACGCGACATGGCCCAGCGTGAATGGGTCGAAAAGGACTTCTACAAGGAGCTGGGCGTCTCCTCCGACGCCAGCCCCGAAGAGATCAAGCGCGCCTACCGGAAACTAGCGCGCGACCTGCACCCCGACGCCAACCCCGACAACCCCGCCGCGGGCGAACGATTCAAGGCGGTCTCCGAGGCGCACAACGTGTTGTCGGACGCGGCCAAACGCAAGGAGTACGACGAAACCCGTCGGCTGTTCGCGGGCGGCCGCTTCGGCGGCGGCCGGTTCGACAGCGGTGGGTTCGGTGGGGCCGGGTTCGGCTCTGACGGCGCCGAGTTCAACCTCAACGACCTGTTCGACGCCGCCGGCCGCAGCGGGGGCGCCAACATCGGCGACCTCTTCGGCGGCCTGTTCGGGCGCGGCGCCGGTGCCCGCCCCAGCCGGCCGCGGCGCGGCAACGACCTGGAGACCGAGACGCAGCTGGACTTCGTCGAGGCCGCCAAGGGCGTCGCGATGCCGCTGCGGCTGACCAGCCCGGCGCCGTGCACCAACTGCCACGGCAGCGGCGCGCGACCGGGCACCAGCCCGAAGGTGTGCCCGAGCTGTAACGGTTCCGGCGTCATCAACCGCAACCAGGGCGCGTTCGGCTTCTCCGAGCCCTGCACCGACTGCCGGGGCAGCGGCTCGATCATCGAGCACCCCTGTGACGAGTGCAAGGGCACCGGCGTGACCACCCGCACCCGGACGATCAACGTGCGCATCCCGCCCGGCGTCGAGGACGGGCAACGCATCCGGCTGCCCGGCCAGGGCGAGGCCGGGTTGCGCGGGGCCCCGTCGGGAGACCTGTACGTGACGGTGCACGTGCGGCCGCACAAGGTGTTCGGCCGCGACGGTGACGACCTGACCGTCACCGTTCCCGTCAGCTTCACCGAATTGGCTTTGGGCACGACGCTTTCGGTGCCCACGCTGGACGGCAAGGTCGGCGTCCGCGTGCCCAAGGGCACCTCCGACGGCCGGATCCTGCGGGTGCGTGGGCGCGGCGTGCCCAAGCGCAGCGGCGGCAGCGGCGATCTGCTGGTCACCGTGAAGGTGGCCGTGCCGTCCAACGTGGAGGGCGCCGCCCAGGAGGCGCTGGAGGCCTACGCGGCCGCCGAGCGGGCCAGCGGATTCGACCCCCGGGCCGGATGGGCGGGTAACCGCTGATGGCCGGCAACTCCAGGAACCGCAGGGAAGAGGAGGCCCGGACCTTCCTGATCTCGGTGGCCGCCGAACTGGCCGGGATGCACGCCCAGACCCTGCGCACCTACGACCGCCTCGGCCTGGTGCGCCCGCAGCCGCACTTCCGGTGGGGGACGGCGTTATTCGCAGAATGACGTCGAGCTGCTGCGCGAGGTGCAGCGGCTGTCGCAGGACGAGGGCGTCAACCTGGCCGGCATCAAGCGGATCATCGAGCTGACCAACCAGGTCGAGGCGCTGCAGTCGCGGGTGAAGGAGCTGACCGAAGAGTTGGCGCAGCTGCGGGCCTGCCAGCGCCGCGAACTCGCGGTGGTGCCCAAGAGCACCGCGGTGGTGGTGTGGCAGCCCCGCAAGCCCCGCGGCTGACCTACACGCGGAGCGAGAACTGGGCGACCGCCGGTTCCCCGGGGCGCGCACACCGGTAGCCGCCGCGCCGCAGCGCATCGGTCGGTGCGGTCATCGGCTCGAAGCACACGACGGCTTTGTCCGGGTCGTCCACCGGGGGCGCGAAGATCTGCGCCGCCGGATATCCCCGCTCGAAATGCACCTCGATGCGTCGGCCGCCGCCGGACAGGGCGAACACCGCCCCGTCGGCCACCTCGTCGTAGCCGTCGTCGAAAGCGTTGTCGCGCAACGCTTGTGTCCGGGCAGGTTGCGGTTCGGATTCCCCGGTCGGCAGGCCGTGACCGTCGAGCTTCAGGTGGCGCAACGGCGGGCGTCTCGATGACCCACTCGCTGCGGGGTGCCTCGGGGAGCCGCAGGTAGGGGTGGAAGCCGAAACACAGCGGGACCGCCGTGTCGCCGGTCGCGGTGACCGAGGTGCGAATCCGTCAACGTCCGCTCGGCCAGCCGGACCGCGACCGTCAGCACGTGCGGAAAAGGGAAGCAGGCCAGCAGGTGCGGATCGGCGCCGAAGTCGAGTTCTGCGGTCAGCTCGTTGTCCGACCGCGCGGCCACCCGCCATCCCGGGTACGCGGCCAGGACGCCGTGGATGGGGAACCCGTTGGGGTCGGCACGAACGCCGTTTTCGCCCGGGGTCAGGCTCACCGCGACGCCCTCGCGCGGTATAGGTGTTGGCGCCCAAGCGGTTTGCCCAGGGATACAGGATCGGGATGCCCATCGTCTTACCCGCCTCGACGTAGGCGTCCAGGCCGCGTCGCTGGCCGAGCAACTGCATGCCGGCGTCGGTGAGCGAGGTGCCGATCATGCCCGCCCCGGGCACGAACTGCGCGACCACCGACGACGCCGGGTCGCTCAGCGTGACGACGTCCATGCCTACCTCCACTCATCTCCACAGGGGGTCGTGCTGAATGCGTTCGGGCGGTGCGCCTTTGGCGATCAGCGCCGCCTTGGTGGCGCGGACCATGGCGGGTCCGCCGCAGATCAAGATCTGCCGATCGCCCCAGGCGCCGTACTTGGTGACCACCTCGGGCAGCCTTCCGGTTTGGTGCACGTGCAGGCCGCGCGGCGTCGTGACGTCGGGATAGTCGACGGCCCAGGCCGGGTCGCGCGCGTACTCCGACACCGGCGAGACGGACAGCCACGGGTTGTGCGAGGCCACCTGCCAGAGTGTCGGCAGGTCATAAAGCTCGCAGCGGTAGCGAGCGCCGAAGAACAGGTGCACCCGCGGATTCTCCGCGAAGCGGCTGAGGTCCATGATCAGCGCCCGTAGCGGGGCCAGCCCGGTGCTGCCGGCGACCATCAGCACGTCAGCGCCCCCGCGATCGACGCGCAGGGCGCCGTGCGGACTGGACAACCGCCACCGGTCGCCGGGCCGCGTCTCGCCGACGATCGCGGTACTGACCAGGCCGCCGGGCGCCTGCCGCACGTGGAACTCGATCCGGCCGTCCGGATCGGCCGGGATCGCGGGACTCAGATAGCGCCAGCGGCGCGGGCATTGCGGAACCTGCGCGTTGACGTACTGCCCGGGGTGGTAGTGCAGGGGGCGGTCCAGGTGCAGCCGGACGACCGCGAGATCCCGCGAGACCCGCAGTGTGCTCGATCACGGTGCCGTCCCACCACGGCGGGCCGTCGTCCGCGTCGGCGGCGCCGCGCATCATGCCGGTGATCAGGTTGAGCGACTGCGGTGGCCGCGGCGTCGACGGCGTCGGTCCAGGCGTCGGCGAGGTCCGTCCGCAATGTCGACAACAACGCCCTACGCAACGTGTCGTAATGACTCGGCAGCACGCCGTATTTGCGGTGATCGCGCCCGAGCTGGGCGAGGAAAGCCACCGGTTCCTGGGCACGCTGTTCGACCAGCTCGCCGAACACCAATGCATCGCGTGGGCAAAAGCCGCGCGCTGGGCGTCCATCTCGGGCGGGAACAGGTCGCGCACCGAGACGTCGAGGGCGAACCAACGGGTGTAGAAGCGGCGCACGAGTTCGTTGCCGAGGTCCGGGTCCTCCTGCGCGAACGCGTCACGCAGAACACGCAACGCGTCCCGGTCCTCGAGGCCCACGGGGCCCGATTTAGGCGCGCCGCGCGCCGGCGATGCCGAACAGCGCCCGCCGCGTGGCCGCAGCTCAGCAAGATGGTCTTTCGCTGAAACACCTGGCGTCCAACCATCCGGAGCTTTTCCGACCAGCAACCAACCGATCTCTGCCGACATTCCTTCTGCCAACTCGAAGTGCGTTGAACAATTCCTCGGCGGGGCGTCTACTGGAAGGTGTGTCCGCCTAGGTGGAGGTGCCGAAATGCCGTCGTCGCTGGATTGATATTCTGGGATCGTTCCGCTTGCTTGCCGCGGTGATAGTCGGCGTGGTCGGCGTGCTGCACAATGCGGGGGCCGACCACCTGTTGACCGACCATTTCGCGGTGTTCAACTATCACATCACCGGGTCGACCGGCACCCTGTTCCTGTACGGGATCGTGGTCGGTGTGGTGGCCGGGGTGGGGTTCAGCCTAGTGTTGGCCAGCGCTCGGCAAGCTGTGGGTCGCGGGCGAGACGCCCAACGCGAACTCGAACGGTTGCTACACGACATGGCTCCGGTAGACGACGACCAGGACATCCGCCCCGACGCGGATCGGCACCCCGGTGCGGTCACCGGCGAACCCGCACCCGCGGATGAGGCGGCCACCGACGGCGAGCGGGTTTCGACGTTTGGACGCTGGTCGCGGCAGTTGGGTGGCGCCCACTTATGGCGTGGCGGCAAGCCGACCTCGTCGACGCCCGCGCGCAAGAACACGGATCGCGCTTTCCTCCGCGTCAGACGATCACCGGTAGCTATCGCAGTGGTGTGTTTGCCAGGTCTGTCGTCAATACGGGGTTGGGTCTGGGCGTGGGTGTCTCGTTGGCTGTAGGCGTATCGATGATCAACAGATCGCCGGGTACCCATTGAATGGTGATCGTGGCCTGCGGCAAGGCGGTGCGAACGTCGGCTTGCAGGCTGTCGACGTCTGGTTTGGTCTTCCCGATGAGGGTGAGCGTGATC
>CAWGPS010000007.1:0-60283 GCA_963824505.1 uncultured Actinomycetota bacterium
GCATCGAAACTCTGTGCTAGGTGCGGCCCTGGTGATCGGCGCCGGCTGTGCTGCAGCGTCGCAGGGGTGCGGCCGCGTCCTGGCGGTGTCGCCGATGCGGGCGATCGGCCGTATTTCGTACTCGTGGTATCTGTGGCACTGGCCGGTGCTGGTGCTCGCACCAGCGTTGCTGGGCCACCCGCTGGGGCTGGCCGCCAGGTTGGCAGCGGCCCTGCTGTCCGGCGGGTTGGCGGTGCTCACCATGCGTTTCATCGAGAACCCGCTGCGATTTGCTGATCCGATACGCCGGTCTGCCCTGGCCAGTCTTGCGCTCGGCGGTGCGGCCACCGCGGTTGCGGTATGTGTGGGCTTGGCGCTGCTGGCATGTGCCGACCCCGGTCGGGCGTGGCCCGGCGGCTGCGGCGCTGACCATCACTGCGGCGCCTGCCCCTGCGGGCTCCAACATCGACGTCTACGACACGGCGGTGCGGCAGGTGTTCGCGCAGGTGCAGGCAGCGGTCGCGGCATCGGCCGACCTCAAAGCCGTCCCGTCGAACCTGGGCCCGCCCTTTGCGGCTGTCGAAGATATGTCGTTCAACGGCTGCCTGCGCAATATTGCCGAAGTCGGACAACCTGAGTGCGCAACCGGCGATACCGCCTCGACGACGACAGTCGCCTTGGTCGGCGACTCGAATGCCGCGATGTGGAGTCCGGCGCTCCAGCAGATCGCGACCCAGCGGCGCTGGCGGCTGGAGACGCTGGCCAAGGGGGCCTGTCCATTGATGGACTTGCCCAGCACCAACCCCCTCCACCGCCTGGCCGAGTATTCACACTGCGAGCAATGGCGCGGTCAAATCATCGCCCGGTTACGTGCCGAGCACCCGCGGCTGGTTGTGCTGAGCATGTTCCGGGGCTACGGTGCCGGCACTGATCGGCTGCTTGGTGTCACTCATACGACCCGGCGTGGCTCGACAGCCTGACCCGTCTCGTGCAGCAGCTGCGCGGCACCGGCGCCAAGGTGCTGGTGCTCGGGCCGATCCCGGACCCGCAGTCTGAGGTGCCGGTCTGCCTGTCCGGGCACCTCGACTACGCGACGGCCTGCTCGCCGCCCAGGTCGACCGCGATCAACCAACCCGGTATCGCAGCCGAGTCCGCGGCCACCAAAGCCGGCGGCGGATACTACGCCGACCTCACCGAGCTGTTCTGCACTACGGCCCGCTGCCCGGTCATCGTCGGCAACACGCTCGTCTACCACGACTGGCGTCACCTGACGTTCGAATACGCCCGCGTGTTGGCACCGGCAATCGGGGCGCTGGCCGACCGCGCGCTCGCCGACGGTTGACACGCGTCGACGCGCAGGCTGGGCGATCGACCGGGTCAGGTGGCGAAATGCGCCTGGTTGACGTGTGCGGCCACCCGCAAGGCGTTGGCCGCGACCGTCAAACTGGGGTTCAAACCGGCGCTGGACGGGAAGAACGAGGTGTCCACCACGTAGAGGTTGTCCACTTCGTGCGCCCGGTTTTGGGGGTCCAGCACGCTGGTTTTGGGATCGGTGCCAAAGCGGCAGGTGCCGCAGACGTGGCCCAGGTTCGTGTTGTCTTTGCCGCTGCCCAGGGTGAGATTGCGAAACGGCTGCAACACCTCTTTTAGCTGCCGCAAAAACGCCGCGCGGCGCTCGACCTCGCTGGGGTGTAAACGGTATTGAAGTCGCAGCCGCTGGCGATCGTCCACGCTGGGCCGATCGCAGGGCAGGATGCGGTTGTCCAGATACGGCAGGTCTTCCATGATCGCGGCCAGCACCAGTCCGCCGGTGACGAACCGCTTGATACATCCGGCGCCCCGCAGGGCTCATCACGCGCAGCGCCTTCGCCCCGCCCGCCGGGGCGGTTGGTCAGCCACTCCATGGGCGGTATCTCGCCGAATGACTGCACGGTGCCGTATTTCTGCCCCTCCCAGAAATAGAAGTCGTTGAGCCCGATTTCCTTGTTCGCGGCCGTGATCTTGCGTTTGGGGTTCGGCCAGATCTCGATCGGCTCGAGCAGGTGGCGCATCAGGTTGCGGCCCACCCAGTCTGAGCCGTTGGCCAGTCCGCGCGGCCAATCGCCGGAGCGGGAGTTGAGCAACAGCACCGGGGTGGCCAGCGCGCCGGCGGCCAGCACCACCACCTTGGCCTTCAGTGCCAGCATGTCGGAGCGGTGCTGGGCGATCACCTGCTGCACCTGGGTGCGGTCGGCCTCGAGGCGCAGCACCCGGCATTCGGTCAGCAGGTGGGCGCCGTGCTCGGTGACGGCGGGCAGCACGCCGTTGCGGGCGGCGTCGTTTTTGCACGACTGGTCGCAGAGATAGGTCTGGCAGGTGGCGCAGCCCTCGGTGTAATCGCAGGCCATCGGCAGGTGGTAGGGGTGCAGTCCGCGCCCGGTCAGGTAGTTGACCAGCGGCTGGTTGTCGGTCGAGAACGGTGGCGCCGGGGGCAGGCCGACCTCGGCGGCCTCGGGGCGCAGGGGATCGGGCTGCGCCGCGCACCCCGAGCAGTTTTTCGGCCTCGGCGTACCAGGGACTCATCTGGTCGTAGGTGATCGGCCAGGCCTCGGGCACGGTGGAATCGCCGGGGTCGCGGAAGTTTTGGCGGGGGGTGAAATCTTGGGCGAAGAATCGTTCGCAGACCATGCCGTACAGGGCCGAGGAGCCGCCGGTGCCGCTGCCGATGAACGGCACGAACCGCTTGGGGAAGCGTCCGCTGATGTCTTCGATCTCGTCGGTGCTGCGTCCGGCGCGGGCCAAGGCGTCGTAGTAGGCCTCGGCGGAACGGGCCGCCTGCGGTTCGGCCAGTTCGGGCATGGCCGCGCGGATCGTGCCCGGTGTTCCGGGCAGGGTCGAGCGGCCCTTTTCGACGAACAGCACCCGCCGGCCCGAGCGGGCCAGCGAGTAGCCCAGCATCCCGCCGCCCATGCCGGTGCCCACGACGATCACGTCCCACACAACGCGTTCGGCCTCGCGCGCACTCAGCTCGCCGTCAGCCAATCGAGCTCCTCAGCGGATGATGTCCAACGCTTTGCCCGGTCCGGGCGAATCGCGATCCTAGCATCCGTACGCGCCTCCGTTGCCGAGCCATGCTCGACGACTCGGTGTCGTCACGTGGAGCAACCGCACTGCCCGAGTTTCGCTCGATCTCTCCGAGTGACCCGGGTCGACTGCTAGCATCGCCCCCATGTCTGGACGCGGCGGCCCGGTACGGATCGGCATCCTGGGCGCTTCACGCTGGGCGCCGACGACGATCCTCAACCCGGCCAAGGAAAACACCGAGGTCGTCGTGGCCGCGGTGGCCTCACGCGATGCGTCCCGCGCCCAAGCCTTTGCCGCCAAACATGGCATCGCCCGGGTGCACGACAGCTACGAGGCGCTGGTCGCCGATCCAGACCTGGACGCTGTCTACAACCTGCTGCCGACAAGCGTGCACGGCAGGTGGACCCGAGCCACGCTTGACGCGGGCAAGCACGTGCTGTGCGAAAAGCCGTTCACCGCCAATGCCGCCGAGGCCCGCGAGATCGCCGAACTGGCCGCCAAGTCAGACCGGGTCGTGATGGAGGCGCTCCAATACCGCTTCCATCCGTTGACTGCGCGCGTTGAGCAGATCATCGCTTCGGGGGAGCTGGGCAAGCTGGAGCGGGTGGAGGTTGCCGTCTGCGTGTTGCTGCCAAAGCGCTCCAACGCCAACGTCTACGACTACTCCCTCGCCGGGGGCGCGGTGATGGATGCCGGCGTTTATACGGTCGACATGGTCCGTACGTTCGGCGGTTCGACTCCCGAAGTCGTTTCGGCAAGGGCGAAACTGGACGGTCCTCAGGTGGACCGGGTCATGACGGCCGAGTTGCGGTTTGCGAGCGGGCACACGGGCCGGCTGCATTGCGCGCTGTGGTCGTCGAATCTGTTTTGGGCGAGCGCCAAGGTGGTTGGCGATCGCGGCCAGCTGCGTTACCTCAGTCCAGCGGCACCGCACCTTTTGCCTCGGCTCTCGATCCGCTCGGCCGACGGAAAGCGTGTGGAGCGCTTCCCGCGGCGCACCACCTACGCGTATCAGCTTGACGCTTTCGCCGGGGCGGTGCTGCGCGGGGAACCGGTGAAGACGACGCCGCAAGGCGCGATCGAGAACATGACCGTCATCGACGCGATCTATCGCGCTGCCGGCCTCCCGCTCCGCCAGCCGTCCTGACGCATCGTCGCCTGAGCGCATCGAACGCGTGCCGCGTCGATCAGCGACGACGCGACTTCGGCAGTGCGATCTCGGGCGGCAGGGCACTATCGGTGAGCCAGCCGTCGACGGTGCGCGCGAAGAGGTCCGGATAGCGCGTGGGCCAATCATGGGGCATGCCGATTGCGACCCTGTCGACTCCGTTGGGCATTTGCTGCGCGAGCGCTGCAGCCCAGCGGCGTACGACCGGCAGCTCCTTGCCGCCGGTTACGAACAATGTGGGCGAATCCGATTTGTCGAGTTCCTCGGGAAGCGTGAACCCCGCGGACGCCATGATGACGTCGGCGAGCTGTCCGCTGGTAATGAGACGTACATCCTCGCGATACTCATCGATATGGGCCGGGGGAACCTTCGCCTGCCAGGCATTCCGGTAGCGGCGCACCATCCAGCGGTACATCGAGTTCCGGGCGGGCAGCGCCAACAGGCGCCGCGTCAACTGGTACAAACGGCACCCTGTTGATGGCGGTCCCGCACAGCACCGCCCGATCAACGAGTTTCGGCTCGGTCGCCAGCAACTGCACCCCCACTTGGGCCCCGAGCGATAAGCCCACCACGTGCGCCCGGCCGGTGTCTACCCGGGAGCGGATGAGTTCTGCCACCGCAGCGGCGGCTCGGCCCATCTCGAATGGTCCCTGCTCGAAGCTCTTGCCGTAGTGGGGCAGATCGGGGACCAGACAGCGGTATTGCTGCATGCGTTCGACCACCGGCTCCCAGGACCAGCCGCTCGTATACGCGCCGTGAAGGAAGACGATTGCAGGAGCCCCGACCGGACCGGATTCGCGCACGAACAGGTCCATGCCGGCGACCTTATCAGTAGTTACGTGGCGATCTTTCCGGCCTACCGCGGGTCCGTGCAATCCCGGTGCGTGCCCAAACTTCTGGATTCCAGGTCGGTCGTGCGGGCGTTAGATTAGACTGCCGAACGGGTTAGCGGGGGTGGGAGGCCGCCGCTTTCAATTCACAGAACGCGCACGGGGGACTGAAGGGCTTAGGTTCCGCGATGGCTGAAGGCGTGTTCGGACGCAGCGACGCTGAGATCGACCTCCTGGTGCGTGGCATGCGGTCGGGGATCGCGGTGGTGGGCTTCGGCTACATCGGCACCGTGATCGGTGCCGTGCTGGCCGATCGCGGCTGGCCCGTGACGGGGATCGACGTGCGACAGAGCGTCGTCGACGAGATCAACCTGGGCAAGACCACCGTGCCCGAGCCGGGGCTTGGTGAGCTCGTGGCCGACAACGTACGAGTCGGCCGGCTTCGCGCCACGACCGATTTCGGCGCCGTCGCGGACAACGACTTCGTCATCGTCACCGTCGGTACGCCGCTCGGTCCGGACTTCGAGCCCATCGTCGACGACATCAAGGCAGCGGCGCGGGCCGTGGGGGAGCACCTGCATCGCGGCCACCTCGTCATCCTCAAGAGCACGGTGCCGCCCGACACCACCGAAAAGATCGTTCAGCCGATCCTCGAAGAGACCTCGGGGCTGCGGGCCGGAGTCGACTTCGGGTTGGCGTTTTGCCCCGAGCGGCTCGCCGAAGGCCAAGCCATCCGCGAGCTGACGTCGATCCCCGTCGTGGTCGGTGCCGTCGATGAGCGCAGCGCTCGCGCCTGCTCCACGCTGTGGCGACACGCCCTGGGAGTGGAATCCATCGTCGTCGACGATCCGCGGACCGCCGAGATGGTCAAGCTTGCGGACAACCTCTGGATCGACCTCAACGTCGCGCTGGCCAACGAGCTGGCCAAGGTGTGCGACCGGCTCGGACATGGACGCCCTTCAAGTCATCGACGCGGCCAACACGATGCCGAAGGGCAGCCACAACGTGAACATCTTGAGGCCGAGCATGGGCGTCGGCGGCTACTGCCTGACGAAGGATCCGTGGTTCGTCAACCATCTGGGACAGTCCCTCGGGCTGGAGCTGGGCATCCCGCGGACGTCGAGGACCGTCAACGACACGATGCCCGCCTACACCTACGGGCTGCTCACGCAACTCCTCGCCGATCAGGGCAAGGCGATCGAGACCAGCAAGATCGCGGTGCTGGGCATCGCGTTCAAGAACAACACCGGCGACTGCCGGCTCACGCCCACCAAGTACGTCGTCGCCTTGCTCGAGGAGTCCGGCTGCGAGCTTTCGGTCCACGATCCCTGGGTGCCGGACGAGGAGGCTCCCACGGTGACGAAGATCCCCCTGACCGCGGACATCGAGTCGGCGGTCAAGGATGCCGACGCCTTGGTGGTGCTCGCGGGGCACCGAGAGTTCCACCAGATCCCGCTGGCCCGGCTCGCGGAGCTGACGGCAGCCGGGTGCGTGTTCCTCGATGGGCGGAATAGCTTCGACCCGGCGGCGGTGCGCGCCGCCGGCTTCGTCTACAAGGGGATCGGCCGATAGCCCGTCCGGCAGGCGAACGTAAACCTGCTACATAGAAACGAAAGAGCGAATATGTCTAATGTCGTCGTGACGGGCGGCTACGGCTTGATCGGGTCGCATTTGGTCTCCGCACTGCTGGACCGCGGCGACTCGGTCACGGTGTTCGACTTCGCCAAGAACACCCGCGACACCAGCATCGACTTCGACCGGCATGCCAACTTCCGGTTCGTGCAAGGCGACGTCACCGATCTGACCGCACTCGAAAAAGCCCTGACTCCCGGTGTCGACACGGTCTTCCACCTGGCCGCCGTCGTCGGCGTCAAAAACTATATGAAGGATCCGCTCCGGGTTCTCGACGTCAACGTGACCGGCACTCGCAACGTCCTCGAGCTGAGCCAGCGGCACGGAACACGCGTGGTGTTCGCCAGCACGTCCGAGGTGTTCGGGAAAAACCCGAACCCGCCGTTCGCCGAGGACGACGATCGCGTCCTCGGTTCGACAAAGACCGCGCGGTGGAGCTACAGCACCAGCAAGGCCATGGCCGAGCATCTCGTCTTCGCGATGCACACCGCCTACGGACTGCCGGTGACGGTGGTGCGCTACTTCAATGTGTATGGCCCGCGGCAGAATCCGATATTCGTGATTTCGCAGAGCATTCACCGGATCCTCAACGGCCGCCAGCCGTTGCTCTACGACTCGGGTAACCAGACCCGGTGCTTCACCTACGTCGACGACGCCATCGCCGGCACCTTGCTCGCGGCCGACAGCGACGCGGCGATCGGCGAGGCCTTCAACATCGGGAGCATGACCGAGACGACCATGCGGTGAGGCCGTCGATCTGGCGATCAAGATCGCGAATGTCGACGGGGTGTCCGGCGCCGAAGCTGTTGACACCGCGGCGCGCTACGGCGGTCGCTACGAGGACATTCCGCGTCGTATCCCGGACTCGACCAAGGCGCAGCGGGAGCTGGGGTGGCGCCTTCAGGTCGATGTCGAGGAGGGGATCCGCCGCACCATCGAGTGGGCGCGGGCCAACCCGTGGTACCTCGAAGAACCCGCGGGGGATCAGGCTTAAGACGGCACGCGAGCCTGGGACGGGTTACGAGTGCTGCGCTAACCGTGGGCGAGCGCGCGGTCGGCCAGCGCCCCCATCACCGGTGCCAACTGCCGGGAGTATTCGGGCGTCAGGTGGTTCTCGTCGAGGTAAACCAGGGTGTTGCCCACGATGACCGGGCAGCGGTTCGTGGTGCAGAACAGCTCGGTGAGGTCGGCGTATTGTCCGCCGCCGGCTTTGGTGGCGGCGGACTCGGCTGCGATGCCGGCTTCGTTGACCGCGGTCGACCGTGGCGGCGAGCAGGCCGTCGCGTCATCGAGGTGGCCGGACAGGCAGTCCGGCACCAGTGACTGCGGATCCGGGATCGGCCCGAGCACCAGCACCTGCGCACCGGTGCCGCGCAGCTGCTGCACCAGGCGGGTCAGGCTGTCGATCCACGCCGGGTCGTATGGCGTGAAACCCGACTGCCAACTGCCGCTGCACCGTGCTCCCGCGACATGCTGACCACGACCAGCCGCGGGTGCTCGGCGCGTAACCGGGCGATGATCTGACCGCGCCACTGATCGCAGTGCGTAAAGTGTTCGATCAGGCCATTGAGGTGTTTGGTGATGGGCACGTCGATCAATGGGCAGCCCGCCTTGGCCAGCGATCTCCAGCCGCCAGTGCCGCTGCGTGGCGATCTGCTGGAACGCCGGATTCCACATCGCGGCATGCGAGTCGCCGACCAGGGCCACCGTCGTCGCTCGAGGCGGTATCGCCCGTCGCGCACTCGGGCTGTCCGCTTTGGTTAGCTCGCGCGAAAGCAGCCGTTGGACGCACAGCGCATTCTGTCCGGCCGTCGCGTCGGCAAGCGGCGGGTTCAGGTTCGACGGTACGGCTTTCAGCTCGGCGGATGCCGCGACCGCGGCCTGCACCTGCGCGAACGCGTGCTGCACCGCCGCGTCGTAGGCGTCCATGGTGGAGCCCGCGGGGGAGGTGCCGCGGTGATGGTCAGCGGCGTAGCCGGCGGGCCGCGGCCGACCGGGATCGGGTATCCATGCCAGCAGCGCCACGCCCACACCGACCGCTACCGCGGTGGCGGCACCGCCAAGCGCGAGACTGGCCAGTGGCCGACCGGCGCAAGGCAGCGGCGAATCGCAGCGGGTTCTCGATGAAACGCAGAGTGAGCACCGCCAGCCCGCCGGAGACCAGGACCGCTGCCAGCCTGCCGGCCAGCCCGAACGGGTGGCCCAGCAATGGCGGTGCGAGCACCAGCACCGGCCAGTGCCACAGATACCACGAGTAGGACAACCGGCCGATCGCGCGCATCGGCGTAACTGCCAGGACGCGGCCGCATCCCTGCGCGGGTGTGGCACAGCCGGCGCCGATCACCAGCGACCGTGCCCAGCACGGGCAACAGCGCGGCGGTACCCGGATAGGGGGTGGCCGGGCTCAACTGGGTGCAGGCCAGCAGGATCACCCCCAGCCCCGCCCATCCGGCGATCGCGGCAGCTCGCGCCGGTAGTCGGCGCCACTGGTCGGCGGTGAGGGCCACCAGGCCGCCGACGGCCAACTCCCAGGCCCGGGTGGGCAGCGAAAAGAACGCCGCCGGAGGCACCAGGTAAGTGGTCACCAGCGACAGCGCGAACGACACGGCCGCGACCAGCGCAAGGACCACCAGGATACGGGCGCTTCGGCGAGTTCGATGAGGTGGTAGTGGCGCTGGTGCGCCGACGCGCACGCCGGATGAGCCACGCCGTGCCGATGATCAGGCCGGCCACACCAGGTAGAACTGCTCCTCGACGCCCAACGACCAGTAGTGCTGGAACGGCGACGGCGGCAGATGGCCGCCGAAGTAGTCGACGCCTTGCGTGAATGAACCAGTAGTTGCCGACATACAACGCGCTGGCGATGCCGTCATCGATGACGCTTCGGGCCTGCAACGGCGGGTAACAGGACGGCCGAGGCGATCATGGTGACGACGCCGACCGAGGGCCGATGCCGGCAGCAGGCGGCGGGCCCGCGCCCCGTAGAAGCGGCGCAGCCCGACGGTGCCGGTGGTGCTCACCTCGCGCCAGAGCAGCCCGGTGATGAGAAAGCCCGAGATGACGAAGAACACGTCCACGCCGACGAACCCGCCGCCCACACCGGGCACGTCGGCGTGAAAGAGGACAACGGCCACCAGCGCCACGGCGCGCAGGCCCTCGATGTCCGGGCGGAATTCCTTGTGTGCCGAGCGCCGATCTTGCGCTCCTTCGGTAGGGCTAACGCTGTCGGCCTGGCGCACGGTCACCTACCTAGTCAGAGGACGCGTTCATCGAGTCGAGGCATTATCACACACCCGTTCAACGCTTCTCGGCCGAATCCACCACTATTGATACCGGCCTGCTCTACGACGAACACAAGGCGTCGGTCGCGATCGCCGATAATCCGCGGACGACAATCGAGTCGCAGGGCTGATCGCGTCGACGGTCCGGTGTTGTCGGCCGCTTGCCCAAAATTTCCGGCTTCCAGTTCGACAGCGCGGGTACCGGGTTATGCTGCTGGGCGGCTGAGCCGGGGACGCGGGCTGCCGCTTCCATTCCCCAGAACGCGCACGGGAAGTGAAAGGCTAGGATCTCGCCGATGAAATTTGTGCTGGCAAACTGGGGAACTCGCGGCGAAGTCGAGCCCTACGTCACTGTCGGCCGCGAGCTGGTGCGCCGCGGGCATGACGTGCACATGGCCGTCGCGCCCGAGATGGTGAGCTTCACCGAGGCGGCCGGGCCTACGGCGGTGGCCTACGGACCGGATTTGAAGGCCATCCTGGACCCGCATCGCGATTTCTGGGCGGGTTTGTTCGCCAACCCCTGGAGGGTCCAGGAGCTGGGCAGGTTGTCGGCCGAATATTCGGCGCCTCTTACCCAGTGCCGGGCGGAGGTCAGCGCGACGCTGACGTCGCTGGCGGACGGGGCCGACCTGCTGCTCACCGGCATGAATTTCGAGGACGACGCGCTCAACGCCGCGGAGTATTGCGACATTCCGTTCGCCACCCTGCATATCTTCCCGCTGCGAGCCAACGGCCAGCTCCTGCCGTTCCTGCCGGCGCCGTTGGCCCGCTCCGCGACGAGGCTGCTCGACTGGGTGGCTTGGCGCGGAGCGAAGAAGGTCGAGGATGCGCAGCGCCGTGAACTCGGTTTGCCGGAGGCAACACGCCCCTGGCCGCGTCGGATCACCGAACGCGGATCGCTGGAAATCCAGGCCTACGACGAGGTGTGCTACCCCGGGCTGGCAGCCGAATGGGCGAAATGGAATGGGCAGCGCCCCCCAGAAGGCCGTTCGTCGGCGCGCTGACGATGGAGTTGCCGACGGATGCCGATGAGGAAGTCGCGTCGTGGATCGCCGCGGGAACACCGCCGATTTGCTTCGGATTTGGCAGCGTAGGCGTCGAATCTGCTGCCGACACGCTCGCCATGATCAGCTCGGCCTGCGCGCAGCTAGGCGAGCGGGCGTTGGTGTGCGCCGCCGGGTCCGACTACAGCAACGTCCCCCACTCCGAGCACGTCAAGGTGGTGGGCGTGATGAACTACGCGGCGGCCTTGCCCGCCTGCCGCGCGTTCGTGCACCACGGTGGCTGCGGGCACCACGAACGCGGGCCTGCGCGCGGGACTCCCGACGTTGATCCTCTGGACGTTGCCCGATCAGGGGCTCTGGGGAGCTCGGGTCAAACGACTGAAAGTCGGTACTGGACGGCGCTTTTCGGCCACCACCGAGAAATCGTTGGTCGCGGACCTGCGCACCGTCCTCGCCCCGCAATGCCTCACCCGGGCCCGCGAGCTCGCCGCCCGGATGACCAAACCCGCCGAGAGCGTTGCGACCGCCGCTGATCTTGTGGAAAATTTCGCGCGCCTGAGGCGTGTTGGCTGATCGGCGACTGCGGTCCCGAGCAAGTCGCCGGCAGTGGACGCCTCGCTTCAACTGTGGGCGAGCGCGCGGTCGGCCAGCGCCGCGATCACCGGTGCCAACAGCCGGGAGTATTCGAATGTCAGGTGACTCGAGTCGAGGTAGACCAGGGTATTGCCGACGATGACCGGGCAGCGGTCGGTGGTGCAGAAGAGGTCGGTGATGTCGGCGTATTGTCCGCCGCCGGCTGTGGTGGCGGCGGATTCGGCTGCGATGCCGGTTTCGTTCACCGCCGTCGATCTGGGCGGCGAGCAGGCCGTCGCGTCATCGAGGTGGCCGGACAGGCAGATCGGCACCGACTGAGTGTGGATCCGGGATCGGCCCGAGCACCAGCACCTGCGCACCGGTGCCGCGCAGCTGCTGCACGAGGCGGGTGAAGCTGTCGATCCACGCCGAGTCGTAGGACGTGAAACCTGACGGCAAACCGTAGCGGGCACCGTATCGGCGCATCACGCTGAGCACGATCAGCCGCGGGTGCTCGGCGCGTAACCGGGCGATGATCTGACCGCGCCACTGCGTCGCACTCGGTGTATTCCCGGTGCAGGGTGGGGTTGGTGATGGGCAGGTCCAGCAATGGGCAGCCGGCCTTGGCCAGCATCTCGAGCCGCCAGTGCCGCTGGGTGGCGATCTGCTGGAAGGCCGGGTTCCACATCGCGGCAGTGCGAGTCGCCGACGAGGGCCACCGTCGTCGTCGAGGCGGTATCGCCCGCCGCGCACTCCGGCTGTCCGTCTTGGAAAAAATTGCGCATGCAGCCGTCGCGGAACATGGCCTTATGTTCGGCTGCCGCGTCGGCGAGCGGCGGGGTCGAGGTTCGACGGTACGGCTTTGAGGTCGGCCGATGCCGCGACCGCGGCCTGCACTTGCGCGAACGCCGTGCTGCACCGCTGCGTCGTAGGCAGTCGATGTTGGAGCCCGCGGGGGGAGGCGCCGCGGTGATGGTCAGCGGTGTAGCCGCCGGGCCGCGCCCGACCGGGGTGGGCACCCACGACCAGCAGCGCCACGCCCACACAGACCGCGACCGCGGTGGCGGCGCCGCCGAGCGCGAGACTGCCCGCGGCGGAGCGGCGCACGCGGAGCGGCGAAGCGCAGCGGGTTCTCGATGAAGCGCAGCGTGAGCACGGCCAGCGCGCCGGAGACCAGGGCCGCTGCCAACCTGGCGGCCAGCCCCAGCGGGTGGCCCAGCAACGCCGGGGCGAGCAGCAGCACCGGCCAGTGCCACAGATACCACGAGTAGGAGATCCGGCCGATCGCGCGCATCGGCGACGATGCCAGGACGCGGCCGCATCCCTGCGACGGTGTGGCGCAGCCGGCGCCGATCACCAGCGCCGCGCCGAGCGTGGGCAACAGCGCGGCGGTACCCGGATAGAGCGTGGCCGGGCTCAACAGGGTGCAGGCCAGCAGGATCACGGCCAGCCCGGCCCATCCGGTGAGCGCGGCAGCTCGTGCCGGGAGTCGGCGCCACTGGCCGGCCGTGAGGGCCACCAGGCCGCCGGCGGCCAACTGCCAGGCCCGGGTGGGCAGCGAAAAGAACGCCACGGGAGGCGCCACGTAGGTGATCGCCAGCGACAGCGCGAACGACGCGGCCGCGACCAGCGCAAGGACCACCAGATAGGGGCGTTGCCGAGGAGGTGGCGTTGGGCGCTTGGTGCGCCGGCGCGCACGCCGGATGAGCCACGCCGTACCGATGATCAGGGCCGGCCATACCAGGTAGAACTGCTCCTCGACGCCCAAGCGACCAGTAGTGCTGGAACGGCGACGGCGGCAGGTGGCCGGCGAAGTAGTCGACGCCTTGCTGAATGAACCAGTAGTTGCTGACATACAGCGCGCTGGCGATGCCGTCACCGATGACGGCTCGGGCCTGCAACGGGGGTAACAGGAGAGCCGAGCCGATCATGGTGACGACGCCGACGGTGGCCGAGGCCGGCAGCAGTCGGCGGGCCCGGGCCCCGTAGAAGCTGCGCAGCCGGACGGTGCCGGTGGTGCTCACCTCGCGCCACAGCAGCCCGGTGATCAGAAAGCCCGAGATGACGAAGAACACGTCCACGCCGACGAACCCACCACCCACCCCGGGCACGTCGGCGTGAAAGAGGACGACGGCCAACACCGCGACGGCGCGCAAACCCTCGATGTCCGGGCGAAACCCCGTACTGTGCCGAGCGCCGACCCTGCACCTCTTCGGCAGGGCTAACGCTGTCGGTCTGGCGCAAGGTCACCACCTGGTAAGAGGACGCGTTCTTCGAATCGAGGAATTATCACACTCCGCACCGCATGGACGACTTCGCCAGTCCGACATCGGACACGAGGCTAGCCGCCCCGGTCATCCTCGTCCGCTACTTCAGCAGGGCTGTCATGCATGCGTGTGATCGCTTGGCTCGACAGGTGATTCGGGCTGCTCGCCGATCCAGTCAAGCAGGGCACGCAGACCGTCCTCGAGCGTCCACTTCGGACGCCAGTCGAGTTCGTTCTTTGCCGGCTCGATGTCGCACCTCGCGGCGCGTACGTCACCGTCGCGGAATTTCGCCACGACGATCGGTTCGGGGGCATCGCAGATGGCGGCGATCTTTTGAGCCAGCTCATGGATGGTGGTCGGGATGCCCGACCCGATGTCGAGGCAGCGTGGTTCGGCCGCAGGTTTCTCGATCGCGGCGAACAGCGCCTCGACGACATCGTCGATATAGACGAAATCGCGCACGATCCGTCCGTCTTCGTAGACCTCCAGCGCGCGCTGCTCGCGTGCCAGTCGTGCGAAAAGAGCGACTATTCCGGTGTACGAATTCGTCAGCGACTGGCCCGGCCCGTAGACATTCTGCAGCCGCAGCACGCTGAGATTGGTGTCATGGGCGGCCGTCCAGGCGGCCAAGATGTGCTCTTGGGCGAGCTTGGTCGCGGCGTAAATGTTGGTGGGCCGGGGCTCCGTTCGGCCGGCACAGCTCGGCAGCGGCACCGCGGGATCGTCCGTGGGCCCTTGCGGATCCCAGATACCGGCCAGGAGCTGAGCGTGGCTGCGAGGCTGCGGGTAGAAGATCTGCAGAGCCGCATTGCCAAGCGCCCTCGCCGTAGACGGCCCTCGACGACGCCAGGACGAGCTGGTCGGGCACGTGTGCTGAGCGGCTCAGGGCATCGAGAAGTTGAGTCGTTCCCACCACGTTCACCGAACCATGGCGCGTCGCCTCGGAAAGCGACTGCGCCGTTCCCGTCTCGGCCGCCAAATGGACGATCTGGGAAGGACGGAACAACCGCAGCACCGCATCGCAGTCAGGGGCATGGGTGACATCGCCGGTGAACAACCGCACGGATGGCGGCAGGTCGATCGCTGCACGTTCGCCATGCACCTGCGGGTGCAAGACGTCCATCACAGCGACGTCATAGCCGGCTTTGACGAGACGGCGCGCGAGCGCGGACCCAATGAATCCTGCCCCGCCAGTGATGAGCACGGATGTTGACAAAGGCCGACGCCTCCGGTTCCTCTGTGGAGGAAATAGGTGACCGGCACGCGTTGAGTGCGGCGTGCCGGGTCGCCGATCATATCGCGACGCCCGCAGTGCGCCGAACGATCCCCACGATCAGCCGATGCCATGTCAACCGCGGGCGAGCGTGCGGTCGGCCAGCGCCCCCATTACCGGTGCGAGCGCCCGCGCGTATTCGCTCGTCAGGTGATCTGTCGAAGTACACCAGGGTGTTGCCGACGATGACCGGGCAGCGGTCAGCGGTGCAGAACAGCTCGGTGAGGTCGTCGTATTGCCCGCCACCGGCTTTGGTGGCGGCGGTCTCAGCTGCGATGCCGGCTTGGTTCACCGCCGTCGACCGTGGCGACGAGCAGGCCGTCGCGTCATCGAGGTGGCCGGACAGGCAGATCGGCACCGACTGTGTGCGGATTCGGGACCGGCCCGAGCACCAGCACCTGCGCACCGATACCGCGCAGTTGCTGCACGAGACGGGTCAGGCCGTCGAACCATGCCTGGTCGTATGACTTAGGCAGGTAGTCCTAGGCCGCCGTACCCGCGGGACATGCTCACCACGACGAGCCGTGGGTGCTCGGCGCGCAACCGGGCCATGATCTCACCGCGCCACTGCTCGCAGCGTTGAACGTGTTCCACCAGGCGACCGAGGAAGCTGGTGATGGGCAAGCTCATCGGTGGACACGCCCCCTTGGTCAGGGTCTCCAGCCGCCAGTGCCGCTGCTCGGCGACCTGCTGGAACGCCGGAGCCCACATCGTGGCATGCGAGTCACCGAGCAGGGCCACCGTCGTCGTCGAAGCGGTATCGCCCGTCACGCACTCAGGCTGTCCGACTGCCAAAAGATTGCGTTGGCAGCCGTTGAAGAACACAGCTTTATATTCGGCCGCCGCGTCAGCAAGTGGCGGCTCGAGGTTCGACGGTACGGCCTTGAGGTCGCGCGGCCGCCGCGACCGCGGCCTGCACCTGGGCGAACGCGTTCTGCACCGCCGCGTCGTAGGCGTCGAGGCTGGAGCCCGGCGGGGGAGGCGACGCCGTGATGGTCAGCGGCGCAGCCGGCGCGCCGCGACCGACCGGGTCAGGCACCCAGTCCAGCAGCGCCACGCCCACACAGACCGCGACCGCGGTGGCGACACCGCCCAGCGCGAGACTGGCCAGGGCGGACCGGCGTATCGGAGCGGCGAATCGCAAGGGATCCTCGATGAAACGCAACGTGAGCACGGCCAGTCCGCCGGAGATGAGGACCGTCGCCAGCCTGCCGGCCAGCCCCAGCGGGTGGCCCAGCAGTGGCGCTGCGAGCAGCAGCACCGGCCAGTGCCACAGGTACCACGAGTAGGAGATCCGGCCGATCGCGCGCATCGGCGCCACTGCCAGCACGCGGCCGCATCCCTGGGCAGGTGTGGCGCAGCCGGCGCCGATCACCAGCACCGCACCCAGCACCGGCAACAGCGCGGCAGTACCCGGATAGAGTGTGCCCGCGCCCAACAGGGTGCAGGCCAGCAGGATCACCGCCAGCCCTGCCCATCCCACGATCGCGGCAGCTCGTGCCGGGAGTCGGCGCCACTGGCCGGCCGTGAGGGCCACCAGGCCGCCGGCGGCCAACTGCCACGCCCGGGTGGGCAGGGAAAAGAACGCCACGGAGGGCGCCACGAAAGTGGCGGCCAGCGACAGCGCGAACGACAGTGCCGCGACCAGGGCAAGGACCACCAGATACGGGGTTTGCTTGGAGGGGGTTTCGGCCTTGGTGCGCCGGCGCACAAGCCGGATGAGCCATGTCGTGCCGATGATCAACGCCGGCCACACCAGGTAGAACTGCTCCTCGACGCCCAACGACCAGTAGTGCTGGAACGGCGATGGCGGTAGCAGCGGGGCGAAGTAGTCGACGCCTTCCTGAGCGAACCGGTAATTGCTGACATACAGAGCGCTGTAGATACCGTCCTCAAGCACGCTGTGGGCCTGCAACGGGGGTAAGAGGGCAGCCGAGCCGATCGCGGTGACGACGCCGACCACGGCCGAGGCCGGCAGCAGCCTGCGAGCTCGGGCTCCGTAGAAGCGGCTCAACTTCACGGTGCCGGCGGAGCTCACCTCGCGCCAGAGCAGCCCGGTGATCAGGAAGCCCGAGATAACGAAGAACACGTCCACGCCGACGAACCCACCACCCACACCGGGCAGGCCAGCGTGAAAGAGGACAACGGCCACCACGGCGACAGCGCGCAAGCCTTCGATGTCCGGGCGAAAGCCCGACTGTACCGAGCGCCGACCCTGCAGTCCTTCGATAGGGCTAACGCTGTCGATAGGGCTAACGCTGTCGGCTTGGCGCAAGGTCACCAACCTTGGAAGAAGAGGACGTGTCTCTTCGAGTCGGGGAATTATCACACACCTGTTCAACACATTGGGTATGTTGGCGAATCATAGGTCATCGTCGTCGGCTCGGGAGCCTCTGGCTCCTTGGGCTGTCAAAGAGCTGACGGAAGGCGGCCTGAAGGTTGTCCTGTTTGAGGTGGGAACCCGGAGATCGCCCATGACTTTCCTGCCAACGCAGAGGTCGCGCGGAATTGTGGGGCGCGTCAAATCGGCGTTTCAGCGTCAGCAGGCTCAGGCGCCATGCCGACCCAGCAGGGCCGAGTCTGGCCGAGAACCTGGAGGTGAACCGGTGAGCGTAGTCGATAGTCCGACGGTGGAAAGTCCAGAAGTGGATCGGACGAACCTTCACAGACTATGGAAAGCGATTCTCGTTGGCATCGCGCTTCTTGCTGGCTACGGCATGTTATTTCGTGCCGGTACTCCTCGTCGCGTTTGGCGTGCTTCTGCTGTTACTCCTGTGTGCGCGCCTGGTTTATCGGGATCGCGACCGCTACATTCCGTACTTATATGCTCGGGACACCAGGGTATATGACGACGCATATCGCGCGTTTATCGGCCGCACGCTCGAGGATATTCGGCGGTGCAAGATTCGAGGCCACCCGCTGTTATGGGAAGCATCGCGACTCGCGAGACCAAGCCGCCAGGATTCCGATGAACTACTGCTTGATCTAGGCGTCTGGCTCGGCTGGTCGACGAGGCTGATATCTGATGCTTCTGGCCGCCAGGTGTACGGCTTCGATACCTTTGAGGGCCTTGTCGAAGACTGGCAAATCGACGACCAGATGGTCCTCAAGCGCGGAACCTTTTCACTATCGGAACCGCTCGCGCAACGTTCTATGCGGGATACTGGTGTGAGCCTGCACGACGGGATACCTGCGGCGCTCGGTCGCAAGGTGCAGTTCATCAAGGGAAGCACCTACGAGACGTTGGCCCCGTTCCTGGCCGACCGGCCGGCCGCCCCGATCAGGCTTTTCCACATGGATTTGGATACCTACGAGAGTTGCCTGCATGCGCTAGAAACCTGCAAGGACCGCTTTGTCGAAGGATCCATTCTCGTCTTCGACGAATACCTCGTCACTAATGCCGAAATGCGGGCGTTCTTTGAGTTCCAGAGCAAGTACGAGCTGGAATGGCGATACCGGGCCTGGGGCCTCGAAATCATGCAGATGAATCTCGAGATGGTTGTTTCGCGTTGGAAGCGCGTGACGTACTACTTGCTCTGGATCGCAGCGTATTGGTTGGCGGGCGACGGTAGCTATGTCTGGCAGTTCTTCCGCAGGCGGTTTTGGCGATTCTGGCTGGGCGCACCGATAGGCGATATCCTTTTCATGCTTGGTGCTGCCGGACAACGGAAGTCGGTTAGCCTCGAAATTACCGGTCTGGGCAAGCTTGACCGCGACCCGTCCGCGTGACCAAAACAACGGATGACTGGCCAACGGGTTCAGTGCATGCCGGATGGCATATCGCGGGCCGTGCGAGCTGCCTCTTCATTCGCAGAACCCGCACGGAAGTGAAGGACTAGGCCGCGATGAAATTTGTGCTGGCGAGCTGGGGAAGTCGCGGCGATGTCGAGCCCAACCTCGCTGTCGGCCGCGAGCTGGTGCGCCGAGGGCACGACGTGTGCATGGCCGTCCCGCCCGATCTGGTCGGCTTCACGGAGGCGGCTGGGGTTGCGGCGGTCGGCTTCGGACCGGAAGCGCAGTCCATCCTGGACGCGCACCGCGAATTCTGGACGTGTTTCTTCAGCCACCCCTGGCGGATCCGGGATCTGATCAGGTCGCGGCTCGAAATTGCGGGGCCCCTGTCCGGGGTTGGCAGGAGATGAGCACGACGCTGAAGTCGCTGGCGGACGGGGCCGACCTGATTTTCACCGGCATCAATTTCGAGGACGCCGCCGCCAACGTCGCGGAGTATTACGACATTCCGTTGGCCACGTTGCATTACTTCCCGCTGCGGCCCAACGGCCAGACCCTGCGATTCCTGCCGGCGCCGTTGGGCCGCTCGGCAGTGGCGGCGTTCTGGTGGGTGTCTTGGCGTGGGACGAAGAAGGCCGAGGACGCCCAGCGCCGTGAACTGGGCCTACCGAAGGCAACAGGCTCCGCGCCGCGACGGATCACCGAACGCGGATCGCTGGAAATCCAGGCCTACGACGAGGCGTGCTTTCCCGGGCTGGCGGCCGAATGGGCGAAATGATGGACGGAGCCCAACGGCCATTTGTCGGCACGCTGACGCTGGGGTTGGCAGACGGATGCCGATGAGGAGGTCGCGTCCTGGATCGCCGCGGGAACACCGCCGATCTTCTTCGGGTTCGGCAGCATTCCGGTCGAATCTCCGGCCGACACGATCGCCATGATCGGCGCGGCCTGCGCGCAGTTAGGCGAGCGGGCATTGGTTGGCGCCGCCGGAACTGACTTCAGCGACGTCCCGCATTCCGACCACGTCAAGGTGGTGGGCACGATGAATTACGCGACCGTCTTTCCCGCCTGTCGCGCGGTCGTCCACCACGGCGGCTCGAGCACCACGCCGTATTGCCATGCGCGCGGGAGTCCCTCAACTGATCCTCTTTTGGGACCTCGTTCACGCGGTCTATGGGGCTGCGGTCAAACGGCTCAAGGTGGGCACCGCCCGGCGCTTTTCGACCGCTACCGAGAAATCGCTGGTCGCGGATTTGCGCACCATCCTCGCCCCGGAGTACGTCGCCCGCGCCCGCGAGATCGCCACCCGGATGACCGAACCCGCCAAAAGCGCCGCGGCCGCCGCCGACCTCCTGGAAAATTTCGCCCGCCTCAGGGGCTGCCAACGGGGTTGAGTGCAAATTCAGCCCCTACTGATGCAATTCCCTGGCGCCAGGTGTTAAGCAAGTCTATCGGCGTTGGAGTTTCAGGCTCGTTTCTCGATGCCCAGTTCGCCCAGGCTGTCACGACCGATCCGGTCAGAAGGCTAACCACGCTGATAATCGCGCCAGGTGGCATCGCTTACCCAGACTGCGGAACCCAACATCAACGCAACACTCGCTCTGAGCAGAGACGTTGGTGTCCGCTACCGATGCGACGATGACGGGTACGGCGAAGGGCCCTCGCCAGATACCTGGCCGGGCACCGGTCACAGCTACGACGGTAAACGGACTCAACGACCGCAGCCCGTAATGTACGCTCGGCGCGACCCTCCTCTAGAAGGGCATAAGCGATGTGAAGGATCGGAGATGGCATGGTAGTGGGAATAAATAAGGATAAGTTGGAATTCACGGCATCACAACATTCGCCTCGATGATGGAACTTTCACGAAACCCGAGTCGACGCGTTCTATGGTGGACCATCCGTGGTTCAAATCGGCGCGCGGAATTCTAGAAACGGTGTTCCCTGGGGATAAAAGTCAATTCCGCCTGGCCGATGTGGGTTGTTTGGAAGGTGGGTACGCTGTCGAGTTCGCACGCATGGGATTCCAGGTTCTTGGGATTGACGTGCGTGAGTTGAATATAGCGGCGTGCAATTACGTTAAATCGAAGACTGATCTGCCCCATTTAGAGTTCGTCCAAGATAACGCCTTCGACATCGCCAAGTATGGAGAATTTGATGCTGTCTTCTGCTGTGGCCTGCTTTACCACCTTGACCGCCCAAAGGAATTCCTGGAGACGCTTTCAGGCGTGACGAAGAAGCTCCTGATTCTGCAGACACATTTCTCGCTTATTAATCCGAGCCATGGGCCCATCTACCAAAAACTGGCCGATATGAAATTTCGAGTGCCCGTCGTGGCGCGATTCGTATTACCAGGGTTGCAATGGGTATTGGCCAGGTTGCTGCGAAAGCCTAAGCCTGAAAGTTTCTATCTTTCGTTGCCTAGAAATTTATGGCTTTCGCCAGCCAGTGAAAACGAGGGCCTTCCTGGAAGATGGTTTCCGGAGTTTTCAAGCGACCGAGGCGGATCTTGGTGGCTTCCATCACTCCGCGAGAGAGAAACCCTCAAATGGTCTTCTTGGGACAATCAGCGATCTTTTTGGATTCAACGCGAGCACCTACTTCAGACGATTCACGATGTTGGATTTGACCTTGTGATGGAAGAGTATGACAACTTGGAGCCAAACATTGCAGAGTGCTTGCTAGGGGGTTCCTATCAATCGACTCTTCGAGGGACATTCATCGGCATCAAGACGGGTTAGACTTCACCGACTCTCACAGAGGAGGGACGCAGAATAAGGCGCTCCCCGCCGATGGAACCGTGACCAACTATCTGTTAAAGGGACGGTGACGAAGCCCCTCAGGGGCCGGGGGGGTCTAGTCGGAATGGTTCTGGATCAGGAAGTATCGTTTAGCACTTGTTACACCCAACAGAAGGGCAAGGAGCTCCATGAAGTTTGTGCTGGCATGCTGGGGAAGTCGTGGCGATATCGAGCCCGTCGCCGTAGTCGGCCGTGAACTGGGATCGCGGCGATGTCGAACCGAACCTCGCCGTCGGCCGCGAGCTGGTGCGCCGAGGGCACGACGTGTGCATGGCCGTCCCGCCCGACCTGGTCGGCTTCACGGAGGCGGCCGGGGTTGCGGCGGTCGGCTTCGGACCGGAGGCGCAGTCCATCCTGGACGCGCATCGCGAGTTCTGGACGTGCTTCTTCAGCCACCCCTGGAGGATCCGGGATCTGGTCAGGTCGCGCCTCGAAATTTCGGGGCCCCTGCTGCGGGGTTGGCAGGAGATGAGCACGACGCTGGTGTCGCTGGCGGACGGGGCCGACCTGATATTCACCGGCATCAATTTCGAGGACGCCGCCGCCAACGTCGCGGAGTATTACGACATTCCGTTGGCCACGCTGCATTACTTTCCGCTGCGGCCCAACGGCCAGACCCTGGCATTCCTGCCGGCGCCAATGGGCCGCGCGGCAGTGGGGGCGTTTTGGTGGGCGTCGTGGCGTGCGACGAAGAAGGTCGAGGACGCCCAGCGCCGCGAACTGGGCCTACCGAAGGCAACAGGATCCGCGCCGCGGCGGATCACCGAACGCGGATCGCTGGAAATCCAGGCCTACGACGAGGCATGTTTCCCCGGGCTGGCCGACGAATGGGCGGAATATGACCGTCAACGTCCCTTTGTCGGCACGCTGACGCTCGGGTTGGCGACGGATGCCGATGAGGAAATCGCGTCGTGGATCGCCGCGGGAACGCCGCCGATTTATTTCGGGTTCGGCAGCATCCCGGTCGAATCTCCGGCCGACACGATCGCCATGATCGGCGCGGCCTGCGCGGAGTTGGGCGAGCGGGCGTTGGTTGGCGCCGCCGGGACCGACTTCAGCAGCGTTCCCCATTCCCGACCACGTCAAGGTAGTGGGCGCGGTGAATTTCTCGACCGTCTTTCCCGCCTGCCGCGCGGTCGTGCACCACGGGGGCTCGGGCACCACGGCCATCGGCCTGCGCGCCGGGGTCCCCACGTTGATCCTTTCGACTGGACATCGATCAGACGCTCTGGGGAGCCGGGTCAAACGGCTCAAGGTGGGCACCGCCCGGCGCTTTTCCACCGCGACCGAAGAATCGCTGGTGGCGGATTTGCGCACCATTCTCGCCCCGGAATACGTCGCCCGGGCCCGCGAGCTCGCCACCCGGATGACCGAACCCGCCAAAAGCGCGGCGATCGCCGCCGATCTTCTCGAGGAATTCGCCCGCCGCAAGCGCACTGGTTGATCGGCGACTCGCCGCACCGGTCACCACGCCGCACGCCGCCGCCACCAAATACCCATTCGCGTGACAGGCGTCTCACGCAGCAAGTATGGTCTAGAACTTGTTACACCCATGTCGAGTAACTGGTCTGGAGACACGGTTGAGCATCAATCCGTTCGATGAACGTGGCGGCAGCTTGTTCGTCGTGGTCAATGGGGAGGCGCAGCACACAATGGTCGGGGTTCGGAAATGACCGATCTGCAGAATCGCGACGAGACACCGATGCGTGCGCGCGGCTCACAGGGGACAGGCGAAAGTTACGCGATCATCGGCTACGCGGTCCGCCTCCCGGGTGCCCCCGACGCGGACGCGTTCTGGGACGTGCTGCAGCAGGGGCGCGACGCGCTGTCCGAGGTGCCCCCGGACCGGTGGGACGTCGACGAGTTCTACGACCCGGACCCCGACGCGCCCGGCAAGATCGTCTCCCGTCGGGCGGGCTTCATCGAGGACGTCACCGGGTTCGACGCGCCGTTCTTCGGGCTGTCGAACCGGGAGACCATGCTGATCGACCCGCAGCACCGGATCCTGCTGGAGACGGCGTGGCAGGCGGTGGAGCACTCGGGCACCGCGCCGTCGTCGTTGGCGAACACCAAGACCGGTGTGTTCATGGGTCTGGGCACCCACGACTACCTGGGCTTGATCTCCGAACAGCTGAGTTACGAGGAGATCGAGGCCTACGTCGCGATCGGGACGTCGTCGGCCGCGGGGGCGGGCCGGATCAGCTACGGGCTGGGGCTGCAGGGCCCGGCGGTGTCCGTCGACACGGCGTGCAGCTCGTCGCTGGTGGCGGTGCACCAGGCGTGCCAGGCGCTGCGCTTCGGGGAGTGTGACCTCGCGCTGGCCGGCGGCGTGAACGTGCTGCTCAGCGCGAAGACCGCGATGACCTTCTCGCACGCCCACATGCTGGCCCCGGACGGCAAGTGCAAGACCTTCGACGCGGCCGCCGACGGTTACGTGCGCGGCGAGGGCTGCGGCGTCGTCGTCGTCAAACGCCTCGAGGACGCGATCCGCGACGGTGACCGGATCCGGGCCGTGATCCGCGGCAGCGCGGTCAACCAGGACGGCGCGTCGGGTGGCCTGACGGTGCCCAACGGCGTCGCCCAGCAACGCGTCATCGCCGAGGCGCTGCAATGCGCGGGCGTGGCGCCCGGCGACGTCGGCTATCTGGAGGCGCACGGCACCGGCACCTCGCTGGGCGACCCGATCGAGGTCCAGGCCGCCGGTGCGGCGCTGGGCAAAGGTCGCGACGGCGACCGGCCGCTGCTGATCGGGTCGGTGAAGACGAACATCGGGCACCTGGAGGCGGCCGCGGGGATCGCGGGCCTGATCAAGGTGATCCTGGCGTTCGAGCACGAGGTGTTGCCGAAGCACCTCAACTTCAGCAAGCCGTCGCCGCACATTCCGTGGGACCGGCTTCCCGTGCGGGTGGTGGACGAGGCCCTGCCCTGGGCGCGCGGCGAACGGCCGCGCATCGCCGGGATCAGTTCGTTCGGGTTCTCCGGAACCAACGCGCACGTCATCCTCGAAGAAGCTCCAGTGGCGCCCCAGCTGGAGGTCGCCGAGGCGCCGTCCGACGACAGGCGGTTCAGCCTGCTGCCGCTCTCGGCGCGCACCCCGGCCGCGCTGGCGGAGCTCGCCAAGTCATATAGCAGTTGGCTGGCCGACCACCCGGACGCAAAGCTGGCCGACGTCTGCTTCACCGCGGGAGACGGGCGATCGCACTTCGAGCACCGGGCCGCCTTGGTGGTGAACTCGACGGAATCCGCACGCGACCAACTCGCCGCGCTGGCCGACGACCGCCCGGCGACCGGCCTGCTGCGCGGGGACTGCGTCGACAGGCCGAAGACGGCGTGGTTGTTCACCGGTCAGGGCAGCCAGTACGCCGGCATGGCGCGGGAGCTCTTCGAGACCGAGCCGGTGTTCGCCGAGACGATGAACCAGTGCGCGGCGGCGGTCGCCGACGCGCTCGAAAAGCCGCTGCTGGACGTCATCTTCGACCCGGACGGCGACGACACGCTGCGGCTGACCAGTTACGCCCAGCCGGCGTTGTTCGCGGTGGAGATGGGCCTGGCCCGGCTCTGGCAGTCGTGGGGCTTCGAACCGGACGTGGTGATCGGTCACAGCGTCGGCCAGTACACGGCCGCCTGCGTCGCCGGCGTGTTCAGCCTCGAGGACGGCGCCAAGTTGCTGGCCGAACGCGGCCGCCTGTTCGGCAGCCTGCCCGACGGCGGGCGGATGGTCGCCGTCTTCGCCCCCGCCGAGCGCGTGGAAAGCCTGACCGATCAGTTCCCGAGCCTGTCGGTGGCCGCCTACAACGGCGCCAACACCGTGCTGTCGGGACCCGTCCACGACCTCGACCAGGCGGTGGCCGGGCTGGAAGACGACGGCGTGCGCTGCGACTGGCTGGACACCAGCCACGCCTTCCATTCGGCGCTGCTCGATCCGGTCCTCGACGAATTCGAGGCGTACGCCAACCAGTTCGAGTTCCGCGCGCCGCAACGGACACTGGTGTGCAACCGCACCGGGGCGGCCCTGGGCAGAAGCGCGAAACTGGACGGCGCCTACTGGCGCCGCCACGCGCGGCAGCCGGTCGAGTTCGCCAAGAGCGTGCGCACCCTGGCCGAACTGCACTGCGCCATGCTGCTGGAGATCGGCCCGCAACCGATCCTCACCGCCGCAGCCATGCGGGCGTGGCCCGACCCGGCCACCGCGCCGCGGGCGATCGCGTCGATGCGCAAGAACATCGCCGATCACCGCCAGATCACCGAGGCCGTCGCCAACGCCTACATCGTCGGCCACCGCCCCGACTTCGGCGCTGTCGTCGGGCCGGCGCGCAAGCTCGACCTGCCCACCTATCCGTTCCAGCATCGCCAGTACTGGTTCCGTGAGCAGCGGGTCGCGCCCACCCACACCACGAACCAGGCGTCGGCCGCGCCCACCGAGACCGTCCGGCTGCTCGAGGACGGCCGGATCGAGGAACTCGCCGCGCTGCTCGGCGGCGCGGGCGGTAATCCACAGGCCATCGAGGCGCTCAAACAGGTTGCCGCACAACACAACGAGCAGCGCAAGGCGCAGTCCGTCGCGGACTGCCGCTACGAGATTCGCTGGGAGAAATCCGCCGCCACGGCCCCGAAGGCCGGCGAGGAATCCCAGTGGCTGCTGATCGCCGACCACGCCGAGGTGGCCCAGCCGGTGGTCGACGCGCTGACCGCGCGCAAGCACCGGCACCAGGTCATCGGGCTGCCGGTGTCCGACGCGGACGAGGAAAAGTTGGCGGCGGCGTTGCGCGCGGCGGCGAAGGACGAACCGGCGCTGCGCATCCTTGTTCTCGCGGCCCTCGACTCCGACACCGCAACGTCGACGCAGTCGCTGCTGCGCATGCAACATCGCGTCCTGGGCGGAACGCGGCGACTGTTCCGCGCCGCGGCCGCCGCCGAAATCCGCGCACCCATCTGGCTGGTGACCCGCGGCGCGCAACGGGTCACCGGCGCCGACACGGTGTCACCGGTGCAGACCTGCCTGTGGGGCTTCGGTCGCGCCGCGGCCCTGGAATACCCACGCCTGTGGGGCGGGCTGGTGGACCTGTCCGGCGGCGCCGTGGACGGCGAATGGTCGCGGTTGATCGACCAGGTGACCGCGGCACCCGAAGACCAAGTCGCGCTGCGCGATCAAGCGGTCTACGTCCCCCGGCTCGCCCGACGGGCGGGGCAACCGGCCGCAACGCCGCTGGCGCTGCGCAAGGACGCGACGTACCTGGTGACCGGTGGGCTCGGCGGGGTCGGCATGGAAATCGCCGGATACCTCGCCGCCCACGGCGCCGGGCACCTGGTGCTGACCAGCCGGCGCGCACCCAGCGACGCCGCGCAGCTGCGGATCGATGCGATGCGCGACGAGCACGGCTGCGACGTCCGCGTCGTCACGGCCGACGTCGCCGACCCGCACAGCGTTGCCCGCCTGGTGACCACGCTGCAGGCCGACCTGCCGCCGCTGGCGGGCGTCGTGCACGCCGCCGGCGAGATCGGCAACACCCCGCTGCAAACCCTGGACGACGCCGAGATCGACCGGGTGTTCGCCGGAAAGGTCTGGGGCGCCTGGTATTTGAGCGAAGCCACCGCGGACATCACGTTGGACTTCTTCCTGTGCACCGCCTCGATCTCCGGGGTGTGGGGCAGCGGCGGCCAGAGCGCATACAGCGCTGCCAACGCATTCCTCGACGGGCTGGCCTGGCGGGAGCGCGAACACGGTTATGTCAGCGTCAACTTCGGTCCGTGGTCGGCGGCGGGTATGGCCGACGAGGCCGCCCGCGAAGAACTGGACAAGCGCGGCGTCCGCCCGCTGTCACCCGCCGACGCACTGGCGGGCATGGCCGACGTCATGGCCGGTTCGTCCCCGCAAGGCGTAGTGGCGCGCATCGACTGGGCCAAGTTCCTGCCGCTGTACCAGATGGCGGGCAAGCGGGCGTTCCTGTCCGAATTGCAGCGGGAGGTGCCCGAGTCGGCCGAGGCGACGGCCTCGACCCTCGGGGGAACCACCCAGCTGGTCGAACGGCTCACCGCCGCCCCGGTGCAGCAGCGCAAGAAGCTCGTCGTCGACTACCTGCGCGACGCCGTCGCGGAGGTGACCCGGATCGACCCGGCGGAGATCCGCGAGGAGGCCGGGTTGTTCGACCTCGGCATGGACTCGCTGATGGCCGTCGAACTGCGGCGCCGCCTCGAACGGGCGGTGGGCAAGGAACTGCCGGCGACCCTGGCGATGGACTACCCGCGAATCACCGACGTCGCGAACTTCCTCGTCAACGACGTCCTCAGCCTCAGCGCACCGGCGGCCGCGGCCGCGGAGCCCGCGCCCGCGGCGGCGGCAACGGCGACGCACACCGACGAGCCGATCGCGATCGTCTCGCTGGCCTGCCGCTTCCCGGGCGCGCCGGATCCCGAGGCCTATTGGGAGCTGCTGTCCGGCGGTGTCGATGCGATCCGGGAGATCCCCGACGACCGCTTCGACGTCGACGAGTACTACGACCCCGACCCCGAGGCGCCCGGCAAGATCTACACCCGCTACGGCGGATTCCTCGACACCATCGACGGATTCGACCCGGAGTTCTTCGGCATCTCGCCGCGCGAGGCCGTGTGGATGGATCCGCAGCAGCGCTTGATGCTGGAAATCGTGTGGGAGGGCCTGGAACGGGCCGGGTATTCGCCGGCGTCGTTGCGCGGCTCCCGCAGTGGCGTGTTCGTGGGGGTGGCCGCCAACGAGTATTCGCAACTGCTGGCCGCCAATTCGGTCGACACGATCGAGGCGCACTTCATCACGGGCAACGCGCTCAACGTCATCGCCGGCCGGGTCGCGTTCGCGCTCGGCCTGGAAGGGCCGGCGATGGCGGTCGACACGGCGTGCAGCGCCTCGCTGGTGGCCGTCCATCAGGCCTGCCAGGCGCTGCACTCCGGTGACTGCGACCTGGCGCTGGCCGGCGGCGTGAACGTGTTGCTGAGTCCGGCATCGATCATCGCCACCTCGCGCGCCAGAATGCTGTCCTCCGACGGCCGCTGCAAGACCTTCGACGCCGCCGCCAACGGCTATGCCCGCAGCGAGGGCTGCGGGATCCTGGTGCTCAAGCGGCTCAGCGACGCCGAGCGCGACGGCGACCCGATCCTCGCGGTCATCAAGGGCACCGCGGTCAACCAGGACGGTGCCTCCAGCGGCCTGACGGTGCCGAACGGCGGCGCGCAGCAACGGCTCATCTCCACGACGCTGGCCCGCGCCGGTGTCGCCGGCGCGGGATGTCGACTACCTCGAGGCGCACGGGACCGGCACCTCGCTGGGTGACCCGATCGAGGTTCAGGCCGCCGCCGCCGTCTACGGCGCCGACCGCGACCCGGACCGGCCGCTGCTGATCGGATCGGTGAAGACCAACATCGGCCACCTCGAGTCGGCGGCGGGGATCGCCGGTCTGATCAAGGTCGTGCTGTCCCTGCAACACGGCATGCTGCCGCAGAACCTGCACTTCGAGAACCCGTCTCCGCACATCCCGTGGGCCAACCTGCCGGTGCGGGTCGTGGACAAGCCGATCCCATGGCAGGCCATCGGCCGACCGCGCCGCGCCGGAACGAGTTCCTTCGGTTTCTCCGGCACGAACGCGCACGTCCTCATCGAGGAGGCGCCGTCGCCCACCGCAGCGGACGTCTCACCGGATAATGCCGCCGCGCCCGAGCCGGCGGCCGAGCGGGAACCGGTCGGCGTGCTGCCGCTGTCGGCGCGCTCGTCGCAGGCGCTCGTGGCGTTGGCGCAGCGCTACGCGGAATGGCTGGACGAGCACCCGGACGTCGACATCGACGACGTGTGCTACACGGCCGGGGTCGGACGGTCGCACTTCGAGCACCGGGCCGCGCTGGTCGTGGACTCGGTCGCGGGCGCCCGTGACCTGCTGGCCGGACTGGCCGAAAACCGGCTGGGGCCGGGCGCGATGCGCGGCGAATGCGGCGACCCGCCGAAGACGGCGTGGTTGTTCACCGGGCAGGGCAGCCAGTACCCGGGGATGGCGCGCGAATTGTTCGACGCCGAACCGGTGTTCGCCGAGACCGTGCAGCGATGCGCGGAAGCGGTCGACGGCATGCTCCCGCGCCCGCTGCTGGAGGTGATGTTCGCCACCGACAGCGACGCGGGAGAGACCCTGCGGCACACGTCATATGCGCAGCCGGCGCTGTTTGCCGTCGAGATGGGGCTGGCCCGGCTGTGGCAGTCGTGGGGTATCGAGCCCGACGTGGTGCTGGGGCACAGCGTCGGCCAGTACGCCGCGGCCTGCGTGGCCGGAGTGTTCAGCCTCGAGGACGGGGCGCGCCTGATCGCCGAACGCGGCCGGCTGTTCGGCAGCCTGCCCGAGGGCGGGCGGATGGTGGCGGTGTTCGCCGACGCGCAGAAGGTGGAGCGCGTCGCCGAGGAATTCCCGCACATCTCGGTCGCCGCCTACAACGGCCCCAACACGGTGCTGTCCGGCCCCGGCGCGGACCTGGAAGAGATCGTCGCCAAGTTGACCGGTGACGGGCTGCGGTGCACATGGCTGGACACCAGCCATGCCTTCCATTCCGAGCTGCTGGACCCGGTGCTCGACGAATTCGAAACGTACGCAAAGGGATTCGAATTCGCCGTCCCGTACCTGCCCCTGGTCTGCAACCGCACCGGCGCGGTCCTCACCGCGGACACCCCGCTCGACGCGCAGTATTGGCGGCGGCATTCCCGCCAGCCGGTGCAGTTCGCCGAGAGCGTGCGCACCGTGGCGGCGCTCGGTTGCTCGGTGCTGATGGAGATCGGTCCGCAACCGGTGCTGACCAACGCCGCCATGCAGGCCTGGCCGGAATCCTCGGCCGCCCCGCGGGCGATCGTGTGCCTGCGCAAGGACGCCGACGCGCGCCGTCAGATGGCCGAAGCGGTGGGCGCGGCCTATGTCGCCGGGCACCGTCCCGATTTCGCCGCGATGCACCATCGGTCGCACCACAGGCTGGAACTGCCCACCTATCCATTCCAGCGCCGCCGCATCTGGCCCAAGACCTCGGGCGCCACCGGCGTCACCGGAGGCGGCACCGCCGTCCCCGGAATCCTCGGGAACGTCAAGGATCTGGCCTCCGGCGACGCCGTGTACACCAGCCGGTGGTCGGTCAAATCGCAGCCGTGGCTGTCACATCACGTCATCTACGGCACGGTTGTCGTTCCCGGCGCGACCTACGCGGCGATGGCCCTTGCCGCGGCCGGCGTGCCGGCGCAGGCGCGCGACGTCTTCTTCTACGAGCCGATCATCCTGCCGGAGAAGGCTTCCCGCGAGGTGCAGCTGACGTTGCATCCGCTGGAGGGCGGTGGCGGCTGGACCTTCCAGGTGCACAGCCGCCCGTTCGGCGACCGCGACTCCGAGTGGTCGTTGAACGCCGACGGCCGGATCGTCACGGGTGCCGACGAGGAACTGGCGCCGGACTCGGCGGAGTCCATCGACGCCGCGTGCGAGCGGTTGGGCCGGATGCGTCCGCAGCAACTGTTCGACACCTTCTCCGACATGGAACTCACCTGGGGTCCCACCTGGTCCACGTCGCTGAAATCGCTGTGGGCCGGGGACGGCGAGGCGGTCGGCGACGTCGCCATCGGCGAGGAGTTGGCCGAACAGCTCGGTAGCGAGCCGGTTCATCCGGTGCTGCTGGACCTGTGCACCGGGGTTGCCTTCCCGGCCTTCCCGGCCATCCTCGCGGGGACCGAAGAAGGCCTGCCCGATCTGTTCTTGCCGCTGCGGTACGGGCGGGTGGAGCTGCGGGAGAAGCTGCCGCGGCGGTTCTACTGCCGCGCCCGGTGGCAGTCGGGGAGTCCGGAGAGCGAAACCCAGGTCTTCGACCTCGATTTCGTGGACCGCGACGGTCACCTGCTGGGCGGAATCCGCGAGTTCGCGGTCAAGCGTGCTCCCCGGGAGGCGTTGCTGCGCGGGCTGGGCGGCGACGCCACCCGCAACCTCTACACCCTGGGCTGGGAGGAGGTGCAGCCGCCGACGCTTGCGGGGCCGCCGGGAGCGGCGACGGCACCTGGCTGATCGCCGGATCCGAAGAGCTGGCGGCCGGCCTGCCGGGTTCGGTTGCGGTGGACCGCACGCGCGGACGCGGAGTCCTGGCAGCGGCTGCTGGCTCAGGCTCAGGAGCGGGGCGCGCCGGTGTCCGGGGTCGTCTGGCGCAGCGCGACGCGACCGGGCGCGGAAGAGTCGAGCGCTGAATTCGCCGCGCGGGTGGAAGCCGAGATCGACCAGTTGCTCACCGTCACGCAAACGCTGCTGGCGCAGCAAGATCTCAAACTCCCCGGCGGACTGTGGATCGTCACCGAACGGGCCGTGGCGACCGAGTCCGGCGAGCCCGTCGACCCGGCGCAGTCGGCGCTGTGGGGCTTCGGACGCACCGTCATCACCGAGCAGCCGAGCCTGCGCTGCAGGCTGGTCGACTCCGACGGATTCGAGGACGCCCTGCCGTCGCTGGCCGGCCTGCTTCGCGCGCCGGTCGAGGAGCCCGAGATAGCCCTGCGACAAGGGAAGCACCTGGTGCCACGGCTCTTGCCGTGGGCGCGCAGCGGTCTCCTCGCCATTCCCCGGTCCACCGATTACTTCCTGGCGCCGACCGAACGCGGCGCGATCGACAACCTCCGTCTCAACGAGATGCACGTGGCGCCGCCGGACGCGGGCCAGGTGCAGATCCGGGTGGAGGCCGCGGGCCTGAACTTCCGCGACGTGCTGAACGTCCTCGGCCTGTACCCGGGCGACCCGGGCCAGATCGGTGGTGGCGACCTCTCCGGCATCGTCACGGAGTTGGGTGCGGGCGTCACCGGCTTCGAGGTGGGCCAGCGCGTCTTCGGCTTCATGCCGGGGTCGTTCGCCACGCGGGTCAACGTGCCGGCCCAGTTCCTCTCGCCGGTGCCGAGCGGGGTCAGCGCGGTGGGCGCCGCGACCATTCCCGCCGGGGCGCTGACGACCCGACTGGCGTTCGACTGGGCCGAGGTCGGTCCCGGTGATCGGGTGCTCATCCACGCCGCCAGTGGCGGCGTCGGTCTGGCCGCCATTCAGATCGCGAAGCAACGCGGCGCGACCGTGTTCGCCACCGCCAGCACCTACAAGCGCGCGACACTGCGCGAGCTGGGTGTCGAACACGTCTACGACTCGCGCAGTACCGATTTCGCGGATCAGATCCTCGCCGACACCGGCGGTGCCGGCGTGGACGTGGTGCTCAACAGCCTGACCAACGAGGGCTTCATCGAAGCGACCGTGCGGGCGACCGCGCAGGGCGGCCGCTTCGCCGAGATCGCCAAGCGGGACATCTGGACTCGCGAGCAGATGGCGGCGGCACGCCCCGACATCTCCTACGAGATCATCGCGCTGGACGCGTGCATCGAGCAGGAACCCGAGCGGGTGGGCAAGTTGCTGGCCGAGCTGGCCGACAGCATGGCCCGGGGCGAGCTCGCGCCGATCGCCGCCGAGGTGTACCCGGTGACGGAGGCCAAGACCGCGTTCCGCCGCATGCAGCAGGCGAGGCACATCGGCAAGATCGTGCTGCAGATGCCGAAACCCTTGCAGCCGCGCGGCGATCGCAGCTACCTGATCACCGGCGGCGTCGGCGCCCTGGGTCTGTTCACGGCGGCACATCTGGCCCAACTCGGGGCGGGTGACATCGTGCTGACCAGCCGGCGCATGCCCGATGCGGAGGCGCAACGAACGATCGACGACATCGCCGAGCGCCACCGGTGCCGCATTCACACCTTCGCGGCCGACGTCGGCGACGAGGCTCAGGTCGAAAAGCTGCTGGAGCGGATCCGGGCGGAGTTGCCTCCGCTCGCGGGGGTGGTCCACGCGGCGGGCGTGCTCGACGACGCGCTACTGACCCAGCAGAATTCGGAACATTTCCGGACGACGCTGGCGCCCAAGGCGTTCGGCGCCCGCTACCTGGACCGGTTGACGAAGGACGACGACCTCGACTTCTTCATCCTGTACTCGTCGGCCGCCAGCGTGCTCGGTTCACCCGGCCAGGCCAACTACGCCGCCGCGAACGCGTTGCTCGACGGACTCGCCGCGGAGCGCCAGGCGCAAGGCCTGCCGGCAACCGGCATCAACTGGGGTCCCTGGGCGAAGGGCGGCATGGCCACCTCGCACGCCGCGCGCGCCAACCTCAGCGCGCAAGGGCTGATTCCGCTGGACCCCGCGGCGGCCCTCAGCGCGCTCGTCGAGGTCGTCGCCAACGGGACCGGGCAGGCAACCGTCATCAAGGCCAATTGGCAGCGCGCCGCGGGCGGGCTGGGCGCCTCACGCCCGACTCTGCTCGCCCACGTGTTGCCGAGCGCCGTCGCGGCGACGCGGGGTGACAGCGAGTTGCTGCGGCAACTGCACGAGGTGCCCGAGGCCGAGCGCGGCAGTTTCCTCACCGAATACCTGCGGCACGAGGTGCAGAACTTCCTGCGGCTCGCGCAGCCGCCGGCCGCATCCAGCCGGTTCCTGGAGTTGGGTACGGATTCACTGATGGCGGTCGAATTCAGCAACCGGCTGCTCCCGCAGTTCGGCGGCGCGTTCACGATCAGCGCCACCGCGGTCTTCGACTACCCGACGATCGGGTCGCTCGCCGAGTACCTGGCCGCTCAGGTGCCGGAGTCGGTCGCGCAGACCAACGGCTCGGGACCCGTCGGGGCGTCCGAGTCCGCGCACTGATCCAGGGAGCCGGCATCGCGGCATCAGCAGTCACCGCTGCCACATCGGTACGGTGAGCCGATGATGAAGCGATTGGCATGTGTGATGTCACCGGCGATATCGCATATGAGACTCGCCTATCGGTCGGTGGCGCAGCACCATGCGCCCCTGTTGGCCATGCCGTCGAGTCCTACTCGGCTGTCGGTGATACCCGGGCAAGCCGCGGTCACGCCCGCCTGTGCGGACTAGGTGCGCAGCTGGGATCTCAGAATCCGGTACTCCAACAAGCCCGCCCGCATCTGCTCGTAAATAGCCGAGCCGGGTAGCGCAAGGAAATTGGCCACCCGAGCATTTCCGTCGCCGTACACCTGAGCCCAGGTGTTGCTTGCCTGATCGCGCGAAGCCAGCACATTGCCGGTGATGTCCCGGTCGTTTTCGGTGACGAAGCCCAAGCGCTTCAGACGTGACCTGACCAAGTCCCAATCCTCGGGACTCAGGAAGTCGGTATGCAGGAACCATCCACCGGGGCGGCAGATCCTGCCCACTTGACTCAGGAATTTCGGCAGATTGCCGTAGGAATGCGACGACTCCACATTGATGATGGCATCACAGGAGTCATCGGCCAGCGGAATGTCCAGCGCGTTGCCGACCCTGAAGTCGATCGGATTGCTGGTGTGTGTCTTGCGGCAAAACGCGATCGCTTCCGAGGACATATCGATGCCGATCACGTCGGCGTTGAACTTCTCCGCGACAATCGCGGTGTTGCCGCCGCGGCCACAGCCGATGTCGACAATCGTGCGGTCATTCAGGTCCAGCGATCCGACGAGCTCGAGCACCAGCCGGACCGAGTTGACGTTGAAGGTTCCCTCGCGAATGCTGAACGCCGCCTCGTTGTTGGAATCGATCGGCAGGTATCCGTAATTGAGGAAGAACGAAACGTTGGCCACGCCGACGTCCTCCAGGCGCTGGCTCAGCTGGTTGTAGAAGCTGCGCCATCCCTCGGGGGTCGTGGCGAGCAGGTCGTCGGCCAAGTGCGCCGACATCGCGACTTGTGCACTGTCCGCAGCACCCGCGTCGACTGAAGATCCGCCTTGATCAACCATTTATGCCTTCCCAATCAAGTTTGCTGAACCCATCGTTCGCAACCTAATGCCTTCCTCGAATGCGCCGAGTCAGTTCGGGTCGAGCCGATCTGGGACAGGGATTCGGCGACGACGCACCGCGGCCACCAGCGCTCTGGCGTTGATTATGGACCACGGAGCCGCCAGGACAACCGGCATCGGCGAATCGGCCGCTTGCCGGACCTTGCCAGGAAACTGACAGAAAGTGCTGTTTCGGCCGAGCGCAGCCGAGCGGCATCGCGACGGCGCACGGCGAAATGCCGCAGTGGGCTTCCAAAAAATGGCCACACGCCTCGAGAGTGTGACCTACCGTCGGCCCGTCCAATACGCGAGGGGCCGCCCGTTCGAATTCCAACAAGACCGAGACAACTTCTCTTGGCCTCCAGTAAGGTTTAGAACTTGTTATACCCATGTTCAGTAGATGTCTGGAGACTCGGTGAGCATCAATCCGTTCGACGACGACGACGGCAGTTTCTTCGTCTTGGTCAACGACGAGGAGCAGCACAGTCTGTGGCCCGCCTTCGCCGATGTTCCAGCCGGCTGGCGGGTGGTGTACGGGGAAGCGGACCGCGCAGCGTGTCTGGATTACATCGAGCAGCACTGGACCGATATACGGCCGAAGAGCTTGCGCGAAAGGTTGGCCGCGGGACAGGGGCACTGATCAGGGCATTGAGTTAGGTAACCAAATGGAACTTGATGACCGGGCGCTCCCGCTGACGCGAGGGCAGCTTGATATTTGGCTTGCGCAGGAAACGGGTCACTCGGGTACGGAGTGGCAGCTGGGCGTCCTCGTGCGATTCGACGGCGCGGTGGACCGCGAGCTGCTCGGCCGGGCGATCCGTCACGTCATGCAGGAGGCCGAACCGGCCAGGGCCGCCATCTTCGAGGTCGACGGGCAGGTCTTCCAGCGGCCGATCGATGACCCGAGCATCGAGGTGGACTTCTACGACCTGAGCGACTCGCGCCATCCGGTGCAGGAGGCCCGGCGTATCGCATTGTCGATTCAGAACACGCCGCTGCCGTCGGCCGGCCCACTGTTCAAGTTCGCGCTGTTCCAAACGTGGTCCGACGAGTTTTACCTGTTCGGGTGTTTTCACCACATGATCATCGACGGATCCGGAATCACCCTTATCGCTAATCGGATTGCAACTGTTTACGCCGCGATCGCTTCTGACGCACCCATTCCTCCGGCCTTCTTCGGCTCGCTGCGGGACCTGGTCAGCTGCGAGTCCGAATACGAGGCGTCCACCGATTACCGGGACGACGAGGCGTACTGGACCAGAAACCTTCCCCCGGAAAGTGGACCGGGTCACCGGTTGCCCCAGGCCGCGGGCGACCAGGGGTCCGCCGAGCCTTCCGCGCCGGTTCGACTGGACCCGGCCGTCCTTCGGCGCGTTCAAGAGCTGTCCCAGCACTGGAACGTCCCCCGCTCGTCGGTCATCACCGCGGCGTGCGCGCTGCTGGTGCGTGGCTGGTGGGCCGAGGGCTCCGACGTGGTGCTCGACTTCCCGGTCAACAGGCGAGTGCGCACCGAGTCCAGGACGGTCCCCGGAATGGTTTCCGGAGTGGTGCCGCTCGTGCTGAAGCTCGCACCGGGATCCACGGTTGCCGACTTCTGTCAGCACGTCGACACCCGAATACGGGAAACGCTGGAACATCAGCGGTTCCCGGTGCGCGCCCTGGAACGCAAAGCAGGGCCGCTCCCCGATCGGGTGAGCGTCAATTTCATGCCGTCCAAAATGACGATGGATTTCGCCGGTGTCGCGGCGTCGGCGTCGTTCACCAATCCCGTCCAGGTGGGCGCCTTCGCGCTGATCTTCTCCGGCGCCGGCGACCAGCTTTTCCTCAGCACGGCGGGTGACGGCGGCCCGTTGTCGAATTTCGACGTCCCCGATTTGGCGAGACGGTTGGAGCGGCTGTTCGCGGCGATGGCGGCCGATCCCGGGCGGCCGTTGTCGTCGATGGATGTGCTCGACGAGCCTGAGCTCGTCGCGCTGGACGGGTGGGCCAACCGGGCGGTATTGACCCAGCCGGTGACCGCGCCGGCGTCCATTCCGGTGTTGTTCGCCGCGCAGGTCGCTGTCGCCCCGGAGGCGGTCGCGATCACGTGCCCGGGGGGTTCGTGGACCTATCGGGAGGTCGAGGAGGCCGCCGACCGGTTGGCGCATCTGCTGGCCGGCCACGGGGTGGGCGCGGGGCAGCGGGTGGCGCTGATGTTCGAGCGCTCGGCCCAGGCGATCGTGGCGATGCTGGCGGTGCTCAAGACCGGGGCGGCGTATGTGCCGATCGATCCGGCGGTGCCGGCCGCCCGGATCGCGTTCATGCTTGACGACGCCGAACCCGTCGCGGCGATCAGCACCAAGGCGCTGGCCGACCGGCTGGGCGGGCGCGACCTGCTGGTCATCGACATCGAGGACCTGGGGGACGACCTGAGGGACGCCGACGGCCGGTCCAGCACCCCGCTGCCGGCGCCGGACGCGGACAACATCGCCTACCTCATCTACACCTCGGGGACGACTGGCGTCCCCAAGGGGGTGGCCATCACCCACCGCAACGTGATCCGGCTGCTGGAGTCGCTGGACGTCGAGCTGGCGCCGGGGCAGGCGTGGTCGCAGTGGCATTCGCTGGCCTTCGACGTCTCGGTGTGCGAGATCTGGGGTGCGCTGCTGTCCGGTGGCCGCCTGGTGGTGGTGCCCGAGTCGGTGGCGCGTTCGCCCGAAGACTTCCATGCGCTGTTGGCCAGGGAGCAGGTCGGCGTCCTCAGCCAGACCCCGTCGGCGTTCTACGCGCTGCAGACCGCGGACGCGCTGCTCGGCGGTCAGCTCGACCTTCAGGCGGTCATCTTCGCCGGGGAGGCACTCGAACCTCACCGCCTGCGGACGTGGCTGGAAAACCACCCGGAATCGCCGCGGCTGCTCAACTTGTACGGCACCACCGAGACGACGGTGCACGCCTCCTTCCGCGAGATCCTCCCCGCCGACGTGGACAGCATCGTCAGCCCCGTCGGGGTGCCGATGGCCCATCTCGCCTTCTTCGTCCTCGACGGGTGGTTGCGGCCGGTGCCCGCCGGGGTGGTGGGGGAGCTGTACGTGGCCGGCGAGGGCGCCGGCGCCGGGTACTGGCGGCGGCCCGGTCTGTCGGCGACGCGGTTCGTGGCGTGTCCGTATGGCGGGCCCGGGGCGCGCATGTATCGCACCGGGGACCTGGCGTGGTGGGGCGCCGACGGGCAGTTGCGCTATGTGGGGCGTGCCGACGATCAGGTCAAGATCCGCGGGTTCCGCATCGAACTGGGCGAAGTCCAGGCCGCGTTGGCCGGGCTGGACGGGGTCGAGCAGGCGGTGGTGATCGTCCGCGAGGATCGCCCCGGCGACAAGCGCCTCGTGGGTTACGTCACCGGGACCGCCGAGCCGGCCAAGGTGCGCGCCGCGCTGGGCGAGCGGTTGCCGACCTACATGGTGCCGGGCGCGATCGTGGTGATCGATGCGCTGCCGCTGACGGTCAACGGCAAACTCGACAAGCGGGCGCTGCCCGCCCCGGAGTATCAGGACGTCGATCGCTACCGGGCCCCGACGGACGCCGTCGAGGAGATCCTGGCCGACATCTACGCCCAGGTCCTCGGGCTCGAGCGCGTCGGCGTCGACGAGTCGTTCTTCGAGCTGGGCGGGGACAGCATCCTGTCGATGCAGGTGGTGGCCCGCGCGCGTGCCGCCGGGGTGCTGTGCCGGCCACGCGATGTCTTCGTCGAGCAAACCGTCGCCCGCCTGGCGCGGGTGGCCGGGGTGGCCACCGGTGAGCCCGATACGAGCGATGAGGGCCTCGGCCAGGTGGTCGCGACGCCGATCATGCACTGGTTGCACGGCGTCGAGGGGCCGGTCGATCAGTTCAACCAGACGGTGCTGGTGCAGGCCCCCGTGGGAGTGACCGAGGCCGACGTGGTGGCCGTCCTGCAGGCCGTGCTGGATCGGCATGCCATGCTGCGGCTGCGGGTCGACGGCAACAACACAGGCGACGCCGGGTGCTGGTCGTTGACGGTGCCCGAGGCGGGGTCGGTCGACGCGCGCGCGTGCCTGCGCGCGGTGCAGGTGCTCTCGGACGAGGCGGTGATCGAGGCGCGGTCGCGGCTGAATCCCGCGGCCGGGAACATGCTCAGCGCGCTGTGGGTGGCGCCCACCGGTCAGTTGGTGCTGGTCGTTCACCACCTGGCCGTCGACGGCATGTCGTGGCGGGTCCTGCTCGAAGACCTCAACATTGCGTGGGCTCAGCATCACGCCGGTCAGCAGGTGGTGTTGCCGGCGGGAGGGACGTCGTTCGCGCGGTGGGCGTCGTTGCTGGCGGAGCGTGCGCGCCGCCCGGACGTCGTCGAGCAGGCGCAGGTGTGGCGCCAGGTCGCGACGGTGCCTGCGGCGCTGCCGGCGGTGCGCCCCGAGGCGGATACGTTTGCCACCGCCGGGAGCTTGTCGGCGGAGCTGGATGCCGAGACCACCCGCCAGCTGCTCGGGGAGGTGCCGGCCGCGTTCCATGCCGGCATTCACGACATCCTGTTGATCGCGTTCGCGCTGGCGCTGACGGAGTTTCTCGGTACCGGCGGGGCGCCCATCGGCATCGATGTGGAGGGCCACGGGCGCGAAGAGGAGTTGGCCGCCCCCGACGAGCACGTTGACCTGTCGCGCACCGTGGGCTGGTTCACCACGAAATACCCCGTGGCTCTGCACGTCGGCGGACTGGACTGGGCGCAGGTCACCGCGGGCGGGCCGGCGCTGGGGGCGGCGATCAAGGACGCCAAGGAGCAGCTCCGGGCACTGCCCGACGGCCTCGACTACGGTTTGCTGCGTTACCTGAACCCCGACGCCGACGTGGCGGAATCCGATCCGCCGATCGGCTTCAACTATCTCGGGCGCCTGGGTGCGGCGCAGGCCGAGATCTCCGGTGACGCCTGGGAGATCCGCCAGGACGGCTGGACGGTGACCGGCGTTGCCGCGGCCATCCCCATGCCGCTGATGCACACCGTGGAGCTCAACGCCGGCACCGTGGACACCGACGCCGGCCCGCGGTTGCGCGCCGGTTGGACGTGGGCGCCGTCGGCGCTGAATGAAGCCCAGGTCAGCCGGCTCAACCGGTTGTGGTTCGACGCCCTGGCCGGCATCTGCGCGCACGTGCGAGCGGGTGGGGGCGGGTTGACTCCGTCCGATATCGCTGTCGGCCTGAGCCAGCAGCAGATCGACGAGCTTGCGCGGCAGTATGCGGATAGCTGACGTCCTGCCGTTAACCCCCCTGCAGCAGGGGCTGCTGTTTCACGCCAGCGCCGCGCAGGGTGGCGACGACGTGTATGCGGTCCAGCTCGGCATCGCGTTGAGCGGCCGGCTCGATCAGCACCGCCTGCACGACGCCGTGCAGGCGGTGGTCACCCGGCACCCCAACCTGGCGGCGCGATTCTCCGGAAAATTCGACGTGCCGATGCAGGTCATTCCGGCCGACCCCGTGGTGCCCTGGAGCTATGTCGACCTGAGCGGGGAAGGCCCCGATGAGCTGGACGCCCGGCTCCAGCAAGTCTGTGCGGCCGAACGAGCCGCGGTCTGCGACATCGCCCAGCAGGCGGCGTTCCGGGCGGTGCTGATCCGCATCGCAGAGGATCACCACCGGCTGGTGCTGACCAACCACCACCTTGTGCTGGACGGCTGGTCGCTGCCGATCCTGCTGGGCGAAATGTTTGCCAGCTACTGCGGGCAGTGGCTGCCGGCGGCGGTCCCGTATCGCAGGTTCATCACCTGGCTCGCCGGCCGCGACCTCGATGCCGCCCGGGCGGCGTGGGGTGAGGTGCTGTCCGGCTTCGAGAACCCGACATTGGTCGGTCCGGCCGGCCGGCTGGGCCTGGGACCGCGAGGCGTCGCATCGTTCCGGGTCCCCGAGCAGACCACGCGAGCCCTCAACGAGTTGGCGCGCGCCCACCAGACCACCGTCAGCACCGTGCTGCAGGCCGCCTTCGCGCAGCTGCTGATGTGGCTGACCGGTCAGCGTGATGTCGCGTTCGGCACGACGGTGTCCGGCAGGCCCGCCGAGGTGGTCGGCGCGGACACGATGGTGGGCCTGTTCATCAACACGGTGCCGGTGCGGGCGAGCATCTCGGCGGCAACAACCACCACCGATCTGCTCGATCAGCTGCGCAGCGCGCACAACCACACCCTCGACCACCAGCATCTGGCGCTCAGCGAGATCCACCGGGTCGCCGGCCAGGACCACCTGTTCGACACCTTCTTCGTCTACGAGAACTACCCGCTCGACACCGCCGCGTTCTCGGGCGAGGACGGGTTGGCCATCACCGACTTCACCCACCGCGAGTACAACCACTACCCGCTCGCGATCCAGGCGATGCCGGGCAGCGGACTGGCTCTGCGCGTCGAATTCGACACCGACGTGTTCGACGCCGACACCATCCAGGCGCTGGTCGAGCGGTTCGAAAGCGTGATGGTGGCGATGACCGCCGATCCGGCCCGGCGGCTGTCGTCGATCGACGTGTTGGACGAGGCCGAGCACGCCCGGCTGGAGCGGTGGGGCAATCGGGCGGCGTTGACGCAGCCGGTGAGCGCGCCGGGCTCGATTGCGGCGGCGTTCGCCGCGCAGGCCGTGCGCACACCCGACGCGGTGGCGGTGACCTGCGAAGGCGCGTCGGTGACCTACCGGGCACTCGACGAGGCGGCGAACCGGTTGGCGCATCTGTTGGCCGGCCGGGGTGTTGGCCCGGGGCAGCGGGTGGCGCTGCTGTTGCCGCGCTCCTCCGAGGCGATCGTCGCGATGCTGGCGGTGGTCAAAACGGGGGCGGCGTATGTGCCGATCGACCCGGCCGTGCCGACGGCGCGGATGCAGTTCGTGCTCGACGACGCCGCGCCGATCGCCGCCGTCACTACCGCCGGGCTGGCCGACCGGCTCGCCGGACGCGATCTGCTGGTCGTCGACGTCGACGACCCCGCGGTCGGTGACCAGCCCAGCACCGCGCCGCCGGGACCGGCCCCCGACGACATCGCCTACCTCATCTACACCTCGGGCACCACCGGGACCCCCAAGGGCGTAGCCATCCCCCACCGGAACGTGATCCGGCTGCTGGAGACCCTGGACGACGACATGGAGTTGGCCGGCCAGGTGTGGACCCAGTGCCACTCGCTGGCGTTCGACTTCTCGGTGTGGGAGATCTGGGGGGCGCTGCTCTACGGCGGGCGGCTGGTCGTGGTGCCCGACCCGGTGGTGCGCTCGCCGGAAGACCTGCTCGCGCTGTTGGTTGCCGAGCAGGTCGGTGTGCTGAGCCAGACCCCGTCGGCCTTCTATGCGCTGCAGACCGCGGATGCGTCGCAACCCGAGTTGGGCGCCCAGCTCAAGCTGCACGCCGTGGTGTTCGGCGGCGAAGCGCTGGAACCGCAGCGGCTGCGGACGTGGCTGGACCATCACCCGGGTCTGCCGCGGCTGATCAACATGTATGGCATCACCGAGACGACGGTGCACGCGTCGTTCCGGGAGATCGTCGCCGAGGATGTCGACACCACCGTCAGCCCCGTCGGGGTGCCGCTGGACCACCTGGGCTTCTTCGTGCTCGACAGGTGGTTGCGGGCCGTCCCGGTCGGTGTGGTGGGGGAGTTGTACGTGGCCGGCGCCGGAGTGGCGGACGGCTACGTCGGCCGGGCCGGATTGAGCGCGTCGCGATTCGTGGCATGTCCGTTCGGGGAGCCCGGGGCGCGCATGTACCGCACCGGGGACCTGGTGCGGTGGGGCGCCGACGGGCAGCTGCGGTATATGGGCCGTGTCGACGAACAGGTCAAGATCCGCGGCTACCGCATCGAACTCGGCGAAATCCAGGCGGCGCTGGCGGGGCTGGACGGGGTCGAGCAGGCGGTGGTGATCGTCCGCGAGGACCGCCCCGGCGACAAGCGCCTGGTCGGCTATGTCACGGGTACCGCCGAGCCGGCCAAGCTGCGCGCCGCGCTGGCCGAGCGGCTCCCGGCGTACATGGTGCCGGCCGCGGTGATGGCGGTGGAGGCGCTGCCGCTGACCGTCAACGGCAAACTCGACCGGCGCGCCCTACCGGCTCCGAAGTACCAGGACGGCGACCACTACCGCGCGCCGGCCAACGCCGTCGAGGAACTGCTGGCCGGCGTCTATGCGCAGGTGCTGGGCGTCGAGCGGGTGGGCGTGGACGACTCGTTCTTCGACCTGGGTGGGGATTCGCTGTCGGCGATGCGGCTGATCGCCGCGGTCAACGCCGCCCTGGACGCCGGGCTTTCGGTGCGCGCGGTGTTCGAGGCGCCCGCGGTTGCCCAGTTGGCGACCCGCGTCGGTGGCGACGAGGGCCGGCTCGAGCCGTTGGTGGCCGGCGAGCGGCCCGAGGTGGTGCCGTTGTCGTTTGCCCAGAACCGGTTGTGGTTCATCGACCAGTTCCAGGGCCCGTCGCCGATCTACAACCTGCCGGTGGCCTTGCGGTTGCGCGGGCACCTCGACGCCGAGGCGTTGGGTGCGGCGCTGGCCGATGTGGTGGGTCGCCAGGAGGCGCTGCGCACGCTGTTCCCGTCGGTCGACGGGATTCCGCGGCAGCTGGTGGTGCCGGCCGAGCGGGCCGACTTCGGCTGGGAGATCGTCGATGCCACCGGCTGGCCGGAGGACCGGCTCGCCGAGGCCATCGACGCGGTGGTGCGTCACACCTTCGATCTCGCAACCGAGATCCCGCTGCAGGCAAGGCTTTTCCGCGTCGGCGACGACGAACACATCTATGTGGCCGTCATGCACCACATCGCCGCCGACGGCTGGTCGATCACCCCGCTGGTGCGTGACACGGGAGTCGCATATCTCAGCCGGTGTGCGGGGCGGGCCCCGGATTGGGCCGATCTGGCGGTGCAGTACGTCGACTACACGCTGTGGCAGCGCGATCAGCTGGGCGAGCTCAGCGACAGCGGCAGCCGCATCGCCGCCCAGGTGGGCTACTGGGAGGGTGCGCTGGCCGGGATGCCCGAGCACCTGCAGCTGCCCACCGATCGGCCGTACCCGCCGGTCGCCGACTACCGCGGCGCCACTGTGGCGGTGGCGTGGCCTGCCGAGTTGCAGCAGCAGGTCGCCCGGGTGGCCCGCGAGCACAATGCGACCAGCTTCATGGTCGTGCAGGCCGCCCTGGCGGTGCTGCTGGGCAAGCTGAGCGCGAGTTCTGATGTGGCGGTGGGCTTCCCGATCGCCGGGCGCCGCGATCCCGCCCTGGACGAACTGGTGGGCTTCTTCGTCAACACCCTGGTGCTGAGGGCGGACCTGACCGGTGACCCCACCGTCGCCGACCTGCTCGGCCAGGTGCGGGGACGCAGCCTGGCCGCCTACGAAAACCAGGACGTGCCCTTCGAAGTGCTGGTGGAGCGGCTCAACCCCACCCGAAGCCTGACCCATCACCCGCTGGTGCAAGTGATGCTGGCCTGGCAGAACTGGCAGGCCAACGGCCCCATGGATCCGGCCATCGGGCAGGCCCTGGGTGACCTGCAAGTCACCCAGCTGCCCCTCGACACCCGCACCGCGCGCATGGACCTGTCGATATCCCTGGCCGAACGCTGGAGCGACGCCGGTGAGCCCGCCGGGATCGGCGGGGCGGTGGAGTTCCGCACCGACGTGTTCGACGCGGCCGGAATCGAAACATTGATCGCGCGATTCGAGCGGGTGCTGGTGGCAATGACCGCCGACCCCCGCCGTCGGCTGTCGTCAATCGATGTGCTCGACCCGGCCGAGCGCGCCCGCCTGGACGAGCTGGGCAACAGGGCGCTATTGACCCAGACCCCCCCGCCCGCGGCGTCGATCCCGGCATTGCTCGAAGCCCAGGTCGCCCGGGCCCCGGAGGCGGTGGCGCTGACCTTTGCGGACCGGTCGATCACCTACCGGGAACTGGACGAGACCGCCACCCGGTTGGCGCGGGTGCTGTCCGGGTCGGGTGTCGGCCGCGGTGCGCGGGTGGCGTTGCTGCTGGAGCGCTCGGCCGAGGCCGTCGTCGCCATGCTGGCGGCGCTGAAAACCGGGGCGGCATACCTCGCGATCGACCCGGCGCTGCCGACGGCCCGCATCCAGTTCATGCTCGACGACGCCGCGCCGATCGCCGCGGTGAGCACCGCCGGGTTGCGTCCGCTGTTGGACGAACGCGGCCTGGTCGTCGTCGACATCGAAGATCTCTGGGATCTCGCTGTCGATGACCAACCCACCGCCGCAATGCCGGCGGCGGACCCCGGTGACATCGCGTACATCATTTACACCTCCGGCACCACCGGGACTCCCAAAGGGGTGGCGATCGCCCACCACAACCTCGCCCACCTGGCGGAGTCCACGCCCGCGGATCTGCCGACGGCGCAAGTGTGGACCCAGTGCCACTCGTACGCGTTCGACTTCTCGGTGTGGGAGATCTGGGCCGCGCTGCTGGGTGGGGGGCGGCTGGTGGTGGTCCCCGACCCCGTCGTCCGCTCGCCGGACGACTTCCACGATCTGCTGACCCGGGAACGGGTGAACGTGCTCACCCAGACACCGTCGGCGGTGAGCGCGCTGCGCCCGCAGGGGCTGGAGTCGGTGGCGTTGCTGCTCGGCGGCGAGGCGTGCTCGGCGGAGGTGGTCGAGCAATGGGCCCCCGGGCGGGTGGTGATCAACGCCTACGGCCCCACCGAGGCCACGGTGTACGCGTCGATGAGCGCGCCGTTGCGAGACACCGAGCCGATCGAGGGCGGTGTCGCGCCCATCGGCTCGCCGGTCGAGACGACGGCGTTGTTCGTGCTCGACGAGCGGTTACAGCCGGTGCCGACGGGCGTGGTCGGCGAGTTGTACGTGGCCGGCCGCGGCGTGGGCGTCGGATATGTCGGCCGGACCGGCCTCACCGCGTCGCGGTTCGTGGCCTGCCCGTTCGGGGGGTCCGGGGCGCGCATGTATCGCACCGGGGACCTGGTGCGGTGGCGCCCGGATGGGCAGCTGCAGTACCTGGGGCGCGCCGACGAGCAGGTCAAGATCCGCGGGTACCGCATCGAGCTGGGCGAGGTGCAGGCGGCGCTGGCCGGGCTGGACGGGGTGCAACAGGCGGTGGTCGTCGCCCGCGAGGACCGCCCGGGCGACAAGCGCCTGGTCGGCTACGTCACCGGAACCGTGGATCCCGTCTCAACGCGCGCCGCGCTGGCCGAGCGGCTGCCGGCGTACATGGTGCCCGCCGCGGTGGTGGCGTTGGAGGCGCTGCCGCTGACGGTCAACGGCAAGCTCGACAAACGGGCCCTGCCGGCACCGGAGTACCACGACAACCGGCAATATCGCGCCCCGGCCACCCTCACCGAGGAGATCCTTATCGGCATTTACGCCCAGGTGCTGGGCGTCGAGCGGGTGGGCGTGGACGACTCGTTCTTCGACCTGGGTGGGGATTCGCTGTCGGCGATGCGACTGATCGCCGCGGTCAACACCGCCCTGGACGCCGGGCTTTCGGTGCGTGTCATCTTCGAGGCGCCCACGGTGGCCCAGCTCGCGCCCCGCATCGGCGGAGACGAGGATCGGTTGCAGCCGTTGGCGGCCGGCGAGCGCCCCGCGGTGGTGCCGTTGTCGTTCGCCCAGAGCCGGTTGTGGTTCATCGACCAGTTCCAGGGCCCGTCGCCGATCTACAACCTGCCGGTGGCGTTGCGGTTGCGTGGGCACCTCGATGCCGACGCCCTGGGGGCGGCGCTGGCCGATGTGGTGGGCCGCCAGGAGAGCCTGCGCACGCTGTTTCCGTCGGTGGACGGAATTCCGCGGCAGTTGGTGGTGCCCGCCGACGAGGCGCACTTCGGCTGGGAAATCGTCGATGCCAGCGGCTGGTCGGAGGAGCGGCTGGCGGAGGCCATCGACGCGGTGGTGCGGCACCCGTTCGACCTGGCCACCGAAATACCCATGCGGGCAACGCTTTTCCGCGTCGCCGATGCGGAGTACGTGTACGTGTCGGTGGTGCACCACATCGCCGCCGACGGTTGGTCGATCGCCCCGCTGGTCAACGACCTGGGGACTGCCTACGTCAGCCGGTGCGCGGGGCGGGCCCCGGATTGGGCCGACCTGGCGGTGCAGTACGTGGATTACACGCTGTGGCAGCGCGATCAGCTGGGGGAGCTGAGCGACAGCCACAGCCGCATCGCCGGGCAGCTGGGCTACTGGGAACAAGCCCTGGCCGGGATGCCCGAGCACCTGCAGCTGCCCACCGATCGGCCGTACCCTCCGGTCGCCGACTACCGCGGCGCCACGGTGGAGGTGAACTGGCCGGCCGAGGTGCAGCAGCAGGTGGCCCGGGTGGCCCGCGAGCACAACGCGACCAGCTTCATGGTCGTCCAAGCCGCCCTGGCGGTGCTCATGGGCAAGCTCAGCGCGAATTCCGATGTGGCGGTGGGCTTCCCGATCGCCGGGCGCGGTGACCCCGCCCTGGAGAAGATGGTCGGTTTCTTCGTCAACACCCTGGTGCTGCGAGTCGACCTCGCCGGTGACCCCCTCGTCGCCGACCTGCTGGGCCAGGTGCGCCGCCGCAGCCTGGCCGCCTACGAGCACCAGGACGTGCCTTTCGAGGTATTGGTTGAGCGGCTCAACCCGAATCGCAGCCTGACCCATCACCCGCTGGTGCAGGTGATGCTGGCCTGGCAGAACTTCGCCTGGCAGGACACCGACGCCGCCGGCCTGGCCCTGGGTGATCTCCAGGTCACGCCCCTGCCGGTGGACACCCGCACCGCACGCGCCGACCTGACCTTCAACCTGGCGGAACGCTGGGATGAGACCGGGGAGCCCGCCGGGATCGGCGGGCTGGTGGAGTTCCGCACCGACGTGTTCGACCCTGGCACGGTCCAGACGATGGTCGAGCGGCTGGCGCGGGTGGTGGCGGCCATGGCGGCCGACGCGGGGCGGCGGTTGTCGTCGATCGACGTGCTCGATGACGCGGAGCACGCCCGGTTGGCGGGCTGGGGCAATCGAGACGTGTTGACCGCGCCGATGGGCGCGTCGGTGTCGATCGCGGCCGCGTTCGCCGCGCAGGTGGCGCGGTCCCCGGATGCGGTGGCGGTGCGCTGCGAGGGCCGCTCGTTGACCTACCGGGAGCTTGACGAAGCGGCCGACCGGTTGGCGCGCGTACTGGCCGCCGAGGGCGTGGGTGCGGGGCAGCGGGTGGCGTTGCTGTTGCCGCGTTCGGAGCGGGCGATCGTGGCGATGGTGGCGGTGGTCAAGACGGGGGCGGCGTACGTTCCTATCGACCCGTCGGTGCCCGCGGCCCGCATGCAGTTCGTGCTCGCCGACGCCGCGCCCATCGCCGCGGTGAGCACCGCCCGGTTACGTCCGTTGCTGGACGGGCGCGACCTGGTGATCGTTGACGTCGACGATCCGAGTGACCGTGCGGTGGATGCCGAGCCCGCGCTGCGTGGACCGGGTCCGGACGACGTCGCCTACCTCATTTACACCTCGGGGACGACGGGCACCCCGAAGGGGGTGGCGATCCCGCACCGGAATGTGACGCGGCTGCTGCGGACCCTGGACGCCGACCTGGAGTTGACGGGCCACGTGTGGTCGCAGTGCCATTCGCTGGCGTTCGACTTCTCGGTGTGGGAGATCTGGGGCGCGCTGCTGTACGGCGGGCGGCTGGTGGTGGTGCCGGACGCGATCGTCCGATCGCCCGAAGACCTGCACTCCTTGCTGGTGGCCGAGCAGGTCACCGTGCTCAGCCAGACCCCGTCGGCGTTCTATGCGCTGCAGAGCGCTGATGCGCTCGTCCCCGAGCCCCGGCCTCAGCTCGGGCTCGAGGCGGTGGTGTTCGGCGGGGAGGCGCTCGAGCCGCAGCGGTTGCGGGGCTGGCTGGAGCGTCACCCGGTGCTGCCGCGGCTGATCAACATGTACGGGATCACCGAGACGACGGTGCACGCGTCGTTCCGGGAGATCGTCGCCGCCGATATCGACAGCGTGGTCAGCCCCATCGGGGTGCCCTTGGGCCACCTGGCGTTCTTCGTGCTGGACCGCTCGTTGCGGCCGGTTCCGGTGGGGGTGGTGGGCGAACTGTACGTGGCGGGGGCCGGGGTGGCGCTCGGCTACGTGGGGCGGTCCGGGTTGACCGCGACGCGGTTTGTCGCCTGCCCCTTCGGCGGCGCGGGCGCGCGCATGTACCGAACCGGGGACCTCGGGTGGTGGGGCGCCGACGGGGAGTTGCGGTACGTGGGGCGTGCCGACGAGCAGGTCAAGATCCGCGGGTATCGCATCGAGCTGGGCGAGGTGCAAGCCGCGCTGGCCGCGCTGGACGGCGTGCGGCAGGCGGTGGTGATCGCCCGCGAGGACCGCGCCGGTGACAAGCGGCTCGTGGGCTACGTCACCGGGACCGCCGAGATCGTCGAGCCGGCCGAGCTGCGGGCCGCGCTGGCCGAGCGGCTGCCGTCGTACATGGTGCCGGCCGCGGTGGTGGCGGTGGAGGCGCTGCCGCTGACGGTCAACGGCAAGCTGGACGTCCGGGCCCTTCCGGCGCCCGAGTATCAGGATGTGGATCGGTATCGCGCCCCGACAGACGCGGTGGAGGAGATCCTGGCCAGCATCTACGCGCAGGTGCTGGGCCTGGAGCGCGTCGGGGTCGACGACTCGTTCTTCGAGCTGGGTGGCGACAGCATCCTGTCGATGCAGGTGGTTGCGCGGGCGCGCGCCGCGGGACTGACGTGTCGGCCGCGCGACATCTTCGTCGAGCAAACGGTGGCCCGGCTGGCCCAGGTGGCCGAGGTGGCCGACACCGAGGCCACCGTGATCGACGAGGGTGTCGGGCCGGTGGCGGCCACGCCGATCATCTCCTGGCTGCGCAGCGTCGAGGGCCCGACGGACGAGTTCAACCAGACGGTATTGGTGCAGGCTCCGGTGGGGGTCACCGAAGCCGACGTGGTGGTGGTGCTCCAAGCGGTATTGGATCGCCATCCGACGCTGCGACTGCGGGTCGACAGCAACGACACCGACGGCGCCGGCGGCTGGTCGTTGACCGCGCCCGACGCGGGGTCGGTGGATGCCCGCCGATGCCTGCGCACGGTGGACGTGTTGTCGGATGCCGCGGTGGTGGACGCGCGGTCACGGCTGGACCCGGCGGGCGGGGTGATGCTCAGCGCCCTGTGGGTGCCCGCCGTCGGCCAGCTGGTGCTGATCGTGCACCACCTGGCCGTCGACGGGGTGTCGTGGCGGATCCTGCTGGAGGACCTCAACCTCGCCTGGGCGCAGCATCGCGGTGGGCAACAGGTGATCTTGCCGGCGGGCGGCACGTCCTTCCAGCGCTGGGCGTCGCTGCTGGCCGAGCAAGCGCACCGCCCCGAGGTCGTGGCGCAGGCGCAGGCCTGGCGGGAGGTCACGGCCGTGCCCGCGGCGCTGGCGGCGGTGCAACCCGAGGTCGACACCTATGCCACCGCGGGGAACCTGTCGGTGGAGTTGGACGCCGAGACCACCCGGATGCTGCTCGGCGAGGTTCCCGCGGCCTTCCATGCCGGGGTGAACGACATCATGTTGATCGCCTTCGCCCTGGCGTGTGCTGAGTTCCTCGGGACCGGTGCGGCGCCGATCGTGATCGACGCGGAGGGGCACGGACGCCAGGACGAGGACTTCGCCGCCGACGTCGACCTGTCGCGCACCGTGGGGTGGTTCACCACCAAGTACCCGGTCGCGCTGACCGTCGGCGGCCTGGACTGGGCGCAGGTCACGGCAGGCGAGGCCGCGCTGGGGGCGGTGATCAAGGCCGCCAAGGAGCAGATCCGCGCCCTGCCGGACGGCTTGACCTACGGCGTGTTGCGCTACCTGAACGACGAGGTTGACCTGAACGGGTCCGATCCGGCGATCGGCTTCAATTACCTCGGACGGATGGGCGCCGCCGGGGGAGGCGTATCCGGCGACATGTGGGAGATCTGCCGGGACAGCGGGTCGGTCGCCGGGGTCGCCGCGGCGGTTCCCATGCCGCTGATGCACACCGTGGAACTGAACGCCGGCACCGTGGACACCGACACCGGACCACGCCTGCGCGCGGGCTGGACATGGGCCCCCTCGGCGCTGGACCGCATCCAGGTCAGCCGGCTGAGCCGGCTGTGGTTCGACGCGCTGGCCGGCATCTGCGCGCACGTGCGCACCGGCGGCGGCGGGCTGACCCCCTCCGACATCGTGCCCGCCCGCCTGACCCAGCAGCAGATCGACGCCCTGCAGCGGAAATGCCGCGTGGCCGACGTGTTGCCGCTGACCCCGCTGCAGCAGGGCCTGTTGTTCCACGCGAGCACCGCGGAGGGCGGCGACGACATCTACGCGGTGCAACTCGACATCACGATGAGCGGACGGCTGGACCAGCACCGCCTGCACGACGCCCTGCGCACCGTCGTGACCCGTCATCCCAACCTGGCCGCCCGGTTCTGCGCGGTGTCTGACGAGCCGGTGCAGATCATCCCGGCCGACCCGGTCGTCCCCTGGCGGTATGTCGACCTCAGTGGGAACCACCTGGACCTCGACGAGCAGATCCGGCACGTGTGCGCGGCCGAGCGCGCGGCGGTCTACGACCTGGCCGACCAGCCGGCCTTCCGGGCCGCGCTCATCCGCACCGCCGAAGACCGGTACCGGTTTGTGCTGACCAATCACCACATCGTGCTCGATGGTTGGTCACTGCCGATCCTGCTGCAGGAGATGTTCGCCCGCTATTACGGGCAGTGGTTGCCCGCCGCCGCGTCGTACCGCAGGTTTGCCACCTGGCTGGCCGGTCGCGACCTGGACGCCGCCCGCGCCGTCTGGCGAGAGGTGTTGGCCGGCTTCGACACCCCGACGCTGGTGGGCCCGCCGGATCCCTTCGGGCTGGGCCGGCGAGAGGTCGCCACGTTCACCGTGCCCGAGGACACCACCCGGGCGGTGGGCGAGCTGGCGCGCTCATGCCACACCACCGTCAGCACCGTGCTGCAAGCCGCCTGGGCGCAGCTGCTCATGTCGCTCACCGGTCGGCGCGACGTCGCCTTCGGTGCGGTCGTCTCGGGGCGGCCCGCCGAGGTCCCCGGCGCGGACTCGATGGTGGGCCTGCTGATCAACACCGTGCCGGTGCGGGCGGTCACCACGCCGGCCAGCACCGTCGCCGAGCTGCTCGACCAGCTGCAGGAAGCCCACAACCGCACCCTCGAGCACCAGCACCTGGGGCTCAGTGAGATCCACCGCCTCACCGGACACCAACGACTGTTCGACACCGTGCTCGTCTACGAGAACTACCCGGCCGACCCCGCCGCGTTGTCGGGCACCGACGGGTTGGCCGTCACCAACATCGCGAACCGCGACTACTACCATTACCCGCTCACGGTCCAGGCCGTGCCGGGCCGCGAACTGGACCTGCACGTCCAATTCCGTGCGGACGTGTTCGACGTGGCCGACATCGAAACGTTGGTCGGGCGATTCACGCGACTGTTGTCGGACATGGCCACCGACCCGACCCAACGGCTTGCGCCGATGAGTCCGCTCGACCGAGACCACGCGGGCAACGGCAACGGCAACGGCAACGGCTCGGCGCTGACGCGGCCCGCCCCCACCGCGGTGTCGGGACTCGGCCACCCCCGAAACGGCACCGGTGACGGTCCCCCGGCCAGTCCCATCGAGCAGGTGCTGGCCGCGATCTTCGCCCAGGTCCTGGGAGTGGACCACGTCGGGGTCGACGCATCGTTCTTCGACCTGGGCGGCGACTCGCTTTCCGCCATGCGGGTGACCGGCGCGATCAACGCGGCCCTCGGGATCAACCTGGCCGTGCGCGCCGTGTTCGACGCGCCCTCCGTGCGGAGCTTGAGCCGGCGGCTGGGCGCGCACGTCGGCGCGGTGGTAGAAGTTGCCGCCGCGAACCCGGTAGGCGACTGCAATACCGCGCCGACGACCTCAGGCTGACCGAAGCCTGGGGCGGCGGCTACCAGTGCGGGCGCCCCAGGCGTTGACGCCCGGTTCACGCTGTCTAGCCACATCCTCAACACTGCATCTATCGGACGCGACGCGTGATGCGCATCGGGTGCCGGCCAGCCGAGACACAGAAGTGACAGTTGTGACTATGCGGCGCTGGCGCGATAGTTAGGAGTTCCAGCGCGACCCTGAGGGGCGGCGACTACCACATACCTGGCAGCAGGCGGTGACGCACCTTCTGCGTGTACTCCTGATAGCCGTCCAGATCGTGTCGGAGCAGCTTCTCCTCGTCGCGAATGCGCGAGGCGAGCACGATTACCCCCGGGACGACGAAGACGAGTCCCCAGTAGGAACCGAGGGCAAGGGGGATGCCGAGCATCATGATCACATTGCCCGTGTACATCGGGTGCCGCACCAGCCCATAAAGGCCGGTGGACACGACCGTCTGACCCGCCTCCACGCGAACGGTTGAGGCCGCATAGCTGTTCTGGATGATCACCAGCCCAACCACCCCCAGTCCCAGGGCCACCAGGACATCACCGACCAGGCAGATCGCGGGTGGCACCTGCGACCATCCGAAGCGGTGGTCGAGGGCGCTCACCACGACCATCCCCGCGAGCGACAAGTACAGGCCGGCGATAACGACCTTCTGCGCCAATCGGGTCTCCGCTGTGGGCCCGCCGCTCATCCGTCTCTGCAGCGCGTCCGGGTTCCTGCGCAGCAAGTAGATGGGAGGAATCCACGCGCAGATGGCAACCACCACCAAAAAAACCCATGCTTGCCAGTAATCGAGCGTGCCTGCCGGGAAAAACAGCATCGAGCCGAACACGACGAACTCGACAAGACCGAATACCAACAGCTTGGGAATTGTCTTCACCGATCCTCCTCGTCTGCGTGTCAGCCGATCGCCGACAGCGACGGCAGGGGCGCACGATTGAAACTACCGGCGCCTATCCGCACGATGTGCGCGAATGTGTCATTTGCCGCAGGGCGGCACGGCCCACGCCGCCGGGGCGTCACATCCGCCGAACAAATTTGGTGACGGGACCACGTGCCCGGAGGCCATAGACTCAATTTCACGAAACGCCAGATAAACACATGTTCAACAGGATAGGTTTTTCTCGCCAGTAATCGTGACCGTGGTGCGGGGCCGTACCAGTCCGCGACGGTCCCCGGAGGTCAGCAATGTCGTATGTGATCGCGGTGCCCGACGCGTTGGCGTCGGCGGCGACCAATGTGGCGGCAATCGGCTCGTCGCTCAACGCCGCGCATGCCGCGGCGGCCGTCCCGACCACCTCGGTGGTGGCCGCAGCCGGTGACGAGGTGTCGTCGGCAATCGCGTCGTTGTTCTCCGGGTTCGGCAAGGATTTTCAGGCGCTCAGCAATCAGGCGTCGGCGCTGCACGCCCAGTTCGTGCAGGCCTTGACGGGGTCGGGAAGCGCATATACGGCCACCGAGGCGACCAGTGCCGCAAGCGTCTCGGCTCGACCCGTTTTTACGCGACGTGGCAGAACGCCGTGGCGGAGGCCTCTGGAACGTCCCTGCCGCCCACCACGGAGCCGTTGGGCAGGCTGATGTAGGAGCTGAACCAGACCAGCGACAAGTTGGTCGGGGCCCCGCTGTTCTACAACGGCGCCGATGGGACGCAAACCAGCCCGAACGGCCAGAACGGCGGCTTGATCTTCGGCAACGGCGGCAACGGCTGGAACTCGACAGACGCCGGCCGTGAACGGCGGAAACGGCGGGACGGGGCCAGGCGGCTCTTCGGCAGGGGCGGCGACGGCGGGAGCGGCTTCAGCGGCGCGACGCCGACGAACGGTGGCAACGGTGGCGCCGCCATCTGGGGCGGCAACGGCGGGAACGGCGGGGCCGGCGGGAGCGCCACCGTTTCGGGCGTGAACGGCGGTAACGGCGGGGCCGGCGGGCAGGGCGGCTTCCTCGACGGGTGTCGGCGGCACCGGTGGGGTCGGTGGGAACTCAATCGACGGCATCGGCGGCACCGGCGGGGCCGGCGGCAACACCGGCTTCCTCGGGGGCGCCGAATTGGGCGTCGGCGTTCCGCAGGGCGGTCACGGCGGGGCCGGCGGTACCAGCGTCACCGGCACGGGCGGCACCGGTGGCGTCGGCGGGGCCGGCTTCCAGGTCGGCGGTACCGGCGGGGACGGCGGCCAGGGCGCCATCGGTGGTACCGGCGGTGCTGGCGGTGTCGCGATCAACACCGGGTGGGGAACCGCCACCGGCGGGACCGGCGGAGCGGGCGGCGTCGGCACGTCCGGCGCCGGCGGGAACGGCGGCCACGGCGGCGCCGCGATCGTGGGGCCCTACAACTTCAACGTCGACACTTTCAACGGCCTGGCGAAATACATCAACGACACGGGTACCGCCATCGGTGGCACCGGCGGGGTCGGCGGCGCCGGCGCTACCACCGGCGGTACCGGCGGGACGGGCGGGGTTGGGATCAGCCTGTTGTCTACCGGAGTCGGCTACGGCGGCTCGGGCGGCGTCGGCGGCGCGGGCGGCACGGGAGCCGGCGGCAACGGCGGCAACGGCGGCAACGTCTTCGCGACGTCGGGCACTATGACCGTCGGGCCCGGCGGCGCGGGCGGCAGCCCCGGCGGGCTCCGCCGGCGGTCCCGGCATCATCGACGCATCGTTCTAGCGAGCCCGTCTGGCGAACCGATCACCTCCGCGCCGCTCCACCCCGCGCGGCTCGTACGCTGATCCCCGATGAAGGCGCCGATCGACACATCCCCTCTGGCGTGGCTGGACGAAATCGAACGCCAGCGCCGTGACGCCGGCCTGCGTCGCTCGCTGCGCCCGCGCCCGGCCGTCGCGACCGAACTGGACCTGGCATCCAACGACTACCTCGGCCTGTCGCAGCACGCGCAAGTCATCGAGGGCGGCGTATCCGCGCTGCGGCTCTGGGGCGCCGGCGCGACGGGCTCCCGGCTGGTCACCGGCGACACCGAGCTGCACCAGCAATTCGAGTCCGAGCTGGCCGAATACATGGGCGCGCCCGCCGGTCTGCTGTTCTCCTCCGGGTACGCGGCGAACCTCGGGGCGGTCGTCGCGCTGTCGGGGCCCGGTTCGCTGCTGGTGTCGGACGAATATTCCCACGCGTCGCTGGTGGATGCCTGCCGGCTGTCGCGGGCGCGGGTGGTGGTGACACCGCACCGCGACGTGGCCGCGGTGGAGGCGGCGCTGGCGTCGCGCGGCGAGGAGCGCGCCGTCGTCATCACCGAGTCGGTGTTCAGCGCCGACGGCGCCCTGGCCCCGGTCCGGGACCTGCACGACGTCTGCCGCCGCCACGGCGCGCTGCTCGTCGTCGACGAGGCGCACGGGCTCGGCGTGCGCGGCGGCGGGCGCGGCCTGCTGCACGAGGTGGGCCTCGCCGGAGCTCCCGACGTGGTGGTGACGACGACGCTGTCCAAGGCGCTGGGCAGTCAGGGCGGCGCGGTGCTCGGGCCCGCGGCGGTGCGCGCGCACCTGATCGACGCGGCGCGGACGTTCATCTTCGACACCGGCCTGGCGCCGGCGGCGGTGGGCGCCGCGCGGGCCGCGCTGCAGGTGCTGCGGGCCGAGCCGTCGCGGTCCGAGGCGGTGCTGCGCAATGCCCGCGAACTGGCCGCCATCTGCGGCAGCCGCATAGATCCGCAGTCGGCGGTGGTGTCGGTGATCCTCGGCGACCCGGAGGCGGCGCTGGCGGCCGCCGTCGCGTGCCTGGACGCCGGGGTCAAGGTGGGCTGTTTCCGGCCGCCGACGGTCCCCGCCGGGACGTCACGGCTGCGGCTGACCGCGCGGGCATCGCTGGACGCCGCCGACCTCGACCTCGCGCGCCGGGTACTCACGGACGTGCTGGCCCGACCGCGTTGACCGTCCTGTTCGTCACGGGCACCGGCACCGGCGTCGGCAAGACGATTGCCACGGCCGCGCTGGCCAGCCACGCCCGCCAGGCCGGGATCGACGTCGCGGTGTGCAAACCGGTCCAGACCGGCACCGACGCCGGCGACGACGACCTCGCCGAGGTGGCCCGCCTATCCGGGGCCACCGAGCTCGCCGGATTGGCGCGCTACCCGCAGCCGCTGGCCCCGGCCGCCGCGGCCGAACAGGCAAGGGCCTCCCTGCCCACCCGCGACGACGTCCTGCGGCTCGTCGCCGGCCTGGACCGCCCGCACCGGCTGACGCTGGTCGAGGGGGCCGGCGGGCTGCTGGTCGAACTCGCCGAGCCCGGCGTCACGCTGCGCGACCTCGCGGCCAGCCTGGGCGCGCCGACCTTGGTGGTTGCCACCGCGGAACTCGGCACCCTGAACCATACCGCTCTGACGCTGGAAGCCCTTGCGGCACAAGCGGTTCCGTGCGCCGGGCTGGTGATCGGCAGCTGGCCGCAAAAGCCGGGACTCATCGAGACGTCGAATCGGTCGGCGCTGAACCGGTTGGCGCCGGTGCGGGCCGCGCTGCCCGCCGGGGCGGGCTCGATGCGGCCCGCCGAATTCGCGGACATGAGCGCGGCGGCGTTCGACCGCGACTGGGTGACGGCCCTGGTGCGCTGAAGGTGCGCTGATGGTGCATTCGATCGAACTGCTCTTCGACGGCGAGACCGAGGCGACGATCCGCCACATCTGGGACGACCTGGCCGCCGCGAACATCCCCAGCCAGGCGCCGGCCGGCCGGCCGCACGTGACCCTGGCGGTGGCCGACCGCATCGCCGAGGACGTCGACGCCCTGCTGCGGCCGCTGACCGGCCGGCTGCCGCTGCCCTGCACGGTCGGCGCGTCGCTGCTCCTCGGTCGGACCAACGCCATCCTGGCGCGGCTGATCGTCCCGACGGCCTCACTGCTCGCCTTCCACGCGGAAGTCCACCGGACAGTCGGCGAACACCTGCACCCCGAAGCCGCGCCCAACAGCCTGCCCGGCCACTGGACCCCGCACGTCACGCTGGCCCGCCGGGTCGGGGGGCCGGCGCTGGGCCGCGCGCTGCGCATCGCCGGGCGCCCGCCGCTGATCGAGGGCACGTTCGCGGGTCTGCGCCGATGGAACGGCGACAAGAAAGCCGAATACCGAATCGCCTAGCCATCGCCCGCATCGCATGGCTCGGCGTGCGGCCCGTTAACCTGAGTGCGGTTACGCGACCAAACGACGATGCAGGGGAGTACCTGGTGACGCAAGCGGCAACGCGACCAACCACCGGCGCCGACGACACAGACATCCTGGCCGAGGCCCGGCGGCAGGTGCTCGAGCGCGGGGAGGGGCTGAGCCGGGACCAGGTGCTGCAGGTCCTGCGGCTGCCCGACGAGCGGCTGGACGAGCTGCTGGCCCTGGCCCACGAGGTGCGGATGCGCTGGTGCGGCCCCGAGGTCGAGGTCGAGGGCATCATCAGCCTGAAGACCGGCGGCTGCCCCGAGGACTGCCACTTCTGTTCGCAGTCGGGCCTGTTCGAATCCCCGGTGCGCAGCGCCCGGCTGGACATCCCGAGCCTGGTGGAGGCGGCCAAGCAAACCGCCAAGTCGGGCGCCACCGAGTTCTGCATCGTGGCCGCGGTGCGCGGGCCCGACGACCGGCTGATGGCCCAGGTCGCGGCCGGTGTCGAGGCGATCCGCAACGAAGTGGAGATCAACGTCGCCTGCCTCGCTGGGCATGCTGACCGCCGAGCAGGTCGAGCAGCTCGCGGCCATGGGGGTGCACCGCTACAACCACAACCTGGAAACCGCGCGCTCCTTTTTCACCAACGTGGTCACCACCCACACCTGGGAGGAGCGCTGGCAGACGCTGTCGATGGTGCGCGACGCCGGCATGGAGGTGTGCTGCGGCGGCATCCTCGGCATGGGCGAGACCCTCGAGCAGCGCGCGGAGTTCGCCGCGGAACTGGCCGAACTCGGACCGGACGAGGTGCCGCTGAACTTCCTGAATCCCCGCCCCGGGACCCCCTTCGGCGACCTCGAGGTGCTGCCGGCGAGCGAGGCGCTGAAGTCGGTGGCCGCCTTCCGGCTGGCGCTGCCGCGCACCATCCTGCGCTTCGCGGGCGGCCGCGAGATCACCCTCGGCGATCTCGGCGCCAAGCAGGGCATCCTCGGCGGCATCAACGCCGTCATCGTCGGCAACTACCTGACCACGCTGGGCCGCCCGGCGGAGGCGGACCTGGAGTTGCTCGGGGATCTGCAGATGCCGATCAAGGCGCTCAACGCCAGCCTGTGAAGTCGGGCACTGTGGGTCAGGATCCGGACGTCTACAACGTCTACACCGGGGAACGCGGGACAACGCACACCCCGGCGGCGGCCCAGTTGGGCCTCGAACCCCCCAGGTTCTGCGCGCGGTGCGGCCGCCGCATGGTGGTCCAGGTTCGTCCCGACGGCTGGCGGGCGCACTGCTCGCGGCACGGGCAGCTGGACTCGGCCGACGCGGAGGCGCAGCGATGAACGCGCGGACGCGCGCGATCGTCGTCGCCGGACTGGGCGTGCCGGTCACCGGGGCGCTGATCGGCGGGCTGTGGGCGTGGATCGCCGCACCGATCCACGCGATCGTGGCGATCACGCACTCCGGCGAGCGCGTGCACGACTACCTGGGCAGCGAATCGCAGCACTTCTTCGATGCGCCGTGCCTGATGCTGGGCCTGTTGACCGTGCTGGCCGTGGTCGCCGCGGTGTTCGCGTGGCAGTGGCGCGACCGCCGCGGTCCGGCGATGGTCGTCGGGCTGTCGGCCGCGATGGCGGCGGCGGCCGCGACCGCCGCGGCGGTCGGGGCGCTGCTGGTCCGGCTGCGCTACGGCGCCTTGGACTTCGACGCCGTGCCGGTGCTGGGTAAGCCGTCGGTGGCGTACGTCGTCCAGGCGCCGCCGGTGTTCTTCGCGGACAAGGCGCTGGAGGTGGCGGCGACGCTGGTGTGGCCCGTCGGCATCGCGGCGCTGGTCTATGCGGTGCTCGCGGCGGCGCACGCCCGCGACGACCTCGGCGCCCCGCCGGTCGCCGAGCAGGCCCCGTGTCCCAGGGAACCCGAAGCGTCCGTGTCGTAGCGCCGCGGCGTTAC
>CAWGPS010000008.1:0-598518 GCA_963824505.1 uncultured Actinomycetota bacterium
CGGCATCACCGGCACACCACCAAGTTCTGTTGCGCGAACGACACCTCACCGATCCCCGGCAGGGTGACTTCGCCGTGGGAGCAGGAAAATGTTGGTGTGGCGGGGTTGTCGTCGACCAGCGAGTCCCGCATTCCTTCGATCATGGACGGCACGAGCGACAGTCCCGCGATGATCGTCGCGGTCTGCGGCCACATCCGGTTGCTCAGGTCGTAGAGCGGGACCGTCGTCCCGTCAAACGTGCGCTCCAGGTATTGCAGCATGTGGGTGCTGGTCCGCAGGACGGGCACCCGGTGTCGAGCGAGGCGCGGAAATCCTGGGCGGTCGCATTCAAATCCACCAGGACGTCGTTGAGCGTCGCGATCAGATGGAACAGTTGCTGGGATTTGCCGCCCAGGTCCTGCGAGATGGAGCTGAGATTGCGGATCAGGCGGTGATGACCTTCTGCGGTCGACGGCCAACTTGGAGATGACGTCCAGGTCGTGCAGGAACGGGCCGATGCCCGACTCGTCACCCTGGATCAGCCGCAGCAGGTCTCGCCCAACAGGTTGACTTGCGCCGGGTCGAGGGCCTGAATATCGGCCGAAAGCCGTTGAACAGCTTCGCGACGTCGAACGACGGAATCGTCTGCCCCAGCGGGATGGTGCCACCCGCGGGCAGGCGCCGACCCGGCCTGGCCGGCTGGACAAGTTCCACATAGCGCTGACCGAGCAGGGTCTGATAGCGCACCGCGGCAATGCTGTTGGCGAACACCGGGTGAGCGTTTTGCGCAGTGAAATCGACCTTTGCGATCCGCCCGTCGAGCCGGATGGTTTCCACCTTGCCGACCTGGACCCCCGAGATACGGACGTCGTCGCCGACGTAGAGCCCTGACACGTCCGAGAACGCCGCGGTGTAGCGGGACACCGCCCCGGTCACCGGACTGCGCAGGGCGGTCAGCACGATGAGCGCGCACACGACCGCGACCGTGGTGAAGACGGTCAGCCAGACCATCGATCGGGTAACGCTTCTCACCGGCCGGCCCCTTTCGGCACGGTCGCGGGAGCCGGTCGCAACGCCCGGGCAACCCCGGCATCGCCTCCAGGGCGACCTCGATTTGCATGCGGACCTTGCCGTCGATGACCGGGAACGCCGCGCTGGTGCGGTCCAGCAAGCCCGAAAGGCGGTCGTAGGCGGGCGCCAGGCTGCCCCAGATGAACGCCTGCGGCAGCATCACGTCCCGCAAGGAGTCGATGATGGGGACGACCCACGAGACGTTCCGCGCGAATACGTCGTCGGACTTGAGGAGGAGTTTCGCGGTCTGGTCCAGGATCGTTCGGGTGCGCTCGACCCCGTCGCGCTGCGCCAGGAAAGCCATGCCGTTGAGCAGGTCATACACCAGCCCGATCAGCGGGATGGCGTCGCTGGCGCCGTTGATCACCGAGGCGAACACCGACAACGACTGCGAAAACGGCGTTCTCTGGGCGTCGACGAGCATCTTGGCCAGGTCGAAGTACGACCTGGCCACCGGCTCGGTCAGGTCGGCATGCCGACGCACCACCGCGATGATGTGTTCGACATCGGGCGAATCCACGATCTGGCCGAGTTTCTGGCCCTGCCGCAGCAGTCCGGTGATGGACGTCGACGGCGCGTCGGCGCCTATCAGCAACGTCTGGCCGGGCCGCAACCGCGGGCCGGTGCCGCTGCTGACCAGCTCGACGGCCGCGAGGCCAAAGGTGTTGGAGGACATGAACTTTGCCGTGGTGTCGGAGGCCAGGGCTCTGGCTTGGCCCGGTTCGAGCTCCACCGTTATCTTCTGCCTGTTGTACCCCGCCGATTCCAGTGTTTTCACCGAACCGATAGTCAGGCCACGGAATTTCACCTCCGCGCCCGGCGTCAGCCCCTCGCCGATCGCATCGGCCACCATGGTCAGCTTGAAGGTGTCCGCGTAGCCGCCGGTGCCGAGTTGGAACAGCGCGGTGCCCGCGATGAGCAGGGCTACCAGAGCGATCAGTCCCCGGATTCGCAGCGAGCGCGAGCTCGGCGTCCGCACTCCTTGGTCCGGAAAAATAGGTCGATCGGGAAATATGGGCATGCCGTCACCCCGAGATCCGGATACCGGGATTGTTGCCCCAGAACAACAACGTCAGCACCATGTCGGCGGCCACCACGGTGACGATGCTCGCCCGGATCGCCCGGCCGGACGCCCGCCCGACGCCTTCGGGGCCGCCGCTGGCGAAGTAGCCCTGGTACCCGTGGATGGCGATGACCAGCGTCACGAACGTCGCCGCCTTGAGGACCGAGAACACCACGTCGACAGGCTGGATGGACGAGTCGAAATAGTGGTAGTAGGTGCCGGATGACTGTCCGTGCAGCACGTTGACCACCAGCACGCACGACACGTAGCTCAGCGCCAGTGTCACCACGTAGAGCGGGACGATGGTGATCATTCCGGCGATCACCCGGGTGGTCACCACGAACGGGATCGACTGGATGCCCAGGGCTTCCAGCGCGTCGATCTCCTCGGAGATCCGCATGGCGCCGATCTCTGCGGTCATGCGGCAGCCGGCCTGGGCCGCGAAGCCGATTCCCGCGATCATGGGCGCCATCTCCCGGGTGTTCGCATACGCGGAGACGAACCCGGTCAACGGGCCCATGCCGACCATGTCCAGGGCACCGTATCCCTTGATTCCCACCGAACCGCCGACCGCCGCGCCCATGAACACCAGCACGCCGATGGTGCCGCCACCGACGATCAGCGACCCGTTGCCCCAGATCATGTCGACCAGCAGCACCCCGGTCTGGTGGCGGTAGCGCTTCAGCGTGTGCGGAATCGCGCCGAGCACCTGGTAGAGAAACGTGACCTGGTGACCGAGGCGCTGGAAGACCGAGTCACCCCGGTCGGCGACCCACCGCGGGGCCCACAGGGCCGCCGCGAGGCCGCGCGGTAGGTAGCGTGACGGTGTCGCCATCACCCCACCCTCAGCGGCATGGACACCGACAGCCCCTGGGTGATCAGCAGGTTGAGGCCGAACACCGCGACCACGCCGATGACGACGGATGCGTTGACGGCGTCGGCCACCCCGCGTGCGCCGCCCGTGGCCTCCAGACCGCGCTGGCAGGCCACGAGAATCACGACCACGCCGAAAAGCCACGTCTTGAGCACCGCGACCACGACATCGCTGACGCTGGCGAAGGACGCGAACGACGCGATGTAGCTGCCCGGTGTGCCGGACTGGAAGCCGACGTTGATTGCGTAGCCGGCCGCCAGCCCCATGAAGATGATGAAGGAGCACAGCACCGGGGCCACCAACACGATCGCGGCCAGCCGGGGGGTGACCAGTCGCTGCACCGGATCGACGCCCATGACGCGCAACGCGTCGACCTCTTCGCGAATGGTGCGCGCGCCCAGATCGGTGGCGACCGCCGACCCGGCCGCACCGCCGAGCAGGAGGGCGGCCACGATGGGTGCGCCCTGCCGGATGACCCCGAGCCCGCCGGCGGCACCGGAGACCGACGACGCCCCGACCTGCTGGATGAAGTTGCCCACCTGCACGGCCACGATGACCCCGAACGGGATGGACACCAGCAGCGCGGGTATCGCCGTGACGCTGACGATGAACCAGGCTTGGTTGATGGTGTCGCGCCACGGGTGGCGCAACCGGATGCAGTCCGTGATCAGGTAGGCGAAGGACTTAGCGCCCAGGTCGAAGAAGCGGCCCAGCGTCTGTAGTGAGGAGTCGAGTCGGCTGCGGCCGTAGCGCAGCGGTCTGCCCAGCATCGTGGCGACCCGGCGGCCGGTCGAGGCCTGGCCGACAGCCGGGCGATCGTCCGGGTTGCCGGTCACGTGACCGGCGACCCGGTCGCCGTTCGTGCTGGTGCCCGCACCGGCATCGACGCGGTAGGGTCGACCGCCGTCCGTCCCGGCCGCTGGCTCAGCCGCCGTCGCGTCGTGGACACCTGCGGTCAACGGCAAATTCCTCCCTCATCGCTGTCACGGCATTTCCCCCAGCAAAGATGCGAGCTTTGTTTGTCGTGTGTCTACCAGCGGGACCGAGTAGGTGCGTTCTACCAGCGCAGCGAGCATGTGTTCGCGGAAGATGGGTGAGTGTGACGCACGCCACACTCCGGGGCCGGAAGTCGGCCCACCGCCGTGACGAGCATCAGGTCCGGCGGCACAGCGCAGCCGGGTTCGCGAAGCATCGCCCCGCCCGTTGCCACGGCCACTCGCCCGACAGGGGCGGCGACGGCGGCGGCGGCGCCAATGGCCGCAGAACAGCAGGTTCTTGGTGATTCGGCTCCCCCTCGGCGAATGGATTCCCCGGACCGACCGTGGCCTGCACCGGGTTTGGGTGATGCCTTCCGCGGTCACCTGTCCTAGCGTCAGCGTCAATGCGGGCGGGGAAGTCGAAGGGAGGTGACGAAATGTCGACCCCCGGCGATTCGCGCGCCGCCAGCAAAGTGTGGCGAAGAGACGGCAGGAAGCGGTGACGGCCCGTCGGAAATCGGCGCCCTTCGAGCGGCGGGGCGCCCGGATCGCGGAAGTCCTCACGGCGGGCGCCCTGCTGGTGCAGTGCGCGGGCGGGCCACCACGTGCGGCTGCGCCGGCACCGGCTGAAACGCCGCCACCGGCCGCCGCGACGCCGTCGGCCGGCCGGGCGCCAACACCCACCGGCTCGACCGCGGAGCCGGTCACGGCCGCCGAGCTGGGCGCCAGTTGGCGGCCGGGTTGCCCCGTCGGACCGGGGCGGCTGCGACGAGTTGGCGTCGATTACCTCGGCTTCGACGGCCAGACCCACCGCGGCGAGCTGATCGTGCACGAAGACCTGGCGGCGGAGGTCATCGCGATCTTCGAGCGGCTGTACCGGCTGCGCTATCCCATCGAGAAGATTCGCACGGTCGAGCGCTACCCGGCCGCCGACGACGAGTTATCGATGGAGGACAACAACACGTCGGCGTTCAACTGCCGCAGCATCCCCGGAACCGGCCGATGGTCCGAACACGCCTACGGTCGGGCCATCGACTTGAATCCCTCTCTCAATCCGTGCATCTACGCCGACGGCACATTCCAGCCGCGGACCGCGGGCGCGTACTCCGACCGCACCCGCACCGACCCCGGGCTCCTGCACGATGGCGACCCGGCCGAGCGGGCCTTCTCCGATCGCGGGTGGCAGTGGGGCGGTGCCTGGGCGAACCCCATCGACTACCAGCACTTCGAGCGGCCCTGAGCCGCCCGTCAAAGGTGCAGCGCGCGCGCGGTTGCCGTGGCCACCTCGCCGCGCAGGTCCGACATCGGCGGGCTGCCGCGCGTATGAATCGAGTTCGCCAGCAGCACTACGTAGGTATCCGAACCCGGGTCCATCCAGAGCGAGGTTCCGGTGAAGCCGGTGTGGCCGAAGCTCCCGACCGGGAAGATCACGCCCCGCGGCGTGGACTGGCCGGTATCGATGTCCCAGCCGAACCCGCGCAGGTTCTGCCCCGCGATCGCCGGGTAGCGCGGGGCCAGCAGCGGATCCCTGCTGTTGGGCCTCTTTGCGACGGCCGCCCGGGCGGCGGCGTTCGCCGCTTGGAGCTGTTGCGGTGTATGCCCCGGCTGCTCAGGTGCGGTCATCAGCTGCACAGTGGCTTGCGCCAGGGGGAATGCGCTCGGCCGGCCCGCGAGCCGGTCGAGCAGGGCCTGCGCGAAGATGCCGACGTCATGTGCGGTCGAGAACACGCCGGCATGCCCGGCCACTCCGCCCATCCGCCGCGCCGTCGTGTCCTGCACGGTGCCGCGGAGCAGGCGATCGAGATCGGGATTCTTGCCCGGATCGGCCCGGCCCTCTTCGTCGCGCGCCGTGGGCGCTATGCGCGACAGGAGATCGACGCTCCAGGTGCCCGCGGGACAGGCATCCGGACCGTGGCCCGGCGAGCGCGGGAGCCCAGGCGATCGCGGCTCCGATCGTCGTGTGCGGGCCACACGCGTCGGCCGGGGGAAGGTAGCGGGTGTCGGCCATGCCGAGCGGGTCGAACACGTGTTGCTGAACGTAGGCGTCCAGCGCCTCGCCGGTGATCTTCTCGACCAGCGCGCCGAGCAGGATGAAGTTGATATCCGAGTACCGGAAACCCTGACCGGGCGCCGACTCCAGCGGCGTGGTGAGCGCGCGTCGGACACCTTCCGCCTTGTCGGGTTTGTCGAGCCCCCACGGGTCGCCCAGGTTCACGTCCCCCGTCTCGCCCGAGGTGTGCGTGAGCAGCATGCGAACGGTCACCTTCGCGCGCCGTGGCTCGTTCCCCGGGTTGAAGTCGGGCAGGTATCGCTCCACCGGGTCGTCGAACTGCACCCTGCCCTGTTCGTACAGCTGCATGACGGCCGTCGCCGTTGCGAGGATCTTCGTCAGGGACGCCAGGTCGAAGATGGTGTCCTCGGTCATCGGCTCCGCGGGGGCGGGCGACCCGTCCAGCCCGGGCTCCCCCGCCAGCTTGCGCGAGCCGTAGGCCTGGTGGAAGGCGATCGTGCCGCCGTGCCCGACCACCACCACGGCACCGGGGAGCCTGTTGGCGGCGATCGCATCGTTGATCAACTTGGAGACCGGCGCGAAATCGGCTGCGGGAGCCGCATCGGGACGCTCGGACGGCACGGCGGGCGCCTGCGTTGCCGTCACCTCGTGGGTCACCGCCCTGCCCGCGGCGTCGTGGTGCGAGCACGCCGCGACGGATGCGAGAAAGACCGATCCAACCGCGAGGGCCTTGCGGACCCGTGCACCGCGGGCGCGGCTGCCGCCGGAACTGTCGTCGTTCACCGTGATTCCCCGCCGCCGCCTTCACCGAATCCCACAGGTGGTCGCCCAGCCACGATGCTGGAGCGGGCGGAGGGACTTGTCAAGCGGACTCGGCGACCCTCGCGTCATCGCCGCCCACCCGCGGCAGGTCGACAGCCTGGCGGCGCGGCCGCCGCCGGGCACCCATCGACGTGGCTCAGCCGCGCTGCTGCTCGTCGCCGAGCGGGATGTTGAACAGCCCGAGTTGAAGTGTGTGCGCGATCTGCGCCACCGCGGCCTGTGCGCGAACGCTGGTGCCGGCCTCGTCCAGCGGCGGCGAGAACGCTGCGATCGCCAGCCGACCCGGCACCACCGCGACCAGCCCCCCTCCCACGCCGCTCTTGGCGGGCAACCCGACGGTGTAGGCCCAGTCGCCCGACCGAGTGTAGATGCCTTCCATCGTCATCTCCGCGAGCACATATGGAACGCTGGCGTGCGCGATGACCCGCTTGCCGGTGAGCGGATTGCACCCGCCGCTCGCCAGAGTCGCCCCCATGACGGCCAGGTCCACCGTCGTGACCAGGGTCGAGCACTGCCGGGTGTAAACGTCGCAGGCCTCCATCGGGTCGCAGTAGATGTATCCGCCGTCGCGCAGCAGCCAGGCGATCGCGCGGTTGTGGAAGTTGGTGGCGTGCTCGGACGCATTGATTTCTTCGCTCATCGCGATCGGACGCCCGGCGAATTCTCTTTGCGCCCGGAGGATCTGGCGCCAGCGGTCCTCGGCTCCGTCGGCGTCCACCAGGCTGACCGTCGATATCGCGCCGGCATTGACCAGTGGCGACATCGGTTTGTCATTGTGCTGTTCGAGCGCTATGACCGAGTTGAAAGGGCGACCGGTCGGGTTCGCCCCGACCTTGCGGCGGACCTCCCCGGGGCCGCGTTGTTCGATCACGAGCGCGAGCGTGAAAATCTTCGAAATCGATTCCAGCGCGAATGCAAACCCCGCGTCACCGGCGGTGAATAGCTGCCCGTCGACAGTCGCCACGCACACACCGAAAAGTCCCGGGTCCACCTTCGCCAGGACCGGGATGTAGCTGGCGTTCTTGCCGGCCCGTCTTTTCTTGTGCTTCTCGTGCGCGTCGACGACCGCCTTCTGGATCCGGTCAGCCGAAGGAGTACTGGGAGCCATGGCCTCATTCTGCGTTCTGTGGGACGGGCGGCGTGATCAGCGGCGGCGGTCGCGCGGGTCAGGGCTCGGTCGAGCCGCCAGACCGAATATAGGTCCACGGCCGCTGGGGGCGGTCCTTCAAATGGCCCCGCTGCCAATTCCATTGCGGGTGCATGCGGAAAAACTCCTCGGCGACGAATTCGGCGCCGTCAGCGCGGCCGAATCTCGCCCACAAGCTCATCGCCTCGACGTCGGCGGACGCCACCACCTTGCCGTCCACCGATCCAAACGGGATGAAGGGTTTCATGGCCCCGCCGAACTGACAGGGATCGGCGTCGGAATGTGAGCAGATGGTCCGGGCAGACGGTTGCACGCGGTCGAGATACACGTCGAACGTGTCGCCGAGCATGCACCGGGCGGCTTCGGTGTCGATACGACCGTCGTGCTCGGAAAGCAGCTGCTGCCAACGGACTTCCCGCGCGCCGTTGGGAGTCCGAATGTCGCTGAACTCCGTCGCCGTGCACTCCAGATTGCGGATCCGCGGGTCGGCCGGGGAATTGTCACCCCAGAAGTAGCCGTCCGTCTTGCGGCTGAGGCTCTGGTAAAGCAGACCCTGCTCGTAGCGCGCGATCTCGCCGGTCTTGATATCACCGATCAACCAAGAACAGGCGTACCCGCCGTTGTTCCCGGCGTTGAGGATCTCGATCCAGCGGTCGATATCGCGAGCGTACTGACCGGCCCTGCGCGCCCGAACGAATTCCGGCACGCGGGTCTCGTCATAACCTTTGAATCCCGTGTAGCCATGCAGCGTCGTCTCGGCGATGGTCAGGCCCGCGCCGGTCATCCAGAAGTCGGTCATGCTGGCGATCCAGCCGGGCGCGGTCTGCATGACCATTCGGTTGCCGTCGTCGGGGGTGAGGTCCAGAATCACATTCTCGAACTGGCCCTGCCAGAAGTCTGTGAAGCTGGTGTGGCCCATCACGATTGACCCGTCGACGGTCGAGCCGCCGGTGGCTATGAAGGCGCTGCAGTGGTTGCCCTGGCTTCCGGTGGGCGCCAGGGCGGTGTCCCGCCCGGAGTATTTGGGCCACCAATAACCGGTGAGTTCCATCCAGTCGTTGAGGCCGAGCACGTCTTTGAACGTCGCCGGGACGCCCGCCGCGCTCAGTCCGGCGGCGATGCCTTCCATCTCCTCGCGCAGCTCGTCGGGGATCTTGTCGGCATGCAGCTCGCTGGCTTTGTCGACGAAGAAGTCATAGCTCATGCCGATTTGTTGCAACGTCATCTCGCGGTAAGCGCTGATCGATTCCGCGTACTCGGCTGCGACGAGGTAGCCGTACTGGAATCCGCGCGCTGCCGGTGCCCCGTTGGCCACGATGTGAATCCACCCGTCGACATCCCGCCGCGACGCCCGGTCGAGCCATGCCCTCTGCTCAGCCGTGAGCTCGGCCGGCGCGACGCTCGCCGGTGGTGTGGATCCGCCCGACGGCGGGGCACTTCGACAGGGGCTGGAATTTTTCAGGTCGGTGCTCATCGGCCCTCTCAGTGGTTGGCGGAAGTCAGCGGTCCGGCTCCCTCTCGCTTACCCACACATCGGGCCCCGATTCACGAAGGTTCGGCCGTATCGGGCCGGTGAACCTGGGAATCTGCTGACGGGCCCCAAACGTCACCGGGATGACGCGACTTCGGGTTTTCCGATCCAGCCCGCGCAAGCTGCACTGGTGCCTTTGGTCCTTCGGATTGTGTCTCTTGGGCCCTGAAAGGCCACGGCCGCGCTGGGCGATGCTGCCGGGGTGCATCGCCGATCAGGGATGACCTGATGCCGCGCCCGCCACGTCGCGGGATCTTGGTCGGCGTCGACGGCTCGGAGTCGGCCTTGAGCGCCGTTCGGTGGGCGGCGCGGGACGCCGCACTGCGCAATGCGCCGCTGACCCTGGTTCATGTCGTCAACGCTCCCGTACCGGGATGGCCCCCGGTCCCCGCGCCGACCGGCTTCAGGCAATGGCAGCAGGAGCGGGCGCGCGGTTTCATCGCGTCGGCGACGGAGGTCGCCGAAGCGAGCATCGGCGAGCGCGGTCGGGTGCGGATCGACGCCAAGGTAATTCATTCGGCCACCGCCCCGACGCTCGTCGACCTGTCCAGAGCGGCGGAGATGGTCGTGGTGGGCTACCGGGGCCACGGCGGCGTGTTGGTCCGCAACTTTCTCGGCTCGGTGAGCTCGGGATTGGTCTACCACGCGCACTGCCCGGTGGCGGTGATCCACGACGACGAACCGCTGATCGCCAACGTTGCGCGGGCGCCGGTGCTGGTGGGTATCGACGGCTCCGCGGCGTCGGAAGCGGCGACGGAGGTCGCCTTCGACGAGGCGTCACGACGCGGGGTCAATGTGCTGGCCCTGCACGCCTGGACCGATCTGCGCGTGTCGGACTTCAAGGAGTTGTTCCCGAACTTCAACTGGGACGCCCAGCTCTCCCACGAGGAGGAGACGCTGGCGGAACGGCTGGCGGGTTGGCAGGAACGCTTTCCCGACGTGGCGATCCGTCGCGTTGTCGAAATCGGCGAGCCGTCGCGTCCGCTGCTCGAGGCGTCCGAAAGCGCACAACTGATGGTGGTGGGCAGCCACGGCCGCGGCGGGTTCGCCGGCATGTTCCTGGGCTCGGTCGCGGCGGCGGTGGTCAACAGGGCCAGGATCCCCGTGATCGTCGCGCGCCGGTCCTGACGCGGCGACTCCGCGCCCAGCTCTTTTCATAAATGGGCACAATGACCGCCATGGACTCCGAACCCTCACCCCCGGCCGCGCCGAAACCGCCGCGGGTGCACGTCATGCCCGACGACGTGGAGAGGTATGGCGACGAGGACCTCATGCGGCGGGCGTCGAACGACGACCGGCTGCGCGACGAGGCACCCCCGCATCACCGGTAGCGGCCCGCGAGACCGGAGCCGCAACGCGCGCAAATATGTCGTATCATAGCGACATGGATACGACAGCGTCGGAGCGCAAGCTCAGCGACCTGCTTCGGAGCGTTAATGACACGACCAAGCTGCTCCAACGATCCACGACGGTTCCGGAAGCAGTCAGCCTGCTGGTCGACAGCTTCGATCAACAACTGGACGCTGCGAGACCGTCACGCCTCAAGGCCGATCCGTATCTGACGACAAGTCTGTGGGCTGCAGCGTTCCGCGCAGAGAAAGCGCTCCGCCACGACAACGCTGAACAGCAGCGCCGCGATGTGCGCATAGCGCTAGAGCAGTTCCGCCATGCCCTGCGCGACATTGTCGAAAACCAGCCTTACAGCGATAACGCTCCGGTTGGCGTCGTCTTGGCGAATACGGCCGAAGTCCTGGCAGCCCCGCAAAAGACTCTCGCGGAGCTGCTCGGAGTGTCCGTTCGCCAGCTCCAGCGCTGGCTCGCCAACGATGGGGCCGGGCCCGCAGCCGAGGACGCCGCCCGCATCCGCGTGATCGGCCAGGTCGTAAACCAGCTGCGCCACTCATTCACCGGACCAGGAGTGGTCGCCTGGTTCTATCGGGAGCATCCGATGCTTGGCCGCCCGCCAGTTGACCTGCTCGATGACCCTCTGCGCTACCCGCGGCTCCTTGCCGCGGCGACCGCGGCGCGCGCGATGACCGCATGACGTTAGCGGTCTTTCGGCACGCCTCGTACGACACGCCGTGGTGGGCGTTCCCAAGCGCAAGCGAAGGCCGCTTCCACCGTGCGGGACTAGATACTGTGCAGTACCTCTGTCTTCATCCGCTTGGACCGGCAGCTGAGATGCTTCGCCACCACATCGGCCCAACGGGCGATCCAGACGACCTACTCCTGAATTTGTGGTCGGCGGTTATCGATATCGACGAGCCGAGCCGGGTGGACTTCGACGACTGTGCCGCCTATGGGCTCACGCCCGACGAGCTCGTCGGCGACGATTACACGCCTACACAAGCATTGGCCGATACCGTTCGCAGCAGCGGAGCGAACGCGATGATCGTCCCCTCGGCCGCACTTCCAGGAACTCACAACCTGGTTCTCTTCGGCGCCCGCCTCCTGAATCCATTCTTGAGCATTCCCCTCACGCCTGACGAGATCCCCACCGGACACCTGACGGACGGAGCCCGTCCGGCGGCCGAGGTGGCGGCGCACGTCCGATGGATCGGCGCTCCGCACCGCGCAGCAGAGCAGTGGAAGACCGCAGGCCGGTACGACCTATTCGATGATCCGAACGCGCCGCGCTGGTAGCGCCAGGTTCCGGCGAGCGATCGCCGGGATCGACGGACCAGCGATGCGCATGCCCGTTCGGGCGGTCCGCTCCCCTAGATCGCCGGCGTAGCGAGGCCGCCGCCACAGGAAACGACCTGAAGGCGATGCTGCTTCTGGATAGCCAGACCCTCTTGTGGCTGCTCGATGACAATCCACGGCTCGGCCAAAAGGCTCGCGCGACAATCAGTTCGGCGCGAGGCGTGCACGTCTCCACCGCGACCGTTTGGGAATTGACCATCAAGACGATGCTCGGCAAGCTCTCCGTGCCGACCGCGCTGTCGGCAGTTCTAACCGGGCAGGGTCTCCTACTGCTGAACATCACCGCCGAGCACGCCGAAGCGATCCGCGACTATCCCGAGTTGACGCGGCACGACCCGTTCGACCGGCTCCTCGTTGCCCAGGCTGACCGAGCTGGATTGCAACTGCTCACCGCTGACCGGGTGCTGATCGGACTCCAGAGGGAGTTCATTCTCGACGCCACGAAGTGACCTGAACGCGTGAGTTGACTTCGGCTAGACCGCGGAGCTGACCAAGGACCGCACTTGAACGACCCCAACTAAAACGACCCTATTTGTGGGGCTGCCGGGAATCGAAACCGACGCCCTAGCGGGACCGTCTGCTTTTGACCATTTGGTTTCATACCGTCTCGTTCCGCGCCAGTGCCCCTCGTTACCTGCCGTTTCGTTCTCCGGCCTTGACGGTGTCGACAGGGTTGCCCGCCGCCGCGAGCGCTCGATGTCACGCGCCCGACGATCGAAGATGTCATCCGGGTCGGCGACCCACCTGGGGCATTTGCCGGTGCCGCCGAGAGTTCAGGAGAACTGCGCCTGTTTGCCACCCCACGCGCGTAGCGTCGATCGATTCGCAATCATTCAAGAAGGGGATGATCATGGCAGGTTCACCGTCAACTGGTGGCGGCAATGGTGGGGCACCTGCCGCGGCGGCTCAGGCGGCTCCGCCGCTCATGCGGGACACCCTGCCGATCCCCGATTCCCAGCGCATGGGTCCGACGACCTACGACGCGAGGGATCCGAATACGAAATATCCGCCGATCACCATGCTGCGCCCGCCGGCGGGCGCGCCGAACGTGCTCATCGTCATGATCGACGACGTCGGTTTCGGCGCCTCGTCGGCATTCGGAGGCCCCTGCAACACTCCCACAGCCGAACGGTTGGCGGCCGGCGGGCTGAAGCTGAACCGCTTCCACACCACGGCGTTGTGTTCACCGACCCGTCAAGCGCTCCTGACCGGGCGCAATCACCACTCAGTGGGTATGGGTGCCATCACCGAGATGGCCACCTCTGCGCCGGGCAATAGCAGCATCCGGCCAAAGAACAAGGCGCCCCTCCCGGAGACGCTGCGGCTCAACGGCTATTCCACAGCACAGTTTGGCAAGTGTCACGAGGTCCCGGCCTGGGAGGTATCGCCCGTCGGGCCGTTTCACCAATGGCCGACCGGGTCGGGGTTCGAGTATTTCTACGGCTTCGTCGGCGGAGAGGCCAATCAGTATTACCCCGGACTGTACGAGGGCACCACGGCGGTCGAGCCGCCCAAGACACCAGAGGATGGCTACACCCTCAACGAGGACCTCGCCGACCGCGCAATCACGTGGGTGCGCCAGCAAAAGGCGCTGGCACCCGACAAGCCGTTCTTCATGTACTACGTGCCCGGTGCGACGCATGCGCCCCACCACGTGACCAAGCAATGGTCCGACAAGTACGAAGGCAAGTTCGATGCCGGCTGGGACGCGCTGCGCGAGCAAATCTTTGCCAAGCAGAAGGAGCTGGGCGTCATTCCGGCCAACGCTGAATTGACCAAGCGCCACAAGGAGATTCCCGCGTGGGAGGACATGCCCGCCGAGCTGAAGCCGGTGCTGGCGCGGCAGATGGAGATCTACGCGGGCTTCCTGGAACAGACCGACCACGAGGTCGGCCGGGTTGTCGACGCGATCGATGACCTCGGTGTCCTCGCCGACACGCTGATCTACTACATCATCGGGGATAACGGCGCCTCGGCCGAGGGCACCCCGAACGGCTGCTTCAACGAGATGACCACCCTCAACGGCATGCCCGGCATCGAAACCACGGAGTTTCTGCTGTCCAAAATCGATGATTTCGGCACACCCAACGCTTACAACCATTACGCGGTGGGCTGGGCGCACGCGCTGTGCACGCCGTACCAATGGACCAAGCAGATCGCCTCGCATTGGGGCGGTACCCGCAATGGCACCATCGTGCACTGGGCCAACGGAATCACAGACAAAGGTCAGTGCCGCAACCAATTCCACCATGTGATCGACGTCGCACCAACGATCCTCGAAGCGGCCGGGCTGCCGGCGCCTTCCTCAGTCAACGGCATTCAGCAGGCTCCGCTCGAGGGCGTCAGCATGATGCCGATGCTGCGTGACGGCAACGCTGCCGAGATGCACGACGTGCAGTACTTCGAGATCATGGGTAACCGCGGCATCTACCACCAGGGCTGGACCGCGGTCACCAAACACCGCACGCCGTGGCTCGTCGACGCGCCGCAGTTCGATGAGGACATTTGGGAGCTCTACGGCCCCGACGACTGGACCCAGGCCCGCGACCTCGCCGAGCAGAACCCCGAGAAGCTCGCCGAGTTGCAGCGGCTCTGGCTCATCGAAGCGGTCAAGTACAACGTCGTGCCGCTCGACGACCGGTCCTTCGAGCGAATCAACCCCGACATCGCGGGCCGGCCCCAACTCATCAAGGGAAACAGCCAGCTGCTGTTCTCCGGCATGCGGGTCAGCGAGAACTGCATACTCAACGTCAAGAACAAGTCACACGGCGTCACAGCGCAACTCGTTGTGCCCGAATCTGGCGCCAGCGGGGTCATCGTCACCCAAGGCGGCATGGTCGGAGGTTGGAGCCTTTACGCCCACGAAGGCCGACTCAAGTACTGCTACAACTTCTTCGGCATCCAATACTTCATGATCACCGCAGACCAGCCCATACCGGCCGGGGAGCACCGGGTGCGCATGGAGTTCGCCTACGACGGGGGCGGATTGGCCAAGGGCGGCGACGTAACGCTGTACTACGACGGCCAGCCCGCGGGCAAGGGCCGCGTCGAGATCACGCAGCCCATGGCCTACTCGGCAGACGAAGCCTGCGACGTTGGCGCCGATACCGGCTCACCTGCCTCCCCCGACTATGGCGCGTCAGGAAACAAGTTCACCGGCGAGATCAAGTGGGTACAGATCGATATCGGCGACGACGGACACGACGACCTGATCCGACCCGAGGAGCGGATCAACATCGCGATGGCCAAACAGTAGGCCACGCTTGCCACCCACCACCGCCTGATCCGCGGGCCCGCCTACGTCATGACCGGCTACCCAGTTGGCGGCACCCTCCCGACGCCTCGGCGTATCGTCCACAGGCCTAAGTTGGCAGACTATCGCAGAAGCGGACCACAGCCCGATTAGCTATTGGCCCGATGTGCGGCTAGCCCTGCCCTAGGCTCACCCGCCCACAACATGTCCCAAGATTTATACGACATGCCGAGCGGGAGGCGCGAATTGTTATAGAAGCCGGGGAATATCGAAACAGTGGCCAAGTATTCCATGACCTTTACCCAGGACTACCAGGACGCCGTGGACGCGATCTTGAACGCGGTCGCCGCCAACGGCGAAGCGCGCCGCCGACACCTCAGGGACGCCAAACTCGCGGTTGGCAAAGCCTTGCATGATGCCTGCAGCGGTGAGCAGTGGTATCTGGCCGATCACCTGCGCCGGTCGATCAAGGACATGGAGATCACGGTTTTCACAAGCTAATAGGGCGCGCAGTAACACTTAAAAAGATGCCGCGCGTATTCGGTGGGGTGCCGAACTGGTCCGCCTCAAGCCACAAGCACAGCAATTCGCCCCGTCACCGCGGGGACGCCCACTGCGGTCTTGGCAGTGCGTGTCGGAGACAACCTCGGCCGATAAGGAACACGCATGCCGTTCATCAATTTCGACGGCGTCTTTCATGACGGCCAAGGCAGTGGGGTCCTTGCCGGTGGTCGGCGACGCGGCGCCGCTACTGCTCGTCGGCGGAATTCGCTACCCGGCCGTGCCGGTTTGTAGGCTTTCGTGCATGCCGTTGAACAACGGCGAGGTCTTCGCTGGCTACGTTATTGAGCGATTGCTCGGCACTGGTGGCATGGGTGAGGTTTACCTCGCCCAGCATCCTCGCCTGCCGCGTCGCGACGCGCTGAAGATCTTGTCATTGGCCGCAACAGCCGACGAGGAGTTTCGGGCACGATTCAAGCGCGAAGCCGAATTGGCAGCGACGCTGTGGCACCCACATATCGTCGCCGTTCTCGATCGTGGCGAGTTCAACGGCCGGCTCTGGATCTCGATGGAGTACGTGGAGGGCACCGACGCCGGCCGACTTGTTCGGGAGCAATACCCGGGCGGTATGCCCGAACAAGACGTCTCGGACATCGTCACAGCGGTGGCTGACGCGCTCGACTTCGGTCATGATCGCCGGCTGCTCCATCGTGACGTCAAGCCGGAGAACATCCTGGTGACCGCGTCCGATGGCCACCGGCGCAGGGTGCTGTTAACCGACTTCGGCATCGCTCGCAGAATCGATGACGTCAGCAACCTCACTGACGAAAACGTCGCCGTGGGAACCATCAATTACGTCGCCCCCGAGCAACTCTTGGGCAAGCCGCTTGACGGCCGAGCCGATCAATATGCGCTGGCTGCCACGACCTTTCACCTGCTAACCGGCGCCCCACCTTTTCACGACTCAAATCGCGCGGTCGTAATCAGCCGGCATCTAAGTGCGCCGCCGCCGCGGCTTTCAGAGCGCCGACCCGATCTCGCGCACCTCGACGCCGTGCTGGCAAGGGCGCTGGCCAAAGACCCCGACGAGCGGTATCCGAGTTGCGGCGAGTTCGCCCGAGCTCTCACCCAACAGGGTCCCTGCCGCGATTCCGCTCCACCGCATCCGCGATCCGGCTCGCAGACCTCGCGCTCGGACTCCACCGGGGACCTCGGTTCCGGCGAACGCCCACCCACGCAGCGTCTCGAGCGGATGGGCGTTCACGGCACAGCACGCGGCGTTCAGCAAAGCGCCGTCGGTGCTCAGCATCAGGTCGGGATCTTGTCGTTCCAGGTGGTCCCACATGACCCACTAGACAACCGGCGTTCTCCTCTCCCGGTCGAGATACAAGCTGATCTCGTAGCTGGTCAGCTCGCAGACGGGGATGAGGTCGAGGTCAGCGGCGTCTGGGACGGCGACACCCTCGATGCCGATGAAGTCGTCAACTTGTCGGCCGGAGATCACCCGAAGCGACGCCGGTCCGAGGTCCCGGCCAAATCGCCGCGAGACAAGGCACCGAAAGGCAGAAAGGTCCGGATCGTTGCGGTCGTCGCCGCCGTCGGTGTGATCGTGTTGACCGCGGCTGCGGTTCTGTACTTCACCGGGGGATTCGGCATCTGGACTCGCGTCGGACCGGTCGTCAAGCCGGTGAGCGCGACGGTGTTTTCACCCGACGGCGTCCCCGACAATCCGCAGCAGGCCGACTTGGCGATCGACGGCAACCCGGACACGGCGTGGTCCACCGTTACCTATAAGGACGCCGTCCCTTTCCCGAAATTCATCAAGGGAATGGGTCTGTTGCTGCACCTGTCCGAACCGACCGCACTGAGCGCCGTGACGATCGACGTGTCCAGCACAGGAACCCAGGTGCAGATCCGCTCGTCGCCCACCGAAGCCCCAGCCAAATTGGCGGACACCAGCGCACTGACCCCGACCACGCCGCTGCAGCCGGGACACAACCGCATAGCGGTGCATGACCGAACCAGGACCTCCAATGTGCTGGTGTGGATCTCCACCTTGGGCACCACCGATGGCAAGAGCCGCATGGAGATATCCGAGATCACCCTGCATGCGGCTGCGTAGGTCGTCTTGCGTTTAGGCGACCGCGGCAATGACTGCGTGCTGTGGCCACCAATTTCTTGGTGGAGCTGCCGGGAATCGAACCAGGCACATAAAATGGCTTGACCTGCGGAAACACTGGATTTGACTACGCGAAACGACGTGAAAATACGTGACGCGACCTGCGGATACACCGAAAGGTGTTGACGTGGTCAACACGCCGCAGCGGACTCACCGTTGGTACCCGGGACCCACGCCGACACAACAGCGCGACGGTCAAGCCTCATCTCACGGCCGGGCGAATTCCTCAGTGTCGTCGGCTCCTCCACCCGCTGCCTGGTATCGACGTTTCGCGTCTCGCGACGCGGTTATACGCCGCGGTCAACTTTGATCGAGTCCACGGTCGACAAAGGGGCCGCCGCTGACCATCGGATGCCAGGGTCGATTTTGCGTCGAACATATGATCAGCCGAGCACCGGGAACCGGCGCTGGCGGCCCAGTCGGTCGAGAGCGCTCTGCATTACGGAGCGGACGTGGGCGTCGACCCGGTCGACGTCGGGATCATCGCCGAACTGGGCGCCGATGTGGATCGGCTCCAGCACCTGAGTGACGATCTTGGAAGGCAACGGCATGTTGGCTGGGAAGAACATAGTCAGACCGAACGGGAACCCGACGGCAAGTGGCAGTATCTCCATCCGTATGCGCTTGAGGCCCAAGCGCTTCGCCAGCCGATTGCCGCGGGTCAAGAACAGCTGGGTTTCCTGCCCCCCGATGGACACCGCAGGCACGATCGGCACGCCGGCCTCAATCGCGGCCCTGACATATCCGGTGCGGCCATCGAAGTCGATGACGTTCTGGGTCAGCGTCGGTCGAAACGAATCATAGTCCCCGCCGGGAAATACCAGGACTACCGCGCCCGAATGCAGTGCCTTTGCAGCGTTTTTCCGGCTGGCATGAATGACGCCGAGACGGCCCAAGTATCCGGCGAACGGTGTGATGAACACGCCGTAGTGGGCGAGGGTGTAAAGAGGGCGGTCATAGCCGAACTTGTCGTAGAAGGCCGGGGCGAAGACGAGCACGTCAGGCGTCAGTACACCGCCGGAGTGGTTACACACCACTAACGCACCGCCGGCAGGGGGAAAGGAATCCAGCCCCCGCACCTCTGACCGAAACCATCGCTTAATGACCGGCGCGACCACATTCGTTGCCATCTCAGTGAAGACCGGATCGAACTTAGCCATCTCTGGATGATCAAACTCCTTGCTGCTCATGCCATTCCTCCTATCCGGACAGGTTGAAGCTGCCGCTTGTGCCGTAGATCGCCAGGGAGACGAGCAGCGTGACCGATACGACCACGATGAGCGATGCGCGCACCGCGCGGCCTGTCGCAAGGCCGACACCGGCCGGTCCACCCGTGGCGGTATAGCCGAAGTACGTATGTATGAACAGGATTGCGAGAGCCATCAAGATGGCCTGAAGAAACGACGACAGCAAGTCGGTTGGGCTCAAGAACGTCGAAAAGTAGTGGTCGTATAGCCGTGATGACTGGCCCAGAAGGAACACGGTAGTGAAGCGGCTCGCGAGAAACGAAAGGATGACGGCGAATGGAGTCCTCCAGTACGTCGATCTCGTCACGAATAGTGCGCGAACCCAGATCTGCGCACATCGATGTGGCGCCGGCTCCCGCCACGATCAACACGGTCACGAGCGGGCCGATCTGCGTCACCGCACCGAAGACCGCACCTGCACCACTCAAGTCGGCTGCGCCAAGTTCACGCGGCAGGATGTTGGGGGTGAAGCTGAACAGAACCGTGAACGGGATGACCACTAACAGCGTGGGCAAGAGTGCCACGCGCGCGACAAACCAGGATTGCTGCAGAAACTCTCGTGCTTGAAAGGGCCGGCGAAAGAGAAACCTCACCGCGTCGACCGACATCACGAACAATCCCCCGACTCCTCGGAGCAGTTCCAAGACGTCCCGGCCGAACACCAGCACTCCCGGAGTCCAGTGGTCCCGCCATCCATTCATCGTCGATCCCCAGTACTTCCGATCACGATGGCTGACACCGCCGGTAGTCCCACCGATGTGGTGCGCCAAACCGATCCGGCCCCCGCGACTTGGTTGGGGAATCGAAGTGGTCATGACTCCTGCCTCGTCGAAGCAACCACCTGGCTTCGGGCCCGCGGGCTGGGCTGTAGGCTTCAGGTTCCGCCTCACCGTCATCCCCCAATAGGGCCGTTTGGCCCGAGAATGTGCGCCTCAGTGCCCATCAGCGGTACCGGAATTGGGCGGCGGGCGCCACGGTCGACAGGACAAGTACCAGGTCAGTGCCGATCAGCCGGAATCCAAGCATGCGAGCACGCCGGCATTCGAAGCGCGTGAGCGGTCAGACTGTCGGGTAGTTCGGCGAACGTCTCGGCGACTGCATGCTGGCACATGCGAGCGACAGCTATGACGCTTGACGTGTAGCCGATTTGGTTCGACTCAGCTGACCGACGTCTGGCTGTAACTGGGTCCTGCGCCCGCGTTGTGGGCCAGGAAGGCTCGCCGGGACTTGGCGATCGGCAGCGGGGTGCGATCTGCACCCCACAGAAAGTTCACCGCCCTTTGTGCCCGGTTGGAGATCCGGGAGTCGATGGGCCGGATTGGGCCGTCTTTCGATAAAGCCCCCGCCGGGTGTTATTCTCCTTCCCGGAATAGGACGCGCTGTCCCGCAACATATTTCATGATAAAGTTCAGGCGCGGGCCGTGGCTGTCTACTGGCGCTACACCTTGCCGACCATGGATGGTCTCGCCGAGTGCGTTTTCATTCGAGCTGCCGACCGCCCCGACCGAGGGCTGGACGCCCGCCTCGGCGGGCCGCTCGGTGAATCGTTTCGATGAGCACCCGGCGAGTCGATGGCGAAGGCCACGAAACCGAACCCGACCACATGGATACGTACGTTGAGGTCGGCCGCCCGCGGCCGGTCCGTTGGCCTGCGGCTCGAAATCCCTTTGTGGGACTAGTGTTCCGTGCATCCGGGGTCGGGCGGCCGACGGTATTCAAGTCACCGTGTCGGCTAACCAGCGAGCGCAAGGTCGGCGATCTGGCACCAGTTCGGCTCGAGGATCAGATAGTGTCCGAAACCCTTTGCCTCATGGAATTTCGCCGATGAACCGTGCCGCTGTGCGATGACGCGCGATGTCGACGGAGGAATCGCCAGGTCTTCGGATCCCGACACCATCAGCACGGGACAGGTGACGTTCTGATAGTCGATTCTGGCGGTCTGGTTTTCGTCGAAGATCCAGGAGAACAGTTCGAACATGACGCGGCCCGACTCAGGTCCCAGGCGGTCGAAGATGCGTCGTTGCTCGGCCGGGTCGAGCATGTTGAGCCCGAATTTGGACATCGTGTCGAAATCCGGCGATAGGGTGGTTTCCCAGAACGGGCCGGCGGACATCAATGCCCTGGCCAATGCGCGCTCGTCGTTGGTGGTGGGCAGAACGCGCGTGGTCAGTCGTTAGTCCGGCGCTTCGGCACAGCCACGTGTCGTTCCGACGGTAACTTCTCGGACGGCTGGAAACTGCGGGATCACAAGACCGAGGCACATTCTGCCCCGACTTGGCCTATGGTCGACAGGCGGAGGCGCTGTACGCCGCTCCGGCGAATTGAGGTTGAGTGGTGGACCGATTGAGCCCCGATCGGATCATGGCCATCGGCGCAGGCTACTTCGCATCGAAGGTACTGCTTAGCGCGGTTGGACTCGGGCTCTACACCGAGCTCGGCGACCGGGCGATGACGGCGGACGCCATCGCCGAACGCCTCGGAATGGTTAAGCGACCGGCGACGGACTTCCTCGACGCGTTGGTGTCGCTGGAGTTGCTCGAGCGTGACGGCGACGGAGCCGAGGCCCGCTACCGCAATTCCCCGGCGACGGCGCGCTTCCTGGACGAGGCCAGCCCCGAGTACCAGGGCGGCCTGCTGAAGATCTGGGACGAACGCAACTACCGCTTCTGGGCGGATTTGACCGAGGCGCTGAAGACGGGGAAGCCGCAGAACGAAGTCAAGCAATCCCGACGCCCCATGTTCGAGACGGTCTATGCCGATCCCCGGCGGCTCGAGGTCTTCATGAACGCCATGGACTCGGCATCGCGGCGCAACGTCGAACTCCTCGCTGAACGCTTCCCGTTCGAGCGCTATCGGAGCCTCTGCGATGTGGGCGGCGCCAACGGGCTCTTGTCGCGGATCGTTGCCACGGCCCATCCGCGACTGCAGTGTGTCAGCTTCGATCTGCCCGCCGTGACCGAGATCGCCCAGCGCAAGCTGACGGAACAGGGTTTGGCCGACCGCGTGCGCGCGGTCGCCGGCGATTTCTTGGCCGACCCGCTGCCGGTCGCCGATGTCATCACGATGGGCCAGATCCTGCACGACTGGAACCTTGACCGTAAACAACAGCTGATCGCGAAGGCCTACCAGGCCTTGCCCGAGGGCGGGGCTTTCATCGTGATCGAGACTCTGATCGATGACGCGCGGCGCGAGAACACAGAGGGACTGACGATGTCGTTGAACATGTTGATCGAGTTCGGCGACGCCTTCGACTACTCGGGCGCCGACTTCCGGGACTGGTGCAGCGCGGCCGGATTCCGGTCGTTCGATGTGATCCCGCTTGCCGCCGGCTCCAGCGCAGCCGTGGCCTACAAGTAGTAGCGACTCGCCGGTTCGGATGGCCTCGCCTTCGCGTGCGAAATGACACGTCGAGTGCCGCATTAAAATCAGTGAACGTCGCGTGGCCGCACGCCGCCTCATCCCGAAGGTGCGCAGGCCGACGACGAGGAATGGCCGCGCTTCTTCGAGTACTTCGGGCACGCGAGAGTATCCCGACGAGCTTCGTGAGCGTGCGGTGCGCATGGTCGCTGAGGTTCGTCCGCAGTACCCCTCGCAGTGGGCGGCGATCACCGCGGTGGCAGGGCATGTTGGGGATCGGAAACCCGGAGACGTTGCGGACCTGGATTCGCCGCTCGGAGGTCGATGCGGGCCTGAAACCAGGGGTTACCTCGCAAATGGCTGAGGAGAACAGGGCGCTGCACAAGGAGATCGCCGAGTTTTTGGCGCCGGCGATCGTTAGCAAGGCCCCCGATGAGCTGTTGTGGAGCCGCGCAGATGGGCAGCCGTTGCGGCCGCCGACGACGACGCATTGGTTCGGCGCGGCGGTCAAGCGGTGCCAGGCCGCCGATGCGAAGTTCCCTCGGGTGACCGTCCATGAGCTGAGGCACACTGCGGCCTCTCTGATGATCGCCTCGCGGGCCAACGTCAAGACGGTGCAGTCGCAGCTAGGCCATAAAACGGCGACTATGACGCTCGATCAGTACGGGCATCTGTTCCCTGATGACCTTGATGACGTGGCCGACAAGATAGACGACCTTGTTTCTGGATGTGCCCAAAAAGGAAGCAGGCCAGGGCAAAAATACTCCCTGACCAGCATCTTCTTTGTGGAGCTGCCGGGAATCGAACCCGTATCGGCGTCCTGGTCACAGGTCCGAACCGGCGCTGAGCTGCGAAATGACATCCTGTGTGATTCACCAGAATTGACCTCTTTGACCAGTGAGTGTGCCCAAAATGTGCCCAGCCAGTCCCTCGACTGACAGCGCAATTGGGTTCGCTCACTGCGCGCAGTATGCGCGGCATGCGATGTGGGCCGCGAGCCAAATTAGTCAGCGACATCGGCTGTAATTCAGGGAAGCGGTAACCTCCATTTCGTCAATCGGTGAAAGTCTCGGCGAATTAGGCGAACGCTGAAGGTCGCCGCGTTCACGCGATCACGGTCTGCCCAGACATGCCCACGGCCACCGTGCCGAGGCTTACGCCCCAGGCGCTGTTCCGGCGGCGCGTGGAAATACTCGAAGAAGGCGGACGTCAACGGGGTACCCGGTGACTTATTGCTCTTATCGCTCGATGGACCCTGGCGGACCATTACCCGTGGCGGGCCGGAACCGATCGTCATCTCTGGTGGATCACAGCCCCCACAGGAAAGGGGACGCCGTGGACGCCGGAACAGCCGCCAGCACTATTGGGCCGACGCAGTTGATCGCGGTTGGGTTCAAACCAGGGGTCGATTTCGTCGGCGCGATCATTGAGGAGATCGACAAGCTACAGGGTCACGGCGTGCTTCGGCTGCTCGACGTGCTCGTGTTGATGATGGACGATGATGGATCGCTGGCGCGTGTGGAGATTGCCGATGACGACTTCGGCGACCTGCTGATCGCCGGCGCCCAGTTCGACCCCTTTGATGTGTTCGCGATGTTCGAGGGCCGTGGTGTCGAGGTGTTGCAGAGCGTGCGCGCCCAGGCTCTGGTGCAGTCGCTGGTCCCGGGTTCGGGCCTGGCTCTAATCCTGGTGGAGCATCAGTGGGCCAGGCCGCTGTTCGATTCGATCGCGGCTCTGGGTGGCGTGGTGTTCAGCGAGGGCTTCATCGGCGAACAGACCGAGAATCTCGTCGGTGTGCAACTTGCAGCCCTGGAGGACACCGCCCGGGTGATCGACGAGGCCTACGCCACGCAAACCGAGGCGGTAGCGGCGTCGAACGCGGCGATCGAGGCCGCTGCACACAAGGCGGACGAGGCCGCCGTGGCCGCCTCCATCAGCGCGGTCGAGCTCCAAGTCCTGCGCTACTTGCCGACCAAGATGACCTTCGCGTTGGTGGCCGACAAGTTGGGGATCTCTCGCTCAGCGGCCAAAGAACGCGCCGAGCGTGCCTACAAGAAGCTGGGTGTGCACAATCGCGCCGATGCGGTCGCCCGTGCCCGCGAACTCGGATTGATCAAACACCCGGCCTGAGGGTTCGACAAAGGAGAAGACACTGTGAGCGGTGCGGATAAGGCAAAGAACAAGCTCGACGAGCTTGCCGGTAAGGCCAAGGAAGCGATCGGCAAGGTCACCGGCGACACCAGCACTGAAAATGAGGGCAAGCGCGACCAGGCGAAGTCCAACCTCAAAGACGCCGGCGAGAAGATCAAGGACGCCTTCAAAAAGAAGTGAGTGGGCGGGTCACGACACCCTGCTTTCACCGGTCGACTGTGCCCGCGGCCACTCGGTGGCCCTCGGATCGCGTTGGTCAATGCGTTGACGGCGATGTGTTCGGTCCAGTATTGCTCTGGCCAATCCGAAGCGCTGGGCGCTGTCGTCGAGCACGCTCGACGAGTGTGATCGTGTCGCGACACTGCGGAACCTGTTCTCCGACGCCGTCTCGGGTGCGTCATCGGAGGTGGCGGTGAGGAACCGGTCCGGGAGCGCCAGTTTGCAAGTGGTGCGCAAGGTCAGCAGGTACTGGTGGGCCAGGGGACCGGTGGTATACGGCAGGTCGTAGGTGGCGCACACCGCCTGAACCCGTGGGGCGATCTCCGCGTAGCGATTACTCGGCAGATCGGGGTAGAGGTGGTGTTCAATCTGGTAGCACAGGTTTCCACTGAGGAACGCCAGCACCGGCCCGGCGCGAAAGTTCGCGGTACCCAGCATTTGTCGCAGATACCATGCGGGCTTCGTCTCACCGTCGAGCGCGGCAGGAGTGAACTTCTCCGCGCCGTCGGCGAAGTGTCCGCAGCAGATCACTACATACGCCCACACATTGCGTAGCAGGTTCGCCGCGGCGTTTGCCGTGAGTGTGCGGCGCCACCGTCGCCGGCTGAGTGCGGGCAAGAGCACATAATCCTTGCCGGCCTGCCGGGCAATCTTGCGGATCAGCGCTCTGGTGTGGGCGGATTTCTCCGCGTCGGTCGCCGCGCGCTCATGCTCCGAGTGCAAGCCGTGCAATGCAATGCCCCATTCGAACGTGATGGCCAACAACACACTTCGCAGTGGTTGGAACAGGTTGCGCGGTCGCCACTCCTGGTCGCGGGTGACCCGCAGGACACCGTATCCGAGGTCGTCGTCCACGCCGATGACGTTGGTGAACACATGGTGGCGGTAGTTGTGCGAGTACCGCCACTGCGACGAGACACCCGCCATGTCCCATTCCCAGGTACTGGAATGGATTTCCGGGTCGTTCATCCAATCCCATTGACCGTGGCCGATGTTATGGCCAAGTTCCATATTTTCGATGGTCTTGGCCACGGCGAGTGCGGCGGTTCCGAGCGCCCAGCCGACCTTGCTGCGGCTCCCGGCGATAACGACCCGCGCGGCGACGTCGAGGCATCGCTGAAAGGCGATGGTGTGCTGGATGTATGTCCTATCTTTTTCGCCGCGCGAATCCTCGATGTCGCGGCGGATCTCGTCCAAGGCGACCGCGAGCGCATCGAGGTCGGCCTCGCTTAGGTGGGCGTATTCAGTGACGTTTGTGATTGCCATCGACGCCTCACCAGCATTCAGGCGAGGGCCGTTGACAAGTCGACGACCACCCCGTCATTGGTGCTGGGGTTCATTGATGCTGAGGTTCGTTGTGGTCCGCGGACTTCGAGGTTTCGGGTGTCTGCGAGTCCGGATCCAACGCGTTCGCGCGGTCCCACTGCTCGTCGAGTTGGTCACGGGAGGTGGCTGCCTCGTTGCGGTGGGCGGCGGCTTGCTGTTGCAGGCCGGAGGCTTGGGCCGCCTTGACGTCGGCTTCGGCCTGGGCGGCGCGGGCCTTGGCGGCAGTCTCGTCGGCGAGTGCCTCCTGCTGCCTGACGTGGAGTGTTTCCTCCTTGGCGGCGCCGCGGATCTTCTCGGCTTCGACGTGGCGGTGTTGGTTGCGTTTGGTGCGCGCGAGCCACGCCAGCCCTGCAATGAGCAGAATTGCCGCGACCGCGACGACGACGATCAAAACGATTGTGCTGGTAGTCATGTCGGTTCCTTATGGTGGTTGAGCATGGTCGGTCGGTTCCTCGGTGGCGATGTGACGGTGTGCGTCATCAACTGGGTTTAGGCAGTGTGCAGTTCGTCACTTTGGGGTTGACCCCGAAGTAATTCAGGGGTCCGGCGATCACGGTTACCGCGATCGTCCCGGCGCTGGCACAGTTTTGTGCGGCGTGGGTGAAATACCCACGTTGGCCGGCCGCGACGGCGCCAACGACGAGCCATACGAGCACGAGCAGCCCGACGATACGCATTATGTCTGTCCTCCTTGGATAGTCGACCGCTGAGCGGCCCGGGCGGCGAGTCGTGAAAAGAGCGACGGGGTCATCTGCTGACTTGCCGTTGCGTGTTCTCGATATCCCGTCGCCGGGCCGCGGCGGTGGTTCTGGCCGTGTTCGCAATGCGGCGATTCATGTGCTTCGAATCGGAACAGCCGCGTAGTTTGCGGGTGGCCGGTCAGTAGTAGTGGCGGCGGCCGCCGACGGCGTGTCCCATCGATCCCAATATCCACAGCACCGCTCCGATGACGAGGAGGACGATCCCGATGGTCCACAAGATGGAGATTTTGAACACGAATCCGGCGATGAGAAGGATGATTCCGAGGATGATCATGGTGCTTCCTTAGTTTCGAAGTCGAGGCAGCTGTGCCGGGCGGGTTAGTCAGTACTTGAAGGCGTCTTTGACTTTGGCCCCTGCCTGTTTGGCGTTGGCCTTAGCCTGATCGGCGCGGCCCTCGGTGCGCAGCCGGGTGTTGCCGGTGGCGCGGCCGAAATGTTTCTTGGTGGCGCCCTTGATGGCCTCGGCCTTGTGCGCGAGCTTCTTACCGATGCTCATTGCGGTTCCCTTCGGTTTCGGTGAGCACAGACCGCGACTGCGGGCTGGCAGTGTCGACCGTGCTTCGGTGCCCAGCTCGTTCATCAACGTCGGCGCTGCCCGTCGGTTGCCGACCCCGCGACCAGCGACCGAGCAGGGGAACCCTGTTCCAACGGGTGGTGGCCGGCTGCGAGTTCACCGGCGCGCCCGAGCCTGCGCGGACCTGCTGGCTGTGTTCGAGGTGTTCGTCGCGTTGTTGGTTCAGAAACGCCGTTTCGCGCTGCGACCTCGCGAGGTCGCGTCGGGCGTCTCGCCCGCGGCCCGCGGTGCGCCGGGCACCGGCCAGCAGCACGCTCAGTCCCAGCATCGCCACCGCGCCGATCGCGATCCCGAAAAGGAACAACGTGCCGGTCGACCCGGTGACGTGATAGCCGAATACCGAGAAGTTCTCGGTCAACGCATGTGTGGGGCCCGTATTGCTCAGCACGCCGACGATGGCGACGATCACCGCGAGGAGCAGAACAACCAAACCAACAATGACAAGCATGATGGTGCCTCTGTTCCTGATGCCAGATCTTTGAGTAAACGCCGAGTTCGTACGCCTGTCAACACTGTGGACCCATATCATTGGTCTACAGTGTTGAGCAGAAGGGAAGTGCTGCTCCGATGCCGAACCAGCCGACCGGGCGCGATGTTAACCGCTGACGGCGACGGCGCCTCGGCAGCGGCCGCCGGAGCTGACAACGCCCAGATCACGCGGTCGCTCATCCTGCAGACCGCGTTAGCGATCATCGACCGCGACGGTGTGGACAGCTTCTCGATGCGCCGCCTCAGCGAAGCGGTGGGCCGCGATCCCGCGGTGCTCTACCGGCATGTGCCGAACAAGGCCGCCGTGCTGGACGGTGTCGCCGAGGTCGTCCTCGAACAACTTGGCGTCAACACCGCCGACCCCGACTGGGCTGGCCAGCTGCGGACCGTCGCCCACGACTTCCGCCGGTTGGTCCTGGCTCACCCGAATGTGGTGGCGCTGCTGGTTACTCGACCGTTGGCCACCCCGCTCGGCCAGCGTCCGCCGGGAACTCTGCGCCACCTGGAAGACGTTCTGGCGCTGCTCACCTCTGCTGGGTTCACCGGCGAGGATGCGCTGCACATCTACCGGGTGCTGTTCGCCTACCTCTACGGTCACGTCCTCACCGAGTTGCAAGAGGTCATTGAGCGACCCGAGGAAACCGACCACGTACTGCGGCTGGGTCTGCACCGGCTGACCATCACCGAGTTCCCCCATGTGCGTGCGCTGGCGCCGGCCCTTGCCTCCTACGACGGGGCAGTCGAACTCGACCGCGGCCTCGATCTCCTGCTGCCTAGCCTGGCGTCCACCCTCTCCCACACCGACGGATCACCCCGAACCGGCTGAGGCGACTGGGCTGATGTTCCCCGCTGGACGGCATTCCTCGACGCGACTCGGCGCGAAACGTGACCACTGTCGTGGTAGATGTGGGCCTATTCGAGGCGGGAGTGCACCATGCGTGATTTCACCTGTCCCAATTGTGGGCAGCATCTGGTGTTCGAGAGCTCGGTATGTCTGTCGTGTGGCGGGGCGCTCGGGTTCTCCCTCGACGAGCGAGCGCTGCTGATCATCGCCACCGGCAAGGATAGTGAGCACGACGGCGCGGTCGACTCCAGCCAGTATCAATTGTGCGCCAACCTTCATGTTGCAGAATGCAATTGGCTGGTCACGCTGGACCCCGGTGTCGGTGCTGCACCCAGGTTGTGTACCTCATGCACGCTGACCCGCGGACGCCCCGACGATGCCGACACCACAGCGTTAGCCGCGTTCGCCGCCGCCGAGAAAGCCGAGCGGCGATTGATTGTCGAGCTCATGGACCTGAAGCTGCCGATCGTGGGACGCGACGAATACCCCCCTCCTTCGGCTTGGCTTTCGACTCGCTGTCCAGCGAGCCACAAAAGGTCATCACCGGCCACCACAACGGTGTCATCACCCTGGATCTCGCCGAGGGTAAACGACGTACACCGTGAGCAGCTGCGGATCGCGATGGACGAGCCGTATCGCACGCTGCTCGGTCACTTCCGCCATGAGGTCGGGCACTACTACTTCTACCGGCTCATCAACACCTCAGCCGACCACCAACAGCGATTCCGCACGCTGTTCGACGACCCCGACTCCGACTACCAGGAGGCACTGAACCGGCACTACCGCCAGGGCGCCCCGCCCGGCTGGAAGGCCAACTACGTCTCCTCGTATGCGACAATGCACCCCGCCGAAGACTGGGGCCGCCGAGACCTTCGCCCACTACTTGCACACCCGCGACACTCTGGACACCTCGGCGGCCTTCGGGTTTGCCCCATCCGGCGCCACCTTCGACCGACGCGTCCTGGGGCCCAGCGCCTTCGACACCATCATCGACATGTGGCTGCCGCTGGCATGGTCGCTGAACATGGTCAACCGCTCGATGGGCCGCGAAGACCTCTACCTGTTCGTGCTACGCACCCCAGTGCTCGACAAAATGCGGTTCGCCCACACCGTCATCGACGACGTGGCCTCCGATCCCGCCACCCACGCGACCTCGTCCTGACCAGCCAGCCCGGCAGTGTCGCAGGCTGCCGTGACGTCGACCCACCGGTGATTCACGCCCGACGGCCCTATGGCCGGCGAGCTATTGCAGGGCTCGGCCTTGGGAATCCCACCGTTCTTGGGAGGCAGCTCGTTGCGTGCGGGATTCTCTGTCCCGCAGGCTGATCATCAGGAGGGCGTCGACGGTCGAGTCATCGTCGGGGGCCGCCGCGGCCATCATGGTGGCGTGTGCGCGGTCCGGTTGGGTGTGGGGCGGGACTACTAGCAGCACGATCCTGTTGCTCTGGTCTAGTCCGAGGACTTCTACGGTGTTGGGCGGCTGGAGTCGATATCCGTTGAGATGCACCGAGTGCCCGCCCGTGGCGAACTTGGCGGGTGCTTTGTCCCAGTCACTGAACTTATACAGCACGCGGTCGATAGCCCCAAGGCGTACCGAGAGCACCGCGAGTAGATCGGGAAGCTCCGCGGTGAGGTCATCACTGTGCGGCCACCATGCCCCATCGACATACCCGCTGTGGGGAGCCTTGGGTTTCAACCGCAATCGCGGGGTGTTTTCGGGCGGTGGCGGGCGTCGGCCTTCATCGTCTCGGTCCTTGTGCCGCGCCATGATGACCTACTTTCTTGGCCGCTGTTCGTGGCGGCCCGGCGTGTGCGACCTTCGTATCGCTCAGCGCGGATTCCACCGTTGTGGATGATCGAAAAAGCGGTACCTGCGGGCTGCGATTCTGGTGCTACGCCTACAGTAAACCCCGTCCTTGACCAACATCCAACGGCGGCCACGGACCGTGTGACCACACGCGCTGCGGCGCGATCATCATGAACTCATGTCAGCGACCTGGGAACCATCCTCGCCGCCCCACTGTCCCTGGCACACCGCCGGCGGCATTGAGCTCAACGACGACGCTCCTTGCCGAACCATCCATTGACCCGCTACTGAATGGGCCCAGCTGTGCCAGTGTGGAGTCATGACAGGTGTGGCCGACATCCTTGAATGGGCCAGGCAGCAAGTAAGCGCCCGGATCCCTAAGGCGGATCTGGACCAGCGTGACCCCGATTACATCCGCGACCAGCTGCCCGGCGTGTGGATGCTGGCCTCCCTGTACTTCCGGGCCGACGTTCGTGGCCTGGACCGCATTCCTGCGCACGGGCCGGTGCTGCTGGTGGGCAACCACAGCGGCGGCAACGTCCCCCCGGACACCTTCGTCTTCACCCTGGCGTTCTGCTCCTATTTCGGTGTCGAGCGCCCGTTTTACCAACTCGCGCACAATCTCGTCGCCATCTACCCGGCGTTGGGTTGGCTCCGCAAGTTCGGAACCGTGGCGGCAAGTCCCGACAACGCCCGGCTGGCTCTAGATTCCGGCGCCGCGGTGTTGGTGTATCCCGGCGGCGACTACGAGGTGTACCGCCCATCATGGCAGCGACACGTCGTCGACCTCGGCGGCCGTAAAGGCTTCGTGCGACTCGCGCGCGAGGCCGCCGTGCCCATCGTTCCAGTGGCCAGCGTCGGCGGCCAGGAGACAGCGTTATTCCTCGGACGCGGGCAGTGGCTGGCCAGAGTTCTGATGTTCGACAAGGTGTTACGACTCAAGAGCGTGCCGATCTCCCTGGCGCTGCCATGGGGGGTGAACATCACCGACTGGTTAGGCCACATCCCACTGCCGGCCAAGATCGTCATCGAGGTGCAGGAACCGATCGAGGTCACCGAGGATGACCAGGCGGTGTACGACGAGGTCGTGGCCAGCCTGCAGGCTGGTGTGGATCGGCTGGCTGCCGAACGTCGATTCCCGGTGATCGGCTGATGCGCGTCGAACGCCGGATCACCCTTAACGCCCATCGCGACACCGTGTGGAAGGTCCTCGGCGACCCGGATACCTATCCGGCACTGCTCCCGCATCTGCAACGCTGGGAGCCCATCACCGAAGGGCCGCCCCGAGTCGGATCGCGCTACACCGTGCTGTGGACGATCGGCTCGATACCAGTAGGTGGCATTGTCGAGGTCGTGGAGTTCGACACAGCGCGCGACCTCGCCTGGATCAACATCACCGGCGTAACCCAACGCGGCCGCTTCCGGCTGCGCGATGCTGGGCCCGGTCGAACCACCGTGACATTCCGACTCGCTTACCACTCAGACGGCGGACTGCTCGGCCTGATCGCCGACCGCATCGCGGCCCATCAAGTCGGCCGCTCACTCTCCGAAAGCCTGAAAAACCTTGAGAGACTTGTGGAGCCATAGCTCAACGCCTCAACATACACTAGAGCCGCGTACCCGCCGACCCCCGCTTACTTCTGTTCGCCGTCTGACTTGCCCAATACCGGTCCGCGCTTCGAACGATGCTGCGGTGAAACTCATGCCGCGCGGTGACAAGCCGACCTGCCAATTCTATTGCGGCGTCGGCGGTCTTGCGTAGCGGTTGGAGGTTCGTAGGAATCGCCTCATTGAACTACCCCGGGTTTCGTGCACACCTTCTTTTGTGGGAAGGATGGCACGATGCCAAGCAAGTACGATCCGGAGCTCAAGGCCAGGGCGGTCCGGCTGGTTCGGAAGCATCGAGACGTGGTCGTCAAGTTGGCCCGGTCAGCGCATAGACGGGGTACGCCGGAAGAGCTGCCGACAATTTGGCAATCCGCTCGCCCGTCAGCGAGTGCGGGGCGAAACGCTCGCGGTCGCTGGTAGCACGGTTCGCCGAGAAGTCAACGCGATCAAGAGGGTTGGACGTGATCGCGTCGTGCTGCATGGCGTAGACGAACACCCGGCGCAGCACGTTCCACACCTGTCGGACGCTGCGCGGGCTTAGTGTGCCGCTTTCCTGCCGCGTCGGCTGGCCGATCAACTCCGCTAGGCAGCGTTCGACGTGCTGGGCGCTGATCGAGCCAACGGGCATATGCCCCAGCTTGGGCAATGCATAGGCGCGCAGCAACAGCGCGTAGCCGTCGAGCGTCGAGCGCTTGAGCGCACCAGTCGAGACCTTCAGCTCTTGGGCTGCCAACCAGTCGCTCGCGTGATCAGCTAGCGGCCGCTCGCCGCGACGACGCCGCTCGCTCGGGTCGGTGGTGTGCGGCGCTCGCTCAGCGGCGCGAGCTTGAGGTAGGTAATCCTCGGCGGCGCGCTGCCGGGAATCTTTGCGTCCGCTCTACGTGGCTGACAACGAGGACACATAGCCGAGCACATACACCCGATCCGCTGAAATTTGGATGCCGGCGGTCCGCCGAAAAGCAGCTGCTATTCACGGTGTGACGCCGGGAGTTGCCGCCAGCAACCGGTCGAAGGCGACGGCGAAGCCGTCGACGATCGTCTCATGATCGGGCACAAGGGTTTTGTCGCAGGCGATGCCCACGGTCACGTTGCCGCTGTAGGTAAAGATGGTGAAGCTCATGGGCTGGTTGCCCGATACGGGTGCCCATCCGACGATGCCCTCCACCTGGCTGCCGGCGAGGTACACGGGCATCGGGGGGCCGGGTACGTTCGTGAGCGTGCCGAGCGTGCGGTTGGTGAAAAGGTCCACCGACGCTTCGTAGAGCTGCCTGTTGAACCCGGCGATGGTCTCCTGCAGGCGAAACGCCACGGCCGCCTCGTGGCCGTGCTTGATCCGGTTCATCCGCCGCTTTGCCACGGCCAGGACTCGGAGCGGGTCAGCCTGATCGGTCGGCAGTTCGAGTTGCACGAGGGCGAAGTCATTGCCGAGATGGTCGGGCAGCGTCACGTCGACCGGCTTGAGGTTGACGGGGATCATGAAGGTCACCGAGGCGCAGCGGGCGTGGTGGGCCTCGAGGTAGTCGTGCAATGCTCCGGCCACGCTCGTGACCATCACGTCGTTGACCGTGCACCGGTTTGCCTTGGCGACCACCTTCAGCTTGGCCAGCGGGATCGGCTCCGACCATGCCACCGCTTTGTCGAGGCCTGCGGTACCCGTCCACAGTGTCGAGTCGTTGCGGGTGCCGATCAGCAGTTTGCGCAGCGTGTCCACGTCACCGGGCGCGGCCGAGAACACATCGACCAGCGCGCCGCTGCCCGGCACCGCCGCCCGCATGGTGGAGCGCACGGACTCGGCGACGTCGGACACCGTCGCCTGCGCCGACATGGTGATCGTGTGGCCGGCGCCCACCGGATTCTCCAGCGCCAGGCGACCAAAGTCGCTGGCACGAACGAGAATTCGAGGCAATCCGGCGGCGACCCCGACGATACCTGCCGCCATGTCCGTCGCCCGTCCGACCGGGTCATCCAGCATCTCATCGAAGACCGATCTCGCACGCCGCGCGGTTGCGTTGGCCCGTACCGCTGCGGTCCGCAGCCGTTCCCTCATCGGCCGCCCCGGCGGGTGGGGCCGCGCCGCGTGCTGCACGATGTCGGGGCCCGGGATGGCACCTCCGCCGGGCGACGCGTCGAACAGGCGCATCGCCAACTCGACCATGCGCATGCCGTCGGCGACGGCGTGGTGCGTCCGCATGATCATGGCGCTGCCTTCCCGGTAGCGGTTCACCCAAATTCCTTGCCAGAGCGGCCGTTTGCGATCGAGAATTTCGGTGTGGTGGCTGGCCACCAGCACCTGCAACTCGCGGCGGTCGTCGGGGTCTTTCAGGTCCACGACCGTGACGTGCTCCCCGAAGTCGAAGTTGTCGTCGACCTCCCACCACCACGAACCGTCATGGTCCTTGACCGCCAAGCTGCGGAACACGGGGTAGCGGGTGGTGAGCCGCTCCTCCATGACCCGGCGCACCCGGCTCCAGTCGAGCGGGTCGGCCGTCCAAACCACCGTGTCGACGACCATGAGGTTGTTGGGGCGGTCCATCTCCAGCCACAGGGCGTCCTGGATGCCGAGCCGGCGTCGCTCTGCCACCTTGCACCTCCACGAACGATCGACGGCAAGCCCGGCGGTTGCGCGCTTCATTCTGTGCTGATCATGTCGGCCTCGTCTAGCGACGCCGCTGATGAAGTGCGCTAGCTGTTGGGCGCAACGGCGACTGTCAAATCGGTCACACGATCGGCTGAGAGCGTCGAATCCCCTGCGCCTCGCAGTTTATCGCGATGAGACGGGCAAACTGTGTACTGGCTGGGCCCAGAGAATAGCGACAGGGTGAACGACCGAAAGCACCTCGCCGCACGCCTGTCACGGACGGCGCAGAGAGAGTGTGACTTTGAGACCGGAAAAAACAGGCCAAACGGCCCTGGCTAGCGGCGCGCCCGCAGCGATACATCTCGATCCATGCTGAAGAAGCTAATGACCGCCGTCATCGTGGCGGGTTTGGATTCGGAGGAGGGACCATCGTGAGGCTGTTATGGAAATCTGGAAAATATAGTCCCGGCAAGTCAGGTACCCGCGGCGGATGGTGGGCCGGCCCGGAGCTGCGCGACAAGTCGGGCGAAAAGGTGGCATGGTTCCACGTCACCAACAAAGTCGAGTACGAACCGCAACGACCGCAACGACGCCAACGCCGCAACAAGAAGCGGACCTAGGCTTGCGGTTCATGCAGACTAGCCCTGGGGACGGACCCCGGTTGGGCTGATATAGATCGAGCTGGTCCTTCACAAACGCCTCCGGAGGTGTCAGGAAGGGATCTTGTGATTCCTTTTGAGGTCCGTGTGTAACGTTGCACCCGCGCTAGGTCAGATCACCGTGGGCGAATTGGGTGTAAGGAATGGCTCACCCGGCAGGCGCACCACAAAGAGAGTTGGTCGGCGCGGCTGGAATCCGTGTGGCGGGTCCATGTCGAACCGAAATGGGGTGCTCGGCGTATCGGGGACATTCGGCAGAGCGAAGTCCAGACATGGGTAGCGCAGTTGAAGCTGTCGGCGTCCTCGGTGGCCCACGCTCACACGGTGCTGGCGGGCATTCTCGACGATGCGGTGACCGACCGGCGTCTTGCCACGAACCCGGCCCGTGGGGTCAAGCTGCCCCGCAAGACGGTGACCAAGCCGCGCAACTACCTGACCGCTGCCCAGGTGCAGGTGTTGGCCGAGGAATCGAAGCACCCGGACATCGTGCTGCTGTTGGCGACCACCGGCCTCCGCTGGGGTGAGATGGCCGCACTGCGCGTGCGTGATGTAGACCTCGGCCGTGGCCGCATCCGGGTGGAGCGGTCAGCGTCCAAGGGTGAACGCCAAGACGATCATCGGGACCACCAAGACGCACGCGGCCCGCTCGGTGGCGGTATCGGCGTCAGTGCTCAAGCTGTTGACCCCCGCGATGGTCGCCAAGTCCGATGACGAACTGCTGTGGTGCCGTGTCGATGGTCAGCCGTTGCGGCCACCGACCACCACGCACTGGTTCGGCGCGGCGGTCAAGCGCTGCCAGGCAGCCGATGCGAAGTTTCCTCGGGTCACCGTCCATGAGCTGAGGCACACTGCGGCCTCTCTGATGATCGCCTCGGGGGCCAACGTCAAGACGGTGCAGGCCCAGCTCGGCCACAAGACGGCCACGATGACGCTGGATCAGTACCGACACCTGTTCCCGGATGACCTTGACGACGTGGCCGACAAGATGGACGAATTCGTAGGAAAGTGTGCCCAAAATGTGCCCAAAAAGGAAGCAGGCCAGGGCGAAAATGCGCTCTGACCTGCGACCAAGCTGCTTATTCTGTTGTGGAGCTGCCGGGAATCGAACCCGGGTCCTACGGCATTCCCTCAAGGCTTCTCCGTGCGCAGTTCGCTGTGCCTCTACTCGGATCTCCTGGTCACGCGAACCAGCCAGGATGACGATCCCAGTCGCTGTGAGTGTCCCGATGAGTCCCGCGACCGGACTCACCGGTGGATCCCTCTAGCTGACGCCAGGCTCCGGGTCGAGGGCTTTCCCGGTCTGACGGACTAGCTGTCGCTTAGGCAGCGAGAGCGTAGTCGCGCTGATGTGAATCGGCGCTTATATGGTTGCAACGACGCTTACGGTGGTCTCTTGCCTGCACCGGCACGCTTCCCTTGATTCGATGCGCGAAGTCGAAACCGTTCAGCCCCTCGCGCCCCCGCCGATTTTCGGCAGGACAGTTAATGGTACTCCGCTACCAACCCACGGCCGCGGATTTTTGTTCCGCACTGGTCCGGACAGCCGAGTGCCCCCGGGTCGGCGCGACCAGGGGGCACTCGGTCACCGAATCGTCAGTTGATGCCCACCACCTCTTGGGCGATGGCGGCGACGCGCGTCTGCGCGGCCGAGACGATGCGCTGCCGGTTCTTGTGCGCCTCCTCGTAGGCGATGATCACCCGGACGTCGCTGGGCGCGGTCAGCTCCTTGATCGCGGCCACCGCGTCGCTGATGTTCAGGTCGTCGTAGTTGCGGATGGGCAATTCTTTCTCGTCGAGGACACCCACCGAGGCGCGGCCCGAGTGCAACGCGTCGGCGGCGCGGTCCGCCCCCTCCGAGCGGGTGACCCGCTCCGCTGCCCGCAACGCGGCGTTCTGCGATGCGGAAAACGCCTTGGCCGCAATCTCACCGGCGTTGCCCCCACGCTTGACCAGGTCGTTGAACGCCGGGCCCGCGGACCGCAGCGCGTCCACGGTCCGGTCCACCCCACGCGCCGACCAGGCGACCGGCAGGTTCACCAGCTTGACCGCGGTGCCCGCGGCCATCTGCAGCGGGGTGCGACGCAGCGCGGCCGGCCCGCCGAGCGCGTCCTCGGCCAGCACGGTGGTCAGCCAGTCCACCGTCGCCGAGTGGGCGGTGATCAGGCGATCCGCCAGATCCTCGACCTCGGAGAGTTTGGCGGCGACCGCCAGGGCCTTGGCGTAACGGGCACGGTCCAGCAGCTGGTCTTCGAGCGCGAGGTCGCCCAGCAGCGCCTCGTCGAAGGGCTCGGCCTGTTCGGTGAGCGCCTTGACGGCGGCCGCGGCCCGGCCGAGGAACGGGCCGATCACGTCGGGGTAGCCGCCGAGTTCGCGGATCGCGTCCTCGATGGCCGCGGCGCGGTCGCGGCCGTTGGCGGCGTTCTGGGTGAGCTCGCGGCGCACCGCCTCGGTGCGGGCCTGGGCGATCCGGGTTTCCGCGATCTGGATCTCCGTGTTGGTGAGATCGAGCAGGGTGCGCAGCTGCGCGAGCAGTCGAGTGGTGTCGGGTGCGGTCATGCTGAATCGGCCTCCTGGTGTAGCGGCTTGGTTGGTGCGGAAAGCACTATGCGTTTCGGCTACCCATTCGCGCCGCCGCGTCAATCACGCCCCGCGGGGTGTGTGACATATGTCGCTATTCGGCCCTCAGCTCGCGGCGATCATGGCGACCGAGCCCATCGCCAGCAGCATGCCGATGCCTTGGGAGCGGCTCACCCGCTCGCGCAGGATCACCATCGCGAGCACGACCGTCGCCGCCGGATACAGCGAGATCAAGATGCTGGCCAGCGAAAGCAGCCAGGTGTGCAGCGCGACCAGCATGGTGACGTTGGCGCAGATGTCGAGCAGCGCAACGCCCAGCGCCAGCTTCAGCGGCTTGCCGCGCGGCAGTCGCAGGTTGCTGCTGGCGCCCGACATGATCAGCACCACCAAGGTGGCCGAGAGCCTGGCGAACACCAGCGGCCACAGCTTGGTCGCGTGCGGCGCCTGATGGAGGAACACGAGGTTCAGGCCCATCGCCGATCCCGCCAGCACGGTCAGCCAGGCGACCCTGGGGGTGAACCGGTACGGCGTCTGCCCGTCACCCGTGGCCTCGCGACTGACCAGCATGACGGAGATCAGGGCCAACACCACGCCAACGAAGGCCGCCGGCCCGGGCCGCTCCCCCATCGCCATCCCGACGGCCACCGGTACGGCCGCGTTCAGCACGGCGGCCAGCGGTGAGACCACCGAGATCGGCCCTGCGCCCAACGCCGCGAAGAACGCCCACATCCCGAACGCCATGCCGACGCCATACAGTCCGCCCCACAGGACCGCGCCGGACTGGATCGGGCCGCCCACGAAGAAGGCCAGCGCACCGAGCAGGACCGTCTCGAGCGGGTAGGCCACCAGCATCACCCGCAGCGCGGCCACCCGCCGGGCGGCCACACCGCCGACGAAATCGCTGACGCCGTAGGTAACGGCCGACAGCTCCGCGTAAGCGGCCCCGATCAGTTCATGCCCTTGGCTTGGCGGCCCAGTGCACGGACCACCTCGCGTTGGGCGTCGCGGCGGGCCATATCCTGCCGTTTGTCGTACGCGCGCTTGCCGCGCGCCAAAGCGAGCTCGACCTTCACTCGGCCGTCCGAGAAATACACAGACATGGGCACCAGCGCGAGGTTACCATCGCGGATCTTGCCGACCAGCCTGTCAATTTGTTGCCTATGTAACAACAACTTTCGCTTGCGGCGGGGGTCATGGTTGGTCCAGCTACCCTGCACATACTCGGGGACGTGCATGTTGTGCAGCCATACTTCGCCGTCGTCGACGGTTGCGAACGCGTCGGCCAACGATGCCTGCCCCAGGCGCAGGCTCTTCACCTCAGTGCCCTGTAAGGCGACGCCGGCCTCGAATACTTCGATAATCGAATAGTCGTGCCGCGCTTTGCGATTGGTGGCGACGATCTGTTTGCTGCCGCGGTTGCCGCCCGCCGCCTTGGCCCGACCCGAGTTGCCGGCCACAGCTACCGCCGGATGTACAGGCGCAGCGTCCCGTACGCCGTCAGCGCGGCCATCGACACGCCGAGCAGGAACAGGATCGGCGAGATGTAGAGGATGTCGGCGTAGTCGACCCGCGCGATCAAATTGGCTTGGTAGAACTGGTTTAACGCGTTCTCCAGGAACAGGGCCCGCACCAGCACCAAGCCCACGATCGCGATGGCCACACCGAGGGCGGCGGCGACCATGGCCTCCACGAGGAACGGCAGCTGGGTGTACCAGCGGCTTGCTCCCACCAATCGCATGATCCCGATCTCCGTTCGCCGCGTGTACGCCGCGACCTGGACCATGTTGGCAATCAGCAGGATTGCCCCGACGGCCTGCACCAGGGCGACGGCGAAAGCGGCGTTGCTCAACCCGTCCAGGATCGCGAACAACCGGTCGATCAGGTCCTTCTGGTTCAGCACCGACAGCACGCCGGGCTGGCCCTGCATCGCGGAGTCGAACTCCTTGTGCTGCTCGGGGTTGTCCAGTTTGACGACGAACGAGGCAGGGAAGGAATCCTTTCCGGCAACGTCCTTGTATTGCGGGAACTTCCGTATCGCGTCCTCGTAGGCGTCCTGACGGTTCAGGAACCGCACCGACTTGACGTCCTGTCGTGCTTCGATCCTTCCGCGCAACGCCTTACACGGGTTGGCGGTGCAGCCCGGGTCGTTGGCCGAGACGTCCTCGGTGAGGAAGACCTGCGTCTCCACGCGGTCGAGATAGATGGCGCGGGAGTGTTCGGCCAGCCGCACCACCAGCAGGCCGCCGCCGAACAGGCCGATGGAGATCGCGGTCGTCAGGATCATCGCCACCGTCATGGTGACGTTGCGACGAAGCCCCGTCAGGACCTCGTTGAGCAGGAAGCCGAAGCGCACTTAGCGGTCCATCCCGTAGACGCCGCGCTGTTCGTCGCGGACCAGCCTGCCCAGGGACAACTCGATGACCCGCTGCCGCATCGAGTCGACGATGTGGTGGTCGTGGGTGGCCATCACCACCGTCGTCCCGGTGCGGTTGATGCGCTCCAACAAATCCATGATGTCCTTACTGGTGTCCGGGTCGAGGTTGCCCGTGGGCTCGTCGGCCAGCAAAACCAGGGGCCGGTTGACGAACGCGCGGGCGATCGCCACCCGCTGCTGCTCGCCGCCCGACAGCTCGCTCGGGAGCCGGTTGGCCTTGCCGGACAGCCCGACCGTCTCGAGCACCTCGGGCACCACCCGGTTGATCGCGTCGGAGCGTTTGCCGATCACCTCCAGCGCGAACGCGACGTTTTCGTACACCGTCTTTTGCTGCAGCAGCCGGAAGTCCTGGAACACGCAGCCGATCACCTGGCGCAGCTTGGGTACGTGCCGGCCGGGCAGCTTGTTGACGTGGAACTTCGACACCCGCACGTCGCCGCCATTGGGGGTTTCCTCGCCCAGCAGCAGCCGCATGAACGTCGACTTTCCCGAGCCCGAGGGGCCGATCAGGAAGACGAACTCACCCTTGTCGATCTTGACGTTGACGTTGTCCAACGCCGGGCGCGCCGACGCCTTGTACTTCTTGCTGACGTGGTCCAGGGTGATCATCACGGCACGCCAGTGTAGCCGTCAATTTCGCTGGCGAGCGACGTCAACTGGCCGGTGGCGGCGGACTCGGCGCAGGACCGGGCCCCGGCTGCGGTAGCTGTGGCGCGGGTGGCGGGGGGCTTGAGCTGGGCGGGCAGAAGGGCGGCGGCAGCAGGCATGGCAGCTGCGGCGGGACGAACGGCGGGGGCGTGGTTGTCGTCAACACCGGCGGCGGCACGGTCGTCGACGGGGTGGGCGTGATCGTCACCGTGGCCGGGGGCTGCCGCACCCGGCTGCGCGGCACCCACGTGTAGTTCGGGTCGGGGACGAAACCCGGCGGCACCACCTGGGGTGCCGCCGGCTTGGCGGGCGGTTCCGGGCGGTAGGTGTCGTAGACCCACCACACCGCCAGGAACGCGACGATCAGCACGAGGGTTGACGTGCGCACCCGCCCGCCGAACAGGTGGCTCCAGCGTCGATCAGTGCCGTCCCTGTGCTTATCGAGGATGTTCAGCGTGAACTTCATCGCTGCTGCACCGGATCCTGGGTTTGCTCCTCGGCAGCCCGGGCGGCGGGGACGGCGGGATCTTCGACAAGGCCCACCGTCGCGTCCGCCGCGGTCACGATGCCGGCACGGGCAAGCGCCCGGATGACGAGGACCCGCAATTGCCGGCCCGCCTCGAACTGCTTGCCGGGCAGCGTGCGAGCGACCAGCCGCAGCGTGATGGTGTCGACTTCGATGCTTTCCACGCCCATCACCGTGGGCGCATCCAGCAGCAACTCATTCAGCACTGGGTTATCGAGCGCGTGCTCGCACTCCTGGTGCAAGACCTCGTTGACCCGGTTGAGATCGGCGCTGGTCGAGACCGGGATGTCCACCACCGCGCGGGCCCAGTCCTTGGAGAGGTTGACCGTTTTGACGATCTGGCCGTTGGGGATGGTGAGCACCTCGCCATCAGAAGAGCGCAGCCTGGTTACCCGCAACGTCACGTTCTCGACGGTGCCACGCGCCTCGGCGATCCCTCCGCCGACGGTCAACGAGACCAGGTCACCGAAGCCGTATTGCTTCTCGACGATGATGAAAAAACCGGAGAGTAGATCCTGGACCACCCGCTGGGCACCGAAGCCCAGTGCCGCACCCAGCACAGCGGCCGGCGCAATGAGCCCACCCACGGACAATTGCATAACGTTGGCGACCTGGAGCATGACCCAGATGCCAATGATGACGATCGACACCCACTGGATCACTGACGCCACGGCCTGGCGGTGCTTGGTCGCCTCCGAGCGCACCAGCGCGTCGCTTTCGGCGAACCCCACGTCGAGGCGCCGGGTCACCCGTTTCGCCACCCAGGTGACGAAGCGGGCCGCCAGCACCGCCGCGATCAGCAGCATGACGATCCGCAGACCCCGGGTGATGATCCATTCGCCGATCTCGCCGCGCCAGAAGTCGTGCCAGCGCTGAGTCATCGACATGGCGAGAACAGTTTGTTAGTCGTCATCTTTTCGGTTGCGCCACCGGATTCCCGCTTCCAGGAACCCGTCGATGTCTCCGTCCAGAACGGCGGCCGGATTGCCCACCTCGTATTCGGTGCGCAGGTCCTTGACCATCTGGTACGGGTGCAGTACATAGGAGCGCATCTGGTTGCCCCAGGAGCTGCCGCCCTCACCCTTCAGCGCGTCCAGCTCAGCGCGTTCCTCTAAACGCTTGCGTTCCAACAACTTTGCCTGAAGTACTCGCATTGCCGATACCTTGTTCTGCAGTTGCGATTTTTCATTCTGGCAAGTCACAACGATACCCGTTGGGATGTGCGTTAAGCGAACCGCCGAGTCGGTGGTGTTCACCGACTGGCCCCCGGGCCCGCTGGAACGGTAAACGTCAACGCGCACATCACCTTCCGGGATGTCGATGTGGTCCGTGGTGTCCACCACCGGCAGCACCTCGACTTCGGCGAACGACGTCTGACGCCGGTTCTGGTTGTCGAACGGGCTGATCCGGACCAGCCGATGCGTGCCCTGTTCGACCGACAACGTGCCGTAGGCGAACGGCGCGTGCACGGCGAAGGTCGCGCTCTTGATGCCGGCCTCCTCGGCGTAGGAGGTGTCGAACACCTCAACCGCATACTTGTGCTTTTCGGCCCACCGGATGTACATCCGCATCAGCATCTCGGCCCAGTCGGCGGCGTCCACCCCGCCGGCCCCGGAACGGATGGTGACCAACGCCTCGCGTTCGTCGTACTCGCCCGAAAGCAGGGTGCGCACCTCGGTGGCCTCGATCTCCGCGCGCAGCGCTTTGAGCTCCGCGTCGGCCTCGGCGAGCGCTTCGTTTCTGCCGGCGGCACCCTCGGCTTCCTCGGCCACCAGCTCGTAGAGCACCGGCAGGTCGTCGAGGCGCTGCCGCAATTCCTGGATGCGGCGCAGCTCGCCTTGGGTATGGGACAGCTCACTGGTGACCCGCTGCGCCCGCGCCTGGTCGTCCCACAGGTTGGGGTCGGAAGCCTCGTGTTCGAGCTTCTCGATGCGGCTGCGCAGACCGTCCACATCGAGCACCCGCTCCACCGTGGTCAGGGTGGAGTCGAGGGCGGCGATATCGGCTTGACGGTCGGGTTCCACAGCCGACCACGTTACCGGCGGCACGAACCGCGCCGAATGCTCAGGTCATGGTCGGGGCGGGCAGCGTTTAGCATCAAGTGACCACCACGTGCAGTCCGGACTGCGACCGCTCGGCGACCATCGAGCCCCTTGGCCGCTGCCCGGCACGACAAAAGGCTGAGGTATGCGCCCGTACCACGTCGCGATCGTCGGCTCTGGGCCGTCGGGGTTCTTCGCCGCGGCATCCCTGCTGAAGGCGGCCGATGCCGCGGAGAACTTCGATGTGGCCGTCGACATGCTGGAGATGCTGCCCACGCCGTGGGGGCTGGTGCGCTCCGGCGTCGCCCCCGACCACCCGAAGATCAAGTCGATCAGCAAGCAGTTCGAGAAGACCGCCGAAGACCCGCGCTTTCGCTTCTTCGGCAACGTCGAGGTCGGCGAGCACGTCGCGCCCGGGGAACTCGCCGAGCGCTACGACTCCGTCGTGTACGCGATCGGGGCGCAGTCCGACCGTGCGCTGAACATTCCCGGCGAGGACCTGCCGGGAAGCATCTCCGCCGTCGACTTCGTCGGCTGGTACAACGCGCACCCGAGCTTCGAGGCCGCGACGCCGGACCTGTCGGGCGCCCGCGCCGTCGTCGTCGGCAACGGCAACGTGGCGCTCGACGTCGCCCGCATCCTGGTCACCGACCCCGACGTGCTGGGGCTTACGGACATCGCCGACCACGCCCTGCATTCGCTGCGCCCCTGCGGCGTCGAAGAGGTGGTGATCATCGGCCGCCGCGGGCCGCTGCAGACGGCGTTCACCACGCTCGAACTGCGCGAGCTGGGCGACCTGGAGAACGTCGACGTCATCGTTGACCCGGCGCAGCTGGACGGCATCACCGACGACGAGGCGGCCGAGGCGGGCAAGACCACCAAGCAGAACATCAAGGTGTTGCGCGACTACGCGCAGCGCGCGCCGCGACCGGGCCACCGCCGCATCGTCTTCCGGTTCTTCACCTCACCGATCGAGATCACCGGCGAGGGCAGGGTGGAGCGCATAGTGCTGGGCCGCAACGAACTCGTCGCGGACCAGAGCGGTCGGGTGGCGGCCAAGGACACCGGCGAACGCGAAGAGCTGCCGGTCCAGCTGGTGGTGCGGTCGGTCGGCTACCGCGGCGTGCAGACCGCGGGGCTGCCGTTCGACGAGAAGACGGCGACGATCCCCAACACCGCCGGACGGGTCCAGGGCAGCCGCAACGAATATGTGGTCGGGTGGATCAAGCGCGGGCCCACGGGTGTGATCGGGACGAACAAGAAGGACTCCCAGGACACGGTCGACACCCTGCTGGGCGACTTGGCGGCCGCCGGCGAACTCGCGGACTTCCCCGCCGATCACGCCGACAGGCTGGCCGACTGGCTGGCGTCACGCCAGCCGAAGCTGGTCACCTCCGCGCACTGGGAGATGATCGACCGCCACGAGCGCACGGCCGGTGAGCCGCACGGGCGGCCGCGCGTCAAACTGCCGAACCTGACCGAGTTGCTCCGCATCAGCCACGGCTGAGCGGGCGGCGATCAGATCAGCGGCGCCGACCAGCGCAGCACCGTTCCCGCGTCGGCGGGCGCACTTTCGATCGTGAAGTCACCGCCGGCCCGGGCGGCCCGCTGCCGAAGATCCGCCAGACCGCTGCGGGCGACGTCAGGGTCGTGCAGGCCGCGACCGTCGTCGCTCACCTCGATCCGCAAGTCGTCGTCGACCGCGATCCGGACCGTCACGGTGCTGGCCCCCGCGTGCCGAACGGCGTTGCTCAGTGCCTCCCGGACCACCGCCTCGGCGTGATCGGCCAGCGCGCCGTCGACCACCGACAGCGGACCGACGAACTGGACCGTCGTGCGCAACCGCGTGCCTGCGAGTTCGGCGATCGCCTCGTCGATGCGCTGCCGCAGCCGGGACGTGCCGGGAGGTGCGGCGTTCAGGTCGAAGATGGTCGTCTGGATGTCCTGTATCACTCCCTGCAGGTCGTCGACGGCTTCGGCCAGCCGCCGCCGCGCCTCCCGATCCCGCACCCGGGGAACCGTGCCCTGCAGTCCCAGGCCGACCGCGAACAGCCGCTGGATCACGTGGTCGTGCAACTCCCGGGCGATACGGTCGCGCTCGGTGACGACGTCCAGTTCGCGCGTCCGGCGCTGGGAGGTGGCCAGCTGCCACGCCAGCGCCGCCTGGTCGGCGAACGCCGCCATCATCTCCAGGTGCTCGTCGGTGAAGGAACCCGTACCGTCCCGATGCAGGACCACCACCACTCCGGCGACGGTACCGGTGGCCCGTAACGGGAGGGCCAGCGCCGATGCCACCTCGACGTCGCCCAGGTCGATCGCTTCCACCCGCAGCGGAGCGCTCTTCGCGAACACCTCGGCGAGCGAGGTACCCGCGACGGGAATGGTTCGTCCGATCACCGACTCCGCGCCGCTGCCGACCGTCTCGATCACCAACAGCTCGGTCACGTCGGCCGCCGGCGTGCTCTCGTCCAGCGGGACCGCGACCAGGGCGCCGTCGGCCCCGGTCAGGTTGACCACCTCCTGGGCGACGAGCCTGAAGACCTTCGCCGGTTCGATGCCGGACAGCAATTCGGTGGCGATGTCGCGGGTGGCTTCGATCCAGGACTGGCGCGCCTTGGCCTGCTCGTAGAGCCGGGCATTGGCGATGGCGATACCGGCGGCCGCGGCGAGCGCCTGCACCAGCACCTCGTCGTCGACGCTGAACGGCTTTCCGTTGGTCTTGTCGGCCAGGTACAGGGTGCCCAGCGATTCGTCGCCGACCCGGATCGGTACCCCGAGGAACGTCCGCATGGGCGGATGCTGCGGCGGAAAGCCGACCGAAGCCGGATGCTCGGAGACGTCCTCCAGCCGCAGCGGCGTCGGGTCGTGGATCAGGAGGCCGATGAGTCCGTGGCCCTGCGGGAATGGCCCGATGCGCCGGACGGTTTCTCCGTCGATCCCCTCGTGCACGAACTGCGACACGCGATGGTCTGCCCCGTGCACCTCCAAGGCGCCGTAGCGCGCGTCGACCAGGTCGGTCGCCGAGTGCACGATCGAGCGCAAGGTGGCGTCGAGCTCCAGACCGGAGGTGACGACCAGCATCGCCTCCACCAGCCCGTCGAGACCGTCTCGCCCCTCGACGATGAGGTCGATGCGGTCCTGCACCTCGGCCAGCAACTCCCGCAGCCGCAATTGGGACAGCGTGTGCCGGAGCGGACCCACGGCCGTGTCGGTCGCTGCCCCCACCGGATCGGGCGCAGTCATGGTCAGCCGCTCCGCGCGTCGAACCGCGGTCCACCGACCTCACGACAGGCGTGGGCATCACTCATCACGGTCTCCTGCGCGGGTCATTCAAGACGGCCAGCGCATACGTTATGAACGAAAACGGCGGCAACCCAGGGGCATTGGTCTACGCGTCGGTGCCATTAGTCCCTATCCGCGAGACCGAAGTACTTCTCGCCGCGACGGGTACGCCGGGCATTCGCGGGCTGCAGGGTGGGACGATCTCGCGACCCTCCGGCGTCGTGCCCCGCTACGGCGCGCGGATCACGGCGATGGCACGCCCGCCGGCGGCGGGATGACGCCGCTACCCCGCGGGCGGTTCGGCGGGTGCGAATTTCCAATTGTCCGGGTTCCTCGCCGAGTACACCACCGGCAGGAGTTGTCCCATGGTCGGCCACTGGTCGACGTTGGCGGCGATGCGCGCGTACACCTCGTGCTCGCTGACCGTGGGGCCGGTGATGACGCCCGCGATGGTGACGAATTGTTCACCGGTGGCGTCCGGGCGCGGGCTGACCCCGGTCACCAGCAGCGTGCCGCTCAGCGACTCCCCCCGCGGCCCCCGCGGGACGAACCGCTGCACGAGCACCACACCCAGCACCGCCACCAGAAGGATCAGCACACCGTATTCCCACACCCGGCCATGGTAGGACTGCACACATGAGTCGGGACGATCTGACGCTGGCGTTGCGGCTGGCCGACCGCGCCGACGCGATCACCGCCGCCCGATTCGGCGCGCTCGACCTCCGCATCGATACCAAGCCCGACCTGACGCCGGTGACCGATGCCGATCGCGCGGTCGAAACCGACGTGCGCGAAGTGCTCTCCCGCGAAAGGCCCGACGACGGGGTCGTCGGGGAGGAGTTCGGCGGAACGACCGCGTTCTCCGGACGGCAGTGGGTCGTCGACCCGATCGACGGCACCAAGAACTTCGTGCGCGGTGTGCCGGTGTGGGCCAGCCTGATTGCGCTGTTGGAAGACGGCGTCGCATCGGTCGGGGTGGTGAGCGCACCGGCGCTGCAGCGCCGCTGGTGGGCGGCACGCGGGCTTGGCGCGTTCCTCTCGGTGAACGGCGCGCCGCCGCAACGCCTGTCGGTGTCCTCGGTGGCGGAACTGAGCTCGGCCAGCCTGTCGTTTTCCAGCCTCTCCGGGTGGGCGCAGCGCGGACTGCGGGAACGCTTCATCGAGCTCACCGACGCCGTGTGGCGGGTGCGCGCCTTCGGCGACTTCCTCTCCTACTGCCTCGTCGCGGAAGGGGCGGTCGACATCGCAACCGAACCCGAGGTATCGGTGTGGGACCTTGCCGCGCTCGACATCCTGGTTCGCGAAGCGGGCGGCGCGCTGACGGGCCTCGACGGCGAACCGGGACCGCACCGTGGCAGCGCCGTGGCGACCAACGGGAGGCTGCAGCAACGGGTGCTCGACGGCCTCGGCCACACCAACGCTGTGACTTAGCTAACAGCACGCCTCCAGTAACTTACTCCGGAGTAAGATGAGTTCATCCGCATCGCCCCAACGACCGAGGCTGCAGAAATGACCGAAACTATTTCCGGTTCCACAAAGAAGTCGACGAACTCGACCACGTCGACGAAGTCGGCAAAGCCGACGAAGCCGACCACGGCCCGCGTCAAGCGTCGCGGCGGCGAGAACGGTGTCGGCTTGCAGCCGCACAAACGAACGGCCATCGACATCGCCATCGCGCTGCTCACCCCGCTGATGGGGCAGGAGTTCCTGGACAAATACCACCTGCGCGACCCGCTGAACCGAGGACTGCGCTACGGCACGAAGACGATCTTCTCCACCACCGCCGCGACGTCGCGTCAGTTCAAGCGCGTGCAGAGCCTGCGCGGGGGCCCGACGAGGCTGAAGTCGAGCGGCCAGGACTACTTCGACCTGACGCCCGACGACGACCAGAAGATGATCGTCGAGACGGTCGACGAGTTCGCCGCGGAGATTTTGCGCCCGGCGGCTCCCGACGCCGACGAGGCGGCGACCTATCCGCCCGACCTGATCGCCAAGGCCGCGGAACTCGGCATCACGGCGGTCAACATTCCCGAGGACTTCGACGGCATCGCCGAACACCGCTCGAGCGTGACGAACGTCCTGGTTGCCGAGGCACTGGCGTACGGCGACATGGGTCTGGCGCTGCCGATCCTGGCCCCGGGCGGTGTGGCGTCCGCGCTGACCCACTGGGGCAGCGCCGATCAGCAGGCCACCTACCTCCCGGAATTCGCCGGCGAGAACGTGCCGCAGGCCTGCGTCGCGATCGCCGAGCCCCAGCCACTTTTCGACCCCACGCGGCTGAAGACGACCGCGGTGCGCACCCCGGGCGGATACCGGCTGGACGGCGTCAAGTCGCTGGTGCCCGCCGCGGCGGACGCCGAATTGTTCATCGTCGGCGCGCAGCTGAACGGCCGGCCGGCGCTCTTCATCGTCGAGTCGTCCGCCGAAGGCCTTACGGTCAAGGCGGATCCGAGCATGGGGATCCGTGCCGCGGCCCTGGGTCACGTCGAGTTGTCCGGGGTCAGGCTGCCGCTGAGCGCACGGCTGGGTGAGGACGAAGCGGGCGACGACGATTATTCGGAGGCGGTCGCGCTGTCCCGGCTGGGCTGGGCGGCGCTCGCAGTCGGCACCTCCCACGCGGTGCTCGACTACGTCGTGCCGTACGTGAAGGAACGCGAGGCGTTCGGCGAGCCGATCGCCCATCGCCAGGCGGTGGCGTTCATGTGCGCAAACATCGCCATCGAACTCGACGGGCTGCGGCTGATCACCTGGCGCGGCGCGGCGCGCGCCGAACAGGGGCTGCCGTTCATCCGGGAGGCGGCGCTGGCCAAGCGGCTCGGCGCCGACAAGGGCATGCAGATCGGACTGGACGGCGTGCAGTTGCTCGGCGGCCACGGCTTCACCAAGGAACACCCGGTCGAACGTTGGTACCGCGACCTGCGAGCCATCGGTGTCGCCGAGGGTGTTGTCGTTATCTAAAGAGACGAGCTGAAAGTTCAATCATGGCAATCAATCTCGAGTTACCCCGCAAACTGCAAGCGGTGGTGGTCAAGACCCATCAGGGTGCCGCGGAGCTGATGCGGCCGATCGCGCGCAAATACGACCTGAAGGAACACGCATACCCCGTCGAGCTCGACACCCTGATCAGCCTGTTCGAGGGCGCTTCGGAGTCGGTCGAGATTCGCCGGAGCCGGCGAGCTGCGCGGCGAGGACGACGACAGCGGCAAGAACCGCAACGGCGCCAACATGGCCGCGCTGCTGCAGACCCTGGAGGCCTGCTGGGGCGACGTCGCGATGATGCTGTCCGTGCCCTATCAGGGGCTGGGCAACGCGGCGATCTCCGCGGTCGCCACCGAGGAACAGCTGGAGCGCCTGGGTAAGGTCTGGGCGGCGATGGCCATCACCGAGCCGGGCTTCGGGTCGGACTCCGCCGCCGTGTCGACCACCGCCAAGCTGGACGGCGACGAGTACGTGATCAACGGCGAGAAGATCTATGTGACCGCCGGGTCGCGCGCCACCCACATCGTGGTGTGGGCGACGCTGGACAAAGCGCAGGGCCGCGCGGCGATCAAGTCGTTCATCGTCCCGCGCGAGCACCCCGGTGTCACCGTCGAGCGGCTCGAGCGCAAGCTCGGCATCAAGGGCTCCGACACCGCGGCGATCCGGTTCGACAACGTGCGCATCCCGAAGGAAAACCTGCTCGGCAACCCCGATATCGAAGTCGGCAAGGGCTTTTCCGGGGTGATGGAGACCTTCGACAACACCCGGCCGATCGTCGCCGCGATGGCCATCGGCGTCGCCCGCGCCGCCCTCGAGGAGATCCGCAAGATCCTCGCCGAGGCCGGTGTCGAGATCTCCTACGACAAGCCGTCGCACGCCCAGAGCGCCGCGGCCGCCGAGTTCCTGCGCATGGAGGCCGACTGGGAGGCCGCCTACCTGCTGGCACTGCGCGCGGCCTGGCAGGCCGACAACAAGATTCCCAACTCCAAGGAGGCGTCGATGAGCAAGGCGAAGGCCGGCCGGATGGCCAGCGACGTCACGCTCAAGACGGTCGAATTGGCCGGCACGGCAGGCTATTCCGAGCAGTCGATGCTGGAGAAGTGGGCCCGCGACTCCAAGATCCTCGACATCTTCGAGGGCACTCAGCAGATCCAGCAACTGGTGGTGGCCCGCCGGCTGCTCGGCCTCTCGTCGGCCGAGCTGAAGTAATCCGTGCGCCCGTCGCCGCCGGGCCCGGAGCCGGCAGTACGCTGATCGGGCGCTGCACGGCGCTTTTCCTTCTGGCACGGACGACGGAGGTTGGCATGCGGGCGGCACGGGTAACCCGGCTCGACGGTCCCGACTCGGTCGAGTTGGCCGACATCGACGAGCCCGCGGGCGACGGCGTGGTGGTCGTCGACGTGCGCGCGGCCGGTGTGGCGTTCCCGGACGCCTTGCTGACCCGCGGCCTCTACCAGTACCGACCCGATCCGCCGTTCGTGCTCGGCGCCGAGATCGCGGGCGTGGTCCGCTCGGCGCCGGAGGGCGCCCACGTGCGTCCCGGCGACCGGGTCGTCGGACTGACCATGCTCACCGGCGGCATGGCCGAGGTCGCGGTGCTCTCCCCCGACCGGGCGTTCGCCCTGCCCGACAACGTCAGCTTCGAGGCGGGCGCGGGGCTGCTGTTCAACGACCTGACCATGTATTTCGCCCTGACCGTCCGAGGCCGGTTGCGGGAGGGCGAGACCGTGCTGGTGCACGGCGCCGCCGGCGGGATCGGCACGTCGACGCTGCGGCTGGCATCGGTGCTCGGCGCCTCCCGCGTGATCGCGGTGGTCAGCACGCCGGAGAAGGCGGACATCGCCACGGCGGCCGGCGCGACGGATGTCGTGCTGGCCGACGGGTTCAAGGACGCGGTCAAGGAGTTGACCGACGGCCGGGGCGTGGACATCGTCGCCGACCCGGTCGGCGGGGACCGGTTCACCGATTCCCTGCGCTCACTTGCCCCCGGCGGACGGCTGCTGGTCATCGGGTTCACCGGCGGTGAGATCCCCACCGTCAAGGTGAACCGGTTGCTGCTCAACAACATTGACGTGGTGGGCGTCGGCTGGGGCGCGTGGACCGCGACGCACCCCGGGGCGCTGGCCGAGCAGTGGGCCGGGCTGGAGAGCTTGCTCAGTTCCGGTCGGCTCCCGCCGCCCGAGCCGATCGTCTACCCGTTGGAGGAGGCCGCCGCCGCGGTCGCGTCCCTGGAAAACCGCACGGCCAGAGGGAAAGTCGTGCTGCGCGTGCGCGACTGACGCCCGCCTGGCCGCGGGGCCAACTCACCCTGGTTGCTCGACACATAAACGTCAGCGAAGACACGCCGGAGCGGGGCGCGATGGCTTATGTCTGGTGGGCACGGCGAGTCCTTGTGCGTCGCGGAAACAAAAAGTAATGTCACTTTCAGTTCCACCTCCGCCCGCGACCGCGTAGAGCACGGGAGTCACCCATGGAATCGTTCGTTCACCTGCGAAAGGGCAGGACGCCGCGCCGCCTGCACGCCGACCTCGACGGCCTGAAAGACGACGAACTCGGTCGCGGCGGATTCACCGGCCGGACCGCCAACATGTACCGCCGCCACGATCCCACCGCGTATCGGGCGGTCGGCCCGCTGCGGCCCATCGACGTGCTCAGCAGCGAGCTCAAGCCCAGCGATGCCACCGACGCCGCCGGCGGGCCGCTGCTGCTGTTCAGCAACGACGACTGCCGCATCTCGCTGAGTCGCCGGGCCGAGCCGATGCCGTTCTTCGCCCGCCACGTCGACGGCGACCTGCTGTGCTTCGTGCACCGTGGCAGCGGTCTGGCCGAAACCGAGTTCGGGCCGCTGCCCTACCGGGAGGGCGATTGGGTCTACATCCCGAAGGCCTGCACGTGGCGCCAGGTGCCGGATGGCGAGACGACGTTGTTCATGGTCGAGACCACCGACGAACTCCGCGTTCCGCCGGCGGGCGCGTTGGGCCGGCACTTCCCGTTCGACCCGTCGCAGGCCACCATCCCGGAACCGGCGCCCAGCGACGACGACGGGCGCGCGGAATACGAGGTCCGGCTGATGCATGAGGGCGGGCCCACAACGCTGTTCTACCAACACCATCCGCTCGACGTCGAAGGCTGGCGCGGCGACAACTTCCCCTTCGCCTACAACATCGCCGACTACAACGTGATCACCTCCGACAGCGTCCACCTGCCGCCGACGGTGCACCTCTTCATGCAGGCCACCGGCGTCTACGTGATGAACTTCCTGCCCCGTCCCGCCGAGACCGTTGCCGGCACGGAGCGCACGCCGTGGTATCACCGCAACGTCGACCTGGACGAGATCGCCTTCTTCCACGGCGGCTCGCTGTACGGCATCCCGATGCCGCCGGGCCTCGTCTCGCACGCCCCCCAGGGGGTACACCACGGAGCACCCGAGAAGGCCCGCGAACGGGCGCGCCGCAAGTTCGACGACTACGCCCGCGTGGACTGGCAGGTGATCGCGGTGGACACCCGCCGGCGGCTGACCCCGTCGGCCGAGGTGCTGGCCCACGACCTCGGGCAGCACTGACCATGGCCGCCCGCCACGAGTACGACCGCATCCCCTATCTCGTTGCGTTCCAGAACAATTCCGGTGTCCGCGACGTCTACGGCGGGCTCGCGGAAATCACCGTGCTGGAGAGCTACCTGCTCAAGCCGAGGGACCGGCCGTCGGACACCGTGCTGGTGTTCATGCACCCGATCGGCGGGGGCGCATACCTGCCGATGATCAACGCGCTGGCCCGCGCCGGCCACCACGTCATCTACTGCAACAGCCGGTTCCGCGGCACGGATTCGGCGCTGTTGATGGAGAAGGTGGTCGAGGACCTCGGCGAGTGCATCAAGGACGCCAAGAAGCGACTCGGCTACTCGCACGTGGTGCTCGCCGGATGGAGCGGCGGCGGCTCGCTGTCGGTGTTCTACCAGCAGCAGGCGCAGCACCCGACCATCACGTCGAGCCCGTCCGGCCCCGCACCGCAGCACGGCCCCGACCTGACGGCGCTGGACCTGATCCCCGCCGACGGCATCATGCTGCTCGCCGCGCACATCAGCCGGCACGGCACGCTGACCGAATGGCTGGATGCGTCCATCCTCGACGAATCCGACCCCTCCGAGCGGGATCCCGAACTGGACCTGTACAACCCCGACAACCCCAACCAGCCGCCCTACAGCCAGGAATTCCTGGCCACCTACCGGCGCGCGCAGATCGACCGCAACCGCCGAATCACCGCATGGGTCAAAGAGAAATTGGCCGAACTCGCCGCCGCCGGCCGTCCCGATGACGAGTTCTGCTTCGTCGTACACGGCACCATGGCCGACCCGCGCTGGCTGGATCCGACCGTCGATCCCAACGAGCGCACCCCGGGAACCTGCTATCTGGGCGATCCTCGGGTGGTGAACATGAGCCCGGTCGGCCTGGCGCGGTACTGCACGCTGCGCAGCTGGCTCTCGCAGTGGAGCTACGACGACGCCCGCGGCGACGGGGTGGCCTGCGGGCGCGACATCGCCGTCCCGGCGCTGGTGATCGGCAACCTGGCCGACGACGCCTGCACCCCCAGCCACACCCGACGCCTCTTCGAGGCGATCGGGCACCCGGACAAGGAGATGCACGAAATCCCCGGTGCCACCCACTATTACGCGGGTCCCGACCAGCGCGACAAGCTGCGGCAGGCCGTCGACATCGCCACCGACTGGCTGGTCCGCCACGGATTCGCGGCGCCGTGACCCCCACCGGACCGCTGGACGGCGTCCGGGTGCTCGAGCTGGGCACCCTGATCGCCGGGCCGTTCGCCGGCCGGTTGCTCGCCGACATGGGCGCCGACGTCATCAAGGTGGAACCCCCCGGCGCGCCGGATCCGCTGCGGACCTGGGGCCAGGCCGAACTCGACGGGCACCACGTCTTCTGGACGGTGCACGCGCGCAACAAGAGGGCCGTCACGCTCGACCTGCGCCGCCCCCGCGGGCGTGACCTGTTTCTCGACCTCGTCGGGAAATCGGACATCGTGGTGGAGAACTTCCGCCCGGGCACCCTGGAGAAATGGGACCTGGGTTACGACGTGCTGCGCGAACGCAACCCGGGGATCATCCTGGTGCGGGTATCCGGCTACGGCCAGACCGGCCCGGAGGCGCACAAGGCGGGATACGCGTCGGTGGCGGAGGCGGCCAGCGGACTGCGGCACCTCAACGGCTTCCCCGGCGGTCCGCCGCCCCGGCTCGCGCTCTCCCTCGGCGACAGCCTGGCCGGCATGTTCGGCGCCCAGGGCGCGCTGGCCGCGCTGTACCGCCGCGGCGTCACCGGCCGCGGTCAGGTGGTCGACGTCGCGCTGACCGAATCCTGCCTGGCGATCCAGGAATCCACGATCCCCGACTACGACGTCGGCGGCGTGGTGCGCGGGCCGTCGGGCACCCGGCTGGAGGGCATCGCGCCGTCGAACATCTACCGCAGCGCCGACGGCTCCTGGGTGGTGATCGCGGCCAACCAGGACACCGTTTTCGCCCGGCTGTGCAAGGCGATGGGCCGCCCGGAACTGGCCACCGACGACCGGTTCGCCACGCACGTCGCGCGCGGCCGCAACCAGGACGAACTCGACGCCATCATCGGCGCGTGGGCCGAGCAGCGCGGCCCCGGCGAGATCATCGAAACATTAAGCGCCGCAGGGGTGATCGCGGGGCCGATCAACACGGTGGCCGAGGTGGTCAGGGACCCGCAGCTGCGGGCCCGCGGCATGCTGGTCGAGCACTACGACGAGCGCCTGGGGCGGGCCGTGCTGGGGCCGGGAATCGTGCCGGTGCTGTCGGAATCGCCGGGCAGTGTCCGCAGCGCGGGCCCCGCCCGCCCGGGGCAACACAACGACGACGTCTACATGGGGCTGCTCGGCAGGACCGCCGAGGAGCTCGACGAGTTACGGGCCGAGGGGGTGCTATGACGCACGTAGACATTCGCGAGGTGGCGCTGCGCGACGGCCTGCAGATCGAGAAGCCAATCCCGTTGGCGGCCAAGCTGGAACTGCTGGCCGCGGTGGCCGCCACCGGGGTCCGCGAGGTGGAGGCCACCGCCTTCGTCTCGCCCACCAAGGTGCCGTCGATGGCCGACGCCGCCGAACTCGCCGCCCACCTGCGCGATTACCCCGACATCGAGTTCTCCGCCCTGGTCGCCAGCCCGAACGGCGCCAGGCGGGCCGTCGCCGCCGGGCTGCGTTCGATCGAGTACGTGGTGGCGGCCAGCGAAGCGTTCAGCAAGGCCAATGTCGGGCGGCCCGCCGCCGAGGCCACCGACCAGATCGGCGACATCGTCGCGATCGCGCACGACGCCGGCGTCGCCGTCGAGGTCGTCGTGGCCACCGCGTGGGACTGCCCGTTCGAAGGGCCCACCCCACCGCAACGGGTGCTGGACATCGCCGCCGCCGCCCGCGACCGCGGCGTCGACCGGTTCTCGATCGCCGACACCATCGGCACGGCCACCCCGGGACGGGTGAGCGCGCTGATCGCGCAACTGCGCCCGGTGATCGGCGACCTGCCCCTGGGCGGGCACTTCCACAACACCCGCGGCGCCGGCCTGGCCAGCGCGTATGCCGCCGTCGGCGCCGGGGTCACCCGGTTGGACGCCTCGGTCGGCGGCCTGGGAGGCTGTCCCTTCGCGCCCGGTGCGACCGGCAACATCGCCACCGAAGACCTGGTGTACCTGCTGCGCGACAGCGGCATCGACGTCGACGTCGACCTGACGGCCGCCATCACCGCGGCCCAAGTCGCCAAATCCGTTGTGGGACATGATCTGCCGGGAGCCCTGTTGCGCGCCGGCGATCGGATCCATGGCTGATGCCGGCCGACACACTGACCGCGAAGGGCCGCCAGACCAGGGCGGCCATCGAGCTGGCCGCCCGAAAGCTCTTCGCCGAACGCGGCTTCCACGGCACCACCCTGGCCGACATCACGACGGCCGCGGGCAGATCGCCGGCGGTGTTCTACCGCTACTTCAACGACAAGGAGGACCTGCTGGCCGCGCTCGCGGAGTCCTTCCTGCACGACGTCGTCGAGCCGTCCGGGCTCAGCCTGCGGCTGCCGAGCTCGCCCGATGACGACGCATTCTTCACGGCCGTGGTCACCGGATACTGGAACATGTTCAAGCAGAACATCGGCATCATGATCGCCGTAGCCCAACTCGCCGCCACCCAGCCGCGCTTTGCGGCCGTGCAGAACGAATTCCGCCGGTTCGGCATGGACATCGTGGCGGCGTCGGTGCGTCGGGCCCAGGAGCAGGGCTATGGAGCAGAGCTCGACGCCCGGCACGTCGCGGCGGCCATCGCGCTGCTGTTCGAGAACTTCACCACCGTCTTTGTCGGCACCTCCGGCCCCCAAGGCATGGGCGTGGAGATCGGAGACGAAGAAGCCGTAGCGACGCTGGCGACCATCTGGAAGAAGACACTGTACGGCGGCTGACGAGAGCGTAGGGAGAGCACCGTGGATTTCACACTGCCAGAACACCTTCCGGGCCTGCTCGGCGAGATGGACGCGTTCATCGAGGCCGAGATCAAGCCGCTGGAACGCGAGCACATGCAGTATTTCGACAAGCGGCGGGAGCACGCCCGCACCGATTGGGACAACGACGGCATCCCGTCGCGCGAGTGGGAGGACCTGCTCGGCGAGATGCGCCGGCGCGCCGACAAGGCGGGCTGGCTGCGCTACGGGCTGCCGTCGTCGCTCGGCGGCCGCGACGGCACCAACGTTGACATGGCGGTCATCCGGGAACATCTGGCACACAAGGGACTCGGGTTGCACAACGACCTGCAGAACGAGTCGTCGATCGTCGGAAACTTCCCGCAGGTGATCATGATGGAGCGATTCGGCACCGCCGAGCAACGGCGGGACTGGTCGGAGGCGCTGATCACCGGGGAACGGTCGATGGCGTTCGGCCTCACCGAACCGCTGCACGGTTCGGACGCGACCTGGCTGGAAACCCGCGCCCAGCCGGACGGGGACGGCTGGGTGATCAACGGCTCCAAGCGCTTCAACACCGGCGTGCACCGCGCGACCCACGACCTGATCTTCGCCCGCACCTCCGGCGAACCGGGCCAGGCCCGCGGAATCACCGCGTTCCTGGTCCCGACCGACACCCCGGGCTTCACCATCCCGTACTACTGGTGGTCGTTCAACATGCCCACCGACCACGCCGAAGTCCGGTTGACCGATGTGCGGGTGCCCGCCGACGCGGTGCTCGGCGAGGTCGACCACGGCCTGGAAGTCGCGCAAACGTTCCTGCACGAGAACCGGATCCGGCAAGCCGCCAGCAGCCTGGGCGCCGCCCAGTACTGCATCGACCGCGCCGCGCAGTACGCCGGCGAACGCGTGGTGTTCGGCAAGCCGCTGGCGGTCAACCAGGCCGTGCAGTGGCCGCTGGCCGAGCTGCAGACCGAGGCCCAGATGGTGCGCCTGCTGGTGCAGTACGCATCCTGGCATCTGGACCGCAACCATCACATGGAGGTCTCGGACAAGGTGTCGATGGCCAACTACCGGGCCAACCGCCTGGTGTGCGATGCCGCCGACCGGGCCATGCAGATCTTCGGCGGCGTCGGTTACAGCCGCCATGAACCGTTCGAGCACATCTACCGCCACCATCGCCGCTACCGGATCACGGAGGGCGCCGAGGAGATCCAGATCCGGCGGGTGGCGCAGCGGCTGTTCAAGTTCGGTAAGAAGTAACGGTGCAGGCCGACTCCGCGCAGCCGCAGAGCGAGCTCGCCCCCAAACTCGCCAGGGTGCTCGCGTCCGCCCTGGGTGCCGACGGCGTGGGCGTCGAGAACCTGCGCGCACTCACCGGCGGCGCCAGCCGGACCACGTGGGCGTTCGACGCCGTCACGGGCGACGGGCGCCGATCGCTGATCCTGCGCATCGGTCCACCCGACGACGTGCACGCCGGCATGGAGCTGGAGGCACGCTCGCAGGCCGCCGCCGCCGCGGCCGGAGCACCGGTCCCGCATGTCCTGGTGGCCACCGATTCGCCTGCTGCGCTGGGCAATCCGTTCCTGGTCTGCGACGAGATCAAGGGCGAGACGATCGTCCGCCGCATCCAGCGGCAGCTGGACGCCGCCGGCGGGCATCGGGCCCGCGCGGAACTGCTGCGGCAGTGCGCGCGGGCGCTGGCGGCCATTCACCGGGCGGACGCGTGCGACCCCGCCCTGACGAGCGGGGACCCGGTCGGGCAGTGGCGCGAGCGGCTCGACGCCATGAGCGACACCACCGCCACCTTCGAATGGGCATTTCGCTGGCTCGAGGCCAACCGGCCCCGGCAGGCCCGGTCGGCAGCTCCCGTTCTCGTGCACGGCGACTTCCGGATGGGCAACCTGATCGTGGACGGATCGAACCTCGCCGCGGTGCTCGACTGGGAGCTCGTGCACGTCGGCGACCCTTACGAGGACCTGGCCTGGTTCTGCATCCGCGCCTGGCGGTTCGGCGCCCCGGCGAGCCTGGGCGCCGGTGGCCTCGGCAGCATCGAAAACTTCCTGCAGGACTACGAGGCGGCCGGCGCGACTACCGTCGACCGCGTGCGGTTTCACTGGTGGCTGGTGCTGGCGACGCTGCGGTGGGGCGTCATCTGCCGTTACCAAGCCGAACGGCACCTGAGCGGTCAGTCCCGCTCGGTGGAGTTGGCGACGATCGGCCGGCGAGTCTGCGAGACGGAATGGGACCTCCTCGACCTGCTCGAAGCGGCGCGCCCGTGATCGGCGCCTACGGCCGTCCGCTGGCCGCCGAACTGGTGGCCGCAGTGGCCGAGTTCCTGGAAACCGATGTCCGGCAGGCGACGACCGGGCAGGTGAACTTCCACGTCAGGGTGGCCGCCAACGCGCTGCGCATCGTCGAGCGCGAACTGCTCGACGAAAGCGAAGCCGAAGCCGGGGAGGCGCTGGCCGACCTGGGCTTCGCCGACGAGGAAGAGCTGTCGGCCGCGATTCGCGCCGGCGAGCTGGACGGGCGCGACGACGAGGTCACCGCGTGCCTGCGCACGCTGGTGCGGCGGCGGTTGGCCGTGGCCCATCCCGGTTACGACAGCCCAGCCCCCGAATAGGAGGAAGCCATGCCCGCTGCCGATACCGATGCCGAAACCGTTCGCGACGTGGCCGACCGGTTGTTCGCGGCGATCGAGAAGGGCGATTTCGCGGCGGTCGATCGGATGTGGAGCGCCGACATCGCCGTCTGGCGCTCCGGCGCGCGCCGCGATGACGACAAGGCGCGCGCGCTGCGGGTGATCGACTGGTTCCTGGGCGCGACCACCGCGCGCCGCTACGAGATCGTGGACCGGCGGCTCTTCGCCGACGACGCCGCGAGCGGCTTTGTGCAGCAACACATCTTGCACGCCACCGGCCATGCGGGCCAGACGGTCTCGATGAAAGTCTGCATCGTGATCAGGGTGGCCGACGGCATGATCACCCGGATCGACGAGTACTTCGATCCCGCCGACATCGCGCCCTTGCTGAGTGACGGGTTAGATTCGGCATGAATCGGATGGGGGAACGATGACCACTCTGGAAACCCTGCTGCGCGACCCCGACATGGCGGGCGCCTGGACCCTCGTGCCGGATCGCTCGACCATCACGTTCAGGGTCAAGAACATGTGGGGCCTGCTCAGCGTCAAGGGCCGCTTCACCGAATTCAGCGGCGACGGGCAACTGACGGCCAAGGGCGCGGTCTCCGGCAGCATCAACATCCGCGCCGCCTCGCTGAACACCGGCATCGGCCGCCGGGACAAGCACCTGCGCTCGGCCGACTTCTTCGACGTCGAGCGCTTCGGCGAGATCAGCGTGGTGGTCACCGGGGTGCAGCCCACGCGGGGCAAAGCCGCCGACCTGCAGGCGACCTGCACCGTCAAGGGCGTCGCGGCCGCGCTGCCGATGCCCGTGACCATCTGCGAGCTCGACGACGGCTCGATCCTGATCTCCGGGGAGACCAAGGTGGACCGGGCCCAGTTCGACCTGGGCTGGAACCGCCTGGGCATGGTCGGCGCGACGGCCACGGCGGCCGCCGAAGCCGTCTTCGTGCGGTCGCGCTCTAGGACGCCCTAGGACTTCGTGCGGTCGCCCCGGTGAGACGGGTGCGACCCCAGTACCATCTGCACCGTGTCCGACTCGACCAGCCCCTTGCGGATCCTCGTCTACAGCGACAATGCCCGAACCCGCGAGGAAGTGATGCGGGCATTAGGCACGCATCTGCATCCCGATCTGCCCGAGCTGACCTACGTCGAGGTGGCGACCGGCCCGATGGTGGTCCGCACGATGGACGAGGGCGGCATCGACCTGGCGATCCTGGACGGGGAGGCCACCCCGACCGGCGGCATGGGAATCGCCAAGCAACTGAAGGACGAGCTCGCCACCTGCCCGCCGATCCTGGTGCTCACCGGCCGCCCGGACGACGCCTGGCTGGCCAGTTGGTCACGCGCCGAGGCCGCGGTGCCGCATCCGCTCGATCCCATCGTGCTGGGCCGCACGGTGATGAGCTTGCTCCGCACCCCCACCCGGTAGCCGCCCCCGACCCGGCGACCGCCTGCGAACTGCGGTAATGCGCATCCGCTGAGCGAACCGGCCCGCACGTCCGCTCGTTGCCCAGGCCGGCGTCGGCGGGCCGGTGGTCGCCCGGACGCAAACGCGACACAAAAACGAAACAAATACCCCCACCCCGGCAAAGCGCACCCGCCGCCGCGACGCTATGTTGAAGGTCACTGCGACGAGCTACAGACCCGGCTCGTCACAGCAGCCCGGCCACCCGCCCGGCCGCCGTAACAGCGGCCCGTACGACGGATCATGGAGCGAGTTGAACGCCTACATACCCATCCTGGTCTTGGCAGCGATCGCTGCGGCCTTCGCCGTGGGCTCGGTCGTGCTCGCGAGCCTCGTCGGACCGTCGCGCTACAACAAGTCGAAGCTGGCGGCCTACGAGTGCGGGATCGAGCCGACCGAGACTCCGGTCAGCGGGCCGCACGCCACGCCGGGTCAGCGGTTCCCGGTGAAGTACTACCTGACCGCAATGTTGTTCATCGTCTTCGACATCGAGATCGTGTTCCTGTATCCCTGGGCGGTCAGCTACGACGCCCTCGGAACGTTCGCGTTGGTCGAGATGGTGGTGTTCATGCTCACGGTCTTCGTGGCGTACGCCTACGTGTGGCGCCGCGGCGGCCTGACGTGGGATTGAGGTAAGACGTGGGCCTCGAAGAACAGCTGCCCGGTGGGATCCTGCTGTCAACGGTCGAGAAGGTGGCGGGCTACGTCCGCAAGAACTCGCTCTGGCCGGCGACGTTCGGGTTGGCCTGCTGCGCCATCGAGATGATGGCAACCGCCGGGCCGAGATTCGACATCGCCCGGTTCGGCATGGAGCGGTTCTCGGCGACGCCCCGGCAGGCCGACCTGATGATCGTGGCGGGGCGGGTGAGCCAGAAGATGGCGCCCGTGCTGCGCCAGATCTACGACCAGATGGCCGAGCCCAAATGGGTGCTGGCCATGGGCGTCTGCGCGTCGTCGGGAGGCATGTTCAACAACTACGCGATCTTGCAAGGTGTCGACCACGTGGTCCCGGTGGACATCTACCTGCCCGGTTGCCCGCCCCGCCCGGAGATGCTGCTGTACGCAATCCTGAAGCTGCACGAGAAGATTCAGGAGATGCCCCTGGGCGTGAACCGCGAGCACGCGATCGCCGAGGCCGAGCAGGCCGCCCTCGGTGCGCGGCCGACGATCGAGATGCGCGGACTGCTGCGATGAGTTCACCGGAACACGACCCCAAGCAGGCGGCGACCGAAGGCGCGGGGCCACCCCGCGACGACGGTGAGGTGATCGACGTCCGGCGTGGCATGTTCGGCATCGCCGGCTCCGGCGACACCACCGGGTACGGACGGCTGGTCCGGGAAGTCGTCCTGCCCGGCAGCAGCCCGCGCCCCTACGGCGGCTACTTCGACGAGGTCGTCGACAACCTGGCCGAGGCATTGAAAAGCGGCGGTGTCGAATTCTCCGACGCGATCGAGAAGGTCGTGGTGGATCGCAACGAGCTCACCCTGCACGTGCGCCGCGACAAGCTGCCGCAGGTCGCCCAGCGCCTGCGCGACGAACCAGGCCTGCGCTTCGAGATGTGCCTGGGCGTCAGCGGGGTGCACTACCCGCACGAGACGGGCCGCGAGCTGCACGCCGTCTACCCGCTGCAGTCGATCACCCACACCCGCCGGCTGCGGCTGGAAGTGTCTGCGCCCGACAGTGATCCGCACATCCCCTCGCTGTTTTCGGTCTATCCGACCAACGACTGGCACGAGCGCGAGACCTACGACTTCTTCGGGATCATCTTCGACGGGCACCCCTCACTGACCCGCATCGAGATGCCCGACGACTGGCACGGGCATCCGCAGCGCAAGGACTATCCCCTCGGCGGCATCCCCGTCGAATACAAAGGGGCGCAAATACCCCCGCCCGATGAGCGGAGATCGTACAACTGATGAGCACAATCACTGAGTCCGGCGGCGGCACGCCCGGCGGCCCGGAGACGGTCCTGGTCGCCGGCGGCCAGGACTGGGACAAGATCGTCGACGCGGCCCGCAACGCGGACCCCGGCGAGCGGATCGTCGTCAACATGGGTCCCCAGCACCCGTCCACGCACGGGGTGCTGCGGCTGATCCTCGAGATCGAGGGCGAGACGGTCACCGAGGTCCGCTGCGGAATCGGCTACCTGCACACCGGGATCGAGAAGAACCTCGAATACCGTTACTGGACCCAGGGCGTCACCTTCGTGACCCGGATGGATTACCTGTCACCGTTCTTCAACGAGACAGCGTACTGCCTCGGCGTGGAGAAGCTGCTCGGCATCACCGAGGCGATTCCGGAGCGGGTCAACGTCATTCGGGTCATGATGATGGAGCTCAACCGGATCTCGTCGCACCTGGTCGCGCTGGCCACCGGCGGCATGGAACTGGGCGCGATGACGCCGATGTTCGTCGGCTTCCGGGGACGCGAGATCGTCCTGACGCTGTTCGAGAAGATCTCCGGGCTGCGGATGAACAGCGCCTACATCCGGCCCGGCGGCGTGGCCCAGGACCTACCGTCCGACGCGAAGACCGACATCGCCGAGGCCCTCGGGCCGCTGCGCCAGGTGCTGCGCGAGATGGGCGACCTGCTCAACGAGAACGCCATCTGGAAGGCCCGCACCCAGGGCGTCGGCTACCTGGACCTGACCGGATGCATGGCGCTGGGCATCACCGGGCCGATCCTGCGCGCCACCGGCCTGCCGCACGACCTGCGCAAGAGCGAACCCTACTGCGGGTACGAAAACTACGAATTCGACGTGATCACCGCCGACACATGTGATGCGTACGGGCGGTACATGATCCGCGTCAACGAGATGTGGGAGTCGATCAAGATCGTCGAGCAATGCCTGGACAAGCTGCAGCCGGGCCCGATCATGATCGAGGACCGCAAGATCGCCTGGCCGGCCGACCTGAAGGTGGGCCCCGACGGCATGGGCAACTCCGAAGAGCACATCGCCAAGATCATGGGCAGCTCGATGGAGGCGCTGATCCACCATTTCAAGCTGGTCACCGAGGGCATCAGGGTTCCCGCGGGCCAGGTCTACACCGCGGTGGAATCGCCCCGCGGCGAGCTCGGCGTGCACATGGTCAGCGACGGCGGCACCCGCCCCTACCGGGTGCATTACCGGGACCCCTCGTTCACCAACCTGCAGTCGGTCGCCGCGATGTGCGAAGGCGGGATGGTCGCCGACCTGATCACCGCCGTCGCCAGCATCGACCCGGTGATGGGCGGGGTGGACCGGTGAACGAATTGCCCGGCCCGCAGGGCCAGCCGGTCTTCCTCCGGCTGGGTCCGCCGCCCGAAGAACCCAACGCGTTCGTCACCGAGGGTGCGCCGCAAACGTATCCGGCGGAAGTCCGGGCGCGGCTGGAGGTCGACGCCAAAGAGATCATGGGCCGGTACCCCAACAAGCGCTCGGCGCTGTTGCCGTTGCTGCACCTGGTGCAGGCCGAAGACTCGTACCTGACCCCGGCCGGTCTCGAATTCTGCAGTGAGCAGCTGGGTTTGACCGGCGCCGAGGTGTCGGCGGTGGCGAGCTTCTACACGATGTACCGCCGCGGACCCACCGGCGACTACCTGGTCGGGGTGTGCACCAACACGCTGTGCGCCGTCATGGGTGGCGACGCCATTTTCGACACCCTCAAGGAACACCTCGGCATCGGCAACGACGAGACGACCGCCGACGGTTCGATCACCCTGCAGCACATCGAATGCAACGCCGCCTGCGACTTCGCACCGGTGGTGATGGTCAACTGGGAGTTCTTCGACAACCAAACTTGCGAGTCCGCGCGCGAACTCGTCGACTCCCTGCGCTCCGGCACGCCCAAGCCGCCCACCCGCGGCGCCCCGCTGTGCGTCTTCCGGGAGACGTCGCGGATCCTGGCCGGCCTGCCCGACGAGCGCCCCGACCAGGGCCAGGGGGGCGCCGGCGCGGCGACCCTGGCCGGCCTGCGGGTCGCCAAGGAACACGGCATGGAGGCGCCGGCTGCGCCCGAACCGGGGCCGGAGGCCCAGTCATGACGGCATCGCAGGCGACGCCGCTGACGCCGGTGATCAGCCGCTACTGGGACGACCCCGAGTCCTGGACCCTGGACACCTACCACCGCAACGACGGCTACAAGGCGATGAAGAAAGCCTTGTCCATGGAGCCCGACGCGGTCATCGGGCTGGTCAAGGACTCGGGACTGCGCGGGCGCGGGGGCGCGGGGTTCGCAACCGGGACCAAATGGTCGTTCATCCCGCAGGGAGACACCGGCGCCGCGGCCAAGCCGCACTACCTGGTGGTCAACGCCGACGAGTCGGAACCCGGCACGTGCAAAGACATTCCGCTGATGCTGGCGACGCCGCACGTGCTGATCGAGGGCGTCATCATCGCCGCCTACGCGATCCGGGCCAGTCACGCGTTCATCTACGTGCGCGGCGAGGTGCTGCCGGTGCTGCGCCGCCTGCAGAATGCCGTGGCCGAGGCCTATGCCGCCGGGTACCTGGGCCGCGACATCCACGGTTCGGGCTTCGACCTGGAACTCGTGGTGCACGCCGGGGCCGGCGCCTACATCTGCGGCGAGGAGACCGCGCTGCTCGACTCTCTGGAGGGCCGCCGCGGCCAGCCGCGGCTGCGGCCGCCGTTCCCCGCGGTGGCCGGCCTGTACGGGTGCCCGACGGTGATCAACAACGTCGAGACGATCGCCAGCGTGCCCTCGATCGTCCTCAACGGCGTCGACTGGTTCCGGTCGATGGGCACCGAGAAATCGCCCGGCTTCACGCTCTACTCGCTGTCCGGGCACGTCACCCGCCCCGGACAGTACGAGGCGCCGCTCGGCATCACCCTGCGGGAGTTGCTCGGCTACGCAGGCGGGGTCCGCGAGGGGCACCGGCTCAAGTTCTGGACGCCGGGCGGGTCGTCCACCCCGCTGCTGACCGACGAGCACCTCGACGTGCCGCTGGACTACGAGGGCGTGGGCGGCGTCGGCTCGATGCTGGGCACCAAGGCGCTGGAGATCTTCGACGAGACCACGTGCGTGGTGCGCGCGGTTCGCCGCTGGACGTACTTCTACAAGCACGAATCGTGCGGCAAGTGCACGCCCTGCCGGGAGGGCACCTTCTGGCTGGATCAGATCTACGAACGGCTGGAAACCGGCTCGAAAACCAACCCAGCGACCAGCGAGGACATCGACAAGCTGTTGGACATCTCCGACACCATCTTGGGAAAGTCGTTCTGCGCGTTGGGGGATGGCGCCGCCAGCCCGGTGATGTCGTCGATTCAGTTCTTCCGCGACGAATACGTCGCGCACGTCGAGCAGGGCCGCTGCCCGTTCGATCCCCGCGACTCCATGATCACGGCGAACGGAAAGGCTTGAGAGCCCGGTGACTTCTGTTTCTGGTGCGGCCAAACCTGAGACCGGCGACCCCAAGGACGGCCCCGAGAAGGATCGGGTGCGCCCGCCGGAGATGGTCACGCTGACCATCGACGGCAACGAGATCAGTGTTCCCAAGGGCACATTGGTGATCCGCGCGGCGGAGTTGATGGGCATCCAGATTCCGCGGTTCTGCGACCACCCCCTGCTCGAGCCGGTCGGTGCGTGCCGGCAGTGCCTGGTCGAGGTCGAGGGTCAGCGGAAGCCGATGGCGTCGTGCACCACCGTGGCAACCGACGACATGGTGGTGCGCACGCAGCTCACCTCGGAAGCCGCGGACAAGGCCCAGCACGGTGTGATGGAACTGCTGCTGATCAACCACCCGCTGGACTGCCCGATGTGCGACAAGGGCGGCGAGTGCCCGCTGCAGAACCAGGCGATGTCGAACGGCCGCGCGGACTCGCGCTTCACCGACGTCAAGCGCACCTTCGCCAAGCCGATCAACATCTCCTCGCAGGTGCTGCTGGACCGGGAGCGCTGCATCCTGTGCGCCCGGTGCACCCGGTTCTCCGAACAGATCGCCGGGGACCCGTTCATCGACATGCAGGAGCGCGGCGCCCTGCAGCAGGTCGGCATCTACGCCAACGAGCCGTTCGAGTCGTATTTTTCGGGCAACACGGTGCAGATCTGCCCGGTGGGCGCGCTGACCGGGACCGCATACCGCTTCCGCGCCCGCCCGTTCGACCTGGTCTCGAGCCCGAGCGTCTGCGAGCACTGCGCCTCGGGATGCGCGCAGCGCACCGACCACCGCCGCGGCAAGGTGCTGCGCCGCCTGGCCGGTGACGACCCGGAAGTCAACGAGGAGTGGAACTGCGACAAGGGCCGGTGGGCGTTCACGTACGCGACGCAGCCGGATGTCATCACCACTCCCCTGATCCGCGACGCCGAGGGCGCCCTGGTGCCCGCGTCGTGGTCGCACGCGTTGGCGACGGCGGCCCGGGGACTCGACACCGCCCGCGGGCGCACCGGGGTGCTGGTGGGCGGCCGCGCGACGTGGGAGGACGCCTACGCCTACAGCAAGTTCGCCCGAATCGCGTTGGAAACCAACGACATCGACTTCCGCGCGCGCCCGCATTCGGTGGAGGAAGCGGAGTTTTTGGCGTCGCGGATCGCGGGCCGGCCGGTCACCGTCAGCTACGCCGACCTGGAGTCCGCCCCGGTGGTGGTGCTGGTCGGGTTCGAGCCGGAGGACGAGTCGCCCATCGTGTTCCTGCGGCTGCGCAAGGCCGCCCGCAAGCATGGTGTGCCGGTGTACGCGGTCGCGCCGTTCGCCACCCGCGGGCTGACGAAGATGTCCGGCCGGCTGCTGAAAACCGTTCCCGGCGCGGAAGCCTCGGCGCTGGACGGGCTGGCCACCGGTGAGGTCGGTGAGTTGTTGGCCAAGCCGGGCGCGGTGATCATGGTCGGGGAGCGCCTGGCCACGGCGCCGGGCGCGCTGTCGGCCGCCGGCCGCCTCGCCGACGCCACCGGCGCGCGGCTGGCGTGGGTGCCGCGGCGGGCCGGGGAACGCGGCGCGCTGGAGGCCGGCGCGCTGCCGGGTCTGCTGCCCGGTGGGCGCCCGCTTGCCGACGACGCCGCCCGGGCGCGGGTCGCCGCGGCCTGGGGCGCCGACGAATTGCCATCCGGCGCAGGCCGCGACGCCGACGCCATCGTCGCCGCGGCCGCGGACGGGACGCTGGGCGCGCTGCTGGTCGGCGGTGTGGAGCCCGACGACTTCGCCGATCCCGACGCGGTGCTGGCCGCGCTGGACGCCGCCGGCTTCGTGATCAGCCTGGAGCAACGGCACAGCGCCGTCACCGAACGCGCCGACGTGGTGTTCCCGGTCGCGCCGGTGGCGCAGAAGTCCGGCGCCTTCGTCAACTGGGAGGGCCGCTACCGCGGGTTCGCCCCGTCGCTGCACGGAACCACCCAGCAGGCCGGCCAGTCGGATCATCGGGTGCTCGACGCACTCGCCGCCGAGATGGGCGTCTACCTCGGGACGACCACCGTCGAGGAGACCCGCGAGCAGCTGGCCGCGCTGGGCGCATGGGACGGTGAACACGCTGCCGGCCCACAGGTTGCGGGCCGGAGCGATGCCGGGGGCGGGCCCGAAAAGGGACAAGCCGTGCTGGCCGGCTGGCGGATGCTGCTGGACAACGGCCGGCTGCAAGACGGTGAACCGCACCTGGCCGGGACCGCGCACGCGCCCGTGGTGCGGCTGTCGGCCGGCACCGCGGCAGAGATCGGCGCGGCCGACGGCGACACGGTCACGGTGAGCACCCCGCGGGGAGCGATCACCCTCCCGCTGGTCGTCACCGACATGCCCGACCGGGTGGTGTGGCTTCCACTGAACTCGCCCGGCTCCGCGGTACACCGGCAACTCGGCGTCACCGTCGGCAGCATCGTGGGGATCGGCCAAAAGGGAGTGGACTCATGACGTCGTTGACCGCCTTCGGCCACGACACCTGGTGGCTGGTATTGGGCAAGGCGCTGGCCATCTTCGTGTTCCTCATGCTCAACGTCCTGGTGGCGATCCTGCTCGAGCGCAAGATACTGGGCTGGATGCAGCTGCGGCCGGGCCCCAACCGGGCGGGGCCGTGGGGCGCCCTGCAGAGCCTGGCCGACGGGATCAAGCTGGCGCTCAAGGAAAGCATCACCCCCAAGGGCGTCGACTGGTTCGTCTACTTTGCGGCGCCGTGCATTTCGGTGATTCCCGCGTTCACCGCCTTCGCGTTCATCCCATTCGGCCCCGAGGTGTCGGTGTTCGGCCACCGGACGCCGCTGCAGCTGACCGACCTGCCCGTCGCGGTGCTGTTCATCCTGGGGCTCTCGGCGGTCGGGGTGTACGGCATCGTGCTCGGCGGGTGGGCGTCGGGATCCACCTACCCGCTGCTGGGCGGGGTGCGTTCGACCGCACAGGTCATCTCCTACGAGGTCGCGATGGGCCTGTCCTTCGCTGCGGTGTTCCTCTACGCCGGGACCATGTCGACCTCGCAGATCGTGGGCTCCCAGGACCGGGTCTGGTACGTGTTCCTGCTGCTGCCGTCGTTCGTGATCTACCTGATCTCGATGGTCGGCGAAACCAACCGGGCGCCATTCGATCTGCCCGAGGCCGAGGGCGAGCTGGTCGCCGGGTTCCACACCGAATACTCGTCGCTGAAATTCGCGATGTTCATGCTGGCCGAATACGTCAACATGATGACGGTGTCCTCGCTGGCGACCGCCTTGTTCTTCGGGGGCTGGCACGCGCCGTGGCCGCTGAACATGTGGGCGGGCGCCAACACCGGGTGGTGGCCGGTGCTCTGGTTCACCGCCAAGATGTGGACCTTCCTCTTCATCTACTTCTGGCTGCGCGCCAGCCTCCCCCGGCTGCGCTACGACCAGTTCATGGCGCTGGGCTGGAAACTGTTGATCCCGGCGTCGCTGGTCTGGGTGTTGATCGCGGCGGTCATCCGCACGCTGCGCAACCAGGGCTACGCGCACTGGACCCCGCTGCTGGTGGTGAGCAGCCTCGTCTTCGCCGTGGTGCTGGTGCTGCTGCTGCGAAAACCGTTCACGGCGCCCGGCATTCGCGCGATGGAACGGCAGCTGCGCCGCCGGCAAGGCGAACAGCCCGCCGTCGGGTGGGCATTCCCGACACCGCCGCTGCCCGAGACGACGGGCGAGCACGCGAGCAAGGAGAAAGCACGTGCCTAAGTTTCTCGACGCCGTCGCCGGATTCGGCGTGACCCTCGGGTCGATCTTCAAGAAGAACGTCACCGAGGAGTATCCGGAGAAGCCGGGCCCGGTCGCGCCGCGCTACCACGGCCGGCACCAGCTCAACCGTTACCCCGACGGCCTGGAGAAGTGCATCGGCTGCGAGTTGTGCGCCTGGGCGTGCCCGGCCGACGCCATCTACGTCGAGGGCGCCGACAACACCGAAGAGGAACGGTTCTCGCCGGGCGAACGCTACGGCCGGGTGTACCAGATCAACTACCTGCGGTGCATCGGCTGCGGCCTGTGCATCGAGGCCTGCCCCACCCGCGCGCTGACGATGACGAACGACTACGAGCTGGCCGACGACAACCGCGCCGACCTGATCTACGAAAAGGACCGGCTGCTCGCGCCGCTGCTGCAAGACATGCTCGCGCCGCCACACCCCAGGGCGGAGGGCGCCACCGACAAGGACTACTACCAGGGCAACGTGACCGCGGAGGGCCTGCGCCAGCCCCAGCATGTCGGAGAATCGCGGTGACGGCGCTGCTGGCTGCAAACACCTTCGCGGAAGGCGCCATCGCCCGCACCTCCACCGGCGAGGCGGTCACGTTCTGGATCCTGGGTGCGTTGGCCCTGGCCGGCGCGCTCGGGGTGGTGCTGGCGGTCAACGCCGTGTACTCCGCGATGTTCCTGGCGATGACGATGATCATCCTCGCCGTGTTCTACATGATCCAGGACGCGCTCTTCCTCGGGGTCGTCCAGGTCGTGGTCTACACCGGCGCGGTGATGATGCTGTTCTTGTTCGTGCTGATGCTGATCGGCGTGGATTCCGCCGAATCGCTGAAGGAGACGCTGCACGGACAGCGCGTCGCGGCGGTGGTGGCCGGTCTGGGCTTCGGCGTCCTGCTGCTGGCCGCCATCGGCCACGTCGCCACCGGGAGCTTCGCCGGCCTGACCGCCGCCAATGCCAACGGCAATGTCGAAGGCCTTGCCGCGCTGATCTTCTCGCGTTACCTCTGGGCGTTCGAGCTGACCAGCGCCCTGCTGATCACCGCCGCCGTCGGGGCGATGGTGCTGGCGCACCGCGAGCGTTTCGAGCGCCGCAAGACACAGCGGGAGCTCTCGGAGGAGCGTTTCCGGGCCGGCGGCCACCCCACCCCCATGCCCAGCCCGGGTGTGTACGCACGGCACAACGCGGTCGACGTGGCCGCGCGGCTGCCGGACGGCTCGTACTCGGGGCTGTCGGTGTCGTCGATACTGCGGACCCGCGGTGCGGACGGTGCTCAGACTTCAACGACTTCAAGGACCTCAGTGACTTCGGCGACGTCGGTCACGCCGGTCACGCCGGCTCCGGAGAAGGTGAAAGGCGGCACGTCGTGAATCCGTCCAACTACCTTTATCTTTCGGCACTGCTGTTCACCATCGGCGCGGCCGGCGTGCTGCTGCGCCGCAACGCCATCGTGATGTTCATGTGCGTCGAGCTGATGCTCAACGCCGTCAACCTGGCGTTCGTCACCTTCGCGCGGATGCACGGCCACCTGGACGGTCAGATGATCGCGTTCTTCACGATGGTGGTGGCCGCCTGCGAGGTCGTCATCGGCCTGGCCATCATCATGACCATCTTCCGTGCCCGCAAATCGGCTTCGGTCGACGACGCGAACCTACTCAAAGGCTGAGAACGCCAAGATGACACATCTCACCTGGCTTCTCGTGGCGCTGCCGCTCGCGGGTGCCGCGATCCTGCTGTTCGGCGGCAGGCGCACCGACGCCTGGGGCCACCTGCTGGGCTGCGCCGCCGCGCTCGCGGCGTTCGGGGTGGGCGCGACGCTGCTCGCCGACATGCTCGGCCGGCCCGCTGACGACCGGGCCATCCACCAGACGCTGTTCACCTGGATCCCGGTCGCCCAGCTGCACGTCGACCTCGGGCTCCAGATCGACCAGCTGTCCATGTGTTTCGTGCTGCTGATCACGGGCGTGGGGTCGCTGATCCACATCTATTCGGTCGGCTACATGAAAGAGGACCCGGACCGGCGCCGCTTTTTCGGCTACCTGAACCTGTTCCTGGCGTCCATGCTGCTGCTGGTCGTCGCCGACAACTACCTGGTGCTCTACGTGGGCTGGGAGGGCGTCGGCCTGGCGTCCTACCTGTTGATCGGCTTCTGGTACCACAAGCCGACGGCGGCCACGGCCGCCAAGAAGGCGTTCGTCATGAACCGGGTCGGGGACGCCGGGCTGGCCGTGGGAATGTTCGTGATGTTCAGCACGTTCGGCACGCTGTCGTACGCCGGGGTGTTCGCCGGTGCACCGGCCGCGAGCCGGGGCGCGCTGACCGCGATGGGATTGCTGCTGCTGCTGGGCGCCTGCGCGAAGTCCGCCCAGGTTCCGCTGCAGGCCTGGCTGGGTGACGCGATGGAGGGCCCGACCCCGGTGTCCGCGCTGATCCACGCGGCCACCATGGTGACCGCCGGCGTCTACCTGATCGTGCGGTCCAACCCGCTGTACAACCTGGCGCCCGACGCACGACTCGCCGTCGTCATCGTCGGCGCCGTCACGCTGCTGCTCGGGGCGTTCATCGGCTGCGCCAAGGACGACATCAAGCGCGCGCTGGCCGCGTCGACCATGAGCCAGATCGGCTACATGGTGCTGGCCGCCGGCCTGGGCCCGGCCGGCTACGCGTTCGCGATCATGCATCTGCTGACGCACGGCTTCTTCAAGGCCGGTCTGTTCCTGGGCTCCGGCGCGGTCATCCACGCGATGCACGAGGAGCAGGACATGCGCCGCTACGGCGGCCTGCGCGCCGCGCTGCCGATCACGTTCGCCACCTTCGGGCTGGGCTACCTCGCGATCATCGGCGTCCCGCCGTTCGCGGGCTTCTTCTCCAAGGACGCCATCATCGAGGCGGCCCTGAGCACCGGGGACGCGCGGGGCTACGTGCTGGGCGGGGCCGCGCTGCTGGGCGCCGGCGTCACCGCCTTCTACATGACTCGCGTGATGCTGATGACCTTCTTCGGCCAGAAGCGTTGGGCCCCGGGCGCACACCCGCACGAGGCGCCGGCCGTGATGGTGTGGCCGATGATCCTGCTCGCCGTCGGCTCGGTGTTCTCCGGCGGCCTGCTGGCGTACCACGGCGCGCTGAAGCACTGGCTGGAGCCCGTCGTCGGCACCCACGAAGAGGCCACGCACGCGCTGCCCGCCTGGGTCAGCACCGCCGTGGCGCTGGGCGTGGTCGCCGTCGGCATCGCGGTGGCCTACCGGATGTACGCCACCGCGCCCATCCCGCGGGTCGCCCCGCTCGCGGTCAACCCGCTGACGACGGCCGCGCGCAGAGACCTCTACGGCGATGCCCTCAACGAGGAGGTGTTCATGCGCCCTGGCGCCCAACTGACCGCGGCGCTGGTCGAGGTCGACGACGTGGGGGTGGACGGCTCGGTCAACGCGCTCGCGGCTCTGGTGAGCCGGACGTCGAACCTACTGCGGGGACTGCAGACCGGCTTCGCCCGCAACTACGCGCTGTCGATGCTGGCGGGGGCGACCCTCGTCGTCGCACTGATCCTGGCGGTGAAGCTGTGGTGAGCGGAGGCCTCTTCAACGACGTCCCCTGGCTGAGCGTGCTGTGGCTGGTGCCGCTGGCCGGTTCGGCCGTGACCATCCTGCTGCCCCCCGGCCTGCGCCAGCTCGCCAAGTGGACCGGCCTGCTCTTCGGCGTCCTGACGCTGGTCGTCGCGGTCGTGGTCACCGTCGGATTCAAGCCCGGCGGGCCGACTTACCAATTCGTCGAAAACCACCCGTGGATACCTGCGTTCGGCGCCGGCTACTCCCTCGGCGTGGACGGCATCGCGGTGGTGCTGGTGGTGCTGACCGCGGTGCTCATCCCGGTGCTGCAGGTGGCCGGCTGGAACGACGTCGGCTCGCGGTCATCACGAGCCGACGATGAGGACCCGCAGCGGTCGGACTCGTCACGACGCGTGCATGCCTACGTGGCCCTGACGCTGGCCATCGAGTCCATGGTTTTGATCTCGGTGGTCGCGCTGGACGTGCTGCTGTTCTACGTGTTCTTCGAGGCCATGCTCATCCCGATGTACTTCCTGATCGGCGGCTTCGGCCAGGGCGGGGGCAGATCGCGCGCGGCGGTGAAGTTCCTGCTGTACAACCTGTTCGGCGGGCTGATCATGCTGGCGGCGGTCATCGGCCTGTACGTGGTGACGTCGCAGCACGGCCCGGGCACGTTCGACTTCCGCGACATCGTGGCCGGGGTGGCCTCCGGCCGGTACGGCGCCGATCCCGCGGTGTTCAAGGCGCTGTTCTTGGGTTTCATGTTCGCGTTCGCCATCAAGGCCCCGCTGTGGCCGTTCCACCGCTGGCTGCCCGACGCCTGCGTGGAGGCCACACCGGCGACCGCCGTGCTGATCACTGCCGTGATGGACAAGGTCGGCACCTTCGGCATGCTGCGCTACTGCCTGCAGCTGTTCCCCGGCGCCTCAACGTACTTTCCGGCCGCTGATCGTGACGCTGGCCATCGTCGGCGTGATCTACGGCGCCATCGTGGCGATCGGCCAGACCGACATGATGCGGCTGATCGCCTACACCTCCATCTCGCACTTCGGGTTCATCATCGCGGGCATCTTCGTGATGACCACCCAGGGCCAGAGCGGCTCGACGCTGTACATGCTCAACCATGGCCTGTCCACCGCGGCGGTGTTCCTGATCGCCGGATTCCTGGTATCTCGTCGAGGAAGCCGGTTGATCGCCGACTACGGCGGGGTGCAGAAGGTGGCTCCGATCCTGGCGGGCACCTTCCTGGTGTCGAGCATGGCCACCCTCTCGCTGCCCGGGCTGGCACCGTTCGTCAGCGAATTCCTGGTTCTGGTAGGCACTTTCAACCGGTACTGGCTGGCCGGCGCGTTCGGCGTCACCGCGCTGGTTCTGGCGGCGATCTACATGCTTTGGCTCTACCAGCGCGTGATGACCGGGCCGGTGGCCAGCGGCAACGAGAAGATCACCGATCTGCGGGGGCGCGAGTTGATCGTCGTGGCACCGTTGATCGCGCTGCTGCTCGGCCTGGGCGTGTATCCCAAGCCGGTGCTGGACCTCATCAACCCCGCCGTCGAAAACACCATGACCACCATCGGCCAGCATGATCCCGCCCCGACTGTGCCGCTGGGTGCTCCGGCACAAGCGCCGAAGACAGCCGAAGGACCGCACTGATGCCCATTCCCACCCCCAGCGTCGAGTACTTCCTGCTGAGCCCGATGCTCATCGTCTTCGGCGCCGCCGTAGTCGGCGTGCTGTTCGAGGCGTTCCTGCCCAGGCGGATTCGGTACGGCGCCCAGGTGGCACTTGCCCTCGGCGGGTTGGTCGCGGCATTTTTCGCAACCATCGAAGTGGGCGAGTCGATTCCGGCCTCCGGGCGGGCGGTGGTGCTGGGCGCGATAGCCATCGACCGGCCGGCGCTCTACCTGCAGGGCACCGTGCTGCTGGTCGCGGTGCTGGCGGTGATCTTCATGGCCGAACGCTCGCAAGCCAAGGCGGACGCCAAGACGCAAGCCAAGGTGGCCGTCCCGGCGGGCTCGGGCGGCCTGGATTCCTTTACGCCGCAGGCGTCCGCCGTTCCCGGCAGCGAGGCCGAGCACGAGGCGCAGCGGGCGGGAGTCGCCCAGACCGAGCTCTTCCCGCTCGCGATGCTGTCCGTCGGCGGCATGATGGTTTTCCCGGCGTCCAACGACCTGTTGACGATGTTCGTGGCGCTGGAAGTCCTGTCGCTGCCCCTGTATCTGATGTGCGGGCTGGCCCGTCATCGCCGGCTGCTCTCGCAGGAAGCGGCGATGAAGTACTTCCTGCTGGGCGCGTTCTCGTCCGCGTTCTTCCTCTACGGTGTGGCCCTGCTCTACGGCGCGACCGGCACCCTGCTGCTGCCCGGGATCCGGGACGCGCTGGCGGCCCACGGGGACACCTCGATGGCGCTGGTCGGTGTCGCGCTGCTCTCGGTCGGCCTGTTGTTCAAAGTCGGTGCGGTGCCGTTCCACTCGTGGATTCCCGACGTCTACCAGGGGGCGCCCACCCCCATCACCGGGTTCATGGCGGCGGCCACCAAGGTCGCCGCTTTCGGCGCGCTCCTGCGGGTGGTCTACGTCGCGCTGCCGCCACTGCACGAGCAGTGGCGGCCCGTGCTGTGGACCATCGCGATCCTGACGATGGCGGTGGGAACCATCACCGCGGTCAACCAGAACGACGTCAAGCGGCTGCTGGCCTACTCGTCGGTCGCGCATGTGGGCTTCATCCTCACGGGCGTGATCGCCGACAACCCCGCCGGCCTTTCCGCGACCCTGTTCTACCTGCTCGCCTACAGTTTCAGCACCGTGGGCGCGTTCGCCATCGTGGGCCTGGTAAGAAACGCCGACGGTGTCGAGGACGCCGCCGTGTCGCACTGGGCCGGGCTCGGGCAGCGCTCCCCCCTTGTGGGCGTGATGTTCTCGATGTTCCTGCTGGCCTTCGCCGGGATTCCGCTGACGAGCGGGTTCGTCAGCAAGCTGGCGGTGTTCAAGGCCGCCGCCCAGGGCGGCGCGGTGCCCCTGGTCGTCGTCGGCGTGGTGGCCAGCGGTGTGGCCGCCTACTTCTATGTACGGGTGATCGTCTCGATGTTCTTCACCGAGGCGACCGACGACACCGCGCACGTGGTGGCGCCCGGTGCCTTGAGCAAGGCTGCGATCGCCGTATGCGTCGTCGTCACAATCGGTTTGGGGATCTTCCCCCAGCCGCTGCTCGACCTGGCCGATCAGGCCGCCCAGCTGCTGCACTGAGCCGGCGCTCGCCGTAACGGGTGGCGGAAGGTGCAGCGCCCAGGATGCCGACAAGGTCTCGCCGCCTACCCCTCGCCTCATGCCGATCATGAACGCGAGGCTGAGCGGCCTTGACCGGATGCGGGTGCTGTACCCGACCGAATGTTGTTGGGCCAGCTCCGTGGTCGGCGCCGAGCTGGACTTCGCGATCGTGACCGACTTCTCCGACATCGACGCGCTGAGCCTGCCGCGCCGCCTTCAGCGCAAAATCGGCCGCGGCGGCGGCCACGCCATAGGACAGACTCGGTGTACGAGGATCGCCTGACCTCCACCATACGGCCTGCTTTCGTTTGTGGGTCAGGACAGGAAGGGACGCGCGGCCAGCACATAGCTGGCCAACGCTGCCGGCGGTGCGGCAAGCGGCAACCACGGCACCTGCCACGGAAACAAAGTGGCGACCAGTCCCGCGAACGTGAAGCCCACGGCCGCCACCGCTGTGGGCCAGTCACCGGCGGGCGCACCGCCCGAGTAGCGGCACACCAGATAGGCGGCGGCACACAATCCGGACAGCGCGACCAGTGCCGGCGCGGGACTGGACAGCAGGACGGTGGCCACCGTGATTAAAACGGCCACCGTGGCGAAGGTGCGGAATGCGATTCCCACCGCCACCGCCATCAGCGCGGCTACGGCCGCGGCAATAACCAGCCCACGGGGCTCCACGACTGTCAACCCCACCATCGACAGGCCAAAGCCGGTCGACAGGACCTCTGCGGCCCAACGCCCGAGCGCCATCATCACCCCCGCAGCCGTCCCCGCACCCGACGGCGCCGATCCGGCAGGACGCCCATCGACTGCTCCAGACCTCGATCCCCCTGCCACGCCACGATGTCGACGCCGATCGTCGCCATGTCGCGGTACATGGCCGAGCGCTGCAGCGTCCACAGCCGATCCACCAGGGGATCCTGCTGTCGCTCGAAGGGCGAGCTGTCGAGGATGTCGACGGCGATGACGACGTGGCCGCGCTTGCGCAGATCGATCAGCGCCAGCGCGAATTCGGTGTCCAGCAGGGTCGAGAACGCGATCACGATCGCCCCCGCGGGGACGGCCGCGCGCGGAGCCAGCGTTCCGGTGGTGTTTTCGAATCGGTCGCCGGCGCCGAGCACCGTGTCGAGCACGCGGTAGAACTGCCGCTGCCCGATGTCGGCGCCCAGCCACCGGGGGCGGTTCCCGCCGAGGGCGACGATCCCTGCCCGGTCGCCGTGGCGCAGCGCGCTCTGCACCACCTGCGCCGCGCCACGCACCACCCGCTCGGTGGCCACGGTCGCGGGGCCCGCCGGCTGCCGGTAGGTGTCGATCAGCACCACGACGTCGGCGGCGCGGTCGGTCAGTCGCTGCGTCACGTGCAGTTGGCCGCGCCGGGCGCTCACGGGCCAGTTCACGGCCCGCAACTGGTCGCCGGGCACGTAGGGGCGGATGTCGGCGTACTCGACACCCGGCCCGACGTGCCGGGTGAGATGCGCGCCCAACCGGTCGAGCAGCTCGGTCTGCGGGATCGGCGTCGGCTGGGGCGGGGTCAGCGGGAACACGATCACGTCGGCGGCGTCGACGGTGGCGGTCCCCGTCAGCAGGCCGCCGCGCGCGACGGCATCGACTCGGACCGGGATGGAATACCTGCCCCAGCGGTGTGCCTCCGCCACAACCGTTTTGGCTTGCGGAGCGTCGATGACGTCGATCTGCATGCCGTCGACGGCCGGTATCACGAGCTGGACCGCCCCGGAGCCGTCCACGGTCGCCCAGATCCTCACCCTCGCCTGCTCGCCCTCGAAGCAGCGCTGGCTGTCCGGCTCGCCGTGGATGTGCACCGTGGGCACGGGGCGCTGCCAACTGATCGAGCACAGCACCCCCAGCAGCGGCGCCGCGAACGCGATCAGGCGCCACTGCGCACCGATCACGGCGGCGGCCAGCGCGACGCCGACGCACGTGGCGATCGCCCGAGCCAGAGGCGATGCGCGCCAGCGGAACTCGACCGGACGGCTCATGCTCAACCGTTTGTTCGGGGCACCGGCAGGCGCCGCAACAGTTCCTCGACGACGTCCGCGCCCTGGATTTTCCGCACCCACATCTCCGGGCGCAGGGTGATCCGGTGCGCGACCGCCGCGGTGGCGAGCGCCTTGACGTCTTCGGGGATCACATAGTCGCGGCCCAGCAACAAGGCGCGGGCACGGGCGAGCTGGACCAGATCGAGCTCCGCGCGGGGGCTGGCCCCCACCGCGACCTGGGGATGGTGGCGGGTAGCGGTGGCCAGCGACACCACGTAGCGCAGCACGTCCTCGTGCACGGTCACCTGCTCGACCGACTCCCGCATCGCCAACAGGTCGTGCGCGTCGACCACCTGGTTGACCGTCGGCTGGGCCGAACCACGTTCGAGGCGGCGGCGCAGCATGGAGGCCTCGTCTCGCTCGGACAGGTAGCGCAGCTCCAGCCGGATCGCGAACCGGTCGAGCTGCGCCTCGGCAGCGGGTAGGTGCCCTCGTACTCGATCGGGTTGTCCGTCGCGAGAACGATGAAAGGATCTGGCAGCTGGTGGGTTTCGCCGTCGATGCTGACCTGGCCCTCGGCCATCGCCTCCAGCAGGGCGGCCTGGGTCTTGGGCGGTGTGCGGTTGATCTCGTCGGCGAGCAGCAGGTTGGTGAAGATGGGCCCGGCGCGGAAGGCGAAGTGCCCCGACTGCATGTCGTAGATCGTCGAGCCCAGCAGGTCCGCCGGCAATAGGTCCGGCGTGAACTGGACCCTGGTGAATCGCAGACCCAGCGCCGCGGCAAAAGATCTCGCGATCAGCGTCTTGCCGAGCCCGGGCAGGTCTTCGATGAGCACGTGCCCGCGCGCGAGGACGGCGGTGAGGATGAGCGTGAGCGCGGAGCGTTTGCCCACCACCGCGCGTTCTATCTCGTCGAGTACCGCCTCGCACTGTGCGGTGGTGGTCGCTGCCGGCAGTGTCATGCCTGCTCCAACTTTCGCAGAATCTCTCCCAGCGCCGCACGGCCCGGACCGGGCGAGCGGTCACCGGTGCGGGTGACGTTGTTCGGGTTGACCCATTCCCACAGCTCGGCGCCGAAGAGCATGCGGCCGCCCGCGTGATATGCCGCGGGATCCTTGGATTGCTTTTGCCCAGTGGCGATTTCGTAGCGCCGCGCGAGCATTGGGCGCAGATGCCGGTCCCAGTCCGTCCGGGTCGACTCCGACCATCTGATCGTCGACTCGGTGCTGGACAGCCAGCGGCGCAGCGAATCCCCGAGGTCGTCGGGTTCGAGCTCGGCCGGTGACTCGGACCCGCGCCCCAGCACCCGACGGACGTTGAGCAGGACCAGGGCCAGGGCGACACCCGAGCTCAGCAAAGCGATCCGGCGAGCGTGCATGATCAGCGCCAGCAACTCCATCCCGACGATGAGCAAGACACCCAGTGTGACGACCCGTTTCATGCGGCGCTCCGCGACCTCAACTCGTCGCGAACGACCCGGAGAACGCCGACCGCCACATCGCGGTGGCCTTCGTTCATGATGTGGGGGCTGAACCGGGCCTCGGCAAAGAGGGTGACCAACTGCATGGCGTTGTCCGCCTGCAGCGCATGCTGTCGGACGGCGCGGGCCAACACCTCCGTCGCGGTGTCGAACTCTTGGGGAACGGCCCCGGGAACATTCGCGAGTTCGCGTTCCATCGCGGCATAGCAGGCGATGATGGCCTCCCGCGGGTCGCGGCTGAGGTCGGCCATCTCGGCCAGCCCGAGTTCGGCGGCCCGCGCCAGCGATTCGGAAGGCGTCGCCGGTGCCGGCGACCGGGGGTGGCCGCCGGCGACGACGCCGGTGCGGCCGGCCGCCGTTGCCGCCGCGCCATGATGACGGTCCCGGTGACGAGCACCACCAGCATCGCGATGGTGCTGGCCAGCAGGAGTCCGTACATGTTCCCGCTGTCGGTGCGGGATGTTCGGGGGCCGCGAGGCGGTGGTCTGCCCTGGCGCGGGCGCGATGGGAGCCTGTGTGCGGCCCGACAAAGCGACAGCATGCGGGAACCACGACCGGGCCACCAGCGTGGCGATCAGCAGCCACGCCGCGATCACCGCGAGTGCGATGAACAACACGCGCCAACTCGGCCGACCGCCGCCCACCCAGCATGCCGGACAGGCCCCCAGCCCGGGTGGCGTCGCCCGTGGGTCGCGCAAACGGGCGACGATGGGGATCGCCAGCGCGCATCGTCGCGCCAGGGCCACCACCCGAAGGCCAGCGCCGCCCGCCGGGGCCCGGCTCCGAGCGCGGCGATGGTCTTGAGCCAAGGTACCCACGCAAGGCAGCGGCGGCGATGTCGACGGCACGATCAGGGCAACGACGCGCCCTGTCGCTCGATCCATACCGGCATGGGCACAGCTTCGATTGCCTTCATAGTGGCATGTCAGGCCGAGCGCCCGCCAGGCAAGGTATCCACAGTGGCGAGTTGATCCACAGGCGAGAGTGGGGCCCACCGGGATTCATGAACTGAGGAGTGTGTTCGTAGCCTCGGCGCGATGGGTATCGGCTGGAGTGCGGAGCAGAGCACAGGAGCGGATCAGCGCCGCCCTCGACGCGATCGATGCCGCGCACGCTATGCAGCGGAGCCCCGGCTCGGACGTCGTCAGCGACGCTTGCGGGTCGACGTGGCGGAGCGGCTCGAGACGGAGGATCGCGCCAACCGCGAGCCGATGTCCCGGTTTTTCGGGGAGATCGCCGAGCCACCCGACGGGAGCAAGTCCGTCCGATCGTGCGGGGGATGCTCTGGGCGCGGCTGCGGGTCACCCAAGCGAGGATCGCCCTCGCCGCTCAAACTGGCGGCGCGGATTCGGCCACGGCGGTCGCTGACGGGTCAGCCGATGCAATCCGAGTGCCGGCGTTGGCCCCCACGGTAGAGGCGGGCGCGGTCGGCGAGGACCACATCCGCGCGGTATGCCAAGCCCTCGGCGTGCTTCCCGACTGGGTATCGGCGGCAGACGTCGCCGAGGCCGAGCGCGCGTTCGTATGGCATGCGAGCACGGTCGACGCCGGCATCGTCGCCGAGCTTGGCCAACGAATAGCCGACTACCTCAATCCCGACGGCCCGCGCACCGACGCGGATCGCGCCCGCCGACGTGGCCTGCGCTGGGTCCGCAGGGGCCCGACGGCATGTCGCGGATTTCGGGCCTGCTCGACCCTGAGGCTCGCGGGTACTTCGAAGCCATCGAGGCGGCCGTGCGGCCCGGGCACCATGAACCGGCTGACAGCGGACAACAGACCCCCAGGTGCGCGACGAGCGCACGCCCGAGCAACGCTGCCACGACGCCTCAAGTTAGGGCTGGAAACCGCAATGGCCTGCGGCAAGCTCGGGGTGCACCACGGCAACCCGGTGACCGTCATCGTCACCACGGCGCTGGCCGGACTCGACCAGGCCGCACACGCCGTCGCCGACAAATCGGTCCCGATGCCCGTGCCGGCGCGCACCGGCGGCAGATCCCGGCTGCCGATGGCGGACCTGATCGCCATCGCCGCCAAGGCGGTCCGCTACCTGGCGGTCTCGACGACCATCCCCGAGCGACCGCTGTACCTCGGTCACCACGCGCGTCGCCACCGCCGACCAGAGGCTGATCTGCTACGCGCGCGACCGCGGCTGCACCCGGCCCAACTGCCTCGAGCCCGGATACCGCTCCGAAGTACGCCATCGCCGAACTGGGCGCGCGGCAGCCGAACCGACGCGGACGCGCTGACTCCGGGTGCGGATACGCCCGCGGTGCCGCAAGCCGGGGGGAACTACGCACCGTGGTGACCGACGGCGGAAGACTCGGCTGGACCAACGGCAACGGCCCGCGGAGATCGACCACGCCCACCAGCCCGACGAACTGCTCCGGGGAGATCCCGATCCGCGAGGCGGGCGTGACCGAAGACCGTTCAGGCCGGCCTGAACGGCCGGAAACTCCCGTCGAGTACCTGCAGGTGCCCGATCGTGCCTCCGGTGACCGCAGCAGCAACCACCAGCCCCAATCACTGCCGCCCGAGCGAACTCGTCCGCAGGCGGTGTCCGGGAATTGTAACGGAGTTAATACGCCCAGCCCCGGCGTGAGGATGGGTTTCGACGGCGACAACGCGTTGACCGCGATGTTGTGGGTCAGCGAGATCGAACGCCGCGCACTGGGTGAGATGTTCGAGCGCCGCTTTGGATCCGCCGTAGCCGGGCAGCACACCGCCGCTGCGGTCGGGGTAGGGACCATCGCCCGGCAGGCGGGATGCGACCGAGGTGATGTTGACGATCGAGCCGGCTGCCCGCGTCGATCATGTCGGGGCACACCAGCTGCATCAGTTCGTAGGCGGCGAAAACCGCGATGTCGAAGTGCCGGCGAAATGCGTGCAACGGCGGGTGCCGAGGAACGGCGGCCAGCCCGGTTTGGCGGCCGCGGGAGCGGCCTTTGGGCGGCCTTGGCACGCGGGGGGGGGGGGGTTCGGCCCCGGGCGTCGGCGGCCGGCCGGGAGCGGTGAATGCCGCGTTATTCACCAGAATGGTGACGGGCCCCAAAGCATCTCGTGCGGCATCCCACCAGCTGTGCGATGTCGTCGCGATTGGTCAGATCGGCCCGGATCGCCACCGCGCGTCCGCCCGCCGCCTCGATCTCGGTCGCGGTCTCACCTATGGTCCCGGGCAATCGGTCGTCCCACACGGCTTCGGTGCGCCCCACAACGGCTACCGCCGCGCCTTCCGCCGCGAGCGCCAGCGCGATCGCCCGGCCAAGGCCGCGGCTGGCGCCGGTGACGATCGCGGCCCGTCCCGCAAGTCGCTAGAAGGGTCATCCCGTGAACACCCCGTGCAGGACGATGGCCGTGGTCTGATCCACCCACGCGTCATCCAACGTGTCGCCTGGGCGCAGCAGCATCCGCAGCATCGTCGCTCCCCAATCAGCTCGATCAACCGGTCCGGGTCCACACCGGGATGTGCTTCACCCCGGCCCACAGCCTCTCGCAGCCGCATCCGCACCATGGTGAACAGTTCGGTGAATCGGGTCATTACCCGGGCATTGAGTTCGGCGTCGGCCGTCATGTCGGCCATCAGGCCAGGCAACGCGGCCCGCACCACCGGGGCGGTGAAGACGTCGCGGGCCGCGTCGATCATCGCCCGGACGTCGGCCGCGATGTCGCCCTCGGGGGCCTGCAGCGCCGTCGGTGCCACGGGAACGCCGCCTCGTGGACGAGTTCGGCCTTGCTGGACCAACGGCGGTACAACGCCGTCTTGGTGGTGCCGGCCCGTTCGGCGACGGCAGCCATGGTCAGACTCGAATATCCGATTTCGACAAGCAGATCCGCCGTGGCCGCCAATATGGCAGCGTCGATGCGTGGGTCGCGGGGGCGCCCCGGCCCGGGGCCTTGTCAAGGCGGACGGGTCTGCTTTCATAACGCTACGTACAGTATCGTAATTACTTGGGGATTCAAAGAACGCAGTATCAAAGAATGGAGGCACCGTGCCGACTGACCGCAACAGAACCTGCCATCGAAGCGTCGACCACATGCAACGGTCTAGCCGAGACGTCGCGACGCTGCCTTCGGTGATGTCGCAGTGGCTGTCCACCGTCATGCCCGCCGCGCGCCTCCCGAGGTGACCGTCGAAAGCGGCATCGACTCGAACGGAATGTCCTCGGAAACCATCATGCTGACGGGCCGCTGGACGGAGGCCGGCCAGCCCGTCGAGCAAAAGTGGGTGGCCCGGGTGGCCCCGACCGTCGAGACGTCCCGGTCTTCCCGACCTACCGGCTCGACCACCAATTCGAGGTCATCAGGACGGTCGGAGAACTGACCGACGTCCCCGTCCCGCGGGTCCGTTGGATCGAGCACACGGGTGACGTGCTCGGCACCCCGTTCTTCCTGATGGACCACGTCGACGGATCGTCCCGCCCGACGTCATGCCGTACACCTTCGGCGACAACTGGTTTGCCGACGCACCCCCCGAGCGGCAGCGCGAACTCCAGGACACCACGGTCGAGGTACTGGCCAAGCTGCACTCGATCCCCCATGCGGAGAAGACGTTCGGCTACCTTCCGAAGTCCCCCCCGGGCGCCAACCCACTGCGCGGGCACTTCAGCTGGTTGCGTACTGGTACGCCTTCGCGGTGCCCGACATCGGCCGATCCCCGCTGTCGAGCGGGCATTCGAGTGGCTGGAGGAGAACTTCCCCGACGAGCCGCGGCCGCCGAGCCGGTGCTGGCCTGGGCGACGCCCGCATCGGCAACGTGCTCTACGAGGACTTCCGACCGGTCGCGGTGCTGGACTGGGAGATGGCGACCTCGGTCCACGCGAGCTCGACGTTGCCTGGATCATTTTCGCGCACATGGTCTTCCAGGAACTCGCAGGTCTGGCGGGCTGCCCGGGCTGCCCGACGTCATGCGCGAGGACGACGTCCGCGCCACCTATGAAAGCTGACCGGCGCCGACCTGGGCGACCTGCAATGGTTCTACGTCTACTCGGGCGTGATCTGGGGCTGTGTGTTCATGCGCACCGGCGCACGTCGGGTGCGCTTCGGGGAAATCGAGAGGCCCGAAGACGTGGAGTCGCTGTTCTACCACGCGCCACTGCTGAAGCGACTTATCGGAGAAGACAACTGATGCTCGGCCCCATGGACGAGTTCCCCGTACACCAGACCCCCCAGCCGATCGCGTGGCCAGGGTCCTCCGACCGCAACTTCTACGACCGCTCCTACTTCAACGCCCATGACCGCACCGGCAACATCTTCCTGATCACCGGTCTCGGCTACTACCCGAACCTCGGCGTCAAGGACGCCTTCGTGCTGGTCCGGCGCGGGGACGTGCAGACCGCCGTGCACCTGTCGACGCCATCGACCAGGACCGGCTCAAACAGAACGTCAACGGGTACCGCATCGAGGTCATCGAGCCGCTGCACAAGCTGCGGATGGTCCTCGACGAAACCGAAGGCGTCGCCGTCGACCTCACCTGGGAGGGCCTCTTCGACGTCGTCCAGGAGCAGCCCCACATCCTGCGGGCCGGCACCCGGGTGACCCTGGACGCGCAGCGGTTCGCGCAACTGGGCACGTGGAGCGGGAACATCGCCATCGACGGCAAGGAATCGCGGTCGACCCCGCGACCTGGATCGGCATCCGCGACCGGTCATGGGGCATCCGGCCGATCGGCGAGGCGGAACCCGCGGGCGGCCGGCGGATCCGCCGTTCGAGGGCATGTGGTGGCTGTACGTGCCGATGGCGTTCGACGACTTCTCGATCGTCATCATCATCCAGGAGGATCCCAGCGGCTTCCGCTCGCTCAACGATGCACCCGGATCTGGAAGGACGGCGCGTCGAACAACGGGCTGGCCGCGAGTCAAGATCCACTACAGCTCGGGCACCCGGATCCCGACCGGCGCGACCATCGACGCGACCGCACACGACGGCACCCCCGTCCACTTCGACGTCGAATCCAAGCTGCCGGTGCCGATCCACGTCGGCGGCGGCTACGGCGGCGATCGGACTGGATCCACGGCATGTGGAAGGGCGACAAGTTCACCGAACGACTCACCTACGACATGACCGATCCGGCGATCGTCGCCGGTCCGGCTTCGGCGTCATCGACCACGTGGGCCGCGCGGTGTGCCGCGACGGCAACGGCGCACCGGTCGAGGGCTGGGGCCTCTTCGAGCAGGGGCATCGGCCGCCACGACCCGTCGGGATTCGCCGACTGGTTGACCGTCCGCCTTAGCTCCCCGGACGTGACGAATCGTCGGGCAGTTTCGACAGATTCAGCCCGACAGGTCGCCGTTGGACCCCTAGTTCGGCGCAGACGGGGGGAATGCGGTTGACTAGAGGGCGTGACAGCCCTGTGTGGTTGGTAGAGGGCGCTGTAGTCGGCGGGGGCTTTGCTGGACTGACGGCGCGCGGAGCCGAGTCGCAGGGCCATGAGGTGCTGGTCTTCGAGGGCCGCGACCGGGTTGGTGGGCGTTCATTCACCGGCAGCGTCGCCGGTCTGCCCGCCGACATGGGCGGCACTTTTGTGGGCCCGACCCAAGACGCCGTGCTGGCGCTTGCGGCCGAACTCCAGGTCCCGACCAGCCCAACCCATCACGCCGGCAAGAACGTGATCCAGTGGCGCGGCGGGGCGCGCTGGTCGCCCGCGGCACCGATTCCCAAACTATCGCTCACCGGACTACTTGATATCGGCAGGCTACGTTGGCAATTCGACCGAATTGCCCGCAGCATCCCGGTGTCGACGCCCTGGGATGCACCCCGCGCGCGCCAGCTCGACGACCTGTCGCTGGGCGACTGGTTGCGCTCGGTGCGGGCCGGCGCCTCGTCACGTGACCTGCTGGCTATCGTCGCGAGGGTCACGTGGGGGTGCGAACCGGACGACGTGTCAATGCTGCACGCCGCGCGCTACACACACGCCGCCGGCGGCCTCGACCGACTACTCGACGTCGAGAACGGTGCCCAGCAGGACCGTTTCCTTGGGGGCACCCAACAGATCGCCCGGGGGCGGCGGCGGCCGAACTCGGCACCCGCGTCGTGCTCGACGCCCCGGTGCGCCGCATCGACCGACACGGTGCGGGAGTAACGATCACCACCGATCGTGGGCAGGCGGAGGCCGGATACGTCATCGTCGCGATTCCGCCGGCCCATCGCGCGGTCCATCGAGTTCGCTCCCCCGCTGCCCGCCGAATACGCGGCGAGCTCGCAAAGCATTGGCCGCAAGGCCGGCTCAGCAAGGCCTACGCGGCCTACTCCACACCGTTCTGGCGGGCCGACGGGTTCTCGGGCCAGGCGCTGTCCGATCAAGGCCCGGTGTTCATCACCTTCGACGTCAGCCCGGGTTCTGGCGGCCCGGGCATCCTGATGGGTTTCGTCGATGCGCGTGCGTTCGACGCGCTGCCCGCCGAGCAGCGTCGCCACGACGCGTTGCGCTGCTTCGCGTCGTTCTTCGGTGACGACGCACTCACGCCGCTTGGATACGTTGATCATCGTTGGGATGCAGAGGAATTCGCGCCGGGCGGCCCGACCGCGGCGGTGCCGCCGGGGTCGTGGACACGATTCGGGCCGTGGTTACGCGAGCCGGTTGGGCCGATCCACTGGGCCGGCACCGAGACCGCAGACGAATGGACCGGGTTTTTGGATGGCGCCGTCAGGTCCGGCTTGCGGGCCGCCGCCGAAGTCGCCGCCCAGCTATGAGCTGATCCGGCGTATCCGCACGTTCGCCGATTCGGCCAGTGCCCGCAGGTGACGGTTCACCGCGTGCGGCTGTTCCAGCATCGAACAGTGGCCCCCGGGCAGCTCGACCAGGTCGACGACGTTCGGTGCGGCCTGCGCGATCCGGCGGGCCTGGCTCATTGGCGTCAGCCGGTCGCGTTGGCTGCCGATCACCAGGGTCGGCACGACCAAACCCTCCAGGTCGAGATGCCGCGAGCCCATCGCCGCGACCAGCATCCGCGCGCATCCCGCACGCCCGGCAGGCGACGTTTGCACGAACAGCTGGTGGATCAGCCTCGCCACGCCCGGATCGGCCTCCTTGCCCACCGCCAGCATCGCGACAAGATGCCGACTGGGGATCCGCGCGGCACGCGGAACGGGAAAACCGCCGAACGCGTGAATCAGCACGCGGCCGGCCAACACCCGCGCCGCCGCCAACTCGCAGGGCACCGACAGCAGCTTCACCTCGCGCAGCAGGTCCCCGGTGGTGGTGTTGATGAGCGCGACGGCGTCGGCCCGCCGGTGCACCTTGTGGCGGTAACGCGCCGACCACGCGGCGATGGTGATGCCGCCCATCGAATGCCCGGCCAGCACGGCGCGCTCGTGCGGCGCCAACGTGGCCTCGAGTACCGAATCAAGATCGCTCGCAAGGTGTTTGAGGCTATAGCCGCCGCGCCGCGGGATGCCGCTGCGTCCGTGGCCGCGGTGGTCGAACGCGATCACCCGGTAATCGTTGGCGAGGTCGGCGATCTGGTAGGCCCACGCGCGGATCGCGCAGGTGATGCCGTGCGTCAGGACGATCGGATACCCGTCGGGAGGTCCGAACACCTCTGCGTGCAAAGGGGTGCCGTCCGTCGCGGACACGGTCAGCGTTCGACTCGGTGGCAACACGTTGGCCAAAAGATCCGGCCTTGCAACGCTCATCGCCGCTCCCCGTCTGCACGCGACCCCATTGCCGCGGTCTGGTTGCACAGGATCTTAGCTGGTTAGAGGGCTCGAATTCGGGAAATCCACGGGTCCCGCTCCAATGTGAGGCTTCAACAGCCGTGTCCCCGATGTCCCGTCGGGAATTTCTCGCGGCAACGACCAGCGTGGTCGGCGGGGCCTGGCGAAGCTTGTGGTCGCCCCGGCGCTCCAGCCGCTGGCCTACCCGTCGATTCCGTCGCGGCCCGACCGGCGTCGGCTGCAGGAGCCGATCGCTGCAGGAGCCGATCGGCGTCGACAATCCCGCCACGGTGACCGGCGCCGTGGCGAGCGGGCGGCACGCGGGCCACCCGGCCGATGCCTCGCTTGGCCGGTTGAACGCCTGTGCCACAGCGTTTTCAGGCGCTCACCGTTGCCGCATGCTGGGGCTCTTCCTGTCGCGCCCGCCCCGGCACGAAGCGGCGGCGTTCGCGGATGGCCCCTTCCGCCCGCCGGAGGGCAGCCGGAACGGAATCCACCACGGGCAGGCCGTGATCGGGAAAGATCCGTGTCAATGGACGCAGCGCCGCGCCGTCGACCACGCTGCAGTGCAGTCCCGACAACTGGTGTTCCTCGTGGAGGATCAGCAGCGCACGCAGTCCCGCGCTGCTCATGAAGTCCAAGCGACTGAGGTCAAGGATCAGCGGGGCCTTCAGGCGTGCGAGCCGGCGAATTGCCTCGGCCACCAGGTCGGCATTGGACGCGTCGACCGCGCCGTCCACGCGTATCGCGGTGGCAACGCTGCGCGCGTGGATATGCAATCGCGCACCGGCGCAGTCGATGTGATAGCGGCTGCGCGGCTGGCCGCGCAGGCCGGTGGTGCACAGGTCGGGTGAGAGAGTCATGCGAATGTACGCCCTTCGACAGTCATAGAGCAGGGCGAGCGACGACGGTGTCCTTGGCGCCCGCAATAGCGGCAGCTGTGGACTCAACCTGATTAGAGCCTACCCGTTGGCGGCCGCGGCACCCTGCCGTGCGAGAGGGACTTTCGCCACACCGGGCAGTTGTTCAAGATGGTGTTGCGGTCGGTTTTGCGCTTACCCAACGCCGCGCAACCTTACAAAGCCGAACGAAAACCTTTGTTAACCAGATCGTTCCCGCGACGTCAGGTGTGTGCCCGGTCACTGCCTGAGCGTGGTGTGCGGGCTCTGCCCGTAGGTCTGCCGATAGAGCACCGCGAACCGGCCGGTGTGTGCGAATCCCCAGCGCTGGGCGATCTCGGTCACGGTGGTGGTGGCCGGCGTGCCGGCGCTCAGCTCTTGATGCGCGCGGCTCAGCCGGACCCGCCGCATGTACTCGGTCGAGAAACTGCGCCTGCTGCGACACCGGAGCGCCACACGCCGCGGCGACCCTCTGCAACGCGTCCGGCGCGACACTGACCACATCGAACCGCTCGACAACCGCTCGCGGAGGACGCGCAGCGTTTGCTCGGTCTCCCGAGCGATCGCCATGTAGCGGCCGGACAGTAAGCCCGGATCGGCTCTGGCCGCCAGATCCCTTGCAAGTTCGGCTTTTTCGTGCAGGCTGCGCAGTGCGACCCACGACGCGGCTTCGATCTCGTCGTCGCGCGCGGTGAGCAGGGCCTCGGCTGTCCAAGCGTGGCCGACATGGCACCGCAAGTTCCCGTCGCTCATAGAAGCCAGCGGGCCGTTGCAGTCAGGGCAGGTATCGCCCGATGGCGGACCGAGTGATTCGGTGTCGACGCTGGTCGAGAACCGCGGCGTCATCGCGATACGGTTTTCGATTTCCATCGCGACATCGAGCTCCGGGATCGGGTCCTCGATCGTCCGGTGCGACAGCTCCTTGACCACCGCGCCGATGTCGGCCACCGCGGCTTGCCGGTCCACCACCCCGGCGTTGATCGCGTTCGTGGGCATCTCCGGGAACAAGGCGTCCTCCGGCGACTGGCCGATGGTGATTCCGCCACGCGAGCGAATCGCGGCCATTCCCAAAACGCCGTCGTCGAGCACTCCGGACAGCAGCACGCCGATCGCGCGGGGCCCGAATGCCACGGCCACCGAACGGAACAACGCGTTGATCGCGGGCCGGTAGCCGCTCTCCGTCGGGCCTTCGGACAACAGCGCGCCAGCGGTGGTCGGCCACCAACAGATGGCGGTCCGGGCTGCCCACGTAGATATGGCCGGGCTCAAGCCGGGAGCCGTGCTCGGCGGCGACTGCGGGCAGCGGCCCGCTGCGGTCGATGATGCGAGCCAGGACGCTGGGCGCGCCGGCGGGCAGATGCAGCACCACCAAATACGCGTACGGCACGTCCGGTGATAAGCCGGCGGCCATCCTCGAAAGAGCTTCCACGCCTCCCGCGGAGGCACCGATGGCCACCACGCCGAGCAGTTCGCCGGGTCCTCTGGAAGGCTTCATCATCGCCCCTGACTACCCTTGACCATGGTACGTAACCCGAAAAAAGCGAAAAGATATTTTTTTTTTTTTTAAAAAAAAAAAAAAAAAAAAAAAAAAAAAAAAAAAAAAAAAGGGATTTGCTGTATCAGGGCCGCAGTGGGGTCATTCGACGAAGTTCGGCCCGCCGCAAGGGGGGGGGGGGGGTGGCAATCCTATTCGCCGTGGGTCATTTCGTTGGTTTCCCAGGCCCCCGGTGCGGGCACCCCGCGAGGGAGGTCCATCGCGCACAGGAGGTTGAATCGTGCCGAATTCGTCGATCAAGAACGAAAAGCTGTATCGGGATCTGCGCAAGCAGGGTGACTCCAAGGAAAAGGCGGCTCTAATATCGAACGCCGCCGCGGCGCGCGGCAAGTCCTCGGTCGGCCGCAGGGGCGGCAAAGCCGGCTCCTACGCCGACTGGACCGTGCCGCAATTGAAGAAGCGCGCCAAGGAGCTCGGCATGTCGGGATATTCAGGCCTGACGAAACAAAAGTTGATCGCCAGACTTCGCGACCACTGATTCGGGTGTCGGTTAGCGGGCGTCGGTTAGCGGGTGAGGCCGAGTCGGTCAGCTAACACCAGGAACGCGAACGCATAGTCGTTGTCGGCGGTTGCGTCCTGATGTGCTCCCAGTCCAGCCGCTCGCGAATTGCCCGCACGGCGGGCAGCAGCTTGGCGAAGTCACAGTGGTGCTCGCCAAGGGAGCGCAACTTCTGGACGAGCACGGTGGTCGGGGGCAGGACCGGCATCGTTATCGCGAGCACGTCGCGCTGTTCGGCCAAGCTCAGCGAAGCCGGTTCAACGCGGACGCCGTTGATGCGGTGCAGCACATCAACGACGCCTTTCCCCGCCCCTGTGCCGACACCCTTCCCCGCCGCTGCGCCGGGCCTGGCCTTGAACAACCAGTCCTCGGGCGGATACTCGACGGCGAAACCCGCGTCGGTCAGCGTCGCCGCCGCGGCTTCCACATCGCACTCGGCCACCACTAGATCTACATCGTGGCTGGGCTCGGGTGCGCCGTACGCCCACAGCGCATAGCTACCGGCGAGCGCGAAACGGGGCCCGTGCTCCTTCAGCGCGGAGGCCGCATCCCGCAGCGCCGCGCGCAACGGGTCACTGAACGCCGGCGCGTCCGCGGGATTCTCAAAATTAAACCGAAGTATCGTCATTGGTCATACCCGCCGGTGGGGTGGGGACAACCCGGCACGGTCGTTGATCGCCCGTTTAAGTGGGCGCCCCGATTGGGGAATTCTTCCGTTATGTCAGCCGCCGCCGTCACCGCCTTCGATGGGGCGGCCGTCGTGATCCCGGCTGTGATCCCGGCTGTGATCCCGGCCCACGACGAACGCGAAAATCTGCCCGGCCTGCTTGCGGGCGATGCTCACTGCCGCCCTGTGCGTCCCGATCCCCGTCGCCGTCGTCGTGGTGCTCGACGCCGCCGACGACGACAGTGCGGGCCTGGCCGGCGCATACGGGCCCGACGTGCATTTCATTAGTGTGGAGGCCGAGAATGTCGGCACCGCCCGCGCGGTCGGCTTCGCTTACGCCCGCTCGCTGTTCGTCCCCGAAGGCAGATGCTGGTATGCCACCACGGACGCCGACAGCCGCGTCGACCCCGGTTGGTTGGTGGACCAGCTGCAACGCGGCGCGGACATGGTGCTGCGAGAGCACCGGCCGGACAAAGACATTCAGGGCGCCGACATGGGATTTCTCCGCGCGCGCCTACTGGCGGGTGGGCGGATTCCGCTCCCTGCCGTCCGGAGAGCACGTCGATCTGGTTCGGCGGTTCGAGACCGCCGGCTACTCGGTTCATCGCCACACGGCCGCCGGTCGCCGCGTCGGCGTGGGATCGGGCCCCACACGAATTCGCTGGTTACCCAGGGCAACTGGGGAGGACGGTGGCGGGTGATTGCGCGTGACGGCGGGTGTCGTCAAGCACTGGCTGGAGTCGGCACGGCTCGAGATGCCGCTACCCGCGTCGGGACGAACGGCCGAACGCTGGCAACGCCTGGCGCTGCTGGCCGAGAAGACATCGTGGCCGCCCGGATCGCGGAGTCTCATGTCGATGCGGTCGCCATCCTGGATGAGCTCGGCGGCAAACCACCCGAGTTGGGTCAGCTGTGGGGCGTGTGGGTCGCCGAATCCCCCGACGCGGTGCTAACCGCGAGCAACGTCAGCGGCGGCGCCTACACGCTCAACGGCACCAAGGTGTGGTGCTCGGGCGCAGGGTTCTCTACCCATGCGCTGGTCACCGCACGCCAGCACGACGGACGTGTCGGCTTGTTCGCGGTGACCGTCACCGAGCCCGCGGTCAAGGCGCTGCCGAGCACCTGGTGGAACGCCGGGATGGCCGGCAGCGACACCAGGTCGGTGCAATTCACCGACGCACAAGCCGTCGCCGTGGTACCCCGGCGACTACCTGGATCGGCCCGGTTCTGGCACGGGGCCATCGGGGTGGCCGCTTGCTGGCTCGGGGGCGCCCGTCGCGTCGCCGAACCGCTGTACCGCTGCGCCAAAGGCAAATCGGCCGATGCGTACTCTCTGGCCCACCTCGGCGCGGTGGACGCCGCGCTCGCGGCCAGCGAGGCGATGCTGGCCACCGCGGCGCGCAGATCGACGCCGACCCGTTCGACCGCGCCGGAACAGCCCAACTGCTGGCGCGCCGAGTGCGGGCGGTGGTGGAACATGCGGTCGACGAAGCCATCACCCGCACGGGCCGCGCCCTGGCCGGGGCCACTGTGCCAGGACGGCCGGCACGCACAGCGGGTGGCCGATCTGACGATCTACATCCGCCAGAGTCTCGCCGAGCGCGATCTCGCCGAGTTCGGCCCATTGGCCGGCCGGCAGCGGTGAGCAGGAGTGACGCAGGAGTGACCAGGAGACATAGCCGCCCGAGCGACTGCGCCGCCGCGAAACTGGGTATCGAAAAGCCATGCGCGTGGCGACGTTCGACATCCTGCACGGCCGCACCGTGGGCGACGGGGTGCACCTTGACCGCCTGCGCGAGCGGTGCGCCGCCTCGACCCCGACGTGCTGTCGCTGCAGGAGGTGGACTGCGACCAGCCCCGGTCGGACCTCGCCGACCTCACCGCGGTGGCGGCCGAAGCCATGGGGGCAGTGGAGCATCGGTTCGTGGCGGCGATCTCCGGCACCCCCGGGGCGACGTGGATGGCCGCCACCGGCCGTGAACAGCCCGGCACCGCCGCCTATGGGATCGCGCTGCTGTCCCGATATCCGGCGGCCGGCTGGCAGGTGGTGCGACTACCGAGATTCCGATGCGTTTCCCCATGTATCTGCCTGGGCCCAACCGGGTGATGGTCGTCGACGAAGAGCCGAGAGCCGCGGTCATCGCGCGGCTGCGCACGCCCAACGGGGACCTGACGGTGGCCAACACGCACTTGTCCTTCGTGCCGGGCTGGAATCGGCGCCAGCTGCGCCGGCTGATCAACGATCTGCGCGGCTTTCCCGGACCCCGGCTGCTGACCGGGGACCTCAACATGGCCTCCGCGGCGGTGCGTCGCTGGTCGGGCATGCGGGCCCTGGCGGTGGCCAAAACCTTCCCCGCCCAGGCTCCCAACCGCCAACTCGATCACATCCTGACCGACGACGGTCGCCTGCGCGGTCATGCCGTCGACGCGGCGCTGATGCCCATCTCCGATCATCGGCCGCTCGCGGTCGACCTCGAACGCCGGTGAACTACCGGCCCGGCTCGGCAGCTCCGGCCAGGTGGCTGCGGACCCGCTGAATGTCGTCCAGTAACGGCATTTCGTCGGTGACCCTGGTGATCGCCACTCCAATGTCGGCTCGATCGATGCCAGCTCGATCGATGTCGGCTCGATCGATGCCAGCTCGATCGATGTCGGCTCGATCGATGTCGGCTCGAGCGTCTGTCGGGCGTTGTGCCGCAAGCAGTTCGGTCGCGATCGACACGACTTCGGCGTCGCTCACCCGGCGCGGGAGCAGCGCCAGCAGCGGCGCGTGCCCGAGCGGAGAAACGGTCGCCGGGTAACCGGCCCGCAGGAACGCGACGACGCTCGAGACGCGGTTGCCCAAGCCCATGCCTCACCTCGCTAATCCGATCCTGCCAAGGTATAGCCGGGCGGGGCGGTTTGAAACCCCGGGCGGTAACGCGGGGCGGGGTCCGGTCCGACATCCGGACCGGACCCCGCTCGCACGAGTCGTTACTGGTTTTCCTTCTGGCGCTGCTCGGCCGCCTCCGCGCCGGCCCGCGCGGACTCCGCTTCCGCTTCCTTGCGGCCGGCGTCGCGCTGAGCGTCGGCCTTGTCCTGCTGCGCCTGGCCTTCCTTGACGAGGTCGTCGCGACCGGCGACGGTTCCGCCGACCTCCTTCACCTTGCCCTTGATGCCTTCGACGGCACCCTTGACCGCTTCTTGCGGTCCGCTCTTGTCGTCCCCCATGTTCGCCTCCCTATCGGTGGTGACTGCTTGCCGGTCCGCGAATCGTTTGGCCGCTGAGCGACCTTCGCTGGGTGCGCATCGACCAACCCGTTCGCGTCTTACGGCTTGCCCGTAGCGCGGCCGGTCAAACCCCAGCGGACGAACTGCCCCGCATTCCTCGTCGGCAGCCAGCGCCTGGCCGGGGGCGAAAGAAGGCCGTTTAAGCCGCCGATTCCCGGGTACTAGCCGGCGAGCTTGGGAAGCGGGGTGAGAAACACGACCACGATTGCCGTGATTGGTGCGACCGGCACGGCCGGGACGCGCGTCGTCGCAAGGCTCCGGGCTCGCGGCGTCGCGGTGGTGGAGGTTTCCCGCACCCACGGCGTCGACCTGCTCTCCGGACAAGGTCTCCTGCGGGCCCTGGAGTGTGTCGATGTCGTCATCGACGTGTCCGATCCCGTGCCCTCCGATCGGTGGTCCGCCATCGGGGACGCACTGGCCAGGGCCTCCCGCAACGTCGTCGGCGCCTGCGCGGCCCAGGAAATCCAGCGGCTGGTGGTGTCGACGATCGCAGGCATCGAGGACCCGGCCTTCAACGGCCTCCCGTACTACGAGGCCAAACGGGCGGCCAAGGACATCGTCCTCGACAGCCACGTGCCGACCACGATCGTGAACTCGGGTCCCGACGCCGACGCGTGGCTGCGCACGCTGGTCCCGGTCAGTGCCGACGGGAGCAGCGAACGGACGCCCCGCCGCGACGCACCGGACTGCTCGAAAGTCTGACTGCAAGCGACGAAACGCGTGGTGCGCCAACCTTGCCGGCGCACCAATGTCACGGTCTTGTCACGATCCTCCTGGCAAATCCCTAAGAGCAGGACCCTTTTATTAGCGCTCTCACAAACTAATTGGCGTGATCCGATCGTTCGCTTGGCAAACGAACGCTTTGGGGAGTCTGACGGGGGCTATGACGGCCCTTGCGTTCGTCGTGAGCGAACACCGTCACTGCACCGTTCGGCTACTTTGGATTTCGAGGTTCGGACCCTCTCGCATCGATTCGGATCACATATTCGAAGGAACCCACTGATGATGAAAATCAGCAGCATTGCCGCGCACCGGCGAGTTGCCGGCATCAGTGCCGGCTGTCTGCTCGGGGGAATCGCCGTCGGCCTCGTCGCCGCTCCGTCGGCGGCGGCGGCACCCGACTGCAGTCCCGGCGGTGTCAACGCAACCGTCTCCTCGGTGCAGGGCACGGCGCAGCAGTACCTCGCCGCGCACCCGGACGCCAACCAGGTGGTGACGGCGGCCTACGGCCAGCCGCGTCCGCAGGCGGAATCGAGCCTGCGCGGCTATTTCACCGCGCACCCTCAGGAGTATTACGACCTGCGCGGCATCCTGGCGCCGATCGGAGACACGGAGCGGCAGTGCAACGTCAAGGCGCTGCCCCCCGCTCTGGAGTCGGCCTACCAGGAGTTCATGGCCGGCTGACCCAGCCGGAGACGACCCGCCACAGCGACGTGGCGGGTCGTTTTGCCTTGGCGCCGCGTGTAAATCGCGCACGTCGAGTTCGACTTTCCCGCCAAGAGCGGGGTGCAGCGCAGGGTCGAGATCGAGGACCCGGAGGTGGTCCGGGCGGTGCGCGCTGCGGCGCCGTTCCGACTGCTCCGGACGACTGCTGGTGTGCCGCACCTCCTCCGGGTGGGTGGAGGTGCGATCCGACGACCTCAATGCCCGGTTCAAGGAGCTGGTGGGCGGCGACTACAGCGTCAAGGACCTGCGGACCTGGCACGGGACGGTGCTGGCCGCCACGGCGTTCGCCGACGCGGACCCGGCGGTCTCGCAGCGCGTGGCCAAGCGGGTGGAGGCCGCGGTGATGAAGGAGGTCGCCGAGGGGCTCGGCAATACGCCGGCCGTGGCGCGCGGCGCGTATGTGGATCCGCGGGTCGTCACCGGTTACGAATCGGGCCTGACCATCGCCGCCACCGCGCGACGCGCCGAGCGGACCCGCGAAACCGACGCGGCACAAGAAGTCCTGGAGAGGGCCACTCGTATGCTGATCCGGCGAGTTACCAAGGGCCACAGCGCTTCCGGCTCCTGCGCGCTGGCCAAGACCGCGTAAGGGCGAGAAGCGCTTCGTCGGCGCGGAGAGGGCCCGGCGCTGGCCTCACCTGATAGTTCGCTGTGAATCCTGGGGCTGTCGCCCGGGGAGGAATAGGGAGGCCGATTCCGGGTAACACCACCGTTGTGGGAAACGCTACGGCCGACCACTCGGCTGAGTGTGTCGCCGCCAAGGGCGGCGTTGCACACCCACGGCCGAGGCGACCGCCGCAGGTGAAAAGACACTTGACGGCGCGGCCCAATCAGTGGGCCGGCCCGCGCTCGCGCTGCCGACCTGCGGCGTAGCGGCCAGGAAGCCGTCGACACCGAAACCGTTTGTCTAGGAGGGAAGTTCATGTCTAAGAAGGACGTTGCGGACTACTTGCTGGAGCGTCTGCGCGCGTGGGACGTCCAGCACGTTTTCGGGTTCCCCGGCGACGGCATCAACGGACTCCTCGCCGCGTGGGGGCGTGCGGACAACAACCCCACCTTCATCCAGTCACGCCACGAAGAGATGAGTGCCTTCGAGGCCGTGGGCTATGCCAAGTTCACCGGGCGCGTGGGGGTATGCGCCGCCACGTCGGGTCCCGGGGCGATCCACCTCCTCAACGGCCTCTACGACGCCAAGCTCGATCACGTACCGGTGGTCGCCATCGTCGGTCAGACCAACCGCAGCGCTATGGGCGGAAGCTACCAGCAGGAAGTCGACCTGCTGACCCTGTTCAAGGACGTCGCCAGCGACTACGTCCAGATGATCACCGTCCCCGAGCAGCTGCCCAACGTGTTGGACCGCGCGATCCGCATCGCCATGACGCAGCGGGCGCCGACGGCGTTGATCATCCCCAGCGACGTGCAGGAGCTGCCGTACTCCCCGCCCGAGCACGCGTTCAAGATGGTGCCCTCCAGCCTGGGCATCGAATACCCCGCCATTGCCCCCGACGACGCGGCCATCAGGCGCGCCGCCGACGTGCTCAACGCGGGCCAGAAGGTAGCCATCCTGGTGGGCGCCGGCGCGCGCGACGCGCACGAAGAGCTGGGCGAGGTCGCCGACCTGCTCGGTGCCGGCGCGGCCAAGGCGCTGCTGGGCAAGGACGTGCTGTCCGACGAACTGCCCTGGGTCACCGGATCCATCGGGCTGCTGGGCACCCGCCCGAGCTACGAGCTGATGCGCGATTGCGACACCCTGCTCACCGTGGGCTCGAGTTTCCCCTACACGCAGTTCCTGCCCGAGTTCGGGCAGTGCCGCGCGGTGCAGATCGACGTCGACGGCCGGATGATCGGCATGCGCTACCCGTTCGAGGTGAACCTCGTTTCGGACGCGAAGACCGCCCTGCGCGCACTGATCCCGCACCTGCGCCGCAAAGGCGAAAGCTCGTGGCGGGAGACCATCGAGAAGAACGTCGCCCGCTGGTGGGAAACCATGGACATGGAGGCGCACGTCAGCGCCGACCCGATCAACCCCATGCGGCTGTTCTCCGAGCTTTCCCCGAAGCTGCCCGACGACGCCATCGTGACAGCCGATTCCGGGTCCTCGGCCAACTGGTACGCGCGCCAACTGAAGTTCCGCGGCAACATGCGGGGATCCCTGTCGGGCAATCTGGCCACCATGGGGCCCGGCGTGCCCTATGCGATCGGCGCCAAGTTCGGTCACCCGGGGCGACCGGTCATCGCGTTCGTCGGTGACGGCGCCATGCAGATGAACGGCATGGCCGAGCTGATCACGATCAAACGGTACTGGCGAGAGTGGGACGATCCGCGCCTGGTCGTGGCGATCCTGCACAACAACGACCTCAACCAGGTCACGTGGGAGATGCGCGCGATGGCCGGCTCGCCGAAATTCGCGGAGTCCCAGGACCTTCCCGACGTCGACTTCGCCGGGTTCGCGGCGAGCCTGGGCCTCAACGCGATGGCCATCAAGGACCCGGACGAGCTGGGGGACGCATGGCGCAACGCCCTGTCCGCGGACCGTCCCACGGTGCTGGACGTCTACACCGACCCCGACATGCCGCCGATTCCGCCGCACGCCACCTGGGACCAGTTCAAGGCGGCCACCACCGCGGTGCTGTCCGGCGACGAGGACCGCGTCGGCTTCGTCAAGGTCGGACTGAAGACCAAGGCACAGGAGTTCCTGCCGCACAAAAAGAGCTGACCCTCATGACGCCGAAGCTGTTCGAGGCGGCGGGTGCTTTGCGACTGCGGCGGCTGGTGATGGCCGGCGCGGTGGTGGCGGCGGGCTGCTCCGCGCCGGGGACGACGTTGGCGAGCGCGCCCGAGGTGCAGCTGTGGTCGGCCGGCGCGGTGCTGCACCAACCGGTGTGGTCCTACCATTCGCACGCTCTCGTCGCGCTCACCGACGACCACCGGCTGGCCGAGATCAGCGCCGGTGCCCGACCCGGGCGGGCCGACACGCGGTTGTCGGCACCGATGGCGGCGGGCCGCAATCTCCAGATCAGCAAGAAAGACGACGGGGTGGTGTTCGTGCCGCTGCCGGGGCGCGACAGGGTGGCCGCGGTGAACCTCGACACGCTGCAGCAGGTCGGCGACTTCGACGCCGGGCCGGCACCGGCCTACCTGTCCGAGAACCCCGGGCTGCGGGTGCTGCTCGCCTTGTCCGGCGACGGAACGACGGTGACACCCGTGGACGAATACGGCTATCGGGAGCTGCCGACCGCCGGCATCACCGGCGACCCCGCCACCAGCATCGACGGGGCCAACCGCGGCCGCGAGATCGACTACCACCTCTACGCACCGACCGGAATCCGGCACTACCAGGGTTCGTCGTCGCTGCCGCGGAAGCGGGGATCGCTGGGCATGGACGTGGCGGTGTCGGCGGGCGACGGGACGGCGGTCAGCCGCAGCTATGTCGCCGGCCACGACAGCAACGTGCTCTATGCCGTGGACTCGCGCCGGAGCGGGGAGGGGCTGAAGGTGCTCGCCACTGCCCGGCTGGCGTCGCCGATCAGGGAGCTCGGCACCGACGACTTCCGCATCTATGCCGCGACCGACCGCGCGCTGGTGGTCTTGGCGACGGAGAGCTTCACCGGCTTTGCGCACCAACAGATCCGGGTGCTGCGCAGCATCGACTACCGGGCGGGGCTGCCGGACGCGGCGCGCGCGGCACCGCTCTCCGGGATGGCCGTCGGGCCGCACCGGGTCTACCTGACCTTCGCTCGGGTGCCGTACGTGATCAGCGTGGCCAAGCCCCGCGTCTGATTCACTCCTGCTGGCGAACACCGGGCACCCGGCCGAACGCGTGCGCGTCGGAGCCGCCGCACCGGCCGGGCTTCGCCCGTCGCGAAGTCGGCTAGATTCGGGGCAGGATCCCCGGTGAGGGCGGCCGTGAGGGCGCACAGAGCCGAGGGAGGCACAGAGGAGGCCCCGTGTGACCTACCCGCAGGATCCGTACGGGAGCAGCCCCTTCAGCTACGACCCCCTCGGCCGGCCGCCCCTCCCCGACCCGCCGGTTGCCCCGCCGACCCTCGGGCCACCGCCCCCGCCGCCGCGCACCAATGCGTTCGCCACGCTGTCGCTGGTATTCGCCTTCCTGTTTGCCCCCGCCGGCGCGGTGCTGGCGCACCTCGGGCTGAGGCAGATCCGGCGCACCGGCGAGCTCGGCCGCGACCGCGCGCTGGTGGGCATGGTGCTGTCCTACGCGTTCATCACGTCCACAGTCCTCGCCGTGGCCGCGTGGGCGGTGTTTGCCGCGTTGAGCCCCTCCCGGACCGCGGCACCCGCGCCGCAGACGCCCCCGCAGACAGCCACTGCCGTTCCCCCGGCGGCCGCGGTCGCACCCGCCGCCGTCGCCGCGCTGCTGCCCGGCCTCGATGCGCTCAAGAAGCTCACCGACGACCAGAACCTCGAGGCCGGCCGCACGCGGGACCGTCCCGGCAGGTCGGACGCCGACGGCCTGATCGACCGTGCGGAGTGCTGGGGCAGTCTCGTCCCGGGCACCCCGGATGCCTACCAGGTCGACGCCGTCGCCGGCTTCCGCGAGGCGGACTTCTCCGACAACCGCAGCCTGCTCAAGTCGGTCAAGGTCGTCGAGGCGGTTGCGGCGTTCCGCGACCCGGCCGCCGCCGACTCGCAACTGGCGCAACTGCTGGCGGGATGGCGCCAATGCGGCGGCCTGACGTTGCGAGTGACGACGCCCGCCGCCGGCACGGTCCCGTATTCGCTGGGCATGCCCGCGGACGCCGGGAACGGCATCAGCACGCTGGACCTGGTGCCCGGCGGCCTGCAGGTCCGCTCCACCCGCGCGATCGCGGCGAAGGCCAACGTCGTGGTCGACCTGTGCGTCACCTACAGCGGCACGACCGACGGCGAGGGCCCCCGGCAGTCCGCGGTAGGCATCGCCGGTCTCGTGCTCGACAAGATCCCCGGCTGAGCGCGCGGGCTGTCGGCGGCGCTCAGTAGGGTGGTCGACATGAAATACCTCGATGTCGACGGTGTGGGGCGAGTCAGCCGGATCGGCCTGGGCACCTGGCAGTTCGGCTCACGCGAGTGGGGGTACGGCGATCGGTATGCCTCCGGCGCCGCGCGTGACATCGTGCGCCGTGCTTTGGACTCCGGCGTGACGCTGTTCGACACGGCGGAGGTATACGGGTTCGGCAAGAGCGAGCGGATCCTCGGCGAGGCGCTGGGCGACCGGCGCGCCGAGGTGGCGGTCGCCAGCAAGATCATGCCCGTCGCCCCCTTCCCCGCGATCGTCAAGCAGCGCGAACGCGCCAGCGCGCGGCGGCTCGGCCTGGACCGCATTCCCCTCTACCAGATCCACCAGCCCAACCCGCTGGTCCCGGACTCGGTGATCATGCCGGGCATGCGCGACCTGCTCGACGAGGGAAAGATCGGCGCGGCCGGCGTTTCCAATTATTCGCTGGACCGCTGGCGCAAGGCCGACGCGGCGCTCGGGCGGCCGGTGATCAGCAACCAGGTGCAATTCTCCCTCGCCCACGCCAACGCGCTCGAACACCTGGTGCCCTTCGCCGAGCGGGAGAACCGCATCGTGATCGCGTGGAGTCCGCTGGCTCAGGGGCTGCTCGGCGGCAGGTACGGCCCGGATAACCGCCCCGGTGGGATTCGCGCGGTGAACCCGCTGTTCGGCACCGAGAACCTGCGCCGCATCGAGCCGCTGTTGCAGACCTTGCGTGAGGTCGCGGCGGGGGTCGGCGCGAAGCCGGCCCAGGTCGCGCTGGCATGGCTGATCAGCCTGCCGGGCGTCGTGGCGATTCCCGGCGCGTCCAGCGTCGAGCAACTCGAGTTCAACGTCGCGGCGGCCGACATCGACCTTCCGCCGGATTCCCGCGACGCGCTCACCGCCGCCGCCCGCGCGTTCCGCCCAGTGCCGAGCGGGCGCTTCGTGGCCGATATGGTCCGGGAGAAGCTGGGCCGTTAGGACTGCGCGGAGTCCGCGAACGCCGCCGGACTCGCCGGCGCGCCCCGGGCGACCACGACGGGCATCGACGTCGCCGCGTCGGTCTGCAGGATCGTGTGCACGACCGCGATGAGGTCCTCGACGGGCATCAGCTTTCCGGGCATGCAGCCGCGGGAGGCCCACAGCGGGACCGCCTTCATCGCGAGGTCCATGTCCCAGCCGATGTTCATCCCCGTCTGGGCGTCGCCCTCGCCGCCGGCGCACTCGCCGACGATCAGGGTGGTGAAGCCGATGTCCGGGTGCTCGGCGCGCCAAGCCTCGACGAGCCGCTCGAGGGCCGCCTTGCTGACGCCGTACGCCCCGAGGCCCGGCCACGGCGGCCCGAAGGTGCCCGCATCGGACGAGAGGTATACCGCCTTGCCCGCCCCCTTCCCGTCCGCGGCCGCGAGGTGCGGCACGGCCGCCGCCGTCACCAGTGACGCGCCGATGACGTTGGTGTCGAAGATGCGCCGCCAGGTGTCGGCGTCGGTGTCGACCAACCGCACGAGCGGCCCGACGGCGGGCGTGTAAACCACATTGTCGATGCCGCCCAATGCGTCGGCGGCCTCGCCGATCGCCGACCGGCACGACGCCTCGTCGGTGACGTCGCAGGCGATGGCGACGGCCCCGGGTCCCGCGTCCTTCGCCGCCGCCTCGATGCGCTCGCGGCGCCGGGCCAGCAGCGCCACCTGGTCCCCGCGCTGCGCGAGGCCAACACCTATGCAGCGCCCCAGCCCGCTCGAGGCGCCAACCACCACTGTCCTTGACATATCCGCCCTCTCCTGTAACGCCGGCTGCTCTCGGCGAAGAACCTACCGGATCCCGATGCCGCCCGAGGCGGAGGCGGCACCGGGCCGTTCGCGGCAAAGGTGAGTCCGGCTCGCTCAGATCGGGACGACGGCGTTCCTGTCGCCCAACTTGGCGCGGTACATGGCCGCGTCCGCCCGGATCAGTGATCGAGGAAACAGATTCGCCGGGAAGGGCAAGGGTGGCGCCGATGCTCAGGGTCGCGCGGATGACCTTCCCGGCGACGTGGACGGGCTCGGCGGCACGGCAGCGTATCTTTTCGGCGATCGCGGCGACCTCGTCGATGCTGTGGATCTCGGGCAACAGAACGAGTATCTCGTCACCGCCCGTCCGCCCGACCGTATCGCCCCGGCGGACGCTTTCGCGGATCCGCGCTGCCAGTGTTGCCAGCACGTGGTCGCCGACGGCATGCCCCCACGTGTCGTTGATCTCCTTGAAGTGGTCGACGTCGCAGAACAAGACCCCGACGTACGTTCCGAGAGGTCGCGGCTGCTGCAAGCGCGGACGTCGAGCCTCCCGATGGCCTCGGCCCGGTTGACCAAGCCCGTCAGGGTGTCGAACCGGGCCAACCGTTCGAGTCGCTGCTCTGCCTCGACCTGGTCGTCGACGATGCGCAGCGCCGCGATCAGACCGTCGGCGTTGCCCTCGGCGTCGACGTACGTTTTCCGTGGCCGTCGACCCAGTGGTAATTGCCGGCGCCGGAGCGGACGCGGAACCGTTGGAGGACCGATTCGCCGCCGGCGATCCGTTCAGGGCCGCTGCGAGCGGCTTCGCGGTCGTCGCGGTGGATGCGACGGCCTGAAGTTCGAGCCGATCCAACAGCTCGACGGGACCGCCCAGCTCGGCCTCGACGGACGGCGAGATCCACGCGACATCTCGCCGCCGCGGAGGTGCACGATGATGTCCACGGCGTTGTCGGCGAGGATGCGATAGCGCATCTCCGCGTCAGCGCGTTCCTTGCTGACCCGCTCCTTGGCGATCAGCAGTTTCTGCTCGCGCTGGGTGAAGAAGAACGTGACCGCCCCGACGATCGACGGTGCCCAGCAGGATCGAGAAGGTCCACTCCGCGTGCTCGCCCAGGCCGAATCCTCAGGAAGATCGGCCGCGACAGCGCCACGACGATCGGAAAGCCGGCGAGGATGCCGAGCAACCGCAGCAGCGACCTTCGGTCGGGCCGCGCAAGCAGCCAGGCGAGCGGAGAGCGGTCAGGACGTGCCAGCAACGTCGCGGCGGCGAGCAACAGTAGGGCCAGGGCCGTCAAGAGCGCCTGGCCGGTCGAAGTCGAGAAGCCCACCAGAGCCAATGCGTTGAACAGGTAGGCGCCGACCGTGACGAACGGGATCGCCCCGCGGCGGCACTGCACGCGGGCCAGACCACGCGGGTCCCACGATCCACTCGTATCAGTGCGGCGGTGGCCGCCAGGAGCAGCGCCGACGCCGCCGTCTGCAAGCTCGGTCGCCCCGGCCAAGTCGATGTGACCATGCGCGCATCGCGTCGCCGAACCAGATCTGGTCAAGGCCGAACGACCCACCGGTCACGTACTCCGCCAGGACTATGCCGGCAATGGCCACCCACCAGCGACGGCCAGGCCACGCCCCGCCCACACCCGCCCGCGCGATGGGTGCCCCGTACTGGGCGAGGATCGCCGCGCCCAGCGCCGCCAGCCACACAGCGGTCCACGGCATCATCTGCGGCCAGGTCGGATAGAGCACGCGTCAATGGATCGCTACCGGTCGCCCAGCCCGCACAGGATCAGCGCGCCGACGGCGAGCACCAGCAGCACGGCGACCCGCCCGCACCAGGCCAGGCCGCTTCCACACGCGCGTCACTGGCCCGGCCTGTCCATCGGCGGCTCCTTCCTACCCGAGCGGCGTCTGGAAATGTTGTCCAGCCTGCGACGACACCACGCAGTTAACGGCAATCCGCATTGTGCACGCGTTGGGCGCGCAATACCGCCAGATCGCTGGAACAGCGGCGTAGCCGGATGGCGCGGGTTGGGGACGGAGTCGCGCCCGTATGACGACCCGGCCCGCTCAGCCCCCGTCCGGGGCGTGCAGCACCACGGCGGTGTGCGCGTCGATCGTGAGCTTGCCCCCGCCGGGCACCTCCTCCGCGGGCGTCTCCTCCTCCGGCCCGGTGTACACCACCAGCTGCCAGGAGGCCCCGAATTCCTTTGGCGGCAAAGTGAATTCGATCGGCTCGTAGTGGGCGTTGAAGCACAGCAGGAACGAGTCGTCGAGGACGCGCTGACCCCGCGCATCGCGGGAGGGAATGCCGTGGCCGTTGAGGAACACCGCGAGTGACTTCGCGTGACTCGCGCCCCAGTCCTCCTCGGTCATCTCCGCACCCTCGGGGGTGAACCAGGCGATGTCAGGCAGCCCGTCCTGACCGCGGCGCCCCACCGGCTTGCCAGAGAAGAACCGGCGCCTGCGGAACACCGGGTGGTTGACGCGCAGCGCCGACACCACCCGGGTGAACTCCAGCAGGCCGGCATCCGCGTTGGCCCAGTCGATCCAGGTGATCTCGTTGTCCTGGCAGTAGCCGTTGTTGTTGCCTCCCTGCGTGCGACCCAGCTCGTCGCCGTGGCAGATCATGGGCACGCCCTGGGACAGCAGCAATGTGGCGAGGAAGTTGCGCTGCTGGCGGGCGCGCAAGTCGCTGACCTGTGTGTCGTCGGTCGGGCCCTCGGCACCGCAGTTCCAGGACCGATTGTGGCTCTCGCCGTCGTTGTTGTCCTCGCCGTTGGCCTCGTTGTGTTTTTCGTTGTAGGACACCAGGTCCCGCAGCGTGAAACCGTCGTGGGCGGTGACGAAGTTGATCGAGGCCACCGGCCTGCGGGCGGTGTGCTCGTAGAGGTCGGCCGAGCCGGACAGGCGGTAGGCGAACTCGTCGAGCGTGGCGGGCTCACCGCGCCAGAAGTCGCGCACCGTGTCACGGTACTTTCCGTTCCACTCCGTCCACTGCGGCGGGAAGTTGCCCACCTGGTAGCCGCCCGGGCCGACGTCCCACGGCTCGGCGATCAGCTTGACCTGGCTGACCGTCGGATCCTGTTGCACGAGTTCGAAGAACGTGGCCAGCCGGTCCACGTCGTAAAACTCGCGGGCCAGGGTCGAGGCCAGGTCGAAGCGGAAGCCGTCCACGTGCATCTCGATGACCCAGTAGCGCAGCGAGTCCATGATCAGCTGCAGCGCATGCGGATGCCCGACGTTGAGGCTGTTGCCGGTGCCGGTGTAGTCCATGTAGTACCGCTTGTCGTCGTCGACCAGCCGGTAGTACGCGGCGTTGTCGATCCCCCGCATCGACAGCGTCGGACCCATGTGGTTGCCCTCCGCCGTGTGGTTGTAGACCACATCGAGGATGACCTCGATGCCGGCCTCGTGCAGGGTGCGGACCATCGCCTTGAACTCCTGCACCTGACCCCCGGGGGATGCGGCGCTGGAGTACTTGAAGTCGGGCGCGAAGAACCCGATCGTGTTGTAGCCCCAGTAATTCGACAGGCCCTTGTCGACCAGGGTGGAGTCGTTGGCGAAGTGGTGCACCGGCATCAGTTCGATGGCGGTGACGCCGATGCTCTTCAGGTGGTCGATGATCACCGGGTGCGCCACCGCGGCGTAGGTGCCTCGCATCTGCTCGGGAATGTCCGGGTGGGTCTGCGTCAGACCCTTGACGTGCGCCTCGTAGATGATGGAGTCGGCGTACTGGTGGTCCGGCGGACGGTCGTTGCCCCAATCGAAGTACGGGTTGATGACGACCGACTTCGGCATGCTGGGCGCGGAATCCTCGTCGTTGCGGCTGTCCGGATCGCCGAAGTTGTAGCTGAACAGGGACTGGTTCCACTCGAAGGAGCCGTCGATGGCCTTCGAGTACGGGTCGACCAGCAACTTGTTCGGGTTGCAGCGCAACCCGTTCTCGGGGTCGTACGGTCCGTGGACACGATACCCGTAGCGCTGGCCGGGCTCGATGGCCGGGATGTAGGCGTGCCAGACGAAGCCGTCGACCTCGGGCAGCGGAACGCGGCTCTCGTTGCCGTCGGCGTCGAAGAGGCACAGTTCGACGCGTTCGGCCACCTCGCTGAACACGGCGAAATTGGTGCCCGCGCCGTCGTACGTCGCGCCGAGGGGATACGCCCTGCCCGGCCACACCTCACCGGTGGGCGTCGGGGCTGTGGCTTGTGCGGTATCTGCGGCGTGTGCGGTGGCCATGGCGCACCTGATACCCGACGGCGGAGGCCGCCAAACCGCGACCAGCCGGGGCGCCGGCTCACACCTCGGCCGGCACCGCTTCGCCAGTTTCAAATTGTCTTATGCCGCAGAGCCTCTGCGGACCGCTCAGGGTTTGAGCATGACCTTCACGGCCCCGTCCCGCTTCTGCTGAAAGATCTCGTAACCGCGCGGGGCCTGGTCCAACGGCAGGGTGTGCGTGGCGAAGGTGTCCACGCCGAGGGGGTCGTCGTCGGTCAACAGGGGCATGATGTCGTCGACCCACCTCTTGACGTTGGCCTGTCCCATCCGCAAGGTCACCTGCTTGTCGAAGAGGGTGAGCAGCGGCAGCGGGTCGGCCGTGCCACCGTAGACGCCGATGAGCGATATCGTTCCGCCGCGCCGCACGATGTCGATCGCGGAGTACAGGGCGTTGAGCCGGTCGACCCCGGCCGTCTGCATGAGCCGCTTGGCGGCGAAGTCCGGCAACATGCCGGTGGCCTGCTGGGCCAGCCGGGCTCCGGGGGAACCGTGCGCCTCCATGCCGACGGCGTCGATGACCGAGTCGGTGCCCCGCCCGTCGGTGAGGTCGCGGATCGCCTCGCCGAGGGGCGCGTCGAGCCGTCCCAGGTCGATGGTGTGGATGCCGCGCTCCGCGGCCCGGGCCAGGCGTTCTGGCACCAGGTCGACGGCGATCACCCGGTGGCCCAGGTGATCGGCGATGCGGGCGGCCATGTCGCCGATGGGCCCGAGGCCGAGAACCGTCACCGAGCCCCCGTCCGGGATGTCGGCGTAGGCTACCGCCTGCCACGCCGTGGGCAGCACGTCCGACAGGTACACGAACCGCGAATCGGGCGGTCCGGCAGGGACTTTGATGTGGGTGAACTGGGCTTGCGGGACACGCAGCAACTGCGCCTGGCCGCCGGGGACCTCGCCGTACAGCTCCGAGTAGCCGAACAGCGCCGCGCCCATCCCCTGCCCGCGCACCTGAGTGGTTTCGCACTGCGTGTAGAGCTGCCGGTCACACATATAGCAACTGCCGCAAGAGATTTGGAACGGGACGACGATGCGGTCCCCGACGCGCAGATCGCCCGTTTCGCCGCCCACCTCGCGGACGACGCCCATAGGCTCGTGACCGAGGATGTCGCCGGGCTTCATGAAGGCGCCGAGGACTTCGTAGAGATGTAGGTCCGACCCGCAGATGTTCGTCGACGTGACCTCGATGATGGCGTCGGTGGGCGCCTCGATCGTGGGGTCGGGCACCGTCTCCACGCGTACGTCGCGTTTGCCGTGCCAGGTCACCGCCTTCATATGCGTCGCAGCATACCCGATCGGCGCCATATCGAAACGCGCGAGACCCGAAGCTCAGCCTTGGGCCGATTGCTGCGCCATGGCGTAGCCAAGCTGCAGGAAGTCCGCGCCGGCCAACACGGAAAAGACGCCCGCGATCAGCCGCGTGAACCTGGGGGCGAATACGAGGCCGATGGCAAAACCGGTCGCCACCCACATGTCGAGACAGAACGGGCACGTCAACAACTCGCCCAGGCTGTGCCGCAGCTGGCCCTCGTTTCGGACCTCCTCGTGCACCTCCGCCGGGCCGCCGGTACCCGCATAGCGGGTGAAGGGCGCGCGCAGCGGACTCGTCACGGCGTCCTTGGTCAGCGTCCGCGACAGCTTGTGGGTGCCCAGCGACACCGTGATCAGGTCTTGCACCCGCCACCGCGCGGGCAACGTGCGGCCGGTGACAGCCGCGGCGAGGGTGGCGGCGGCGACCACGGCGCCGTAGATCAGCAGCACCGCCACGTAACCGCCGAGCGGACGGGTGTTGTCCCCGCGGTAGGCGTCGGCTTCGTGCCGGGCGCCGTCCACCACCTGGGCACCGGCCTCCGTCAAGTCTCCCATCGCAACTCCTCCAAGCGCGCTTCCCGGCGCTGCTAACGCACGTTCAGCACGGTGGGTACCCGGTGCCGGCGTCGGCAACCCTTCGATCCAGGGGCCGGGTCCGGCGGCGGCCCGTCCGCCGGGACGCCGTTGCCATCCGTTGCCCCGGCCGTGTGGGCCGCCTTGCGCAGCGTGCGGTTGGTGGAACGCAGGTCGGTGTTCGCCGCCGACAGCGTCGCGTTGTGATCCTCCAGTTCGAGAATGCGTGCGATCCCCGCCAGGTTGACCCCCGCCTCGACCAGTTCGCTGATGCGCCTCAGCCGCGCCAGGTCCGCAGCGCTGTAGCGTCGCGTCCCCCCGTCGCTCCGGGCGGGGGTGAGCAGGCCGTGGCGTTCGTACAGGCGCAGCGACTGGACCGCGATGCCGGACAGTTCGGCGGCCACCGAGATGCCGTAGACGCCGTGGTCGCGCGCGGGGGCGCTCACGTCGCCCCAGTCGTCGGCCATGACGCCCCTCCTTCGTCTCGCCCAGCAAATCTGCTTAGCATTGTTGCATATTTTTATTTGCAGTGCTATACCAAACCTATGTCATTAGACATAGGAAATAGCCGATCCGCCACGACCGATTGGAGTGAGAGGTGACTGCCATGCTGATGCGTTCCGACCCGTTCCGTGATCTCGACCGCTTCGCCAACCAAGTGCTCGGCACGGCTGCCCGGCCCGCGGTGATGCCGATGGACGCCTGGCGCGAAGGCGAAAACTTCGTCGTCGAGTTCGATCTGCCGGGCATCAACGTCGACTCGCTGGACATCGACATCGAGCGCAACGTCGTGACCGTGCGCGCCGAACGGCCCCCGCTCGACCCGAACCGCGAGATGCTGGCCACCGAGCGCCCGCGCGGCGTATTCAGCCGTCAGCTCGTGCTCGGCGAGAATCTCGACACGGAGAACATCGAGGCGGCGTATTCCGAGGGTGTCCTCCGGCTGCACATCCCGGTGGCCGAAAAGGCCAAGCCGCGCAAGATCACCGTGGCGCGCGGCAACGGCCACAAAGCCATCAAGGACCCCCAGCCAGAGGTCATCAACGCCTGATCATCAGCGGCGGCCGCGCCGGGACAGACCTTCCCCGCCCGCGTCGCGGCCGCCGCCCGTCTCCGGCCGTTCGGGGCCGGAAGTCAGGGGTTATCGATGAAGTGGCATCTCGACGGTCAAAAGTCCGACATCGAACGGGCTCTGACAGGGGGCGCCGGCCAACCGGCGGGCTGGTTTCGGTTCTACTTCACCGACCAGCGATGGGAGTGGTCGGACCAGGTCGCCCGGATGCACGGTTACGCCCCCGGCGACGTCACACCGACCACCGAACTGGTGCTGTCACACAAGCATCCCGAAGACCGCGAACAGGTCATGGCGACCATCAACCAGATGCTCGACACCCGGGAGCCATTCAGCACGCGGCACCGGATCGTCGACACCGACGGGAACGTGCATCACGTCGTGGTCGTCGGGGACCAGCTTGTCGACGACCACGGCGAAGTGATAGGGACGCAGGGGTTTTACATCGACGTGACCCCGCCCGCCGAGCAGGCGCAAGAGGACATCGTCACCGCCAGGCTGGCCACGATCAGCGAGCACCGGGCCGGCATCGAGCAAGCCAAGGGCATGCTGATGCTGGTCTACGGCATCAGCGCGAACGCGGCGTTCGACCTGCTCAAATGGCTGTCGCAGGAGGCCAACGTCAAGTTGCGGTCGCTGGCCGAACAGATCATCGAAGACTTCCGCACCGCCGGCCCGGCGCTCAACTCACAATCGGAGTTCGACCGCCTGCTGCTGGCCGCGCGGCGGCGCGCGCACCATTCCCGCTGACGACCCGAAAGCTCACGCGCCGGCGGGCTTGGCCTGTCGCTTGCGCGCCCGGGTGCGGGCAGCCGCGACCAGGTGTGCCACCCCCTCCTCGATTCCGGCGGCCAGCGCCTCGATGTCCGGCGCGGAGTCGTAGTCGGCCGTGATGCCGAAGAAGAACATGTCGGCATAACTGACCATCGCGATGCCGGTGCGCAACTGCAGGGCGATCGGGGGTATCGGCAACATCTCCAGCACCCGGCGGCCCATGAGCGTCTGGTGGCCCCGCGACCCCGGAACGTTGGTCGCCAGGGCGACCACCGTGCGTTGCGGCAGCCGCGACAGCAGGCGAACCGCCCACGCGGACAGCGCGAACGGCGCAGACTGGGCGGCGGCCGCCATCACGCTGCCGCCCTCGCTCTGGCCACTGGCCTTGGCGCGGGCGAGTCGTTCGTGCACCAGGTGCAGCTGCTCGACCGGATCGCCCTCGTCGACCGGCAGCAGCGGCAGCATCGCCGACACCTGGTTGTCGGTCATGTTGAAATGATTGGCCGGTCGTACCGACACCGGAACCAGCGTGCGCAGCGAGTTTCGGCTCGGCCGCTCACCCCGGTTCAGCAGCACCTGGCGATAGCTGGACGTAATCGCGGCGAGCGCAACGTCATTGAGGGTCACGCCGAATGCGCGGCCGACCTTCTGCATGTCGGCCAGCGGGACGCGGGCCGCGCTGTAGCGCCGCATGGTCGTGACGGGCCCGTTGAGCGACGACCACGAGGCGGGGCTGAGCAGGCTGGCGGTCAGTCCCGCCATGCCGAACGCGGCGTGTTCGGCCGCGCCCGCCGCGCCGAGCGCGCTCCGCGCGACCGCGCCGACCCACGCCAGCGGGTTCCGGCCGACCTTCGGCAGGCGCGCCCCGGTTGCGGCGTGCTGGTTGCTGCCGTGGATGTCCGTCGCGAAGGAGCCACCGCCGCCGCCGTCGTCGTCGCTGAACTTCGCCAGCATCTGCGCCGTGGCGATGCCGTCGGCGATGCAGTGGTGGATCTTGGTCAGCACGGCCCAACGGTTTTCGCTGAGTCCCTCGATGAGCCAGCAGTCCCACAACGGGCGTCCGCGGTCGAGCCGGCGCTCCATCAATGTGGCGATCGTCTCGAAGAGTTCGGCGTCGCCGCCGGGCCGCGGCAGGGCGACGCGGTGCAGGTGGTGCGCGAGGTCGAAGTTCGCGTCGTCCACCCATTCCGGCGGGCGCAGGTCGAGCGGGTGGGTCCGCAGTACCTGCCCGCAGCGCGGGATGAACGGCACCCGCTTGGCGAAGGCGGCGACGAACTCGTCGTATGCGGGCGCCGGGCCCTCCATGATCGAGATGCCGCCGATCGCCAGACTCACATGCGGGTCGGAATCCTCCACCTCGAGGAAGCCGGCGTCCAGCGCGGTCAACTGCTCCATTCGGCTACTGTCCCCCGCCGCCCCGGCCGCGGTGAGGGTCAGAAGTCCCATATTTCGGGGCCAAACGAAAGCTGTACCGCCGCAGAACCAGTCATATGGTGAACAACATGTTGCCCGAGCAGTTGAGCGGCGACGTGGCGGCCCTCCCCGATCTGCTGCACGGACAGTCGCGGGCCGGACCCCTTCGTACCCGCCGGCCCGTTTACGTCGACCTGATGCCGCCGTGCAATGCGGGCTGTCCGGCCGGGGAGAACATCCAGGCCTGGCTCGCCCATGCCCGCGCCGGACGGCACGAGGAAGCCTGGCGCCAGCTGACCGCCGACAACCCCTTCGCCGCCATCCACGGCCGGGTCTGCTATCACCCCTGCGAATCCGTTTGCAACAGAGCACATCTGGATACTGCGGTCGCGATCCACGCGACCGAGCGGTTCCTCGGGGACACCGCGCGGGCCATGGGCTGGCGGTTCCCGCCCGCACCGCAGCCGACCGGCAAGCGCGTGCTGGTCGTCGGCGCCGGCCCGAGCGGCCTGTCGGCCGCCTATCACCTGACCCGGCTGGGCCATCACGTGGAGGTGCGCGACGCCGGCGCGGAGCCGGGCGGAATGATGCGCTACGGCATCCCGAACTACCGTTTGCCCCGCGACGTGCTGGATGCCGAGATCGAGCGCATCGCCGCACTCGGCGTTCAGCTGACGTGCGGCCACCGGGTCGACGACCTCGCCGCCGAACGCGACGCCGGCAGGTTCGACGCGGTGTTCGTCGCGGTGGGCGCCCACCTCGCCAAGCGCGTCGACATTCCCTCCGCCGACGCCTCATCGCTGCTCGACGCGGTGTCGTTTCTGCGCGGCGTCGCCTCCGGCGAACGACCCGACCTCGGACGCCGCGTCGCGGTCTACGGGGGCGGCGACACCGCCGTCGACGCGGCCCGCGTCGCCCGGCGCCTGGGCGCGGAGGACACCGTGATCATCTACCGCCGCACGGCGGCGCAGATGCCCGCGCACGAACACGAGGTCGACGAGGCGGTGCGTGAGGGCGTGCGGGTCAACTGGCTGCGCACCATCACCGCCTTCGACGGCCCGGAGCTGCGCGTGGAGCTGATGCGGCTCGACGATTCCGGGCGCCCGGTGCCGACCGGCGAATTCGAGACGCTCGCCGCCGACACCGTGATCATGGCGCTGGGACAGGAGACCGAATCGGCGTTCATGCGGAGCCTGCCCGGGGTGGAGTTCGACGACGACGGGTCCGTGCGGGTGTCGTCATCGCTGATGACCGGGTGCCCGGGTGTTTTCGCCGGGGGCGACATGGTGCCCTGCGAGCGCACGGTGACGGTCGGCGTCGGCCACGGCAAGAAGGCGGCCCGCCATATCGACGCGTGGCTGCGCGGCGGCTCACTACAGGCCCCGCCGAAGCATCCCGTCGCGGAGTTCGACCGGCTGCACCTGTGGTACTTCGGCGACGCGTCTCGGCGGGAGGAACCCGAACTCCCTCCCCAACGACGGGTCGCCGGGTTCGACGAGGTCGTCGGCGGCCTGTCGGCGGAGGCCGCGACGTTCGAGGCGGGCCGGTGCCTGTCGTGCGGCAACTGCTTCGAGTGCGACGGCTGCCTGGGCGCCTGCCCGGAGGATGCGGTGATCAAGCTCGGGCCCGGCCACCGCTACCGCTTCGACTACGACCGGTGCACCGGCTGCGCCACCTGTTTCGACCAGTGCCCGGTGCACGCCATCGAGATGATGCCGGAGCCGCGATGACACGCGCCACGGTGGACGGCAACGAAGCGGTGGCGTCGGTGGCCTACCGGCTCAACGAGGTGTGCTGCATCTATCCGATCACCCCGTCCTCGCCGATGGCCGAGCTGGCCGATGACTGGTCGAGCCGGCACCGGCCCAACGTCTGGGGGACGGTGCCGACGGTGGTGGAGATGCAAAGCGAGGGCGGCGCGGCGGGCGCGCTGCACGGCGCCCTGCAGGGCGGAGCCCTGGCCACGACCTTCACCTCGTCACAGGGCTTGCTGCTGATGATCCCGAACATGTACAAGATCGCCGGCGAGCTGACCTCTGCCGTCATCCACGTGGCGGCGAGGTCGATTGCCGCGCAGGGCCTTTCGATCTTCGGCGACCACCAGGACGTGATGGCGGTGCGCCAGACCGGCTTTGCGCTGCTCGCGTCGGCCTCGGTGCAGGAGGCCCATGACCTGGCCCTGGTCGCGCAGGCGGCCACGTTGCGCTCCCGGGTGCCGTTCGTGCATTTCTTCGACGGCTTCCGCACCTCCCACGAGCTCAACACGATCCAGTCGCTCGACGACGACGACCTGCGAGCCCTGGTACCCGAGCACCTGGTCCTGGATCACCGTGCACGGGCGCTCTCGCCCGAGCGGCCCTTCATCCGCGGCACGGCGCAGAATCCCGACACCTACTTCCAGGCGCGCGAGACGGTCAATCCGTTCTACGCGCGGGTGCCCGACCAGGTCGAGGAGCTCATGGGCGAGCTCTCCCGGCGCACCGGCCGGCCGATGCACATCGTCGACTACAGCGGGCATCCCGAGGCCGAACGGGTGCTGGTGCTGATGGGATCGGGCGGGCAGACCGCGGCCGAAACCGTCGCCGCCCTGAGCGCGCGCGGCGAGCGGGTCGGGGTGCTGCAGGTGCGGCTCTACCGGCCCTTTCCGACCGACGCACTGCTCCACGCGCTGCCGCCGACGGTCCGCGCGGTCGGCGTGCTGGACCGCACCAAGGAGCCCGGGTCCTTCGGCGAGCCCCTGTATCTGGACGTCGTCGCCGCGCTGGCCGAGGCCTACACGAGTGGCCGGCGCGGGTCCCTCCCGCTGGTGTGCGGCGGACGCTACGGGCTGTCCTCGAAGGAATTCACCCCCGCGATGGTCGCCGGAGTGCTCGCCGAACTGGCGCGCGAACGGCCGCGCAGCCGATTCACCGTCGGCATCGACGACGACGTCAGCGGCACCAGCATCGACTACGACGCCGAGTGGGACATCGAATCCCTTTCTGACACCGAGTCCGTCACCAAAGCCATCTTCTTCGGCATGGGCTCGGACGGAACCGTCGGCGCCAACAAGAACACCATCAAGATCCTCGGCGGGGAGGACGACACCTACGCCCAGGGCTACTTCGTCTACGACTCCAAAAAGTCGGGCTCGCAAACGGTTTCGCATCTGCGTTTCGGACGGGAGCCGATTCGCGCGCCGTACCTGGTGCAAGGGGCCGCATTCGTCGGGTGCCACCACGAACGATTCCTGCACAAACTCGACGTGCTGGGCCGCGCGGCCCGGGGCGCCGCGCTGCTGGTCAACAGCTCACGCCCGCCGGAGCGGCTGTGGGACAGCCTGCCCCGCACGGTGCAACGGCAGATCATCGACAAAAACATCCGGCTGTATGTCGTGGACGCCGGCGCAATCGCGCGCGAGGTAGGGCTGGCCGGCCGGATCAACATCGTCCTGCAGACGTGCTTTTTCGCGATCGCCGACGTGTTGCCCATGAAACCGCGATGGCACGGATCAAGGACAGCGTCGCCAAGACGTACGCCGGGCAGGGCGCCGACGTGGTGGCGCGCGAAGTCGAGGCCGTGAATCGCGCCCTGGCCGGGCTGCGGCGGGTCGAAGTGCCCGACACCCTCACCTCCACCCGCGACCTCGAACCGCCGGTGCCGGCCGACGCGCCCGACTTCGTGCGAACGGTGACGGCGGAGATGATCGCCGGACGCGGGGACGCGCTGCCGGTCAGCGCCCTGCCGGTGGACGGCAGCTATCCGAGCGGCACCGCGGCATACGAGAAGCGCAACATTTCCGACCTCGTGGCGGTATGGGATCCAGACACCTGCATCCAGTGCGGCAACTGCGCATTCGTCTGCCCGCACAGCGTTATTCGGACCACTTCATACGGCCGCGAGCGACTCGTCGACGCGCCGGCCGCCTTCGCCTCGGCCCCGCTGAACGCGGTCGGCCTCCCCGATACCCGCTACACCCTGCAGGTCTACGCCGAGGACTGCACCGGATGCGGGTTGTGCGTCGAGGCCTGCCCGGCCGTCGTTCCCGGCACGCCGATCACCAAGGCGATCAACCTCGATGCGCGCGAACCCCTCGTCGCAACCGCGCGCGAGAACGTCGCCTTCTTCGAGACGCTGCCGGTCGCCGACCGATCCAGGGTGGACTTCGGCACCGTGCGCGGCGCGCAGTTCCTGCAGCCGCTGTTCGAGTTCCCCGGCGCGTGCGCGGGTTGCGGCGAAACGCCCTATCTCAAACTGCTCTCCCAGCTGTTCGGCGACCGGCTGATGATCGCCAATGCGACCGGCTGCTCGTCGATCTACGGCGGCAACCTGCCGACCACGCCGTGGACCGCCAACGCCCAAGGGCGCGGGCCCGCGTGGTCGAACTCCCTGTTCGAGGACAACGCCGAGTTCGGCCTGGGGATGCGGCTGGCCGCCGACGCCCACCTTCGCCAGGCGCGCCGGCGGCTGACCGAACTGCGCGACGTCCTGGGCGCCGATCTCGTCGACCCCATCCTGAACGCTCCGCAGAGGCGCGAATCGGAACTGCACGCCCAGCGCGAACGGGTGGCCGAACTGGCCGGCCGGCTGGACGGGCTGCCGCCCGGCCTCGGCGGGGTTGGTCAGGAATTGCGCAGCGTCATCGACCATCTGGTCCGCCGCAGCGTGTGGATCGTCGGCGGCGACGGCTGGGCCTACGACATCGGCGCCGGGGGCCTCGACCACGTGCTGGCCAGCGGCCACAACGTCAACGTCCTGGTGCTCGACACCGAGGTGTATTCGAACACCGGCGGGCAGATGTCGAAGAGCACGCCGCTGGGGGCGGTGGCCAAGTTCGCCGCGGCGGGCAAGACGGTGCCGCGCAAAGACCTGGCGCTACAGGCCGTTTCGTACGGCAACGTCTATGTCGCGCGAGTGGCCATGGGCGCCGACCCGCAGCAGACCCTGCAGGCCTTCCGGGAAGCCGAGGCGTATGACGGGCCGTCGCTGGTGATCGCCTACAGCCACTGCATCGCGCACGGCTTCGAGCTGCGTCACGGCCTCGACCAGCAATACCGTGCGGTCGCCAGCGGGCACTGGCCGTTGATTCGATACGACCCCGTGCTGCGCGCCGGCGGTACCCCGCCCTTCCTGCTGGACTCGCACCGGCCCCGCCTTCCGCTTGCCGACTACCGCTACCGCGAGCTGCGATACCGGAGCCTGACCAACTCCGACCCCGACGAGGCCGAAAGACTCCTCGCGCTGGCGCAGGAGTCGATCGACCAGCGCTGGGAGGTCTACGAAGACATGGCTTCCCGCGCGCCGCAGCACTTCCCGTCCGACTCGCGCAGGGAGCGCTGATGGACCTGACCACGCGCTACCTGGGACTGACGCTGCGCAACCCGCTGCTGGCCTCGGCGTCCCCACTGAGCACCTCGGTCGACGGCGTGCGCCGCCTCGCCGACGCCGGGGTCGGCGCGGTGGTGCTGTACTCGCTGTTCGAAGAGCAGCTGCGCCGCGAGGACGCGCACAACATGCGGATGGCCGCCCAGGGCAGCGAGAGCTACGCCGAGTCGCTCACCTACTTCCCGGCCGCCGTCGGGGCCGCCCCCGCGGCGGACAACGGCGGCGGCGCGCGGCGCTACCTGCGCCTCCTCGAACGCGCGGCAGCCGCGATCGACATCCCCGTCATAGGCAGCCTCAACGCGTCCACCCCCGGAAGCTGGGCGGGCTACGCCCGGTCGATGCAGGACGCCGGCGCGGCGGCGATCGAACTGAACATCTACTACCTGCCCGGCGACACCGGCGTGGACGGCCGCGCGGTGGAGCAGCGCCACCTCGACGTGCTGGCCGAGGTCAAAAGCGCGGCCGGCATCCCGGTCGCCGTCAAACTCAGCCCCTACTTCAGCGCGACCGCCGACATGGCGCACCGGCTGGACGCGGCGGGCGCCGACGGCCTGGTCCTGTTCAACCGGTTCCTGCAGCCCGACATCGACCCCGAGACGCTCGGCACCGTCCGCACCGTCGCGCTGTCCACCCCGGCGGACACCCGCGCTGCCGCTGACGTGGATCACGTTGCTGCACCGGCGGATACAGGCCTGCCTGGCCGCCAGCACCGGGGTCGAGACGGCCCGCGACGTGGCCAAGTACCTGCTCGCCGGGGCCGACGTCGTCCAGTCCGCGTCGGCGCTGCTGCGCCACGGTCCCGAGTACGCCGCCGTGCTGCTGCGGGACCTGGCCGACTGGATGGACCGCAAGGGTTTTCAGCGCCTCGACGAGGTGCGGGGGCTGCTGGCGGCGCCGGACGGCGAGGAGCCCGGGTCCTTGGCCGCCCGGGAACGCGCGGACTACGTCTGGACCATGCGAAAAGCGAACAGCGGTATCTACGAAGCGTATTGATGCAACCCACCGGAGGAAGAACACCATGAGCGATTTCACCTACATCCGCTTCTTCGAAGAGATCGGCATCGAGGACGTCCCGCTGGTCGGCGGGAAGAACGCCTCGCTCGGCGAGATGTTCCAGAAACTGACCGGGCAGGGCGTGCGCGTCCCGCACGGGTTCGCGATCACCGCCGAGGCCTACCGGCACATGCTGGACAGCGCCGGCGCCTGGGACGCGCTGCACGCCGCGCTCGACGACCTCGACCCCGACGACGTCACCGCGCTGGCGCGCAAGGGCAAGCGCGCCCGCGAAATCGTCTACGGCGCAGGGCTTCCCCCAGAGCTCGCCGCCGAGATCACGGCCGCCTACCGCCAGCTGCAGGAGGAATACGGCGAAGACGTCAGCCTGGCCGTGCGCAGCTCGGCGACCGCCGAGGACCTGCCGACGGCCAGCTTCGCCGGCCAGCAGGAGACCTTCCTCAACATCAAGGGCACCGAGAGCCTGCTCGACGCCTGCCGCCGGTGTTTCGCCAGCCTGTTCACCGACCGCGCCATCCACTACCGGGTCGACCAGGACTTCGACCACTTCAAGGTGTCGCTGTCGATCGGCGTGATGAAGATGGTGCGCTCCGACCTCGCCTCGTCGGGGGTGATGTTCACCCTGGACACCGAATCCGGCTTCCACGACGTGGTGTTCATCACCGGCGCCTACGGCCTCGGGGAGAACGTGGTCCAGGGCGCCGTCGACCCCGACGAGTTCTACGTCCACAAGCCGACGTATCAGGCCGGCCACCGGGCGGTGCTGCGCCGGCTGATCGGGGACAAGGCGGTCAAGATGATCTTCGTCGAGGGGGAGACGAAGAACACGACCCGCAACATCCCCACGCCGAAGGCCGACCGGGCCCGGTTCTGCGTCACCGACGAGGACGTCCTCGAGCTGGCCGGCTACGCCTGCGCCATCGAGGGCCACTACGGGCGGCCGATGGACATCGAATGGGCCAAGGACGGTCTCGACGGACGGCTCTACATCGTCCAGGCGCGCCCCGAGACCGCGGCCTCCCAGCGCAGCCTGACGGTCATCGAAAGCTACGTGCTGGAGGGCAAGGGCGCCGAAGGCAAGGAGGTGCTCGCCGAGGGCCGCTCGGTCGGCGAGAAGGTCGCCACGGGCATCGCCAGGCGGATGGACAACCTCGGGAAGCTGTCGGAGTTCCGGCCCGGCGACGTGCTGGTCGCCGACATCACCACGCCCGACTGGGAACCCATCATGAAGATCGCGGCGGCCATCGTCACCAACCGCGGCGGGCGCACCTGCCACGCGGCGATCATCGCCCGCGAGCTCGGCATCCCCGCCGTCGTCGGCGCGGGCGACGCCACCACGAGCGTGCCCGACGGCGAGGTCGTCACGGTGTCGTGCGTCGAGGGCGACACCGGGCGGGTTTACCGCGGCGAGTTGGGCTTCCGCGTCGATCGCACCGAGGTGTCCGACCAGGAGCGGCCGCACACCGAGATCATGCTCAACCTCGGCAACCCGGATCTGGCGTTCAAGACGTCGTTCCTGCCGAACGACGGCGTGGGGCTGGCCCGGATGGAGTTCATCATCAACGAGTACATCCGGGTGCACCCGCTGGCGCTGCTCCACCCGGACCGGGTGGAGGACCCCGAGGCCCGGCGGACCATCGAATCGCTGACCTACGCCTATTCCGACGGCGCCGAATTCTTCGTCGAGCGCCTGTCGGAGGGGATCGGCACGATCGCCGCCGCCTTCTGGCCCAAGCCCGTCGTCGTGCGGATGTCGGACTTCAAGACCAACGAGTACGCCAGCCTGGTCGGCGGCAGCGGCTTCGAGGCGGCCGAGAGCAACCCGATGATCGGCTTCCGCGGCGCCTCGCGCTACGCGCACCCGGCCTACGCCGAGGGATTCGCGCTGGAGTGCCGGGCGATGAAGCGGGTGCGCGAACAGATGGGCCTGACCAACGTCGTGCTCATGCTGCCGTTCGTGCGCCGGGTGGCCGAGGCGGACCTGGTCCTGGCGGAGATGGCCAAACACGGCCTGCGCCGCGGGGAGAACGGGCTCAAGGTGTACGCGATGTGCGAGATCCCCAACAACGTCATCCTCATCGACGAGTTCGCCAAGCGCTTCGACGGCTTCTCCATCGGCTCCAACGACCTGACCCAGCTGACCCTCGGCGTCGACCGGGACAGCGAGATCGTGGCCTTCGACTACGACGAACGCGACGAGGGCGTCAAGGAGATGATCCGCCTGGCCGTGGAGGGCTGCCGCCGCAACGGGATTCACTCCGGGCTGTGCGGTCAGGCGCCGTCGGACTACCCCGACATGGCCGAGTTCCTGGTCCGCTGCGGCATCGACTCGATCAGCCTGAACCCCGACGTGGTGGTCAAGACCACCCGGCAGATCCTGGACCTCGAACAGCAGCGCAACTGCAGTGATCCGCGACATGACCCGACCTGGAAGGCGCAGATGGGCGGTCATAGCGTGAACCCCCCGGTGGTCATCGACCCGCGTGTACACGACGCGGTGATCTTCGACCTCTACGGCGTGCTCAAGGACGCCGCGTCGGTCCAACGCCAGTCGTGGGCCTCGCTTTTCAACGACCACCTGGCGCACCGGCCGGCGTACCGGGGAGAGGACCACTCCCTGTTCACCGACGACGACTATGACCGGCTGCTGCACGGCAAGCCCGGGCCCGACGGGGTCGCCGACTTCCTGGCGTCGTGGGGCATCACGCTGCCCCGCGGGTCGGCGTCGGACATCGGCGAGAACACCATCTGCGGGCTGGTCAACCGGCAGCGCCGGGTCTATGCGGAGCTGCTTGACCGCGACGTCCCGCTGCTGGCGGCCATGGTCACCCTGACCCGGAAGCTGCGGGAGGCCGGTGTCGCGGCGGTCGCCCAGGCGCCCAGCGTTGACGGCCAGCACCTTTCGGGCACCGGCGCGGTCGGTGAAGGCCTGCTCGACGTCTTCATCGAACCCGCCGCCGGCGACGGCCACGCCGCCGCGAACCCGGGACTGGTCGTCCTGCCGGATGCCACGCACGTCCGGGCCGCGGCGAACGCGGTGGGCGTGCACCCGCACCGCGCGGTCGTCGTGGGTGACAACCCGGCGGGGCTCTCCGCGGGGCGGGAGGCGGGATTCGCGCTCGTCGTCGGTGTCGACGGCGCCGGCAGCGACGAGGCAGCCTCCGGGGTTGAGGCCGACGTCATGATCACCGACCTCTCCGACATCGCAGTGCGCACCGGGGACAGGCGAATCTCCGAGATCCCCAACGCGCTGGAATCGTATGGGCAACTGGCCGGCATCGCCATCGGCCGGGAATCGGTGCTCTTTCTCAACTACGACGTAGTGATGCCCCAGACCATTTCGGGCCCGGGCGCGATCGCGCATATGGCGAAAGCCGCCCAGGCGCTGGGCAGCCTCGCCGCGTTGTCCCCCGTCGTCGTGATCAGCGGCCGGGATGTCGCCGACATCCGCGAACGGGTGGGGATACCCGAGGTCTGGTATGCCGGCAACCACGGCTTCGAGCTGCTCGAGCCGGACGGGAGCCACCACGAGCACGAGGGGGCCGCGGCCGCGGTTCCCGTCCTGGCCGACGCCGCCGACGAACTGCGCGACATCCTGGCCGACATTCCCGGACTGCACTTGGTGCACAAGCGCTTCGCGGTCGCGGTGCACTATCCCGCCGCCGCGGCCGAGCACATCGACGACATTGTCGCGACGGCGCAACGGATCGGGAAGCTGAAGAAACTGCGCGTCTCGACCGGATACGCCATGGTGGAGCTGCGCCCCGACGTCGCGTGGGACGAGGGAACGCGGCTGGCCTGGATCCGGTCCCACGTGGACAAGCCGAGGTCGCTGATCCCGATCTACATCGGCGGTGACCTCACCGACGAGGACGCCTTCGACGCCGTTGCGCTCGGCGGCGTGGGAATCGCGGTGCGAAACGACACCGACGGCGACCGCCGTACCGCCGCCCGGTTCGTCCTCAACGGCCTCGACGAGGTCGGCGAGGTGCTCGAGCTGGGCTCGAGATGGCTGGCCTACACCCACCAGACATCCACCGAGGCATGGAAATTCAGCTTCGACGGGTACGACCCGGCCAGCGAGAAGCTGCGCGAGGCGTTGTGCACCGTCGGCAACGGCTACTTCGCCACCCGGGGCGCCGCGCCGGAATCCAAGGCCGGGCAGGTGCACTACCCGGGCACCTACGCCGCCGGGGTGTACAACCGGCTCTACGACATCGTCTCGGGCGTCACCATCGACAACGAGAGCCTGGTCAACCTGCCCAACTGGCTGCCGCTGACCTTCCGGATCGAGGGCGGCGACTGGTTCGACATCGACGACGTCACCGTGCTGTCCTACAAGCAGACCCTGGAGACCCGGGCCGCGGTGCTCGGCAGGGAGCTGCGGTTCCTCGACGCTGCGGGCGGACGACGTCGGTGACGCAACGGCGATTCGTCGCCATGCACGCCCCGCACGTGGCCGGCCTGGCCACCACGATCCGCCCCGAGGACTGGGCGGGCACGATCACGATCCGTTCGACGGTGGACGGCAACGTGCGCAACTCGCTGGTCGAACGGTACCGCGACCTGTCCGACCAGCACCTGGAACTGCTGGACAAGCGCGAAATCGCCGACGATTCCGTGCTTCTCGAGGTCCAGACCAACCAGTCGCGAATCCCGATCGCCCTGGCGGCGCGAACCACCCTGTGGTGCAACGACAATCACGCCCCAGTGGGCGCCGGCGACAACTCCGGGGCCACCTACCGGCTGTTCGAGCGGGACGCCGAAGTCGGTCACGACATCGACATCGTGGTGTCGGCGGGCGACACGCTGTCCGTCGAGAAGATGGTGACCCTCTTCACGGGCCGCGACGTGGCGACCTCGCAGCCGGCCGACGCCGCCAAGCGCTGGCTGGGCGGGCTCGGCCGGTTCGACGACGTCCTGGACCGGCACCAGACCACCTGGAGACACCTGTGGGAGCGCTCGTCTATCGAATTCGACCAATTCACAGACGAATTGCGCGTCCTGCGCCTGCACATGCTGCACCTGCTGCAGACGGTGTCGCCCAACTGCGCCGACCTCGACGTCGGTGTGCCGGCACGCGGCCTGCACGGCGAGGCCTACCGCGGGCACATCTTCTGGGACGAGCTGTTCATCTTCCCGGTCCTCAACCTGCGGTTCCCGATGATCACCCGGTCCCTGCTGCTCTACCGGCACCGGCGGCTGCCGGAGGCCTGCCGCGCCGCCCGAGAGGCCGGCTACGCCGGCGCCATGTTCCCGTGGCAGTCGGGCAGCGACGGGCGCGAGGAAAGCCAACGGCTGCATCTCAATCCGCGCAGCGGCCGGTGGAACCCGGACGCCAGCGCCCGCGCGCACCACATCGGGATCGCCGTCGCCTACAACGCCTGGAAGTTCTACCAGACCACCGGGGACCTGGCGTACCTGATCGACTACGGCGCCGAACTGCTGGGCGAGATCGCCCGATTCTGGGTCAGCAGGGCGACTTTCGACCCCGATCGCGGCCGCTACAGCATCCGCGGCGTCATCGGGCCCGACGAGTTCCACTCCGGCTACCCCGAGGCACCCTACGACGGCATCGACAACAACGCCTACACAAACGTGATGGCGGTGTGGGTGATCATGCGCGCCCTCGACGCGCTGGAACTGCTGCCGCTGCCCAACCTGCTCGACCTGCGGGAGAAGCTGCGGCTGCGCGACGACGAGCTGGCGCACTGGAACGAGGTGAGCCGCCGGATGTTCGTCCCGTTCCACGACGGCGTGATCAGCCAGTTCGAGGGGTACGGCGAACTGCAGGAACTGGATTGGGACCGCTATCGGGAGACCTACGGGAACATCCAGCGACTGGATCGCATCCTCGAGGCCGAAGGCGACGACGTCAACCGCTACAAGGCGTCCAAGCAGGCCGACGCGCTGATGCTGCTCTACCTGATGTCCTCGACCGAGCTGCGCGAGGTGCTGGACCGGCTCGGCTACCGGTTCACCTCCGAGCAGGTCCCGAAGATGGTGGACTACTATCTGGCGCGGACGTCGCACGGCTCGACGCTGTCCGGCGTGGTGCACAGCTGGGTGCTCGCCAGGGCCAACCGTGACCGGGCGATGGAGTTCTTCCAAGAAGTGCTGAACTCCGACGTAGCCGACATCCAGGGCGGCACCACGTCCGAGGGCATCCACTTGGCGGCGATGGCCGGCAGCGTCGACTTGATGCAGCGCTGCTTCACCGGGCTGGAGACCCGCGGCGGGCGCATCATCCTGGACCCGCACTGGCCGGAAAACCTTGGCGAGCTTGCCATTCCGATCCACTACCGCGGCCTGCACCTGCACCTGCGGGTCAGCGGCCGGGGCGTGATCATCAGCGTCGACCCACGGGGAGCCGGCGAGATCGACGTGGAGTGCCGGGGTCAGGTCAAGCGGCTGCCCCCCGGCGGCACAGTCAGATTCGCCGGATGAGCCCGTCAATATCCACACCAACCGGAGGAAAACACATGAGCGCCACCATCGGGCTCGACCGGGACACCCTCAACATGATGCTGGAGGCCCTGCACGACTTCGTCGCCACGGCCTGCCGGACGAGCGGATGCTCGAACTCGACCACGAGGACGAGTGCCCCGAGGACATGGTCCGCGCCATGTGCGGCGACGAACTGGGCGTCCAGCTGCTCTTCATCCCCGAGGAGTACGGCGGGATGGGCGGCGGCGCTTCGACGTCTACCGCGTCTGCGAGCGGATGGCCCGCATCGACCTCGGCGTCGCGACCAGCGTGCTCGCGACCTTCCTCGGCAGCGACCCGATCTTCGTCGGCGGCGACGCCGGAGCAGAAGAAGAAGTGGCTCGGCCGGATCGCCGAGGAGGGCATGCTGTTCGCCTACGGCGCGACCGAGCCCGAGGCCGGCAGCGACCTCGGCGCGCTGAGGACCACGGCGGTGCCGGTGCTGGAGGACGGCGCAGGTCGTCGGCTACAGGATCACCGGCCGCAAGCAGTGGATCAGCAACGGCGGCATCGCCGACGCGTACACCGATCCTGGCGCACGCGCCCGGCGGGCCGACCTGGTTCGTGCGTCGAGCACGGCGCCGAGGGCTTCACGCCGCGCCAAGCCGGAGGACAAGCACGGCATCCGGCTGTCGAACACGGCGGCGCTGTTCCTCGACGACGTGCTACGTCGCCGCCGAGGACCTGGTCGGCGGCGTCGAGGGCCAGGGGCTCGATCCAGGCGCAGGAGGTTTTCGGCTACACCCGGCTGATGGTCGCGGCGTTCGGCCTCGGCGGCGGCTGGGCGGCGCTCGACCGGGCGATCGCGTACTCGACGCAGCGCGTGCAGGCCGGCGCCCCGCTGTCGAGAAGCAGGGCTACACGCACAAGCTGATCGTCCCGCACGCGGTCCGGCTGGAGGCGGCCCGCGCGTTCATCGAGGAGACCGCGACGCGCATCGACGCCGGCGAGGGGGAGCGGCGCGCTCAACACCGAGGGCGCGATCGCGAAGTACCTCGCCACCGAGTCGGGCAACGCCGGCCGCCGAGGCGGCGATCCAGGCGCACGGCGGCTACGGCTACACCCGCGAGTACATCGTCGAGAAGATCAAGCGCGACGTGCGGATCACCACGATCTACGAGGGCACCTCCGAGATCATGGAGATGACGATCGCCCGCGACCGCTGGCAGCAGCACCTGAAGACCCGCGGCGAGCTACTACCGCGACGCGGCGCGCGACTGGCGCCGCTGCACGCGCGCCGTCCCGACGTCGGCGCGGACATCGCGGCCCTGGCCCTGCAGTGCGCTCGCCGCGGTGCTCGAGGCCTGCCGCGTCGGCCGGCTCACCCGTAACCAGCACGTGCTGCTGCGGCTCGGTGAGCTCATCGCCTGGGCCGAGTGCGCCGGCAGCCTGGCCCGCCGGGCGGCCGCGTCGGCCGCCGACGGCACGCTGCCCGAGAAGGCCGACCGCCGCTTCGAGCCGGCGGCGCTCGCCGCGATCAGCCGCGTCTTCGCCCGCGAGGCGGCGCTCAAGGTCGCCGAGGAGGGCGTGCGCTGGCTCCGCGGCGCGGCGAGCCGGGCGCCGACCTGACGCGGGCTCGACGCCACGCCTGCCGCCTGGCCGACGTCCGCGCGGCCCAGGCCGGGCTCGTCGCCGACATGGACGCTCGTCGCCGACGCCCTCTACGACCGCTCAACTGCCTGACGGCGACCGACACAACGGAGCAAGAACATGACCGAGTACCCACCTGAGCCCGATCGCCATCGTGGGGGCTCGCAGCGATCATGCCGGACGCGCCCGACGCGGCCGACGTTCTGGGCCAACATCACCGCGGCCGGTACAGCATCAGCGACGTCCCGCCGGAGCGCTGGGACCCGACGCTCTACTACGACGCCGACCCGAAGGCGCCGGACAAGACCTACTCGCGCGATCGGCGGCTGGGTGCGCGAGTTCGCCTGGGAGCCGCTGGCGTGGCAGCTGCCGATCCCGCCGAAGGTCGGCGACGCAGATGGACGAGGGGCAGCAGTGGGCGGTCGCCGGCGCGCGGGCGGCGCTGATGGACGCCGGCTGGCCGGAATGGCACGTGGACCCCGAGCGGGTCGCGGTCATCCTCGGCAACGCGATCGGCGGCGAGAAGCACTACGCGTCCAACACTGCGCTATCCAGTTCCCGGAGTTCGCCGCGCGAGCTGCGCGACCGCGCCGACGTTCGCCGCGCTGCCGCGAGCGACGTGCGCGCAGGTCGATCGTCGCCGAGACGCACAAGCGGCTTCGCTCGCGGACACCGCGAGATCACCGAGGACACCATGCCCGGCGAGCTGGCCAACGTCATCGCCGGCCGGGTCGCCAACCTGTTCAACTTCCGCGGCCCGAACTTCACCACCGACGCCGCCTGCGCCTCGGCGCTGGCGGCGCTGTCGGCGCGGCCGCGCACGGGCCTGGCCGCGCGCGACTTCGACGCCGCCATCACCGGCGGCGTCGACCGCAACATGGGCATCGCCGCGTTCGTCAAGTTCTGCAAGATCGGCGCCCTGTCGGCGACCGGCACCCGCCCGTTCGACGCGGGCGCCGACGGCTTCGTGATGGGCGAGGGCGCGGCCCTGTTCGTGCTCAAGCGGCTGGCCGACGCCGAGCGCGACGGCGACCGCATCTACGCGGTGATTCTTGGCATCGGCGGGTCCAGCGACGGCAAGGGCAAGGGCATCACCGCGCCCAACCCGGTCGGTCAGAAGCTGGCGATCGAGCGCGCGTGGGAGCAGGCCGGGCGTCGACCCGCCACGGCCGTCGGCTGATCGAGGCGCACGGCACGTCGACCCGCGTCGGCGACGCGGCCGAGCTCGAGAGCCTGACCGAGGTGTTCGGCGCGCGGGCGCCGCGGCCGGCAGCGATCGCGCTCGGCTCGGTCAAGTCCAACATCGGCCACCTCAAGGCCGCCGCGGGCGCGGCCGGTCTGTTCAAGACGGTGCTGGCGCTGCACGAGAAGGTGCTGCCGCCGAGCCTGAACTTCGAGCGACCCGAACCCCAACGTCGACTGGGCGAACTCGCCGTTCGCGCGTCAACACCGAACTGCGCGAGTGGGCCGACGCCGCCGAGGGCGTGCGCGCGCCGGCGTGAGCGCGTTCGGCTTCGGCGGCACCAACTTCCACGCCGTGCTCGAGGAGTACGTGCCCGGCCGGCACCGCGACGGACGAGCCAGCGATCGTTCGCCGGCGCGGACGTGCCGCAGACCGGCGGCGGCAGTTGCCGCGCCGGCGTGCAGCGCCCGCGCCGCATCGCCGCAAGGCACCGCTGCGCGGCGCCGCTGGTGGTCGGCGGCGCGACGACGCCGACGTCGTCGCGCGGCTCGAGCAGGTGCGCTGCCGAGGCGGCCGCCGGGCGCGCCGCCGCGCCGGCCGCGCCCGACCCGGCCCTCGCCGACGCGGCCGTACGCGTCGCCATCGACTACGCCGACGCTGCCGAGCTGGCGGCCAAGGCCGACCAAGGCGCTGAAGGCGCTCGCTGCGGACGCAGCCCGGGCGTGTGGCGGATGCTGCGTGCGCAGGGCGTCTTCCTCGGCCGCGGGCCGGCCCCGAAGGTGGCGTTCCTGTTCACCGGCCAGGGCTCGCAGTACGTCAACATGCTGAGGGACGCTGCGCGAGACCGAGCCGGTGGTGGCCGAGACGTTCGCCGAGGCCGACGCGGATCATGACGCCGCTGCTCGGCCGCCCGCTGTCGGCGTTCATCTTCGGCGACACCGACGACCCGGCAGCGCTGGCGCGGCTCGACCAGCAGCTGCTGCAGACCGAGATCACCCAGCCTGCCGTGCTCACCGCTGACGTGGCGCTGACCCGGCTGCTCGGCGCGCTACGGCATGCGCCCCGACATGGTGATGGGCCACAGCCTGGGCGAGTACGGCGCGCTCGTGGCGGCCGGCTCGCTGACGTTCGCGGCGGCGCTCGAGGCCGTCAGCGCCCGCGGGCAGCGAGATGGCCGGCCTCGCGTGGACGACAACGGCGCGATGGCGGCCGTCTTGGCGCCGCTCGACGAGATCGAGCGGATCGTCGCCGCCGCCGACGGCTATGTCGTCGTCGCCAACGTCAACAGCATCAGCCAGGCCGTCATCGGCGGGGCGACCGCCGCGGTGGAGAAGCGTCATCGAGACGTTCGGCGCCGCCGGCATCAACGCGATCGCGGATGCCGGTCAGCCACGCGTTCCACACCTCGATCGTCGCGCCGGCCAGCGAGCCGCTGCGCGACGCGCTGCGCCGGCTGGACGTGCACGCCGCCGCGATGCTGCCGATCGTCGCCAACGTCAACGGGGAGTTCTACCCGACGGCCGCCGACGCCGGACGCGATGCATCGAGCTGCTGGGCCGGCAGGTCGCCTCGCCGGTCCAGTTCGTCAAGGGCCTGCAGACGCTGTACGACGGCGGGTGCGCGCGTGTTCGTCGAGGTCGGTCCGAAGAAGGCGCTGCACGGCTTCGCCGAGGACGTCCTCGGCGAGCACGACGACGTCGTCGCGCCTGTTCACCAACCACCCCAAGCTCGGCGACCTGCCGTCGTTCAACCAGGCGCTGTGCGGCCTGTACGCGGCCGGGCTCGGCGTCGCGGCGCGGAGCCGTCGCCGCCAGCGCCCGCAGCCGCACCGACGATCCAGCGCAGCCGACGCGACCGGCATGCGACCGCAGCGTACCCAGCCGACGTCGGACGACGCGCCTACGCAGAGCTCGGCTCGGCCGTGATCGCCGACATCATCGAGCGCGGCCGCGCGCTGCTCGGCGCCGCAGCGGCGCCGACGGCCGTCGTCCAGCGAGCCGGTGGTCATCACCGGTGCCGCGCTCGGCCTGCCCGGCGCCGACGCGTCTTCGACGACGCCAACGTCGGCCGGATCCTCGACGGCAGCAGTTCATCGACGCCATCCCGCACGCGGCTGCGCCAGCGCATGCTCGACAAGAACATCACCCGGCTGGTCAAGCGCGAGGACGGGCGAGCCCAGCGTTCGAGACGATCGACGACGAGGCCGAAGTCATCAAGCTGGCCGGCCGCGCCGGCGCCCTCGACCTCGTCGCCGAGTTCGGCATCGACGCCGGCGCGTGACGCCGCGCTCGACTCGGTGACCCGGCTGGCGATCGGCGCCGGCATCGACGCGCTGCGCGACGCCGGCATCCCGCTCGTCCTGCGCTACAGGACGACCAGCATCGGCACCCAGCTGCCCGACCGCTGGATGCTGCCCGACGAGCTGCGCGACGACACCGGCGTCATCTTCGCCTCGGCGTTCCCCGGGCTACGACTCGTTCGCCGACGAGCTCGAGCGCTACTACGCCGACCGGGCCCGCCGCGAGCAGCTCGACGCGCTGCGAGGCCGTGCGCGCCCGGAGTCGGCGACGGCCGAGCCGGTCGGCGCGCCGAGCTCGACCGCCGCATCCGCGAGCTGCGCACGCTGATCGACGACCGAGCCGTACGTCTTCGACCGCCGCTTCCTGTTCCGCGTGCTGTCGATGGGGCACTCGCAGTTCGCCGAGATCATCGGCGCCCGCGGCCCGAACACGCAGGTCAATGCCGCGTGCGCCAGCACCACCCAGGCGATCGCGCTGGCCGAGGACTGGATCCGCGCCGGCCGCTGCCGCCGCGTGCTCGTGGTCGCCGCCGACGACGTCACCTGCGACGCACCTGCTGCCGTGGATCGGCGCCGGCTTCCTCGCCACCGGTGCCGCCGCGACCGACGACGGGTCGAGGACGCGGCGACTGCCGTTCGACCGGCGCCGGCACGGCATGCTCATCGGGATGGGCGCTGCCGCGTTCGTCGTGGAGTCGGCCGCGGCCGCGCGCGAGCGCGGGATCGCAGCCGATCTGCGAGGTGCTCGCCACCGTCACCGCCAACAGCGCCTTCCACGGCACCCGGCTCGACATCGACCACATCGGCCAGGTGATGGAGCAGCGTCGTCGCCCAGGCCGAGGCGCCGCGGCGTGCGACCGGCACGACATCGCCGCGCGAGACGATGTTCGTGTCGCACGAGACGTACACGCCGGCCCGCGGCGGCAGCGCGGCGGCCGAGATCAACGCGCTGCGCCAGGTTTTCGGCGCCGACGCCGACCCGATCGTCATCACCAACACCAAGGGCTTCACCGGACACGCGATGGGCGCGGGCATCGAGGACGTCGTCGCCATCAAGGCCCTCGAGACCGGCATCGTCCCGCCGGTCCCCAACTTCCAGGAGACCGACCCCGAGCTGGGCGAGCTGAACCTGTCGCGCGGCGGCGCCTACCCGGTGCGGTATGCGCTGCGGCTGGCGGCCGGCTTCGGCTCGCAGATCGCATGTCGCTGCTGCGCTGGACGCCGGTGCCCGACGGCGCGCCACCGGCAGCCCGACAGCTCGGGCTATCGCCTACCGGATCGCCGACGGGCGGTCTGGCGGCGCTGGCTGCGCCGCGTCAGCGGCCAGGACGACCCGCGCTCGAGGTCGTCCAGCGCCGGCTGCGGGTCGTCGACACCGGGCCGCTGCGCGATGGCTGCGGCGACGGCGCCCGGCGCGATGCGCGCGACCCGGCCCAGCCGCGCCGCGTGCCGACCCCGGTGGCGGCCGCTCCTGTCGCGCCAGCGCCGGCGCCGGCGCCGACGGCCGCTGCGCCCGGCGGCGATCGCGGCTGACGCGACACGGCGTCGTGCGGGATCGTCGCCGAGATGACCGGCTACCCGCCCGACCTGCTCGACCTCGACCTCGACCTCGAGGCCGACCTCGGCGTCGACACCGTCAAGCAGGCCGAGGTGTTCGCCGCGGTCCGCGAGCAGTACGGCATCGAACGCGACGACAACCTCAAGCTGCGCGACTACCCCACCCTCGCCCACGTCGTCGGCTGGATCCGCGACAAGACCGGCGCGCCGGCGCCCGCGCCGGCGCCGCGCCGCCGGCCGCGGCCGCCGCACCGCTGGCCGCCGCACCCGCGTCCGGCTCCGGCGGCGGCCGGCGACCGGTGACGACGCGATCACCGACGCCGTCGTCGGCGATCGTCGCCGAGCAGACCGGCTACCCGCCCGACCTGCTGGACCTCGACCTCGACCTGGAAGCCGACCTCGGCGTCGACACCGTCAAGCAGGCCGAGGTGTTCGCCGCGGTCCGCGGGCACTACGGCATCGAGCGCGACGACGACCTGAAGCTGCGCGACTACCCCACCCTCGACCCACGTCATCGGCTGGATCCGCGACAAGACCGGCAGCCACCGCGCCCGCCGCCGGCGCCGCAGCCGCCGGCCGCCGGCCGAGCCCGACCCGCGCCGGCCGCCGCGCCCGCGCCGGCGCCGTGGCGGCCGGTCGAGCGGTGACGACGTCACCGACGCCGTCGTCGGCATCGTCGCCGAGAAGACCGGCTACCCGCCCGACATGCTGGACCTCGACCTCGACCTGGAGGCCGACCTCGGCGTCGACACCGTCAAGCAGGCCGAGGTGTTCGCCGCGGTCCGCGGGCTACGGCGTCGAGCGCGACGACAAGCTCAAGCTGCGCGACTACCCCACCCTCACCCACGTCGTCGGCTGTCGCGCGACAAGACCGCACGCCGGGGCGAGCCCGAAAACAGCGCCGGGCGACGCGGCCGCATCGCCAACCGGCGCCGCGGTCGCGGCACCCCGAGCCACGGCGACCTCGCCGCCACCGACCGGATCCCGCGCCGGGTCCCGGTGGCCGTGCTGCGACCGGCCGCTCGACGTGCGTGCCGACCGGCGTGACGCTCGGCGCCGGCACCCGGGTCGTGGTGATGCCGACCAGGGCGGCGTCGGCAGCCCTGCTCGCCGCCGGCTGCGCCGAGCTCGGCGTCGAGGTCGCTGGTGCTCGACGCCGGCCGACCGACAGCTCGAACGCAGCTCGCTGGTGGACGCGCAGGGCCGGTCGACGGCGTGTACTGGCTGGCGGCGCTCGACGACGAGGGACCGCTCGAGCGACATGGACCTCGCCGCCTGGCACGAGGCCTGCGCCGTCGGGTCAAGGACCTCTACGTCACGATGCGACGCGCTCGTGACGACCGCAGCCCGTTCCTGGTCGCGCGACCCGCCTCGGCGGGTACCACGGCTACGACGAGGCGGCGCCAGCTGCCCGCTGGGCGGCGCGGTCACCGGCTTCGCCAAGGCCTACCAGCGCGAGCGGCCCGACGCCCTCGTCAAGGCGGTCGACTTCCGCAGGCCGTGCCGGCAAGACCGTCGGCGCTGGCCGAGCTCCTGGTCGACGAGACGCTGCGCGACCCCGGCTGCGTCGAGGTCGGCCACGCCGGGACGGCCGGCGCTGGAGCGTCGGCCTGCCCGAGTGCCGCTTCGGTGCACGGCAGCCGGCCGGGCCGGCGAACTCTGGGCGCCGACAGCGTCTTCGTCGTCACCGGCGCCGCCGGCAGCATCGTCTCGGCGATCACGCCGACCTGGCCGCGGCCTCGGCGGCGACCTTCCACCTGCTCGACCTGACGCCCGACGCCCGACCCGGGCGACCCGGATCTGGAGCGGTTCGTCACGGACCGCGACGGGTCTCAAGCCGACCTCGCCGCGCGGATGCAAGGCCGGCGGCGAGCGGCCGACGCCGGTGCCTGGTCGAGCGGGAGCTGGCTCGCATCGAGCGGCTGCGACGCCGCGCTGGCCGCGATCGCGGCCGTCGAGCGCGGCGGGCGGCACCGCCCATCTAGCACCAGGTCGACCTGACCGACGCCGACGCGGTGGCAGCGGTCGATGGCCGAGGTGCGCGAGCACCAGCGGGCGCATCGACGTGCTGCTGCACGCCGCCGGGGTCGAGATCAGCCACGCGCTGCCCGACAAGGAGCCAGCGCGAGTACGACCTGGTGCTTCGACGTCAAGAGCGACGGCTGGTTCAACGTGCTGCGCGCCGATCGGCGACATGCCGCTCGGCGCGACGGTGGCGTTCAGCTCGGTCGCCGGCCGGTTCGGCAACGTCGGGCCAGACCGACTACAGCGCCGCCAACGACCTGCTGTGCAAGATGACGTCAGCAGCCTGCGCCGCGACGCGCCCGGACGTGCGCGGCATCGCCGTCGACTGGACCGCGTGGGGCGGCATCGGCATGGCCAGCCCGCGGCTCGATCCCGAAGATGATGGCGGCGGCGGGCATCGAGATGCTGCCGCGCCGAGGCGGGCATCGCGTGCGATCCGGCGCGAGCTGAGCCGCCGGCAGGCCGCGCGGCGAGGTCGTGGTCGCCGGCGCGCTCGGCGCGATGGCGGCCGAGTTCCACGAGACCGGCGGCATCGACCCGGCCGCGCGCGACGTGCAGCCGACGCGGCCCGATGGTCGGCGCACGTCGTCGGCGACGGGCGTGCACGACGGGCTGGTCGTGCGGACCGACCCTCGACCCGACCGGCCAGCCGTTCCTCGACCACCACCGCATCGACGGCACCCCGGTGCTGCCGGGCGTGATGGGCATCGAGGCGCTTCGCCGAGGTGGCCCGGCTGCTCGCTGCCCGAGCTGGCACGTGGCGGCGGTCGAGGACGTCGACTTCCTGGCGCCGTGAAGTTCTACCGCGACGAGCCGCGCGACGCTGACGATCAGCGCGCTGCTGCGACGCCGACGGCGACGACCTCGTCGCCGAGTGCGCGCTGTCGGCCGAGCGCACGCTGCCCGGGTCGAGGAGCCGCAGCGCGCGTGCACTTCACCGGGTCGGTCCGGCTCACGCCGATCGCGCCGGAGCTCGAGGACGAGCCGACGGCGCCCGCGCCGAGGACGCCCGGCGCTGTCCCGCGAGCAGGTGTACGGCTCTACTTCCACGGCCCGGCCTACCAGGTCGTCGGCTCGGCCTGGCGGCACGACGGCGGCAGCGACGGCGGCTGGCCGCCGGGCTTCGCCGCCGACACTGCCCGCGCAGGGAGCCGACCGGTGTGACCGCCCCGCGACTGGTCGAGCTGTGCTTCCAGACCGCCGGGCTTTCGGAGGCCGGCGCGACGGGCCGGCTGGCGCTGCCGCGGCACGTCGGCGCGGTGCGGCTCTACGGGTCACCGGCCGAACGGGCCGGGCTGCACTCGCGACCGCGCGCCGACGACACCGACGGCGGCTTCGAGCTGCGCGGTGCGCGACCAGGACGGCGACGCTCGTGCTGCGCCTCGAGGGCTACCGCACGGTGGCGCTGCCCGACGCGCTGCCCGACGACGTCATCGCGCCGATCGCGCGCGGTGCTGCACGGCTAGGAGGCGCAGCGCATGCACGACCGAGATCCGGCGGCTGGCGATCGTCAACCGCGGCGAGCCGGCGATGCGGGCGCTGACCGCCGTCGCGCGAACTGAACCAGGCCGGCGAGCGACCGCCGATCACGACGATCGCGCTGTACACCGACCCGGACGCCGACGCCTGGTTCGTGCGCGAGGCCGACGAGGCCGTGCCGCTGGGGCCGGCCACCTACGTCGACCCCGCCGACGGCAAGCGCAGGTCGCGCTACCTCGACGAGGCAGCGGTCGTCGCGGCGCTGCGTCGAGGCGCGCGCCGACGCCGTCTGGGTCGGCTGGGGATTCGTGGCCGAGCACGCGTCGTTCGCGCAGGCTGTGCGAGGAGGCCGGCATCGTGTTCGTCGGCCCGGACAGCGCGACGATCCGGCTGCTCGGCGACAAGGTCGCGGCCAAGCGACTGGCGGAGCAGGCCGACGTCCCGGTGGTGCCGTGGAGCGGCGGCCCGGTCGAGGACACGCCGAGGACGCGCCGCGGCACGCCGACCGGCTCGGGTACCCGGTGATCGTCAAGGCCGCCGCCGGCGGCGGCGGCCGCGGCATCCGGGTGGTCGCGCGATCAGGCCGACCTCGCCGCCGCGCTGTCCGTCGGCGCGCGGCCGAGGCGCAGCTGGCGTTCGGCGACCCGACGGTGTTCCTCGAGCAGCTGGTGCCGGCCGGCGCGCCACGTCGAGGTGCAGGTCATCGCCGACGGGCAGGGCACCGTGTGGGCCGTCGGCGTGCGCGACTGCACGCGTCCAGCGCCGCCACCAGAAGGTGATCGAGGAGTCGGCGTCGACGGCCCTCGACGCCGAGCAGGAGCAGGCGATCCGGGACGCCGCCGTCCGCCTGGCCGCCGCGGCGGGCTACCGCAACGCGGGCACGGTCGAGTTCCTGGTCGACCCCGACGACCGGCAGGCTTCCAGTTCATGGAGGTCAACACCCGCCTGCAGGTCGAGCACCCGGTGACCGAGGTGACGACCGGGCTCGACCTCGTCAAGCTGCAGCTGCACGTGGCGCGCGGGGGGCGGCTGGACGGCGACGCCCCCGCCGGTGCCGGGCACGCCGTCGAGGCGCGGCTGTGCGCCGAGGACCCCGAGCACGGCTTCGCGCCCGCGCCGGGCCGGCTGGCGCTGCTGCGGCTACCCGCCGGGCCGGCATCCGGGTCGACACCGGGGTGCGCGAGGGCGACCGGATCCCGCCCGAGTTCGACTCGATGATCGCCAAGATCATCGCCTGGGGCCACGACCGCGCCGAGGCGCTCGCCCGGCTGCGCCGCGCGCTGGCCGAGACCACCGTCGTGGTCGAGGGCGGCACGACCAACCGGTGCGTTCCTGCTGACGCTGCTGGACCGGCCGGAGATGCGCGACGGCGACGTCGACAACCACTGGCTGGACCGGCTGACCGCGGCGAGGCGGCCACCTGCCTGCGCCTGACCCGGTCGCCGCTGCTGGTGGCCGCGGTCGAGGCCTACGACGCTGGACGAGGCCGCCGCGCGGGCGGCGTTCCACGCGCGCGCGGCGCCGCGGCGGCCCGAGTCGACGGCCGGGGTGCCGGCCACCGCGTGCCGGCTGCGCTACCGCGGGCAGCGCGTACGACGTGCACGTCTACCGCACCGGCGCCGTCACCTACCGGGTCACCGCCGGCGCCGGCGTCGCCGACGTCGCGGTCGCGGCGCCTCGGCGCCTACGAGCGGCGCGTCTGCGTCGGCGGCCGGCTGCACCGCGTGGTCACGGTCGCCGCAGGGGCCAGCGCTGCGGGTCGACGTCGACGGCGCCGCCGCACCGTGTCACCGCGACGACGGCGGCGTCGTGCGCTGCGCGCGGCCGGCGTTCGTGGTCGTCGGTGCTGGTCGAGCCCGGCGACCGGGTGGCCGAGCGGCGACCCGCTGGCCGTGCTGGAGAGCATGAAGATGGAGTCGACGATCACCGCGCCGTTCGCCGGCGCGTGGCCGAGGTCGAGGCCGCGGCCAACGCCCAGGTCGAAGCGGGCGCGCCGATCGTCCGCATCGCGACGTCCGACGGCGCGACCAGGCCACGGCCGCGGCCGCGGTCGACTTCGCCGGCCTCGCCGGCCGCCGACCACGGCGACAGCCGCCGTGCGAACCGGTGTACAGGCGCTGCTCGGCTACCTGCTCGGCTACGACCTCGACCCCGGCGCGCTGGCCGCGATGCTGTCGCCGGCAGCGCCGGCTCGGCGAGTCGGCTGCGCCGGCCGACGCCGAGCTGCTGCGGTGCGAGGACGGCTGCTGGACCTGTTCGCCGACGTCGGCGCGCTGCTACCGGCCGCAGCGCGAGCCGGCCGACCGGCGAGGCTCTGCACCGGCAGCACCAGGAGTACCTGCTGTCCTACCTGCAGTGGCTGGACGCCGACCGTGCCGGACTGCCCGACTGCGTATCGCGCGGCGCCTGGCTCGCGTGCTGCGCGCGCTACGGCGTGCGCAGGCTGGACCGCACGCCCGAGCTCGAAGAGGCCGTCGTGTGGATGTTCCGCTCGTTCCGCCGGGCCGACGAGCTGGTCCCGGCCGTGACGGCGATCCTGGAGCGCCGGCTGCGCGCACGCAGCCGAGCTGTCCGACCTGCCGACGCCGCAGCTGCGCGCCCGGCTCGACCGGCTGGCGCGCCACTCAGGCGCGCTACCCGGACGTGGCCGATCTGGCCCGCGACGTCCGGTTCCACTACTTCGACGAGCCGCTGCTCGAGCACCGTCACCGACGAAGTACGCCGCGGAGACGAGCGCGACCTCGACGCGCTGCGCGGCCGACCCCGACGGCCCGGAGCGGCGCGACCGCATCGACCGGCTGGTCTCGTGCCCGCAGCCGCTGCGGGCCGAGCTGCTGCGCCGCTGGCGCGGCACCGCGACCCGGCGCTCCGCGCGGGCGCTGCTCGAGGTGCTACACCGCGCCGGTTCTACCGGATCCGGCAAGCTGCGCGACCTCCGGTTCGACCGAGCACGGCCGGGCAGCTGCTCGGCGCCGCCGACTACGAGTCCGGGGACCAGCGCATCCACCTGGTCGCCGCCTACGCGCCGCTCGCGGAGCTGCCGGGCTGTCGCGCGGCGATCGCCGCGCACCTGGCGCGGCGCGACGCCGGACCGGCAGGTCGTGGTCGACCTGCGCGCTGTGGCGGCACGGCGAGCATCGCGCGACGCCGACGACGCCTCGGCCGAGCAGACTGCGAGCGAACTGCTCGACGGACTGCGACTTCGGCCGTCCGCTGCATCGGCTGGACGTCACGGTCACGACCGTCGACGGGGCCGACGCCGGAGCGCTTCCGCACGCAGCACTTCACCTTCCGCCAGCCGGACGGCCGGTTCGTCGAGGAGCTGCTCTACCGCAACCTGCACCCGATGCTGGCCAAGCGGCTGGACCTGTGGCGGCTGGCGAACTTCCCGCTGCGGCGGCTGCGGTCGGCCGAGGACGTGTACGTGTTCCACGGCGTCGCGCACGACAACCCCGCGGACCAGCGGCTGTTCGCGCTCGCCGAGGTGCGCGACCTGACGCCGGTCCGCGACGCCGACGGCGATCGTCGCGCTATCCGCGGCTGGAACTGATGGGTCTGCAGGCGCTGTCGGCGATGCGGGAGGCGCTGGCCGGCGTTCGCGCCCGAGAACGCGGCCCGCGGCCAACCGGATCGTGCTCTACGTCCGGCCGCCGTGGGACGTGCCGCCGCGACGCCTGGCGCGACCTGGCCCGGCCGTCGGCGCCGCTGGCCGACCGGCGCCGGCGCTGCAGAAGATGGTGCTGCGCGTGCGGCTTCCCGACGGCCGCGAACGCGTGCTGCGACGTGCGAGGGCCTGCGGCGAGGGCGTGCACGGTGCGTGAACGCGCCGCCGGGCGAGGAACCGATCCGGCCGCTGACGCCGTACCAGCAGAAGGTGCTGCGCGCCAACCGCTTCGGCGCGCCGTACCCCTACGAGATCGTCCGGATGCTCACCCCGCCGGCCGAGGCGCGTGGCCCGACTTCCCGCCGGGCCAGTTCGTCGAGCACGACCTCGACGACGAACGGCAACCTCGTCCCGGTCGACCGGCCGTACGGGCGCAACACCGCCAACATCGTCGTCGGCCTGCTGCGCAACTACACCGACGAAGGTGCCCGAGGGCATGACCCGGGTGGCGCTGTTCGGCGACCCCACCCGCGGGCTGGGCAACGCTCGCCGAACCCGAGTGCCGGCGGATCATCGCGGCGCTCGACCTGGCCGAGCGGATGGGGGTGCCGGTCGAGTGGTTCGCGCTGTCGTCGGGCGCGAAGATCGCGATGGACAGCGGCACCGAGAACATGGACTGGATCGGCGCGGTGCTGCGCCGCCTCATCGAGTTCACCCAGGCGCGGCGGCGAGGTCAACATCGTCGTCACCGGGATCAACGTCGGCGCCCAGCCGTACTGGAACGCCGAGGCGACGATGCTCATGCACACCCGCGGCATCCTGGTGATGACGCCCGCCAGCGCGATGGTGCTGACCGGCAAGCAGGCGCTCGACTTCTCCGGCGGCGTGTCGGCCGAGGACAACTTCGGCATCGGCGGCTTCGACCGGATCATGGGACCCAACGGGCAGGGGCAGTACTGGGCGCCCAACCTGGCCGACGCCTGCCGCATCCTGCTGCGCCACTACGAGCACACGTACGTGGTGCCGGGCGAGCGGTGGCCGCGCCGGCGCGCCACCACCGACCCGATCGACCGCGACGTCCGCACTGCGCCGCACATGCGCCGGTCGCCGGCAGCGACATTCGCGACGGTCGGTGACATCTTCTCCGCCGAGCACAACCCCGAACGCAAGAAGCCCTTCGACATCCGCTCGGTGATGCGGGCGGTCACCGACGCGGACTGCGACGCCGCTGGAGCGCTGGGCGCGCATGGCGCGGCGCCGAGACCGCGGTCGTGTGGGACGCCCACATCGGCGGCATCCCGGTGTGCCTGCTCGGGCATCGAGTCGCACACGCTGCCGCGGCGCGGGTTCGTGCCCGCGGACGGCCCGACCTCGTGGACGTCGGGCACGCTGTTCCCGCAGTCGTCGCGCAAGCTGGCCCGCGCGATCAACGCCGCCAGCGGCAACCGGCCGGTCGTCGTGCTGGCGAACCTGTCCGGGTTCGACGGCTCGCCCGAGTCGATGCGCCGCTGGCAATTGGAGTACGGCGCCGAGATCGGCCGCGCGGTCACCAACTTCCGCGGCCCGATCGTGTTCGTGCGTGGTCTCGCGCTACCACGGCGGCGCGTTCGTCGTGTTCTCCAAGCGGCTCAACGAGCAGCTCGAGATCGCCGCCGTGGAGGGCTCGTTCGCGTCGGTCATCGGCGGCGCGCCGGCGGCGGCGACCGTGTTCGCGCGCGAGGTCGACGCACCGCACCGACCGACGACCCGCGGGTGCGCGAGGCGGCCGAGCGGGCGCAACGGGCCGACGGGCGTCCGAGATCGGCGCGGCACGGGCCCGGCTCGCCGAGATCACGCGCGGCCGTGCGGGCCGAGAAGCTGGGCGAGGTCGCCGACGGAGTTCGACGCGATCCACACCATCCAGCGGGCGCTCGCGGTGGGCTCGGTCGACCGGATCATCACGCGCCGAGGCGCTGCGGCCCTACATCGTCGACGCCCTCGAGCGGGGCATGTCAGCTGGGTGAGCGGGCCGGCTGCGAGCCAGCGAGTGCCGGGGCGCCGCGCGGGTCAGGACGCGCCGGCGTCGCCGAGCGCGGCCGGCGCCGGGCCGGTGCGCGCGGCGTCGCGACGGTGAGCACGAACGGCCCTCGCCGGCGCCACCAGCCGGGGAAGACCTGCTCCGTCGGCGCGCGCACCGTCAGCGCGCCCCAGCCGTCGTCGCGCGGTGCACCGGGATCGACCTCGAGCGCTGTGGGTGTCGCGGCGCAGGCCGGTGCCGAGCACCTTGAGCGCGCTCTCCTTGGCCGACCAGATCAGGTTCGCGACCGCGTCGCGCTCCGTCGCCGGCCGCGCGCGAGCCGACCAGGAGTCGCTCGGCCGCGGTGAGGAAGTCGTCGACGAAACCCGGCGACCGCGGCTCGACCAGCTCCAGGTCGCAGCCGACCGGCAACAGCCCGGCCCCGGGCCGCGGGTGACGTCACGCACACCGCCCACCCGGCGCGGTCGGTGATCGACACGCCGAGGTCCAGCGGCGGCGCCGTCGACGCACACATAGGGGGCGCCGTCGGCGCGTTGCGGACCTCGATGCCCGACAGCGTCGCGGGGTCGGTGGGCCGGCCGGTGACCAGGGCGACGGCGCGTTTGGCGACAAGCCGGCGCAGCAGAGAACTCGTTGCGCCGCTTGGTGTATCGCAGGCCGGCCGCGATGGCCGCCTCGCCGGGCGCCAGCCAGGCGTCGTCGGGGGGCAGCGCGTCCTCGCCCAGCGCGAGCCACCGCTGCCCTCGGCTCTGGGTTGGCGGCGGTCATCGCCCGATCGTGGTGTGGCTGGGGGCGTCGTCCCCGAAGGTGATGCCCATGTCGCGGGCGGTCAGGATCGAGTCGCAGTCCAGCGGCACCCGCTTCTGCCGGCGGGTGGCCTCGGCCAGCGGGACGTAGTCCACCGTCGGCGGGTTCAGCGCCACCATCACACCGCTTTGCCCCTGCTCGAGGGCCCGCACGGCCGCCGCGCCGAAGCGCAGGCCGAGCAGCCGGTCGCACGAGGTGGGCGAACCGCCCCGCAGCAGGTGGCCGAGCACGACGGTGCGCGCCTCGCGTCCGGTCATCTCCTGCAGCTCGGCGGCCACCTTGGCGCCGATCCCGCCGAGGCGTTCGGCCTGTCCCCGCGCCTTGGCCACGACCGATGTCCCTCCGCCGACGGGCCGGGCGCCCTTCGGCGACGCAGACGATGGAGAACTTCGCGCCGTGGCGCGCCCGGTGGGTGATCGTGGCGGCCACCGGTTCGAGGCTGAACGGGATCTCCGGGATCAGGATGGCGTGCACCCCCGACGCCATGCCGGCGTTCAGCGCGATCCATCCGGCGTAGCGGCCCATCAGCTCCACCACGATGATCCGGCCGTGCGACGTCGCGGTGGTGAACAGCCGGTCGATGCACTGCGACGCGAAGTCCACGGCGGAGTCGAAGCCGAACGTCGCGGTCGTCTTGTCCAGGTCGTTGTCGATCGTCTTGGGCACCCCGACCAGGTTCAGCCCGGCCTCGTACAGGTGCTGGCCGATGGCCATCGACCCGTCACCGCCGACCATGATCAGCGCGTCGATCCGGTTCTCCTTGAAGCGCGCGAGCAGCTCCGGCGTCCGGTCCACCTCGATCCAGCTGCCGTCGGCCTGCTGCACCGGGTAGGCCGTCGGGTTGCCCCGGTTGGTGGTGCCGATGATCGTGCCGCCCTGGTGGATGATGCCGCGGACGCAGTCGCGGGTCAGCTCGACGAGCCCGCCGTCGGGATAGTCCTCGGGGAACAGCAACCCGTTGAAGCCGTCGCGGATGCCCACCACCTCCCAGTCGCGGTTGCGCGCGGCCAGCGTGGCCGCGTTGATGACGGCGTTGAGACCGGGCGCGTCACCGCCGCCGGTGCTCAGCGCGATTCGTCTGATGCCCGCCGTCACGGCCGAGTCCCGGGCGGCTGGCGGTACAGCGCGGCGCCGGCGGTGATGCCCGCGCCCGCGGCGACGAACAGGACCCGGGTGCCCGCCGGCAGCCGCTCGACCTGACCCTCGAACGCGGCCGCCAGCGCGGCGGTGTGCATCCGCTCGTCGCCGGCGACGGTGATCCGATCGACCGGTATCGCGAGCCGGTCAGCGAGGGCGTCGCGGAAGCCGGGCCTGGGCGGGGCGGCGACGATCACATCGACGTCCGCCAGCCCCAAGGAATGCGCGTCGAGGCAGTCACGCGACGCCTGCGCGGCGGCGGCCGCGAATTGCTCGTCCATCCCGGCCGACTCGCCAGAACCGCAGCACGTTACGGGAGTCAGCGAAACCGACCGTGGCAGAGAATGCTTCGCTCGCCGTCCCGGCCGGTTCACCCAGGACACCCGACTCAGTCCGCAGTCGTCATCGGACCATCCGCACAGCAAGGCGGCTCCGGCGGCCGAAAACGGAAAGTGCTCGCTCATCCCGTGGCCGGGGTCGGCGTCGCTGGCCACGATGAGTGCGCGCGCGGATGCTGTGCGTTCGCAGGAAGCCGTCGACGATCTGCAGCGCGGTCAGCACGCCGCACGCGCCGTTGGCGACGTCGAAGGAGAAGGTGCCGTGGCCGCCGGTGTGCGGGTCCTCCGGGTTGGCCCCGATGTCGTCCTGGATCAGCGCAGCGAGCGCGGGCTCACCGAGGTTGCGGTCGCGGTATATCCCCGCGTTGACAACGAGATCCAGCTCGTGGGCGTCGCAGCCGGCCCGCCGCAGGCAGTCGGTGGCCGCGGTGACGGCGAGGTGCAGGGCGCTGTGGCGGTCGCGCCACCGCGCATGCGCGACGTCGACCCGATCAATCACTGTGCCCATAGCGGCTCACCAAATCCTCGTCCAGGGTCATCAAGACCACGCCGATTTCCAGTCCCGAGGCCAGCGCGAGCAGCGCGATCCGCTCCCCGGCCTTGATGCGGCCGGCTTCGAGTTCCTCGACGAGGGCCACCGTGTGGGTCGTCGATGCCGTGTTGCCGTAGCGGTCGACGGTGATCACCGCATCGTGGCGCGGGCTGTCGCCGAACACCTCCGACATCCGTGCCATCCCCTTGCGGATCGCGCGCGCCGAGGTCTGGTGGGTGATCACGTGGTCGATGTCGTGGATCGAAAGCCCCACGGTGTCAAGCACTTCGCTCAACAGCAACGGGGTGTCGGCGATCGCGGCCTTCTGGATGGCGCGCGAGTTGGTGAACATCCGCGCCCCCGGATCATGCCCCCGCGGATAGGCCAGGCAGAGCCGGCTGTAATCGGCGACGGTCGTGAAGCCGGCCAGGGAGATTCCGGCCGAACCGGCCGGCGCCCGCTCCAGCAGCAGCGCCGCGCCGGCGTCGCCGAGCGTCAGGCAGGCGAGCTCCTTGCTCATGATGTTGCGGATGTGCCGGGCGGCGTTGTTGCTGAGCTGCGAGATGTACTCGCCGCTGACGACGAGCCCGCGCTCGACGACGCCCTGGCGAATCCAGTTGTTCAAGATGGTGACGCCGGTGAGCATTCCGGCGCAGGCGTTGGACACGTCGAACGTCATCGCGTTGTCCGCGCCGATGCCGTGCGCGACGGCGCTGCTCATGGTGGGCTCCAGCCACTGGGTGAGGCCACCGCGAAACTTCGTGATGCTGCAGCTGATCACCACGTCCAGCGACGCCGGGTCCTGCCGGGCACCGGCCAGGCAATCGAGCGCCGCCGACGCGGCCAGGGTGTAGGAGTCCTCGTCGCCGACCGAGACCCTGCGCTCGTGGATCCCGGTCAGCCGTTCCAGGTCGATGTGGGTGCGGTGGCGGGTGGTGGACATCACTTCGTCCGTCGTGAGATGCGTTGCAGGCAGATGGCGACCGGCGCCGGCCACTCGGCTGACGTACGGCGAGTGCGCGCCGTCGCCGTCGGTCTCCATCACCAGCCAATGGCGGGCCATCAGGGATACCTCCTTCGCCTCGGTGGCGACTAGCGGATCTCGAGAACTTCGGTCACGGGGCGACGGGCGGTCCCGCCCGGGTGCGGATCCTTGGCCGGTGATTTGCCGACCCGGATCAGAAGTTGCGGTTGGCCGGGGGACCCGGTCAGCTGGCGGATGATGTCACGGCTCGGCGCCAGTTCTGTCATGTGGGTCAGCGTGCAGGTGGCCATGCCCGCCACGGTGCATTCGAGCAGCACCGCCGACAGCGCCTCACCACAGCGCAACACGTCGAGCCGGGTGTCGTCGTGGCGCGTCGAAAGCACCACGATCTTGGAGCGGTCGTGATCTACGACGGCGTGGCGCCCGCCCCCGCCGGCGGGCGGAAAGGTGCGACCGATGTCGACGCGGGCGGCTTCCGAGCTGGAGACCAGCTCGCTTTGCGGCACCCCCATGTCGGAGGCGAACGGCGATGTCCACCAGCGCAGCTCGTCCTGGTATGAGGTGTCGTACCGGCGCAGGGTCTCGGTGAGCCGGGAAGCGTCCGCCAGCGCCGGCCGCGCGTCGTCCGTGACCACGTCGAACAGCACTTCGTACGGTTCAACGACGCGCCGCAGCGCCGCCTCCAGTCCCGGCCAGGCGCTCGGGGCGTCGAACGGCAGCCGGTCGGTGTGACGCCGGAGGATCGCAGCCGACCGCTGCCGTTGCGCCTCGGTCACGGCTTCCGCCGGCTGAAAGCCCAGCGTGGCAAGGTGGTCGGGCCGGGCCGGGTCGGGGAGGCGCTCGGTGGTGCTGTCCCAGCCGACGGCGGCCAGGGCGACCCGGACGTGGTCGAGGACCGCACCGCAGCTCAACGTCAGTTCCCGCCCGGCGTGGTCGGTGGCGTGCACCAGCCGGTAGGGATCGGCCCACAGCTGCAGGCCCGCTCCCTCGGCCACCCAGCGCCACGGCTGGGTGTTGTGCAATGAGGGAGCGTGGCACGCCAACGCCACCGTGTCACGGATCACCCGGGAATCCGGCGCCTCGGCTGGCATGTGCGCCATCCCTTCATCTCTGAGGTAACGGTGTCTCTGAGGTAACGGTATGGACGTCACGCAGAACAAGTCAGAGCCGTTGGTCCTCTGGCGAACGGGCCGTTCGCCTCCCTTTTCCGGCGCCGGTGTCCGCTGCGGCACTCACCTTTCCTCGCCCGCCGACTCCGGCGCCCACAACGCGCGCTGCCAGACGTCGCCGGCCTCGGCCGACAGCTGATCGAGCGTTCCGGTGGTGTCCAGCCGGTGCGCGGTCGGCCAGCGCGCCCGCCGCGCCGCCATGGCCGCGGCGATCTCCGGGGTCACCTCGGAGTTGCCGGGCGGCCTCGTCGTGATCCGGTCGGTGGCCGTGTCGACCGTCGCGGCACACAGGAGCTCGACCATCGGCGAATGTGCCTCGACGGCAAGGCGTCGCGCTTGCGCGCGCACACTCGGGTCCCGCCAGGTGCCGTCGAGGATCACCGACCACCCCTGCGCCAGAAGCAGATTCGCGCGGCGCAGCACCACATCATAGACCGTCGCGACGTTGCCGGGGCTGTAGAGCCCGTCGTCCAGGACGCCGGCGTCCCCGCCGATGACGCCCGACTCGCGAAGTTCGCGACGCACGTCGTCCGTCGAGATGACCTGCGCCCCAAACCGTTCGGCGAGCATCCGCGCGACGGTCGACTTGCCGGTGCCCGGATTGCCGCCCACCAGCGCAAGCCGGACGGTCCCGCTTTCGAGGTGGCGGGTCGCGATCGCGAGGTGGCCGGCGGCGTCGTCGGCGGCCTCGGGCCTGCCCTGCGACACCCGGACGCAGTCCACCTTGGCGCGGACACCGGCACGATACGCGACGTAGAAGTCCCGCAGCGGGGCCGGTGCCGTGTCCGCGGCATGGGTGGCATACCGTTCGAGGAAGTAGTCGCCGAGGTCCCTGCGGCCCAGGAACTCGAGGTCCATCGCGAGAAACGCGGCGTCGTCGGCGCAATCGACATACCGCAGTTTGTCGTCGAACTCCAGGCAGTCGAGCAGGGCGGGCCTGCCGTCGACCCAAAAAATGTCGTCGGCCAGCAGATCGCCGTGCCCGTCGACGATGCGGCCCTCCTCGATGCGGCGCGCGAACAGGGCCGCCCGCCCGGCGGCGAACTGACCGGCCAGGCGCCGCACCCGGAAGACCGATTCGGCCGAGATCCCCGAAACATGTTCTTGTGCATAGCGTTCGAGCTCGACCAGGTTGTCATGCCAGCGCTGCCAGACGGCTCCGGCCTCGCCTTGGGCGTCGATCTCCCGGCTCCGTTCGGCGTGCCGGTGAAAGCCCGCCAACAGCTCGGCGATGGAGTTCAGCACCGACTTCAACTGCTCGTCGGCGCCGCTGGTCACCAGGGACGCCAACCGGTCGGTGTCCCGATAGCGGCGCATGACCACGACGGGTTCGGCCGGCCCCCCGGCCGGGTCGCTGAGATGCGCCACGCCCAGATAACTCTCGGGCGACAGGCGGCTGTTCAGCTCGACCTCCCGCCGGCAGGCGCGCTCGCGCTGCTTCGGCGCGCGGAAGTCGAGAAAGTCGGTCAGCACCGGCTTCTTGGCCTTGAACGCCCGATCACCGGCAAGTACGACCACCCCGGTATGGGTTTCTCGCACAACGAGGTATGGCACGGCAGTCCTCATCACTGACTCGGTGTCCGTCGCGGTGGGCACTATCGTGAGCCTGTCATGGGCCGTGTCGCGACGCGACCGCTAGGACGGTCGGGCCACAATCACCGGCATCCGCACCGAGTGCACCACGGCATTGCTCACCGAACCCAGCAACACGCCGTTCAGGCCACCCCGGCCGTGGCTGCCCACGACCACCAGCTGGGCGGACTCCGACTTCTCGATCAGCTGCCGAGCCGGCTGGTCGCACTCGACGAACCGGTGCACCTCCACATCGGGATAGCGTTCCCGCCAGCCGGCCAGTTGCTCGGCGAGGATCCGCTCCGCCTCCGACCTGACCGCCTCCCAGTCCAGCCCGGGAAGCTCGAGAACCTCGACGTCACTCCACGCGTGCAGCGCCATCAGGTCGACACCACGGCGCGACGCTTCGTCGAACGCGATCGCGATCGCACGCTCTGAGGCGGGCGAGCCGTCGATCCCCACCAGCACCGGAGCCTGCAGCGGGTGCGGCATCAACGGGTCTTCGTCGCGGACCACCGCGACCGGGCACCGGGCGCTGCGCACCACGCCGGAGCTCACCGAGCCGAGCAGCAGCCTCGCCACCGCCCCGCGCCCGTTGCTGCCCACGACGAGCAGCCCCGCCTCGCTTGACATCTCGACCAGCGTGGGTACCGGCGGCGAGCACCTCAGCTCGCTCACCACATCGACCGCGCGGTCGCCGCTGACGGCCTCGCGGGCGATCTTGACGGCCCGCTCGAGAACCTGCCGTCCCTGCTCTTCCTGCCACACCGCAACGCCGGCCGACAGCGGAATCGCCGGGTACATCGGCACCATCGCGCTCACCAGGTGCACCACCGTCAGCGGGACATGCCGCATGGCCGCCTCGCGGGCCGCCCAACAGACCGCGGCATTGGCTGCCGGCGACCCATCGACTCCGACGATGATCCGGTTTCGGTCGGCCGATGCAGACATCTCGACTCTCCCTCCGTCGCAAGAACGCTATGCCCGCAACCATCGTCGAACATGAGGCTTTAGTCCCCAACCGCATGGCCATCCGACCCTCATGCGCCGACGAGGGTTGACGGGCGGATGCGCTGTGGCATCGTCACACGGGTGACCGAATGGCCCGCCACCATCGACCGCCGCTACCACGACGCGGTGATCCTCGACCTGCGCTGCGTGGTCGTCGAGACCGCTGCCGGAAGCTTCGAAAGCCGCGCTTCGACAATCCCTTTGGCGCGGCGGCTGCGCGACGCCGGCATCGAGACCGCCGTCTACTCGTCCACCGGCGACTGCGCGGACACCCTGCGGGCCGCCGGGCTTCACGACCTCGTCGGTCTGGTCGTCGAGGGGCCCGAAAGGCCCGATGCCGCGGCCCTGACCGAAACGGCGGCCCGGCTGGGGACGCGGCCGGTGCGCTGCGTCGTCGTCGACTGCGACCCGACGGCCATCGCGGCCGCCAGGGACGGCGGCTTCTGCCTCGTCATCGGGCTCGAGCGCAACGGACACGGCGACCAGATGCGGCGCTGTGGCGCCGACGCCGTCGTCGCCGCCCTGGCCGGGATCTCGGTGCGCACGGGCGACACCCCGATGTCGGCCGTCGCCGACGCCCTGCGCGTCTACAGCCAACTCAAGGAGTTGGTGGCGTCCCGGCGACCGGCGGTGTTCCTGGACTTCGACGGCACACTGTCGGAGATCGTCGAGCAGCCCGACGCGGCGACGCTGGTGCCGGGCGCCGCCGAGGCGTTGCGGGCCCTGGCCGCCCAGTGCCCGGTCGCGGTGATCAGCGGCCGCGACCTCGGTGACGTGCGCGCCCGGGTGAACGTCGACGGGCTGTGGTACGCGGGCAGCCACGGTTTCGAGCTGCTCGCACCGGACGGCACCCACCACCAGAAAGACGCCGCCGCCGGGTTGGTCGACATGCTGGCGGGCGCGGCCGGCCAGATCGCCGAGACGCTGGGCGACATACCGGGAGTCGCGGTGGAGCACAAGCGCTTCGCGGTCGCGATCCACTACCGCAACGCCGACCCGCGCGACGTCGACCGCGTGGTGGCCGAGACGCATAAGCTCGGGCGCTCCAACGGTCTTCGCGTCACCACGGGCCGCAAGGTCATCGAACTGCGCCCGGACATCGCCTGCGACAAGGGCACAACCGTCAACAGGCTGCTCGGGTACATCGACGGCGACGACAGCGCCGAACTCGGTGCCGTGTTGCCACTGTACATCGGCGACGACATCACCGACGAAGACGCCTTCGACGAGATCCAGATCGACGGTGCGGGAATCGTGGTGCGTCACGACGAGGACGGCGACCGGCCGTCGGCCGCCCTGTTCAGCCTCGAAAGTCCGCTCCGCCGTAGCGGAATTCCTCGATCGGCTCGCCAGGGACCTACGGGAGAACAAGACGCCGTCGGGCGACCAGTGGGAACTTGTCTACGAGGGCTACGACCCCGACTACGAGCGGCTGCGGGAGGCGCTGTGCACCGTCGGCAACGGCTACGTCGCCACCCGCGGCTGCGCGCCGGAGGCCCGGGCGTACGGGGCGCACTACCCGGGCACCTACGCCGCGGGCATCTACAACACGCTGTCCGACCGGGTGGCCGGGCGGACCATCGAGAACGAAAGCCTGGTGAACCTGCCCAACTGGCTGTCGCTGACATTCCGGATCGACGACGGGCCGTGGTTTGACATCGACGACGTGAAGTTGCTGTTCTATCGGCAGACATTCAACCTGCGGCACGCGACATTGACGCGCAGCCTGCGCTTCAAGGACGCCTCGGGCCGCATCACCGCGCTGACGCAGCAGCGTTTCATATCGATGCACCAGACCCATGTACTCGCCATGCAGACCACTGTCACAGCCGAAAATTGGTCGGGTACGGTCGAATTCAGGTCTCTGGTGGATGGCGCCGTGCAAAACACCATGGTGGAGCGTTACAACTCGCTGTCGAGCACGCATCTCACCGCAGCGGTGATCGACGAGGTCGGCCGCGACTCGGTCCTGCTGCGAACCCGGACGTCGCAGTCGCGCATCGCGATCGCGGTGGCCGCGCGCAGCACGGTCTGGTCCGGCTCACCGGAGATCCCGGAAGTCGAAGCCCCGGCAGAGGCCCAGTACGCGACGGTGCGGGAACCGGACCGCGGCGGTCATGACATCCGCGTCGCGCTCTCCGAGGGACAGTCCGTCACCTGCGAGAAGGTTGCAACGCTCTACACCGGCAGGGACGCCGCCATCTCGGAACCGGCCGGCACCGCTCAGCGACACCTCGACGCCGTAGGTCGATACGCCGACCTTCACCAGCAGCATGCCCGGGCGTGGGCCCGGCTCTGGGAGCAATGCAACATAGGCCTGGCCGACAGCTCGCCGGCATTGCGGGTCCTGCGTCTGCATTTGGTGCACCTGCTGCAGACCCTGTCGCCGCACACCGCCGAGCTCGACGCCGGCGTCCCGGCGCGGGGCCTGCACGGCGAGGCGTATCGCGGCCACGTGTTCTGGGACTCGCTGTTCGTCTCGCCGGTGCTCAGCGTGCGGATGCCGAACGTGTCCCGCTCGTTGCTGTTGTACCGGTACCGGCGGCTTCCCGAGGCGCGCCGCGCCGCCCGCCGCGCGGGCTACCTGGGCGCGATGTATCCGTGGCAGTCCGGCAGCGACGGTCGCGAGGTCAGCCAGGAAGTGCACCTCAACCCGCAGTCCGGCCGGTGGAACCCGGACGCCAGCGCACGTGCACACCACGTCGGTCTGGCCGTGGCCTACAACGCCTGGCAGCACTACGAGGTGACCGGTGATCGCCAGTACCTCATCGACTACGGCGCCGAGATGCTGGTCGAGATCGCCCGCTTCTGGGTCGGCCTGGCCACCTTCGACGACAGCCGTGGCCGCTACGCGATCCGCGGAGTCATCGGGCCCGACGAGTTCCATTCGGGCTATCCCGGCAAGGAATACGACGGGATCGACAACAACGCATACACCAACGTGCTGGCGGTGTGGGTGATCCTGCGAGCGATGGACGCCCTGGACCTGCTGCCGCTGCGCGACCGGCTCGATCTCGTCGGGAAGCTCGACCTCAAGGGTGACGAGCTCGATCGGTGGCGCGACGTGACCCGGCGAATGTTCGTTCCGTTCCACGACGGGGTGATCAGCCAGTTCGAGGGTTACGCCGAACTGGCCGAATTGGATTGGGATGGGTACCGGGAACGGTACGGCAACATCCAGCGGCTGGATCGCATCCTGGAGGCCGAGAACGACAGCGTCAACAACTACCGGGCGTCCAAGCAGGCCGATGCGCTGATGCTGTTTTACCTGTTCTCCTCCGACGAGCTGCTGGCCCTGTTCGGCCGGCTCGGCTATCACTTCGCGCCGGAGCAGATTCCCAGGACCATCGACTACTACATGGCGCGCACCTCCGACGGCTCGACGTTGAGCGCGATCGTCCACTCGTGGGTGCTGACGCGCGCCAACCGGCACCACGCCATGAAGTACTTCGTGCAGGTGCTCGGTTCCGACGTCGTCGACATCCAGGGCGGCACCACCTCGGAGGGCATTCACCTCGCCGCGATGGCCGGCAGCATCGACCTGCTGCAACGGTGTTTCAGCGGGCTGGAGACCCGCAACGACAGGCTGATCCTCGGCCCACAATGGCCGGAGGCGCTCGGCCCCATCGAGTTCCCGTTCGTCTACCGCGGGCACCGTCTGCACCTTCGGATCAGCGGACGAACCGGCACGCTGACCTCCGAGGGCGGCAATGCCGGACCGATCGTGGTCGAATGCCGGGGCTCGGTGCAGGACCTGCTGCCCGGCCACACCATCGAGGTCTCTTGACGGCCCCGTCACGGCCGATGATGACCGCCGGCCCCCGAACCGGGGCCGAACGGCCCTGCTCAGCGGCCGGTCGCGCCGAATATGGTTGATGCCGTGGCAGATCGGAGGATGTGATGAACCATCCGCAGTCATCGGAGCGGATAGTGGTGGGGATCGACGGCTCGGACGCCGCGATCAACGCCGCCAGATGGGCGGTCATCGAGGCGGTGAGCCGGAACGTCCCGCTGCGGCTGGTGCAGGCCGTCTCCGAACGGTGCGCGGACGAGGGCGCGGGCGGTGCCGGCATGGAGATCGAGTACGCCGAAACGTCGCTGCGCGCAGCCGACGCGGCGCTTCAGGCCCTGGGCGAGCCGGTCAAAGTCGAATGCAACATCGTGGCCGGATCGCCGGAAGCCGCGCTCATCACGGAATCGCAGGGCGCGGCGATGGTGTGCATCGGCTCGGTGGGAATCGGGCGCATGGCCCGCAAGGTGCTGGGCTCCACCGCAGACACGGTGGCCCGGCGGGCGCACTGCCCGGTGGCGATCCTGCGCACCGACCGCGACGCCACGGAGAACACCGATTACGGTCCCGGGTGGATCGCGGTGGCCGTCGACGAGTCGCCCGGCAACGACGCGGTGCTCGAGCACGGCTTCCGGGAAGCGCAGCTGCGGGCCAAACCCATATTGGCGATGGGCCTGTGGCGCTGGGGGCTGGGCGAAATCCCCTACCGTCAGCTGGACCACCGCCTCGGCCCCTGGGTGGCCCGGTACCCCGACATCCACGTGATGCCGGCGGCCGCGCGGCGCGGGGCCGCGGAATTCCTCACCCACACACGAGAACACGTCGAACTCGCCGTGGTGGGTAGCGCGGACGCCGACAAAGTTGCCCGGATGGTCGGCCCGACGGGCCAACACCGCCCCGGGTGTTCGGTCCTGGTCGTACGGCCGTGACCGCGCTCGCCCAGCCGCACGTCACGGCCCCTGGTGGAGGCAGTCGACGCGCGCCGATCACGAAAGTCGTCAACCACGGCCCGCGCCCGGAGGGGCAGCAGGCCCTGGCGGGCTAGACGTTGCGGACGACGACCACCGGAACTTTTACCGACTGCACCACCGCAGAGCCCACGGACCCCAGCAGCATGCCGGGAAACCCGCCGCGGCCGTGGCTGCCGACCAGGACGAGCTGGGCCCGCTCGGACTCCTTGATCAGCCAATGGGATGGCTTGTCGCAGTAGAGCAATCGCTCCACCCGGACGTCCGGATACTGTTCCTGCCAACCGGCCAGGCGTTCGGCGAGGATTTCGTGTCCTTCGTTCTCGCGGTCGTGCCAGTCCTGGCCGAGGATCGGGAACACCCCGACGTCGCTCCACACGTGCAGCGCCAGTAGGCCGACCCCTCGGCGGGAGGCTTCGTCGAAGGCGAGGGCGGTCGCCGCCTCGGAGGCCGGCGACCCGTCGATGCCCAGCAGCACGGGCGCGCCCGGGTCGGGGGCCGAGTCCGGTTCGTGGATCACGGCGACCGGGCAGTGGGCATGGTGAACGAGCCCCGTCGTCACCGAGCCCAGCAGCAGCCGGCCCATCGCGCCCAGCCCCGAAGTGCCCGCCACCACCATCCACGCCTCCTTGGAGGCTTCGACCAGCGCCGGCACCACGCTGGAATAGACGGCCTTGGTGCGTACTTCCGGCGCTTCGGCGCCGGCCAGCGCGGCGGTCAGGGTCGTGCGCGCCCGTTCGATGACCTGGCGCGCTTCGTCCTGCTGCCAGTCGGGCATGTCGGCATACAGCTGGCCGACGGGCCAGCCGACCACCACCGGCGGGACGGCGTACATCAGCGTGACCGGCAGTCGGTGCATGATCGCCTCGCGCGTTCCCCACGCCACGGCGGCGTCGGACGACGCCGACCCGTCGACGCATATCAGCACACCGTATTCGCCGGCGTCTTCGGCCATTTCGCAGTCCTCCCTGGTTTCCCTAGAGCTGGATTCCCTAGATGTTGTCGGGCAGCAGGATTTCCAGGTGCCGGACGGATCCGTCCCCCTGTGGTTCACAAGGCCAGCCAAGGTCGTAGAAGACGGTGAGCATCAGATGGTTCTCGCCCAGCACGTCGGCGACGAACCGGTCGATTCCGCGCGCGCGGGCAATTCGGGCAAGGTTTTTCAGCAAGGCCGTTCCCACGCCCTGCGAATGGTCTTCGTGGGCCACCACGACCGCGACTTCGGCGGCTGGGGCTTGGGCGGCTTGGGGCAGCGGCTGGGGCACCGTCGTAGGCGGCGTCGTCGCCGACCGTGTAGTGCGCGACGCCGATCAGCCGGCCGGCGTCGAACGCGCCCACGGCGCACGCCCCGCCGGCGGGCTCGGTGAGCGTGCCGGCAAGTTCGTGCAGGCTCACCGGCTGCAGTGTGAAGAACCGGAAGTATCGGTCGTGGTCGGACAGGTGCTGGTGCAGCGCGTAGACCGCGTCAGCGTCGCCGGCACCCAGGGGCCGCAGCGATACCACGCGCCCGTCGAGCAATCGAACGTCCTGCGCCGATTCGGCCGCGGGACGCACAGCCTGATCGCTCATGGTGACGACGGTATTCGGGATGGCGCCGGTTGGGCAGGGGCCGTTCGGCCCCGGGGCCCGGCCATTGGTCCCCGCGGCGCACGGGCGCGTCAGTAGTCGGTGAGCGGTGCGACCCAGTGGACGCGGGTGCCGCCCTCGGGCGGACTGGAGAACTCGCAGGTACCGCCCAGTTGCTCGGCGCGGTACCGCATGTTGGCCAGCCCGCTGCGTCGCGAATTGCCGGCGGGTATGCCCGAGCCGTCGTCGCTGATGTCCAGCGTGAACATGTCGGCGACACTGACCTCGACGGTCAGCCGGGACGCACCGGAGTGGCGGAGCGCATTGCTGATGGCCTCGGCGGTGACCGCCTCGGCGTGCTCGGCGAGCTCGCCGCCGACCGCCGTCATCGGTCCGTTCATGCGGACCGTGGTCACGACCTCGCGGTTCTCGCTCAGATCGGCGATCACACGCTGGATCCGGTGGCGGAAGTCGCCGGCCTTCGCGACCGGGGATTTCAGCTGGAAGATCGTCGTGCGGATCTCTTCGATGATGGTCTGCAGATCGTCGAGCGTGCGGTTGAGCCGGTCGGCGACCTCCGGTGAGCGGGCCCGCGCGAGTGTGCCCTGCAGATCCATGCCCGCGGCGAACAGCCGCTGGATGACATGGTCGTGCAGGTCGTGCGCGATGCGCTCGCGCTCGGCGAGGATGGTGAGCTGCCGCGAATCCTCGCGGGCCGACGCGAGCACCAGCGCAATCGCCGCGTGGGTGGCGAAGTCGCTCATCACGTCGAGGTAGTCCTCGCTGAACGGCGGCTGGTCGGCGCCGCGGGCGATGGCGATGACACCCGCCACGTGGTCGTGGGCGCGCAGCGGCATCACGATGGCGGGACGCTGCCCGACATCGGTGAAGGCCTCGATCGGATAGCTCAGCGCCTCGGTGATGAGCGGCTCACCGGAGCGGAAGACGGCGCCGCTGGTGGAACCCTTCACCGGAACGCGCTGGCCCAGCACGTCGGGCGCGTTGATGCCGACCGCGGCCGACACCACCAGGGTGTCGACTTCCGCGTCCGGCACCTCGACTTCGGCCGGAACCAGCACGATCGCCTGCTCGGCGCCGGTCAGGACCCGCGCGCGTTCGGCGATCAGCTGCAGCGGGCGCCGGTGTGGACCGGCGGTGGACAGCAGCGCGGTGGTGATCTCGCGGCTGGCCTCCAACCACCTGGCCACCGTCCGCTCGCGCTCGAAGAGCTGGGCGTTGTCGATCGCGACGGCGGCGGCGTACGCCAGCGCGCGGGCGGCGACCTCGTCGGATTCCGAGAACACCCTGCTGGGCTCGACGTGGGTGAGATAGAGGTTCCCGAAGACGGTCCCACGGATGGTGATCGGCACCGCGAGGAAGCCGCGCATGGGCGGGTGGTGCTCGGGAAACCCGACGGCGGCCGGGTGCGTCGTCAGATCCGCCATGCGCAGCGACTGGTCGCCGAGCAGCGACAGGTTGAGCAGGCCCTTGCCCACGGGTAGGTGTCCGATGCGCCGAACGGTTCCCTCGTCCATTCCCTCGTGGACGAACGAGAGCAGGTTGCCTTCCGGATCACGCACGGCCAGGGCGCCGTACGGGGCGGACGTCAGCTGCCGGGCGGCGGTGATGATCCGGTGCAGGGTGGCGTCGAGGTCGAGGTTCGCACCGATCTCCACGAAGACGCGCAGCAGCTGCTCCATCTGGTCGCGGGCCGCAAGCAACTCGTCGAGTTGCGCGTGCATCCTACTGACCAGCCCGCGCTGGCCGAGCCCAGCAAAAGCCGAGCCCTTCTCGTCGTCGGTCACCCGACAGAACCTCCATGACACGCCACGGCGACGACCACTTGGGGCCCCTGCGATTGCGCGAATGTCAAGTACACAACACGCAGCGCCGCCCCCAGCTTAGCCCTCGGTGGCCCCGGACACCCAACCTCGGCGGTTAGCGCCCTCCAGCAAACGCCTGGCGCCGGTCAGTCCGGCGGTCCCTCCGGGGGCGCGCTGGCCTGGCCGGGCCGCTGATCCAGCCTCGACGCGAACACCGCCGCCTGGGTCCGACGCTCCATGCCCAGCTTGGCCAGCAAACGGGATACGTAGTTTTTCACCGTCTTTTCGGCCAGGAACATCCGGGCGGCGATCTGTCTGTTGGTCAGCCCTTCACTGAGCAGCCCCAGCAGCGTTCGCTCCTGTTCGGTGAGGCCGGAAAGCGGGTCCTCGCGCTCCGCCGCGCCGCGCAGCTTCGCCATCAGCGCGGCAGCCGCGCGGTTGTCCAGCAGCGATTTGCCGGCCCCGACCTCCTTGATGGCCTGCGCCAGCTCCATGCCCTTGATGTCCTTGACGACGTAACCGCTGGCCCCGGCCAGGATCGCCTCGAGCATCGCCTCGTCGGAGGTGAACGACGTCAGCATCAGGCAGCGCAGGTCGGGATGGTCCGACACCAGGTCACGGCACAACTCGATGCCGTTGCCATCGGGGAGGCGCACGTCAAGCACGGCGACGTCGGGCCGCAACGCCGGAATCCTCGCCTTCGCCTCCGAGACGGAGCCGGCCTCGCCCACGATCTCCAGTTCGGGATCCGACGCGAGGAGGTCGGCAAGACCGCGTCGAACGACTTCGTGGTCGTCGACCAGGAAAACCTTCACCATGATGAGCCCCTCCTGCCGATCGGATGACGGCAAGTCATCGAACGACCGAATCAATATCCCATATCTTCATCATGGTCCGATCTCACAGGTGTTGCCGATGTGCGATGAGCAGCGAACAGTCCGCGTCCTGCAGGACGCCGGTGCCGACCGCCCCGACGAGTTCGCTCACGTGCTGACGGTTGCGGGAGCCGACGATCACCAATCCGACGGTGCGGCGGTTGGCCGCCACGTACTCGAGCAGGCTGCCGTGTACCGCCACCGACTCCACCTGCAACCGCGGATAGCGGCGCTTCCACATTGCCAGCCGTCGATCGAGGTCCGCCAGTGCCCGCCGATCGCTTTCGGTATCGGCCACCACAGGTTCGCCGGTCTCGTTTCGCCGGCAGACGACCGCCCGGATGGCCGCGTCGCGCAGCGTGGCCTCGGCGACGGCCGCCCGAAGCAGCGCCCCGTTGTCGGGAGATTCGTCGATTTCGACGACGATGTGTTCGGCCGGCCGGCCGACGCGGTCGTCGCGCCCGCGGATGATGGCGACGGGGCAGCGCGCCGACACGGCCAGGGCCGCGGCCGTGGAGCCCACCCGGCCGGGCCGGAAGTGCCGCAGGCCGACCGCGCCCACGCACACCAGGGCGGCCGAAGCCGAGGCGCGAACCAACGACGCCACCGCGGGGCCGTGGACGACCTCGCTCTCGATCTTGACCGGCTTGCCCGCGGCTTCGACCGCCGAGCGGGCCTGGCGCAGGGCCGTCTCGGCCGGGGCGGGCCCGCCGTCGGCGCCATCGGCCCGCTCGATCGCGTGCAGCAGACGCAGCGGGACGTCGTAACAAGACCGCCTCGTCGAGCGCCCACAGCGCCGCGCGAACAGCCGCCTTGGAGCCGTCGACGCCGACGACGACCGGCTGCGGCTTAGCTGACTCGCTCACGGGACTTAATGGCGGACCACGAGTACCGAACAATCGGGATAGCCCACGATCGGGTGGCAGTTCGGCGCGGCCAGCCCGGCGATCTGGTCTGCGTCGGCACTGCCCACCACGGCCAGTTCGATTGCCGTGCTGCCCAGCTCGCCGCCCGGCTTGGGCCCGGTGCCGGCGGCGACCGTTTGGACGTGGACGTCGGGATAGCGCCGCACCCAGCTGTCCAGCCGCCTGTCGATCTGTCGCACGGTGGCGTGGCGGCGCCGTCCTTCCTCCATGGCCTGGTGCACGACTTCGTCGTTGTCCGCGTCGTCGTTCAGGACGACGGCGATCACGCCGAGCTCGGTCGGGGATCCGTCGGGATTGGTCCGGATGACGGCCACCGGGCAGTGCGCGCGCGCGACCAGGCCGGCCGCGGTCGGGCCCAGCAGCCCGTCGGACGCCCAGCCTCGCCTGGCGGTGCCCACGCATACCATGGCGGCGCACTGTGACTCATCGATCAGCACCTGCGCGGGATCACCCGACAGGATCGCCGTTTCGACCTCGACGTGCCGACCCTCGCTCAGCACCGCGCTGTGCGCCTGTGCCAGCGCCATCTCCCCGCGCTCGATCTCCCAGTCGGCAGGCGACTTGACAGCCTCGGCAGCGTCGCGCTGCGCGCGGTCCCCAATGACGTGGTGTCCAATGACGTGGTGTCCAATGACGTAGACGAGGCGAAGCGGCAGCTGGCGGCCCACCGCCTCGTCGACAGCCCACTTGGCGGCGTTGACCGCGGCCGGGGAACCGTTCACGCCCACGACCACCGACTTGGCGTCCAGCTGGTTCATGTCGCTCCTGACTGACTTTCACTCCAGGCTATGGTGTCGGCCGGCTCACCCGGAGGGGTCATTGGGCCTCACCTGACATGCCGTTCGTCCCCGGGCGACTCAATCTCGGAGATGTCTGTGGGCTCGGCGACAAGGTCGAATAGCCTCTCCACTTCCGCGCGCTCGCACGCCGCCGTGCCGGGTGTCGTCAACATCGCCGCACCCGCGGCGATCCCCAAACTGACCGACTTGACCAGCGTCCACCCGCGAGTCAGACCCACCGTGATCGCCGCGACCATCGCGTCGCCGGCCCCGACGCCGCTGCCACTCGGCATCGAAATCGCCGAAAATCGCTGGCTGGCATGCCGGGTCGCGAGCAGCGCGCCCTGGGAACCCACGGACACCAGCACCACTTCGGCCCGGCCGGTGTCGATGAGTTCGTGGGCGGCGGCCAGTTGCTCGGCCTCGGTGGCCAGCGGTCGCCCGACGCATTCGCGCAGTTCCCGCACGCTCGCCTTCAACAGGAACACCCCCGAGGACACATGCCGCAGACCGCCGCCGGAGGTATCCAGCACCAGGCGGGCGCCCAGGTTCCGGCACATGTCGGCAACCCGCTGGTAGTAGTCGACGGGAGTCCCGGGCGGCAGGCTGCCGCTGGCCACCACGTATTCCGCCGACCGCGCGGCCATCCGCAGCTCCCGCAGGCAGCGCTCCTGCTCCCGCGCGGTCAGCTCCGGCCCGGGGAGCACGAACCGATACTGCTCGCCGGTGCTGGTCTCGTTGACGGTGAAGCTCTGCCGGGTCGCCCCGGCGATGGGAATTGCCGCGAAGGCCACCCCCGCCTCGTCGAGCAGCCTCGTGACCAGGCCGCCGTGCGAGCCGCCGGTGGGAAACACCGCGAACACCGAACCGCCCAGCACGCGCGCGATCCTGGCGACGTTGATTCCCCCGCCGCCCGGGTCGTAACGGGTCGCCGAGCAGCGCAACTTTTGCGTCGGGCGCACGACATCGACGTTCGTCGTGATGTCCAGCGCCGGATTCATGGTCAGCGTGACGATCCGCGGTCGGCTCACGGCCGAGTCGGCCGGCATGGTCATGTGCGTTGGCTCCGTCGTTTAAAGACCCGTCGGGTAGGTTTCCGGCGTTTCGCCGGCGATCCACCGACTGGTCACTTCAAGGGGTTCGAGCGCGCGGGTCGTGTCGATGTGAATCATCGCGTCGAACTGGTCGGCCGGCCGGACGTGGAAGTAATGGCTCTGCCGTTCGGTTTCGGGCCGGTAGATCACGCCGATGGCGCGGCTCAGCCGGACGGTGCTCAACGGGTCCGCGGCTTGCGGGCCGAGCGACGTCAGGAACGCGCTCCTGCCCGTCTCGTGCAGCAACTCCTCGATGCTGCCGTTCAGCGCGGGCCGGACGGCCTTGCGTTCCGCGACGCCGCCCCAGTCGCTGGCGGCGGTGACCGTGCCGGTGTAGGTGGTCAAGCCGATGAGCCGGGCCTGGCCCCCGAACCGCTGACGAACCAGCTGGCCGAGCGTGAGTTGCCCGTCGGCCGACACTTCGGTCGCCCGGGCGTCGCCGACGTGAGAGTTGTGCGCCCACACCACTATTCGGGCGGGCGGCGCGTCCCGCGTGTCGTGGTGACGATCCAGGTGGTTCAGCAGCGCCTCGAGGGTCTCCGCCATGTGCCTGTCCCGCAGGTTCCACGAGTTGACCCGCCCGCTGAACATGGCCCGGTAGTACACCTCCGCGTTGCGGACCGTCTGCGCGTTCTGCTGGGCGTAGAACAATTCGTCTTCGGCGAGCAGCCCGTCCCGGCGCGCATAGGCCAGCGCGTTGCGCTGGATCTCCACCAGTTGCTCGATGGCTTCCCGCTCGCAGGACGGCCCGGCGCCGAAAGCGGCCGCATAGCCGTAGGACTGACCGTCGTCGGCCGACGTGTGGTCGAAGCAGCCGTAACGCTGCCGCGCCCGCGCCGCCGCCTTGGGGTCGATGCGGTCCAGGTAGGCGATGACCTCGTGCATCGACCGGTGCAGGCTGTAGAGGTCGAGCCCGTAAAAGCCGGCCTGCGGCCGACCGTTCGACTCGTGGCGCCGGTTGCGGTCGCGCAGCCACTCGACGAAGTCGCGGACGACGACGTTGCGCCACATCCAGGCCGGGAATCGCTCGAAGCCGCTGAGCGCCTCGTCGGCGCCGGTGTCGTTGCCCAGGCCACGTACGTAGCGGTTCACCCGGTAGGCGTCGGGCCAGTCCGCCTCCGCGGCGACGGCGCAGAAGCCCTTCTCCTCGATCAGCCATTTGGTGATGGCCGCCCGCGACTCGTAGAACTCGTGTGTGCCGTGGGAGCTTTCGCCGATCAGGACGATCCGGGCGTCACCGATCAATTCGTCCAGGGCCTCGGGTGGCGGGACACCGTCGGGCGCGTCGATGGCCACACTGGCGATCACCTCGGCCGGTGTCGGTGCCGCGGGCCGAACCACGGGCGCCGTGGCCTTGGGGGTCGCCAGCAGTTGGCGCACCTCGTCGTCGGTGACCTGCCGGAAGTCCCAGAACGACTCGCCCACCGCGAGAAATGGCGTGGGCATGCTCGCGCAGACCACGTCGTCGACGATGCCCGCGAATTCGCGGCAGGTGGACTCGGGGGCCGCGGGCACCGCGATGACGATGGCGGCGGGCTCTGCCTCGCGCAACGCCTGCACGGCCGCGAACATGCTTGCGCCCGTGGCCAACCCGTCGTCGACGAGAATGACGGTCTTGCCCGTCACGTCGACGGGAGGGCGCCCGTCCCGATAGGCGGCCTCGCGCCGGATGAGTTCGCGGCCCTCCCGCTCGGCGACCGCCCGCAGCTCCTGCGGACTGATTCGCAGACCCCGCACGACGTCGTCGTTGACCACGACACGGCCCCCGCTCGCCAACGCTCCGAACGCGAACTCCTCATGGCCCGGCGCGCCGAGCTTCCGCACGATGAAGGCGTCCAGCGGGGCATGTAAGGCGGCCGCCACCTCCCACGCGACGGGTATCCCGCCCCGGGCCAGGCCCAGGACGATGACGTCGCGCCGGTCGCGGTAGGCGCCGAGCAGGTCGGCCAGCACCCGCCCCGCCTCGCCGCGGTCGCGGAACACTCGCCGCGGCGAGGGCGGGGCGACGTCGGCCGCCCTGGTCATGGGGCACCGCGATCAAAGAGGGTGTCCATCGGAGTCTCCTACACACGTGTGTCTGACGGACCTTCGAAATTCTTCCGATTCATCCGATCAACCCGGCCGTCCCGGCGATAGGGACGGAAGTCCCGGGCTCGCGGGTCGTTCGTCGGCACGGTGACCTGCTCAGGACCCCCGGCGCAGCGCCCCGATGTAGGACATCACCCGGTCGAGGATGAGGTCGTATGCGTCGCCGTCTTCGATGAGGCGAACCAGTTCCCGGCTGCGAAGGAAGCGATCCAGGCGTCGGTCCAGCGCGCAGCCGGCGTAGGTGTCGCCGGCGAAACGCGAGTTGAGGAACTCATACGCCAGCGCATCGACGTCGGCGTCGGTCAGGCAGGGCGGACCACCTGCGGTAGAAGCCATTTCACTTCCTCTGGGTGCGGGCCCCCCTGGAAAAGGTCCTCTCGAGAGGAGTGGTCCCATCATCAAGAGTTGGCCACGCCGCGGCCTAGGGCCAGAAGTCACCGAGCGCCGGCGTCAGTTGCCGTCTGCATGCTCCCTGATGGCGGCCTGCACCGCGGCGAATCGCGACCGCGCTCGCTCGTCGGCGGCTTGCTGCTCCGCGGCCGTGACGACGATGGCGTCCGGGCCCGGGAACACGGTCGCCTCCTCGCCCGTGGCGAGCCACCGCACCCGGTAGGGCGGCTCGCCGCCGGCCGACCGCACCTCGGTGATCAATCCGCGCAGGTCCGGATGGCCGATCGTGCCGCTCTTGATCACCAGCCAGTCACCGACGTTGGCCTTCATCACACCCTCCTGGGTAGCAAGCGGTTTGGCGGCTCACCCATGCTGATCGCGCCCGCCGCGGATCTCCAGGACCTCGTCCAGCGGCCGGCGCGGGGTCGGCTCCGCGGGCACCTCGGCCTCCGGTACCGCCCCCACCCGGATCAACACCTGCGGCATCGCCGCGGCATCGGGCAGGAGGCCCCGAACGACGCCACGCCCGGCCTCCAACTCCGTGAGGTGCGTCACCGGGCAGGTGGCCAGTCCCGCGATGGTGCATTCCAGCAGGACCGCCGACAGCGCCTGCCCGCAGTCCAGGGCGTCCGCGCGGGTTTCCCCGGCCGTCGACAGCACGACGATCTTCGCGTCGTCGTCGGGGGCGGCGGACCCCTCCGCAGTCTGGATGCCGTCGGGGAAACGGCGGTTCACCTCGACCGCGCGGGCCTGCGCTTCGGTCGGCAGGGCGCCCGGCGGTATCCCTTGGTCACCGCGCGAGGGCGCCGTCCACCAACGCAACTCGTGCTGGTAGAGGTCGTCGTAGCGGCGCAGGGCCTCGGTCAGGTGAGATGCCTCGGCCAGGCGGGGCCGCGCCTCGTCGGCCACCACGTCCAGGGTCGCCAGGGCGCCGTCGAAGCAGCTGCGCAGGACCGGCTCGAACGACGCCCAGTCCTTCGGCGCCCGGAACGGGCGTCGATCGGTCCTGCGGCGCGGTATCGCCGCGGCGCGGTCGCGCCGGGCCCCGGTGACCTCGTCGGCCCCGAACCGAACCGGGGAGAACTCGATCGACGCGAGGTGGTCGCGGTTGTTCGGGTTGGGGAACTCGTCGACATTGATGTCCCAGCCGATCGCCGCCATCGCCACCCGGAAGTGATCGAGCACCGCCCCGCAGCTGATGAGCGACTGCCGGCCCGAAGGGTCGATGGACGTCACGACCCGGTGCGGATCGGCGAACAGGTCGACGGTGGAACCGATCGCGACCCAGCGCCAGGGCTGGCTGTTGTGCAGGGAGGGCGCCCGGCATGCCAACCGCACCGCCGCCTTGATCACTTCCGTGTCGACCGCCGTCTGGGTCATCGTCACCGCCCTTCCCCTACCTTGCTTCGACCCTGGGGCATGCGGGCGCCGTGCGCCAGGGTCCTTGGTCCCCCAAGGTCAAGCGCCCGCCACTGATGACTTTCGTCTCTATTGCGGCCTGCCCCGCGCGGCAAACGATGTATTCGCCCGAGCGACAGAACATGGGACAGGATTCCGCATGGACGTCATCCGCAAGACAGCCCGCGACCTCGAGGTCCAGCCCAACCTCACCGACTATGAGCGGGCGCGGGCGCGGTTCCGCTGGTCGGACCTGCCCGCGCTGTGCGAAGGCATGGGGCCCGGGAAGTGCAACATCGCCTATGCCGCGCTGGACCGGCAGGCGGCGGGCCCGGCCGCCACGCGCACCGCGTTGCGCTTCGTCGGCGACCAGACCCCGGACGGCGCCGCCAGCACCCGCGACCTCACCTATGCCGAGCTCGACCGCCTCGCGAAACGCTTTACCGGCGTGCTGCGTTCGCTCGGTATCGACAAGGGCAAGCGGGTGTTCACGATCATGGGCCGCACCCCCGAGTTGTACATCGCGATGATGGGCGCGCTGCGCAACGGCAGCGTCGTCTCCCCGTTGTTCTCGGCCTTCGGTCCCGAGCCCATCGCCACCCGGGTCAACATCGGGCAAGCGGACGTGCTGGTGACCACCAAGGCGATCTACCGGCGCAAGATCGCCAAGATCCGGGACCGGTTGCCCTCGGTGCGGCACGTCTTGGTCGTCGATGAGGGCGGCCCCATGCATCAGGGGGCCGGTGACGCGCCGGACGGAACGCTCGACTTCTGGGAGCGGCTCGAGGCGGCCGACGACGACGCACCGATCGAACCGACCACCGCCGACGACCCGGCGCTGCTGCACTTCACCAGCGGCACCACCGGCACGCCGAAGGGCGCCATCCACGTGCACGGCGCGGTCGCCATGCACTACGTCACGGGCCTGTACGCGCTCGACCTGCACCCCGACGACACGTATTGGTGCACAGCGGATCCGGGCTGGGTGACGGGAACGTCCTACGGCATCATCAGTCCCCTGCTGCACGGGGTCACCTCCATCGTCGACGAGGCGGACTTCGACGCCGAGCGGTGGTACCGGATCCTGCAGGATCAGGGCGTGTCGGTGTGGTACACGGCGCCGACGGCCATCCGGATGCTGATCAAGGCCGGCCCGGAGCTCCCCGCGCAATACCACTTCCCGCGGCTGCGCTTCATCGCCAGTGTCGGAGAGCCACTCAACCCCGAAGCGGTCTGGTGGGGAAAACGGGTGCTGGGGCTGCCGATTCACGACAATTGGTGGCAGACCGAGACGGGCGGCATCATGATCGCGAACACGCCCGCGTTCGACATCAAGCCCGGTTCGATGGGGCGCCCGCTGCCCGGCGTGGAGGCATGCATCGTGCGCCACAACGATGACGGCGACGACGGGACCATCACCGTCGTCGACGAGCCCGACGTCGAAGGTGAGCTGGCGCTCAAGCCGGGCTGGCCGTCGATGTTCCGCGGCTACCTGGGCGCCGAGGAGCGCTACCGCAGCTCCTTCGCCGACGGGCTCTACCTCAGCGGCGACCTCGCGAAAAAGGACGCCGACGGCTATTTCTGGTTCGTCGGGCGCAAAGACGACGTGATCAAGTCGGCGGGCCACCTGATCGGGCCGTTCGAGGTGGAAAGCGCGCTGACCGACCATCCCGCGGTGGCCGAGGCCGCCGTCATCGGCAAGCCCGATCCGACCGCCGGTGAAATGGTGAAAGCCTTTGTCACGCTGAAGAACGGCATCGTCGGCGACGAAGCCCTGCGCCTGGAACTGCTGGGCCACGCGCGCAAGCGCCTGGGGGCCACCGTGGCGCCCAAGGAAATCGAATTCGTCGACACCCTCCCCCACACCAGCAGCGGCAAGATCATGCGCCGCCTGCTGAAGGCCCGCGAACTCGGGCTGCCCGAGGGCGATACCTCAACCATCGAGCACGTTGAGCGCAAGCCCGCCCACCACGCGCAGGGAGTGCCGTCATGACCGATACCAAGCTGGCGCACGAGTTCTTGTCGGACATGGTTCGCGTGCGCCGCATGGAGGAGAAATGCGCGGAGCTGTACAGCGCGGCCAAGATTCGCGGCTTTCTGCACCTCTACGTGGGCCAGGAAGCCGTCGCAGCCGGGTCGCTGCGCGCATTGGCCGATGACGACGCGGTGGTCGCGACCTACCGCGAACACGCGCACGCGCTGCTGCGGGGCATCCCGATGACCTCGATCATGGCCGAGATGTTCGGCAAACAGGAGGGCTGCTCCCGCGGCCGCGGCGGCTCGATGCACCTGTTCGATGCGGCCAAGCGCTTCTACGGCGGGAACGCGATCGTCGCGGGCGGGTTACCGCTCGCGGTGGGCATCGCGCTGGCCGACGCCATGCTGCAGCAGAAGCGGGTGACCGCCTGCTACTTCGGTGACGGCGCGGTGGCCGAGGGGGCGTTTCACGAGTCGCTGAACATGGCGGCGTTGTGGAACCTGCCGGTGTTGTTCTGTTGCGAGAACAACCTTTACGCGATGGGCACCGCGCTGGACCGGGCGCAGTCGCAAACCGACCTCTCTGCCAAGGCGGCGTCCTACCGCGTCCCGACGCTGGCCGTCGACGGGATGGACGTCGAGGCCTGCCACACCGCCGCGCAGCAGGGCGTCGACCACGTCCGCGACACGGGTGGACCCTTCTTCATCGAGTTCCGCACCTACCGGTTCCGGGCGCATTCGATGTTCGATCCGGAGCTGTACCGGGACAAGGCGGAGGTCGAGCGGTGGCGTGAGCGCGACCCGATCCGGTCCTTCACCGACCAATGCCTGCGTGACGGCTCGCTTTCCGAGGCCGACGTGCGCGAGATCGAGGAGTCGGCCGCGACCGAGATCGAAGAGGCGGTGGCGTTTGCGGAGGCCGGAACGTGGGAGGACGCGGCGGATCTCGAGCGCGATGTGCTGACGCCCGGATCGGAGCCGGTGCGATGAAGACGATCTATCGAACCGCTGTGCACGACGGGATTCGCGACGCCCTGCGCGACGACCCGCGCGTCGTGCTGATGGGCGAAGACGTCGGGAGGTACGGCGGCACCTACGCGGCGTCCAAGGGCCTGCTGGAGGAGTTCGGTCCGGACCGGGTCCGCGACACGCCGCTGTCCGAATTGGGCTTCGTCGGAATCGGCATCGGCGCGGCGCTGAACGGGCTGCGCCCGATCGTCGAAGTCATGACGGTGAACTTCAGCCTGCTGGCGCTCGACCAACTCGTCAATACCGCTGCCGCGCTGCGCCATATGTCCGGCGGGCAGTTCTCCGTCCCATTGGTCGTCCGGATGGCCACGGGGGCCGGCCGCCAGCTCGCCGCGCAGCACTCGCACAGCCTCGAGCCGTGGTACGCGCACATCCCCGGCATCAAGGTGGTCGCTCCCGCGACCGTCGAAGACGCCTACGGCATGCTCGGACCGGCGCTCGCCGACCCCGACCCGGTGGTGATCTTCGAGCACGTTCAGCTGTACAACACCTCGGCCGACGTCGAGGCCCTGACCCCCACCGACATCTCGCGCGCGGCGGTCCGGCGCGCCGGCACCGACGTCACCCTGGTGGCCTACGGCGGCTCGCTGTGGAAGGCGCTCGACGCGGCCAACGAGCTGTCTCTCGCCGGAATCGACTGCGAGGTCATCGATCTGCGGATCCTGCGGCCGCTCGACGACGCCACCGTCCTGGAGTCCGTGCGCAAGACGCACCGCGCCGTCGTGATCGACGAGGCCTGGCGCAGCGGCAGTCTGGCCGCCGAGGTCACCGCGCGCGTGATGGAGGGCGCGTTCTACGACCTGGACGCGCCGGTCGCCCGCGTGTGCAGTGCCGAGGTGCCCATTCCCTACGCGAAGCACCTGGAGCAGGCGGCCCTGCCGCAGACCGCCGATATCGTCGCGGCCGTGCACGGCCTCTTCGGGGACCGGCCATGATCGAATTCACCATGCCCGCCCTGGGTTCCGACATGGACGAGGGCACCCTGAACGAATGGCTGGTGAAACCGGGCGACAAGGTGAGCCGCGGCCAGATCGTGGCGGTCGTCGAAACCACCAAGGCCGCGGTCGAAATCGAATGCTGGCACGAGGGTACGGTCGGCGAATTGCTCGTCGGAGTCGGTGAAACCGTCCAGGTCGGAACGCCGTTGGCCACCCTGCTGGAGCCGGGCGAGCAGGCCGGGAAGCCGGTCGGCCGGGCGCCCGCGCGGGCCGCGACCAAGGTCGCGGAGGCGCCGGCGCCGGCGACCGCACCCGGGAGGCCCGCTGCCCCAACCACTCCCGGACGGCGCCGCTGGGTGTCGCCGGCCGCGCGCCGCCTGGCCGCGAGCCTCGGCGTCGACATCGACGCGGTGAGCGGCACCGGCCCACAGGGTGCCGTGACCATCAACGACGTCGAACACGCCGCCGCGACAAGTTCTGCGGCGTCCGCCAAACAGGCCGCCAAGCAGGCCGCCAAGCAGCCCGGCAAGCAGCCGGCCAAAATCACGGCGGCGGACCGCGCCACGCAGATGCGGAAGTCGATCGCGGCCGCGATGAGCCGGTCCAAGCGGGAGATCCCGCACTATTACCTCGCCGACGAGATCAACCTGGAGGCCGCGCTGGGCTGGCTGACCGCGCGAAACGCGCAGCGCTCCATCGACGAACGCGTGCTGCCGGCCGTCCTGCTCTTGAAGGCCGTCGGCCTGGCCGCGCAGAAATTCGGCGAGTTCAACGGGTTCTGGCGTGAAGAGGGGTTCGAGCCCGCGACCGGGGTGCACGTCGGTGTCGGGATCTCGCTGCGCGGCGGCGGGCTGGTCGCGCCGGCCATCCACGACGTGCCCGAGAAGAAGCTGGACGAGCTGATGGACGACCTGACCGACCTGGTGGCGCGGGCGCGTTCGTTCTCGTTGCGGAGTTCGGAGATGTCGGATCCCACGATCACGGTCACCAACCTCGGTGATCAGGGCGTCGACAGCGTCTTCGGGGTGATCTACCCGCCGCAGGTGGCGATCGTCGGGTTCGGCAGGCCCGCCCAGCGGGTGCGGGTCATCGACAACGGAATCCGGATCGTGCCGACGGTGCAGGCCACCCTCGCCGGCGACCACCGCGCCAGCGACGGCCACCGCGGCGCGCTGTTCCTGACCGCAATCAACGAGCTGCTCGGCGAGCCCGACCTCCTGGAGAAGTGACTGGAGAAGTTGGACATGAAGAAAGTGATGTGCCATGACGACCAATGAAGACACCCGCGCTGTGGTGTTGTCCGTGCTGACCACCATCGCCCCCGAAGTGGAGCCCGACGACATCAGCGACGACGAGCTGCTGCGCGACCAGGTCGACCTCGACTCGATGGACTGGCTCAGCTTCCTGCGCGGCATCCACAAGCGGCTGCACGTCGACATCCCGGAAGCGGACTACGCGTCGCTGCGGACGCTGTCCGACGTCGTGGGCTACGTGGAGAAGAACGCCTCGGCCGACCGATAGACGTCGGCGTCGAATGGACCCTGCCGGGGGACGAACCACCCTACCGGCCGACGTCGCCGCCTCGGTAGCGTCGAGGTGCACACCGAGATTCAAAGGTTGAGATGATGCGTACGGCGCCGGACACCCAGGTCATCAGGAATGCCGTACAGCTGGCGTGCCGCGCCCCGTCGGTGCACAACAGCCAGCCGTGGCGGTGGGTGACCGAGGACGGGGCGTTGCAGCTGTTCGTCGACCGGCACCGGACGGTGCCGGGCACGGACAGCTCGGGCCGCGAAACGCTCATCAGTTGCGGCGTCGTACTGGACCACCTCCGTGTCGCCATGCTTGCGGCGGGCTGGGACTCGCGGATCACGCGGTTTCCCGACCCGCACGACCCGGACCACCTCGCATCGATCGAATTCGTCCCCGCCCCCGAGGTCACCGGCGCACACCGCGACCACGCCGAGGCGATCCTGCAACGCAGGACCGACCGGCTGCCGCTGGGCCTGCCCACCTATTGGGAGCTGTTCGAACCCGTTGTGCGCGGCGCGATCCGCGACAGCGCCGTGCTGCTCGACGTGCTGACCGACGACGCCCGCCCGCAACTGGCCAAGGCATCGCAGCTCACCGAGGACTTCCGCCGCGCCGACGCGTCCTATCACACCGAGCTGGAATGGTGGACCTCACCTTTCGTCCTGACCGAAGGTGTGCCGCCCGGCGCGCTCGCGTCCGACACCGAGCGGCACCGGGTCGACGTGGGGCGCGAGTTCCCGGTCCGCGGCCACCAGGACCGGCGCCCGGAGGTCAAGGCGGACTGGTCGAAGATTCTCGTGCTGTCGACCCCGCACGACACCCGGGCCGACGTCCTGCGATGCGGCGAGGCGTTGTCGACCGTGCTGCTGGAGTGCACGACGGCGTTCATGGCCACCTGCACGCTGACGCACCTGATCGAACTGGAGGAGAGCCGCGACCTGGTGCGCAGCATGCTCGACGAAGGCGGGCACCCGCAGGTTCTGATCCGCGCCGGGTTGGCCCCCGCGACGGAGAAGTCTCCGGCGCCCACCCCGCGGCGCCCGTTGCACGACGTTCTACACGTCCGCTGAGCCCCGGGCAACGCCGGGCGTTGCTTCGACCGGCCACACCCGGTTCGTGAATCAATCGTGATGGCAACCCCTCCGCCGTGCCAACCCGCCGCGTCGCATGGCGCAAAGCAACTTTGGTCCCTGCGACGCGGGACCTTCGGCAGCCGCCAAGGACGGACGCGTCCAATACCCTCGTCGCTATGACAGGCATGGCGAGCGAGGGGATGGCTGATGTCGGTGAGCGGTGACGGGTCCAACATCCTGCCGGTGCACGAATGCTGGGACCTGCTGGCGGGCGTGTCGCTGGGACGCCTGGTCACCAGCGTCGACGGCCAACCCGAGATCTTCCCCGTCAACTACGCCGTGCAGCGGCGCACCGTGCTGTTCCGCACCGCGGAGGGCACCAAGCTGGTCAGCACCGCGATCAACCACCGCGTGCTCTTCGAGGTCGACGATCACAACGTCGCCGAGGGCTGGAGCGTGATCGTCAAGGGCAACGCGCGTTCGCTTCGCAGCTACGAGGAGATCGAGGAAGCCGAACGGGCTCAGGTGTTGCCGTGGACGAACGCGTCGGAGAAGTCCCACTTCGTGCGGATCATTCCCGAGACGGTCACCGGCCGCCGGTTCCGGTTCGGCGCGCCGTCGGAGGACTGAGCCGGCGCGAGCGCGCCGCGCTTGCTCATCTCTTGCGCGGCAGGAATTCCAGCGACAACAACACCAGCAGCGCGGCCGGAATGTGATGCGCGCACAGCAACACATAGCGCCGCTCCGCCAGCGCGTGGAACTTGCGCAGATACCGGTAGAGCGACTCCAGCCGGATCAGCGGGTCCAGCAGGTGGATCAGGCGAAGTGCCACCCGCTGCGGCAGGCCCGGGTCGGCGCCGCCTTTTCTGGATTCGAAGATCTCCGGGAACGCCGCGAAAGCCAGCGAGAGCCGCAGCGCCCCTTGACCTTTCGCCTCTGCGATCATGTCGACGGTGAGCCGTTCGTCGACGCCGTTGGGGGCGTCCGGACGGCGGAAGGGCACGTCGAGGCTCACTTCCGAGCCCGCGCCGGCGGTCGCGTATCGGTGGAAGGCCACCACGCGCCCGCCGCGGTCGCGGGCGATGGCCAGCCGGACACCGGGGAAGCGACCCTGCAGGGCGCCGTCCAGGTTCATGCAGAAACCGCGTTCGGTGCGGGCGGCCCGGTGCGCGGCGTAGAGCACCTCGGTCAACTCGGCCGCCAGGGCGGGGGCGAGTCGCTGTTCGTCGACGATCTCCGTGGTGACCCCCGCATTGCGGGTGCGCTGCACCGCCTGCCGCAGGTTGCGGTACCGGCGGCCGGTCAGGGCGAAGCGGCGGACGTCGACCACCACGTCGCGCCCCATCGGCACCGCCAGCATCGGCTGCCCGACCGTCTCCCTGCCCCACAGCCCGAGGTGCCGCTCTGCGCAGGCCAACACGATGACCTGCCAGCCGCGGCCACGGCACATGCGGACGAAATCGACGGCCAGTTCGCCGAATCGGGTGCGATCACCGATGGGATCGCCGCTGACGACGGCGAACCCGAGCCGGGTGCGGTAGGCGATCGCGGCGGTGCCGTCGGCGCTGAAGTGGTAGCTCTTGCTCGAGTGCATGGCGAAGGGCGCCAGCGCGTCCCCCGGGGTGGCATCGACCAGCGCCCACACCCGATCCAGCAGCTCCGGTTGCGGGCGGGCCGTGGTGGGCGACATCAGCGCCAGCCCGGTGCCCGCGACCAGCAGGTTGCCGAGCGCGCCGAACCCCAAGAGGTGCGCGAGCACACCCCCGCCGAGGACGGCGGCCGCCGTCATGGCATGCCCGGTGGTCACGGGGCGGCCCAGGAAGATGCCGCGCGCGATCAGGGCGACCGCGACGAGTAGCGCCGCCGACCACCCGAACCGGCCCGCCCCCGCCTGGTCATGGCCGAGGCGCTCGCGCGCGACGAGGACCGCCGACCACACCAGGACGCACACCAGCAGCGCGATGCTGACGACGCGGACCGCGGGGATGTCGGCTCGCACCAGGACCCGTTGGCGTCCGCGGGCGATCACGCGCCGGTCAGACACGGGCCGGCCCCTCGCTCAGGCACGGGCACGTCGGGGCCGTTCGGCGCGTCGCCGCACTAGGTTTCGGCATCGGCGCGCCCGATCTCCGCTGACACCAGGCGGACCACTTCCGGCACCGCACGCGCGACGCGCGGGGTCAACCCCGTGCCGTGTCCCGTGTCGGCCACTTCGACGGCGAGCACCACCAGCTTTCGGGGCGCCCGGCCCAGGGCGTCGGCAAGCTCATGGGCCTGCGCGACATCCACGCCGTGCGAGCTCAACCCTGCACCCCCGGTCCGCAGCTCGGCGAGGGTGCAGCGGCGCACGCGTCCGGGCGCCGGCGGGGCCGCGACCGCGGCGTCGATCACGATGGCCAGCCCGGCGCCCGACCAGGCCTCGACGAGGCCCATCGGGTCCGAGATGCCAGTGCTCACAATCACATTCGGCAGCGCCATGTCGTGCAGCGCGGAAGCGACCGCGACGCCCACGCCGTCGTCGCGCCGATAGGGATTGCCGAGGCCTACCACGACGGTGGCCCTCCGGCCGCCGGTCACCCCCGGTGCACCGTCAGCGTCAGGAAATGCGCCGCGCAGGAGATGCAGGGGTCGTAGCTGCGAATCACCCGCTCGCACAGGGTCGTCAGCGCCGCGTCGTCGAGCGCGAGATTGTCGGAGACCAGGCGCGCCAGGTCGGCCTCGATGGCCGCCTGGTTCTGTGATGTCGGCGGGATGATCGTCGCCGCGGACACCAAACCGGCCGAGTCGATCTCGTAACGGTGATAAAGCAAACCGCGGGGCGCCTCGCTGACACCGTGCCCGACGCCCGCGCGCGGCGAGACCTCGACAAAGGGTCGCGCCGGGCGCTGGTAGGAGTCGATGATGCGCAGTGCCTCCTCGATCGCGTAGACCACCTCGACGGCGCGGACGATGATGCTGCGGAACGGGTTTCGGCATTCGGGCGAGAGCCCGGCCGCGGCGGCCGCCTGGGCGGCGATCGGCGACAGCGCCGACGAGTTGAGGCAGTAGCGCGCCAACGGCCCGGTCAGGTAGCGGCCGCCGTCGAGCGTGGCGTGCAGGGCGGTGGAATGGGGCACCTGGGACTCGCGCACGTGCTCGAGGAACTCGGGCACCGGAAAGGTCGGCCCGGCGCTGCGCGCGATGACCCCGTTCTCGATCGGGTAGCGGCCGTCTTGGCTCAGCGCCATCATCTCGTGGTCGAGTCGCAGGTCGGGGAATTCGAACCCGGCCACCCACTCCACGGTCGCGACCGCGTCGTCGAGCGCCCGGCGCAACTGCTCGGCGATCGGCGCGAATTGGCTGCGGGTGGGCACCGAGTAGAACCCGCCCAGGCGGACGTTGATCGGGTGGATCGCGCGCCCGCCGACGAAGTCCATCAGGTGGTTGCCCGCCTTTTTCAGCCGCAGCCCGCGTTCGACGATGTCGCGCTCGTCGCGCGCCATCGCGATCGCGTCGGGGTAGCCGAGGAAGTCCGGTGCGTGCAGCAGGTAGATGTGCAGCATGTGGCTGTGGATCCACTCGCCGCAGTACAGCAGCCGGCGCAGCGCGACGAGTTCGGGTTCGAGCTCGACGCCGCAGGCGCTTTCGATCGCGTTGCACGCACTCATCTGGTAGGCGACGGGACAGATCCCGCAGATCCGGGCGGTCAGGTCGGGCGGCTCGGTGTAGGCGCGTCCGCGCAGGAACGCCTCGAAAAACCGCGGCGGCTCGTAGATGTTGAGCTCGACGCTGTCCAGCGCACCGTCCTTCAGCACGACGCGCAGCGCTCCTTCGCCTTCCACCCGCGTCAGCGTGCCGACGCTGAGCGTGCGGTTCTCCCGCGTCACTGCTTGCTCCGCTCGGATGAGAACGTCGCGACGTTGAACGTGGAGAACACCCGGTCGACGGCGCCGTCGGACATCCCGTCGCGGCGCAGCAGCGGGATGAGCGTCGCGATCCGGGGCGTCGCCGCCGGGCCGAAGCAGCCGTAGCAGCCGCGATTGTGACTGGGGCACAACGCCCCACAGCCGGCGTGCGTGACCGGGCCCAGGCACGGGGTGCCGTCGGCGACCAGAACGCACGTGACCCCCCGCATCTTGCATTCGGTGCACACCGTCTTGGCCGGGAGGCGGGGTTTGCGTCCGATCAGCAGGGCCGCCAGGGTGTCGAGCAACTGACCGCGGTCGATGGGGCAGCCCGGGATCTGGTAGTCGACTTTGACGTGCGCTGACGACGGGGTGGAGGTCGCCAGCGTGTCGATGTAGTCGGGTCGGGCGTAGACGACGGAGGTGAACTCGTCGACGTCGGCGAAATTTCGCAACGCCTGCACTCCCCCGGCCGTCGCGCATGCGCCGATCGTGACCAAAACCCCTGACTGCTCCCGGATCTCGCGGATGCGCTGCTCGTCGTGGCGGGTGGTGACGGAGCCCTCGACCAGCGACACGTCGTAGGGGCCGTCGACGACGGTGCTGGACGCCTCGGCGAAGTTGGCGATCTGCACCTGGTCGGCCAGCGTCAGCAACTCGTCCTCGCAGTCCAGCAGGGTCAGCTGACAACCGTCGCAGGACGCGAACTTCCAGACGGCCAGGCTGGGACTCATCTACAGCTCCTTGACTCGCAGTAGGGGGCCGGCGACGTCGTAGCCGACGACGGGACCGTCGCGGCACACCAGCAGCGGCCCCAGCTGGCAGTGGCCACACCAGCCGGCCCCGCATTGCATGTTGCGTTCCAGCGAGACCCGGATGTTGCGGAGGGCGACGCCCTTGGCCGCCAACGCCTCTGCGGCGAACCTCATCATGGGCTCGGGCCCGCACAGGAACGCGGTGGTGCGCCCGGGGTCGAGCGCGAGCCGGCGCAGCGGCTCGGTGACGAGGCCGACTTCGCCGTGCCAGCCCCGCACCGGAACGTCGACGGTGACATGCAGTTCGATCCGCGGGTCGTCGGCCCACTTCTCCAGCTCGTCGGTGTACACGAAGTCCGACCTGGAGCGGGCGCCCGCGATGAGCGTCACCCTGCCGTACCGGGAGCGCCGGGCCAACGCCCCAAGCACCAGTGGGCGCAGCGGACACAGTCCCACGCCGCCCGCGACGATCACCAGGTCGCGCCCCGCGGCTTCGTCGAGCCCCCAACTGGTGCCGAAGGGGCCCCGCACCCCCACGAAGCTGCCCGGCTGCGCGTCGTGCAGCGCGCGGCTGACCGCCCCGACCGCGCGGATGGTGTGCGTGATCGAGCCGTCGGTGACGGTGGGGTCGCCGCTGACCGAGATCGCCGCCTCGCCCACGCCGAATGCATAGAGCATCATGAACTCTCCGGGCAGCGGTGCCGGCAACGCTTTGCCGAGGGGCTCGAGGCACAGCGTCGCCGAATCGTGGCTTTCCACCACGCGGTCGCGCACCCGGTACGGCACCGGCGCCATGTGCGTGTCAGTCCCCGCGTCAATCATCGCGGGCCATCTTGTTCATTTCCTCGGTGATGTCGATGCCGGTGGGGCACCACGCGATGCACCGCCCGCAGCCCACACACCCGGACATGTCGAACTGGTCGTGCCAGGTGCCCAGCTTGTGGGTCAGCCAGTGCCGGTACCGCGACGCGCCCGACTGGCGCACGCTGCCGCCGCCGTGCACGTAGGTGAAGTCGAACTCGTAGCACGACGCCCAGTGCTGCCAGCGTTCGGCGTGGTTGCCGGTCAGGTCACTGACGTCCTCGGTGCTGGTGCAGTAGCAGGTCGGGCAGACCATCGTGCAGTTGCCGCAGGTCAGGCAGCGACTGGCCACCTCCTCCCACTGCGGGGATTCCCGCGAGGAGATCAGCAGGTCGCGCAGGTCGGTTTCCGGCATCCGGCGTCCCATGCGCTGCGAAGCCGCTTCGACCTCGGCGCGCGCGGAGCCGACCTCCGCCTCGTCGGCGGGCCGGTGTGGCACCGCGGCGAGCACGTCGGCGCCTTCGGGTGTGCCGACGTCCACGAGGTAGCTCACGGCCCCATCCTCGAGGCCGTGAAGTGCCCCGACGCGTTCGGTGAGGGCAAGGTCGTAGCCCGGCCCGGCGGCGGGGCCGGTGCCCATCGAGGCGCAGAAGCACAGCCCACCCGGCTCCGTGCAGTTGACCGCGACCACGAACGCCCGCCGATGGCGCTGCACGAACGAGTCGTCGGGAACCTGCCCGCGGCCGAGCACCCGGTCCAGGGTCGCGATCGCGGCGAGGTCGCAGCCGCGCACGCCGAGGAAGGCGTAGCGCGGGGGCTCCTCCTCCGAATCCACGGTCCCGTCCCGGTTTCCCGACCACAGCCGGCGGCGCGGCGGGTGCAGGAACTGCTTCCACGACTGCGGTCCCGACGAGTGCCCGAACGCCGCGTCGTCGTCGCGCCGGCGCAGCCGGTATTGCCCCGGCGCGACGTCGACCCCCCACCCTCGCGGCAAATCGGCGGCCGACTCGAGTTCGTCGAGCACGATCGCGTTGTCGCGCAACGTCGGGCCGACCACGCGGTACCCGCGCTCGATCAGGACCTCGACCAGGCGATGCAGGGCGGCGGCGTCAAACAGCGCTGCGTCGGAGCTCATCGACACATCATCCGCCTGATTCGGCTGTGCTGTATTGGGGTTGGGGCGACAGGCGACTCGAACAGGGCAGTTTTCATTACCGGTTGGTCCGGCCACCGTCTTCGACCAGGGACCTGATCTCGCGCTCCCACGCGCAGTCGCGCGCCCGATTGAGCCGCGAACAGACGGCGGCCACGAACGTCAGCAGCGCAAAGCCCGCGATCAGCAGCGCCGCCCCCGCCAGGACGACCGCATCGAAGACGGCATGCCACTGCGGGGTCGGCGGGAATCCCGCCGTGCCGTCCTTGCCCACCCAGATCTCGAACGACTGTCCCGCCCTGGCCGCCCGGGCCAGTTCGAAGGTGCCGGTGCGCGCGCCGGTCGGTCCGGGCCACGTCGCACGCACGACGGTCGCGCCCGAGCCCTCGACCATGGTTTCGGTGACCGTTGCGGTGACGCGGTGCCGCTCATGCGACTCCTGCGCGTAGAGGCGCTCGCGCGCGCCGTAGACGGTCGCGCCCGCCACACCGCTCAGCGGTACAGCCACCAGCGACGCGAACACCGCCAGCGACACGACCAAGGCCTCGAGGCGGTCGGTGCGCCGCAGCAACGGGTTGCGCCCCACGATGCGGGCCACTGCCCAACGGCGCGGGTCCACCGAGAAGGTCTGCATCCCAACTCCCATGGATTCCACCGGCTTCCGGCCGGTCTTAGTGGGCGACGTGCTGGTCGTGATCGGCGTGCCATTCGACGAAATCGGAGAGTTCACGTCGCGGCGTCGCCGGCAGCGGGTCGGCGTTGATCGGCGCCCAGCCCACCCGGAGCAGCATTTGCGGATAGTCGGTGTCCCCGAAGACGTCCGCGCGGACGGCGTCACGGGTTTCGGTTGTCTCCAGCGGTTCGGTGACCGGGCAACTCGCCAGGCCCATCGACGTCGCCGTGAGGAGGACGGCGCTGGTTGCCTCCCCGGCGCGCAGGCGTGCCATGCGGTCGTCGTACCGGGTTCCCAGCGCCAGCACGACGGCGTTGTCGTCGGCCGATGACGAGTCCGACGGCATGGGCAGCACCGGACCGGCGAACAGCCGGCCCGGAATTTTCGCGCTCGGGTCCGGCGCCGGCGTGTTGTGGGCGGGAACGCCCGCGACCGATGCGTAGCGCCCGCTCCACGCGGTGAGCTCGGCCATGTACTCGTGGTTGAGGTGGTCCTGCACGGAGCGCACCACGATGTCGTGCAGGTTGTCCATGTCCTCGACGCGGCACAGCGTCACCCCGTGGCGGGCCGCCCGCGCGGCCATCAACGCGATGTCGCCGACGGGTACCGGCCAGTGGCTGAAGTAACGCCGGTCCGTTCGTCGCCGCGGGATCGCCGCGGCGAGAGCGATGTCGACGGCGTCGGCGGGATAGGGCAACAGCTCGATGGCGGCGAGGTGATTGGGGTCGGCCGGGTTCGGCAGCCGGGTCACCTTGGACCGCCACCCGACGGCGGCGAAGGCCACCGCGCAGTGATGCAGGGCCGCGCCGCAACTCAGCATCAGGTCGCGGCCGTCGGGGTCGGTGTGGGGCAGCTGCCGGCCCGGGTCGGAGTAGAGGTGCAGGCTCGCCGTGTCCACGCGCCACCCCCACGGCTGGGTGTTGTGCACCGACGGCGCACGACCCGCCAGCGTCAGGGCCGTCTGAATTGTCCCCTGATCCGGAAAGCGCGCGTTCATAGCTTTCGCTCCCTTCGGTCAAGCTGAGTGTCTCCCAGAATCGCGTCCTCGGGGCGGTCCGCACGAGGGCATGACGGCTCTAGCCGAAGGGACTTTGTGCCAATGCACAGCGAGGGGGGCATGACGATTCCCTTCCCCGGCTACGCCGCGGCCACGAGGGTCACATCGATGGACAGCTGTTCACCGACGGCGTACGCCGCGGCCCAGTCGCCGACGCACGCCGCGCGCGCCAGATCGTCGACCAGGGGGCTGTGGACACCCAGCTCCGCCAGCCACGCCGCAACGATGGGTGCGATCTGGTTGCCGGGACAGTGCACCGTGCGCTCGCAGTGCAATCGGTCGGTGACGCAGTACATGGTCGTCGTTGGCTTCTCCGTTGGTCTCGCCGTTGGCCTCGCCTTCCGGACGGTGTGCCCAGGTTCCCCTCGATAGCCCGGAAACTTCATCGCGGCCTCCTCGATCAGCCTGAAGGCTCCATCGGACCACTCTCGCGGCCCGGCCCCTAGGGCCGAACGGAACCGGCCGGAAGTGCTTCGGTCGCCCGGCGAGCGTGCCGAGGTCCCGGCGCGAAGGGCCTTTGGTCACACGGGGGCCGGTGGCGAGCTCCCGGCCTCCTTGACCTGGGTGGTCCCATCGGCGCGGCGCCACGTGCGGCCAGCGCGCCCGTGATGGAGGTGGCGGCGATCGTCAGCAGCGCGCCGAACATCAGGGCCGCCGGCTCCCCCACAGCCAGCAGGTGCTCCTGCCGGCCCCGGCGGTCGACAGCGCGCAGCAGCGCGAAGAACACCGCCGCCAGCGCGGCAACCGCCAGCGCACCCAGGGCCGCGGCAGGGACGCGCCGGACGTCGATCACCAACGGCAGCAACACAATACACGCGGTGTCGGCGACCGCGATCTGGGCCGTCACGGACAACACGTCGGGTCCCCGCAATCCCAGCGAATCGATGATCGGCACGGCCGGTGCCGCCGAGGACGAGGCCAGCAGCGGCCCGGCCAGACCGACGACGGTCAGCAGCGCCGGCGTGTGGAAGCCGAACCCGTGCCTGTCAGCACCCCTTCAGCGACGAGCCCACTACCCGCTGCCCGCCGCTTCCGTGGTCGCCACCACCACGTCATTCTGCATTGCCCGACGTCAAACTCGGCGCAGCCGACGCTGGGGAAGTCGCGGCGGCGGGTCGCGGCCCTGAGTGTCGGTGCGACTCGCTGCCGGCCGTGGCGCAGTCCCGCGCCCGGGGTTAATCCGAATCGTCGTCGTCGGACTCGTCGTCGTCGGACTCGTCGCCTTCGGAGTCTTCGGAGTCTTCGGAGTCTTCGGAGTCTTCGGAGTCTTCGGAATCCTCGGAGTCGTCGGACCGGTCCACCTTGTCGGCGAATTTCGTCAACAGCCCGGCCAGTTCGCGGGCCTCGTCGGACGCCAACGAGTCCTCGAACAACTGCTTGTCGTCATCAGAGACGCGCTGAATGTAGACCGCGTCGTCCTTGACGGCCACGTCCCACCGGCCTCCCTCGTGATCCCCCATCCGATCCCGCCTTCCGACTAGTGACCGCTGCAAATTGGCAAGCCCGGCGCCATCGCGTTGTCTACCCACTTTTCGCTCCCGCGCAACCGCCGGGGCTTGTCCGGCTCGGGATCGCGGACGTCTGGCCGCCAGCACGCGGGCACGGTCCCGCGCGGGCGGGGAAACCGACGTACCGGCAGGCCGCCCGGGCGAGATCCCGCGCGAGCGCGCCTCCGGTTGCGTCGGCGTGGCGATTGCGGCTAGCGAAAGGCGCACAACGCTTTCCACCCTCAGCCGGGCAGCGGCGCGAGCCAGAAGCTGCACCCCACGCTCGATCGGCGGCGCACCACGCGTGGCGAGCAAGGGCAGACTGGTCGGCCGTGCGCTCCCCGCGACAGATAGATTCTTGCGTTGGAAAACCTTGCCAATCCTGTCAGGTATGACCGATGGTCGTGGGGAAGGCGCGTCGGCCCAGCCACCGGCCGGACCGAACGCCCAACTGCGCCCTCCGGCATCCCCACCCGGAGTCCCTTCGCAAAGGAGACGACGACGTTGACAACAACCGAAGCCGGGAGCGTGAGCAGGATCGCCGGCGCCCTGCAGGCCTGTTATGCCTCGTTCGAAGCCCTGTGCGACGACCTCGGCGACGACGAGTGGCGGGCGCAGTCACTGTGCCCGGACTGGACCGTCCGCGACGTCGTCAATCACGTCACCAGCATCGAGGCGGTCCTGGCCGGCTGGCTGCCCGACGATGACAAGACCCCGCCCCCGTTCGAGAAGGCCGCCGAGTTCCTGCGCGACGCCGACGCGGAAGGCGCCGCCTATGTCGAGGCGGTACGCGCGGTCTACGACCGTCGACGCCGTGATCTGGCGGCGCTGACGGATGCCGACCTCGCGCGCCCGTCGTGGACGCCGGTCGGCCCCGGCACCTACGGGCGGTTCCTGCACATCCGGGTCTTCGACTTCTGGGTGCACGAGCGCGACATCACCACTCCGCTCGGCCGCAAGACCGACGACACCGGCGTCGGGGCCGAGATCGCGCTGGCCGAGGTGGAGGGCTCGCTCGGCTACATCGTCGGCAAGAAGGTGGGCCTGCCCGACGGAAAGAGCATCACCTTCCGCCTCACCGGACCGATCTCCCGCGAGTTGCACGTCGCCGTGGACGGGCGTGCGAAGAAGGTCGACCACCTGGACAACCCGGACGCCACGCTGAGCACCGACTCCACCACCTTCATCCAACTCGCTTGCGGCCGCATCGATCCGCAGGCGCAGATCGACTCCGGCGCGGTCACCTGGAAGGGCGATGACGAGATCGGCGACCGCGCCGCCCGCAACCTGAGGTTCACGATGTGACTGGCCGCCCGGCTTCCGTCGACTTCCACTTCGACGTCATGTGCCCGTACGCCTACCAGACGTCGCGGTGGATCCGCGAAGTGCGAGATCTGACGGGCCTGACGGTCAACTGGCGCTTCTTCAGCCTGGAGGAGATCAACCGCCAGGAAGGCAAGAAGCACCCGTGGGAGCGGGAGTGGTCGTACGGCTGGTCGATGATGCGCATCGGGGCGCTGCTGCGTCGCACCGCGATGGCCGACGTGGACGCGTGGTACGAACGCGCCGGCCGCGCACTGCATGTCGAGGGCCACAAACCGCACGAGAAAGCCGTCGCCCGGCACCTGCTGCAGGAGCTCGGTTTCGATCCCGGACTCGTCGACCAGGCGATCGCCGATCCGACAACCAGCGACGAGGTGATGGCCGATCACCAGCGTGTGGTCGAAGCCGGCGGCTACGGCGTGCCCACGCTCTTCTTCCCCGACGGGCAGTGCCTGTTCGGGCCGGTGCTGATCGATCCGCCCACCGGCGAGGCCGCGGTGCGGCTGTGGGACGCCGTCGCCGCCTGGACCGAGTTCCCCCATCTGTACGAATTGCAGCGGCCGAAGACGCCCGCCGACGAACAGCGCATCGCCGAGACCTTCCGCCCGTACCTGGAGGCCCGCGACTGGGTATCCATCAACCGCGGCAAGGTCATCGCTTTCGGTGACCGAGCGAGCGACCGATGACCGGACGCGGCCTCACCTACGAGAAGCGCGGCGCGGTCGCGATCGTGACGATCGACGACGCTCCTTTCAATCGGATGTCGTTGGCGTTCATGGACGCTTTGGAGCCACTCGTCGGCGACATCGCCACCGACGAGCGGATCCGCTCCGTCGTCCTCACCGCGGCGGGCGACGAGAACTTCTCGGTCGGCATGAACCTCAAAGAAATTGCCGGCTCGATGGGTGATCCCGCCCGGCTCGACGCGATTTTCGACCAGCGCCTCCGGGTGCTGTCGGCGATCGAGAACATGGACAAACCGTGGATCGCGACGCTCTTCGGCAACTGCCTGGGGGGCGGGCTGGAACTACCGCTGGCCTGTCATTTCCGGCTCGCCGCCTCCGACGGCGCCAAAATCGGCCTGCCGGAGCTGCATCTGGGCACCGTTCCCGCCTGGGGCGGCAGCGCGCGCCTGGTGCGGCGCATCGGTCGGGACCGGGCGATCGACCTGATCCTGCGCGCCAAGACCATATCGGGTCCCGAAGCGTTGTCGCTTGGTCTGGTCACCGAGGTCTGGCCCAACGCCGAACTCAAGCAGCGGGCAATTGATCTCGGCGAAGAATTGGCGGCGCAACCGAGGATCGCCGTGGCCAACATGTTGCGGTGTCTGGTGACAAGTGGGTCCAAAACCCTGGGCGAGTCGTTGCGAGACGAGCGAGCCGCCGTTCACGCCACACTGGGCAGCCCCGACATGGCCGAGGGCCTCACGGCGTTCCTGGAAAAGCGGCGGCCCCGGTTCAATCAGACGTACGCCGTCGATACGTCGTCGCCCGCCTAGCGCGCGGGGCCGCCGCGGTGGTTGCGCGCCCGCAAGACGTCTGAGTCCTGTGTCGTCACTGAGTCAGCGGTGGGTTTCTCGGGTATGGGGCGTGGTCGGTCTCGGCGAACGACGGTAGCGCCGTGGCGATCACCTGCTGGGGGATGAAGTGGACGCGGCGTCCGGTCTGGGCGTCGTCACCGGCGGTGTGGTCGTCCCAGCGGACGCTCGCGCTGCCCGAGAGCTGAAGCGTGACGCCGGCGCGGAAATCCAAGAACAGCAGAGCCGCGGTGGGGTCCGCGCGGAGGTTGCCGAAACTGTTGAACATGTTGTTTCCGGGATAGTCGGGCCACCACAAGCTATTTGATGTAACGCGAACGAACCCGGGGGCGCCACCGCGGTGCGAGGCGTCGTTGCCGGCGGTGGCATGGGTGGTACCCAGAAAGAACGTGTCGGCGGCCTCGATGATGTGAATGTCCTCGGGCCGCAACGAAGTTCCGCGATACAGCTGCGCTCGGTCGTCGTCATGCGGTCCATCGATGTGTACGCGGCGCTGCTGGATGTATTGGGGACAGTTGCCGTAGGCCTGGTCGACGTTGATGGTCAGCCGGCCCGCCTCGCTAGAGGTGAGGGACCCGTTGATACGAACGCGCCGCCGGGCGATGAAGTCGATGACGACGACGCCCACCGGCTGCCCGCGACGTAGGCCATGGAGGGGGTCCGCGCTCGGCAGTCGCGTGTTGATCTCCAGCGTGGTCGGCGAGGCGGCCCGCAGGAAGCCCGATGGCCCGAGTAGCGGCGAGATCCAAAGCCGCCCGGTCCGGTCCCGGGCGGCCATGGCCGCGAATGTTGCCGTGGAAACGAATTCGGCTGTCCCGGTGCGCAATTGGCCGCGGCTTAGCATGGGCGCGAGCCGGGCGGCCTGCGCCTCGACGCCGGCCTGTCGTTGAACGGCCAGCTCGCCGGGGTGGAAGCCCGCCGCGGCAGCCCTGCCCCGAACCGTCACCAGCTCTGGCGAGGAATGGCTCATCACAATCACCTCGGTCGCGGCGAGAACGTTGCTCTCAACTGCCTTGGGGAACCTCGACGAATCCCGGTTCTCCGGCGTCGACGACGGAATTGAACCGGTAACGGGTTTGCAGACGTTCGTTGATCTCGTGGATCGCGCTGTCGGGCAGCGCAGTGACATCGAAGTTCTCGCTGATGCGTGACGGCGTCACGGATGCCGTCAGAACTGCGGTGCCGCGCTGAATTCCCCAGGCCAGCAGGACCTGCGCGGGAGTCTTGCCGAGACGGCGGGCGATCGAGACAACGAGCGGGTCATCGAGCAGTCGTGGTTCCAGCGCATGCCCCAGTGCCGCGAACGCCAACAGGATGATCCCGTGCGTCTTGCACAATTCGTGCAGTTCCCACTGTGGGTGGTACGGGTGCGACTCGACCTCCACGACCGCCGGCGTGATTCGCGCGGTGTCGACGACCTCTCGGGTGCCCTCGGCGTCGATATCGGATAGGCCTATCGCCCGCGCAAGGCCCTCGTCAACGAGGGCCTCCATCGCCGCCCACGTTTCCTGCAACGTCACCCCGTTGTCGTACACGACGGCCCCGTGGATGTCGCGGGGATCCTGGTCGTCGCCGGGCTGGAACGCGAAGGGTGTGTGCACCAGGTACAGGTCGACCGCGTCGAGCCCGAGCCTGTCCAGGCTGGCCTGCAGCGCGGGCTTGACCCGTTCCGGGCGATGGTTGTTGTTCCACAGTTTCGTCGTCACGAACAGGTCGTCGCGGCGGACCGCCCCGTCGGCGAACAACTCTTTGAGCGCCACGCCGACCTCGGCTTCGTTGCGGTACCGCTCGGCGGCGTCGAGGTGGCGAAACCCCACCTCGACCGCGGCCCTGACGGCATCCCGCGTCTTGGTGCGATCGGAAAGCGATGTTCCAAACCCCAGCGCCGGGATCGCACCGCTGCCGTTGTTCAGAACGAACCTACGCTGACTCAGACTCTCATTCGATGCCATCGCGTTCGGCCTCCTCAGACTCCGCCAATTATAGATGACCAGTCGTCTAAGTAACAACGGCTACGAGCCCTCGATTCCCGGACATAAGGATCAGCGCAGCAGTGCCGGGACCGTGAGCTTCTTCGAACCGGTCGTACGGCTCGCGGCTGCGGGTCACTTTCGCGCGCAGGGCCGCGCCTTCCCAGGCCTCGATTAACTGTGAGGCGAGCTGCCCCGCGTCGAGATCCCCTCGAATACCGCCGGAGCCGCGCCGGCCGGAACGCACACACGCCGTCAGAGCCGCATCCCAGCGGTCGAGAACACGGACGAGTTCGGCACGTACAGGTTCACTCGAACCACCAAGCTCGAGCGACAGGTTGCCGACCAAGCAGCCGAGCAAGAAATCGCCGGCCTCCTGTTCGTCGGCGAGCGCATGGAAGAACCGCCTGATTCGCTCCTGCACCGTGCCGTCCGTCTCGAGGATTGGCAGGAGCCGCGTCTCGATATCGGCCCAGTAATGTTCGAGGATCACCGCGGCAAAGGCCTCTTTGCTGGGGAAATACGCGTAAAACGACCCCTTCGGCACACCAGCCGCGTCGGTGATGTCTTTGACGCCGCTGGCGGCAAATCCACGTGCGTGCACAAGCTCGAGCCCTGCGGCGATCAGGCGGCGGCGCACTTCCGGGTTCGGCGGGCGTGGCATGCCATCCGATCGTAGTCGACCGGTCGCTTATCTTTGAGTGATGGGACGGCGAGCCGAGTGATGTGTGGCCAGACCGCCCCTACCGGATTGCCAGCGAGCGTGCGGTCCGAGCTGCCGCTCCAACGCGTGTGGGCCCTGGTGCCGACATCAGAGTAGCCCCCGCGAGCGCAGCCCAAATCCCGCCATGTTGGGCTTCAGGTAAGCCACCCCGACGCGCCACATTCGTAGATGCATCGACGTTCCCATTTTCTTCGCAAACGCATCGTTACCGCCGCTAGTGTTCCCATCGAGCCATTTCACCTGGTAGCGGGGACAGGATTCGAACCTGCGACCTCTGGGTTATGAGCTACGCACCGGGGATTTTCGGGCGGTCGCCTAGTCCCGAAAGCGCGAGCGCATCGCCCACGCCAACGTCGGCTTCTTCCTGGAGACCTACGCACACGTCTTAGGCAACGACGACCGCGAAGCCGCCGAGCAAGCCGCGACCTTCCTGCTGGGCGATGCCTGGGATCTTGATGACGAGAACCACGTCTGACTCAGTGACGAAACGTTGCATATAATGCTGAGGTTATATTAATGTCGATCTCCTGGGACGTCATCCTCCTCGAGGAGGTCGAACGCTGGTACTTCACTCTCGACAGTGGTGCGATGGCTGCGGTAACGGGAGCCATCGACCTGCTTGAGCTGGAAGGACCAACCCTAGGCCGTCCGACGGTGGACAAGGTCAATGGATCGAAGTTTCACAGCATGAAGGAGCTGCGGCCAGCCGGAACCAGCATGCGGATCCTGTTCATCTTCGACCCGCGCCGGCAGGCGATCCTGCTGCTCGGCGGCGACAAGGCAGGCAACTGGACAAACTGGTACGACAAGAACATTCCGATTGCTGAGCGACGCTACGAGGACTGGCTCGCAACCGAGGGAGGTGCCTGACATGGCACGCAACTGGCGTGAGATTCGGGCCGACGCCATCGCGGAGGGTCGGCTCGACCCAGCCCGGGCCGACGCCGCGCGCAAGGAAATGCACGACGCTGTCCAGGCCCAGCGACTCGCTGAGATCCGGAAGGCGCAGGGTCACGCGCGCCAGGCTGACGTCGCCGCCGTCATGGGGGTATCACAGGCGCGCGTATCGAAGCTGGAAAGCGGTGATCTTTCCCGCACCGAACTCGGCACGCTCCAGTCCTACGTGGCCGCCCTCGGAGGGAGCCTGCGGATCGTAGCCGACTTCGGAGAGAAGACCGTCGAGCTGACCGCCTGAGGACGACAACCTGAAGGACTGGCTGGGCAAGCTGCCGCGCCTGCGGAACCGTGAAGGTCATCGGTGCGCTCAACGCACCCATCTGGGTGGAGGCTGGAGGAGTGCGTGCCCAACCCCGCTTGTTCGCCGTCATGGTGAGGCGGCAGGTGCGCCAGCAAGACTGGCTGCGGCGCCGCCCGAGAATGCGGAGTCATGCAACTGAATCGATTCGGGCACAGTTCGGACGGGTACGTCGAAGACCACAGTCGTGTCGATCGCCAAACCGGGGTTGAGTTGCGTTGTGAGCTGATTATTCGGTATCGACGATTCGGCCATGGTGCCGTCGCTGTATTGCTTGCCGGCGGCAACCAGTTTTTGGTTGGAGGCGAAGTAGTCCTGAGCCTGGTTTCCGACGTTCTTTCAGACATATTAGCGAGCCTAATGTTCCCAAGGTGTTCCCAACGGGCATGAAAATGGCTCCCGGAGAATCCTCCGGGAGCCATTTCACCTGGTAGCGGGGACAGGATTCGAACCTGCGACCTCTGGGTTATGAGCCCAGCGAGCTACCGAGCTGCTCCACCCCGCGATGGTGAATGCAAGGTTACCGAACGCGTGTCACCGCGACCAAATCGCGGGCTCAGTGGCCCCGACGAAGGTCCGCAAACTGCCACCATTCACGGCGTGTCGCCGCACAGACACGGTCGCTCGCGGCAGGGGTGACTCGCGACCAGGGGCGACAGTACAGCCGGGCCGCGGCAGAACTACTTGGCGGCGTTGTACTTGTTGATCGCGTCGTCCAGGCGCTGCAGCGCCGCACCGTAGGCGGCGAAGTCGCCCTTCTTCTGCGCGTCCTTCGCCGCGCCGATCGCCGCCTGGATCTCCTGCAGGGCGGCGGCCTTGGCCGGGGAGAGCGTCACCGACCCGTCGGGCACCGGCGGGACCGCAGACGGCGGCGACCCGGGCGAAGATCCCGGGCTCCCGGCCGGTGCTGGCGGGCTCGCGGGCGGGTGGGCAGCCGGCGCGCCGGCGTCGGTCGGCTGGATCCCCGTCGCGGCCGCACCCGCACCCGGCCCGAACAAGCCTGTCAGCGCGTCGGAAACCGTTGGCCCGTAACCGATCTTGTCGTTGTACATCATCGCCACCCGGATCAGGCGGGGGTACGACGAGGCGGCGTCGCTGGCGCCCGGGGACGCATAGACCGGCTCGACGTAGAGCAGGCCGCCCTGGCCCACCGGCAGCGTGAGCAGGTTGCCCCACCGGATGCGGTTCTGGTTGTCCCGCCCGATCACACCGAGGTCCTGCGACACGGCCGGATCGGTGGTGATCGCGTTGTTCGCCAGCTTCGGGCCGTTCACGTTGCCCGGGATGGTCAGCACCGTGATCTTGCCGTAGGTCGCCGGATCGGAGCTGGCGCTGATGTAGGCGGCCAGGAAGTCCCGCTTGAACCGGTTCATCGCGCTGGTCAACTGGTATGACGGCGAATTGTCGTTCTTCAGAATGTTTTTCGCGACGATGTAGTACGGCGGCTGATAGCTGCTGGCGGTCGGGTTCGGGTCCAGCGGCACGTCCCAGAAGTCCGACGACGTGAAGAACGTGCCCGGGTCGTTGACGTGGTACTTGGCCAGCAGCATCCGCTGCACCTTGAACAGGTCCTCCGGGTAGCGCAGGTGCTCGGCCAACTCGGGCGTGATGTCGCCCTTGGGCTTGACCGTTCCGGGGAAGACCTGCATCCAGGCCTTGAGGACCGGGTCCTGCTCGTCCTGCTGGTAGAGGGTCACGGTCCCGTCGTAGGCGTCGACGGTGGCCTTCACCGAGTTGCGGATGTAGGACACCTGCTTGTCGGGTTGCAGCTTGTTGAACGCCACCTCGTTGGAGTCGGCCGTGGCCGACGACAGCGAGGTGAGCTCGGAGTAGGGGTAGTTGTCCAGCGTGGTGTAGCCGTCGATGATCCACACCAGCCGCTTGTTGACGATCGCCGGATACACGTTGCTGTCGGTCGTCAGCCACGGCGCCACCGCCTCCACCCGCCGCGCCGGGTCGCGGTTGAACAGGATCCGGCTGTTGTCGCCGATCACGCTGGAGAACAAGAAGTTCCGCTCGGCGAACTTGGCGGCGAACACGCTGCGAGACAGCCAGCTGCCGATCGCGACGCCGCCGCCCCCGGCGTAGGTGTAGCGCTTCGTTTCGGTGTTGGTCTCGTAGTCGTATTCGCGGTCGTCGCCGTTCTTCCCGACGATCGCGTAGTCGGCGGGGGTGTTGGAGATGACCGGGCCGAAGTAGATGCGCGGCTGGTCCAGCGGCGCCGGCCCGTCCGACACCACGGTGCCGTTGGCGCCGACGACGTTGGTCAGGAACTCGGGGTAGCCGCCATTCTGGTTGGGGTCGTTGGCGATTCCCCGCACGGTGTTGGCCGGCGAGGCGATGAACCCGTTGCCGTGGGTGTAGACGGTGTGCCGGTTGATCCAGTCCCGCTGGTTCTCGATCAACCGGTCCGGGTTGAGCTCGCGGGCGGCGACGACGTAGTCGCGCAACGCGCCGTTGCGGTCGCGGTAGCGGTCGATGGAGAGCTGGTCGGGGAAGTAGTAGAAGTTCTTGCCCTGCTCGAACTGGGTGAACGCGGGACTCACGATCGTGGGGTCCAGCAGCCGGATGTTCGACGTCGTCGCCCGGTCGGTCGCGACCTGCTGCGCGTTGGCGGGCGCGTCGCCGTTGTAGTTGCGGTAGGTCACCACGTCGTCGGTCAGGCCGTAGGCCTGCCGCGTCGCGGCGATGCTGCGGCTGATGTACTCGCTCTCCTTGCGCTGGGCGTCGGGCTTGACGATGAGCTGCTCGACGATCAACGGCCACCCGGCGCCCACGATCATCGACGACAGCAGCAGCAGCACCAGGCCGATGGCCGGAATCCGCAAGTCGCGGAAGGTGATCGCGGAGAACACCGCCGCCGCGCAGATCAGCGCGATCGCCAGCAGGATCAGCTTGGCGGGCAGCACGGCGTTGATGTCGGTGTACCCGGCGCCGGTGAACGGCTTGCCGGCGCGGGTGTGCGACAGCAGTTCGTAGCGGTCCAGCCAGTAGGCAACGGCCTTGAGCAGCACCAGCAACCCGACCAGGGTGACCAGCTGGACCCGCGCCGAGCGGCTCAGCGCCCCGGTGCGCCCGGAGAGCCGGATGCCGCCAAAGAGATAGTGCGACAACACGTTCGCCACGAACGCCAGGAACACCGCCACGAACATGTAGCTGAGCAGCAAGCGGTAGAACGGCAGCTCGAACGCGTAGAAGCCGAGGTCCTTGCCGAACTGCGGATCCCGGATGCCGAAGTTGGAGCCGTGCAGGAACAGCTGCACCCGCACCCAGTAGCTCTGCGCGATGATGCCGGCCAACAGTCCGATCGCGACGGGTACCCCGACTGCCACCACCCGCAGCCGCGACATGACGACGACGCGGTACCGCGCCACCGGGTCGTTGTCGTTGCTCGGGACGAACACCGGGCGGGTGCGGTAGGCCACCGCCAGCCCGGCGAACACGATGCCGCCCACCAGCAGACCGGCGATCAGGAAGACCAGGAGGCGCGTGACCAGCACGGTGGTGAACACCGAGCGGTAGCCGAGTTCACCGAACCACAGCCAGTCGACGTAGGCGTCGATCAGTCGCGGGCCGGCGAGCAGCAAAGCGATCACACCGAGTGCGACCAGGATCAGCACCCGGCTGCGCCGCGTCAGCTTCGGCATCCGTGCGGTGGGCCGCATCCCCACTGGCTACGCTCCCTGATCGATTCGGCCAGCGTCTGCCTAGCTGGCGCGGTTCTGCCTGGACGGTGACAACTGTACGCATCACGCAGCACTGGCGATCTGCGTCATCAGCAGCTGGGCGGCTGGCCCCCCGAGGTGATCGCGTGCAGCGCGTCGACCGCATCGCCGAGCGTCTCGACCTTGACCAGTCGCATGCCGGACGGGTTGTCCGCGCTCGCCTCGTAGCAATTCTTCGCCGGCACCAGGAACACCGTGGCACCGGCCGCGCGGGCGGCCACCATCTTGTGTGTGATGCCGCCGATCTGGCCGACCTTGCCGTCGACCGAGATGGTGCCGGTGCCCGCCACGAAGTTCGACCCGGCCAGCTCGCCGGTGGTCAGCTTGTCGACGACCGCCAGGCTGAACATCAGCCCGGCCGAGGGTCCGCCGACGTTGGCGAGGTTGAAGTCGACGACGAACGGCGCCCACGGCGCGTCGAGCACCGCCACCCCCATGAACCCGTAGTCGCGGTCCTTGTTGGTGCCGAGCGTGATCTGCGCGACGCCCGCCGGCTCGTTCTTGCGGCGGTAGTCGATCGTCACCACGTCGCCCGGCTTCGTGGCCTTCAGCAAACCGGTGAACTGCTCGACGGTGGCGACCGGTTTGCCGTTCACGGCGTCGAGCGCGTCGCCGGCCTTCAGCTTGCCCGCCGACGGGCCGGGATCGTTGACGGTCGCCACGGTGACCGCCGCCGGGTACTTGAGATAGCCCAGGGCGGCATACTCCGCGCTGTCCTCCGACTGTTTGAAATCCGCGTTGTTGGCCTTGTCCACGTCCTCCCGGGACTTGCCCGGCGGATACACCAGGTCGCGCGGGACCAGCTGCTCCTGATCGGAAAGCCACAGCGTCAGCGCTTCGCCCAGGCTCAGGTCGTCGCGCTGGGACACCGTCGTCATGTTCAGGTGGCCGGTCGTCGGGTGCGTCTGGGTGCCCTCGATGGCCACCACCGGCTTGCCGTCCACCTCGCCGAGCGTGTCGAAGGTGGGGCCCGGGCCCAGCGAGACGAACGGCACCGTCACCGCCGCGAGCAACACGCCGAAGACCACGATGGGCACCAGCGCGACCATCAAGGTCACAATCCGCCTGTTCACGCCCATACAGTAGACGGCGGCCCACGGGGCCCGTTCAGCTGCAAGCTTGACCGGGGCCGCGCTTTCTGCGCCGCCGGTGAGTACCGTTGACGGTATGCCTGACCTGCCTTTCGGGTTCTCCGGCGGAGACGACCCCGACAAACACGGGAAGAAAGATCCCGATTCCGGGTCCGGCCCATCCGACCCGATGGGCGCCTTCGGCATGGGCGGTGACTTCGGCATGGGCGACCTCGGGCAGATCTTCACCCAACTGGGTCAGATGTTCAGCAGCGCGGGCACCGTGATGGCCGGCGGCAAGACCTCGGGGCCGGTCAACTACGAGTTGGCCCGGCGCGTCGCGTCCAACTCGATCGGCTTCGTCGCGCCGATCTCGGCCGCCACCACCGCCGCCATCGCCGACGCGGTGCACCTGGCGAACACCTGGCTCGACGGGGCCACGGCGCTGCCCGCGGGCACCACCAAAGCGGTGGCGTGGAGCCCCGGCGACTGGGTCGACGGCACGCTGGAAACCTGGAAGCGGCTCTGCGACCCGATGGCCGAACAGATCTCGACGGTGTGGGCGTCGTCGCTGCCGGAGGAAGCCAAGTCCATGGCCGGGCCGCTGCTGGCGATGATGTCGCAGATGGGCGGCATGGCGTTCGGTTCCCAGCTGGGCCAGGCGCTGGGGCGGCTGTCCCGCGAGGTGCTCACCTCGACCGACATCGGCCTGCCGCTGGGCCCCAAGGGGGTGGCCGCGATCCTGCCGGACGCCGTCGAAGCGTTCTCCGGCGGACTCGAGCAGCCGCGCAGCGAGATCATGACGTTCCTGGCCGCCCGTGAGGCCGCCCATCACCGCCTGTTCGGCCACGTGCCCTGGCTGTCCAGCCAGCTGCTGGGGGCGGTCGAGGCGTACGCCATGGGGATGAAGATCGACATGTCCGGGATCGAGGACCTGGCCCGCGACTTCAATCCGGCCTCGCTGTCCGACCCGGCGGCCATCGAACAACTGCTGGGGCAGGGCGTGTTCGAGCCCAAGGCGACGCCGGCGCAGACGCAGGCGCTGGAACGGCTGGAGACGCTGCTCGCGTTGATCGAGGGCTGGGTCCAGGTGGTGGTCACCGCGGCGCTGGGCGACCGGATCCCGGGCGCCGCCGCGCTCAGCGAGACCCTGCGCCGGCGCCGGGCCAGCGGCGGCCCGGCCGAACAGACCTTTGCGACGCTGGTCGGCCTCGAGCTGCGGCCGCGCAAGATGCGCGAGGCCGCCGCCCTCTGGGAGCGCCTCACCCAGGCCGCGGGCATCGACGCCCGCGACGCCGTCTGGCAACACCCCGACCTGTTGCCGTCCGCGGACGACCTCGACGAGCCGGCCGGTTTCATCGACCGCGTCATCGGCGGCGACACCAGCGGGATCGACGAGGCCATCGAGAAATTCGAGGCGCAACTCGAGCAGGAGGGCGACGCCGGGGGCACGGACGAATCCGGCCCTGTGGATAACTGAGCGGAGCCTGCCCGCCCGGCGTGGCACAGTGCTCACTCATGGCACGGGCAGTGCTCTCCCGCTACGCGTTGGACCCGGCGATGCCGGTGCTGCTTCGACCCGACGGCGCCGTCCAGGTGGGCTGGGACCCCCGCCGCGCGGTGCTGGTACATCCCCCCGGCGGCCTGGCCGCCACGTCACTGGCCACGTTGCTGCGGTCCATGCGATCGCCGACGCCCATCGCAGAGCTGCACCGGCAGGCGGCGGACCACGGGCTGCGGGACGAGGACGGGCTCACCAACCTCGTCGAGCAGCTGATCGGGGCGGGCGTCATGGCCGAATGCGGGCGATCGGCGGGCCGGACGGCGTCGATCCGGGTGCACGGCCGCGGACCGCTGTCCGACCTGCTCGTCGAGGCGCTGCGCTGCTCCGGGGCCCGGGTGGCGCACAGCAGCCAGCCGCACGCCGCGGTGTCCCCCGGCGCCGTCGACCTGGTGGTGCTGGCCGACTACCTCATCGCCGACCCGCGCATGGTGCGCGACCTGCACAACCAGGGCGTCGCCCACCTGCCGGTGCGCGTGCGCGACGGCACCGGGCTGGTGGGCCCGCTGGTCATTCCCGGGGCGACCAGCTGCCTGAGCTGCGCTGACCTGCACCGCAGGGACCGCGACGCCGCCTGGCCCGCGGTTTCGGCGCAGCTGCGCGAGACAGTCGGGGTGGCCGATCGGGCCACCGTGCTCGCGACCGCCGCGCTGGCGCTCAGCCAGGTCAACCGGGTGATCTCGGCCGTCCGCGGGCAGGAGGGCGCCGCCGGTTCGGGGCCGCCGCAGACGCTCAACGCCACCCTGGAGTTCGACCTCGACGCCGGGGTCATCGTCGCCCGCCGGTGGACCCGGCATCCGCTGTGTTCGTGCTGAGCGTTGGCGCCGACGGGCGGGGTCTAGCCGAGTCGCCCCGGGTCCGGGACGCTCGTCGAGATCGCCGCGTATGCCCGGCTGAGTTCCTCGAGAATCGCGGCGGTCAGGGTGCCGTCGCTGCGGTTCTTGTCGAGCGTCTCGATGATCGCCCGGAACAGGGAATCTGCGGCCTCGTGCTGCGATTGCTTTGCTGCCATGGCTTTGTCCGTACCACCCTTCGGATGCGCGTGCCGGTGGCCGCGGGACCGCGACCTGCCAGGGACAACCTAAGGCCCGGTGGCCAGAGCAGCATCGCCGCGTCGCGCGCCGCCCGGCGTTGTCAGGATCCGTAGTCGCGATCCGCTGACCGTCGTGGATGATGGACGTGTGGCAGACATCAAACGCGGTCGTGCTGCGCGCAACGCGAAGCTGGCCAGCATCCCGGTCGGCTTCGCCGGGCGGGCAGCCCTCGGCTTCGGGAAGCGGCTGACCGGCAAGTCGAAGGACGAAGTCCAGGCCGAACTGATGGAGAAGGCCGCCAACCAGCTGTTCACCGTCCTGGGCGAGCTCAAAGGCGGGGCGATGAAGGTGGGACAGGCCCTGTCGGTGATGGAAGCCGCGATCCCCGAGGAGTTCGGCGAGCCCTACCGCGAGGCGTTGACCAAGCTGCAGAAGGACGCGCCGCCGCTGCCCGCGGCCAAGGTGCACCGGGTGCTCGACGCGCAGCTGGGCACCAAGTGGCGCCAGCGGTTCAGCTCGTTCGACGACACCCCGGTGGCCTCGGCCAGCATCGGGCAGGTGCATAAGGCGGTGTGGTCCGATGGCCGGATCGTGGCGGTCAAGATCCAGTACCCGGGCGCCGACGAGGCGCTGCGCGCCGACCTCAAGACCATGCAGCGGATGGTCAGCGTGTTCAAACAGCTCGCTCCGGGCGCCGACGTCCAGGGCGTGGTCGACGAACTGTTCGAGCGCACCGAGATGGAACTCGACTACCGGCTGGAGGCCGACAACCAGCGCGCCTTCGCCAAGGGGTACGCGGGCCACCCGCGTTTCGCGGTACCGCACGTCGTGGCCAGCGCGCCCAAGGTGGTGGTCCAGGAATGGATCGACGGCATGCCGATGGCGGAGATCATCCGAAGCGGCACTCCCGAGCAGCGCGACCTGATCGGCACCCGCCTGCTCGAGCTCACCTTCGACGCGCCGCGCCGGCTCGGCCTGCTGCACGGCGACGCGCACCCCGGCAACTTCATGCTGCTGCCCGACGGCCGGATGGGGGTCATCGACTTCGGGGCCGTCGCCCCGCTGCCCGGCGGCTATCCGATCGAGCTCGGCATGACGATCCGGCTGGCCCGGGACAAGAATTACGACCTGTTGTTGCCGACGATGGAAAAGATCGGCTTCATCCAGAAGGGCCAGCAGGTGTCGGTGCGCGACATCGACGAGATGCTGCGCCAGTACGTCGAGCCGATCGAGGTCGACGTCTTCCACTACACCCGCAAGTGGCTGCAGAAGATGACCGTGGGCCAGATCGACCGGTCGGTCTCGCAGATCAAGACGGCCCGGCAGATGGACCTGCCGCCCAAGCTGGCGATACCGATGCGCGTCATCGCGTCGGTGGCCGCGATCCTGTGCCAGTTGGACGCGCACGTGCCGATCAAGGCGCTGTCCGAGGAGCTGATCCCCGGGTTCGCGGAGCCGGACACCGCGGTCGTCTGAGCGTCGCCGGCCGCGCCGGTGCGCGACGCGTGCGCACCGACGGCGTCCTCTGTGCAGCGGCGGGGGGCTTCGCCGGCGTGTCGCCGCCCAGCCTCCGCGACGACTAGGCGGCGACCGCCTCCTTGCGGGGACGTCCGCGCGGGCGTTTGTAGCTCACGATCGCGCCGCGCTCGAAGATCTCGCCGCCCCACACGCCCCAGGGTTCGGCCCGGTCCACCGCCGCGGCGAGGCACTGGCGCCGCACCGGGCAGCCCGAGCACAGCGCCTTCGCCCGCTCGAGGTCGGCCGGCGTCTCGGCGAACCACAGGTCGGGGTCACCCGCGTGGCACGGCAGTGACTGCCTGAGCGGTCTTCGGGACATCGTCGGTGCCGACATCTGCTGTCCACCTGCTTCCTGGTCGGTTTGTGTCCTTCGCGGTGATCCGGACCAGAAAACTGTCGACCCAAAACGATGGCCACGGATCCTTGTGACTTGCGGGTCCGTGGCCATGTGGGCTTCAAGTGGCTTGCGCTTAGAGATGGCCCCCATCCACGGACGCGTGCGTCGCGGCGGCATGCTTGTGGGCAGCTGCCGCCGGCGCGGCGGCATGGGCGGCCACTGACGTGATTGCGGTCGGCACCGGGGCGGCAACACCTACACCGAACGCGTCGTCGATCATCGCGGCCACCCCTCCTCTCTCAGCGCTGCAACGAGGGTAAGCGTTCAGCGGCGATTGCCACAAACGATTTTCTGACCAGCGGCTTTCGCCGGTCAGCGTCCGCGCACCAGCTGCAGCACGTCCGGCCCGTACTGTTCGAGCTTGCGCGCGCCGATCCCCGGGATCGCGACCAGCGCCTTCTCGTCGCCGGGCAGCAGCTCGGCGATCGCGATCAGGGTGTTGTCGGTGAACACCACATACGCGGGCACCTTCTGCTCCTTGGCGACCTCGAGGCGCCAGGCCTTGAGCCGCAGCAGCAGGTCCTCGTCGACGTCGGCGGCGCACGACTCACAACGGCGCAGCATGACGGCCGCGGGCGTGGCGAGGTCTTTGTTGCAGATGCGGCAGCGGGCCGGCGCGCCCCGGCCGCGCCGGGACTTGCTCGGCGGCTGCTCGGCGCGGGTCTGCGGGGCGATGCCGTTGAGGAACCGCGACGGTTTGCGGCTCTGCCGCCCGCCGGGGCTGCGCGCCAGCGCCCAGCTCAGCGACAAATGCACCCGCGCCCTCGTGACTCCCACGTAGAGCAAGCGGCGCTCCTCTTCGACGGGCTCGCTGTCGGGCCCGTGCGCCAGCGCGTGCGAGATGGGCAGCGTCCCGTCGGCGAGGCCGACCAGGAAAACCGCATCCCATTCGAGGCCCTTGGCCGCGTGCAGCGACGCCAGGGTGACACCCTGCACCACCGGCGGGTGCCGCGCGTCGGCGCGCAGCCGAAGCTCGCCCAGCAGCCCGGGCAGGTCGAGTTGCGGCCGTTGCGCCACCTCGTCGTCGACCAGCTCGGCCAGCGCGGTCAACGCCTCCCAGCGGTCCCGGGCCTTGGTCCCGGCCGGCTCCTCTGCGGTCAGCCCCAGCGGTTCCAGAACGGCGCGAACGACCCCGGGCAGCGGGTTCTCGGGGCCTTCGGCGGCCGCGACGCCGCCACGCTCGGCTGCGCGCTGCAGCACCACCAGCGCCTGCTTGATCTCCTGCCGGTTGAAAAAGCCCTCGCCGCCGCGCACCTGATAGGCGATGCCCGCCGCGGTCAGCGCCTCCTCGTACACCTCGGACTGCGCGTTGACCCGGTACAGCACGGCGATCTCGGCGGGCAGCGTGCCGGCCTCGATCAGCCTGCCGATCGACGCCGCCACCGCGGCGGCCTCCGCCGTCTCGTCGGGATGCTCGTGGAACGACGGGGCCGGGCCCGGCTCGCGTTGCCCGACCAGGTGCAGCTTGCTGCCGGCGACCCGACCGCGTGCCGCGGCGATCACCTGATTGGCCAGCGACACCACCTGCGGGGTGGATCGGTAGTCGCGCTCGAGCCGAACGACCGTTGCATCCGGAAATCGACGCGAGAAGTCGAGCAGGAAACGCGGCGAAGCCCCGGTGAACGAGTAGATGGTCTGGTTGGCGTCGCCGACGACCGTCAGGTCGTCCCGACCACCCAGCCACGCCTCGAGCACCCGCTGCTGCAGCGGGGTGACGTCCTGGTATTCGTCGACGACGAAGCAGCGGTAGCGATTTCGGAACTCATCGGCCACTGCGGCGTCGTTTTCAATCGCGGCCGCAGTGTGCAGCAGCAAGTCGTCGAAGTCGAGCAGGGTGACCGATTCGTCGCGCACCTTGAGCGCCTCGTACGCGGCGTAGACGCCCGCGACCTGCGCCGCGTCCAGCGGGATGTCCCGCCCGGCCGCGGCCACGGCGGCCGGGTACTGTTCAGGGCCGATCAGCGACGCCTTGGCCCATTCGATCTCGCCGGCCAGGTCGCGCACGTCGTCGCTGCCGGCGTTGACCCTGGCGCGGTTGGCGGCGCGCGCCACGATGGCGAACTTGCTGTCCAGCAGCTGCCAACCGGTGTCCCCCACCACCCGCGGCCAGAAGTAGCGCAGTTGGCGGCGCGCGGCGGCGTGAAACGTCAGCGCCTGCACCGCACCGACGCCGGCACCGGTCTCGAGCGCTCGCAGCCGGGAGCGCATCTCCCCGGCCGCCCGCTGGGTGAACGTCACCGCCAGCACCTGGCCCGCGGCGACATGGCCGTTTGCGACCAACTGGGCGATCCGGTGCGTGATGGTGCGGGTCTTGCCCGTGCCGGCGCCCGCGAGCACGCAGACCGGTCCGCGCGGGGCCAGCACGGCTTCGCGCTGCTCGTCGTCCAGCCCCGCGGTCAAGTGGTCGGCGAGCATCGGCATGGCGTCCATCTTGGCAGCGGTGGCTGACAATCCGCTGCCGCGCCTCGCCGAGTCGCCCGGGCCTGCCGGGCGCTTTCGCGGAATGCCCGCTCGCGGGGCTACGTTAAGCAGTCATGACCAACGCTGCGCTCACGGTGTACACGACGTCCTGGTGTGGGTATTGCCACCGGCTCATGACGGTGCTCAAGTCCAACGGAATCGCCTACGACGCGGTCGACATCGAACACGACCAGACCGCGGCGCAGTTCGTCAGCTCGGTCAACGGCGGCAACATGACGGTCCCGACGGTCAAGTTCGCCGACGGGTCGACCCTGACCAACCCCAGTGCGGCGCAGGTCAAGGCGAAGCTCGCCGAAGTCGGAAGCTGAGAGGTCCCCGGTTACCGGGATTTTGACGCTGAGCGGCGGGTGGCCGTTCGCTTAGGATCGGACAATGGCATCGCGTCGGTGGCGTCGTTACCAGGCGATCCGATCGGCCGCCCTGTTCTCCTGCGCCGTGGTCCTGATGTCGGGTTGCTCTCACTCGGGCGCACCGGCGCAGTCGAGTTCAGCGCCCGGGTCGAAGATCGACGACATGATCGTCAGCATCGACGACGTGCGTCGCATCGCCAAGGCTGACGACCTCTCACCGCACGCGGAAGCCGACCTGCACAAGCCGCCGGCCGCCGACGCCAGCGCCCCCGGGCCGTGCCGCCCGGTGGGACACAACGAGCTGACCTTCGGCAACGGCTGGTCGGAGTTCCGCAGCGCGGGTTATCACGGGGTGACCGACGACACGTCGCCGGGCGGCAACGCGATGGTCAACGGAGTGAGCCAGGCGGTCGCCCGCTATCCGAGCACGGACACGGCGCTCAATGCCTTCCATCAACTGGAGACGGCCGTGCGAGCGTGCAACGCCCTGCACGACCCCAACTACTTGTTCACCCTGGACAAGCCGGATCCCTCCACCCTGCGGATAAGCGCCGACGAATGGAGCCACCTCTACCGCGTCAAGTCGGCGGTCATGGTGTCCGTGGGCGCGGTGGGCCTTCAGGCGGCGGATCAGGTCGCCGCCACCGTGCTCCGGATGGTCACCGACCGCATCACATGACGCCGGGCCCCAGTCGCCGCGCGGGTCCTCACCGGGGCCCGTCGTGAAAATGTGGCTCCGGTGATCCTCTCCGTCGACCTCGGCAAGACGTCGTGCCGGGCCGCGGCGGGTGGCTGGAGAGCGACGGGCGCAGGCGCGCCGGGACTCGCCACGCCTGACGGGGTGCGGGCGGGCCTGGCCGCGATCCTGGCGGTCGCGGGTGGCCTCGGCCCGGTCGAGGAGGTCATCGTCGGCGCGGCGGGGGCGCTGGCCGCCCCGGAGGCGGCGCGCGCGCTGGGCGAGGCGCTGTTGTCCTCGCTGCGGGCGGAGCGGGTCGCGGTGACCAGTGACAGTGTGATCGCCCACGCCGGTGCGCTGGACGGGAAACCGGGCGTCGTACTGGTCGCGGGCACCGGCGTCGTCGCGATCGCGATCGGCGCGGACGGTTCGCTGCGGACCGCCGACGGCTGGGGCCCGTGGCTGGGCGACGAGGGTGGCGGCGCATGGATCGGCGCGGCGGGGCTGCGCGCGGCACTGCGCGCGCTCGACGGCCGCGGACCGCCCACCGCACTGGTGGATGCCGCCCGCGCCCGCTTCGGTCCGCCGAGGACCTGGCCGGCGCAACTCAACGGTGCCGCGGCGCTCGCATCCTTCGCGCCCGACGTCCTCGCCGCGGAGAACGACCCCGCCGCCGCGGCGATCGTCAGCGCGGCCGCGCAAGCGCTCGTCGCAACCGCCCGCGCGGCCGGAGACGGCCCGGTGGCGATGGTCGGCGGCCTGGCTGAGGTCACGGCGCTGCGCCCGCACATCGATCTCGTCGCCGCCGCCGGCGACGCGCTCGACGGCACGTTGCGCCTGGGCGCGATCCACGAGCCGCACGTCATCCGCCTGCACGCCGCCGGTCCCCGGGGCTTCGACGCATTGGCCACCGAGGCCGTGCGGCCGGACCTGCGCGACCTCGATACGCGTCCCATCGGAGAGGTGGTCGCGCTGCTCGTCGCCGCCGGGGGCGAGGCGCACGACGCGGTGGCGGCGGCGCTTCCGCAGATCGCGGCCGCGGCCGCGGCGATCGCCGCACGGCTCGAGCGCGGCGGGCGCCTGATCTACGCCGGCGCCGGGACACCCGGTCGGCTCGGCGTGCTCGACGCGGCCGAGTGCGGGCCCACCTTCGACACCGACGTCGTGCAGGGCGTGATCGCCGGCGGGCCGGCGGCGCTGACCCGGGCGATCGACGGCGCGGAGGACACGTTCGACCCCGCCGATCTGGCCGACCTCACCGCAAAGGATGCGCTGGTCGGGATCACCGCGTCGGGCCGCACGCCGTACGTTGTCGGGGCGCTCGCGCACGCGCGGACGGCGGGCGCCCTGACCGTCGCGATCGTCAACAACGCGGGCAGTGAGGCATCGGCCGATGTGGTCATCGAGTTGCTGACCGGACCCGAGGTGCTCGCCGGCTCCACGCGGCTTACCGCGGCAACGGCCCAAAAGGTCGTCCTCAACGCGCTTTCCACCAGCGTCATGGTCAGCCTCGGCAAAACCTACGGACCGTGGATGGTCGATGTTCGCGCAACCAACGCGAAGCTGCGCGACCGCGCGGTGCGGATCGTCCGCGACGCGGCCGGCGTCGACGAGAAGTCAGCGGCCGCAGCGCTTTCCGCCGCCGGCGGCCACGCCAAGACGGCCGTCGTCGCACTGCTCGCGGGCGTCGACGCCGCCGAAGCCAGAGTCCGCCTGGACCGGGCGCGCGGACGTGTCCGCGACGCGCTCCTCGCGCCGTCGCAATAGCCGGGTATCGCCCTGGCACGGCTCCTCAGTCGAGGGCGGCCCAGGATTCGATGATGACTCGCGCGATCGAAATCGACCCGGGCAGAAGCAGTTTCGAGGTCGACGAGCTGCTCCAATCGCCGGCGTCCAGCGCCGCGCGAACCTCGTCGCGAGTGAACCACTGCGCCTCGGCGATCTCACCGTCGTTGAACGCGAATTCTTCCGTCGGATTGCCCACGGCATGAAAGCCGACCATCAGCGAGCGCGGGAACGGCCACGGCTGGCTGCCCAGGTACCGCACGTCGCGCACGGTCAGGCCGATTTCCTCGCGGATCTCGCGAGCGACACAGGCTTCGAACGACTCCCCGGCCTCGACGAACCCCGCCAGCAGAGAGAACATCCGCTCCGGCCATACCCCCTGGCGGGCCAAGACGGCGCGGTCGCCACCGTCGTGCACCAGGCAGATCACCGCGGGGTCGATCCGCGGGAACTCCTCGTGGCCGGTGACCGGGTTCACGCGCGACCAGCCCGCCCTGGCCGGCCGGGTCGGCGACCCGTCGAGCGAGCTGAAGCGCGCGCTGTCATGCCAGTTCAGCAGCGCGATGGCGCAGGAGACGAGTTGGCTGCTGGTGTCGTCGAAGATCGGGCCCAGGCTGCGGAAGTTGACCACCTCGGCCTGCACGTCGGCGGCAGCGGGCGCCTGCAGCGCACCCCGAACCGCCCAGACGTGTCGGCCACTTTCGATGCGGCCGAGGAATACCGCGTCCGACGGCGGCCGCTCGGCCAGATCGGCGGCGGCGCCCAGCACCACCCGGCCGTCCGCGGCCAGCACCTGATTGCGCGAATCCACCCGCAGCAGCGCCGCATCCGCCCACCCCGCCGCGGCCGCGTCGACATCGGTGCGCAGCTCATCGGCCCGATCCGCACCGACGCGCGAGAGCAGCGGAATCTCGCGGAGCCGAAAGTCCACGATCGCCACTACATACCTTCGCGGCGACCCGCCGCGCCCTGGCCGCCCCCCGGCTCCGCCACTAGTGCCCCGCCTGCTTGATATACAGCAGCCGGTCGCTGGCCTCGATCGCGTCCACCTCGGGTGCACCGATGCGCAGCAGCCGGCCGTCCCGCACGACACCGAGCACGATGTCGCGCAAATGCCGGGGGGAGCCGCCGATCTCGGCCTGCTCGACCTCGCGCTCGGCGATGGCCAGTCCCGCGTCGGGGGTGAGCAGGTCCTCGATCATCTCCACGACGCTGGGCGTGGTGGTGGCCAGGCCGAGCAGCCGGCCGGCCGTTTCCGAGGAGACCACCACCGAGTCGGCGCCCGACTGCTGGAGCAGGTGCTGATTCTCGGCCTCCCGAATGGACGCCACGATCTTGGCTTTCGGTGCGATCTCCCGGGCCGTCAACGTGACCAGCACCGCGGTGTCGTCGCGGTTGGCGGCAACCACGATCGAGGCCGCATGCTGCGCTCCGGCCAGCCGCAACACGTCGAATTTGGTGGCGTCGCCGTGCACGGTGACCAGCCCCGCGGCCGCCGCGTGCTCCAGCGCGGTCCGGTCGGTGTCGACGACGACGACGTCGCCCTGAGCGGCCTCGTCACCGAGCATGGCGGTGACCGCCGTCTTGCCCTTGGTGCCGTAGCCGATGACGATGGTGTGGTTGCGCACTCTGCTCCTCCAACGCTGAATCTTCCACGCCTGCCGGGAGCGCTCCGAAAGCACCTCGAGCGTCGTGCCGACCAGCACGGCCAGGAACGCGATCCGCAGCGGCGTGAAGATCACGGTGTGGGTCAGGCGCGCGGCTTCGCTGTAGGGGGTGATGTCGCCGTAGCCGGTGGTCGACAACGACACCGCGGCGAAATACACGCAGTCCAGGAACGTCAGCCGGTCACCCCGGATGTCGCGGTAGCCGTTGCGGTCCAGGTAGACGACGACGGCGGCGGCGAACAACACCACCAGCGCGATCGCGACCCGGCGGGTGATGACGCGGATGGGGCTGGCGTGCTCTTCGGGGATGCGCAGGACGCCGACGAGCTGATGGCCGGGCTGGGCGGTCAGGGTGTCATCCGGTCCGCCCGGTTTGGGCGCCCTACCGTTGGGCACGTCGGCCCGTCATCGGCTCGACCCACCGCAGCAGACACGCACGACCTCAATGTAGCCACCCGCGCCCGTGCGGCCCCTACTTGGGCCGCACAGGTCACATACCGGTGGGCGGACTCGCTGACCGGGCCGGCCAGCAGCCCGGCCACTTCGGCGGGATCGGCCAATTCTTCTGGAGACACGGTGGCGCCGGCCCGCACGTAGTGGAAGGCGGTGCGCACCGCGGATTCGGGGATTCCTGACAGTGCCGCCCACGCCATCCGGTAGACGGCGAGCTGGAGGGCGGCCTGCCGCATGGCTTCCGGACCGCGCGGCGGCTCCCCGGTCTTCCAGTCCACGACGGTGGCGCCGCCGTCGGGATCGGCGAAGACCGCATCGATGCGGCCGCGCACCACGGTATCGCCGATGGGCATCTCGAAGGGCACCTCGACCGCCACGGGAGTCTTTGTGGCCCAATCCGATTGAGTGAATGCCGCCTGCAGTGAAGCCAATTCGGGCATGTCGCCCACGTCGGAGTCCGCCGCACCCTGGCAGGTCACCGAGATCGAACAGCCGCTCGGCGCCATAGAACCGTTGGACCCACGCGTGAAACGCGTTGCCCAACAGCGCGTGCGGGTCGGGGCGGGTGGGGAGTCGATGGTTCAACCGCTGCAGCGCCGCTGCGCGGTCGCGCGCCAGGTCGACCAGCCCGCTGACCGAAACCTGGCTGGGCAGGAGGCGCGACGGCGGGGCGGCCGATCGTTCCCGCTCCGCCAACAACGCATCCACGTCCGCCGCCCAGTCGTCGACGTCGGCGCCCGGCCCGGACGTGCCGGCCGACAGGGCCTCGGCGACCAGCGCCGCGCCTCGCTCGACGTCGCCGCGGCGCGCGGCCAGCGGATCGGCGGGCCAGACGACTTCGACAGCGTTGTCCTTCAGCGGGTTTCGTTCACCGTCGGCCGGGGCGGGCGCCCACTGTTCCACCACCCCGCACGGGTCGCCGGCCACCGCCGAACGGTCGATGACGTCCTTGAGTTCGCACAGGAAATCCGACGGCCCCCGCGGTTTGATCCCCGTGCACGCCCAGTGATGTCCGGACACCAGGAGTGTGTCTTCGGCCCGGGTGATGGCGACGTAGAGCAGTCGGCGCTCCTCGTCGACGCGTCGCTGATCCAGCTGTCGGCGATGCTCAGAGATCTTGTCCGACAGCTGTTTCCGGTTGGTGACATCCGAGGTGTCCAACACCGGGATGCCGAGCGCACCCGCCGAGGCACGGTCCCCGCGCAACAGCGGCGGCAGTTCGCCGGCGTCGGTGAGCCAGCTGCTGCGCGACGCCGTCGACGGGAAGATTCCACCCGACAGGTGCGGCACCGCCACCACCTGCCACTCCAAACCCTTGGCGGAGTGCACCGTGAGCACCTGGACGCGCTCCCGGGTCACCGAAGTCGGCGCCGGCGGCAGCCCGTTCTCCACCGTCTCGGCGGCGTCCAGGTAGGCCAGCAGGCCGGCTACCGACGCGTCGGTCCCGCCGGTCGTCGCACCCGTCCGTTCCGCGTAGCCGGCGACCACGTCGGCGAACGCGTCGAGGTGCTCGGCTCCGGTCCACTCGGCCGAAAATCCGGCCGCGGCGCGGGCTTCGCAGTCGGCACCCAGCACGCGGCGCACCTCGGCGACCAGGTCGGGCAGAGCATGGCCGAGGTGGCCGCGCAGCGCGCCCAACTCGGCGGCCAGGGCGGTGATGCGCACATACCCTGCGGGCGAATACGCGCCGGCCGGCCCGGGGTCGCTGATCGCGTCGGCCAGGCAAGGGTTGTCGGCGTCCGGCCCGGCCGCGAGCGCGATCGACTCGGGTGAGAGAGCCTCGTCCGGGTGCACCCCCCCGGCGAGCGTCTGGGCGCGCCGCCACAGCGCCGCGATGTCGCCGCCACCCAGGCGCCAGCGCGGGCCGGTCAGCACCCGCATCGCCGACGCGCCCTGCGTCGGGTCGGCGACCAGTCGCAGCATGGCGACCACGTCGGCGACCTCGGGCACGGACAGCAGCCCGGCGAGCCCGACGACTTCGACCGGGATGCCCCGGGCGGCAAGGACCTCGGCGATGGGTGCGGCGTCGGCGTTGCGGCGCACCAGGACCGCGGCGGTCGGCGGGCTGACGCCGTCCGCCCGGGCCCGCACATAGTGCCGTTCCAGGTGGTCGGCGATCCACTCGCGTTCGGCGACCACATCGGGCAGTAGCGCGCAACGAACGGTTCCGGGCGGCGCGTCCGGACGCGGGCGCAGCGCGTGCACCGCGACCGAGCGTCGCCGCGCCTCCGCCGAAATGGCGTTGGCCACCCGCAGGGTGTGCGGCGGGTTGCGCCAGCTGGTCCGCAGCTCGAGCACCGGGGCTGGGGTGCCGTCGGACCGGGGGAAGTCCGTGGTGAACCGCGGCAAGTTGGTCGCCGAGGCGCCGCGCCACCCGTAGATCGACTGGATCGGGTCGCCGACGGCCGTCAGCGCCAGCCCGTCATCCACGCCGCCGCCGAACAGGGCCGACAGCGCGACCCGCTGGGCGTGCCCGGTGTCCTGGTACTCGTCGAGCAGCACCACCCGGTAGCGGCTGCGCAGATCCTGTCCGACCTGCGGGAAGCCCGCGGCCAACCGTGCGCCGCAAGCCATCTGCGTGCCGAAGTCCATCACCTTGGCGCAGCGCATGCGGTCGTGCAGCGCGTCGAGCAGCGGGACCAGCGCGGCGCGCTCGGTCTGGGTGGCCAGCAGCCGTAGCAGCCATTGGCCGGGACCGCGATCGCGCTGATATGGCCCCGGCGGCAGGGTGTGGATCAGCCGTTCGAGCTCCACGTGGGTGTCGCGGAGCTGGCCGGTGTCCACCAGGTGTTCGGCCAGCTGGCCCCACAGCCGCAGCACCATCGAGGTGACCGCGGCCGGTGTCTTGTCGACCCGCAGGTCGCCGCGGTAGCCGGTGACGACGTCGAAGGCCAACTGCCACAGCTCGGTCTCGCCGAGCAGGCGGGTGTCGGGCTCGATGGGGAGCAGCAGCCCGTGCTCACGCAGCAGCGACCCCGCGAAAGCGTGGTAGGTGCTGACCGCCGGGGTGCCGGCCGGTTCGCCGGCCGACCCGCCGGGGCACAGCCCGATACCGCCCAGCCGGGCCAGCCGGGTTCGGACCCGGCGCAGCAGCTGGCCTGCGGCCTTGCGGGTGAACGTCAGCCCGAGCACCTGGCCGGGCTCGGCGAACCCGTTGGCGACGAGCCACACCACCCGCGCGGCCATCGTTTCCGTCTTGCCGGCGCCGGCTCCGGCGATGACGACCAGCGGACCCGGCGGCGCGGCGATGACGGCGGCCTGCTCGGCGGTGGGCGGGGGAACCCCGAGTGCGCAAGCCAATTCGGCCGGGCTGTATTGCTGACTCACGGCGACGTCCTTCCGTCGCCGTGGGCCGGGCAGCTCCGCCGTATCGGGCAGTGCGCGCAACCGTCGTTCCGCCGCGCGAGAAACCGCGGCCCGGCGGTCGCGTCGGCCGCCAGTCGGACGAGGCGGCGCCACTCGTTCCGGACGGCCGCGCCCATGGGGTCTTGCTGGCGCTCGGTCGCGCCCGCCGACCCGCCCTTGCCGAGGTAGAGCAGCCGCGCCCCGCCGGGCTCCGGCCCGTCGGGTCCGCCGTCCAGGAGGCCTTCAGCGACCGCGAGCTGGTACATCGCCAGCTGGGCGTGCTGCTGGGCGTCGTCCTTGCTGACCGGTGTCCTGCCGGTTTTGATGTCGACGATCACCAGCCGGCCGGCCGCGTCGCGTTCCAGCCGGTCGACCCGGCCGCGCACGCGGATCTCGCCGCCGTCGCCGCGCGGGTCCGGGAGCGGGCCGTCGATCGCGACCTCGACACCGATTTCGGTGAGTTCGCCACGGGTCTGCCTTCGCCACTCGACGAACGCCTCGATCATGGCGCGGTGCCGGGCCAGCTCGTTGGCCGAATGCCACTGGGCGTCGAACGGCAGGCGCTTCCAGGCCCGCTCCAGTTCGGCCAGCAACGCCCCCTCGCTGGTGTTCGGTTCGGCGACCAGCGCATGCACGATGGAGCCGATGGTGGAGCGCAGGTCGCGCGCGTCGGTGCCGCCGTGCCGCTCGGCCAGCCAGCGCAGCGGGCAGTCGGTGAGGGTCTGCAGGCTCGACGGCGTCAAGGTGACGGGGTCGTCGGCGGAGCGCAGCGGCGCATCGGTGCTGACCGGGATCAGCCCGTGCCAGCCGGCCGGGTCGGCCCCCGGCACCCCGGCCGCGGCCAACCGCGCGAGTTGCGTTGCGGCGCAGCGGCGGACGGCGTCGTCCACCGCACCCTCGGGCGCGCACACCGCGCCGCGCAGGCGGCCCACCAGCGCGGCCGCGGACAGCACCCGAGGTGCCGAAACCGGCTGCGCGGCAAGGGCAGCCCCATCGTCGTCGGCCAGCTGCGCGACCTCGTAGAAGAATCCCGAGGGCAGCGCGCCCTCCTGGGCCCCGCCGGCCGCGTCGCCGTCGACCGCCGTCACCAGCAGCCGGCGCCGGGCCCGGCCCATGGCCGCCACCAGCAACCTGCGTTCCTCGGCCAGCAGCGGCGCTCGCGCCGAGGCCACCTCGGTGACACCGTCCAACACGTCGAGCAGCCGATGGGTGCCCAGCACGCCACCGCGCGGAACAGTGTTGGGCCACAACCCTTCCTGCAGTCCGGCGATGACCACCAGATCCCATTCGTGACCCAGGGCCGCGTGCGCGCTCAGCACCCTCACCTGTTCCGCCGCGAGCCCGGTCTCGGGGTCGGCGCCCGGCAGTTGCAGGGCCAGGACGTGATCGACGAGGCCGCGCAACGAGGCACCTGACGTCCGCGCGACATACTGGTCGGTGACGTCGAACAACGCGGTGACCGCCTCCAGGTCCCGGGCGGCCTGAGCGGCGGCGGGACCGCCGCGCTCCATGGCCGACAGCCAGCGCCGCTGCAGACCCGACCGGTGCCACGCGGCCCAGAGCGTGTAGCGGGGATCGCCCCCGGACGCCGGCGCGCCCGGTCCCGCCGCGTGGCAGCGCGCGGCAGCGTCCAGCACCGCGCGCACCCGTTGCAGCGGGCGCGACTGCGCTGCGGCGCGGGGCGCGGCGCCGGTCAGCGCCTCGACGAGCAGGGCTTGGAAGTCGCCCGCGGCGCGATCGGGATTGGCGCGCTGCAGCGTTCGGCGCAGCTGCCGAAGGGAAACCGGGTCGACGCGGCCGATGGGGCCGGTCAGCAACGCCAGGGCCTGCTCGCCGTCCAACCCGTCCGCGGTGGCCGCCAACACGGTGAGCAACGCCCGGGCCGCCGGCCGATCGCCCAGTGGCCCGCCTTCTGCCGGCGCGGCCACCGGCACCCCGGCGGCCGCCAACGCTCGCGGCAACCGGGCGCCCGCCCGCGGCACCGAGCGCACGATGACCGCCATCTGTGACCATGGCACGCCGTCGATCAGGTGCGCACGCCGCAGCGCGTCGGCGATGACCGCCGCCTCGGCGTGCGCCGACGCGGCCAGGCGCACGCCGACCGAGCCCTCGTCGGGTCCGCTGCCCTCGATTCGCCTGCCACCGCTGCCGCCGGGCAGCCGGCCCGCGACGCCGGTGACGGCCCGCGCCACGGCGGGCGCGCAGCGGTGGGACACCGCCAAACTGATCGCCGGTGAATCGTCGGTCAACAACCCCGCCGGCTCGCCACCGCGGAACCCGAACACCGCCTGGTTGGGGTCCCCGGCGATCAACGCGAGATCGGCGCCCGCAGCCAGGACCCGGACCAGGTGGGCCGCCTGCCGGTCGAGCTGCTGGGCGTCGTCGACCAGCAGGATGCGCACCCGGCCGCGTTCGGCCGCGAGCAGCTCGGGATCGACGGCGAAGGCTTCCAGCGCGGCGCCCACCAGCTCGGCGGCGCCGAGCGCCGGCGTCGTCGCCTGCGGCGCGGCCGTCCCGACCGCCGCCCGAAGCAACATCACCTGCTCGTATTGGCGCGCGAATTGACCGGCGGCAACCCATTCCGGACGGCGGCTGCGCCGACCGAGCAGCTCGAGCTCCCGCGGATCGACGCCGCGTTCGGCGCAGCGGGCCAACAGGTTTCGCAGTTCGGTGGCGAATCCCGCGGTGGTCAGGGCGGGCAGCAGGTGGGCGGGCCATGCGGCGGCCGCGCGCGGTCCGTCCTCGAGGTCTCCGGCGAGCAGGTCACGGATGATGGCGTCTTGTTCTCCGCTGGTGACCAGCCGCGGAGGTGCGTCGCCCGCGCTCTCGGCGGCCCGCCGCAAGACGGCGTACGCGTAGCCGTGCACGGTCCTGACCAACGGCTCGCGGACGGCGACCGCGGCCGAACCCCCGCTGCCCGCGCACAACAGCGCCGTCGTCAGCGCGTTGCGCGCCCGCATTCCCATCCGGCCCGAACCGCTAAGCAGCAGAATCGATTCCGGATCGGCACCCGCCCGGATCCGGGCGATCGCGGCGTCGACCAGCAGGCTGCTCTTACCGGTGCCGGGCCCGCCCAGGACACGCACCGCACCGCGCGTCTGCGAGGCCAGCAGGCCGCGTGCCGCGTCGTCCCAGGTGTGTGACATGGCTGCATACAACCACCGGGGTCTGACAGGTCGACGCGACGACGCGCCCGTCGCGCTTCGGGCGCCGACTCCTAGGCTGGAGGCCGACGACACAAGTGGCTGCCCGAAGAATGGTAAGGAGGGTTTGGATCGTGGACGACGTCGATCGTGGCTTTCCCATCGACGACGCGCCGGAAGGCGACGCCGTGGAACAACAGCAACCCGTCGATTCCGACGACGAGGCGGGCCTGGACACCGACTACCTGACCGCGGGTGATCGCGAGGCCAATGAGGCCGACGTGATCGACCAGGCTTTCATCGTGCCCTCGGACGACGATTGGAGCGACGATCGCTGATCCGGGGATGGCCGATCTGCACGTGCACCGCTACGGCCCGCCGGGGCCGGTGCGGGTCGTCGCGCTGCACGGTCTGACCGGCCACGGTCAGCGCTGGGAGCACCTGGCCGGCTACCTGCCCGAGACCGCGGTCGCGGCACCGGATCTACTCGGCCACGGCAGGTCGTCCTGGGCGGCCCCGTGGACCATCGACGCCAACATCTCGGCGTTGTCCGCGCTGCTGGACGAAACGTCCGACGCGCGGGTGCTGGTGATCGGCCACTCCTTCGGCGGCGCGCTGGCGATGCACCTGGCCACGGCGCGCCCCGACCGGGTGGCCGCGCTGCTGCTGCTCGACCCGGCGGTCGGGTTGGACGGCGCATGGATGCGCGACATCGCCGACGCGATGTTGTCCTCCCCCGACTATCCGGACGCCGACGAGGCGCGCCTGGAGAAGGCGACCGGCTCCTGGTCGGACGTGGACCCCGCGTTGCTCGACGCCGAGATCCACGAGCATCTGGTCAAGCTGCCGAGCGGACGGTACGGCTGGCGCGTCAGCCTGCCGGCGATGATGTCGTACTGGAGCGAGCTGGCCCGCGACATCGTGCTGCCGCCGGCCGGGACGGTGACGACGCTGGTGCGGGCGAAGAAGACAACGCCGCCCTACGTCGGCGAGCAACTCATCACGGGACTGCGGCAGCGCCTGGGATCCGCGTTCACGCTGCTGGACTTCGACTGCAACCACATGGTGCCCTACAGCAAGCCGGACGAGGTCGCCGCGCTCACCCGCGAGCTTCTGAAAGCGCCCTGACTGTGGCCCCGGTGACCGACGAGCAGGTCGAGCGGGTGCGGGCGCTGGTGGCCGCGATCCCGTCGGGCAGGGTGGCCACCTACGGCGACATCGCTGCCGCCGCAGGGCTTTCCAGCCCGCGCATCGTCGGGTGGATCATGCGGACGGACTCCGCCGGCCTGCCCTGGCACCGGGTGATCACCGCGTCGGGCCGCCCGGCCCGGCACCTGACCACCCGGCAGCTCGAGTTGCTGCGCGCCGAAGGGATTCTCGCGCTCGACGGCAAGGTGGCGCTGGGCGAGCTCCGCCACGAATTTCCCGACGCGAGTTAGAGCACCAACCGCACCAGGCCGGCCGTGCGCGCCAGACCCGGGAACGCGTCCGCGGTCGACCGGGGATGCAGGGCGTGCACCGCGAGACGAAACATCAACGCGCGCAACAACATCTGCGGCCACTCCGGCAGCGCGCTCCAGCGTTCGATGAGGCCGTCGTCGGCCTCGCCCCACGACAGGGCGTCGACCACGACCACGCCCGCGGCCCACGAAGCGGGCCGCCAGTAGGGCGTGATGTCGGTGATGCCCGGCGCCGCGGTGCCGACGAAAAGCACCGTGCCGTAGAGGTCGCCGTGCACCAACTGGTTGGGGCTTCTGGTCGGCTTGCGCAGGCTGGCCAGCTGGTTGATCAGCTCGACCGACCGCTCGCTGTCCGCCGACGCGGGCGCGGTCCGCGCGCCCGGCGGCACCGAGGACAACGGACGTTCCTCCCAGGCCGCGCGGTCCGCGGCGATGAAGACGTCGACGTCGCCCCACGGCGCGGTGGGTCCCTGGGTCAAGAACCGGGGCCGTTCCAGCTTGCCCGTCGCCTCGTGCAGTCGCACCGCCGCCGAGACGACTTCGTCGTGCCGGGGCTCCGGCACACCCGCGACGAAGGTGTCGGCCCGCCACCCGGAAACCACGTAGCGCCCGTCGGTCGAGCGCACCGGGCGGGCCAACCGGACGCCGTCGACGAACAGCGACTCGCGCACCCGGGCCGACCAGGCCGCCCGCGCATGGTCGGCGACGATCGACAAGACGACCTCGCCGCACCGCCAGCCGCCCTCCCAACCGGGACCCAACGCGACGGGGTTCACACCGGTCAAGCCGAACGCCGTCAGCACATGCTCCGGCGGTGGCTCGACGATCACATGCGTAGCGTAATCGAGCCTGGCGGCGGTGATCGCGAGCGCGGCGAAGCCGGGCGCGGCGGGTCACCGCCAAACATTGGAGCGGTGATCGCGAGCGCGGCGAAGCCGGGCGCGGCGGGTCACCGCCAAACGGAAACCGGCGGATCGGCTCAGTACATGACCATGTCGGGCTGTATCTGTTCGGCCCACGCGACGATGCCGCCTTGCAAATGCACCGCGTTGGGGAAGCCGGCCCTGCGCACCGCCTCCAGCGCCTCGGCGGAGCGCACTCCGGTCTTGCAGTACAGCACCGGCAGGCGGTCCTGCGGCAGCTGAGCCAAACCCTCACCGGAGCTGATCAGCGACTTCGGGATGAGCTGGGCGCCGTCGATGTGGACGATGTCCCACTCCACGGGCTCGCGGACGTCGATCAGCGCGAGTTCCTCGCCGGAGTCCAGCAACGCGCGCAGCTGCCGCGGCGTGATGGTGGAGCCGGCGATCGCGCCGGCGGGCGCGGTACCGCAGAGCTGGTCGTAGTCGACCAGCGCGGTGATCCTCGGGCTGGCCGGATCCTTGCGGATCGCGATCGTGCGGTAGGTCATCTGCAGCGCGTCGTAGATCATCAGCCGGCCCAGCAGGGGTTCGCCGATCCCGGTGATGAGCTTGATCGCCTCGGTTCCCATCACCGCGGCGATGGAGGCGCAGACGATCCCCAGCACCCCGCCCTCGGCGCACGACGGCACCAGGCCGGGCGGGGGTGGTTCCGGGTACAGGTCGCGGTAGTTGAGTCCGCGGCCGTCCGGCGCGTCCTCCCAGAACACCGAGACCTGGCCCTCGAACCGGTAGATCGAACCCCACACATAGGGCTTCCCGCCCAGCACCGCGGCGTCGTTCACCAGGTACCGCGTGGCGAAGTTGTCCGTGCCGTCGACGATCAGGTCGTATTGCGTGAACAACTCGACGGCGTTGCCCGCGTCCAGCCTGACCTCGTGCAGGCGCACCTGGACGAGCGGGTTGATCGCGGCGATGGAGTCGCGCGCCGACTGGGCTTTGGAGCGCCCCACGTCGCCGACGCCGTGGATGATCTGGCGCTGCAGGTTGGATTCGTCGACGACGTCGAAGTCGACGATGCCGAGCGTGCCGACGCCTGCGGCCGCCAGGTACAGCAACGTCGGCGACCCGAGCCCGCCGGCGCCGATCACCAACACCCGGGCGTTCTTGAGCCGCTTCTGCCCGTCGGGCCCCAGATCGGGGATGATCAGGTGCCGGCTGTAGCGGGCCACCTCCTCGCGGGTCAGCCCGGGCGCGGGCTCGACCAATGGTGGCAACGATGTCCGGGATGTCGACACCGAAACTCTCCTCGGTTCTCTGGGCTTCGCCTTCCATCTCACCAGGACCGCGGACACGCGGCAACGAGCCCTCGCGGGGGTCACGCTCGCGTGACGCTCGACGCCGCCGCGGTCAGGCGATCGGGTACGGCCAGGGGTTGAACCGGCACACTTTCCCGTCGGCCTTGACCACGTCGGGGTCGAACTTGGCGGCGTCGTCGTTGGAGGTGGAGAACGTCTGCTGCATCATCACCGGCGCCAGACCGCCCTGCTTGTCACAGGCCTCGTGGCGCACGTACCCGATGGCGTGTCCCACCTCGTGGTTGATCACGTACTGCCGATACGAACCGACGTCGCCCTCGAACGGAACCGCGCCGCGCACCCAGCGCGCCTCGTTGATGAAGACCCGCGACTGCCGGTCCGGCCCGAACGACGGGTTGTAGCAGGACGTCTCGAGCCGGAATTCGTAGCCGCAGCCCTCACGCACCGTCACCGGGGACACCAGCGAGATGCGGAAGTCCGGCTTTCCCCCGCTGTCCGCGTCGACCCGGATGAAGGCGAACTGAGGGTTGTGCGTCCAGCCCTTGGGGTTGTCCAGCGTCTGGTCGACCATCTCGGCGAACGCGTTGTCCCCGCCGAACATCGTGGGGTCGATGCCGTTCTCCACCTCGACGGTGTAGCGGAACACCTTGGCGGTGCCCTTGCCGACCTGCGGGGTGGTGCCGGGCACCACATGCCAGGTCTTGTCGCCGGCTTCGGTGAAGGGCCCGCCGTCGGGCAGCGTCCCGGCGGGCAGGTTCGCGTCGAACGCGGCGAGCCCGCGCGGTGGAGCGTCGATGATCGCGGTGCCCACCGCGCCGATCGCCGGCGGCGCCTGCAGCGACTGACTGGCCGTCGGCTGCGGCGTACCGGTACCCGTCACGGTCTGGTAGACCACCACCGCGGTGAGCGCCACCAGCAGGGGCAGCGCGTACGCGCGCCAGCCGTAGGTGGACACGAACCGGCCCAGCCGCGATTGCTTGCGCCATTCCCGGGGACGCTCCCGGTCGGCCCGCGCCCGGCCACCCTCCCGCCCGATCGGGTCGCGCAGCGCACGGAGCGGCTCACGCCACTCGTCGCGCAGCATCGGCACCCGACCGGTGCTGCGCGCGGGCCGCTGGGAGGTCATTCGCCCAGGATGGCATAGCTTGCACGCACCCAACTGCAAGGCGGCCCCTGGCGCGCCCTGACCGGCCGCGCGACACCCTGGTCTGCCAGCAGCGACGACGTCGATGGCGATCGCCGAAAGCCCGCGAGTAGTAATGTCTTGGCGACGGGCGCGGCTGACCTGGAGGTGTCGTGATGGTTCGGTTGCCAACGACTCGGATGAGGAATCGATGAGCGATCTGGCCAAGACGGCGGCGCGGCGTGCCGTCAGAGCGGCCGACCGTGTTCGGCCGGACGGCGGCGCGGCGGCCCAGAACCGGCGCGGCAACCGGCTGCCCCGGGATGAACGCCGCGGCCAGTTGTTGATTGTCGCCAGCGACGTCTTTGTCGACCACGGCTACCACGCCGCCGGCATGGACGAGATCGCAGAGCGGGCGGGCGTCAGCAAACCCGTTCTGTACCAGCACTTTTCCAGCAAGCTGGAGTTGTACCTGGCGGTGCTCGCCCGGCACGTCGAAAACCTGGTCTCGGGCGTCCAGCTGGCATTGCGCGCCACCACCGACAACCGCGAGCGGCTGCACGCGGCCGTGCAGGCGTTCTTCGATTTCATCGAGCACGACAGCCAGGGCTACCGGCTGATCTTCGAAAACGACTACGTGACCGAACCGGAGGTGGCCGCGCAGGTGCGGGTGGCGACCGAATCGTGCACCGACGCGGTGTTCGACTTGATCAGCGCCGACTCCGGGCTGGATCCCCACCGCGCGCGGATGATCGCGGTCGGCCTGGTCGGCATCAGCGTCGACTGCGCGCGCTACTGGCTCGACTCCGACCGGCCGATCTCCAAGGCCGACGCCGTCGAGGGCACCGTGCAGTTCGCCTGGGGCGGCCTCTCACACGTGCCGCTTACTCGGTCTTAGCGACCTTCGCGGCCAGCCGCGCCGCCTCCGCCCCGATGCCGAAGCCGACCCGGCGCGCGTCGGGGGCACCGATCTCGACGTACGCGATCTTCGCGCTGTCGACGAGGAAGCGACGCCCCCGCTCGTCGCTCAGACTCAGCAGGCCCGGGCCCTTGCCCAACGCCGCGGTCACCAGTTCCTCGACTTCGGCCGGTGTCTGCGCACTGGAGATGACCAGCTCCCGCGGACTGTCCGTGATACCGATCTTGACCTCCACGGTCACCCCTTCCCGTTGGCGTTGAAGTCGCCGACCTGTCAGCAGCAGGCTAGTGGACGCGCGGGCCGCGCATCCCGCTCGGCCCCGGACGGCGCGGTTCGCGGTAAGCGAAATGGGAGTCGCGACGGCGTAACGATTCGCTTCCAGCTGGGTCTAGGCCCGCGCTCCCCGCGGAAGCTGCGTTTTCACATGGATAACGTCAGCACCATGGGTACCACGCTGCGGCCCCTCGGCGACCGGGCCAACCACTACCCGCGCGACGGGAGCTACCGGACAACCTGGTCCGATCCGGACTTCCAGGACGACCAGGACGACTGCGACACCGACGTCCAAGACGTCTACGACGCGGACTACGAGGTCGAGTACGAGGAGCTCGCCTGGCCGAAGGACAGCCGCTGGCGGCCGGCAGCAGCGGTCCTGGGCGCCGTCGTGGCCGTCGGCGCCATCGCGACCGCCGTCATCATCAACAGCGGTGACAGCGCGTCCACCAAGGCCACGGTCGGGGCGCCGGTTCCGCCACCGGTGACGTCCTCGACGACGACGCCGAAGGCGACACTTCCCCGCAGCGCGCCGCCGACGGCGTCCACGTCACCGCAGTTGCCGCCCGAGACCGTCACCACGGTGACCCCGCCCAGCGCCGCGCCCAGCACGCTCCCGACACCGACCGCCGCGCCGCCCCTGGCCCCGACCGCCGCGCCGCCGACCGTCGCGCTCAATCCGCGCACCGTCGTCTACTCGGTGACCGGGACCAAGCAACTGCTGGACCTGGTGAACGTCACCTACACCGACGCCCGGGGCTACCCGCAGACCGAATTCAACGTGTCGCTGCCGTGGTCGCGGATGATCGTGCTCAACCCCGGCGTGCAGACCGTGTCGGTGATGGCGAGCAGCTTCTACGCCCGGCTCAACTGCTCGGTGGTCAACGCCGCCGGGCAAACGGTGGTGGCGTCGGCCAACAACGGGAACCTCGCGACCTGCACGCGCTGACGCAGCCGGGCCGGCGGCTCAGGCCAGCCCGAGTTCGTGCATCCGCCGGTCGTGCGTCTGCTGCACCCGGTCGAAGAACACGTTGAGCTGGCCCAGCCCGCCGGCGCCCGACAGGACCAGGTCGACCAGCTCGTCGTGGTCGGCCAGCACGTACTGGGCCTGGGTGATCGCCTCGCCCAGCAGGCGACGCGACCACAACGCCAGGCGGCTGCGCTGTTTGCCGCTGGAGGTGACCGCGGCGCGCACTTCGGCGACGACGAACTGGGAGTGCCCGGTTTCCGACAGCGCCGCCCGCACCACGTCGGCGACCTCCTCCGGCAGCCCGCCCGCGATCTCCAGATACAGGTCGGCCGCCAGGGCGTCGGCGACGTAGGTCTTCACCAGCGCTTCCAGCCAGGTGCTCGGCATGGTCAGCCGGTGGTAGTTCTCCAGCGCGGACACATACTTCGACATGGCCTCCACCACGTCGACGCCCCGGCGCTCCAAGGCGTCGCGCAGCAGCTCGTAGTGGCCCATCTCGGCCGCCGCCATGCTCGCCATCGAAATGCGTCCACGCAGGTTGGGCGCCATCCGCGCCTCGTCCGTGAGCCGGTAAAACGCAGCGATCTCGCCGTAAGCCAGCACCGCGAACAACTCGTTGACGCCCGGGTGATCGGCCGACAATCGCGGGGCCCCGGCAGCGGTGGTTGCGTCGTCGACCTGGTCGGCGGAGGAGGACTCGCAGGTGGGCCGGGTCATGGCAACACTCTAGTCGGCGGACTTGGCGGTGCATGGGCGCCGGCTGTCGACCAGCTATCATGTAGGCAGGTATTGGTTGTATGTCTATTACCGCCGGTACCGGCGAAATGTGCGTGCACATGTCGGCCCGCCTGGATTCAACCCGCTCGAAAGAGCGAGGGCCGGCGACTCGGCGACGTATTCGGAGTCGGAACTCGTGCGCGCGTGACGCGACAGAACAACACCGACACACTCCAATACCGTCACCGAAAGGCTATGCACCCACGCATGAGTGAACTCACCAGCACAACTGAACAGAACCCTGAACAGCACCCCGAATTGAACTTCGCCCAACTCGGCGTCCGCGACGAAATAGTCCGCGCCCTGGCCGAACAGGGCATCGAACGGCCATTTGCCATCCAAGAACTCACCATGCCGCTGGGACTCGCCGGCGACGACGTGATCGGCCAGGCCCGCACCGGCATGGGCAAGACGCTCGCCTTCGGTGTGCCGCTGCTGAACCGCATCAGCTCCGGCGAGGGGGTGCGCGCGCTCACCGGCGCGCCCCGCGCCCTGGTCGTCGTCCCCACCCGAGAGCTCTGCCTGCAGGTCACCGGCGACCTGGCCGCCGCGGCCAAGTACCTCACCGCCGAAGAAGGCCGACCGCTGTCCGTCGTCGCGATCTACGGCGGACGCGCCTACGAGCCGCAGCTCGAGGCGCTGCAGGCCGGCGCCGACGTCGTCGTGGGCACCCCGGGCCGGCTGCTCGACCTGGCCCAACAGGGCCATCTGCAGCTGGGCGGCCTGTCCATGCTGGTGCTCGACGAGGCCGACGAAATGTTGGACCTGGGCTTCCTGCCCGACATCGAGCGCATCCTGCGGCAGATCCCCGAAGACCGGCAGTCCATGCTGTTCTCGGCGACCATGCCGGGCCCGATCATCACGCTGGCCCGCACCTTCATGAACCAGCCCACCCACATCCGCGCGGAGGCGCCGCACTCGGCCGCCACGCACGACACCACCGAGCAGTTCGCCTACCGCGCCCACGCGCTGGACAAGGTGGAGATGGTGAGCCGGATACTGCAGGCCGAGGGCCGCGGCGCGACGATGGTCTTCACCCGCACCAAGCGCACCGCGCAGAAGGTCGCCGACGAGCTGGCCGAGCGCGGCTTCAAGGTCGGCGCCGTACACGGCGACCTCGGGCAGATCGCCCGGGAGAAGGCGCTCAAGGCGTTCCGCACCGGCGACATCGACGTGCTGGTCGCCACCGACGTCGCCGCCCGCGGCATCGACATCGACGACATCACCCACGTCATCAACTACCAGATCCCCGAGGACGAACAGGCCTACGTGCACCGGATCGGCCGCACCGGCCGCGCCGGCAAGACCGGTATCGCGGTCACCCTGGTCGACTGGGACGAGCTGCCCCGCTGGACGATGATCGACAAGGCGCTGGGCCTGGACTCCCCCGATCCGGCCGAGACCTACTCCAACTCGCCGCACCTCTACGCCGAGCTGGGCATTCCCGCCGAGGCGCGCGGCAACATCGGGACGCCGCGCAAGTCGCCGGTCAAGCGCCGCGAGGCGCAGGGCGACGCGGCCAAGCCCGAGGGCGGCAAGCCCGCCCGTTCGCGGTCCAACTCGCGAAGCCGCCGCCGCACCCGCGGCGGCCAGCCCGCCACGGTTCACCCCAACGGGAGCGCGGCCGCCGGCGGTGAGGCCGCCGAGGCGCCGTCGGGTTCGCCCGGCCGAAGCCGCCGTCGGCGTCGCAAGCCGTCGGATTCCTCGGGCTCCCCGGCGGCCACTTCCGCCGCACCCACCCACTAGAGCGCACGCGGCCCCCACGCGCCCGAAGCATGGTCAAACCCGAGCGCCGGACCAGGGGCGATATCCTCGCCGCCGCGGCGATCGCCGTGATCGTCGCCGCGGCCGGGGCGCTCATCTGGTGGACGTCCGACGCCCGGGCCACGATCAGCCGGCCGGCCGCCACTCCGGTGCCCAACCCGGTGCCCGCCCGCCAGGTCCCGGCTACCCTGCGCCAGCTGTGGACCGCGCCCAGCCCCACGACCGGCGCGCCCGTCGTCGTGGGCGGGACCGTCGCCACCGGCGAAGGCCACCGGGTCGACGGGCGCGACGCCGGGACGGGCGAGTCGCGCTGGAGCTACGAACGCGACACCGACCTGTGCGGGCTCTCCTGGGTCTACCACTACGTCGTCGCGGTCTATCGCGACGACCGCGGCTGCGGGCAGGTCAGCACGCTCGACGGCGCGACCGGGCATCGGGGGGCCGCGCGCAGCGGCTACGCCGATCCCCACGTGCGGCTTTCGTCCGACGGCACGACCGTGTTGTCGGCCGGCGACACCCACCTCGAGCTGTGGCGCTCGGACATGGTGCGCATGCTGGCCTACGGCGAGACCGATGCGCGGGTGAAACCGTCGGCGCGCGGGCTGCACTCCGGGTGCACGCTGGTTTCGGCGGCCGCCAGCTCGTCGGCGGTTTCGGTGCTCGAGGCGTGCGCCAACCAGGCGCTGCGGCTGGTCCTGTTGCGCCCCGGCAAGGACGACGACGAACCGCAGCAACAGGTGGTGGCCGAGCCCGGGGTCGACGCCGGCTCCGGTGCCCGCGTTCTGGCCGTCTGGGAGAACAACACCGCGGTGTACCTGCCCGGCGAGCGGCCCCGCGTCGATGTGGTGGACGAGACCGGCACCAAGGTCTCCAGCACGCTGCTGCCCAAGGCGCCGTCCACGGCGGCGGCCGTCTCGCAGGCCGGCAGCCTGATCACCTGGTGGACCGGCGATTCGCTGATGGTCTTCGACGCGGGCAAGTTCACGCTGCGCTACACCATCGCCGCGGGCGAGAAGGCGCCGCTGGGTCCCGGCGTGATGATGGCGGGCCGGCTGCTGGTACCGGTGACCGGCGCGATCGGCGTCTACGACCCGCTCAGCGGCGCGAACGAACGCTACATCCCGGTGGAACGCGCGCCCGGCAGCGCCGCCGTGGTTCCCGCGGTCGCGGGATCCAGGGTGTTCGAGCAGCGGGGCGACACCGTCGTGGCGCTGGGCTGACGTCCCGCGGGCCGCCGAGTGTGGGCCGTCTGCAGGAAACCGCCCTCCAATTCGTCCACGGCCCCCACGCTCGGGCCGCTAGGCCTCGACGGCGAACGTGGGCAGCGGCTTGCCCGTCTTCCAGTGCTTGAGCAACGCCCTGGCCAGCTCGCCGTAGGCCGCCGCGCCCTTGTTCTTGCGCCCGGACATCACCGACGAGCCGGAGGCGCTGGCCTCGGCGAACCGCACCGTGCGCGGGATCGGCGGGGCGAGCACGGGCAGGTCGTAGCGGTCGGCGACGTCGACGAGCACGTCGCGGGTGTGGGTGGTGCGGGAGTCGTACAGCGTCGGCAACGCGCCCAGCAGCCGCAGCTCGGGGTTGGTGATCTGCTGGACGTCGGCGACGGTGCGCAGGAACTGGCCGACGCCGCGGTGGGCGAGGGTCTCGCACTGCAGCGGCACGATCACCTCGTCGGCGGCCGTCAGGCCGTTGAGGGTCAGGACACCCAACGACGGTGGGCAGTCGATGATGACCACGTCGAAATCGTCGGAGAGTTTGGCGAGCGCGCGCTTGAGCGCATACTCGCGGCCCGCCCGCATCAGCAGCATCGCCTCGGCGCCCGCCAGGTCGATGTTGGCCGGCAGCAGCGTCATCCCCTCCATCGTCTCGACCAGCGCGGCGTTCGGCTCGACCTCGCCGAGCAGCACCTCGTGGACCGACACCAGGAGCTTGTCGGGATCCTGCCCGAGCGAGAACGTCAGGCAGCCCTGCGGATCCAGATCGACGAGCAGCACTCGCCGCCCCTCCTCGACCATTGCCGCGCCCAGTGAGGCGACCGTCGTCGTCTTGGCGACACCACCCTTTTGGTTGGCCACCGCCAGCACCCGCGTCTTACTCACCAGCGCTGCTCCTCTCCCCCGCAAGCGGGTGGTGCCCCCACATCGCCCGTCGCTGTGCATCGTCGCCGCGCAGTCACAACTGCCATCCTGGCACGTTCGCCCGGGGCATGCGTCGGTCGACAGCCGCGGGACGTCGGGCAGAATCGGTCAACATGGGCCTGCACGAGCACCGACTAGTGCTGCTGCGCCACGGCGAGACCGAATGGTCGAAATCCGGGCAGCACACCAGCCGCACCGACATCGACCTGACCGAAAACGGCCGATTCCAGGCCGAACTCGCCGGGCGGGTGTTGCGCGAGCTGAAACTCACTGACCCACTGGTGATCAGCAGCCCCCGACAACGAGCCCTGACCACGGCCAAGCTGGCCGGCTTCGCCGTCGACGAGGTGTCGGAGCTGCTGACGGAATGGGATTACGGCTCCTACGAGGGATTGACGACCCCGCAGATCCGGGAAACGGATCCCGACTGGCTCGTCTGGACGCATGGCTGCCCCGGCGGCGAGAGCGTGCAGCAAGTCAGCGACCGCGCGGACCGGGCCGTCGCGATGGCCTTGGAGCACATGGCCTCGCGCGACGTGTTGTTCGTGGGCCACAGCCACTTCTCCCGGTCGATGATCACGCGCTGGGTCGAATTGCCGCTCGTCGAGGGCAGCCGCTTCTGGATGCTCGCCGGATCGATCGCGGTGTGCGGGTTCGAGCACGGGGTGCGCCAACTCGCCGCGCTCGGGTTGACGGGCCAACCGCAGGCGATCGCACCGGGGTGAGCGTCGCCGAGCCACCGTTCGCGCTCTGCGAGCCCACGGGGTCCCTCGTCGCCCAGGGGGTGCGGCGACGCTACTGCGACGTGGCCGCCGCCCGGGCGGCGCTGGATTCCGGAGTCGCACCAATTGTTTTGGGCGCGTTGCCCTTCGACGTTGATCGACCGGCCGCGCTGCTGACGCCGGACGCCGTACGGCGCACGGCCGCGCCGCCGGACTGGCCGTCGGGACCGCTGCCGTCGGTGCGCGTCGCCGCCGCCGAGCCGCCGCCGGCCGACTACCGCCGCTGGATCAGCCGGGCGCGAGACGAGCTGGCGGCACCCGGCAGCCCGCTGCGCAAGGTAGTCCTGTCCCGCGCGTTGCGGCTGGCCGCCGACGCACCCATGGACGCCCGCGTCATCCTGCGCCGCCTGGTGGACGCCGACCCGGCCGCCTACGGCTACCTCGCCGACCTCACCGCCGCCGGCGAAGGCTACGCGGGCACGGTGCTGGTGGGCGCCAGCCCCGAACTGCTGGTCGCGCGCACCGGCGACCGCGTCGTCTGCCGGCCGTTCGCCGGTTCGGCCCCCCGATCCGCCGACCCGCACCTCGACGCGGCCAACGCCGAGACCCTGGCGGCCTCGGCCAAGGACCGCCACGAGCACCGCCTGGTCATCGACAGCATGCGCGATGCGCTGGAGCCGCTGTGCGAACAGCTGACGATCGCCGCCGAGCCGCAGTTGAGCCACACCGCAACCGTGTGGCATCTGTGCACGCCGATCATCGGCCGGCTCCGCGAGAAGTCCACCACCGCAATCGATTTGGCGTTGGCGCTGCACCCGACCCCGGCGGTCGGCGGGGTTCCGACGGACGCCGCCACCACGCTCATCGCCGAACTGGAGGGTGACCGTGGTTTCTATGCCGGCGCCGTGGGATGGTGCGACGCCGGCGGCGACGGCCAGTGGGTGGTGTCCATCCGCTGCGCCCAGTTGTCGGCGGACCGCCGCACCGCCCTGGCGCGCGCCGGCGGCGGCATCGTCGCCGAATCCGACCCGGACGACGAAGTCGCCGAAACCACAACGAAATTCGCGACGATACTGAACGCACTGGGGGTGCAGCCGTGAGCCCCGTCGTCCGTCACGCCGCCCCGGGGGACGTCGCGGCAATCACCGAGATGATCCACGGGCTGGCCGAGTTCGAACGCGCCCCCGATCTCTGCAACGTCACCGAAAACCAGGTCTTTACGGCGCTTTTCGGTGACCCACCTGCGGTGCACGGGCACGTCGCGGAGGCGGACGGCGAGGTCGCGGCGATGGCGCTGTGGTTCCTCAGCTTCTCCACCTGGGACGGCGTCGCGGGAATCTACCTCGAAGACCTGTTCGTGCGACCGGCATTTCGTCGCCGGGGGCTGGCCCGGGCGCTGTTGGCGACGCTGGCCGGCGTATGCGTCGCAAAGGGCTACACGCGGTTGTCCTGGGCGGTGCTGAACTGGAACGCCGACGCAATCGCGCTCTACGACGCGATCGGCGCCGAGCCGCAACGCGAGTGGACGACCTACCGGCTGTCGGGCGCCCGGTTGTCCGCGTTGGCGGGCCCGCCCTGAGCGCCGCCGGCGGCCCACCGCAGCGCGGCCGGTGTGAAGAGCAGGACCAGGACCCCCACCGCCACGACACCCACCGGAACGCCGGCGGCCGGTTGCTGCGAGCCCCGCACCAGGTACCACGCCACGGGCAACACCAGGAGCTGGGTGATCACCGCCAGCCCGCGACCCCAGCGCTTGCCGACCGTCAACGCGCGTCCGGCCCCCAGCAGCACGACACCGACCAGGACGAACAGGGCAGCCGTGGCGAGGCCGTTGACCACGCGCTGATCGGCTCCGGCGATTCCCCGCACCAGCAGGACCGCGGCCCCCACCAGGGCGGCGACCCCCTGTACGGCGACGATCACGCCGGCGGCGCGCACGGGACCCGGGGCCGGGGATTTGGGGTCTCGCCGCTGGCGGGGCTGCGTCACAGCGCCAGCGTAACCACGGCGCCCCTTCACCTCCGGGCGGATGGTTCGGAACACAGCGGTCGCTCAGGGCGCGCATAGCCGCCGCGCATAAGCTCGTCCATCATGCGCGCCGTGCTGATCGTCAACCCCACCGCCACCTCCACGACTCCGGCCGCCAGGGACCTGTTGACGCACGCGCTGAAAAGCCGCCTGCGACTGACCGTCGAGCACACCACCCACCGTGGTCACGGCGCGGAAATCGCACAGGCGGCCGTGGCGGACGGGGTTGACCTCGTCGTTGTGCACGGCGGCGACGGCACGGTGAGCGGCGTGGTCAACGGCATGCTCGGCGCCCCCGGATCGGCACGACCGACGCACGTGCCCGCCGTCGGGGTGCTGCCCGGCGGCTCGGCCAACGTGCTGGCGCGATCGCTGGGCATCTCGACCGACCCGGTCGCCGCCACCAATCAGCTCATCCAGCTGATCGACGACTATCGCCGCCAGCAGGCCTGGCGCCGCATCGGCCTGATCGACTGCGGTGAACGTTGGGCGGTGCTCAACGCGGGGATGGGCGTCGACGCGGAAGTGGTGGCCGGGGTGGAGGCCCAGCGCGACAAGGGCGTGAAGGTCAACGCGCTGCGCTACTGGCGGGTGGCGGTGCCCACCACGCTGAGGTTTCGCCGCCGCGAGCCGCGGCTGACGCTGGAGTTGCCGGGCCGCGACCCCGTTCCGGGTGTCCATTTCGTCTGGATCTCGAACACCAACCCCTGGACCTACAGCAACAACCGGCCGTTGCGGCCCAACCCCGGCTGCTCCTTCGAGTCGGGCCTCGGGGTATTCGCCCTCACCGGCATGGACGTGCTGCCCACGTTGCGCTTGGTGCGCCAGATCCTGTCGAAGCGGGGGGACCCGCGATCCGAGCATCTCATCCGGGACGACGACGCCGCGTGCGCCCGAGTCACGTGCGCCGGGGGACCCATCGCCAGCCAGTTCGACGGCGACTACCTGGGCCTGCGCGAATCCATGACGTTCCGGGCTGTCCCCGACCTGCTCCCGATCGTCGCGCCGCCCACGAAAACCCGCGCCGAACTGCGGTAACGACGCCCACAGCGCCTCGGTGAGCAATATCGCCCGGGAGGTAGCGCCCGAGTGTAGTACAACGGAGTGAGGGCTCGGCAACGAAAACGCTGAAGTGAGATAGCCCACGAGCGAACTCACACTATTGACATCTGTTGAGCCTGTGAAACGATCAAAAGGTTGCATGCAGAAATTCGTTAGGGGTGCGGACCCTTTTCTTATGCACGTGTTTAACAGCCGAAGAAAAAGGCCGTGCGCCTTGCTGCGCACTCAGTGAGGAGTAACAACATATGGATTGGCGCCACAAGGCGGTCTGTCGCGACGAGGACCCGGAGCTGTTCTTCCCGGTAGGGAACAGCGGCCCGGCGCTCGCACAGATCGCTGACGCGAAACTGGTCTGCAATCGCTGCTCGGTGACCACGGATTGCTTGTCGTGGGCCCTGAACACCGGCCAGGACTCGGGCGTCTGGGGCGGCATGAGCGAAGACGAGCGGCGCGCGCTGAAGCGCCGCAACGCCCGGACCAAGGCCCGCAGCGGAGTCTGACCCACTTAGTCAGTAAGCACACAGCGCGGCCCCGACACACGTCGGGGCCGCGCTGTTGCGCAGGGCGGCTACAGCAGCAGCCGCGCCCGGCGCCCGATCGGAACCCGCAGCACCACGTCGGTGCCGCGCCCGGGGGCCTGCCGCATGCCCAGCGTGCCGTCCAGTTCGGCCGACACCAGCGTCCGCACGATCTGCAGGCCCAGACTGTCGGACTTCTCCAGGCTGAATCCGTCGGGCAGCCCACGCCCGTCGTCGTGCACGACGACGTCGAGCCAGCGCGCCGAGCGCTCGGCACGGATGGTGACCGACCCCTCTTGCGCGGCCGCGTCGAAGGCGTGCTCGATCGCGTTCTGCACCAGTTCGGTGATCACCATGATCAGGGCCGTCGCGCGGTCGGAATCCAGCACGCCGAGGTCCCCGACCCGGTTGATCCGGATCGGCCGGTCCACCGACGCCACGTCGTTCATGATCGGCAGGATGCGGTCGATGACCTCGTCGAGGTTGACCTGCTCGTCCACCGACATCGACAGCGCGTCGTGGACCAGCGCGATCGACGACACCCGGCGCACCGACTCGATCAGCGCCTCCCGCCCCTCGACGTTGACCGTCCGGCGGGCCTGCAGGCGCAGCAGCGCCGCCACCGTCTGCAGGTTGTTCTTGACCCGGTGGTGAATCTCGCGGATGGTGGCGTCCTTGGAGATCAGTGCCCGGTCGCGGCGCTTCACCTCCGTGACGTCGCGGATCAGCACCGCGGCTCCGGCGCTGGCGCCGTGCACCACCAGCGGCAGCGTGCGCAACAGCACCGTCGCGCCGCCGGCGTCGACCTCCATCCGCATGCTCTTGCCGCCGGCCAGCAGGTCGAGCACGTGCTCGGCCAGCTCCTGCGCCTCGAACGGGTCCGAGACCAGCGGTCGGGTCACGTTGATCAGGTTGCGACCCTCCAGCTCGCTGGTCAGCCCCATCCGGTGGTAGGCCGACAGGGCGTTGGGGCTGGCGTACGCGACGTCGCCGTTGACGTCCAGCCGGATGAAGCCGTCACCCACCCGCGGCGTGGAGCGCGACATGGCCACGTCCCGCACGTCGGGAAAAGTGCCCTCGGCCAGCATGTGGACCAGGTCCATGGCGCAGTCCCGGTAGGCGGTCTCGAGGTGGCTGGACATGTGGTCGGCCGCCAGGGCGGTTTGATGCCGCGTCAGGACCGCCACCACCCGGTCGTCATACCGGACCGGGGAGGCCGCCACGTGGTGGCCCGGCAGGGACGACGAGTCTTCCTGCGTCCCGACGTGTTCCAGGCTGGCGCTACCGGAGGCAAACGCTTCGGCGACGAGCGGCGCGCGCTCGGCGGCGAGGACACTGCCCACCACGTCGGTCTGCAGCACCGTGGGCGCGGTCGTGGGCCGGCACTGCGCCACGCACACCAGCACTCCGTCGTCGCGGCGGACCCACATCAGGTAGTCGGCGAACGACAGGTCGGCCAGCAGCTGCCACTCCCCGACCACGGCGTGCAAATGGTCCACCGCGTTGCCCGGCAGCACCGTGTGCTCGGCGAGCAGGTCACCGAGAGTGGACATCAGTTACCCCCGAGTCGTTCCCCGGGCGACGGACGGGTCCAAGATCGCTAGCTGATGACGGCGATGAGGTCGCCCGCCTGGATGACGTCGCCGACGGACACACTCACCTGGCTGACGGTGCCGCCCGTCTCGGCCAGGACGGGAATCTCCATCTTCATCGACTCCAGCAGCACCACGATGTCACCCTTGCCGATCTGGTCGCCCTCGGTGACGACAACCTCGAGCACGCTCGCGACGATCTCGGCTCGAACATCCTCGGCCATCTTCACTCCACTCGTTCCGGCCATTCGCGCAGGCTGGGTGCTGATCGGTCAGGCTCATGTATATCGAACCACAGCGGCCCCCGGTTTCGCGGCACGCGGGCGTCTGCGGGCGGGGCCACGCCGCGTGAGAGACTGTATGTCACGGCAACGGGCAGCAACGAGCACCGCGCCCGGTGCGACGATCCAAATCCTGGAGGTTTGACGATGGCCAAGCGTGGCCGCAAGAAGCGGGACCGCAAGCACAGCAAAGCCAACCACGGCAAGCGGCCCAACGCCTGACGCCTACTCCCTACTCTCGATGATGGTGGTCCGCCGGATCTCCAGCCGCAGGCGCTCGCGCAGGCCTTCCGGGGCCTTCTCGCTCTGACATTTCGTCGCGAGCAACCCCTTGATCCGCTTTTCGAGTCCGAAATGCTCAAAGCAGCCGGGGCATAGCTCGAGGTGGTGAAGGAGCTGTTCGCGGGCCTGCGGCGTGCATTCGCCGTCGAGTAGTGTCCATACCTCGGCGATCACCTGCGCACAGCTGACGCCGTGGGTATGACCGTCGTCCGCCGGGCGCGGGTCCGCCGGGCCGGAGGATTCACTCATGACGGCACCTCCTCGTGCGCCTGCTGACCGCGGGTGAAGCCCCGCTCCTTGGCCACGTCGGCCAAAAGCCCACGCAGTTGACGCCTGCCGCGGTGCAGCCGCGACATGACCGTCCCGATCGGCGTGTCCATGATCTCGGCGATCTCCTTGTACGGGAAACCCTCGACATCGGCGTAGTAGACGGCCATCCGGAATTCCTCCGGCAAGGCCTGCAGCGCTTCCTTGATCTCGGTGTCCGGCATCAACTCCAGCGCTTCCACCTCGGCCGAACGCAGCCCGGTGGACGAGTGCTCGGCATTGGCGGCCAACTGCCAGTCGGTGATCTCCTCGGTGGGGTACTCCGACGGCTGGCGCTGTCTCTTGCGGTAGCTGTTGATGTAGGTGTTGGTCAGAATGCGGTACAGCCACGCCTTGAGGTTGGTGCCGGCCCGAAACGACCGGAAGCCCGCGTAGGCCTTCACCATCGTCTCCTGCAGCAAATCCTCCGCGTCGGCGGGATTACGCGTCATGCGCAGCGCGCCGCCGTAAAGCTGGTCCAGCAGGGGGATCGCGTCACGCTCGAAACGCGCGGTCAGTTCCTCGTCCGTCTCCGCAGGTGGCGGAGGTTCGGGGAGCCCCGGCTCCGTGGCGCCGTCGGTGTCGGCCATGTCGATTAACCCGGTCCCTTCTGCTGCGGTGCCGCCGGAACGCGGCGCGAGCGCCGCCGGACTCGCAAGCAAGCGCGCCAACTGCTCAGCGCCCATCGGACTGTCCAACAGGCTCGTCGCCGTTGACACCAGACTGCTCCTCACCAATCTAGAGGCTGCGCCCGAGCGCGTCTGCCCGGGTCTGTTCGGGTCCGGGGTCGCACCCGCACAAGAAACCGTCTTCAACAACAGTGTTAGCAGGTGGGCTATTTCCGGGGCGTTATCGGGCGCCCTTTTCGGCGGGCGTTACTGTGACGCCATGTCCCTGAACGGCAAGACCATGTTCATCTCCGGAGCCAGCCGCGGCATCGGCCTGGCGATCGCGAAGCGGGCCGCGCAGGACGGCGCCAACGTCGCCCTGATCGCCAAGACCGCCGAGCCGCACCCGAAGCTGCCCGGCACCGTGTTCACGGCGGCCAAAGAGCTGGAGGACGCGGGCGGACAAGCCCTGCCGATCGTCGGGGACGTGCGCGACCCGGATTCGGTCGCATCCGCGGTGGCCAAGACCGTCGAGCAGTTCGGCGGCATCGACATCTGCGTCAACAACGCGTCGGCGATCAACCTGGGGTCCATCACCGAGGTGCCGATGAAGCGGTTCGACCTGATGAACGGCATCCAGGTGCGCGGCACCTACGCGGTGTCGCAGGCCTGCATCCCGCATATGAAGGGCCGGGAGAACCCGCACATCCTGACGCTGTCGCCGCCCGTGCTGCTCGGCAAGGAGTGGCTGAAGCCGACGGCGTACATGATGGCGAAGTTCGGCATGACGCTGTGCGCGCTGGGCATCGCCGAGGAGATGCGCGCCGAGGGCATCGCGTCGAACACGTTGTGGCCCCGCACGATGGTGGCCACCGCCGCGGTGCAGAACCTGCTCGGCGGCGATGCCGCGATGGCACGATCGCGCAAGCCCGAGGTGTATTCCGACGCGGCCTACGTCATCCTCAACAAGCCCGCCCGCGAGTACACCGGCAACATGCTGCTGTGCGAGGACGTGCTGGTGGAGTCCGGCGTCAAAGACCTCTCCGTCTACAACTGCGTGGCCGGCGGCGAACTCGGCGTCGACTTCTGGGTGGACGGCGTCAACCCGCCGGGGTACACGGGGCCCTGAGCCCCGGCGATCGCGGCTCTTGGTTGTCCGCGCAGCCCGAGAGCGTAACCACAGTGCGAAATTCGGCGCCCGATTTCGCCATGGCGTTGCGCCGCGGCGCGGAGCCGTTCGCCGGATCCCTTGCGGCTCAGGCGCGTTCGCCCGGCCCGCGCGGGAACCCGAGCGTCGCCGCGCTGCGCCCGGCGTTCGAGGCGAAGCCGTACGGCTGCCCTAGACGGGCCGTCGTACGGCTTCCCCCAGGTGCTTCGCGCGGCCGCGAACCTGGATGGCGGTGATGACATCGACGACGCCGATGGCGATCAGCCAGCAGCCGGCGACCAGGGTCAGCACCGCGATCGAGTCGAGCGGGGAGACGATCAGCACGGCGCCGCCGACGACGATGATCAATCCGGACAACACCTGCCAGCCGCGGCCGGGCAGATGGTCGAAAGACAGCGCCGCGGCGAGCAGCGTCATTCCGCGGAAGAGCCAGCTGATGCCGATCCAGATCGCCAGCAGCGTGACCGCCTCGAATTTGTCGCGGAAACAGAAGAGCCCCAGAACAATCGACACGATGCCCGCGAGGAAGGTCAGCACCCTCATCGCGGCGCCCGCATGGGTGCCGAAAGCGGCGAACACGTAACCGATTCCGGAAGCCACCAAATAGATTCCGAACAGGACGCCCGCCACGAACAGTGTCTTGCCCGGCCAGGCCAGCACGGTGACACCGAGTGCCACCGTGAGGACGCCGACGAGCAGAAGCACCTGCCAAGCGCTGCGAGCAAGCTGCTGCAGAGGACCTTCGAACACGGTCTGATCGGTAGTTGTCATGACGATATGATCGGCCATCGGTGTCGCGAAGAACATGTCGTTGGCGACACAATTCCGCATCGCGTTGCAATGCGGAACCTCTACGGTGGCGCGCCGTTCGAATATCGGTAAAACCCTTCGCCGGTCTTGACGCCGAGTTTGCCGGCATCGACATAGGACTGCAGCAGGTCGCGCACGCCCTTCGGCAGGTGCGGGAACTCGTCGGCGTAGTGGTTCTCGATGTCGAGCACCACGTCGAGGCCGACGAGGTCCATCATCTGGAACGGCCCGGCCGCCACCCCCCAGACGACCTTGAACATCCCGTCGACATCCTCCGGGCGCGCCACCCCCTCGGCGACCACCGCCAGCGACTCGCGCTTGATGGCCGCCCAGATGCGATTGAAGATGAATCCGGTGCTCTCTTTGCGCGCCTCGAACGGGTGGACGCCGAACTCCGGCAGGACGGCCAGCAGGGTGTCCAGCAGCTCGCGGTCAGTGTCGCCGTCGGACATCAGCTCGACCGCGTTGACCTGCGGCGGCATGTAGAAGTGCAGGTTGCACAGCCGCCGCTTGTCGCGCACGTTCTCGGCCATCAGGCGTGACGGGTACGACGACGAGTTCGTCGCGAAGATGGTGTCGGGCGGCGCCAATTGGTCGATCTGGCCCCACAGCGGAACCTTGATCTCGAGCTTCTCCGGAACGGATTCGACGGCAAGCCAGGCCTCGTCCAACGCCGCATGCAGCGAGGTCACCGGCGTAGCGACGCCGATTTCGCCAAAGTCCCTGTCCTGCAACACTTTCGGTAGGGTATCGGTCACGAATCGGGTTGCGGCCGCCAATTGTTCGGGGCGCCGGGCGCAGATTCGCACGGTTCCGCCACGGCTGGCGAACATCAAGGCGATGCGGCGCCCCAGCGTGCCCGCCCCGATCACCGCGACGGGGCGGTTGCGGACGTCCTCGAAGGTGTAGGCGTACGGGCCAGTCACACACGCATGCTAGGCGGTTCCCGCGCCGCCGATCCACCTTCTGAAAACGGCTCATTCCACGTGCGCATTGTCCTAGTGTGTGGGCGCGACCCAATGGTTGAGTCGTGAGGCCGCGGGGGTACGCGATGTCCTTTGTTGATGTGGCGCCGGAGTTGTTGGACACAGCCGCCGCCGATGCGGCGCGGATCGGTGCGGCGGTGCGGGCCGGCCATCTGACCGCGCTGATCCCGACGACGGAGTTGGCGGCGGCCGGGGCCGATGAGGTGTCGGCGGCCATCGCGACTGTGTTCGGCGCTCACGCCCGGGAATACCAGGTGGCGGCCGCGCAGGCGGCGATCTATCACGACGAATTCGTCGGCGCCCTGCGGGCGGCGGCGGCGGCATACACCGGCATGGAGACGACCATCGCCACGACGCTGGCGGGGCCGGCGGGCGCGGCCACCGTCTCCGATCCGCTCCGCGCCGTCGGCGAAGCCTGGGTGAACAGCCCGCTGGGTCAGGAGCTGGACCCAATCATCAACGCGCCCACCGACATCCTGTTGGGGCGCGACCTGATCGGCAACGGCGTGGTCCCGACGCCGTCCACCAAGATCGTCATCGACTTCGTTCGGCACGGGCAATCGATAGGCAACGCGTCCAATCTGGTCGACACCGCGGTGCCCGGCACCGGGCTGACCGCGCTCGGGCAGCAGCAATCCGTCACCGTCGCCAACCTGCTCCAGGGGCAGGGGCCCTTCGCCGGCATCTTCTCCTCCCAGTTGCTCAGGGCCCAGCAGACCGCCGCGCCGCTGGCCAGTCTGCTGGGCATGAACGTGCAGCCCTTGTCGGGACTGAACGAGATCAACGGCGGCATGCTCAACGGCCTCCCGGAGATCCCCCTGGGCGCCCTGTACCTACCGGGCCCGGTGGCGTGGGCGCTCGGGCTGCCCATGGTGCCCATGCTTTTCCCGGGCGCCGGGCTCTTCAGCGGGATGGCGTTCGACCAAGGCTTCGTCAACGCACTGCAGACGATGTACACCGGCGCGCTGGCTCACCCGGTGCTCGCGGCCAACGGCCAGATCACCGATGTCGCGTATTCGAGCGAATTCGCCATCGAGGTGGGCACCCTGATGAACGTCAAGAACCCCGATCTCTTGCTGATGCTCACCCACCCGCTCACGAATACGGGAATCGTCGTGGTGCAGGGCGACCCGCAGGACGGCTGGAACCTGGTCAGTTGGGACGGGGTGCCGGTGCCGCCGGCGTCGCTGCCGACCGAACTGTTCGTCGACGTGCGGGACGTGGTCATGGCGCCGCAATTGGCGGCCTACAACGCGTTCGAGTCCCTGCTCACGGGTGACCCGACGACCATCGCCAGCTCGATCGCCGGCGGTGTCGGCCAAGTCGGAACGGCGACCGCCCACTTCCCCGTCGCGGTCACCCAGGACATCGTCGACGCTCTGGGCGGCGGCCCGGCCGACGCGCTGAACCCGATCATCAACGTCTCGAAGTTGTAGCGGCCCTACAGCAGCCGGGCCTGCTCGGGCTGCGGTTCGGCCGGCTCGATCAGCTCCGGCCCGTTGTTGCGCACGTTGTTCACCAGTGTCGACACTTCGCGCATGCGAATTCCGTGCACATCGGGCGGCGAGGACAGGAGCCGCCCGTCGACGGGGGCGTCGGGGTCGAGCCAGCGGTCCCAGTCGTTTTCGGGCACCACCAACGGCATCCGGTCGTGAATCTCCCCGAGCGCGCCGGGGGCGTCGGTGGTGATGATCGTGCAGCTCAGCACGCGGACGGTCGTCCCTACCCTGCTTCCACACCGACCACAGCCCCGCCATGAACAGCGGCTCGCCGTCGTCGCGGTACATGAAGAACGGCGTCTTGCGGGCCTTCTTTCCGGCCTCGGCGTCGTTCACGCGCCATTCGTAGTACCCGTCCATCGGGATCAGGCAACGCTTCGACTTCGCGCTCGACCGGAACGCGGGCGAGGTGGTGACCTTGTCGGCGCGGGCGTTGATCAGCATCGGCCCCTTGGCCTCGGGCGCGCCGTCGGCGCCGGCCTTCGCCCACGGCGGGATCAGGCCCCAGCGCATGAGCCGCACCCGCCGGCTCGGCTGGTCATCGGGCTCGGCGTGCCGGCTCACCACGGTCGCGATCGTCGCGGTCGGCGCCACGTTGTAGTTCGGGGCGGTCACAGCCACCCCCGCCTCCCCGGCCAACGCCGTGGCCTCGTCGATCGCCTTGATCTTCTGCGCCAGCAGCGCCGGATCGGTGGTCACCGCGAACCGTCCGCACATGACTCCATGGTGGCAGAAACCGGTGACACGCCATGATGGACCGGTGACGACCTGGACGGCCCCATCGGTGACGGCGCCGGTGCGCGCGACCGTGACCGTCCCGGGGTCGAAGTCGCAGACCAATCGCGCGCTCGTGCTGGCCGCGCTGGCGGCCGCCCAGGGTAACGGCGGGTCGACGATCAGCGGGGCGCTGCGCAGCCGCGACACCGACCTGATGATCGGGGCGCTGCGCACCCTGGGCTTGCACGTCGGCGGGGACGGGTCCGATCTCACGGTCGGCGGGCGCATCTCCCCCGCGCCCGACGCCCGGGTGGACTGCGGCCTGGCGGGCACGGTGCTGCGCTTCGTCCCGCCGCTGGCCGCGCTGGCCGCCGGTGCGGTGGAGTTCGACGGCGACGAGCAGGCCCGGGCGCGGCCCATCGCGCCGCTGCTCGAGGCCCTGCGCGGTATCGGCGTCCGCATCGACGGCAGCCGTCTGCCGTTCCGGGTGTTGGGTGGCGGGTCGGTGGCCGGGGGCACCGTGGCGATCGACGCCTCCGCGTCGTCGCAGTTCGTCTCGGGGCTGCTGTTGTGCGCGGCCTCGTTCGCCGGCGGGCTGACCGTGCAGCACACGGGATCGGCGCTGCCGTCGGCGCCGCACATCGCCATGACGGTCGCGATGCTGCGGCAGGCCGGCGTGGACGTCGACGATTCCGTGCCCAACCGCTGGCGCGTGAGCGCCGGTCCGGTCGCGGCCCGCCACTGGGAGGTCGAACCGGATCTCAGCAACGCGGTCCCCTTCCTCGCCGCGGCCGTCGTCAGCGGCGGGGCCGTGCGGATCACCGGCTGGCCGGCGACCAGCGTGCAGCCCGCCGACCACATCCTCGCGGTCCTGCGCAAGCTGAATGCCGTTGTCAGCCAGACCGATTCGTCGCTGGAGGTGCAGGGTCCGGGCGACGACGCGGCTACCCGGGCTTTGATGTCGACCTGCGCGCCGTCGGTGAGCTGACACCGTCGGTCGCGGCGCTGGCCGCGCTCGCCCGACCCGGTTCGGTGTCGCACCTGTCCGGCATCGCCCATCTGCGCGGGCACGAGACCGACCGGCTGGCCGCGCTGAGCACCGAGCTCAACCGCCTGGGCGGCAATTGCGCCGAAAGGCCGGACGGCCTGGTGATCACCGCGACCCCGCTGCGGCCCGGCACCTGGCGCGCCTACGCCGACCATCGGATGGCGATGGCCGGCGCGATCGTCGGGCTGCGGGTGCCCGGCGTCCGCGTGGACGACATCGGCGCAACCTCCAAGACACTGCCGGAGTTCCCGCAGCTGTGGGCCTGCATGCTGGAGCCCGGCGGTTGAGGCCGGGCGACTACGACGAGTCCGACGTCAGGATCCGCTCCGGGCGCGGCACGCGCCCGCGGACCAAGACCCGCCCCGAGCACGCCGACGCCGAGTCCGCCATGGTGGTCAGCGTCGACCGCGGTCGCTGGGGCTGCGTGCTGGGCGGGGATCCCGCCCGCCGGGTTACGGCCATGCGCGCCCGCGAACTGGGCCGCACCCCGATCGTCGTCGGCGACGACGTGGACATCGTCGGCGACCTGTCCGGGCGCTCCGACACCCTGGCGCGGATCGTGCGGCGCGGCGAGCGGCGAACGGTGTTGCGCCGCACCGCCGACGACACCGACCCCACCGAGCGCGTGGTGGTCGCCAACGCCGACCAACTGCTGATCGTCGTGGCGATGGCCGACCCGCCCCCGCGCACCGGCCTGGTCGACCGGACGCTGATCGCCGCCTACGCGGGCGGGCTGCGCCCCATCCTGTGCCTGACCAAGACGGACCTGGCCCCGCCGGAGCCGTTCGCGCGGCAGTTCCTCGACCTGGACCTGACGGTGGTCGCCGCGGGCCGCGACGATCCCCTGCTGGCGGTGGCCGACCTGATCGCCGGGAAAGTCACCGTGCTGCTGGGGCATTCCGGGGTCGGCAAGTCGACCCTGGTCAATCGCCTGGTGCCCGACGCCGCCCGCGCGGTGGGTGAGGTGACCGACGTCGGCAGGGGGCGCCACACCTCGACGCAGTCGGTGGCCCTTCCGCTGGCGGGATCCGGCTGGGTCATCGACACCCCGGGCATCCGCTCGTTCGGGTTGGCCCACATCCACCCCGAGGACGTCCTGATGGCCTTCTCCGACCTGGCCGAGGTGATCGAGGACTGCCCGCGGGGCTGCGGCCACATGGGCCCACCCGCCGATCCCGAATGCGCGCTGGACGCGCTGTCCGGTCCCGCCGCGCGCCGCGTCGCCGCGGCACGACGGCTGCTGGCGGCGCTGCACCAGCCCTGACCTCCCGCACCTCCGCTCGCGAGCGTGCGTGTCCGTACGCGGACACGCCGTGTTCGGCGTGCGTTGGCGCACCCTCGCGCTCAGCCCGGGTTGACCAGCCGCATCCCAAGTTCGTCGGGGGGCACCAGATGCCCTTCAGCGCAGCGCATCTGGACCCCGGCGTCGGCGCCGCAGCCCAGGTGCGTCAGCCGCAGCCGGTCGTGCCCCGGCAGGTGGCGCCGGCCCCACTCGAACAGCGCCCACACCACCGGCATGAAGTCGATGCCGGCCTCGGTGAGCACATACTCGTCGCGGCTGCGCTGTCCGGGCTCCCGGTAGGGCCGGCGCTGCAGCAGTCCCAGCTCGACCAACTCGGCGAGCCGCGCCGAGGTGGCGGCCTTGGTGATGCCCACGCGGCGAGCGAAGTCGTCGAACCGGGTGGTGCCGTAGTACGCCTCGCGCATGATCAGCATGGCCGACTTGGTGCCGACGACCGTCATGGTCTTCTCGATCGCGCACTCGCCGACCGCCGACCACGCGTCGCGGTCGGCCAGTGGCCCCTGCAGCAGTGTCATGCACATCACCTCCCATCTGGGTTGCATTAAGTATACCTAGGTGTTTATCTGGGTATAGAGCTATGAACTCAGACTCGAGGAGGAGCCGTGACCACAGGCCGGGACGCCGTCATCGTCGGAGCCGTCCGAACCCCCGTCGGCAAGGGCAAACCCAGCGGCGCGCTGCACGAAGTGCTGCCCGCCGACCTGCTGGCGCACAGCCTGCGGGAACTCGTCGCGCGGACCGGCGTCGATCCGGCGCAGATCGACGACGTCATCGCCGGAGCCGTCACCCAGGTCGGCGACCAGGCGGTCAACATCGCCCGCAACGCCCTGCTGGGCGCCGGCTTTCCCGAGTCGGTCCCGGGCGTGACGATCGACCGGCAGTGCGGCAGCAGCCAGCAGGCGATCAGCTTCGCCGCCCAGGGCGTGCTCGCCGGGGCCTACGACCTCGTCATCGCCGGCGGCGTGGAGTCGATGGGCCGCGTCCCGATGGGCAGCTCGGTGCTGCCGGGCAGCAACCCCTTCGGCGAGGACATGACGCGCCGCTACCCCGACGGCCTGGTGCCCCAGGGCATCAGCGCCGAGTTGATCGCCGCGAAGTGGGGCTTCTCCCGCACCCAGTTGGACGAGTTCTCCGCCGGCAGCCACGAGAAGGCCGCCCGCGCCACCAAGGACGGCCTCTTCGACAACGAGCTGATCGCAATCGCCGGGCTGTCCACCGACGAGTTCATCCGGCCCGGGACCTCCGTCGAGACCCTGGCCGGCCTGCGGCCGTCGTTCTTCAGCGACGCGATGAAAGAGCGTTTCCCCCAGATCAATTGGTCGATCACGGCGGGCAACTCCTCGCCGCTGTCCGACGGCAGCGCCGCGGTCATGATCACCAGCAGCGAGGTCGCCGCCAAGCTGGGGCTGCGACCGCTGGCCCGCATTCACACCACCACCGTGGTGGGATCCGATCCGCTGTACATGCTGACCGGCGTCATCCCGGCCACCGAGAAGGTGCTGCGTCGCGCCGGCCTGACGCTGGCCGACATCGACCTGTTCGAGGTGAACGAGGCATTCGCGCCCGTCGTGCTGGCATGGGCCAAGGACGTGGATAGGGAGCAGACCAGGATCCTGGAGCGGACCAACGTCAACGGCGGCGCCATCGCGATCGGCCACCCGTTGGGCGCCAGCGGCGCCCGCATCATGACCACACTGGTCAACGCGCTCGAGCAGCGCGGCGGCCGGTACGGCTTGCAGACCATGTGCGAGGGCGGCGGCATGGCCAACGCCACCATCATCGAGCGGCTGGGCTAGACATGCCTGCCACCGAGACCCGGTTCGAGGGTGTGCGCGTGCGCCACGAGAGCGCCAAGGGTTACGACGAGCTGCTCGCCGCCCTGCTGGCGGACATCGGCGAGCAGCCCGTGCCGATCAACGACATCGCGGCCGCCGGCGACAGCTGGGAGTCCTACCGGGCGGCGGTCGAACCCCACGTCGGGCCAAGCGGTTTCATGTTGTTCGGCCTGGTGGATCACGGCGCCTGGATCGGCAAGGCCGGCATCGATCGCAAGGTGATGCGTGTCGTGCTCGGCAACCCGCTGATCGCCATCACGATGCTGCGCCACGACGTCACCGCGGGCCTGTTCGCACCGGTCGAGCTGCTTCTGGTTGACGAAGGCGACGGCCGCAGCAGCCTGACCTACGTCAAGCCGTCGTCGCTGATGGCCGTCGAATCCAATCCGGAATTATTCCGCGCCGCAATAGAACTCGATTCCAAGCTGGCGGCACTCGCCCAGAAGGTGACCGGCGACTCGTAACTGGCTTGCCTCCCATTCCATGTGTTCGACCCATTGCGCGCGAGATGGGCCGGGCTCGAACGGATCGCTGAAGTACCGCGTCTCGCGGACAGAACGGTTGCCCGTCATACGTCAGAACGAGTTCGCTGACCCACAGGAAATCCCCGCCGAAGTTGCGGCGCAGGGTGAAGCGCTTCTCGTTCGGCTGCGCGGTGCGCGACGTCTCGATGTCGGTTCGACCTCGGATGCGCTCGCTCGATTGCGGATACTCCGAGAACTGCATCAGACGGGTAGATCTGATGCTCTGTTGCGAAGTCGTTGGCGCCGGACGCCGCCCACTGGCGCCGCAGGGCGACCCGCACCTCGTGATCACCCATGTTTCTTGGGCCGCTATCGGCCGCAGACGATGCGTTAAGCGGATTTCGTTGACGTACGTCATTGACGGCCGTCAGCAATCCGGCGTACCATGCCGATATGGAGTCCCAACGCGCATCGGCGGTGGCTGGATCGCCGGCCCGAGGCGTCCGAGAGGCTCGCCGGCTCGAAACCAGGGCACGCCTGTTTGACGCCGCGTTGGCCGAGATGTCACAACGCGGGTTCGCCGCCGCCGATGTGAGCGCCATCGCCGCCACCGCTGGCGTGGTGCGGGGAACGTTCTACTTCCACTTCCCGACCAAAGAGCACATCCTTGTCGAATTGGAGCGCAACGAAGAGACCCGAATCATCAGCGAACTCGGCGAAGCCAAGGGCGATCTGGCGTCGGTGCTCGCACAAGTTGTCGATCATGTGCTCAAAGCCGAACGCCGCTTGGGCACTGTCGTTTTCCGAGACATGCTCGGATTGCATTTCTCCTCAACACTTCCGGTCGATGACGAGTTGGCGCAGCACCCGCTCGCGCAGTTTCTGGTCGGCGTTATCGGTCGGGCCCAAGACGCGGGGCAAGTCCCCCCCGAGGCAGACGCAGCGGAACTCGCAACCTTCTTCCTGACCGGGTTGTTTGCGCTGCTGGCCACCGGAGCTCACGACGGTGCGCTGTTACGTCGTTATGTGACAACGGTTGTCAAAGGAATGGAGACGCGATGAAAGCCACCGGCATCGAGGGCTACCGAGATTTCCTGGCCCGGCGTGACGGCGAGGCCGACCTGCTCAACAGGCGACTGGCGAACCGAGAGCAGTTCTTTGACGACCTTGAGGCGAACCCTGTTCGGTCGGCCCACCCCGCCGACCGAGCGACCTTCCTGCGCAATCTGCGCCGCCGGCGACCCGAACCCGGCCTGGACCGCAAGATGCTGTTCCTGCTGGCGACCGCCAAACTCAACCAGGCCGAGCGGTTCGGCGTCGGACTCGGAGAAACCTACGGGCGCAACAGCGACGAAAGTCTTCCGCCCGAGAACGTCTACCTCGAACTGGAAGAGCACTACCACACCAGGCTGCTCGCATACGCACTCGACGTCTTCGATCTGACCTTCCAAGTCGTCCCCCCGCCATTCGTGATGCGACAGTTCGTCAAGGCAGCCGTCTTCATCCCCGAACGGCTCAACTTCATGTTCGTCGGAGCCGCAGAGATGGCGGGCTGCATCATGTTCGACGAACTGCGCCGGATCGGCAGAGGACTGTTCGCCGACGAACCCGCGGTCGCCGAACGAATCGAACTGCTCTACAGCGACATCCTCACCGACGAAATCGGCCACGTCGGCTACTGCGCGTCCCGCTGCACATCGGCAGAACGGGCGATCATGCGCCGGATCTATCCACTCATCGGACGGCTCTTCGCCCGCCAAACCGCGGAAATCAGCCTCCTCGTCGACACGAAGGCATTGCACGCCAGGCTCGACCGACCGTTCAGGGTTGAAGAGCTCACCGCCGACCTCGACAACGAAACGTACCTCGTCGCACACCCGTGACGACCAGGGCTCCGCGAGAGGTTAAATCGCTTGCACAGTGCGGAGTTCCGACACTCGCCGCGCCACATCCACAAGTTTCATGTTGTTCTCCTGGGACAGGCGCTTCAACATCTCGAACGCCTCCGCGGCGCCGATGTCGAATCTCGCCATGAGAATGCCCTTGGCCTGACCGATGACATCCCTGGTCGCCAGCGCATTCTGGAACTGGCCTTCCCGACGCGCGTTGTCCCACGCCATGGCGGTGTGAGCCGCCAGGACGTAGCCGATCTCCTCGGACTCGTCGTCGAAGGCGTTCGCCGCGTCGGCGTAGATGTTGAGCGCACCGATCGTCCGGCACGAGCTGAACAACGGGAAGGACAGCACGGATCGGATCGGCGTCAGCTCGAGCGCCTCGCGCCGGTAGCCAGGCCAGCGCTCATCGGTGGCGAGGTCGTCGATGCGAACGGTGCGTTGCCGCAGAGCCGCCTGCACGCAGGGCCTCTCACCGTTGCGTTGCTGAATGACATCCAGCAAGGCGGCATACCGGTGCGTCGCCGCCGCGGTCTCCATGGTCACCTCGAGACGTCGCGACCGCGACCCCGGCGTATTGCGCCCCCGGCACCTCGGCGGCAGCGTAGTGGGCGAGTCGCCCGACCGCCACGCCGGCATTGTCAGGCCAGCAGCAATGCAGGCCGCGGGCCACATCGGCGATCCGCTGGTAAACGTCGGGTCGCAAATCCACGCTTCGCAACTGGCACCCCGCAATCCAGCGTCGTCAGTGGCACCGCCTACAGCTTGAATTGTTGGAGATTAACTTGCCGGATCAATGTTTCAGACCGAAAAACGAACCCGCTTTCGCATATCGGATGACACGCTCCGGAAGGCGAAAGCCTCGCTACGCCGAGCGGCCCCGGTGACGAACCCTAGGCCGCGAGGCCGCCGACTCCTTTGGCCGCCCGTTCCGCCTGCTTCTTCTTGGCGCGCCGGTCGCCCCGCCAGCCCCGCACGGTGGCGATGGCCGTCTTGAGCCCGCGCCGACGCCCGGTATCCGGATCGGTGCCGGCGAAGCCCGGCTTCAGCGCGGCGAACATGCGCTCGCTACGGGTTTCCGGCGCGTCGTCGGCGTCGTCGCGCAGGTAGGAATTCGGCAACGACAACTTGGCCAGCGTGCGCCACGTCTTGGCGTACTGCACCAGGAATGACCCGGTGGTGTAGGGCAGGTCGTACTTGTCGCAGATCTCGCGCACCCGCACCGCGATCTCCGCATACCGGTTACTCGGCAGGTCCGGGTACAGATGGTGTTCGATCTGGTGGCACAGGTTGCCGCTCATGAACCGAAGCGCCGGCCCCGCCTCGAAGTTGGCGCTGCCCAGCATCTGGCGCAGATACCACTGTCCCTTGCTCTCGCCGATCATGTCGGTCTTGGTGAACTTCTCCGCGCCGTCCGGGAAGTGGCCGCAGAAGATGACGGCGTTGGCCCACACGTTGCGGATCACGTTCGCGAGCGCGTTGGCCTTCAGCGTGGAGGTGTACGTCGCCCCGGGGGACAGCGCGGTCAGCGCCGGGAACGCCACGTAGTCCTTGACCACCTGCCGGCCGGCCTTGGCCAGGAACTCGTCGACCCGCTGCCGGGCGTCGTCGTGCTCCATCCGCTTCTTGGCGATCTTGCCGAGCTCCACGTGCTGCAACCCGACGCCCCACTCGAAGAGGAGCGAAAGCAGGGTGTTGTACACCAGGTTGAGCATGTTGAAGCGCTTCCAGCGCTGGTCGCGTGTGACGCGCAGCAAGCCGTAGCCGACGTCGTCGTCCATCCCGAGGATGTTGGTGTACTTGTGGTGGACGAAGTTGTGGGTGTACCGCCAGTGCTTGGACGACCCGCTCATGTCCCACTCCCACGACGAGGAGTGGATCTCGGGGTCGTTCATCCAGTCCCACTGGCCGTGCATGACGTTGTGGCCGATCTCCATGTTCTCGACGATCTTGGCCACGCCCAACGTCACGGTCCCGGCCCACCAGGCCGAACGGCGCGAACTGGCCGCCAGCAGCAGCCGGGCCGCCACCTCCAGCCCGCGCTGCGCGGCGATGGTGCGGCGGATGTAGCGGGCGTCCCGCTCGCCGCGTGAGTCTTCGATGTCCTGGCGGATGGCGTCGAGCTCGACGGCCAGGCCGTCGATGTCGGCGTCCGTCAGATGGGCGAACACGTCGACGTCGGTGATCGCCATCGTTTTTTCTCCCTAAGGGTCGCGGTCGGTGCAGTACGGAACCTACCGAACCTACGTTATCGTAACCTACGAATCCGTAGGTTACCTGTGAGTAGCCTTTAGATGTCGACCGTGCAATCGCCCGATGCGGCCGACACACACGTCTGGATCCGCGTTCCCGGGTCGTGCTCCCGCCCGGTCCGCAGATCGCGGACGTGGCCGTCCACCAGATCGACCACGCAGGACTGGCAGATGCCCATCCGGCAGCCGAACGGCATCTGCACGCCGGCGCCCTCACCGGCGTCCATCAGCGACGTCGCGGCATCGGCGGCAACAGCGCGCCCGCTGCGCGCGAACGTCACCATCCCGCCCGCCCCGGCCGGTGCGGCCCTCGGCACCGCGAACCGCTCGAGGTGCAACCGGTCGGCGATGCCCGCCGACGCCCACACCTTCTCGGCCTGCGCGAGCATGCCTCCGGGCCCGCACGCCCAGGTTTGACGTCCGCGCCAGTCCGGCACCACGTCGTCGAGCGACGCGAGGTCGAGCCGGCCCTGCGTCCGGGTCTCCCGCAGCAGCAATCGATACCCGGGCTCCGTCGCCGCCAGCGCGGCCAGTTCGGCGCCGAACATGACGTCGGCGCCGGTGGGGGCCGAATGGATATGCGCGACGTCGCCGATCTGGTTGCGGCGCAACAATGTCCGCAGCATGGACATCACCGGGGTGACCCCCGATCCGGCGGTGAGAAACAGGATCGAGGGCGGCGCCGGGTCGGGCAGGACGAAGTTGCCCTGCGGCGCGGCCAGCCGCACGATGGTTCCCGGCTCGACCCCGGCCACCAGGTGCGTGGACAGGAAGCCCTCGGGCATCGCCTTCACCGTGATGGTCACGGTGCGGCGCGACCAGGCCGACCGCGAGCCACCGGCGGCGGGACTCGAGGTCAGCGAATACGACCGCCAGCGCCACCGCCCGTCGATCAACAGGCCGATCCCGATGTACTGGCCCGGCTGGTAGTCGAAGTCGAATCCCCAGCCCGGCTTGAGCACCAGGGTCGCGGAGTCCTCCGTCTCCCGGTGAACCGCCAGGATGCGGCCCCGCAATTCACGTGCGGACCACAGCGGATTGGCCAGGTGCAGATAGTCGTCCGGCAGCAGCGGGGTCGTGATCCGCGCGGCGATCTTGCGAAGCGCGTGCCAGCCGGGGTGCTTCTCGGCGCCGGCGACGGCGGGACGCCGGGTTTCGACGACATTGCCCTTGATCGAGGGGTTACGCCTGCCCAGCGGAGGCTCCTGTTCACTATGCGACGTTTGGCTCCCGCCAAGCATAATGATCGATTCTGGTCGCTCCACAAACCTACGGTACCGTAACTTACGGTCCCGTAGCTAGAGCTTTGGGGTGTGGGTGCATCACACCTCGCCGCTGACGGCGCGCTACAGGAGTTCGAGCAGGAACGGCAGTTCCTGGTTCGCGTACCACGCCAAATCGTGATCCATTGCGTCGCCGACCGCGAGCTCCGCGTCCTCATCGCCCAGGTCGGCGGCGTCGATGACCCCGATCGCCGTCATGACGTCCGGCTCTGCGGCGGCGTTGTCGACGTACGCGGCGATCACCTTGTCGATGCCGACGGGCGCACCGATCCGGACGACGGCGTCGTCGAGATCGGGCCGGAGCTTCGCCTCGTCGACCTCCGCGGCCAGCACCGCGCGGCGGGGCGGCAGCTTCCCGGCCGCGGCGTCGTCATCGGCGGCGGCCAGCAGGCGCAGCGACGCCAACGCCGCCTCGCGCAGCGCCACCTCGGCGAGCTCGTCGTCGTCGCCCTCGGCGTAGGCCTCCCGCAACGCCGGCGTCACCGCGAAGGCGGTGCCGTTGACCGGCCAGATGGTGCCGTCGGAGACCAGCTGCTGCAGCATCGCCAGCGTGGCCGGGATGTAGACGCGCATCAAATCCGAGTCACGAGTGGCTATTTCCCGATCAGAGTGGCCGCGTAATCGTCGACGTACGTCGACAACTCCCGCGGCGGACGGACATAGTTGCCGCTCTCGATCGGATGCTTGGGCAGTTTGACCTTGGGCGGTTCGACGTCGTGGTAGGGGATCGTGGACAGCAGGTGCGCCATCATGTTCAGCCGCGCGTTTTTCTTGATGTCGGATTCCACGACGTACCAGGGGCTCACCGGGACGTCGGTGTGCACCATCATCTCGTCCTTGGCGCGCGAATAGTCTTCCCACCGATATACCGATTCCAGGTCCGTGGGGCTAAGTTTCCATTGCCGCACAGGGTCGTTGAGTCGCGCCCGGAACCGGCGCAGCTGCTCGGCCTCGGAGACCGAAAACCAATACTTGCGCAACAGGATTCCGTCGTCGATCAGCATCTGCTCGAAGATGGGCGTCTGCCGCAAAAACAGCACATATTCTTGCGCCGTACAGAATCCCATGACTTTTTCGATGCCGGCGCGGTTGTACCACGACCGGTCGAAGAGCACGATCTCGCCCTTTGCGGGTAAATGGGCGATATAGCGCTGGTAGTACCACTGCCCGCGTTCCCGTTCGGTCGGCACCGGCAACGCGGCCACCTGCACGACCCGCGGGCTCAGGTATTCGGTGATCCGCTTGATCGCGCCGCCCTTGCCCGCGGCGTCGCGACCCTCGAAAATGACGATGACGCGCGCCCCGGAATGCCGCACCCACTCCTGCAGCTTCACGAATTCCGTTTGCAGCCGGATTAATTCGGCCTGGTAGACGACCTCAGGAATTTTGCGCGTGCCCGTCGCGGACGATTTCTTCTTTCTCGCCGCCGCCGACGCGCCGTTGTTTGTCTGGATGCTCACCAACGAATGATAGATCCAGGCAGTGATTTCCACACTGGCTACGAACGGGATGCTTCCAGGAGTTCCTCGAGCGATTGCCCCAACAGGCCCGGCAGCAGGTCGACATCGCTCATCGCCTCCCTGTCGGCGTTGATACCGAAATACAGCATGCCGTTGTACGACGTGACGCTGATGGCCAGTGCCTGATCGTGCAGCAGCGGTGGCAGCGCGTAAGTCTCCAACAGCTTGCTGCCGGCGATGTACATCTGCGACTGCGCCCCAGGGGCGTTCGTGATCAGCAGGTTGAACGTTCGCCTGGAGAAGCTGGGGAAGTTGGTCGCCACGCGGATTCCCATGGCGTGCAACGTCGGTGGCGCAAACCCCGACAGGGTGACGATGGTTCGGGCGTCGACCAGGCTGCCGGCCGTCGGGTTGGACTCCGTGGCGTGCGCGATCTGCGAGAGCCGCACCACGGCGTTGGGCTCGCCCACCGGCAGGTCGACCAGGAACGGCACCACCTGACTGATCGTTTGGCCCGGGCCCGTCGCGTCGAGTTGCCCGTCGGCGTAGACCGACAGCGGCGCCATCGCCCGCACCGTCGCGGTCGGTGACACCGCCACCCCGCGGGACATCAGCCAGTTGCCCAGCGCACCGGCGATCACCGCGAGCACCACGTCGTTGACGTCGCAGTCGTAGCGCGCCCGCACCGTGCGGTAGTCCTCGAGGCTGCCGCTCGCGACCGTGAACCGCCGATGGCGCGACACGCGGGCGTTGAGCGGGCTGCTGGGCGCGGTTCCCCGCGCGACGTTGCGCGCATAGTCGACGATCCGGCGGCCGGAGTCGACGAGCTCGCCGTAGTTGGTCGTCAAGCCGGCGATCGCGGACCCCACCGCCTGCAGCTGCGCGCTGGGCGCCCCGAGCCAGTCGCCGATCGCCCCCAGCACCAACCGCGTATTGCCGGGGTCGCGCTCCGGCACCCAGATGTCCTCGGGAAACGGCGGCGGCCGCTTCGTGCGGTCGGCGATCACGTGGTTGATCTCCAGGGCGCTCATGCCGTTGATCAGGGCCTGGTGGGACTTGGTGTAGAGGGCGACGCGGTTCTTGGACAGCCCCTCGACGAGGTACATCTCCCACAGCGGACGGGACTTGTCCAACGGCCGGGCGGCCAGCCGCGCGATCAGCTCGTGCAGCTGCTCGTCGCTGCCCGGCGAGGGCAGCGCCGAGCGGCGCACGTGGTAGGTGATGTCGAAGTCGCTGTCGTCGATCCACACCGGCCGCGCCTTGCCGATGCGCACCTGGCGAACCTTCTGCCGGTACCGCGGTATCTGGGGCAGCCGCTCTTCGACGGTGGCCAGCAGCGTCTCGTAGCTCAAGCCGGCGCGCGGGCGCCGCAAGATGGACAGCGACCCGACGTACATCGGGGTGGCCGTGTTCTCCAGCCGATAAAAGGACGTGTCCGATGGGGACAACCGGGTCACCATTACGACGCTGTCCTCTTGGTCATTTCGTGACGTCTACCCATGTTGCCGCTCACGGTAATCGTCCGGCCGTCGCGCGGTTCGGCGCGGGTACGCGTGCGCGTGAGTTGTGCCATGATGAGCCTGATCAACCACTGTCTGCCCCTCTCCAGCAGGCCCCATTTGCATCCATGAGTTGGAGAGTGCGCATTGACCAGTGACCCGGTCGTGAGCCCAGCCGGCGGCAGCGCTTTCGCCGTCCTGCCCGTCGTCGACTACGAGCCTCCGCCGCAAGACATGCCGCAGAGCCGCCACGTCCCCGCGTGCCGGCCGTCGTCCCCCGCGCCGTCGCGGCGCCGCGGCCCGCACGCGCCGCGCCGGCCGCGCCTCGGGCAGCCCACCAGGCCGCCGACGTCGCCACCGGGCGAGGCGGGCACCGTCACTTCCGCGCAGTTGCGCGAGGCGGCGATCTTCGCCGACGCCGCGCTGCGCCGGGTGCTGGAGGTCATCGACCGTCGCAGGCCCGCGGCCGGGCTGCGTCCGCTGCTCGCGCCGACGCTGGTGGACTCTGTGGTCGCGCTGGGCCGCATGGCGACCGACCACCAGGGGGCCGCTGTGCTGCGCCGGATGCGGCTGCAACCGGCCGGTCACCGTGACCCCGAGGCCGCGGCGGAGATTTTCGGCTGCTACAGCCGCGGGGACCGCATCCACGCCATCGCCTGCCGCGTGGAACGCGCGCCGGCGAACGCTGACACACGATGGCTGGTGGTGGCCCTACACATCGGTTAGCTCCGGGCAGGGCGTGTCCGACGACCGAGGGATGGCGGTCGCCTGGCGGCCAAATTCGTGCGTTTTCGGCGTCGAGTGTGATCCGGCAGCGCTCCGGGTGAAGTGGTGGCGGGGCTTCTCGGGCGTGTCGCCACCCGGTTTCACTGACTAGTTCGAGGGTCCGGCGCCCGCCGGTCGAGGGCCCCCCGTGAAGCGGGTCAGCACCGGTCCCGCGATCGCCATGACGAAGACGTACGACGTCGCCAGGGCCGCGACCGCGGGGATCGACATGCCGGCCAATCCGATGATGATCAGCGAGAATTCGCCCCTGGCGATGAGGGCGGTGCCCGCCCGCAGCTGCCCGCGGCGCGCCACCCCGTCGCGCCGGGCGGCGAAGATCCCGGTGGCCACCTTGGTCGCCGCGGTGACCAACGCCAGTAGCAGCGCCGCCGGCAGCATCGGCACCAGCTCGTGCGGGTCGACCGAGAAGCCGATCGCGAGGAAAAAAATCGCGGCGAACAAATCCCGCAACGGACCCAGCACCTCGCGCGCGCGTTCCGCCGTTTCCCCGGTCAGCGTGAGGCCTACCAGGAACGCGCCCACCGCGGCCGAGGCGTGCAGGGATTCCGCCAGCGCCGCCACGATCAGCGTGATTCCCAACACCCTGAGCAGAAGTTGTTCGGAATCGGGATGTTCGACGAGACGGCCGACGTGGTGGCCCCAGCGGTAGGACGCGGCGAAGGCCGCCAGCAGCGCGACCACCGCCACGACCATGCCGCCGACGGCGCGCAGCCAGCCGCCGCCCGAGGCGAGGACGGCGAACAGCGGCAGGTACGCGGCCATCGCGAAGTCTTCGAGGACCAGAACCGAGAGCACCGCCGGCGTTTCCCGGTTACCGAGCCGCTGCAAGTCCTCCAGCAGGCGCGCAATGACCCCCGAGGAGGAGATGTAGGTGACACCGGCCAGGCACAGGATGGCCACGCCGTCCAATCCGAGCACCCAGCCGGCGACCGCCCCGGGCCCTGCGTTGAGGACGATGTCGACACCCGCGGACGGCAAGTGGTGCCGCAGGCTGGTGGCGAACTCGGCCGCGGAGAACTCCAGGCCCAGGGTCAAGAGCAACAACACGACACCGATCGGCGCGCTTGTCGTGATGAACTGGCCGCCGGCGTCCAGCGGGAGGATTCCGCCCTTGCCCAGCGAGAGGCCCGCCAGCAGGTACACCGGGATGGGGGACAACGCGAATCGGCGTGCGATGCTGCCCAATACAGCCAGGATCGCCAGGAGGGCGCCGAGTTCCAACAGCAGCGCCCCCGAAACCTGCACGGCTCAGCCCTTTTCGATGATCCGCTCGACACCGGCGATGCCGTCCTCGGTGCCGATGACGATCAGAACGTCCCGGGCGTGCAGCATCTCGGCCGGTCCGGGCGATGCGACCACCTCCTCGTTACGCACGATGGCCACGATCGACGCCCCGGTACGGGTGCGGGCGTGGGTGTCCCCCAGCGGATGGTCCACGAATGGGCTGCCGGCCAGGATGTGGACTTGTCCGGTCTCGAGTCCGGGTACCTGGGCCAGTTCGGTGAATCGCTCGGCGATCCGCGGCGCCCCCAGGATCTGGGCGACGGCCTCGGCCTCTTGGTCGCTGAGGTGCAGGAGCGGCCGGGCCTCGTCGGGGTCCTCGCGCGCGTAGACGACGACATCGAACTCCCCGCTTCGCCGCGCGATAATGCCGATTCGATCACCCTTGTGATCGGTGTATTCGTAGCGAAGGCCGACGCCCGGCAGCAGCACCTCCTTGACATCCATATCCGCAACATACCGGGAAGGCAGGCGGGGGACGGTGCCCGGCCGCGCGCGACACAACTCAGGTTGGGCGGACCGCTTCGGTGGTGTGCCGGCGCGGCACGGGCACCAGCATCGAGACGTTGTCGCGGTAGTCGCGGTACTCGCTGCCCAGCGCGGCGAGCAGGTCCCGCTCCTCGAGCTGCACGGCGACCACGATGTATCCGGTCATCGCCAGCGCAAAGAGCACATGCCCGGCCGTCATAGTGGGCGCCGCCCAGAACGCGATGAGCAAGCCCAGCATGAGGGGGTGGCGCACCAGCCGATACAGCAGCGAGCGCGAAAGCCTATGTGGGTGTAGGGCTTTCCGCGCCACGCCAGATACGCCTGCCGAAGGCCGAACAGATCGAAATGGCTGACCATGAAGGTGGCGGCGAGCGCGATCGCCCAGCCGAGCCAGAACACCGCCCACACCGCCAGGCGCGCCGCCGGCTGTCGCACATCCCAGATGACGGCGGGCATCGTTCGCCACTGCCAGTACAGCAGCGCCAGCACCGCACTGGCCAGCACCACGTAGGTGCTGCGCTCGATCGACGGCGGCACGAAGCCGTGTCCACCACCTCTTGAACGCCGGCCGCGACATGACGCTGTGCTGGACGCCGAACGCGCCGACCAGCAACACGTTGATCAACACTGCCTGGCCGACGGGCGCCGGAGTCCATGGTCGACCGTTCGCGGCACCCAGAGATTGCCCACGAAAGCGACGAGGTACAGGAAAGCCAGCAGGAACAGCAGGTAGGCGGCGGCGCCGTAGCAGATCGTCAGCTAACGCTTCATGGTCTCACTGTGCGCCGCGCAACGGCGTTGAGCTATGGGCCATTCGCGTCAACTTCGCCGCGCAGGCGCCTAGTCAGAATTGACTAGGCCGTGCCGGGCGCACGCCCGGGCGGACACCGGGCCGACTACCGCTTCTTCACCGATTTCGGCGGCTTGGCGCCGCGGCCCTGCTGCCGCGCGGCCGCGCGCCGCTCGCGCCGGCTGGCCCCGCCGGAAACACCGGCCGGCGTCTTCCGCGTCTGGTCGGAGCCACCGCCGTTGCGCTGCAACTGCGCCGAGCCGTCCTCCGACGGTCCGGAGTAGGTCAGGGCGGGCGCCTCGTTATCGATTCCCTTGGCGTGCACGACGCTTCGCGGCTCTTCGCGCGCCTCGACGGGCGCTTCCTCCTCCTGCGCGGCCGTCGTGCCCAACTCGGCGAGCCCCGCGGGCGTCTCGACGGGGGCGACCTGCGGGGCGGGCACCGCCTCGACGGTGACGTTGAACAGGAAGCCGACCGACTCCTCCTTCATGCCGTCCAGCATGGCCATGAACATGTCGTAGCCCTCGCGCTGGTACTCGACCAGCGGGTCGCGCTGGGCCATCGCCCGCAGGCCGATGCCCTCCTTGAGGTAGTCCATCTCGTAGAGGTGCTCGCGCCACTTGCGGTCGATGACGTTGAGCAGCACGTTGCGTTCCAGCTGCCGCATCGCCCCCTCACCGGCGAGTTCCTCCAGCTCGGCTTCCCTTGCGCCATAAGCCCGTTCGGCGTCGGCGACCAGCGCGTCGAACAGCTCCTCGCGGGTCAGGTCGTCGCGCTCGGAGTCATTGTCCAGGCGCTTCATCGTCTCGTGGTCGATGCCGACCGGGTACAGCGTCCCCAGCGCCGTCCACAGCGCCTCGAGGTCCCAGTCCTCGGCGTAGCCCTCGGCCGTCGCGCCGTCGACGTAGGCGGTGATCACGTCGCGCACCATGTCCAGCGCCTGCTCCTTGAGGTTCTCGCCCTCCAGGATGCGGCGGCGCTCGGCGTAGATCACCTTGCGCTGCTGGTTCATCACCTCGTCGTACTTCAGGACGTTCTTTCTGACCTCGAAGTTCTGCTGCTCGACCTGCGTCTGGGCGCTCTTGATCGCCCGGGTGACCATCTTGGCCTCGATCGGCACGTCGTCGGGCAGGTTCAGCCGGTTCAGCATCGACTCCAGGGCGGCGCCGTTGAACCGGCGCATCAGCTCGTCGCCCAGCGACAGGTAGAAGCGCGACTCCCCCGGGTCGCCCTGGCGGCCGGACCGGCCGCGCAACTGGTTGTCGATGCGGCGCGACTCGTGCCGCTCGGTACCCAGCACGTACAGCCCGCCCGCCTCGATCACCTCGGCGGCCTCCTTGCCGGCCTCCTCCTTGACGATCGGCAGCTCGGCGTGCCAGGCCGCCTCGTACTCGTCGGGCGTCTCCACGGGGTCCAACCCGCGCTCCCGCAGCCGCAAGTCGGTGAGGAAGTCCACGTTGCCGCCCAGCACGATGTCGGTGCCGCGGCCGGCCATGTTGGTGGCGACGGTGATGCCGCCGCGGCGGCCCGCCACGGCGACGATGCCCGCCTCCTGCTCGTGGTACTTGGCGTTGAGCACGTTGTGCGGGATCCGGCGCTTCTGGAACTGCCGCGACAGGTACTCGGAGCGCTCCACGCTGGTCGTGCCGATCAGCACCGGCTGCCCCTTGTCGTAGCGCTCGGCGACGTCGTCGACGACGGCGATGTACTTGGCTTCCTCGGTCTTGTAGATGAGGTCGGAGCAGTCGGTGCGGATCATCGGCTTGTTGGTCGGGATCGGCACCACGCCGAGCTTGTAGATCTCGTGCAGCTCGGCCGCCTCGGTCTGGGCGGTGCCGGTCATGCCGGAGAGCTTGTCGTAGAGGCGGAAGTAGTTCTGCAGCGTGATGGTGGCCAGGGTCTGGTTCTCGGCCTTGATCTCCACGTGCTCCTTGGCCTCGATGGCCTGGTGCATGCCCTCGTTGTAGCGGCGGCCGTAGAGCACGCGGCCGGTGAACTCGTCGACGATGAGCACCTCGCCGTCGCGGACGATGTAGTCCTTGTCGCGGGTGAACAGCTCTTTGGCCTTCAGGGCGTTGCTGAGGTAGCTGACCAGCGGCGAGTTGGCGGCCTCGTAGAGGTTGTCGATGCCGAGCTGGTCCTCGACGAACTCCACGCCGAGCTCGTGCACGCCGACGGTGCGCTTGCGCAGGTCGACCTCGTAGTGCACGTCCTTTTCCATCAGCGGCGCGAGCCGGGCGAACTCCAGGTACCAGCTGGAGGCGCCGTCGGCCGGGCCGGAGATGATCAGCGGCGTGCGGGCCTCGTCGATCAGGATGGAGTCGACCTCGTCGACGATGGCGAAGTTGTGGCCGCGCTGCACCAGCTCGTCGAGCGAGTGCGCCATGTTGTCGCGCAGGTAGTCGAAGCCGAACTCGTTGTTGGTGCCGTAGGTGATGTCGGCGTTGTAGGCGACGCGGCGCTCGTCGGGCGTCATCTGGGCGAGGATCACGCCGACGTCCAGCCCCAGGAAACGGTGCACCCGGCCCATCCACTCGCTGTCGCGTTTGGCCAGGTAGTCGTTGACGGTGACGACGTGCACTCCCTTGCCGCCGATGCCGTTGAGGTAGGCGGGCAGCACCGAGGTCAGGGTCTTGCCCTCACCGGTCTTCATCTCGGCGACGTTGCCGAAGTGCAGCGCCGCCGCGCCCATCACCTGGACGTCGAACGGGCGCTGGTCGAGCACCCGCCAGGCCGCTTCCCGCGCCACGGCGAACGCTTCGGGCAGCAGGTCGTCGAGACTCTCGCCGTCGGCGTGCCGCTTCTTGAACTCCTCGGTTTTCGACCGCAGCTCGGCGTCGGTCAGCTTCTCGACGTCCTCGGACAGGCTGTTGACGTAGTCAGCCACCCGCCTGAGACGCTTGAGCATGCGACCTTCGCCAAGCCGCAGCAACTTCGACAGCACGCTATGTCCCCTGTTGGATGTCGGTTATCGAGCATGAGGCGTCATCCATCGTAGGTGACACGCCCGCGAAGCCGGCGAACGTCGGCGTCAGGCCAGCCTGATCAAGCCGTAGTCGTAGGCGTGGCGCCGGTAGACGACCGACGGGCGTTCGGTCTCCTTGTCGTGAAACAAGAAGAAATCGTGCCCGACCAGCTCCATCTCGTAGAGCGCGTCGTCGACCGTCATCGGGGTGGCGGCGTGCTCCTTGGTGCGCACGATCCGCCCGGGCTCGCCGGCCGCCGCCGCGCCGTCGAGCTCCCGCGCGGGCTGCTCCGGCGCGGCGGGTTCGGACTCCGCCGGCGGCACGACCGCGGTGGCGGCGGCCAGCGAGACCGGGGTCTTGTCGCCGTAGTGCACCTTGCGACGGTCTTTGACGCGGCGCAGCCGGTTCTCCAGCTTGTTCACCGCCGACTCGAACGCGGCGTAGAAGCTGTCGGCGCAGGCCTCCGCCCGGCTCACCGGCCCGCGCCCGCGCGCGGTGATCTCCACGCGCTGACACGATTTGCGCTGGCGGCGGTTGGGCTCGTGTTTGAGCTCGACGTCGAAAAGATGGATGGAGCGATCGAACCGCTCGAGACGGGCGAGTTTCTGCGACACGTAGACGCGGTAGTGATCGGGGATTTCTACATTGCGGCCCTTGAACACGACGTCGGCGCTCAGTGTCGGTTCGGCCTGCCCGTCGGCGTGCGCCGGCGGCTGGTCGAGCATCTGGGAATCCACGGATGACCTTGACATACGGGACAACTCGCTCTCTTTCAGGTCGCACGCCGCGCGCGTGCCGGGTAGTGCAGAAGCGCGCCGACAGGGGTGGGAGCGGTTGCGGTGCGGTCACCGCCGCAGGCTGCCTGCCGGTGCGAGGTGTCGAATACTCACCCCTTCCCGTCGGTCGGTCTCAGCCTGGAGCGTTACCAGCGGACCAATCGGTCATTGCATGTTGTCCCCGACGTTAGCCCTTGTTCGCCGAGGGATGCCACTGATTTCGCCGAGCCGTTGCGAGTTCTTCACAACCGCTCGGCGACCGCACGGATCACGCCGCCGCAAGGGTCAGCACCGCGGCGACCCGCACCCCGGCGGCGTGCAGCACCCGCACCGACTCGCGGGCCGTCGTCCCCGTGGTCACGATGTCGTCGACGATCAGGACTTCGGTGCCCGGGCGCCGGCCGCGCAGCCGCACCCGACCGGCGATGTTGCGCTCGCGGGCGGCGGTGCCCAGCCCCACCGAATCGCGGGCCAGCGGCTTCATCCGCAGGGCCGGTGCGACGGCGACGGCGGGGTGCCCGGCCACCGCGGCGCGCGCCAGCCGGGCGACGGGGTCGCCGCCGCGGCGGCGCGCCGCCGACCCCCGGGTGGGGGCGGGCACCACGGTCAGCGGCGCCTCGACGACCGCCCAGCTCAGCAACCGGTGCACGCCGACGGCCAGCGCGCACGCCAGGGGCGCGGCGAGATCACCACGCCCGTGTTCCTTCATCGCGAGGATCGCCCGGCGGCGGGCGCCGGCGTAGCGGCCCAGCGCGAACACCGGGACCAGCGGGTCCATCCGCGGGGTCACCACGTGCGGCTGGTCGGGCGCCACCGCGAGCTCCCGGGCGCAGGCCTCGCACCAACGGGTCGACGGCGCCCCGCAGCCGCCGCATTCCAGCGGCAGGATGAGATCGAGCACGGGTGAATTGTGCCGTTCCGGGGTGACAGGGCGGCAGAACCGAGCGTGTGCCCGCCGTCAGAGCCCAGCACAGCGGGCCGCTATGGGATCGCCTTGCCTGTCACGGGGTCGATCCGAAAGATCCACTCCGCCGGGTGCGTTCGCAGGCCTGGGTCGATCACCGCAACGGGTGCCACACAGATCGTCATCGCCATGTGTGGCGCGCGCGGGGAACTGTCCCACGGGCTTGGTTCCAGGAACTCGCGGCAGCCGTTCTTGTCGAGCTTGTCGGCGTCCCAGGGCGCCGTGGCGACGTAGTAGTTCACGTGATAATCGCGGAAGACCTGCCCCAGCGACTGCCGGCGGCGGATGCGGTCGATGAAGGCATGCGACATCACCAGGCCTTCCAACTGCACGATCGGCTGATTGAAAATCCAGCGCGGTGTGCCCGCCACGTCGCCTATGGCGTACACGCCCGGATGCTGAACGGGAAAACGCCTGCAGCCGGCGCGCGATCGCGGCGATGTCGACCTGCCAGGGGTCCGGCTGAAATAAGAAAACGATCCACGTCGGCACCACTGCGAGTGTGATGGCAGCAATCGGAATACCGGCGGGTCGCGGCCATCCCGCCCGCCTCAGCTCCACAATCAGCAGGGCGGCGGCCAACCCCAGCCCCATGAAGGCGATGTAGGCGTACCACCCGAACAGCATCCATCCGCTGAAGAGCGCTTGCGCTCCGAATTGCAGCACAAGGGCGATCGGCAGCGCCGACGCGATCGCGCGCGCATCGACGTTGGGGTTCCGGCGCAGCGTGAGGGTGGTGGACACGACGATTACGGCCGTCATCACCACCGCGACGATTCCCACGCCCGGTGAGGGATAGTCGAGGAAATGCCAGTTGGGCGGCACGTACACGTCGAGCGTCTTGGCCGCCATCGACGTGGGGACGGGATGACCGAAAGCCCAGAGGTTGAAGGCCAAGTACAGGTAGATGGGCGCCGCGCCGGCGGCCAGCGCGGCCAGTCGTCTGAAGTCCCAGCGCCGCAGCCACGGCCAATGCCAGTCCGAACAGCAAGAGGGCCGCGTCGAGGCGCGACAGGACGAGAAACGCCGCCAGCAGTCCGACCAAGGCCGCCTCACGAGTGGTGCGTTCGGCCAGCGGCTTGCCGCTGAGATAACCCAGCAGCAACGCCGCGGCAAACACGGCCAAAGCTGTCTCGAGGCCCGACGACGCGATCTTCACCAGCGCGATCGCAGCGACGGCCGCACCGACCGCGGCGGCGAGCCGCTCGCCGGTGACGCGCCGCAGGAAACGCTCGAACAGAAAGAAGAATCCGACCATCAGCGCCATCAGGCCCAGGTCCAGCGCCCCGAAGAAGACCGCGCCTCCGCCGGCGACCCGGTACAGCATCGCCACGCACAAAAACCACAGCGGGTGATAGCCATTGGTGAGCTCACCGGGAAAAAACGTCGACCCGGCACCGTCGACCCAATGCTGCGCCGGCACCAGGTAGTAGAAGAAGTCGTCGTAGAAGCGGGTGGCCGGATCGCGGATGCCGAAGATGCGCCAGAGGAAGATGCACGCAACGACCGCGGGGACGCCCAGGCGCAACGCGAGCACCATCTTGTGCTCGATCGTGTCCTCGGCCGCGGGTTCGGTGGGCGACTCGATCATCTTCGACTCTTCTGCGCGTGGCATCAGCAAACCGCACGAATTTGAACCACGTGACATTAGCAGTTCCGCTGCAATTGAGGCGCGAGGCGTTGGCGAGTTTTTCGCAGGCTGACCTGCGCAAGCATCAGGCGGGCCGGAGCGAGCCCTTACCCCGGCATCACCGGCGCCGCCCCGGGGATGGCCAGGCCCGAGACCTCCGTCCAGCCCTGCTGCCCCTCGCCCGCCGACGCCGAATACTGCACCACACCGCCGGGAGCCTCGACGTAGACCGTCGACGGGTTGGCGGCGACCGTGGACACCGGCAGCGAGATGCCGCGGTTGGGCGCGTCGGAGTTGACCCCGTCCAGGTTCACGTACGACACCGGATGTCCCGCGTCGGTGCGGGTCACCACGATGTCGTCGCCGGTCCGCCAGGACAGCGACACCACCGAGGTGCCCAGCCCGAAGCCCAGCCGCCGCGGGTAGGTGAGGGCGTACTGACCCGCCTGTGTCTGCTCGACACCGGCGAGGATCACCTGGCCGCCGATCACCATCGCGGCGCGGGTCGAATCCCGGGAGAGCTGCAGGTCGGTGATGGGTCCGGGGAAGCGGGTGGACACGGCGACGGAATCCACCGGGATCCGGGCGGGCTGTCCCGACGCCGGTTCCTGGATCGCCCGCAGCACGTTGTTGCCGTCCACCACCACCCAGACCGCGTCGTCGAGGGCCCAGCTGGGCCGCGACAGGCTGTGCCCGTCGGCGGATTGCGCCGCCTCTCCGCCGAGGTCCCCGATCCACAGCGATGCCGCCATGTCCGGGGCCCCGCGGTGCAGCGTGACGACGGACGCGACCTGGCGACCGTTGCGCGACAGCGCGGCACCCGTCTGGTCCGGCATCCGTCCGAAGGCGCCCGGCACCGTGCTGGTGTGCTGCCCGTCGAGGGAGACCAGCGACCCGTTCACCAGGGCGTGCACCCCGGCGCCGGCGCCGTCGGCGACGCCGGGGTCGGTGGCCGCGACATCCGAGGTGGTCCAGCCCTCGGCGAACCGGTCGTCGAGCGGCGCGCCGTCGGCGTTGATCACGTACGGGCCCCGGATGTCGGCCCTCGCGAGCGTCCAGATGATCTGGGCGGCAACCAGTTGCCTGCTGTGCGGATCGGTGGTGGACAGCTTCTCCAGGTCGATGCGCGCGCCACCGTAACCGCGGCCGATCCCGTTCTTGCCGCCGTCGGCGCGGGTCACCGGGCCACGCAGCCGCAGCGGCGGGGCGAGCAGGTTGCGCACGGTGTGGGCCATCTCGGGCCGCGGGCCGCCCACCAGCTTGGAGATCAGCTCGGTGGCCAGCTGGTCGTGGTCGGCCACCGCGACGTAGCGCGGGTCGGGGACCACCGTCTTGCCGGTCGGGTCGGCGAAGTACAGCGTGTTGCGCTTGTAGGTCGACTGGAACTGCTGCCAGTCCAAAAAGACCCCGTTGGGCAGCCGGTCGATCCGCCAGCCGCCGGAGGTCTTCACCAGCTCGATCGGACCGGGGTCCGGCAGCACCCCCTCGGCGGTCTCGAAGACGCCGACGTCGGACAGCGAGCCCAGGATGTCCGCCCGCATGGTGGCCGAGACCCGCTCGGCGGCGCGGGTTTCGACGAACACCACGTGGTCGATCAGCAGCGCGCTGCCGGCGTCGTCCCAGGAGTTGGACGCCGACTGGGTGAGGAACTGGCGGGCGGCCAGGTGCCGGTTCGCCGGATCGGCGGTGGCCTTGAGGAACTCGCGCAGCAGCACGTCGGGATCCATCCCGGGCGTCGGCTTGGGCAGGTTCGACGGCGCCGGCCGCTCGACGGTCCCGATCGCCTGCGGGGCCGACGCATTGGGCACGCCCGCGCACCCGGCGAGCAAGACCGCGAGCAGCAGCAGCCGCAGTACCGTCAGAGGCCGCACGCTACCCACTCCTCTCGGCGTGCTCGCGCGGCCGCGTCGTCGCGCCCGTGGTCTCCTTGGCGTGTTGCGGACCGGCCGGCCCGGGTTGCGTGGGCGGCCCGGCCGGGCCGGGCTGCGGGATCGGCTTCAGCGGCAGCGGGCTGGTGGTGACCTTGTGGCCGCGCACCAGTGGGAGGGTCAGCCGGAAGCACGCTCCCTGACCGGGCTCGCCCCACGCCTCGAGCCGGCCCTGGTGCAGCCGCGCGTCCTCGATGCTGATCGCCAGGCCCAGCCCGGTGCCGCCGGAGCGGCGCACCCGCGACGGGTCCGACCGCCAGAACCGGCTGAACACCAGCTTCTCCTCGCCGGGCCGCAGGCCCACGCCGAAGTCGCGCACGGTGACCGCGACGGTGTCCTCGTCGGCGCCCACGCGGATGAGCACGGGCTTGTGCTCGGCGTGGTCGATGGCGTTGGCGATCAGGTTGCGCAGGATCCGCTCGACCCGGCGCGCGTCGACCTCGGCGATCACCTCCTCGTCGGGCATCTCGACCTGCAACTCGATGCCGGCCTCCTCGGCCAGGTGCCCGACGTTGCCCAGGGCGCTGCGCACGGTGGCGCGCAGATCCAGCGCCTCGACGGACAGCTCGGCCACACCCGCGTCGTGGCGGGAGATCTCCAGCAGGTCGTTGAGCAGTGTCTCGAACCGGTCCAGCTCGTTGACCATCAGCTCGGTGGACCGGCGCAGGGTGGGGTCGAGGTCCTCGCTGTGGTCGTAGATCAGGTCGGCGGCCATCCGCACGGTGGTCAGCGGGGTGCGCAGCTCGTGGCTGACGTCGGAGGTGAACCGGCGCTGCAGGTTGCCGAACTCCTCCAGCTGCGTGATCTGCCGGGACAGGCTCTCGGCCATGTCGTTGAACGACACCGCGAGCCGCGCCATGTCGTCCTCGCCGCGCACCGGCATCCGTTCGGACAGGTGGCCCTCGGCGAACCGCTCGGCGATCCGCGACGCCGACCGCACCGGCACCACCACCTGGCGGGAGACCAGCAGCGCGATCCCCGCGAGCAGCAGCAGCAGCACCACGCCGCCGGTGATCATGGTGCCGCGGACGAGCTGGATGGTGGCCTGTTCGTTCTTCAGCGGGAAGATCAGGTACAGCTCCAGGTTGGCCACCTGCGCCGACGCCGGCGTGCCGATGATCAGCGCGGGGCCCGAGAAGCCGTCGGTGTGCACCTCGGCGTACTGGTAGGCCGCCTGCCCGGCCCTGATGAAGCCGCGCAGCGAGTTGGGCACCTGGTCCACAGGACCGGCGGTGGTGGCGGCCCGCGGGCCGTCCCCCGGCACCATCAGCACGGCGTCGAAGGCGCCGGCCAGCCCGGCACCCGAGGCCGGGTCGGTCTTCGAGGTCAACGTGTTGCGGGCGAGCTGGAGGCTGCTGTCCAGCGACCGCGTCTCCTCGCCGCTGACGATCCCGCCGACGGTGGTGCGGGCCCGCTCGATCTGCTCGATGGCCGCCTTCACCTTGACGTCGAGGACGCGGTTGGTGACCTGGCTGGTCAGCACGAAGCCCAGCGCCAGGATCACCGCCAGGGACAGGCCGAGGGTCAGCGCCACGACGCGCAGCTGCAGGGATCGGCGCCAGGCGGTGCCCACGACCCGACTCAGCGCACCCATGCCGCGGGTCATGGGGCCGGAGCGGCCCCAGCGACTACGAGTGCGTCGCCGTGAGCCCCACATCATCAATGGCGCCCCACAGCATCACGGCGTGCCGCACGGTCACCCGCGCGGATCACGGAGGTCCGGCCTTGTATCCCACTCCTCGAACGGTCAACACCACGGTCGGGTTCTCCGGGTCCTTTTCGACCTTGGCCCGCAGACGCTGGACGTGCACGTTCACCAGGCGGGTGTCCGCCGGGTGCCGGTATCCCCACACCTGTTCGAGCAGCACATCTCGAGTAAACACCTGGCGCGGTTTGCGCGCCAACGCGACGAGCAGGTCGAACTCCAGCGGCGTCAGGGAGATCTGCTCGCCGTTGCGGGTCACCTTGTGCGCGGGCACGTCGATCTCGACGTCGGCGATGGACAGCATCTCGGCGGGCTCGTCGTCGTTGCGCCGCAGCCGCGCCCGGACCCGGGCCACCAGTTCCTTCGGCTTGAACGGCTTCATGATGTAGTCGTCGGCGCCCGACTCGAGGCCCAGCACCACGTCCACGGTGTCGGTCTTGGCGGTCAGCATGACGATCGGAACGCCGGAGTCGGCGCGCAACACCCGGCACACGTCGATGCCGTTCATGCCGGGCAGCATCAGATCCAGCAGTACCAAGTCGGGGCGCAGTTCGCGCACCGCGGTCAGGGCCTGGGTGCCGTCACCGATGACCGCGGTGTCGAAACCCTCCCCACGCAGCACAATGGTGAGCATCTCGGCCAGCGAAGCGTCGTCGTCGACGACCAAAATCCTTTGCCTCATGGCGTCCATGGTGTCACCAGATGGGGATAAAACTCGGGTACCACACGGGCGTTTCTTGGCTCTTCGGGGAAAATGCGGTCAAATTCGCCCGTCGGCGGCCGCCAGAGTGGCCGCCAGCCGCCCCGCGTCGACGTCCGCGTCGACAACCTGCCACCGCCCGCCCCACCCCGCGGCGGCCAGTTCGGCGTACACCGCGCCGGTGCGCCGCTGCAGTTCGTCGTCTCGTTCGTAGCGGTCGCGCGCGCGGCCCGGCTCCGACGCGGCGCGGTGGCGGGCCCGCTGCCCGGCCAGTTCGGCGGGCACCGCGAGCAGCACCTGCCAGTCGGGCGGCGGCAGGCGCAGCCGCCGGTATTCCAGCTCGCGCACCCAGGCCGACCGCCGGCCCCGTGGCGCCCTCGCGCAGGCGCGCCGCGCTGTAGGCCGCGTTCGAGGCGACGTAGCGGTCCAGGATCACCACGTCGTGGTCGCGGCGCAGCGCCTCGATGTCCCCGATGGCCCCCGCGCGGTCGAGCGCGAACAGCGTCGCCATGGCGTACACCGACGACGCGAGATCACCGTGCTGCCCGTGCAGGGCCTCGGCCGCGAGGTCGGCGGTCACCGAGCGCCCGTACCGCGGGAAGTCGAGGGTGGCCACCGACTTCCCGGCGGTTTCGAACGCCTTGCGCAGCCCCCCGGACAGCGTCCGTTTGCCGGCGCCGTCGACCCCTTCGATCGCGATCAGCACGGCGCGAAGCCTAGTCCTTCTCGAGCGCCCGGCCAGCCGGGCATTCGGTGCCGAACGCCCGGCTGGCCGGGCGTTCGGCGAGGGGGCGAACACCGCTCAGTAGCGGTAGTGGTCGGCCTTGTAGGGGCCGTCGACGTCGACGCCGATGTACTCGGCCTGCTCCTTGGTCAGCTTGGTCAGCTTGCCGCCGAGCGCCTCGACGTGGATGCGCGCCACCTTCTCGTCGAGGTGCTTGGGCAGCCGGTAGACCTCGTTGTCGTACTCGTCGTTCTTGGTCCACAGCTCGATCTGCGCGATCACCTGGTTGGAGAAGCTGTTGCTCATCACGAACGACGGGTGGCCGGTGGCGTTGCCCAGGTTCAGCAGCCGGCCCTCGGACAGCAGGATGATCGACTTGCCGCTGTCGGGGAACGTCCACACGTCGACCTGCGGGCCGGATGTTGACCTTGGTGGCCCCGGACTTTTCCAGCGCGGGCACCTGGATCTCGTTGTCGAAGTGCCCGATGTTGCCCAGGACCGCGTAATCCTTCATCGCCTTCATGTGCGCCAGCGTGATGATGTCCTTGTTGCCGGTCGCCGTGATGACGATGTCGGCCTCGCCGATCACGTCCTCGACCGTCTCGACGTCGTAGCCCTCCATCAGGGCCTGCAGCGCGTTGATCGGGTCGATCTCGGTGACGACGACGCGGGCGCCCTGGCCCTTGACGGAGTCGGCGCAGCCCTTGCCCACGTCCCCGTAGCCGCAGACCAGCACCTTCTTGCCGCCGATCAGCACGTCGGTGCCACGGTTGATCCCGTCGATCAGCGAGTGCCGGCAGCCGTACTTGTTGTCGAACTTCGACTTGGTCACCGAGTCGTTGACGTTGATGGCCGGGAACGCCAGGTCACCGGCCGCGGCGAACTGGTAGAGCCGCAGCACGCCGGTCGTGGTCTCCTCGGTGACGCCCTTGACCGACTCGGAGATCTTCGTCCACTTGTCCTTGTCGGTCTCGAAGCGCTTGCGCAGCAGCTCCAGGAAGATCTTCCACTCGGTGGGGTCGTCGTCCTCGGCCGGGGGCACCACGCCCGCCTTCTCGTACTGCGCCCCGCGCAGCACCAGCATCGTGGCGTCGCCGCCGTCGTCGAGGATCATGTTCGCGGGTTCGTCCGGCCACGTCAGCATCTGTTCGGCGGCCCACCAGTACTCCTCCAGCGTCTCGCCCTTCCAGGCGAACACCGGGACGCCCTGGGGCTCCTCGGGGGTGCCGTACGGCCCGACGACCACCGCCGCGGCGGCGTGGTCCTGGGTGGAGAAGATGTTGCAGGACGCCCACCGGACCTGGGCGCCCAGCGAGACGAGGGTCTCGATGAGCACCGCGGTCTGCACCGTCATGTGCAGCGAACCCGAGATCCGGGCGCCCTTGAGCGGTTGCACGTCGGCGTATTCGCGGCGCAGCGACATCAACCCCGGCATCTCCTGCTCGGAGAGCTCGATGTCGCGGCGACCGTAATCCGCCAGCGACAGGTCGGCGACCTTGAAGTCGATGCCGTTGCGAACGTCGGGGGTAAGCGCCTTTTCGGTCGTCGTCATGCGTGTTTCATCCTTCTGCGGGCTCGCGGATAATGCCGTATTCAGCGGTACTTAGGTTAAGTATGTTCTTCCGCCACTGTAGCGGCCGGCGCGTCGCCCCCGAGCACCAGGGAGAGCGCGGGGAAGGGTCCCGCAGGGGTCAGGGCACGTGCGCGACGCCATGCCGCTCGGCGAACGGCGCCATCAACCGGGCCAGGTCCGCCGCCACATCTCTCCCGCCAAGGGCGGGTGGGGTCCCCGCATCGCTGGGGAGTGCCCCCAGGTCAGCCTCGGGCGGCATGGACACGTAGCTGAGGCACAGCCGCACGATGGCACGCGCCAGCACGCCCGCGTCGTCGTCGCTGGTCGCCACCCACGTCTGCGTGAAGGTCGCCGCGAGCCGGGTCGAGGCGCGGGTGAGGATCGGCCCGCTGTCGGTGGTGATCAGCTGCAGCAGGTCCGGCTTGGCCACCCCGGTCAGTAGCGAGATCACCAGGGGGTCGGCCGCCGATTCGGCGAAGAAGGACCGAAATCCCTCCAGGAACGCCCCGTAGATGTCGCCGACGTTGGCGTCGACGGCCGCATGGACGGTGTCGACCAGGCGGTCGGCGAGGCGCAGGGCGTACCCCTGCGCCAGGCCTTGCCGCGAGCCGAACTCGTTGTAGATGGTTTGCCGGCTGACGCCGGCGGCGCGGGCGACGTCCGACAGGGTGATCGCCGACCAGTCGCGGGTGAGGAGCAGGTCCCGCATCGCGTCGAGGACAGAGTCCCGCAGCAGGGCGCGTGAGGCCTCGGCGTAGGGCATCCGCTTCACAGGCGCGACTGTAGCGCTCACGCGCGCGCAACCTCCACCATCTCGAAGTCGGACTTCGCCGCGCCGCAGTCCGGGCAGCTCCAGTCCTCGGGGATGTCGTCCCAGCGGGTGCCGGCCGCGATGCCGTCCTCCGGCCAGCCCAGCGCCTCGTCGTACTCGAAGCCACACTGGATGCAGCGGAACAGCCTGTAGTCACTCACGAGTTCGCTCCTATCTGTATCTGTTCGAAATCGACCTTCTCGCGCACCGCGCAGTCCGGGCAGCACCAGTCGTCGGGAACCTGTTCCCAGCGCGTTCCGGCCGGAAAGCCTTCCCGCACATTGCCTTTCGCCTCATCGTAGACGTAGCCGCAGCCCGGACACCGATACGTGGCCATCACGCCTTCGCTCCGTACTTGGCGAGCAGCTTGGTCCGCACCCGCGGGTGCAGGTTGACCTTGGTGATGTCGCCGTCGTAGTGCTCGAGCACCCGGTGGTCCATCACCCGTCGCCACAGCGGCGGGACGTAGGTCAGCGAGATCATCGACGCGTACCCGCTGGGCAGGTTGGGAGCGCCGTCCATGCTGCGCAGCGTCTGGTAGCGGCGGGTGGGGTTGGCGTGGTGGTCGCTGTGCCGCTGCAGGTGGTAGAGGAACAAGTTGGTGACCAGGTGGTCGGAGTTCCAGCTGTGCACCGGCGCGCAACGCTCGTAGCGGCCGTTCGCGGTCTTCTGCCGCAGCAGCCCGTAGTGCTCGAGGTAGTTGACGGCCTCGAGCAGGGAGAAGCCGAAGACCGCCTGGATGAGGACGAACGGGATCAGCGCCGGCCCGAAGACCGCGATCAGCACTCCCCACAGCACCACCGACATCGCCCAGGCGTTGAGCACGTCGTTGGACGGGTACGTCCTGCGGGTCCCACGGGACTCCTGCCCAGCCGGCGGATCCGCTGGGCCTCCAGCCGGAAAGCCGAGCGCAGGCTGCCGAACACGCTGCGCGGCAAAAACTCCCAGAAGGTCTCGCCGAACCGCGCCGACGCCGGGTCCTCCGGGGTGGACACCCGCACGTGGTGGCCGCGGTTGTGCTCGAGGTAGAAGTGCCCGTAGCAGGTCTGCGCCAGGGTGATCTTGGACAGCCAGCGCTCGAGCGCTTCCTTCTTGTGGCCCATCTCGTGGGCGGTGTTGATGCCAACACCGCCGACGATGCCGACCGACAGCGCCACGCCGAGCTTGCCCGCCCAGCCCAGCGCGCCGTCAAAGCCGAGCCAGCTCAGCTGGGTGGCGGTGAACAGGTAGGCGCCCAACACCACGCTGAGGTACTGGAACGGGATGAAGATGTAGGTGCAGTAGCGGTAGTACTTGTCGTTCTCCAGTCGCTCCATCACCTCGTCGGGGGGGTTCTGGCCGTCGGGCCCGAAACGCATGTCGAGGATCGGCAGCAGCACGTAGACCAGGATCGGCCCGATCCACAGAGGGATTTGCGCAAGCGCTTCGCGCGCGCTGGCGTGCCAGCCGAGCTGATTGAGGGCCCACACGATCGGCAGCATCACGAACAGCGCCGTCGGCGGGATGAGCCCGATGAGCCACAGGTGGCGCTTCTTGTCCCGCCACTCGGCCGGGGTGAGGCCGGTGTCCTCGAAGGTGTCCTCCGAGGCGTCATCGAATCTGCCGGGGCTCGTCTGTGTGGTCATATGCCAAACCTCCTTGTGAGTCACACCACGTTGAGATTGGACAATACGGCAGCTTGCGTCTGCTGTCTAGACATCTGACATAGTTTTGTAAACCAATTCAGTCCGGAGCTCTGTCCGGGGCGGGACCCGAACCGGTGCGGGCCATCGGTCGCGCGCCGCCGGCGTCCGCCGCGTTCCTGCGGCCCTGCACCGAGTGCCGGTACCCGTAGCCGGCATAGATCGCGGTTCCGGCCACCAGCCAGACGCCGAACCGGACCCAGGTCAGCGCGCTCAGGTTCACCATCAGCCACGCGCACGCGCAGATCGACGCGATCGGCAGCGCCGGCACCCAGGGCGCCCGGAAGCCGCGCTCGAGGTCGGGACGGGTGCGGCGCAGGACCATGACGCCGGCCGACACCAGGATGAAGGCGAACAGCGTTCCGACGTTCACCATCTCCTCGAGCTTGTCGATGGGAAACACCGACGCGGTCGCGGCCACCAGCACGGCGACCAGGACCGTGATGCGGACCGGGGTGCCGCGCGAACCGGTCTTGGCCAACCGTCGCGGCAGCAGGCCGTCGCGCGCCATCGCGAACAGGATGCGGCACTGGCCGAGCATCAGCACCATCACCACGGTGGTCAGCCCCGCCAAGGCCCCGATGGAAATGATCTTGCTGGCCCACTCGATCCCGTTGTCCTGGAACGCCGTGGCCAGGTTCGCCTGACCGCGGCCGGGGACGGTCTTGAGCTGCGTGTAGGAGACCATGCCGGACAACACCACCGCGACCGCGACGTAGAGCACGGTCACGATGCCCAGCGACGCCAGGATCCCCTTGGGGATGTCGCGCTGGGGGTTCTTGGTCTCCTCGGCCATGGTCGCCACGATGTCGAATCCGACGAACGCGAAGAACACGATCGACGCCCCCGCGAGCAGGCCGTAGAAGCCGTAGTGGCTGCTGTGCGCCCCGGTCACCAGCGAGAGCACCGACTGGTCGATGCCTCGCACGTCGGGCCCCGCTTCGGGCTTGGGGATGAACGGCGAGTAGTTCGAGCCCTTGATGTAAAAAGCGCCGACCACCACCACCAACACCACCACCGACACCTTGATGCCGGTGACCACCGCCGAGAACCTCGACGACAGCTTGGTGCCCAGCGCGATCAGCGTCGCCACCACCGCGACGATCAGCAGCGCGCCCCAGTCCAGCTGGGCCGAACCGAGCCGGACCGTGCCACCGCCGAACCCGAACACCGTGCCGAGGTAGCTCGACCACCCCTTGGCGACGACGGCGGCGCCGATGGCCAGTTCCAGCAGCAGGTTCCAGCCGATGATCCAGGCCAGGAACTCGCCGAAGGTGGCATACGAGAAGGTGTACGCGCTGCCGGCCACCGGAAGGGTGGACGCGAACTCCGCGTAGCACAGCGCCGCCAGCGCGCAGGTCACCGCCGCGATCAGAAACGAGACCCAGATGGCCGGGCCAGTGATGTCGCCGGCCGTCGACGCGGTGACCGTGAAGATGCCGGCACCGATCACCACCGCCACCCCGAACACGACCAGGTCCCGCCAGGTCAGGTCCTTGCGCAGCCGGGTGTCCGGTTCGTCGGTGTCCGCGATCGACTGCTCGACCGACTTGGTGCGCCAACGATTCGCCATCCGCCCGCCCTTTCCGCCCTTCGTTGGACCGCAACAGTACTGGGTAGTCTGCAGGCCATGGGGGTTAGCGGAGGGAACACCAGGGACCACGCGGTGGTCATCGGGGGAAGCATCGCCGGCCTGTGCGCCGCACGGGTCCTGTCGGACGCCTTCTCGCGGGTCACCGTCTACGAGCGCGACGACTTACCCGGGACGCCGACCAACCGCGCGGCGGTCCCGCAGGACCAGCACCTGCACATGCTGATGGCCCGCGGGGCCGAGGAGTTCGAGAGCCTCTTCCCCGGCCTGTTGAAGGAGATGGTGGCCGACGGCGTGCCCATCCTGGAGAACCGTCCGGACTGCATCCACCTGGGTGCGGCGGGCCACGTGCTGGGCGTCGGCCACACGCTGCGGGATGAGTTCACCGCCTACGTGCCCAGCCGCCCGCACCTGGAATGGCAACTGCGCCAACGCGTGCGCGACATCGACAACGTCGAGATCGTGCGGCGCGCGGTCAGCGAGCCGACGTTCGACCGGGCGCGAGAGCGGGTGACCGGGGTGCTGCTGGCCCCGGAGGACGAGCCGGTGCCCGCCGACCTCGTGGTGGACGCCACCGGCCGCGGCACCCGGCTGCCGGTCTGGCTGGAGCAGTGGGGATATCAGCGCCCCGCCGAAAGAACCGTCGACATCGGCATCCACTACGCCACCCACCGGTTCCGGATACCCGAGGGCCTGATCGCCGAGAAGGTGGTGGTCGCCGGCGCCTCGCACGACCAGTCGCTCGGCCTGGGGATGCTCTACTACGAGGACGGCGGCTGGGTGCTGACGACGTTCGGGGTGGCGAACGCCAAGCCGCCCAAGACGTTCCCGGAGATGCTGGCCCTGGCCGAAGAGTTGCTGCCCGCACACTTCAACGCCGCGCTGGCGCAGGCCGAACCGTTCGGCGAGCCGGCCTACCACGCCTTCCCCGCCAGCAAGTGGCGCCGCTACCACAAGCTGACCCGCTTCCCGGGCGGGATCGTGCCCCTCGGCGACGCCGTCGCCAGCTTCAATCCGACCTTCGGGCAGGGCATGACGATGACGTCGCTGCAGGCCGGTCACCTGCGGCGGGCCCTGGAGTTCCCGGACGACCAACTGGCCGCGGTGCTCAACCGCGCGACCGCCAAGACCACCTATCCGGTGTGGATCATGAACGGCATCGCCGACGTGCACTTCCACCACGCGCGCACCGAACCCACCCCGCGGTGGTGGCGGCCGTCGGCCGCACTGTTCGACCAGTTCCTCGGCGCGGCGGAGACCGATCCGGTGCTGGCCGAATGGTTCCTGCGCCGGTTCTCGCTCCTCGACAGCCTGTATATGGTGCCGCCGCCGCGAATAGTCGGCCGCGCCATGGGACACAACATGCGGCTGTGGCTGCGCGAGCGCCGGGACGCCGCCCGCGAGCGGCGGGCCATGGCTACCGCGACCGCGGGAGTGCCCTCAGGCAGCCACGATCGGGATTAGTCGCAGCCCTCAGAGCCCTACCGTCGCCCTGAACAACTTCGTGGGCTCGCGTGCGACCAGGCGGATCGGCCCGTCGTCGGCCGCCACCCACGCGGCCGCCCCCCGGTGCAGCGTGAGCGACCCCGACTTGCCGTGCACGGTCGTGCAACCTTCGGTGCACAGCAAGATCTGCGGGCCCTGGAAGTTACCGTGGCTGCACGACGCGTCGACCTCGTGGCCGAGGTACTCCCCCTCGAGTTCCAGCAGCGCGACCGAGAACTCGTCGGCCGGGGTCTCGTAGACCCGGGCGAACCCTTCGCGGTGAACGTGCGGGCGCAGCTGCGCCTCGGTGCTCGGGGTGAAGTCCAGCACCCGCAGCAGTTCGGGAACGTCGACGTGCTTGGGGGTCAGCCCGCCGCGCAACACGTTGTCGGAGTTGGCCATCACCTCCACCGCGAACCCGCGCAGGTAGGTGTGCAGGTTGCCGGCGGGTACGAAGATCGCCTCGCCCGGCGCCAGGCTGATCCGGTTGAGCAGCAACGCCGCCAGCACGCCCGCGTCGCCGGGGTAGCGTTCGCCGAGTTCGAGCACCGTCTTGGCTTCGGCGGCGAATTCCGTTGCCCCGGAGCTGACGTAGTGGATGGCGCCGTCGAGCACCGCCGGCACCAGCACGTCGAGGTCCGGCTGAGGCGCGGTGATCCAGGTGGTGAACAGCGCGCGCAGGCCGTCGGCGTCGGACTGGTCGCTCAGCAGGTCGATGAACGGGTCGAGGTCGGAGACGGCCAGCGCCCCCAGCAGCTCGGCGGTCCGGGACGCCTGACGGAAGCCGGCCAGCGCCTCGAACGGCTGCAACGCCACCAGCAACTCCGGCTTGTCCGAGGTGTCGCGATAGTTGCGGACCGGCGAGGTCACCGGGATGCCCAGCCGCTCCTCGCGCAGGTAGCCCTCGAGCGCCTGTTCGGCGCTCGGGTGGGCCTGCAGGGACAACGGTTCGTCGGCCGCCAGCACCTTGACCAGAAACGGGAGCACGTCCCCGAATCGGGCGCGCGACCCCGCGCCCAGCTGCCCGTCCGGATCGTCGACCAGCGCCTTCAACAGCGAGATATCGCCGTGGCCGGTCTCCAGCCAGGCCGGGTCGCCGGGGTGGGCGCCGAACCAGAGTTCGGCCTCCGGGTGCGCGGCCGGGACCGGGCGCCCCGTGAACTCGGCGATGGCGGTGCGCGATCCCCACGCGTAAGTCCGTAACGCCCCGCGAAGCAGTTCCACTTGTTTATCTATCCCCGCGCCAGTCGCATGTAAACCGCGGCCATCTCCACCCGAACGGCCAATACTGCCAGTTGCTGTTCGGCGCTGAAGGGGCCCCCCAGCGCCGGCGACACCTCGGAACCGGCCGAGCCGCCGGGCCCGTCGGGCACGTCCTCGGCGGCGAGCAGGTAGACGTCCTCGAGCCCGCCGGTTCGGGCGGCCACCACCGCCTGTTCGGCGGCCAGCACCAGCACCAGCACCCGCAGCCGCTGCGGCAGCGGCCCGTCGATCTCTTCGTCGTGGAAAAGGTCGTCCACCGAGGAGCCCGCGGTCGCCGCGCGCAGCGCGACCACCGCGTCCGCCAGCCCGGTGGCGGCGACCGCCTCGTGGGCGATCCGCAGCAGCACGGAGCTGCCGTGCCGGGCCAGCGCCAGCGTCGCCGCGCAGTCGCCGGCGAGCGCGACCCGGCGGCCGGCCACGCGCGCCGCGATCGTCTTCGCCGGGTTGGTGAACAGCTCCCGGCCCGCGCTGTTGCGCAGGGCCTCGGCGTCCAGCTCGTCGGCGAGCAGCGCGAGGTCTCGTCCCGAAGTCGGGCCCGGCCCGGGGTCCACGGCGTGCAGCGCCGCCAGGCCCGCCGCCAGGTAGCGACACAGCCCGAACTCGTCGGGAACCGTGAGCCGCGGCGCCAGCACCGCGACGCGTCCCGCGGTGGAGTCCCGCAGCGGGCCTTCGTACGGCGTGACCACCACGACGCGCGCGCCCCGGCGCACCCCGGTCGAGGCCGCGCTGACCAGCGCCGGATCCCCGGGGTCGTCGCCGGCGACGACCAGCACGTCGAGCGGGCCCACCCAGGGCGGCGCCTCGCTGAGCAGCGCGATCGGCTGGTTGGCCCGCGCCCCCGATGCCGCGGCCAGGAGGGCGCCCGCGGTTTCGGCCGGGCCGCGCCCGGCCACCCAGATCACGCTGCGCGGACGGTCGTTCGCCCGCAGCGGTTCGAGCGCGCCCTCGTCGACCGCGGCGGCGATCGCGCGCACCTGCGCTCCGGCCGACGACGCGGCCCGCAGCAGGCCGTCGCGATCGGCGGCGAGCAGACCCTCGGTGTCTTCCAGGTCGATCGCCCGGGTGGCGCTCACGGCGCCGCCTCCGCCGGCGCCGTCTGAGCCGCGACCTCGCTACCGATCTGGGCGACCAGCGCCTCGACACCCTCGACGGTGCGGGCCTCGACGTTCAGCCGCAGCAGCGGCTCGGTGTTGGAGCTGCGCAGGTTGAACCAGCTGCCGTCGCCCAGGTCCACCGTCACCCCGTCGAGGTGATCGATGGACTGAATCCGGGCGCCGAACGACTTCAGCACGCCGTCCACGCACCGCTGCGCGTCCGCGACGCGGAAGTTGATCTCGCCGGACGACTCGTAGCGCTGGTAATCGGCGGCCAGCTCCGACAACGGTCTCGGGGGCCCCTCCTGACCGCCGAGGGCCGCCAGCACGTGCAGGGCGGCCAGCATCCCGGAGTCCGCGCCCCAGAAGTCGCGGAAGTAATAGTGCGCCGAGTGCTCGCCGCCGAAGATCGCGCCGCTCTCGGCCATTATCGCCTTGATATAGGAGTGCCCGACCCGCGAGCGCAGCGGCGTGCCGCCACGCTCGGTGACCAGCTCGGGCACCGCGCGCGAGGTGATCAGGTTGTAGATGATGGTGGCGCCGATCTCGCGGCCCAGCTCGCGCGCCGCCACCAGGCCCGTCACCGTCGACGGCGACACGGGCCGGCCGCGTTCGTCGATGACGAAGCAGCGGTCGGCGTCCCCGTCGAAGGCCAGCCCGATATCGGCACCGGTGTCCAGCACATAGGCCTGCAGGTCCACCAGGTTGGCCGGGTCCAGTGGGTTGGCCTCGTGGTTGGGGAAGGAGCCGTCGAGCTCGAAGTACAACGGCAGCAGGGTGACCGCGTCGATGGCGCCGAGCACGGCGGGCGCGGTGTGGCCGGCCATGCCGTTGCCGGCGTCGACGGCCACCCGCAACGGGCGCAGCCCGGACGTGTCGACCAGTGAACGCAGGAAGGCGCCGTAGTCGTCGAGCACGTCGCGGTCGGAAACAGTCCCCGGTGGCCCCGCATAGCGCTCGACGCCGGCAATGACGTCGTCGCTGATGACGCGCAGACCGGTGTCGGCGCCGACGGGTTTGGCGCCGGCCCGGCACAGCTTGATCCCGTTGTAGGCCGCCGGGTTGTGGCTGGCGGTGAACATCGCGCCCGGGCACTCCAGCAGACCCGAGGCGAAGTACAGCTGATCGGTGGATGCCAGGCCGATGCGCACGACGTCCAGGCCCTGACCGGTGACACCGGCGGCGAACGCGGCCGCCAGCGCCGGCGAGCTGTCGCGCATGTCGTGCCCGATCACCACCTGCCGGGCACCCTCGGCCCGCATCAGCCTGGCAAAGGCGGCACCCAGTTCGGCAACCAGCGAATCGTCGAGTTCTTCGCCGACCAGCCCACGCACGTCGTACGCCTTGACGACACGGTGGACAGTCGCGGCGGGCCGAGACATGCGGAACTCCTGACGACGTGAATTGTTGCCCGTCAGCCTATCGGCCCCCAGTGACGTGGATCGCACCGGTTGTGGCCGGCCCTGCCGCGCGTCGGCCCCGGCTAATCGCTGGGATCGGGCAACACCCGAAGGTGGCCGCGGCGGCGTCCGGAACGGTGCTCGGGCGGGGCGAGCACCCCGCTGCTCGGCGCGGTGGCGTGCGCGCCGGTGGCGTGCAAGTGTGCTCCATCGAAGCCGTCAAAGCCGTTCGAGACGGTCACCGGCGCGCCGTTGCGGCGGTCGGCCGGGCCGCCCTCGCGCACCGCGTCCGCCAACGCGACCAGGTCGTCCTCGTCGGGATTGCTGGGGATCGGCAACGGGCCGGCGTGGCGCACCAGCTCCCAGCCGCGGGGAGCGGTGATGCGGCCGGCGTGTCCTACGCACAGGTCCCACGAATGCGGCTCGCGCGCGGTGGCGAGCGGACCCACGACGGCCGTCGAGTCCGAGTAGACGAACGTCAGAGTCGCCACGGCGTAGTGCGGACACCCGGGCCGGCAACAGCGACGGGGAACGTTCACGATCGACAGGCTATCGTGCGGAAACGCCGCCGAAGCGCCGGACACGCGCATCCGGTCGGCCCGCGATGCCCAACCGTTACCATCGGCGAGTGGGCGATTCCCGCGGCTTCTCGCGAAGCGATCGGTCCCCGGAGGGATCGGACACGCAACGGTCGGCCGCGCTCTGGTCTTTCCGACGGTCCGCGCGGCGGTCGTCGCGACGCGGTCGCGACATGCGCGGCCCGCTCCTGCCGCCGTCCGTGCCGGGATGGCGCAGCCGCGCCGAGCGGTTCGACATGGCGGTGCTGGAGGCCTACGAACCGATCGAGCGGCGCCTGCAGGACCAGCTGTCCGAACTCGACGTCGCCGTCGACGAGATACCCCGGATCGCGCCCAAGGACCCCGACAGCGTCCAGTGGCCGCCCGAGGTCGTCGCGGACGGCCCCATCGCGCTGGCGCGGTTGATCCCGGCCGGCGTGGACGTCCGGGGCAATGCCACCCGGGCACGAATAGTGTTGTTCCGCAAGCCGATCGAGCGACGAGCCAAGGACACCCTGGAACTCGGCGACCTGCTGCACGAGATCCTGGTGGCTCAGGTCGCGATCTATCTTGATGTCGACCCCTCGGTCATCGACCCGACGATCGACGACGAATAACCCCCGCTTCGCGTGCGCGCGTCAGATGATGCCGCGCTTGAGGCGCCGGCGCTCGCGCTCGGACAGGCCGCCCCAGATGCCGAACCGCTCGTCGTGCTCCAGGGCGTACTCGAGGCACTCGTGACGCACCTCGCAGCCCAGGCAGATCTTCTTCGCCTCCCGGGTGGAGCCGCCCTTCTCCGGGAAGAACGCCTCCGGGTCAGTTTGCGCGCACAGCGCGCGGTCCTGCCATTGGTCCGGGGTGAGCGGCAGGGGTTCGGGCTCGAATTCGACTGGGACATCCGGAACCACAGTCAAGTGCGGCCGGGGAAGCGCGGCCGGAGCCGGGCTCATGCTGATGTGCGTGGTGTTTGCCATGACGCCCCGAAGGTGCTCGTAAGACATACGGTCGTCCGCCTCCTCGACTTGGTGGAGAGAGTGAGTTTTCGCTCTGTTCTGATGTACAGACAATTCGAACAAGTGATCGAATCTCGGCCTGCGACACCGGAATCGGCCGGCCAACCGGGAAATGACACTGTTGTGATTAGACACGGGTTGACCTGCCGGGTCAAGCACTTGGGCGCAATTCCATATCATCTCGTGACCGATTTTCGGCGTTTCTGTTGCCTTGGACCCCCGGCGTGTCGATCACATCGACCCCGTCCCCCCTTCGCGGGTGGTCGCAACGGGCCCGCGGCCACGCCGCCGTCGGGCGGTACTGTCAGGCTCTGTGAAGCTCAAGTGAAGGTCACCGTTCTGGTTGGTGGCGTCGGCGGCGCCCGCTTCCTGCTGGGCGTCCAGCGGCTGTTTGGGCTCGGTCAGTTCGCTTCTCGGCAGGGCCCGGACGCGGCAGCCGACAGCCACGAACTGACCGCGGTCGTCAACATCGGCGATGACGCCTGGATTCACGGCCTGCGGGTCTGTCCGGATCTGGACACCTGCATGTACACCTTAGGCGGCGGCGTCGACCCGGAGCGCGGGTGGGGTCGCCGGGACGAAACATGGCACGCCAAAGAGGAATTGGCGCGCTACGGCATGCAACCGGACTGGTTCGCGTTGGGCGACCGAGACCTGGGCACCCATCTGGTGCGCACCCAGATGCTGCACGCCGGTTACCCGCTGTCGCAGATCACCACGGCGCTGTGCGACCGCTGGCAACCCGGCGCGCGGTTGCTGCCGGCCAGCGACGACCGCTGCGAGACGCACGTGGTGATCACCGACCCGGCCGACGGCAGCCGTCGGGCGATCCACTTCCAGGAGTGGTGGGTGCGCTACCGGGCCCGGGTGCCCACCCACAGCTTCGCGTTCGTGGGCGCCGAGAAGGCAAGCGCCGCAACCGAAGCGTTGTCGGCGATCGCCGACGCCGACGTCATCATGCTGGCGCCGTCCAACCCCGTGGTCAGCGTCGGCGCCATCCTGGCCGTCCCGGGCATTCGCGGCGCGTTGCGCGCGGCCCGCGCCCCCGTCATCGGCTACTCGCCGATCATCGGCGGTAAGCCGTTGCGCGGCATGGCCGATGAATGCCTCACCGTGATCGGCGTCGAGTCCACCGCACAGGCCGTCGGCCGGCACTACGGCTCGCGCCGCGGCACCGGGATCCTGGACGGCTGGCTGGTGCACGAGGGGGACGCCGCCGACGGCGAGGCCGACATCGAGGGTGTCGCGGTGCGCTCGATCCCGCTGTTGATGAGCGACCCCGGGGCGACGGCCGAGATGGTGCGCGCCGGGCTGGAGCTTGCGGGGAGGAGCGGCGCATGACCGAGCATGGCAGCGCGGCCGCCGTCGAGATCCTGCCCGTCGCCGGCCTTCCGGAGTTCCGGCCCGGCGACGACCTGGCCGCGGCCGTCGCCGCGGCCACGCCCTGGCTGCGCGACGGCGACGTCGTCGTGGTGACCAGCAAGGTGGTGTCGAAGTGCGAGGGCCGGCTGGTGCCGGCGCCGCGGGATCCCGAGGAGCGGGATCGGCTGCGCCGCAAGCTGGTCGACGACGAAGCGGTCCGCGTGCTGGCCCGCAAGGGCCGAACCCTGATCACCGAGAACCGGCTCGGGCTGGTTCAGGCCGCGGCCGGCGTGGACGGATCCAACGTCGGCCGTGACGAATTGGCGCTGCTGCCGGTCGATCCCGACGCCAGCGCGGCGGCGCTGCGCGCCGGGCTGCGCGAGCGGCTCGGCGTCGACGTCGCCGTGGTCGTCACCGACACCATGGGGCGCGCCTGGCGCAACGGGCAGATCGACGCGGCGGTCGGCGCCGCCGGGCTGGCCGTGCTGCAGGGCTACGCCGGGGCCGTCGACCGGCACGGCAACGAGCTGCTCGTCACCGAGGTCGCGATCGCCGACGAGATCGCGGCGGCCGCCGACCTGGTCAAGGGCAAGCTGACCGGGATGCCGGTGGCCGTGGTGCGGGGGCTGCCCACGCACGTGGTCACCGACGACGGCACCACCGCCCGGCGGCTGCTGCGCCCCGGGGAAGAGGACCTGTTCTGGCTCGGCACGGCCGAAGCACTCGACGCCGGCCGCCGGCAGGCCCAGCTGCTGCGCAGGTCGGTGCGCCGATTCGGCGCCGAGCCGGTGCCCCCGGACCTCGTCACGTCCGCCGTCGCCGAGGCGCTCACCGCCCCCGCCCCCCATCACACCCGGCCGGTCCGGTTCGTCTGGCTGCAGACGCCGGCCACCCGCACCCGGCTGCTGGACCGCATGAAGGACCGGTGGCGCGCCGACCTATCCGGGGACGGCAAGCCCGCCGACGCCGTCGAGCGCCGGGTGGCGCGCGGCCAGATCCTCTACGAGGCGCCCGAAGTCGTCATCCCGTTCCTGGTCCCCGACGGCGCCCACGCGTATCCCGACGCGGCCCGCACCGACGCCGAGCACACCATGTTCACGGTCGCGGTCGGGGCGGCCGTGCAGGCGCTGCTGGTCGCGCTGGCGGTGCGCGGGCTGGGCAGCTGCTGGATCGGCTCGACGATTTTCGCCGCCGACCTGGTGCGTGCGGAGCTGGAGCTGCCCGACGACTGGGAACCGTTGGGCGCCATCGCCATCGGCTACCCGGAGGAACCGGCGGTCATCCGCGAGCCCGCCGAGGCCGCCGACCTGCTGATCCGGAAGTGAACGCGGTGAGCGCCGTGAGTGTCCGGGACTCGGCGATCGCGACACTGACAACGTGGCGGGCCCCCGATGACGAGCAGGACTCGCTGCGGCACGCCTTCCTTGCGTTCGTGCACGGCCGTCCCGACGCCTGCCGCCGCGACTGCGTACCGGGCCACGTCACCGCGTCGGCGCTGGTGCTCGACCACACCGGCAGCCGGGTGCTGTTGACCCTGCACCCCCGGCTGGGCCGGTGGGTGCAGCTGGGCGGGCACTGCGACGACGACGACCCCGACGTCGTCGCCGCCGCGCTGCGCGAGGCCACCGAGGAATCCGGTGTCGCGGGCCTGCGCATCGAGCCGGAGCTGGCCGCCGTGCACGCCCACCCGGTGACGTGCTCGCTGGGCGTCCCGACCCGTCACCTGGACCTGCAGTTCGTCGCCCGCGCCCCGGCCGGGGCTCAGATCGCGATCAGCGAGGAGTCCCAGGACCTGCGCTGGTGGCCGGCCGACGCGCTGCCGCCGGGCGCCGACCACGCGCTGGCGTACCTGGTGGCCCGGGCCACTGGTCGAGCGTGAAGCCAGCTTCACGCTCGGAGGCAGCAGACCGCTCAGACGTCGGAGGAGTAGCGGATCCCGCCGTCGGGAATGGCGACCCCGGGCCACACCCGGGCACCGCGCAGCAACTCGCAGCGCGCGCCGATGTCGGCGCCGTCGCCGATCACCCCGTCGCGGATCAGCGCCCGCGGGCCGATGCGGACGCCGAACCCGATGATCGACCGCTCGATCACGCTGCCCGCCTCGACCTTGGCGCCGTCGAAGATCACCGCGCCGTCCAGCCGGACGCCGGGCCCGATCTCGGCGCCCCGGCCGACCACCGTGCCACCGATCAGCACCGCGCCCGGGGACACCGCCGCGCCGTCGTGCACCAGCTGCTCGCCGCGGTGGCCGTGCAGCGCCGGCGACGGGGCGATCCCGCGGACCAGGTCGGCCGACCCGCGCACGAAGTCCTCGGGCGTGCCCATGTCGCGCCAGTAGGTGGCGTCGACGTAGCCGCAGACCTTCACGTCGGGGTCGGCCAGCAGGGCCGGGAACACCTCCCGCTCGACCGAGACCTCGCGGCCCCGCGGGATCCGGTCGATAATCGCCCGTTCGAAGACATAGCAGCCGGCGTTGATCTGGTCGGTCGGCGGATCCTGCGTCTTCTCCAGAAAGGCGGTGACTCTGCCGTTTTCGTCGGTGGTGACGCAGCCGAACGCCCGCGGGTCGCTCACCCGGACCAGGTGCAGGGTGACGTCGGCCGCATTGGCCCGGTGGAACTGCAGCATCTGACCCAGGTCGGCGCCCGACAGCACGTCGCCGTTGAACACCATGACGGTGTCGTGGCGCAGGTGGTCGGCGACGTTGGCGATGCCGCCGCCGGTGCCCAGCGGCCGCTCCTCGGTGACGTAGTCGATCTGCAGGCCCAGCTTGGACCCGTCACCGAACTCGGCCTCGAAGACCTGCGCCTGGTACGAGGTGCTCAGCACCACGTGCTCGATGCCGGCCGCGGCGATGCGCGACAGCAGGTGGGTGAGGAACGGCAGCCCGGCGGTGGGCAACATCGGCTTGGGCGCCGACAGCGTCAGCGGCCGCAGCCGGGTGCCCTTGCCGCCGACCAGGACCACCGCATCGACTCGTGACTTCAACTCAGTGCCGCCCCTCTGCCAGCCGCCTTCGTCGGGCATTGCGCACCATCAGCCGCGACCGCAGCGCCAGCGAGGCGCGCAGCGTCCAGCGCAGCGGCGCGCGCCGCCACCCGGGATGCCGGTCGGCCAGGAAGAGGTAGGTGCTCTTGTGATGGGCGGCCAGGTGGCTCGCCGGGTCGTAGCCGGTGGAGTGGCCGCGGTGGTGCAGGACCTCCGCCGACGGCACGTAGACGCTCAGCCAGCCGGCCGCGCCGAGCCGGTCGCCGAGGTCGACGTCCTCCATGTACATGAAGTAGCGCTCGTCGAATCCTCTTACCTGGCTGAAGGCCGACCGGCGGACCAGCAGGCACGATCCCGACAGCCAGCCCACCGGCCGCTCGCTGGGCTCGAGCCGTTCCTGCCGGTAGGCGAGCGTCCAGGGGTTGCTTTTCCAGAACGGTCCCAGGACGGCGTGCATGCCGCCGCGGATCAGGCTGGGCAGGTGGCGCGCCGACGGGTACACCGACCCGTCGGGGTCGCGGATCAGCGGGCCCAGCGCGCCGGCCTGCGGCCACCGGCTCGCGGCGTCGAGCAGGGCGTCGATGCTGCCCGGGCCCCACTGCACGTCGGGGTTGGCGATGATGATCCAGTCCCCGGCGTCTTCGGGGTTTTCGTCCAATTCGGCGACCGCGCGGTTCACCGCGGTGCCGTACCCGAGGTTGGCCCCGGTGTCGAACAGGCGCACGTTGGGGTATCGCTCCACGGCCCCCTGCGGGGTGCCGTCGGTGGAGCCGTTGTCGGCCAGCAGCACGCTCACGGGGCGCTCGGTGGCCAGCGAGAGAGACGCCAGGAACCGCTCCAGATGGGGACCCGGTGAATAGGTCACCGTCACGACGGGCAGGACGTCAGTCATCGCGTCGAGGGTAGCGGCCCGGCGGCCGCGGTACCGGCGCCGGCTGCCGCGAGCGCCGCGACAAGTGCGGCGCGCCAAGGCCTCAGCGGCGTGAGGCCGGCCGCCGCGGACTCCCGGCCGCCGAGGGCGGAGTAGGTCGGCCGCGGCGCCGGCCGCGGGAACTGGTCGGTCCGGACCGGCCGCACCCTGGACGGATCGCCGCCGCATTCGGAGAACACCGCGCGGGCCTGCTCGAAGCGCGACACCGCGCCCTCGTTGGCGGCGTGCAGGATCGGACCCGGCACGCGGTCGTCGGCGATCTGGAGCAGCGCGGCCGCCAGGTCGGCGACGTAGGTGGGCGACCCGACCTGGTCGTCGACCACCTCCACCGGGCCTTCGCCGGCGGCCAGCCGCTGCATGACGGCCACGAAGTCCTTCCCGGCGCCGCCGGTGTAGACCCAGGCGGTGCGAACCACGACCGCATCGGGCAGCGCGGCCAGGACCGCCTGCTCTCCGGCGAACTTGGTGCACGCGTACACGCCGCGCGGGTCGGTGGGGTCGCTGGGCTCGTAAGGGCGCAGATCGGCACCCTCCAATTTCCCGGTGAAGATGCCGCAGAACACGTAGTCGGTGGACACGTGGATCAGCCGGGCGCCCACGCGCGCGCAGGCCCGCGCGAGATGTTCGGGGCCGGTGGCGTTGACCGCGTACGCGGCGGCCTCGTCGCTTTCGGCGCCGTCGACGTTGGTGTACGCCGCGCAGTTGATCACCACGTCGCCGCGCTCGATGATCCGCTCGGCGGCGGCCGGGTCGGTGATATCCCACTGCTTCGACGTGCAGGCAACGGCGTCGCGGCCGCGCCCGGACACCAGCGCGGAGAGGCAGCTGCCCAGCTGCCCGCCTGCGCCGGTGATCACGATCCTCTCTGACATGGTGTCGAGTGTGGCACGGCCCCGAAAGCCGGGGCCACGCCGCGGCCCGCTACCCGTGAAGCGCATGTGCCACAAGTAACCTAGTGGGATGCTTGTGCAACGTGTGGCTCGTGTGGTCGCGACCACCCTGACGATTCTGATCGTGCTCGGCACCGGGATGGCGTGGAGCAACGTCCGCTCGTTCGAAGACGGCATCTTCCACATGTGGGCGCCGTCGCTGGGCATGGGCGGCGACGACGGCGCGATGGACATCCTGCTGGTGGGCCTGGACAGCCGCACCGACGCGCACGGCAACCCGCTCACGGCCGAGGAACTGGCGACGCTGCGCGCCGGCGACGAGGAAGCGACCAACACCGACACGATCATCCTGATCCGCATCCCCAACAACGGGCGCTCGGCCACGGCCATCTCGATCCCGCGCGACTCCTACGTCAACGCACCCGGCCTGGGCAAGACGAAGATCAACGGCGTCTACGGCCAGACCCGGGAGGCCAAGCGCGTCAGCCTGGTGAAGGCCGGTGACTCCGCCGAGGACGCCGCCGCAAAGGGCACCGAGGCCGGGCGTGAGGCGCTGATCAAGACGGTCGCCGACCTCACCGGGGTGACCGTCGACCACTACGCCGAGATCGGGCTGCTGGGCTTCTCGTTGATCACCGACGCGCTCGGCGGCGTGGACGTCTGCCTCAAAGAGCCGGTGTTCGAACCCCTTTCGGGCGCCGACTTCCCCGCCGGCCAGCAGCGTCTCGACGGCCCGGAGGCGCTCAGCTTCGTGCGCCAGCGCCACGAGCTGCCGCGCGGCGACCTGGACCGCGTGGTGCGTCAGCAGGTGGTGATGGCCTCGCTGGCCCACCGGGTGATCTCAGGCAAGACGCTGTCGAGCCCGACCACGCTCAAGCGGCTGGAGGCCGCCATCCAGCGCTCGGTGGTGATCTCCTCGGGCTGGGACGTCATGGATTTCGTGCAGCAGATGCAGAAGCTGACCGGCGGCAACGTCGCGTTCGCCACGATTCCGGTGCTCGACGGCGCCGGCTGGAGCGACGACGGCATGCAGAGCGTGGTGCGGGTGGACCCGCACCAGGTCGCCGACTGGGTCGCCGGGCTGCTGCACGAACAGGCGCAGGGCAAGACCGAGGAACTCGCCTACACCCCGGCCAAGACGACGGCCAACGTGGTCAACGACACCGACATCAACGGCCTGGCCGCGGCGGTGTCGGGAGTGTTGAGCTCCAAGGGGTTCGCCACCGGCAGCGTCGGCAACAACGACGGGGGGCACGTCAAGGCCAGTCAGGTCCGGGCGGTCAAGGCCGACGACCTGGGCGCCCAGGAGGTCGCCAAGGAACTGGGCGGGTTGCCGGTCGTCCCCGACCCGTCGCTGGCGCCGGGCTCGGTCAAGGTGGTGCTCGCGGGCGACTACACCGGTCCGGGCTCGGGGCTGTCCGGGAGCGGGTCGATCGTGCCCGCCCGGGCGTCGGGCCCCGGATCGGGCGGCGACCCGAACGTGCCGCCGCCGTCGCCGATCCTCACGGCCGGCTCCGACAAACCCGAGTGCATCAACTGAGCACGCTGAGCGGGGCGATCCTCGATCCGATGCTGCGGGACGACCCGGTGGGGCCGCGCATCACCTACTACGACGACGAGACCGGCGAGCGCATCGAACTGTCGGCGGCGACGCTGGCCAACTGGGCCGCCAAGACCGGCAACCTGTTGCGCGACGAGATGGGCGCCGGGCCGGCCAGCCGGGTCGCGATCCTGCTGCCCGCGCACTGGCAGACGGCGGCGGCGCTGTTCGGGGTGTGGTGGATCGGCGCGGAGGCGGTGCCTCGAGCGGCGCCCGGGCGACGCCTGCCGATCTCGCCCTGTGCACCGCCGATCGGCTGGACGAGGCCGACGCGCTGGTAGCCGGCGGCGAGGTCGCGGTGCTGTCGCTGGACCCGTTCGGCCGGCCCGCCCCCGACCTGCCGATCGGGGTGACCGACTACGCGACCGCGGTGCGGGTGCACGGCGACCAGATCGTGCCGGAGCGCCATCCGGGTCCCGCGCTCGCCGGCCGGTCGGTCGACGAGATCCTGGCCGAGTGCCAAACATCCGCGGCGGCAAGGGGTTTGACGGCCGATGACCGCGTGCTGTCCAGCGCGTCGTGGACGCGGCCCGGCGATCTGGTGGACGGCCTGCTGTCTATCCTGGCCGTCGGCGCGTCGCTGGTTCAGGTGGCCAATCCCGACCCCGGGGCGCTACCGCGCCGGATCGAAACCGAAAAGGTCACCCGCGTCCTGTAAGCGCGTCCGCCGCACCCCCGGGGTGCCGATTCATATTGATATCGCAATATTTCGATGTTAGCGTCGGGCAAATACCCGAGGAGAAAGGTTCAGCGATGGCGGCGTACGGGCTCTTGACGAAGGCGGCGACGGCGGTGGCCACCGGCCTGGCCGGGGTGACGGCCTACGAACTGCTGCGCAAGGCCGTGGCCAAGGCGCCGCTGCACGAGTCCGCCGTCACGGCGGCCGAGCTGGGGTTGCGCGGCACCCGCAAGGCGGAGGAGGCGGCCGAGTCGGCACGGCTGAAGCTCGCCGACGTCATGGCCGAGGCCCGCGAGCGCATCGGCGAGGAGGCCCCGACGCCGTCCATCGCCGACGCCCACGACCACGAGCACTGATCCCTTGGTGGTGATCTCGGACGCCGCCGGTCGCATGCGGGTGTCCGTCGAATGGGTGCGGTGCGACCCGCGGCGCGCCGTCGCGGTCGAGGAGGCCGTCGCCAAGCAGGCGGGGGTGCGCGCCGTGCACGCCTACCCGCGCACCGGGTCGGTGGTCGTCTGGTACTCCCCCCGGCGCTGCGACCGCGCGGCGGTGCTCGAGGCGATCGAGGCCGCCGCGCGCGTCGCCGCCGAGCTGATCCCGGCCCGCGCGCCGCATTCGGAGGAGATCCGCAACGCCGACGTGCTGCGCATGGTCATCGGCGGCGCTGCGCTGGCCCTGCTCGGCGTGCGCCGCTACGTGTTCGCCCGCCCGCCGCTGCTTCCGCCGAGCGGCCGGATGCTCGCCACCGGCGTCACCGTCTTCACCGGCTACCCGTTCCTGCGGGGCGCGCTGAGCTCGCTGCGCTCGGGCCGGGCCGGCACCGACGCGCTGGTCTCCGCCGCGACGGTGGCCAGCCTGGTGCTGCGCGAGAACGTGGTCGCCCTGACCGTGCTGTGGCTGCTCAACATCGGGGAGTACCTGCAGGACCTGACCCTGCGCCGCACCCGCCGCGCGATCTCGGAGCTGCTGCGCGGCAACCAGGACACGGCGTGGATCCGCCTGCAGGACGGCGGCAAGGACGGCGACGAGGACGGCGAAATCGCCGCCGGCCGGGAGGCCGGCACCGAGATTCAGGTGCCGATCGACAGCCTCCAGATCGGTGACGAGGTGGTCGTCCACGACCACGTCGCGATCCCGGTGGACGGCGAGGTGGTCGAGGGCGAGGCGATCGTCGACCAGTCCGCGATCACCGGCGAGAACCTACCGGTCAGCATCACGGCGGCGGCGCGCGTGCACGCCGGTTCGGTCGTCGTGCGCGGCCGCCTGGTGGTGCGCGCACACGCCGTCGGCAACCAGACCGCCATCGGCCGCATCATCGCCCGCGTCGAGGAGGCCCAACACGACCGGGCGCCCATCCAGACCGTCGGCGAAACCTTCTCCCGCCGTTTCGTGCCCACCTCGTTCATCGTGTCGGGCATCACCCTCGCCGTCACCGGCGACATCCGCCGCGCGATGACCATGCTGCTGATCGCGTGCCCGTGCGCGGTGGGCCTGGCCACCCCGACGGCGATCAGCGCGGCGATCGGCAACGGGGCCCGCCGGGGCATCCTGATCAAGGGCGGGTCTCACCTCGAACAGGCGGGCCAGGTCGACGCGATCGTCTTCGACAAGACCGGAACCCTGACCGTCGGGCGTCCGGTGGTCACCAACATCGTTGCCATGCACTCCGATTGGGAGCCCGAGCAAGTGCTGGCCTATGCGGCCAGCTCGGAGATCCACTCCCGGCACCCGCTGGCCGAGGCGGTGATCCGCTCCACCGAGGAACGCCACATCAGCATCCCGCCGCACGAGGAGTGCGAGGTGCTGGTCGGCCAGGGCATGCGGACCTGGGCGGACGGCCGGACGCTGCTGCTGGGCAGTCCGTCGCTGCTGCGCGCCGAGAAGGTCAAGGTGACGAAGAAGGCGTCGGAGTGGGTGGACAGGCTGCGCCGCCAGGCCGAGACTCCGCTGCTGCTCGCCGTGGACGGCACGCTGGTGGGGCTGATCAGCCTGCGCGACGAGGTGCGGCCCGAGGCCGCAGAGGTATTGAAACAATTGCGGGCCAACGGGATTCGCCGGGTCGTGATGCTCACCGGGGACCACCCGGAGATCGCCCGGGTGGTGGCCGACGAGCTGGGCATCGACGAGTGGCGCGCCGAGGTGCTGCCGGAGGACAAGCTCGAGGTGGTCCGCGAGCTGCAGAGCGACGGGTTCGTCGTCGGCATGGTCGGCGACGGCATCAACGACGCGCCCGCGCTGGCGGCGGCCGACATCGGGATCGCCATGGGGCTGGCCGGAACCGACGTCGCCGTCGAGACCGCCGACGTGGCGCTGGCCAACGACGACCTGCATCGCCTGCTCGACGTGCGCGACCTGGGCGCCCGGGCCGTGGACGTCATCCGGGAGAACTACGGCATGTCGATCGCGGTCAACGCCGCCGGGCTGATCATCGGCGCGGGCGGAGCCCTGTCGCCGGTGCTGGCCGCGATCCTGCACAACGCGTCGTCGGTGGCCGTGGTGGCCAACAGCTCACGGCTGATCCGCTACCGGCTGAACTGAGGTCGACCCGCCGCCCCGAGACTGCGGTCATGGCTGTCAATCTCACCCCGACCACGACCATGGCGGCAATGTCGCGGAGGGATCACGCCTGCGGCGGTTGGTCTTTCAGCAGCCGCTTGAGCACCTTGCCGCCCGCGTTGCGCGGCAGCGCGTCGACGAACACCACGTCGCGCGGCACCTTGAAGCGGGCCAGCCGCTGCCGGACGTAGTCCTTGACATCCTGCTCGGTCAGCACCGCGCCCGGGCGCACCACCACGTAGCTGCGCAGCCGCTGCCCGAACTCCTCGTCGGGCACGCCGACGACGGCCACGTCGACGATGTCGGGATGGTGGGCCAGCGCGCCTTCGACCTCGCTGGGGAACACGTTCTCTCCCCCGCTGACGATCATCTCGTCGTCTCGGCCGTCGATGAACAGCCGGCCCGCCCAGTCGAGGTGGCCGACGTCGCCGGTGGCCATCAGGCCTGCGATCTCCTCCTTGGTGCCGCCGCCGGTGTAGCCCTCGAATTTGAGCACGTTGCCGACGAAGATCCGCCCTGGCGTTCCGCGCGGCGCCTCGCGCCCGTCGTCGGTGTACACCTTGACCACCGATCCGGGCACCACCGCGCCGACGCAGCCCGGCTCGGTGGCCAGGTCGGCGGGCGTGGCGATGGTGGCGTAGGCGACCTCGGTCGAGCCGTACATGTTGTAGACCACGGGCCCCAACGCGTCCAGCGCGCGGCCGGCCAGCGCGGCGCCCAGCTGCGATCCGCCGACGAACACGATGCGCAGCGACGAAAGATCTTGCCGCGCCAGGGTTTGCGGGCCCAAATCGAGGATGCGGCGCAGCATGATCGGCACGACGATCATCGCGCTAGCCCGGTGCGCGGCCACGCTGTCCAGGGCTTGCGCGGGGTCGAAGTGCCGGCGCAGCAGCAGCGTCGAGCCCAGCACCATCGCGTACATCGCGTGGCTGAAGCCGAGCGAATGAAACAGCGGCACACAGCATTCGGTGACCTCGCGACCGCGAAACGGCACCTTGCCCAGCAGCCCCCCGACCGGGATCAGCGAGTAGGGCTCCGAGCGCACCGCGCCCTTGGGCGTCCCGGTCGTGCCGCTGGTCGCGATGATGATCTTGGGGCGGCCGCCCGAGCCGGGCGGCGGCGCGGTGTCGCCATGCTCGATCAGCGCGTCGACGGTGTCGGGGCCGGGGGCGTCCGCCCATGCCCGGAAGCGACCCAGCCGCGGCGCCAGGTCGGTGACCGCAGCGCCGTACTCGTCGTCGTAGACCAGCAGGTCGCAAGGATTTGGGCCCTCGCGCGCCACCATGGCGGTGAGCTGCGCGGCACCGAACCCGGTGTTGAGCAGCAGCACCCCCGCGCCGCACTTACCGGCGGCGTACACCGCTTCCAGGAAGCCCCGGTGGTTGCCGGCCAGGATGCCCACGGTCGCGCCCGGGCCGAGCCCGCGCCGCCGCCACTCGTTGGCCAGCGCGTTGGTCCGCGCGTCCAGCTCGCCGAAGGTGAGCGGGCCGCGCTCGTCGATCAGCGCCAGCCCCTCGCGGTCCCGGGCCGCGGCGATCACCGACGCGGCCCCCAACAGGCCGTAGCGGCCGAGGGCGCGCAGCACGCCGGCGATCCGGGTCGGCGGGAGCGGCCGCAGGCCCCCCGACCGTGCGTACAGCGCCAGCGACCAGCCCTCCAGACCGGCGCGCCTGACCAGAGAAGCCGCGCTCGTCACGGGTCGATGCTGCCCGCCGGCCCGCGCGGTGGCAAGGTCCCGGCGCGCCGGTCGTTATTCTGGCTAACCGGCCAATCGAAAGGGGCTATCGCGCATGAGCCGTACCGAGAACGACACCTGGGACCTGGCAACCAGCGTGGGCGCAACCGCCACCATGGTCGCCGCGGGGCGGGCCCGGGCCACCCGGGACGGGCTGATCGACGACCGCTTCGCCGAGCCGCTGGTGCGCGCCGTCGGCGTCGACTTCTTCACCCGATGGTCGGCCGGAGAGCTGGACTCCGAGGACGTCGACGAGCCCGGCGCCCCGTGGGGCATGCAGCGCATGACCGACATGCTGGCCGCGCGCACCCGCTACATCGACGCGTTCTTCGCCGACGCGCAGGACGCGGGCATCCGCCAGGTGGTCATCCTGGCCTCCGGTCTGGACGCTCGCGCGTACCGGCTGCCCTGGCCGCCGGGGACCACGGTGTTCGAGATCGACCAGCCCGAAGTCCTCGAGTTCAAGGCCGCCACGATCGCCGAGCTGGGCGCGGCACCCACGGCGGAGGTCCGAGCCGTCCCGATCGACCTGCGCCACGACTGGCCGGCCGCGCTGCGGCAGGCCGGTTTCGACGCGGGCCGGCCCGCCGCCTGGGCCGCCGAGGGCCTGCTGGGCTTCCTGCCGCTCGAGGCGCAGGACCGGTTGCTGGACCAGGTAACCGCGCTCAGCGCGGACCGCAGCCGGCTGGTGGCCGAGGTCTTCTTCAACACCGGCGTCAACGGTGACGCGCTGAACGCCGCGAGCGAGAAGTGGCGGGCGAACGGCCTCGACATCTCGCTCGGCGACCTGGGCTTCCCCGGCGAGCGCAACGACGTGGCCGGCTACCTCGCGGAGCGGGGCTGGCGGCCGACGCGCGCATCGCTGAACCAGCTGCTGGGCGACGCCGGGTTGCCGCTGCAGTCCGGCGATCCCGACGCGCCGTTCGGCAGGAACTACTACTGCACCGCAATCCGGTGACGGGAGCCCCGGTGCCAAACAAGATGACGAACCACAACCCTCCCAAGCCGCTGGACGGATTCCGGGTGCTGGACTTCACCCAGAACATCGCCGGGCCGCTGGCCGGGCAGGTGCTGGCCGACCTGGGCGCCGAGGTGATCAAGGTCGAGGCGCCCGGCGGCGACGCGGCCCGGCAGATCACGGCGGTGCTGCCCGGCCGCCCGCCGCTGCCCACGCTGTTCCTCCCCCACAACCGCGGCAAGAAATCGGTGACCGTCGACCTGACGACCGACGACGGCAGGCAGCACATCCTGCGGCTCGCCGACACCGCCGACGTTGTGCTCGAAGGATTTCGGCCCGGGGTGATGGAACGGCTGGGGCTGGGGCCCGACGAGTTGCGGTCCCGCAACCCCCGGCTCGTCTACGCGCGGCTGTCGGCGTACGGCGGCAACGGGCCGCACGGCAGCAGGCCGGGCGTCGACCTGATGGTCGCCGCCGAGGCGGGCATGAGCACGGGGATGCCCACGCCCACCGGCAAACCGCAGATCATCCCGTTCCAGCTCGTCGACGCCGCCAGCGGTCACGTGCTGGCACAGGCGGTGCTGGCCGCGCTGCTGAACCGCGAGCGCCACGGGGTGGCCGACGTCGTCCGGGTCGCCATGTACGACGTCGCGGTGGCGCTGCAGGCCGCCCAGCTCACCATTCACCTGAACAAGCCGAGCGAGCAGCCGCAGTCCGCGCCGAAAGCCAAGCGGCGCAAGGGGGTCGGATTCGCCACTCAACCATCGGACGCGTTCAAGGCCGCCGACGGCTACCTGGTGATCAGCGCGTACGTGCCCAAGCACTGGGCGAAGCTGTGCGAGATCATCGGGCGCCCCGACATGGCGGACGACGAGCGGTTCGCCGACCAGCGCTCGCGGGCGCTGAATTATCACGAGCTGACCGAGGAACTCGAGAAGGCGCTGGCCGCCAAGACCGCCGCCGAGTGGGTCGAGCTGTTGCAGGAGGGCGGGCTGATGGCCTGCCTGGCCAACACCTGGAAGCAGGTCGTCGAGACCCCGCTGTTCGCCGAGAACGAGCTCGCCCTGCGCGTCGGCGACGCCGGCGACGGGAGTGACGGCGTCGCCGACGGCGTCACGGTGGTGCGCATGCCGGCGCGCTACTCCAGCTTCGCCGCCGTGACCACCGATCCCCCGCCCGCACCGGGCCAGCACAACGCGGAGTTCCTGAGCACACCCGAGACGGCCTCGTGATCCCCCTGGGGCTGATGCCCGTCAGCTCCCCAGCTTGATCACCCGGTCGTTGCCGCGGTCGGCGACGTAGACGCTGCGGTCCCCGTCCACCGCCACCGCCAGGGGGGTGTTGAGTCCGGTAAACGGAAGCACGGTCGGGGTGGTGGACCCCGCCGGATACTTCACCACCTGGTTCTTGTCGTGCTCGGTCACGTACACGGTTCCGCTGTCGCCCACCGCGATACCCCACGGCACCGAAAGGTCGGCGAGCGGCAGCACGGTCTGGGTATCCGACCCGGCGTCCAGCTTCACCACCCTGTTGTTGTCCGTGTCGGCAACGTAGACGTTGCCCACGGGGTCAACCGCCACCCCATCGGGGTTCTTAAGACCGGTGAACGGCAGCACGGTTTGGTTCGTCGACCCGGGCGTCAACTTCAGCACCCGGTCGTTGCCGCGGTCGGCGACGTAGACGCTGCCCTGGCCGTCGACGGACACTCCTTCGGGGTAATTGAGCCCGTTGAACGGCAGCACGGTCTGGCTATTCGACCCGGCCGCCACCTTGACCACCCTGTTGTCGAAGTCCGCGACGTAAACCGCTCCGGCTTTATCCACCGCCAGGCCCTGCGGCTGGTAGAGGCCGGAGAACGGCAGCACCGTCGGGGTGCTCGACCCGGGTTCCAGCTCCACCACCCGCCCGTACATGCCTTCACTGGTCACATAGACATCACCGGCTTTGTCCAGCGCCACTCCGCCCGGGGACAGCCGGAAGTTGATGCCGGAGAACGGCAGCACGGTTTGTCCGGAGGCCTGCTTCGACGCGGACGTGGGCCGCGTTCCCAGGTAGCCGGCAGCAGCGATGGTGGCGACGAGGACCAGAGCCGCACCGCCGAAAGCGGCCCACCGCTTGGGCTTTCGACCGGGGCGTGCGGCGTCGCGCGTGAATTCGGGTCCAGCCGCGAGTCGTAGTGACCCAAATGCGGGTGGGCCGGCGGCGCTGACGGTGGACGGCATCCGGGGTTGGGGCCAACTGACGCTGCTCACGCCATCCGGCCCCGGACCGCTCATGGGACGGGCCATGGTCGCCCCGGCGGATGAGCCGGTGTAGCCGAAGGTGGCCGCCCCCACCGTGCCGGGGGCATCGGCGAGCAGCGTGGTGTTGTCGCCTTGCCGCAGGATTCTGGCTTCTTGGTGCTGCTCGGGCGTCGACAGTGCGCTGTGGGCGGCGGCGGCCAGATCGCCTGCGGTGCAAAAGCGGTCCTGCGGGTTTTTGGCCATGCCCCGGGCGATGACGCGGTCCAGGGCGACCGGAATCCGGCCGGGCCGCAGCCGGCTGGGCTGTGGGACGGGCTCGAGCAGGTGCGCGGCGACCAGCCGTTCGACGCTGTTGGCCCGATATGGCGGGGCCCCGGTCAAACATTCGCTCAACACACAAGCCAGCGCATAGATGTCGGCGCGGTAGGTGACCTCGTCACCGGTGAACCGCTCCGGGGCCATGTAGTTGTAGGTACCCACGGCGGTTCCGCTCTGGGTCAGCCCGGGGTCCGTGACGGCGCGGGCAATCCCGAAATCCACCAGATAGGCGAAGTCGTTGTCGGTGACCAAGATATTCTCGGGCTTGACGTCACGGTGCGTCACGCCGCCGGCGTGCGCGGCGTCCAGCGCGGCGGCGATCTGTCGCACGACGGCCACCGCTCGAGCCGGGGCAAGCGGACCGTGCTGCGTCAACAACTCACGCAGCGAAGCGCCTTCGATCATGCGCATCTCCACGTAGAACTGCCCGTCGATCTCGCCGTAGTCGTGGATCGGCACGATGTGCGGCTCGGTCAACCGCCCCGCGGTGTCGGCCTCACGCTGCATGCGCGCTCGAAACACCGCGTCGGTGGAGAATTCCTGCGAAACGAGCTTCAACGCGACCGCCCGATGTTTGCGGGTGTCCTGGGCCTCGTACACCTCGCCCATGCCGCCGCGGCCCAGCAGCCGCATCAGTTGGTAGGGGCCAAACCGTAACCCGACCCGCGAAGGGGCCTCACTGTTGATCACCGTCGACGCTCCCTTCATTACGAAATCGCATTCACCGCTGCCGCCAGCTTCGATTGGAACGAGCTCGGCAGCGGAATCGACCCGTACTGATCCAAGCCGTCTTGGCCCGGACCAATTGCGGCCTGCATGAACGCCTTTACCGCCGGGCCGGTCGCGGAATCGGGATACTTCGAGCAGACGATCTCGTAGGTCGCCAGCACGATCGGGTAGGCGCCGGGCTGCGTCGGCTTGTAGAACGAGGACGTGTCCAACACCAAGTCGTGGCCCTGCCCTTTGACCCTGGCCCCGGCGATCGTCTTGCCCACGGAATCGGCGGTGATCGGTACCGGGTCCGGACCCGCCGACGTGATGATCTGGGCCATGTTCAACTGCTTGCCCACCGCAAAGGACCACTCGTTGTAGGTGATCGACCCGTCGGTGCTCTGCAGGGCCGCCGAAGTGCCGTTGTTCCCGTCCGCGCCGTCACCGACACCACCCTTGAACGTCTCGCCCTCGCCCTTACCCCAGGCACCGTCGGAAGCGGCGGCGAGGTATTGCTGGAAGTTGGCGGTGGTGCCGGACCTGTCGCTACGGAAAACGACGTGAATGGGCTTTGGCGGCAAGGGAGTACCCGCGTTGAGCGCCTCGAGGGCCGGATCGTCCCACCGGCTGATGCTGCCGTTGAAGATCTTGGCGGTCGTGGGTCCGTCCAGCTTCAGCGAACTGACGCCGCCGATGTGGTAGGTGACGGCGATCGGGCCGAACACCACCGGCAGGTCCCACGCGGGCGAACCGCACCGTGCCGCCGCCCTGTCCGGCTCGCCCTTCGACGGATCCAACGGCACGTCCGATCCCGCCAAATCGGTTTCGTTGTTGACGAACTGCTTTACGCCGGCGCCGGAGCCGTCGGCGTTGTAATCCAGCGTGTGCCCGGGGCACGCGTGGATGTAGGCGTACACGAACTGTTCCATCGCGTTCTCTTGGGCGGTCGATCCGCCGTCCTTGAGCTGCCTCTTGCCGCCGCAGTCCACCGGAGCCGATTTCGCACCGGGGCCGGACGAGGAGGCGTTGGTAGTGCCGCCGCAGGCCGACAGCACCAGCGCGCCGACGACCACAAGGCTCAGCGCGGCGCCAGATCGGTTGATCCGCACGGGAACTCCTCCGCACTCCTCAGGGCGGCGAACACTCGCCCCGCCGCCGGGACCCCCGTGGAACACGTTCCGCCGCGCTGCCACGGGCATGGCCGCGATGGCGTGGACCTGGAGACATCAAAACCGTTGAAAATGTGCCCAGCTTTTGACCGGGCTTGGAACAAGCTGAAAGACGTGCGGTACCTGAGAAATTGAGCAGAAAACATTCTGCTTCACCTGAGAAGATATGGGGGGGCTTAGCAACGCCTCTGAAGATCTGTAGAGGATCAGCGGGCACGTCCATCAACGGGTCGCGGCGACGTAACTTTATGGCGTGCTGACCGGTCTGGAACAAGCCGAGGCCCGCGGCGTCGATGCCGACATCGCCGAGTCGGCCATGGCGGCGGTGAACCTCACGCTGAGCTTCGGGGCCAGCACCGTGCTCGATCGGGTGAGCCTGGACTTCCCCGCGGGTATGGTCACGTGCTTGCTCGGACCGACCGGTTCGGGGAAGACGACGTTCCTGCGCACCCTGAATCGGATGAACGACAAAGTCTCCGGGTTCGGCTACCACGGCGACGTCTTGCTGGGCGGCCGCAGTATCTTCGCCCAACGCGACCTGATGGAGTTTCGCCGGAGAGTCGGCATGCTGTTTCAGCGGCCCAATCCGTTCCCCATGTCGATTCGCGACAATGTGGTCGCCGGCGTGCGCGCTCACAAGATGGTGCCGCGCAGGGAATTCACCAACGTCGCCGAAATGCGCCTCAACGAGGTCGGCCTCTGGGATGCGGTCAAAGACCGGCTCGCCGATTCCCCGTTCCGGCTCTCTGGTGGCCAGCAGCAGTTGTTGTGCCTGGCCCGCGCCTTGGCGGTGAACCCCCAGGTGCTGCTGCTCGACGAACCCACCTCCTCACTGGACCCGGCCACGACCGCGAAGATCGAAGGCCTCATTCGATCGCTGGCCAACCGCCTGACCGTGATCATGGTGACCCATGATCTCGCCCAGGCCGCCCGCGTCGGTGAGCGGACCGCCTTGTTTTCCGACGGCAGGCTGGTCGAGGAGGGACCCACCGAACAACTGTTCCGGTCGCCCGAGCGCGCGGAGACCGTGCGTTACGTCTCCGCGGTGTTCGGCGAGGGCAAGTTCCCCAATGTTTTCGCCGGAGCCGCGGGGGCAAGCAGCGCAAGAGAAAGGTGAAGATCGTGAAAATTCCTACGCTATTGGCGCTTTCGGCCACCGTGCCGCTGATCCTGGCCTCGGCAGCCTGCGGTTCGACCGCAACGGGCGGCTTGTCGAAACCGGGCCCCGGCGGTGACATCGCCACCACGCCCGCCACCTCACAGGTGGCGCTTGCGGAGACGGGCAGCACCCTGCTCTACCCGCTGTTCAACCTGTGGGGCCCGGCGTATCACGCGAAGTATTCGAACGTCACCATCACCACCCAGGGCACCGGTTCGGGGACGGGAATCGCGCAGGCCGCCGCCGGAGCGGTCAACATCGGCGCCTCCGACGCGTACCTGTCCACGGGAGACATGGCCGCGCACAAGGGGTTGATGAACATCGCGCTGGCCATCTCGGCCCAGCAGATCAACTACAACCTGCCCGGGGTCACCGAGCACCTCAAGCTGAACGGCAAGGTGCTGGCCGCCATGTACGAGGGCACGATCAAAACCTGGAACGACCCGCAGGTCGCCGCCCTCAACCCCGGCGTGAATCTGCCTGCCACGGCGGTGGTCCCGCTGCACCGCTCCGACGGATCCGGCGACACCTTCTTGTTCACCCAGTACCTGTCGAAGCAAGACCCCGACGGCTGGGGCAAGTCGCGCGGGCTTCGGCACCACCGTCGAATTCCCGGCGGTCGCAGGCGCACTGGGCGAGAACGGCAATGGCGGCATGGTCACCGGCTGCGCCGGCACCCCGGGCTGCGTGGCCTACATCGGCATCAGCTTCCTCGACCAGGCCAGCCAGAACGGACTGGGCGAGGCCCAGTTGTCCAACAGCTCCGGCAATTACCTGCTGCCCGACGCGCACAGCATGCAGGCCGCGGCCGCCGGATTCGTCTCCAAAACCCCGGATAACGAAGCGGTTTCGATGGTCGACGGACCAGCCGCCGATGGGTATCCCGATCATCAACTACGAGTACGCGATCTATCGGCAACCAGAAGGACGCCGCCACCGCACAGACGGTGCAGGCGTTCCTGCACTGGGCATTGACCGACGGCAACAACCCGTCGCTGCTCGGACCAGGTTCGCTTTCAGCCGCTGCCGGCCCCGGTGGTGAAACTGTCCGATGCCCAAATCGCCAAGATCGCCGGCTAGCTGCGTCGGCGTGTTCCGGCGCCGTCCCGCGGTCCGGTGGCTGGGCGGGCTCAGTGCGGTGCTGCCGCTGCTCGCGCTGGCGTTCGTGCTGACGACGCTGAGCATTGAGGCCCTGGGAGCGGTCCGGCTCAACGGGTGGCACTTCTTCACCGGCACCGAATGGAACCCGGGCAACACCTATGGCGACGCCGTGGTCACCGACGGTGTCCCGCATCCGGTGGGCGCCGCCTACGGGGCTCTGCCGCTGATCGTCGGGACCTTGGCGACCTCTGCGATCGCCCTGATCGTCGCGGTCCCGGTGTCCATCGGGGCGGCGTTGGCGATTGTCGAACGATTGCCGAAGGCGTCTCGCCTCGGCCGTGGGCATGATGCTCGAATTGCTCGCCGGGATCCCCAGTGTCATCGTCGGTCTTTGGGCGGCAACGACATTCGGTCCGTTCGTCGCGCACCACGTCGCCCCGGTGATCGCCCGCAACGCTCCCGATGTGCCGGTGCTCGGATACCTACGCGGCGATACCGGCAACGGGGAAGGCATGTTGGTCTCCGGTCTGGTGTTGGCAGTGATGGTCATTCCCATCATCGCCAGCACCACTCGCGACCTGATCCGGCAGGTGCCACCGCTGCCGCGCGAGGGCGCGATCGCGCTGGGCATGTCCGGCTGGGAGTGTTCGCGCAGGGTCACCCTGCCGTGGGTGTCCAGCGGCATCATCGGCGCCGTGGTTCTCGGGCTTGGGCGCGCGCTGGGCGAGACGATGGCCGTGGCCATGGTGTCCGGTGCGGTATTGGGCGCGATGCCCGCCAACATCTACTCGACGATGACCACCATCGCCGCCACCGTGGTGTCACAACTGGATTCGGCGCTGACCGACTCCACCAACTTCGCGGTGAAGACACTCGCAGAGGTGGGTCTCGTGCTGATGGTGATCACGCTGCTGACCAATGTGGCCGCGCGTGCGCTGGTGCGCCGGGTGTCCGGCGCCGCACTGCCGGTAGGGCGGGGGGTGTGAGGTGAGCGAAGCCGCCGCGCGGGTGACCGGGCCGATGCTGACGCTGACCCGGCGACGCCGGGCGGTCGCCGCTCGGCGCAGGATCGTCAACGCGCTGTGGTGGGCCGCCTGCCTGGGTTGCCTTAGCGTCGTGATCGCCCCGACGTTGTGGATGCTGATCGGAGTCGTCGGCCGCGCGCTGCCGGTGTTTCACCTGAGCGTGCTGACCCACGACACCGAGGGCAACGGCGGCGGGCTCCGCAACGCCATCGCGGGGACGCTCGTCCTGGCCCTCGGGGTAATCATGGTGGGCGGCACCGTCAGCGTGCTCGCCGGGGTCTACCTGTCCGAGTTCGCCACCGGCAAAAAGCGTTCGAGTGCTGCGGGGTGCCTACGAGGTGCTCGCCGGCATCCCGTCCATCGTGCTCGGCTATGTCGGGTATCTGGCCCTCGTGGTCTACTTCGGCTGGGGCTTTTCGCTGGCGGCCGGGGTCCTGGTGCTGTCGCTCATGAGCATCCCCTACATCACCAAGGCCACCGAGTCCGCGCTCGCCCAGGTGCCGACGTCATTCCGTGAAGGCGCGGAAGCACTCGGGCTGCCGGCCGGCTGGACGCTGCGCAATATCGTTCTCAAACAGGCGATTCCGGGGATCGTCACCGGCATGCTGGTGGCACTCGCGCTGGCGATCGGGGAAACCGCGCCCGATGCTGTACACCGCGGGCTGGTCGAATTCCCCGCCGACCGGCCAACTCACCGACTCACCAGTCGGCCTACCTGACCTATCCGATCTGGACCTTCTACAACCTGCCCTCCAAGACGGCCCAGGACCTGTCCTACGACGCGGCCTTCCTGCTCATCGTCTTCCTCCTGGCGCTGATCCTGCTCGGGAGGTTGATCAGCTGGCTGTCGCGGCGCGACGCGAAATCTTGAACGGGGCCGTCACACTCCCGGCAGCCGCACCACCTGGATGAAGAACTCGTCGATCTGGCGCACCGCGTTGATGAACTGATCCAGGTCGACGGGCTTGGTGACGTAGGCGTTCGCGTGCAGTTCGTAGCTGCGCAGGATGTCCTCCTCCGCCGACGAGGTGGTGAGCACCACGATCGGGATGCGGGACAGCTCGGGGTCGGACTTCACCTTTTCCAGGAGCTGGCGGCCGTCGTACTTCGGCAGGTTCAAGTCGAGCAGGATCAGGTCCGGGCGCGGCGCGTCAGCGTATTGGCCCCGCTGGTACAGGAAGTCCAGGCCCTCCTCCCCGTCGTGCGCGACATGCAGGTTGTTCTTGAGCTTGTTGTGCTCGAACGCCTCCCGGGTGATCAGCTCGTCTCCGGGGTCGTCTTCGACGAGCAGGATCTCGATCGCTCGGCCGGCGGATGTGCCGGGTGTCGCTGATGTCACTGTTGCGCTCCCTCCAAAGCGGCTGACCTGTCATTCGTGGGCGCGGCAGCCGGGATCGTGAACATGAACCGGGTGCCGTCGGTGTAGGACGTGTCGATCCAGATGGTGCCGCCGTGGTGCTCGACGATCTTCTTGACCAACGCCAGCCCGACACCGGTCCCGGCGTACACGTCGCGGCCGTGCAGACGCTGAAAGATGACGAAGACCTTGTCGGTGAACTCTTGCGGAATTCCAATGCCGTTGTCCGACACCGTCAAGAGCCATTCACCTTCGCGGTCTCCGCCGCCGGGTTCGCATTCGATGACCACGCGGGGCGGCCGGTCCTTGTGCCGGAACTTCACCGCGTTGCCGATCAAATTCTGCCACAGCATCGTCAGCAGCACCGGGTCACCGACGATCTGCGGCAGGGGCTGCGCAGGGCGCACCACCTCGGCCCCGGACTCCTCGAGCGCGGCGGCCAGGTTGGCCAGGCCGGCGTCCAGCACCGTGTCGAGTTGCACCTCGGCTTGCATGGTGTTCAGCCGGCCCACGCGCGAAAAGGTCAGCAGGTCGTTGATCAGCACCTGCATGCGTTTGGCCCCGTCGACGGCGAAGCCGATGTACTCGATCCCGCGCTCGTCGAGCTTGTCGCCGTAGCGCTTCTCCAGTAACTGGCAGAACGAGGCCACCTTGCGCAGCGGTTCCTGCAGGTCGTGCGACGCGACGTAGGCGAACTGCTCCAATTCGGCGTTCGACCGCCGCAGTTCGACCGTCTGCTCGTCCAGAAGCGCACGGGCCGAATGGGACACCTCGAGTTCGTCGACGATTCGCTTGCGCATGTTCTCCACGTCGATGGCCATGTCCCGGATGTCCTTGGGCCGCCTGGGGGGCGAGATCTGGTCGGCGAAGTTGCCCTCGGTGATCCGCCGGCATGCGGCGGCGAGGGCCGCCAACGGGCGGGCGACCATGTCGCGCACCAGCAAACCCAGCACGGCGGCGGCGCAGAAGAAGAGCAGCACCATGGCGATCAGCACCCGGTCGCGCCAGGCATCGGTGCGCCCGAGTTCGACCGCGGCATGCGAGCCCGCCGCGGACAGGTCGGCGTTCTGCGTGTCGAACAACGAACGCAGGTGGTCGAATTCGGCTTTGCCGCGCTCCACCGACGGGCGGCCCGTGGTGGCCCGGCCAGCGGACTCCACGCTCGCGATCACGGGTTCGGCGTAGTTTGACCGCCAGTCGGCGGCGGCCTGCTCGACGGCATCGAGATCGTCCATCAGGTCCGCGCGCTGACCGAGGCGGCGCCGGATCTCGTCGGCCGCGGCCCGTTCGGTGCGCTGGCCCTCGAAGTAGGGCCCGAGGAACTGGCGGTCCGCGGCGATCTGGTAACCCCGGATGCCCGTCTCCTGGTCGCGCAGGGCCGCCTGCAGTTGCCCCGCCGCCACGCGCGCCGGCTCGATGCCGTTCGTCAGGTCGAGCGTCGTCTGGTCGGTGTGGCGGATCAGCACCGCGCCGATCACCGCGCCGGCGAGCACCATCGCGCCCATGACGCACAGGGCCAGCGCCTGCCACCCCCGCACGGTGAGCTGCGCCGGCCGCAGCCGGTTGCGCAGGGCGGTCATCGGCCGGTCCGCTCGATGCGCAGCACGGCGATGTCGTCGGTGAGCCCGCCGCGCGGCTCGGCGAGCACCTGGGCCCCGTCGATCAGGGCGTCGATGAACGCGGGGCCGGATCGGTGCGCGTGCGAGCGGGCGAGCGCGAGCAGACCGTCCTCGCCGAGGCGTTCGATCCCGTTCCCCGAATATCCCTCGAACAGCCCGTCGGTCAGCAGGAGCAGGCCGTCGCCGGCCGCCAGCTCCAGCTCGTATTGCGGCCAGTCGTCGGCGCTCAGGCCGAGCGCGGGCCCGGCCGGCGGCTCGATCCAGTCCACGGCGCCGCAGCGCTGCAGCAGCATCCCGGGATGACCGGCGCGGATGGCTGCGACGCGGGGGCTGTCGGCCGCGATCTGCAGGGTCAGGACCGTCGCGAAGACCCCGGTGGCGGTCCGCTCGGAGTGCAGCACCCGCTCGAGCTGCCGCATCAGCTCCACGCCGTGCACGCGGGCCAACGTCAGCGCGCGGAACGCGATCCGCAGCGCCGCGCCCAGCGCCGCCTCGTCCGGCCCGTGCCCGGCGACGTCGCCGATCAGGACGTGCACCGTCCGGTCGGGCGTCTGCACCACGTCGTAGAAGTCGCCGCACAGCAGCGCGTCCTCGCGGCTGGGCCGGTACCGGGCGACGATGTCGACGCCCGGGTCGTCGAGCAGCAGCGGCGACGGCAGCAGGCCGCGTTCCAGCAGCGCGTTCTCGCGCGCCCGCAGCTGACTGGCGTGCAGGTCGGCGGCGATGAGCTCGGCGCGTTTCCGCTCGATCGCGTACAGCAGCGCCCGCCGCAGCATCTCCGGTTCCACGCGCCCCTTGACCAGGTAGTCCTGCGCGCCCGCCGCGACCGCCGTGGCCCCGAAGTACTCGTCGTTGAGCCCGGTGAGCACGACGATGGGGACGGTCGCGTCGTGCTTGGCGATGCGGTCGAGCGCGTCCATCCCGCTGGCGTCGGGCAGGTGCAGGTCCAGCAGGACGCAGTCGGGGCGGGCCGAGGCGAGTTCGCGTTCCGCGTGGGCCATCGACGGGGCCCAGACCACCCGGATGTCGGCGACCGCGTCCGCGATCAGGTCCTCCACCAGCACCGCGTCGGCCCGGTCGTCCTCGACCAGCAGCAACGACAACGACCGCCAGGTGGACGCGGGGGCGACGGGCGCGCGCACGGGCATCAATTCCCGGTCATCCGTGGCCGCACGGGGCAAACCGCGTTCTGCACTGGCACCCCCCGGTAAGACGTTCGCGCTGACGCGCTGACTCTACGACGTCTGGCTCTACCACCCCGAATGGTTGCCGTGGGACAGCATATCGCCGCGCTCAGCGCAGCAGCGCGCGCGACATCACCACACGCTGGATCTGGTTGGTGCCCTCGTAGATCTGGGTGATCTTGGCGTCGCGCATCATCCGCTCGACGGGGAAGTCCACGGTGTAGCCCGCGCCGCCGAACAGCTGCACGGCGTCGGTGGTGACCTCCATCGCGACGTCGGAGGCGAGGCACTTCGACGCCGCGGAGATGAACCCGAGGTTCGGTTCGCCGCGCTCGGCGCGCGCCGCGGCCGAGTACACCATCAGGCGCGCGGCCTCCACCTTCATCGCCATGTCGGCGAGCATGAACTGCACGCCCTGGTTGTCGCTGATCGGCCGGCCGAACTGCTTGCGGTCCTTGGTGTAGGCGATCGCGGCGTCCAGCGCGCCCTGCGCGATCCCGACGGCCTGCGCACCGATGGTGGGGCGGGTGTGGTCCAGCGTCGCGAGCGCGGTCTTGAAGCCGGTGCCCGGCTCGCCGATGATCCGGTCGCCGGGGATGCGGCAGTTCTCGAAGTACAGCTCGGTGGTGGGCGAGCCCTTGATGCCGAGCTTCTTCTCCTTGGGGCCCACGGTGAATCCCTCGTCGTCGCGGTGCACCATGAACGACGAGATGCCATTGGCCCCCTGATCGGGGTCCGTCACGGCCATCACCGTGTACCAGCTCGACTTGCCGCCGTTGGTGATCCAGCACTTGGCGCCGTTGAGGATCCAGTCGTCGCCGTCGGCCTTGGCCCGCGTGCGCATCGCGGCCGCGTCGCTGCCGGCCTCGCGCTCGCTCAGCGCGTAGGACGCCATCGCGCTGCCGTCGGCGATCGAGGGCAGCACCTGCTTCTTCAGCTCGTCGGAGCCGCGCAGGATCAGGCCCATGGTGCCCAGCTTGTTCACCGCGGGGATCAGCGACGCCGAGGCGTCGACGCGGGCGACCTCCTCGATGACGATGCACGCGGCCACCGAATCGGCGCCCTGCCCGCCGTACTCCTCGGGCACGTGCACCGCGTTGAAGCCCGACGCGTTCAGCGCGTCCAGCGCCTCGGACGGGAACCGTGAATTCTCGTCGACGTCGGCGGCATGCGGAGCGATCTCCTTCTCCGCCAGCGCGCGGATCGCCGCCCGCAACTCCTGGTGCTCCTCGGGCAACTGGAACAGATCAAAGCTGGGGTTTCCGGCCCAACTAGCCATCTCGGCCTCCTCGTGCGCTCTGCCAGCCATGCTACTGGCCGGTAACTTTACCGTGCAGCTCCTGCAGGGCCGCATCCTTGGCCCGCACGCTGTCGGCAAGCTCGTTCTGGAAGGCGACGACGCGCGCCCGCAGCTTCGGGTCGGACGACGCGAGGATCCGCACGGCCAGCAGTCCCGCGTTGCGCCCGCCGCCGACGGACACGGTGGCGACCGGCACGCCGGCCGGCATCTGCACGATCGACAGCAGCGAATCCAGGCCGTCCAGCCGGGCCAGCGGCACCGGCACGCCGATCACCGGCAGCGGCGTCGCGGCGGCCACCATGCCGGGCAGGTGGGCGGCGCCCCCGGCGCCGGCGATGATGACCTCGATCCCGCGGTCGGCGGCGCCGCGCGCGTAGTCGAACATCACCTGCGGCGTGCGGTGCGCCGACACCACCCGGGCCTCGGCCGGGATGTCGAACTCCGCCAGCGCCGCGGCGGCATCCGACATCACCGACCAGTCGCTGTCGCTGCCCATGATGACCCCGACCCGGGGGCGGGGCGCAACCGAGTCAGCCATGGGGATCCCATCCGTCCGTCCACTGCGCGTGTGACAACCAGTGTGCCGCCAACTCGGCGCGTCCCCGCAGCGCGGTCAGCTCGGCGGTGTCCGCGCCGGTGATGTTGCCGGAGAAGTTGCCGAGGAAGTTGACATGGCCGACCTTGCGACCCGGCCGCTCGGTCTTGCCGTAGAGGTGCACGCGGGCGTCGGGCATCCGGGCGAACAGGTGGTGCAGCCGCTCGTCCACGGTCATCGCCGGCTCCTGCGGCGCTCCCAGCACGTTGGCCATCACCGTCACCGGCGCGATGGCGTCGGTGCTGCCGAGCGGGTAATCCAGCACCGCGCGCACATGCTGCTCGAACTGGCTGGTCCGCGCGCCGTCCATGGTCCAGTGCCCCGAGTTGTGCGGCCGCATCGCCAGCTCGTTGACCAGCAGGTCGCCCCGCACCGTCTCGAACAGCTCGACGGCAAGCACGCCGACCACGCCCAGTTCGCCCGCCAGCCGCAACGCCAGCTGTTGCGCGGCCGACCCCACGTCGTCGGGCAGCTCCGGCGCGGGGGCGATCACCAGCACGCAGATGCCGTCGCGCTGCACCGTCTCGACCACCGGCCACGCCGCGCCCTGCCCGAACGGGGACCGCGCCACCAGGGCCGACAACTCGCGGCGCAGGTTCACCTGCTCCTCGGCCAGCACGGGCACCCCATCGGCCAGGAAAGTGGTTGCAATCTCGCGGGCGTGCGAAGGGTCGCGGGCCATCCGCACGCCGCGCCCGTCGTAGCCGCCGCGGACCGCTTTCACCACCACGGGGCCGGCTATGCGCTCGGCGAAGGCGTCGAGTTCGTCGACGCTGCGGATCTCGGCATACCGCGGCACCGGGGCGCCCAGGGCCTCCAGCCGCCGCCGCATGACGAGCTTGTCCTGCGCATGCACCAGCGCCTGCGGGGGAGGCGCGACGTTGACGCCCTCGGCGACCAGCTTGTCCAGCAGCTCGGCCGGGACGTGCTCGTGGTCGAACGTCAGCACATCGGCGCCGGCCGCCACCCGGCGCAGGTCCTCCAGGTCGGTGTGCGAGCCGATCACCACATCGGGGGTCACCTGGGCGGCCGGCTCGTCCGGCGCGGTGGCCAGCACGCGCAGCGTCTGGCCCAGCGCGATGGCGGCCTGGTGGGTCATCCGGGCCAGCTGTCCGCCGCCGACCATTGCGACTCGGGGGGCCACTCGGGGAGCGACGCGCGGGTCCCTGGGCGGGGGTGTACTCGGCACGGCAGTTATCGTGTCACGACGCGGGCCCCGGGCTGACCGGCGGTGACACCCAAATCGTTATGTACGATTTTGCGACTCTTTTGTGTCCGTCCGTACACTGGCGACTTGTGTCCTTAGCCGAAGCCGCAATAGCGCGTCTGCCCGCGCCCATTCAGCCCTATTTGCTGCGGCACCACGAACTGATCAAATTCGCGATCGTGGGCGGCACCACGTTCATCATCGACTCGGCGATTTTCTACACGCTCAAGCTCACGATTCTCGAGTCCAAGCCGGTCACCGCCAAGGTGATCGCGGGCATCGTCGCGGTCATCGCCTCCTACGTGCTGAACCGGGAGTGGAGCTTCCGCGACCGCGGCGGTCGCGAGCGGCACCACGAGGCCCTGCTCTTCTTCGCGTTCAGCGGCGTCGGCGTGCTGCTGTCCATGGCACCGCTGTGGTTCTCCAGCTATGTCCTGCAGTTGCGGGAGCCGAACGTGTCGCTGACCATGGAAAACATCGCCGACTTCGTCTCGGCGTACATCGTCGGCAACCTGTTGCAGATGGCGTTCCGCTTCTGGGCGTTCCGGCGTTGGGTGTTCCCCGACCAGTTCGCCCGCAACCCGGACAAGGCGCTGGAGTCCGCGCTCACCGCCGGCGGCATCGCCGAAGTCTTCGAGGACGCCATCGAGGGCGGCTTCGAACGGGATGTGGAACAGGGCCTGGACGAGGGCCTGCGCAACGGCAACGTCACCCTGCTGCGCGCCTGGCGGAAGCGGGCCGGCCGGCCCGATCAGCCGGGCGACGCGTCGGGCCCGGCGGAACCCAGGGTGTCGAAAACCTCGTGATACAGCAGCGCATGCACTTCACGCAGGCGCGGAATGTCGTCGAATTCCAGCGGGTCTTGTGACGCCGACTCGATAATCAGCGTGCCGGTGCGAAATATTCGCTCGAAAATCCGGTCCCGGAATTCCACGCTGTTGATCCGCGCCAACGGGATGTCGATGCCGGTCCGCGTCAGCGTGCCGTGCCGGTACATCACCCGGCGGCTGGTGACGACGAAGTGGGTGGTCAGCCAGCTCAAGAACGGCCACAGGGTCAGCCAGCCGACGATCACCAGCCAGACGCCCCAGATCACGCCGTGCAGGATGTTCTTGGCGACCTGATCCCACTGCGTCGAGTTGACGTATCCGGACCCGAACGCCGCCAGCGCGGTGGCCAGCAGGAGGACCGTCACCGGCCAGATCAACCGCTTCCAGTGCGGATGACGATGGATGACCACCTGCTCGCCGGCGGCCAGGGCGTTGTCCGGGTAGCTCACCCTGACAGAAGCTACCGCTTCCAACGCACGCTTCCTAACGCACGCTTCCTAACGCAGATGCACGACGTCGCCGGCCGAGACGACGACGGTCTCGCCCCCCGCGTCCAGGAGCAGCCTGCCCTGGTCGTCGATCCCGCTCGCGGTTCCGGCGACGACCTTGCCGCCGGGCAGGTGGGCCCGCACGCGGTTGCCGAGAGTCAGGCTGCGCGCCCGGTAGTCGGCCGCCAGCTCCCAGTCGGCCCCGCGCGCCGCGCGCCAGGCGACGACCCGCCGGCCCAGTTCGGTCAGCAGCGCGCACACCAGCCGGTGGCGATCCGGCGCCACCACGCCCAGGTCCACCAGCGACGTCGCTTCGCCCACCCCGTCGGGAGCCCGGAAAACGTTGAGCCCCAGGCCAATCACCACCACCGGGCGCGACACCTCGGCCAGGATGCCGGCCAGCTTTCCGGCGGAACCCGCCGGGCCGGCCAGCACGTCGTTGGGCCACTTGAGGCCGGCCCGGACTCCGGTCACGGCCGCGACCGCGTCGACGACGGCCACGCCCGTGGCCAGCGGCAGCCACCCCCACCCGGTCACCGGGACGTCGACCACGTTGACGGCCACCGACATGGTGACCTGCGCCCGCGGGGTGGCCGACCACCCCCGGCCGTGCCGGCCGCGGCCCGCGGTCTGATGCTCGGCGATCAGCACCGCCCCGGCGACGTCGGCGCCCCCCTCGGAAGAGGACGCGGCCCGCGCCAGCAGGTCGGCGTTGGTGGAGCCGGTCCGCTCGACGACGTCCAGCCGCCGCCAGCCCAGCCCGGTCCCGATCAGCTCTGCGCGCAGCGCAGCGGCGTCCAGCGGCGGCCCGGGCTCGTCCAAGTCCAGCTCACCTCCCATCCGGCCCAGCCTAAAACTCCGCCGCGGCGGCGGCCGATACCATCGACTTCCATGACAAGCGTTACCGACCACACGGCGGAGCCCGCTGCCGAGCACACCATCGACATCCACACCACCGCAGGCAAGCTGGCCGAGCTGCACAAGCGCCGGGAGGAGTCGCTGCATCCGGTCGGCGAGGCCGCCGTCGACAAGGTGCACGCCAAGGGCAAGCTGACCGCCCGCGAGCGCATCCTCGCCCTGCTGGACGAGGACTCGTTCGTCGAGCTCGACGCGCTGGCGCGGCACCGCAGCACGAACTTCGGGCTGGAGAACAACCGTCCCCTGGGCGACGGGGTGATCACCGGCTACGGCACCATCGACGGCCGCGACGTGTGCATCTTCAGCCAGGACGCCACGGTCTTCGGCGGCAGCCTCGGCGAGGTGTACGGCGAGAAGATCGTCAAGATCCAGGAACTGGCGATCAAGACCGGCCGCCCGCTGATCGGCATCAACGACGGCGCAGGGGCCCGGATCCAGGAGGGCGTCGTCTCGCTCGGCCTGTACAGCCGGATCTTCCGCAACAACATCCTGGCGTCCGGCGTCATCCCGCAGATCTCGCTGATCATGGGTGCGGCCGCTGGCGGCCACGTCTACTCCCCCGCGCTGACCGACTTCGTGATCATGGTCGACCAGACCAGCCAGATGTTCATCACCGGACCCGACGTCATCAAGACCGTCACCGGCGAGGACGTCACGATGGAGGAACTCGGCGGCGCCCACACGCACATGGCGAAGTCGGGGACGCTGCACTACGTCGCGTCCGGCGAGCAGGACGCCTTCGAGTGGGTCCGCGACCTGCTGAGCTACCTGCCGCCGAACAACGCCACCGACGCGCCGCGCTACGCCGAGCCCGCGCCCGCCGGCGCCATCGAGGACAACCTGACCGCCGAGGACATCGAGCTGGACACGCTGATCCCGGACTCCCCGAACCAGCCCTACGACATGCACGAGGTGATCACCCGCATCCTCGACGACGACGAGTTTCTCGAGGTCCAGAACGGCTACGCGCAGAACATCGTGGTCGGGTTCGGTCGCATCGACGGCCGTCCGGTCGGCATCGTCGCCAACCAGCCGACGCAGTTCGCCGGCTGCCTGGACATCAACGCCTCGGAGAAGGCCGCCCGGTTCGTGCGGACCTGCGACTGCTTCAACATCCCGATCGTCATGCTCGTCGACGTCCCCGGCTTCCTGCCGGGCACCGGCCAGGAGTACAACGGCATCATCCGGCGCGGCGCCAAGCTGCTCTACGCCTACGGCGAGGCCACCGTGCCGAAGATCACCGTCATCACCCGCAAGGCCTACGGCGGCGCCTACTGCGTGATGGGCTCCAAGGACATGGGTTGCGACGTCAACCTCGCCTGGCCGACAGCCCAGATCGCGGTGATGGGCGCGTCCGGCGCCGTCGGCTTCGTCTACCGCCAGAAGCTGGCCGAGGCGGCCCGCAGCGGCGAAGACGTCGACGCGCTTCGCCTGCAGCTGCAGCAGGAATACGAGGACACCCTGGTCAACCCGTACGTGGCGGCCGAGCGCGGATACGTCGACGCCGTCATCCCGCCGTCGCACACCCGCGGCTACATCGCCACGGCTTTGCGCCTGCTGGAACGAAAGATCTCGCACCTGCCCCCCAAGAAGCACGGGAACATTCCCCTATGACAGACACCGTGAGCGACGAAACCGCTTCCGGGACAACCGAAGCGGCGCCCCACGTGCACGAGCCGCACATTCGGATCCTCAAGGGCAAGCCCACCGCCGCGGAGATCGCCGCCGTGGTCGCCGTGCTGGGCAGCGCCGGCGGCGCACCGGAGCCGGCGCAGCCCGAGCGCACCCGCTGGGGACTGCCGGTGGACCGGCTGCGTTTCGCGATGTCCAACTGGCAGCGGCTGACCATGCAGCAGTTGGCGCACATGCAGCAGTGACCCGACTGGTGCTGGCGTCGGCGTCCGCGGGCCGGCTCAGGGTGCTGCGGCAAGCCGGCGTCGATCCGCTGGTCCGGGTGTCCGGCGTCGACGAGGACGCGATCGTGGCCCGCCTGGGGTCTGGCGCCGCGCCGGACGAGGTGGTGCGCGCCCTGGCGGCGGCGAAAGCCGAGCGGGTGGCCGTCGGGCTGGCGGACTCCGTTGCGACCGATTGCGTTGTGGTGGGCTGTGATTCGCTGCTTTCCGTCGACGGCCGGCTGTGCGGCAAGCCGGGGTCGGCAGACGCGGCCGTGGACCAGTGGCGCCTGATGGGCGGGCGGTCCGGCCGGCTGCACACCGGGCACTGCCTGCTGCGCCTGCGCAACGGCGCAATCACCCATCGCGAGGTCGAATCGGCTTGCACTACAGTGCGTTTCGCCGTACCGGCGGACGCCGACCTGCAGGCTTACGTCGCCCACGGCGAACCCCTGCAGGTGGCGGGGGGGTTCACGCTGGACGGGCTGGGCGGCTGGTTCGTCGACGGGATCGACGGCGACCCCGCCAACGTCATCGGCATCAGCCTGCCGCTGCTGCGAGAGATGTTGAGCCACGCCGGATTATCCGTGACCACGCTGTGGGCGGCCAATATCTGCGAGACATAAACCGTTGCGACGCGCGCCGGCGCGTCGTCACCGACGTTGATGTGTCGCGGCACGCCAAGGGCCCGGGCGGCCCTGCCGGCCTCACGGGTAGGCTCGACTGCGTGCCACTACCACCCGACCCCGACCCCTCGCTGTCGGAATACGCCCACCCCGAACGCCTGGTCACCGCCGACTGGCTGTCGGCCAACATGGGCGCGCCCGGTCTGGCGATCGTCGAATCCGACGAGGACGTGCTGCTCTACGACGTCGGCCACATCCCGGGCGCGGTCAAGATCGACTGGCACACCGACCTCAACGACCCGCGGGTGCGCGACTACATCAACGGCGAGCAGTTCGCCGACCTGATGGACCGCAAGGGCATCGCCCGCGACGACACCGTGGTGATCTACGGGGACAAGAGCAACTGGTGGGCGGCCTATGCACTATGGGTCTTCACGCTGTTCGGCCACCCCGACGTGCGCCTGCTCAACGGCGGACGCGACCTGTGGCTGGCCGAACGCCGGGACACCACCCTGGACGTCCCGACCAAGACGAGCACCGGCTATCCCGTCGTCGCCCGCAACGACGAGCCCATCCGGGCCTACAAGGACGACGTGCTGGCCGTCCTCGGCAGCCAGCCGCTGATCGACGTGCGCTCGCCCGACGAGTACACCGGCAAGCGCACCCACATGCCCGACTACCCGGAGGAAGGCGTGCTGCGCGGCGGACACATTCCCACCGCCCGGTCGATCCCGTGGAGCAAAGCGGTCGACGAATCGGGCCGGTTCCGCGCCCGCGCGGAATTGGAACGGCTCTACGACTTCATCGAGCCGGACGACAAGACCGTCGTCTACTGCCGCATCGGCGAACGGTCCAGCCATACCTGGTTCGTGCTCACCCACCTGCTGGGCAAGCCCGGCGTGCGCAACTACGACGGGTCGTGGACCGAGTGGGGCAACACCGTGCGCGTCCCGATCGTCGGCGGCGAAGAACCGGGAGCCGTGCCCGCCTGATGGCGATGCCCGCCCCGCTGGCCGAGGTGGTGTCCGACTTCGCCGAAGTCCAGGGCCAGGACAAGCTCACTCTCCTGCTGGAGTTCGCCAACGAACTCCCCGCGCTCCCGCCCGACCTGGCCGAGGCGGCGATGGAACCCGTGCCCGAGTGCCAGACGCCGCTTTTCCTGCACGTCGACGCGAGCGACCCCGACCGGGTGCGGCTGCACTTCAGCGCGCCGGCCGAAGCCCCGACCACCCGCGGCTTCGCCGCCATCCTGGCCGCCGGCCTCGACGGGCAGCCCGCCGCCGACATCCTCGCGGTCCCCGAGGACTTCTACACCGACCTGGGCCTGGCCGCGCTGATCAGCCCGCTGCGGCTGCGCGGCATGTCGGCGATGCTCGCCCGCATCAAGCGCCGCGTTGCGCGACAGCGCCCAAACTGACGCCAACGCCGAATTCCGGACCGCCTCACCGGCCTAACGGCGCGCCGCTTAGACTTCCCCCGACACCGTTGTAAGAAATTCTCTTAGAGAAGCGCGCAGAGCACTGTCTGCGACAGAGGCCGAACAGGGAGGCGCAGTGGCCAATCACGCCAGCTCGAGGATCGCCAAAGTGCTCGTCGCCAACCGCGGCGAGATCGCTGTCCGGGTGATCCGGGCGGCCCGCGACGCGGGGCTGCCCAGCGTGGCGGTGTACGCCGAGCCCGACGCCGACGCGCCGCACGTCCGCCTGGCCGACGAGGCGTTCGCGCTGGGCGGCCAAACCTCCGCCGAGTCCTACCTGGACTTCGGCAAGCTCCTCGACGCGGCGGCCAAATCCGGCGCCAACGCAATCCACCCCGGTTACGGCTTCCTGTCGGAGAACGCGGACTTCGCCCAGGCGGTGATCGACGCGGGCCTGATCTGGATCGGCCCCAGCCCGCAGTCGATCCGCGATCTCGGTGACAAGGTCACCGCCCGCCACATCGCCGCCCGCGCGCAGGCCCCCCTGGTGCCGGGCACCCCCGACCCGGTCAAGAACGCCGACGAGGTGGTGGCCTTCGCCCGGGAGTACGGGGTGCCGATCGCGATCAAGGCCGCCTTCGGCGGCGGCGGCAAGGGCATGAAGGTGGCCCGCACCATCGAAGAGATCCCCGAGCTGTACGAGTCGGCGGTCCGCGAGGCGGTGTCCGCGTTCGGCCGCGGTGAGTGCTTCGTCGAGCGCTACCTCGACAAGCCCCGCCACGTCGAGGCGCAGGTGATCGCCGACCAGCACGGCAACGTCGTCGTCGCGGGCACCCGCGACTGCTCGCTGCAACGCCGCTTCCAGAAGCTCGTCGAGGAGGCCCCGGCGCCGTTCCTGACGGATGCGCAGCGCAAGGAGATCCACGAATCGGCCAAGCGGATCTGCAAGGAGGCCCACTACTACGGCGCCGGAACGGTGGAGTACCTGGTGGGCCAGGACGGCCTGATCTCGTTCCTGGAGGTCAACACCCGCCTGCAGGTCGAGCACCCCGTCACCGAGGAAACCGCCGGGATCGACCTGGTGCGCGAGCAGTTCCGCATCGCCAACGGCGAAAAGCTCGACCTGACCGAGGATCCCACCCCCCGCGGGCATGCGTTCGAGTTCCGGATCAACGGCGAGGACGCAGGCCGCGGCTTCCTGCCCGCGCCCGGCCCGGTGACCCGGTTCGATCCCCCGGCCGGCCCCGGCGTGCGGCTGGACTCCGGCGTCGAGAGCGGCTCGGTGATCGGCGGACAGTTCGACTCGATGCTGGCCAAGCTGATCGTGTACGGCGCCAGCCGCACCGAGGCGTTGGAGCGGGCCCGGCGCGCGCTGGACGAGTTCGAGGTCGAGGGCCTGGCCACCGTCATCCCCTTCCACCGCGCCGTGGTGTCCGACCCGGCGTTCATCGGCGACGAGAACGGCTTCTCGGTGCACACCCGCTGGATCGAGACCGAGTGGAACAACACCGTCGAGCCGTTCACCGCCGGCGAGCCCCTCGACGAGGAGGATGCGCGGCCGCGGCAGAAGGTGGTGGTCGAGGTCGACGGCCGGCGGCTCGAGGTGTCGCTGCCGGGCGACCTGGCGCTCTCGGACGGTGCGGCCGCCCAGTCCGGCGTCATCCGCAAGAAGCCCAAGCCGCGCAAGCGGGGGTCGCACGGGGGCGCCGCGGCCTCCGGCGACGCGGTCACCGCGCCCATGCAGGGCACCGTGGTGAAAGTCGCGGTCGAGGAGGGCCAGGAGGTCGCCGCCGGCGACCTGGTGGTGGTCCTGGAGGCGATGAAGATGGAGAACCCGGTCACCGCGCACAAGGACGGCACCATCACCGGGCTCGCGGTCGAGCCGGGCGCCGCCATCACCCAGGGCACGGTGCTCGCCGAGATCAAGTGACGCCAAACGTTGTCGGGGTCCGCTCACCGCGGGTAGGGTTCAGGGCAGGTTGAGTTCACAGCCGCCCGGATGAATCTGGGGAGGCGGGCGAACTCCCGTCTCGCACCTGGCGTCATCCACAGCACATCTCCTCTAAGCGATGGAGTCAGGCAATGTCTGTGGCTCACTCCTGGCAGCAATGCCGCACGGCCCAGTTCGACGCCCGTTGGGAACCGTCGGGCACCGTAATCACCGTCGACGGCGAACTCGACGCCGCCAACGCCGACCAGCTCGCCGCCTACGTGCAACACAGCGCCGCCCGCGGCCGGCGCGTGGTCCTGGACCTGAGGGGATTGGAATTCATTGGGACAGCGGGCTTTTCGGCGCTGCACCGGATCAACGTCGTGTGCTCCGCCGCCCAGGTGCGCTGGGCCATGGCGCCCAGCCCGGCGGTGTCGAGGCTGCTGCGCATCTGCGACCCCGACGGCACCCTGCCGATAACGACGGCGGCTCGCGACCCGCTGCTGCCGGACCCGCTGGCGCGGACGGCGCGCGGCGCCGACGACCCGCTACTCCAGCTGGTCGCGCAGCCGCGCTAGCGACTTGGCCAGCAACCGGGAGACGTGCATCTGAGAGATGCCGACCCGCTCGGCGATCTGCGTCTGTGTCATCGACTCGAAGAACCTGAGCACCAAGACGGTTCGTTCCCGCTCGGGCAGCGCCTCGAGCATGGGACGCAGCGCCTCGCGGTCCTCGATCTGGTCCAGACCGGTGTCCACGTCGCCCAGCGTGTCTGCGATGGCCCGGGCCTCGTCGTCGTCGCCGCCGCCGCCGCTGTCGATGGACAAGGTGTTGTAGGAGCTCCCCGCCACCAGGCCCTCGACGACCTCGGCGCGGTCCATGCCGAGCTCCGCGGCGAGTTCGCTTGCGGTGGGCGCCCGCCCGAGCCGCTGCGACAGCTCGGCCGTCGCCGCGCCGAGCCGCAGATGCAGCTCCTTGAGTCGCCGCGGGACCTTGACCGACCAGCTGTTGTCGCGGAAGTGGCGGCGAACCTCGCCCATGATGGTGGGCACCGCGAACGACACGAAGTCCGTCCCGGCCTCGACGTCGAACCTGACCACCGCGTTGACCAGCCCGACGCGCGCCACCTGGACCAGGTCGTCGCGCGGTTCCCCGCGGCCCTCGAAGCGGCGGGCGATGTGATCGGCCAGCGGCAGGCACCGCTCGACGATCTTGTCCCGCTGCCGCTGGAATTCCATCGAGTCGGCCGCCACGCCGGCCAACTCGCGGAACATGTCAGGGACATCGGCGTACTCGTTCGGCCGTGAGACCGAACCGCCGGCAGCTCGCGCTGTCACCTGCTGGAGGCCGCCCGTCGCGCCGTCAGCTTGATACCGAAGATGCTGCCGCTCTCGTTGGGTTCGCGGCCGTCGTGGAAGGTCTGGACGTCGTCCGCCAGGGAGGTCAGGACATGCCAGCTGAAGCTACCCGGCGCCACCACGTCATGGGTGTCGCACGCGGCGGAGGCCTCCACGACCAGCTCGTCGTCGCGCGGGTCCACCACCACCACGAGCGTCGCGTCCGGGGTGGCCGAGCGGATGAGCCTGGTACAGACCTCGTCGACCGCGAGGCGCAGGTCGGCCACGGCGTCGAAGTCGAGGTCCTCGAAGGTGCCGATCGCGCCGACCAGGGTGCGCAGCATGGCCAGGTTCTCCAGGCGCGCCGCCACGTGCAGTTCCACAGCGCGGTGTCCGCGTTGAACCTTGTTAGCGCGCAATCCCGCATCGGACATCTGGTCTCCCGGCACCGCTCGACTGGAGTTACTACGTTGCAGCCCGCCGTGAACCGTAGGCTCCAATTGGTTAGTCATGATCGCCGCACCCGCCAGGAACGGGTCCGATCGGGGTGTCCGACCGTTCCGGATGTGGTCGCGGCAGCGAGATGGGCGCGCGAACGACTCGAATGGCACTCATCATGGCCTAGGCCTTGTACCCACTCGGGCACCGCCTTAATCCCCCGGATCGGGGCTAGAGGGCCAGGACCGGCCCGGCGATCGGCGGAACGCCGAGGGACACCGTCAGCACCATGAGCGTCAGCAGGAACCAACCGGCCCCGTGCCATCCCCACCAGGTACCTTCGGCCTTCCACACCCGGTACGTGCGCAGGAACGCCCACAGCCCGGCGGCAAGCAGGATGACCGGCCCGCCGAAGGCCAACAGGGTGCGCTCCGGCGCACCGCAGGCCGCCGTGTCGACGCTCGTCCCGGGGCACGTGCTGACCCACAGGGCGGCCAGGATCACGAACCCGATCCCGGCGCACGCCGCCATGACGGCGAACCGGATGGCCGCGTGCACATCGCGGTCCTCGTGCCCGAGGTGATCGCCGGGCGATCGCTCGCTTGCCCTCTGCATCGTTTTTCCCTTTTCCCACCGGGACCCACAGCGCTGACGAATAGTCCATCGCCGGCCGCGTCGCAATAGTTACCGCGCTGAGACAAAGTTCTTGGCAGCGGTCTGACAGCTTTGCCGAGAACTGACCGGCCCGAACGTCGCGCTAGCACTTGCTGGTGGTCGGATACCCGGTGGCAAACCCCGGTAAACCGGCCCCCACCCTGCCCGAAGTCGCGGTGTCCGTCGTCTCATAAACGGTGAGTACTATCTGACCCATGCCGACAGCTAGAAGGCGGCTATCCCCTGAGGATCGCCGCGCCGAGCTGCTCGCGTTGGGGGCAGAAGTCTTTGGGAAGCGACCCTATGACGAGGTCCGCATCGACGAGATAGCCGAACGGGCCGGGGTGTCCCGTGCGCTGATGTATCACTACTTTCCCGACAAGCGGGCGTTTTTCGCCGCTGTGGTGAAAGACGAGGCCGACCGTTTGTACGCGGCCACGAACAACCCGCCGCAGGTGGGCATGACGATGTTCGAGGAGATCCGGACCGGCGTGCTGGCCTACATGGCCTACCACCAACAGAACCCCGAGGCCGCGTGGGCGGCCTACGTGGGCCTCGGCCGGTCCGACCCGGTTCTGCTCGGCATCGACGAAGAGGCCAAGAACCGCCAGATGGAACACATCATGTCGCGTATCGCCGAGGTCGTCAGCGGCATGGAGGACAACCGCGCCCTCAAGCCCGACGTCGAGCGGGACCTGCGGGTGATCCTGAGCGGCTGGCTGGCGTTCACCTTCGAGGTGTGCCGCCAGCGGATCATCGACCCCACCACCGACGCCGACCGGCTCGCCGACGCCTGCGCGCACGCGCTGCTGGACGCCATCGCCCGGGTGCCGGAAATTCCGGACGAGCTGGCCGGAGCGATGGCCACCGCGCGACTCTAGGGATCTGTCGGTACCGGTTGGCACCATGGCTCAGGTGAGCGCTCGTCCCGGTCCCCCGCCGACCGACCCCCCGGCGGTCGGTCACCCGAAGGTCGACCCCCCGACGGTCGACCCATTGGGCCGGTTCAGCGCCATCACCCGGGAGTGGTTCGCCGGCACGTTCGCGGCGCCGACCACCGCGCAGGCGCAGGCCTGGGCCGCGATCGCCGACGGGGACAACACCCTGGTGATCGCGCCGACCGGCTCGGGCAAGACGCTGGCGGCGTTCTTGTGGGCCTTGGACTCCCTGGCCAGGCCCGCCGCGCCCGGCGACCCGGAAAGCCCCGCCGGCACCCGCGTCCTCTACGTCTCCCCCCTCAAGGCGCTGGCGGTGGACGTCGAACGCAACCTGCGCACCCCGCTGGCCGGGCTCACCCGGATTGCCGAGCGCCATGGCGTGCCCCCACCGGCGATCAGCGTCGGCGTCCGCTCCGGCGACACCCCGCCCGCGCAACGCCGGCAGCTCATCGCCCGTCCCCCCGACGTGCTGATCACCACCCCGGAGTCGCTGTTCCTGATGCTCACCTCGGCCGCGAGGGAAACCCTCGCGGGCGTGCAGACGGTGATCGTCGACGAGATCCACGCCATCGCCGCCGGCAAGCGCGGCGCCCACCTGGCCCTGTCACTGGAGCGGCTCCAGGACCTGTCACAGGGTTCGCGTGGCGGCCGGCCCGCGCAGCGCATCGGGCTGTCGGCAACCGTGCGCCCGCCGGAGGAACTGGCCCGTTTTCTGTCCGGCCAATCGCCGACGACCATCGTGGCCCCGCGGGCGTCCAAGACCGTCGAGCTCACCGTCCGGGTGCCGGTGCCGGACATGGCCAACCTGGAGAACAACAGCATCTGGCCCGACGTCGAGGCTGCCCTGGTCGACCTGATCGAGGCGCACAACTCGACCATCGTGTTCGCCAACTCCCGGCGACTCGCCGAGCGGCTGACGGCCCGGCTCAACGAAATCCACGCCGAGCGCGCGGGCCTGGGGCCGCCGGCGGAGGCCAACCCCAAGGTGGCCGGCGGGGCCCCGGCGCACCTCATGGGCTCGGGCCAGACGTTCGGCGCGCCCCCCCTGCTGGCCCGCGCGCACCACGGCTCGGTCAGCAAGGAGCAGCGCGCCCTGGTCGAGGACGACCTCAAGCGCGGGCTGCTCAGGGCGGTGGTGGCCACCTCCAGCCTGGAACTGGGCATCGACATGGGCGCGGTGGACCTGGTGATCCAGGTCGAGGCGCCGCCGTCGGTGGCCAGCGGGCTGCAACGCATCGGGCGGGCCGGGCACCAGGTCGGCGAGGTCTCGCAGGGGGTGCTGTTCCCCAAGCACCGCACCGACCTGATCGGGTGCGCGGTGACCGTCGAGCGGATGCTGACCGGACAGATCGAGACCATGCGCGTGCCGGCCAACCCGCTCGACATTCTCGCCCAGCACACCGTCGCGGCCTCGGCACTCGAGCCGCTGAACGCCGACCGGTGGTTCGACACCGTGCGCCGCAGCGCCCCGTTCGCGACGCTGCCGCGCAGCGCGTACGAGGCCACCCTCGACCTGCTGTCGGGAAAGTACCCGTCCACCGAGTTCGCCGAGCTGCGGCCCAGACTCGTGTACGACCGCGACACGGGCACGCTGACCGCCCGGCCCGGAGCGCAGCGGCTGGCCGTCACCTCCGGCGGGGCCATCCCGGACCGCGGCATGTTCACCGTCTACCTGGCTTCTTCGGTGGAAGAATCCGAAAAGCCTTCGCGGGTCGGCGAACTCGACGAGGAGATGGTCTACGAGTCGCGGCCCGGCGACGTCATCTCGCTGGGCGCCACCAGCTGGCGGATCACCGAGATCACCCACGACCGCGTGCTGGTGATTCCGGCGCCCGGGCAACCCGCCCGGTTGCCGTTCTGGCGCGGCGACGACGCGGGCCGCCCGGCCGAGCTGGGCGCCGCGCTGGGTGCGTTCACCGGCGAGCTGGCCGGACTGAGCCGGGATGCCTTCGGCAAGCGTTGTGCCGCATTGGGTTTCGACGCCTACGCCACCGACAACCTGTGGCGGCTGCTGGACGAGCAGCGCACCGCCGCCGGGGTGGTGCCCACCGACACCACCCTGCTGGTCGAGCGGTTCCGTGACGAGCTGGGCGACTGGCGGGTGATCCTGCACTCGCCCTACGGGCTGCGCGTGCACGGGCCGCTGGCGCTGGCGGTGGGCCGGCGGCTGCGGGAACGCTACGGAATCGACGAGAAGCCGACCGCCGCCGACGACGGCATCGTGGTGCGTCTCCCGGACACCCTCTCGGACACCGGGGAGACTCCGCCCGGCGCCGACCTGTTCGTCTTCGACGCCGACGAGATCGACCCCGTCGTGACCGCCGAGGTGGGCGGCTCGGCGCTGTTCGCGTCGCGATTCCGGGAGTGCGCGGCCCGGGCGCTGCTGCTGCCCCGCCGGCACCCGGGCAAGCGCTCGCCACTGTGGCAGCAGCGCCAGCGCGCGGCCCAGCTGCTGGAGGTGGCGCGCAAGTATCCCGACTTCCCGGTGGTGCTGGAGACCATCCGCGAATGCCTGCAGGACGTCTACGACGTGCCGGCCCTGACGGAGCTGATGACCGGCATCGCGCAGCGCAGGGTGCGGGTGCTCGAAGCGGAGACGTCCAGACCGTCGCCGTTCGCGGCGTCGCTGATGTTCGGCTACGTCGGCGCGTTCATGTACGAGGGCGACTCCCCCCTGGCGGAGCGCCGGGCCGCGGCGCTCTCGCTGGACAGCACGCTGCTGGCCGAGCTGCTCGGCCGGGTGGAGCTGCGCGAGCTGCTCGACCCGGAGGTGATCGCGGCCACGGGCCGCCAGCTGCAGCACCTGTCCGCCGACCGGGCCGCCCGCGACGCCGAGGCGGTGGCGGACCTGCTGCGGCTGCTGGGCCCGCTCACCGAGGACGAGGTCGCCGCCCGCACCGACGTCGCCGACGGAAAAACCATTGCCGGCTGGCTGGACGGCCTGCGCGCCGCCCGCCGGGCGCTGACGGTGCCGTTCGCCGGCCGCAGCTGGTGGGTGGCCGTCGAGGACATCGGCCGGCTGCGCGACGGCGTGGGCGCGGCGGTGCCGCTCGGCGTGCCCGCGACCTTCACCGAGGAGGTGGCCGACCCGCTCGGCGAGCTGCTGGGCCGATACGCCCGCACGCGCACGCCCTTCACCACCGCCGAGGCGGCCGCCCGGTTCGGCCTCGGGCTGCGGGTGACGGCCGACGTGCTGGGCCGGCTGGCCGCCGACGGCAAGCTGGTGCGCGGGGACTTCGTCGCGGGCGCCGACGTGGCGGGCACCGGCAGCGAGCAGTGGTGCGACGCCGAAGTCCTGCGAGTCCTGAGGCGGCGCTCGCTGGCCGCCCTGCGCGCCCAGGTCGAGCCGGTCAGCACCGCCGCCTACGCGCGGTTTCTGCCGGCCTGGCACCGCGTGTCCGCCGCGGGCTCGGCGAACCTCTCCGGCCTCGACGGCCTGCTCTCCGCCATCGACCAGCTCGCCGGCGTCCGGATGCCGGCCTCGGCGCTCGAGCCGCTGGTGCTCGCCCCACGGGTGCGCGACTACTCGCCCGCGATGCTCGACGAGCTGCTGGCGACCGGGGAGGTCACCTGGTCGGGCTCGGGGTCGATCTCGGGCAGCGACGGCTGGGTCGCGTTGCACCCCAGCGATTCGGCGCCGTTGACGGTGGGCGCACCCGCCGAGATCGACTTCACCGACGCCCACCGGGCGATCCTGGACACGCTGTCCGGTGGCGGCGCCTACTTCTTCCGCCAGCTCGCCCAAGACGGGATCGGCGACACGGACCTCAAAGCGGCGCTGTGGGAACTGATCTGGGCCGGCTGGATCACCGGCGACACGTTCGCCCCGGTGCGTGCCCTGCTGAGCGGTACCGGCGCCCGCAAGCGTTCCGCCCCGGCGCACCGCGCGCACCGCCCGCCACGGCTGAGCCGATACAGCGTCGCGCACGCCCAGCAGCGCGCCCCGGACCCGACCGTCGCCGGCCGCTGGTCGGCGCTGCCGGCCCCCGAGCCGGATTCCACGCTGCGGGCCCATTTCCAGGCCGAGCTGCTGTTGAACCGCCACGGCGTGCTGACGAAGGGCGCGGTGACGGCCGAGAACGTCCCGGGCGGCTTCGCCACCCTCTACAAGGTGCTCAGCACGTTCGAGGACGCCGGCCGCTGCCAGCGCGGCTACTTCGTCGAGTCGCTGGGCGGTGCGCAGTTCGCCGTCGCCTCGACGGTCGACCGGTTGCGCAGCTACACCGACGGCCCAGGCTCTCTGCACGACCCCCAGCGGCCGGAATACCGTGCTGTCGCCCTGGCCGCGGCCGACCCTGCCAATCCCTACGGTGCGGCGCTGCCCTGGCCGCCCTCGAGCGGCGAGGGGGCGCGGCCGGGCCGCAGGGCGGGGGCGCTCGTGGTGCTCGTGGACGGCGAGCCGGCCTGGTTCCTCGAGCGCGGCGGACGGTCGCTGCTGACGTTCACCACCGACCCCGCGGCCGACCACGCGGCGGCCATGGCACTGGCCGACCTGGTCTCCTCCCGGCGCGTCGCCTCGATACTCGTCGAACGCATCGACGGGTCGCCCGCCCTGCAGCCGCAGGCCGGCGGCCCGAGCCGGGTGCTCGACGCCCTCGCGGGCGCCGGCTTCGCCCGCACCCCGCGCGGGATGCGGCTGCGGTGACGATGGCGGAAAACCATGCCCGAGGGTGACACGGTGTGGCACACGGCCGCCCAGCTGCGCCGGCATCTGTTGGGCGGCACGGTGACCCGCTGCGACGTCCGGGTGCCCCGGTTTGCCACCGTCGACCTTCGCGGGCAGGTGGTGGACGAGGTGCTCAGCCGGGGCAAGCACCTGTTCATCCGGGTGGGGCCGGCCAGCATCCACTCCCACCTGAAGATGGACGGCAGTTGGCGACTCGGCAACCAGCGGGTGGACCACCGGGCGCGAATCGTGTTGGAGGCCAAGCACGGTGACGAGGTCGTCCGGGCCGTCGGCATCGACCTCGGGGTGCTGGAGATCCTCGACCGAAATGGCGACGTCGACGTGGTCGCGCATCTGGGACCCGACTTGCTGGGCGAGGACTGGGATCCCGCGCGGGCCGCGGCCAACCTGGTGGCATGCCCGGACCGCTCGATCGCCGAGGCGCTGCTGGACCAGCGGGTCCTCGCCGGCGTGGGGAACGTCTATTGCAACGAACTCTGTTTCGTCAGCGGGTACGCGCCCACCGCGCCGGTCAGCGCAATCGCCGATCCACACCGGCTGGTCTCCCGGGCCCGGGACATGCTGTGGCTCAACCGGTCCCGCTGGAACCGCTGCACCACCGGCGACTCCCGGCCGGGTCGCCGGCTGTGGGTGTACGGCAGGGCCGGGCAACCGTGCCGTCGCTGCGGGACCCGCATCGACTACGACGACGGCGGCGAGCGGGTGACCTATTGGTGCCCGTCCTGCCAGCGCTGACAGCGGATTACGTTCGCCTGTCCGTTCGCGGCATGCAATGATCGCTGTGCCGACGGCCGCGGTGTGCCGTCAGCACTGCTCACCCAGCGGAGGTTCCAGCGATGACGACTGGCCGAGTGCGCTCGCCCAAGCGATCACTGGTGGCCGGCCTGGCGCTCACGGCCGCGCTGGCCGGCGCCGGGGCACTGGCGATTCCGACCGCTCGCGCCGACGCGGTCGACAACGCGTTCCTGAACGCGGTGAAGGCCAAGGGCATCAACTTCGCGTCCCCGCAAGCCGCGGTCATCGCCGGTCACGAGGTCTGCGACGAACTCGACCTCGGCAAGCAGAAGTCCGACGTCGCGTCCGAGGTGATGAGCAACAGTCGGCTCGACGGCTACCGCGCGGGTTTCTTCGTCGGCGCGAGCGTGGCCGCCTACTGCCCGAGGTACCACGGGTCGTCCTGAGCGTCAGGAGATGGCGTCGACGGCGGCGGACAATCTGGACTTGAACTCTTGCGGCACGGGGATATACCCGTTGTCCGCCAACCCGTTCTGGCCGCCGTCGACCGTGCTCTGCAAGAAGGCCCTGACCGCCGTGCCGACCTGCGGGTCGGGGTACTTCGAGCACACGATCTCATAGGTGGCCAGCACGATCGGGTAGGCGTCGGGCCGGTTCGGCCGATAGAACGAGATGGTGTCGAGCGCCAGGTCGTTGCCGTCCCTGGTGAACCAGGCCGACGAGATCGTCCTTCCCACGGAGTCGGTGCTGATCGCCACCGGTTCCGGGCCGGCGGACGTGATGACCTTGGCCATGTCCAGGTGGTGGGCCTGCGCGAACGACCATTCGTTGTAGGTGATCGCGCCCTCGGTGCTGCTGACGGCGGCGGCGGCACCGTCGTTGCCCTTGGCCCCCTCGCCGACACCACCGTTGAACGTCTTTCCGGCGGCCTTGCCCCACGCGCCGTTGGACGCGGTGTCCAGGAATCGCTGGAAGTTGTCCGTGGTGCCGGACTCGTCGCTGCGGAACACGACCCGAATCGGCTCGGCGGGCAGGGCGGCACCGGGGTTGAGCGCCTGGATCGCGGCGTCGTTCCAGGTGGCGATTCCGCCGTTGAAGATCCTTGCCGCGGTGGGCCCGTCGAGGTTCAGCGACGTCACACCGTTGACGTGGTAGGCGATGGCGATGGGGCCGAACACCACCGGCAGGTTCCACGCCGGCGACCCGCAGCGCTGCTGGGCCCGGGCGGACTCGTTCTTGCTCAGCGGCGAGTCCGAGCCGCCGAGATCGGTTTGATTCCCCAGGAATTCGCCGATCCCGGCGCCGGATCCGTTGGCCGTGTAGTTCAGCGACTGTCCCCGGCAGGTCTGTTCGAAAGCCCTGACGAAACGGGTCATCGCGTTGGCCTGGGCGGTGGAGCCGCTTGCCCTCAGGGTCGGCTTGCCGCCGCACGCCACCCGCGCAGGCGACGTCGTCGTTGCGCTGCCCCGAGTCGCGTTGTTGTCGCCGCCGCATGCCGACACCGCCATCGCCGCGGCGGCCGACACGCACAGCCCGGCGCCGAATCGCCTGAGCCTCAACTCGATTCCTCGGTGCATGAGGCATGCTAACAACCGGACGCCGCCAAAGCCGTTCGTTCAGTTGTCGTTTGCCGCCCGTATACCTACCCCTGTGCCCGGTTCCCGGCGTGCGCCAGGAAAAACTGCGCGATGACCTCCGAGGCGCCCAATCCCCGGCAGGTGGGCCCGATCATCGCCTTGGGCAAATACTGCTTGCCGCCGGGCCACGTGTGGCCGCCGTTGTCGATCTGGTAGAACACCACCTCGGCGGACGCCGCACACGGCCCGGAATCCAGGCGGTGCACGACGGTGCCGTCTCCCGCGCCCGGCAACACCTGCGCCGACGGATCGCCCTGGCACCCGTCGGCCGCGCGCCACCGCTCCACCATGCTGTTCGCCGAGACCGAGTGGCTGACCCCGCCGCGGCCGCGCACCTCCCCGCCCTTGAAAGGCACCAGCGGGTCGGCGGTTCCGTGCGCCTCCAGGACGGACACGGGGCGGGAGGGATGGCAGGGCACGCCCACTCCCAGGGTGCCCGCCACGGGCGCGATGGCGGCGAAGACGTCGGCCCGCTCGCAGGCCAGCCGGTTGGTCATGAACGCCCCGTTGGACATGCCGGTGACGAAGACGGATCCGGGCGCCACGCCGTAGTCGTTGCGCAGCTTGCCGACCAGCGCGACCAGGAACCCGACGTCGTCGACGTGGCGCCGGTCCGCCGGCGACGCCCCCCGGCCGTCCGCCCAGCTCTTGTCGTACCCGTCGGGATAGGCCACCAGCAACTCGTGCGCGTCGGCGACGGCGTCGAAGTCGGTCAGACCCCGCTGACCGGTACCGGTTCCGCCGCCCCCGTGCAGGTTCAGCACCAGGCCGGCGGGATCCCCGGGCGGCACGTGCAGCGTGTACGTCCGGTCCATGCCCCCGGAGCGCAGGGTGCCGGCCAGGTCGGTGGCGCCGGCCGCCTGGACGTGGCGCATGCCGCAGCCGAGTAGGGGGGCCGCGCAGACCGCCGCCACGGCGAGGCACACCCATCGCGCGTACGGCATGGGGTCAAGTTACCGATCCGTCCGGTGAATCGGCGAGGACGGTCCGGTGAACGCCGCCTGCCGGCGGCGGAACGTAGGGGAAAGTTGGCGCGTTGGCAATCTTGGCGATGCCTCAATCGCACCTCCGCTTAACCTGCCGGCCACTTTGACAGCAACACTTGAAAGCGGCAGTCACGCATCTATCGCACCGGGGTAACAAACATGACCAAGACCAGTATTCGCATGCCTGGGCGGCTGTTGCTGCTGACCGCCGGCCCACTGGCCGCGGCCGCGCTGCTCGGCTCGCTCGGGGCGGCCCCGATCGCGCACGCCGACGCCACCGACGACGCCTTCGTCGCCGCTCTCAAGGCGCATGGCATCGTCCACGAGTCGAACCAGAGCGAAATCGCGGCCGGCCACCTGGTCTGTCATCAACTCAACATGGGCAAGACGCAGGAACAGATCGCCACCGACGTCATGAACAGCAGCACCCTGGACGGGGACAACGCCGGGTACTTCGTCGCCGTCGCCGAGCGCGCGTACTGCCCGCAGTACGCGGACATTCCTCCTTCCTGAACTCCCGCGGCCCGTCGGGGCCGGCGTACCAGCGAGCAAACGAAGATCCGGATTTCGCGGGCGTGCGCACCGCCGCAACGTAAACTGCAACAAGTTCGCAAAACGGGTCGCGTCGGCCGCCCGCCGTCAACCGGTCACGTTTTGTTCCACGGGAGTTTTTCATGATGAGCACGCGCGTCGCCGCACCCCGGCTGGCCCGCCTGGCCGCCGGGCTGGCGCTGGCGGCCGGCCTGCTCGGCCCGTTCGGCGCCGTCGCCCACGCCGACGCCACCGACGACGCATTCCTGGCCGCCCTGAAGGCCAAGGGCATCAGATTCGGGTCGCCGGACAAGGCGCTCGTCGCCGCCCACGAGGTGTGCGACGAACTCGGCAACGGCAGGACGCCGGCCCAGGTCGCGGCGGCGGTCCAGCAGAACAGCAACATGGACGGCTACCATTCCGGGTTCTTCGTCGGTGCCAGCATCCGCGCCTACTGCCCGAAATATGCCTCGTAACGAATTCGCAACTTCCCATACCTGATCGCAACGCCGCTGCAGTCCTGCCGACGTCAGCCGCGAGTAGCATTGAGGCAGGACCTATTAACGGAGAGTTGCAATTGATTACGAGAATACTCGTTTGCGGCGCAATCGTTTTCGGGGCCTGTCTGGGCTCAGCGGCTCCCGCCGGCGCCGACCCCAGCGTTTTCGGCGTGCTCAGCTGCGGCTGCCCCGACGTGGCCCCGGCCCACAGCCCGGCCCGCACGGACAGGGTGAACCAGGGCATCCAGCACGGCCTGTCCAGCGTGCCGTCGGGCGATCCGGTCGAGTAGTCCCCCCGGGCTCAGCCCGCCGCGCCGTGCCCAACGGCCTGGACGGACGCGTGCTCGTGCAGCGCCCTCTCGGCGTCCTCGGGAACGGGCTTGAGGTCGAACACCACGTCCTTGACGGTGCCGGTGAACGGGTAGGGTGCCCTGTCCTCGTAGTCGAGGTCTACGACCAGGCCGTTGTCGCGGCTGATGTCCATCCCGGCGTACGACGTGAACGCCAGGGGCACCGTGTTGGCCAGCCGCCCCTCACCGATCAGTCGGTCGTCGGCCCACAGCGTCACCCGCCCGCCGGAGCCCGCGACGGGCCGGTCGGACTCGAACAGCATCCGCACCGTGACGTCCCCGCTGGGAATCGGCTCGCCGGACACCTGCTTGTAGGTGTCGACGCCAAGGTAGGAGTAGGTGTGGCGCAGGCGCTGCCGCTCGTCGACCCACAGCGCGAAACCGCCGATGAAGTCGCCGTTGGCGACGATCACGCCCTGGGCGCCGGCTTCGGGGACGTGCAGCCGCGCCTCGATCGCGTAGGAGCGGCCGAAGATGCGCGGGACGGTGCCGCGCTGGATGTTCTGCACGTCGCCTTTGAAGACGAACCGGCTGGTGGTCGGCAGCGGCGGCAGGCTGCCGAACATCACCGCCAGGCCCCCGAGCAGCGGCAGCACCCGGTTGCGTTCGGCCTCGGCCCACCACAGCTCGGTGAGTTCCGCGACCTTGTCGGGGTGCTCGGCCGCCAGGTTCTTGGCCTGGGAGAAGTCGTCGGGCAGGTAGTACAGCTCCCAGACGTCGGCGTCGGGGTCGTACTTTCCGGGCGCGAACCGCTGCAGCGTCTGCGGGGACAGGTCCCAGGGCGCCTTGTCCAGGCGGGTGCACGCCCACCACCCGTCCCGGTAGATGGCGCGGCTGCCGAACATCTCGAAGTACTGCACCCGATGACGTTCCGGGGCGGCCGCCCCTGTGCTCGGGTCGAAGGTATCCAGGAAGCTGGTCCCGTCCATGGCCTCCTGCTCGATGCCGTCGACGTGAGTCGGCTGGGGTAGGCCGATGGCCTCCAGCACCGTCGGCACGACGTCGATGCAGTGGGTGAACTGAGATCGCACCCGGGTGTCGGGGCGGATCCGGCTCGGCCAGGCGACCACCATCGGGTCGCGGGCGCCGCCGAGGTGGCTGGCCATCTGCTTGCCCCACTGGAACGGCGTGTTGTTCGCGTGCGCCCACGCCGACGCGAAATGTGGCGCGGTGTGCTCGTTGCCCAGCGCCTCGATCCCGCCGTACTGCTCGATCAGCTGCAGCTGCTGTTCGGCGTCGAGAACCACGCCGTTCAAAAACGTCATCTCGTTGAACGAGCCGGTGAGGGTGCCCTCCATGCTGGCGCCGTTGTCGCCCCAGATGTAGAAGACCAGCGTGTTGTCGGATTCGCCGAGCTCCTCGATCGCGTCCAGCAACCGGCCGACGTTGAAGTCGGCGTTCTCCGAGAACCCGGCGAACACCTCCATCTGCCGGGCGTAGAGCCTCTTCTGGTCCTCCGACAGGCTCTCCCAGGCCGGGAACAGGTCGGGCCGCTCGGTCAGTTCGGTGTCCGGCGGGATGATACCGAGTTCCTTCTGGCGTTCGAACGTCTTGCGGCGGTAGACATCCCAGCCCTCGTCGAACTGGCCGGCGTACTTGTCGGCCCATTCGGCGAACACGTGATGCGGGGCGTGGGTGGCGCCGGTCGAGTAGTACATCAGCCACGGCTTCTCGGCGTCCTGGGCCCGCACGCCGTGCAGCCACTCGACGGCCTTGTCGGTGAGGTCGTCGGGGAAGTAATAGGGCTTGCCGTTCCCGCCCTGGGGCACCCCGATCACGGAGTTGTCCTGGGTGATGATGGGGTCGTACTGGCCCGCGGCCCCGGACAGGAATCCCCAGAAGTGGTCGAAGCCCCACCCCAGCGGCCAGTTGTCGAACGGCCCGGCCGCCCCCTGGACGTTGTCCGGCGTCAGGTGCCACTTGCCGAATCCCCCGGTGACGTAACCGTTGTCGCGCAAGATGCGTGGCAGCGCGGCGCAGCTCTGCGGCTTGACCGACGAGTAGCCGGGAAAGGGACCCGGGAACTCGCACACCGACCCGAAGCCGACCCGGTGGTGGTTGCGCCCGGTCAACAGCGCGGCGCGGGTCGGCGAGCACACCGCGGTGACGTGAAAGCGGTTGTAGGTCAACCCGTTGCGCGCCACCCGGCTCAGCGTCGGGGTGCGGATCGCGCCGCCGAAGGTGTCCGGCCCGCCGAACCCGGCGTCGTCGATCAGCACGATCAGCACGTTGGGCGCGCCGTCGGGCGCCTTCGGCCCGGGAACGATCGTCCAGTCGCCGACCGACTCCGACATGGTGCGGCCGATCGTGCCGCCGAATGCGCGCTGCGGCAGCGGCAACCTGGTGCGGTCCGGGTCGAACTTGCCCATCGCCTCTTCCAGGGCCGAGCCCAGGCTGCGCAGCGTGGAGTGGCTCAGTTCCGCAACGGATTTCATCGGGGAGCCGGCCAGTGCCTGCTCGGTCGCCAGGCGGCCCTGCGGCGGCACCACCGCGATGACCACCGCGCTGCCCGCGGCGAGCGCCTGCCCGATCTTGTCGCCCAGCCCGCTCTTGATCCGGTGATCGGCGAACGTGCCCGCCAGCGCACCCGCCGCGGCACCGACGGCGGCCGAGGCGAGCAGGGCCGGCGAGAACAGGCCGACCGCCAGCCCGGCCCCGGCACCCCACGCGGCGCCCCGCCTGCCCAGCCGGTTGCCGGTGTCCACCAGGAGCGGATTGCCCTCGGCGTCCTTGCCGACCAGCACCGCGCCCCGCAGCGAGATCTGCTTGCCCTTGGTCCGTTCGGTGAGCGTGTCGAAGTCCCGGCGGGCCAAGTCCAGGTCCTGATATCCGGCGACGATGACCAGCGCGTGTTCTTCACTCATCAGCAGTCTCCTTTAAGGGCCGAGGCGCCGTTGGTCGGAGAATACAGACCCCGCAAAGCCTCCGGACATCTGCTTTCGGCTGCATTAGCGCGCTGCGTTCATCGACCGCGTCTCTTCTGCTGGATGGTGAAGGCGATCATCTCTTGCCGGTGGCTGTAATGCGGTGCGTAGTTGCGCCCCAAAGCCAGAAACTGAGCACGGGTGTGTTCATTGGCTTGCCGTTCGGTGCGCGTTACCGGGCGCTGAGTTGGACAGCTTTGACGATGAGCAGCACGGCGCTGAGGACAGGTAGCCGCGAAGCGCGATCATGCCCGGCCGGGTACCGGCTGACCAGACGACCGGCTCCAACAAGGTCAGGGGCGGCATCCGCCAGGTGTTGCGATCGACCCCGCGAGCCGGAAGCTTGGGGGCAGGCCGAGTCGGCTGGCGGCGCGCCATCCAGCGCAGCAGTGGCACCGCGGTAGCGGCGAGCAGGATCAGGGCCAACGCCAGATAGCAGGACACCGCGACGACGTTGAGGTGGGGAAACAGGGTGGTGGCCATCAGAATCCCCGACAGCAGCAGCAGCGTGCCGACGATCAGCCCGGCGACCCAGTTGAGCCAGGGCCGATTGACCCAGGGCCCCAACACTTCCCGGTCATTGCACAGCAGCAGCAGAAACACGCTGGCGCTGGGCAACAGCAGACCGGCCAGAGCCTGCACGGCGGTGGTGATCAAGCCGAGCGGAGCGCCGGGAATCAGCACGATGGCCGCGGCCACCACCACCATCGCGGTGTAGGACAGGTAGAACTGTTTGGCGTCGGCGAATCCGCGGTGCAGCGAGTGCTTCAGGCCGAACACGTCGCCGAAGGCATAGCTGGTGGCCAGGGTCACTGCGGCGGCGCCGATGATCGAAGCGTCCATCAGCACGATCGCAAACACCGAGCCAAGCACGTCGCTGTGCTGGCCGAGCAAGTGCGCGAGTCGCCGGCGTCGATGAAGCCACCGACGGTGTTGGTGGAGCGCGCCGCCCAGTCGCCGGTCATCACCAGTGCCGCGGCCCCGATCACCACGACGAAGGCGCCCAGCACGGTGTCGGCGCGTTCGTAGGCCATGAACCGCGGAGTGATGCGCTTGTCGACGACGTTGGACTGCTGGAAGAACAACTGCCAGGGCGCCACGGTGGTGCCGACGATGGCGATGATCAGTAGCACCGCTTCCGAGCTGACACCGCCCGAAATGCGGGGCACCACAAACGACTTCGCCGCATGCCCCCACTGCGGGTGCGCCATCAGCAGCATCGGGATCTGCAGCAGCGTGACGGCGATGAAAACGAACATGGCCCGCTCCCAACGCGGAAGCTGCCGGTTGCCATGATCGCGACCAGCGCCACCGCGGAGATCGGCACGACCACGTATTTGGAGACGCCGATGTAGTCGGCGGCCAGGCTGATACCGATGAACTCGGTGACGATCGTCAGGAAATTGAGGAGAAACAGGTCGCCGACGGAAAACCAGCCCCAGCCGCGGCCGAAGCGTTCGTTGATCAACCGGGCGTGCCCGACCCCGGTGACCGCGCCGAGCCGGACCACCATTTCCTGGTTGACGATCAGCACGGGAATCAGCAGCAGCAGCACCCACAGCAGCGAGTAGCCATAGTTCTGCCCGGCCTGGGCGTAGGTGGCCACCCCGCCGGCGTCGTTATCACCGACCATCACGATGATCCCGGGACCGACGATGGCAAGCAGGGTCAGCAGCCGGGTTTTCCAGGTGCGGGCCTGTTCGGTCTCGCCGATGCTGATGCGCCCGAACGCGCCCTCGATGTCACCCAGGTGCGCGGTGTCGAGCACAGCGCTGCGCCGCGCGGCGGTCTGTTCGGCGCGCTCGGGCGCCCCGGCGCGGGCGCCGTCGTCGTCCCCTGGACGTCACGCCTCGTCCCCTCCCAGCCCTCCGGGCCCGGCCGCGTCGGTCTCGCACCGGGTTGGCTGTATTTCGCGGACCGGGCGGGGAGCGGGCTCGCGACGGCGCCAGTCCTCGGGGATGGTGGCCTCCAGCACGTCGTCGACGGTGACCACCCCGAGGACGCGGTCCTGCTCGTCCACGACGGGGATGGAGTAGAGGTTGTAGTCGGCCATCAGCAGCGCGATGTCGGTGAGGTCGGCGGTCGGCGCTGACCCGCACGGGGTCGGACTCCATCAGCGCCCCGACACTGTCACCCGGTTGGGCCTGCAGGAGGGCGATCACCGAGACCACACCGGCGAGGCGTTTGTCCTCATCGAGAACGTGCAGCTTGACGAGCGCCTCTGGCTGCATGGTGCGGGCGTCGGCGATCAGCGCCAGCGCCGGTGCCCGCGGTTGCGCTGGAGGCGCAGGAGACGAAGTCGACGTTCATCAGCCCGCCGGCACTTTCGGGGTTGAATCCCATCAAGGTGATCACCTTGGTGCGCTGCGGCGGCGGGCATCAGGTCGAGTACGCGACGGCGGCGCGATTGGCGCAGGTCCGCGATCGCGTCGGCAGCATCGTCGGCGCGCATCCGGCCCAACAAGCGCGGCGACTTCCTCGTCGGGCATGCCATCGAGGAGACGGCTGGCCTTGTCGGGGTCGAGCTCTTCGAACACGTCGGCTTCCAGTTCCGGGATCGCTGTGAACCCGGTCGAGGATCTCGCCGCCCTCGGCCTTGTCCGCCTCCTCGAGAAGATCGGCGATCTCGGCCGGTTTGAACCCACCGACCCTGCCCCAGTGCCGGCGCACGGCATTAGAGCGGGCGTGGCCGATCAGCGGTTCGAAGCCTTCCAGTCGCGGGCCGCGTGCCCGCCCGAGCTCTTGATCAGCCCGAACAGCCTCGCCGGCCGCCGGGTGTCCAGCCGCGCGAGCACCCAGCCGACGCCAGTGTCCTCAAGCTCGACGTCATAGGCGCGGACCAGTTCGACGGCGGCCACGTCGATCAGCCGGTGGCCGAGCACGTCCGCGCGCAGCAACACCTCACCGTCGCGGCGCTCGAAGCCACGAAGATCAATCTTGTTCTTGGCCAACACGATTCGATCCGGGGTTGTACTCGCTGATCGAATCGGCTGCCGATGAACACCTGCCGCCCGCCAACCCCGGCCACGATCCCGGTCACCAGCGGATACTCGTCGGCCCCGCGCAACCGCACGATGACGTCCTCGACGCGGCCCACAGCCTCGCCGGAACGGGCCAGCACCGGCGAACGAAACAACTGCGACAGGTGAATGACGGGCCGCGAATCCCCGCCTTCTCCCGCCGCCTTTGCTGGACTCACTCGTCCTCCTCATGCGATAGTCCCTGCGAGCCGTCTGCCCCGGATTATGTTGCGACGTCGTCTGGCGCTCGGCGCGGGTATCGTACGCCCCGACGGCCGCCGCGATCCACGGCAGCCACATGAACACTGAGCGGCAAAGCGGGCTACGTCCCGGCCGAGTCAGGAAGCCCGTCGCCGCGGGGCGGAACGCCGTTGATGTAGTGGAAGCGTGCGGCGCGCCGCCGGACGCGATGCGCGTGTCCCCGAGTGCGCACCGCCGGGCCCGGGGTGCGTGTCGGCTCGGCGTAGAACATCATCTTGGCGAGCTCGACCAGGACCAGGTAGCTGACCACGAACGCGGCCAGCACGGCGAAGAACTGCCACGGCAGCGGCGTGAAGCCCAGCGTGTGAGCCAGCGGCGAGATGGTGAGAACGACGCCGACGGCGACGACCGTGAGGCTCGTGGCCGCCAGCAACCCGCTCGGCCGGCTGCGGAAGAAGGGCACCTTGCGGGTGCGGATCGCGAAGATGATCAGCGTCTGCGTGGCAAGCGATTCCACGAACCAGCCGGTGCGGAACTCGATGGCGCTGGCGTGCAGCACCCCCAGCATCAGCCCGAAGGTCAGGAAGTCGAACAGCGAGCTGATCGGGCCGAAGATCAGCATGAACCGGCGGATGAAGGCGACGTCCCAATGCGACGGCGCCTGCAGCTGCTCCTCGTCGACCCGGTCGGTCGGGATCGCCAGCTGCGAGCTGTCGTAGAGCAGATTGTTCAGCAGGATCTGGCTGGGCAGCATCGGCAGAAACGGCAACAGCGCCGAGGCGGCGGCGGCGCTGAACATGTTGCCGAAATTGCTCGACGTCCCCATCAGCACGTACTTGATGGTGTTGGCGAAGATCCGCCGGCCCTCGGCCACGCCGGTGGCCAGCACGCCCAGATCCTTTTCCAGCAGCACCACGTCGGCGGCGTCCTTGGCGACATCGGTGGCGCTGTCGACCGAGATGCCGACGTCGGCGGCGTGCAGGGCCAGGGCGTCGTTGACGCCGTCGCCCATGAAGCCGACCGATCGGCCGGTGCGCCGCAGCACGGTGATCAGCCGCGCCTTCTGCTCGGGGGTGATGCGGGCGAAGATGGTGTTGCTTCGCGCGGCCGTCGGCGAATTCGTCGTCGTCGAGGTCCGTCGAGCTGGGCGCCGGTGACGGTGCCCTTGGACGCCAAACCGAGATCGGCGCAGACCTTCTCGGCGACCCGCGGGTTGTCGCCGGTGGCGATCTTCAGCTCGATGCCCAGCGCGGCCAGGTCGGCGAGGGATTGGCGCGCCGCCGGCTTTGGGTTCGTCGGCGAAGACCAGAAACCCGGCCAGCGTCAGGTCGCGTTCGTCGTCGGCGGTGATCGTGGTCGCCCCGGGAGCGGGCTTGGTGGCCACGGCCACCACCCGGCGGCCCGCGGCGAACAAGCCCGCGAGGGTGTCTTCGGCGGCCGCCGCGGTCGTCCGGCACTGGGCCATAACCTGTTCGGGCGCGCCCTTGACCACCAGCACGCGATTCCCGTCGTCGTCGACCAGGACCGACGTCGCCCGGCGCTCGTGGTCGAACGGCAGCACCGCCACCCGCCGCACCGCCAGTGCCCACCAGTTCCCGCGACTGCGGGGACTCCCACAGCGCGGCGTCGAGCGGGTTGGCGCTCACCCCACCGGATTCCGGGTCCACGTCGGTGGCCAGCAGTCCGAGCCGGCGGACCGGCTCGCTGTGCGCTCCGGCCGCGTCGATCGTGTCGACCAGCCTGATCCGGCCTTCCGTCAAGGTGCCGGTCTTGTCGGTGATCAGGATGTCGATGTCGCCGAGGTCTTCGATGCACACCAGCCGCTTGACCAGAACCTTCGCCTTGGCCAGCTGCCGCGACCCGGTGGCCAGGCTGGTGCTGACCACGGCGGGCAGCAGCTGCGGCGTGATGCCGACCGCGATGGCCAGCGAGAACAGCACGGAATCGATAATGGGCTTCGACAAGAGCAGGTTGCTGAGCAGGATGACCACCATCAGCGCGATCGCGACCTGCAGCAGCAGGTAGGAGAACCGGCGCAGCCCGACCTGGAATCCGGTTTCCGGTGGCCGCTCGTCCAAACCCGCCGCGATGCGCCCGAATTCGGCGTCCTTGCCGGTGGCGTACACCACTCCGGTGCCCTCTCCGGCGCTGACGATGGTGCCCATGAAGGCCAGGTCGGATGATTCGGCCAGGTCGGATCCGGCGGGCACCGGTTGCGGCGATTTCTCCGATCCGGTCGATTCACCGGTCAGGATGCTTTCGTTGCATTCCAGGCCGCTGACCTCGATCAGCCGGACATCGGCGGGCACCGCCTCGCCCAGCGACAAGCGAATGACATCGCCCGGCACCAGCGCGGTGACATCGAGCGTGACGAATTCCCCGTCGCGGCGCACCAGGGCGTTGTGGTGCACCCCGGCGTGCAGCGCGGCGGCGGCCCGCTCGGCGCGATACTCGTTGATGAAGCCCAGGCCGATGCTGGCCACCAGGATCATGCCGATGATGGTGGCCTGCATGCTGTCGCCCAGGAAGTACGAGACCACCGCGGTGCCGGCCAACAAGATCAGCACCGCGTTGCGCAGTTGGCGACCCAGCACCGCGAGCGCGTTGACGTGATGGGTCCGCACGGCGTTCGGGCCGTAGCGCGCCAGCCGGGCCGACGCCTCCGCGCTGGACAGGCCGGCGGCCGAGCTGTCCAACCGGCGCAGTACCTCGTCGACGGGGGCCGCGGCGACCGACTTGGTGTCCAGGGCCACTGAGTCCTGCGCAACCGGTGTTAACGACATCGCGCGACTCTCTCTAGGCAACGTGACGATCGGACCAACGATGTCATGCGCTTCCACCCGTTGGCGCCGTGAACACCAGTTGTTCGACTACCTTCAACCTGCCGGTCAGAGCCAGTCAGACGCCGGAACATCGCGTAGAGCACCACCATCAGGACAAGTATCACGGTGGTACTGAGAATGAATCCCGCGGCCGTGCCAAAGCCCGGGTATGGAACGTTCTGGCCGTAAAAGCCCGTGATCGCCGTCGGGACAGCGATGATGGCGGCCCAGCCCGTCAACTTTTTCATCACGGTGTTGAGCCGGGCGTCTTGCAGAGACAAGTTCGTTTCGAAGATGGTTGCAATCATGTCGCGTAACGACTCCGTCCATTCCGATACGCGCAGCACGTGGTCGTACAGGTCGGCGTAAAGGGGGTCGAGCTCCCGGGCGCCCCGGGCATCAAGGCGGTGATGCTGAATGGAGTTGACGACCTCGCGCATCGGCAGCGCTATGATTGCGCCGCAAATTGACCAGGTCCCTGCGCAACTGAAAGGTGCGACGCTGAAAGCTGCCCTGTCCTGAGCTGCCGTCGAACAGCTCATCCTCGATGGCTTCGATACAGTCGTCCAGCGCCTCCACCGCGGCGAAGTGGCTGTCTACCACCACGTCGAGCAAGCCGTGCACCAACGAGCAGACGCCGTACTGCTGGCCGCCGATTTCCTGCCACCGCCGGGTGAGCTGGGCCAGGTCGAAATCGGACGTCAGCCGCACGGTGATCAAACCCCGCGGAAGGACGAACGCCGAGATCCGACGCATGGCTAACATCGGCCGTGGCGTGCCAGCGGCGTCCGCAACCACATCGACGCCGTAGACCGTGAAGAACGTGTGCGTCGCATAGGCGGTGGCTTTAACGCGCTCCGCCGCCCCCATAGCGTCTTCGACGGCCCAGTGGTTCAGGCCGAGTTCGATTGCCAGGCCGCACAAGGTGTCGTGGTCCGGACCGCACAGATCGACCCAGACCAGATTGTCGTCGTCACTGAGGTAGCGCGATAACTCGTCGAACTCGAAACCGTCCTGCGGCTTACCGCAGCGCCAGACGCGACCCTGAACCATCGGCGCGACCTGCACGAGGCCATCCTCTCAGCGGCGTCATCGCCCAGCGGCCCTCAGTAGGTGGATATGTCGTCCTCGGCGGGCAGCATGCCGGTGACCATGAAGATGACGCGCCGCCCGACCTCCACCGCGTGGTCGGCGAAGCGCTCGTAAAAGCGGCCCAGCAAAGCGGTTTCGACGGCCACGAAGATGCCGTGCTGCCAGCCGTCAGCCCGCACGACACCGAATCAGATGCCGATACAGCTCGTCCATGGCGTCGTCTTGCTCGTGAAGTTGAGCGGCGTGCTGCGGGTCGCGGGTTATCAGAACCTGTTTAGCGCTCTCGCTCATGGCAATAGCCACCTTGGCCATGTCCGCGAAGCAGCCCCGGACTTCCTCGGGCAGCACCTGCTTCGGATACTCCCCCCGGGCGATCTTGGCGACGTGCACGGCCAGCGCGCCCATCCGCTCCGTGTCGGCGATGACCTGAATGGCGCTGAAGATCCCCCGCAGATCCCCGGCCACCGGCTGCTGCAACGCCAGCAGATCGAACGCGTCTTTCTCGGCGCGCTCAGCCATCGCGACCATCCGCTCGTGGCCGCCGATCACCTGCTCGGCGGCGTCGACGTCAGCCTCCAGGAGAGCCTGCGTCGCGCGCTGCAATGCCTCCCCGGCCCGGCCGCACATCTCGGCGAGTTGCGCGGCCAGCGCCGCCATCTGCTCGTGGTATGCGGTTCGCATCGCTGAAGCCTCTCCTATCGCGCTCGTCACACGCTAGAGAACCGCGGGCGGCTCGCACAAGTGACGAAAGGCACCCGGACGGGGGCCTGAACGGCTCCTGCGCTGCCGATGAACTGCGGGTTAACCTGCGGCGGCGCCGCTGCGGGCTCGAACTCGCAAGGGCGCACAAAACCCTAACGACATCGACGGTGAGTAAGGTGAGCACAGTGGTCACCCGACGTGGTCTGCCCGGTTCGGGGCTGTTGGCGGCGCCGTTGCGGGCGGCCGCGGCCGGTGCCCGGACGGCCGTCACGGCCGCCGCCGTCGCCACCGGCGCGGCCGGAGGCGCCGCCCTGCTGGGCGGCAGCATCGCGGCCAACATCGGGGGCTCGCTAGCCCGTGCCACGCCGGATGTTTCGGCGCTGGCCCGCGCCGCGGCGGGCATGGCGATCGAGGCGATCGGCGGGCCGCCGGCGCGGCGCACCAGCAGCAACGGCCCGCGGCGCTGGATCGAGGTGCGCGGCCTCGAGGGGGAGTGCGCCGCGACGATCGCCGTCGACGTGCTGGCGGCGGTCCGCGCGACACCCGGCGTGCGCGAGGCCTTCATCAACCACATCCTGGCGCGGCTCGTGGTCACCGTGGACGACGACGGGCCCTCGGCGGCAGAGCTGTGCCGGATCGTCGCCGATGCCGAACGACGCGACCGGGCGCGCGCCGCGCGACAGCACCCCGACAGCCTGCCGGGCGACGACGCGCTGCTGATGGGCCGGATGGTGGCGGCCGCGGCCGCCACTGCGGGCCTTGGCCTTTCACTGACCGGCAGCCTGCTGCGGCTGCCCCGGCTGCCCGACTTGGTGGCCGTGCCACCGACGCTGGCCGACCACCTGCCGCGACTGCGCCGGGAGCTGGAGCGACGCCTCGGGCCGGAGGGCACCGATGTCCTGTTCGGTGTCGTCAACGCCGCGACGGCCGCGTTGACACTGTCGCCGACGGCGGCGGCCGCGGAGGCCGCGACCCGCACGATGCTGGCCGCCGAGGCTTGGAACGGTCGGCTGACGTGGTCCCGGCACGAATCCGTGCTGGGCAGCCGGTCGGTGCCGGACGGCGCGGCCGGGAAGCCCCGGCACATCCCGACTCCGCCCGACGGGCCCGCGGAACGCTACGCCAACCGCGCCGGTTTGGCCGGCATCGGCGCCGCCGCCGTGGTCGGTCTGCTGTCGCGCAACCCCGACACGGCCGGTGCTGCCGCGCTGGCCGCCGTCCCGAAGCCGTTGCGCACCGTCCGTGAGGCGTTCGGCTGCGCGATGAGCCGCGGCCTGACCGCCCGTCACGACGCGCTGGTGCTGCGTCCCCGTGCCTGCGGACACTCGACCGGATCGACGCGATCATGATCGACCCGCGAGCGCTGTACACCGAAGACTTGATGGTCAGTCGCGTTCTGGGAGTGGAGAATTCGGCACGCGCCCATGCCTGGGAAGCGGTTCGAGCCGCGCTCGACAACGACGGCCTGACGCCGGGATGGCACCAGCTGGCCGATATCCCCGGGGCCGGCAGCATCCGGCGAGGCGCTGATCAGCCCGGTTCGCGATCCGTTCGCCGCGGCGGTGCTCACCGAAGCGCGGCAGTCGCAGCCGCGGGTCTATTCGCTCGATGACGACGGATTACGTTCTCTGGCACAGGGATTCGATCAACTCTATCCCTCAGACGGGTCGATCGACCACGCGGTGGCGGCGGCCGTCGCGGAACTGAAGGCCGGCGGCGCCACCGTGGCGTTGTTGACCACGTCGGAGATGCGGGCCGCGCACCGCTCCGACGTCACGATCGGCGTGCTCCGCGACGGGCATCCGCCGCCGTGGGGTGCCGACATGTTCGTGTCGGACCTGACCGGCGCCTGGCGTGTGCTGCACGCGCTGCCCGCCGCGCGCGCCGCCACCGGCAGTGCCGTCCGGCTGTCGGCCTCGGCGTCGGCGATCGGCGCATCGATGTTGATTCCCGGTGTGCCCGGACGCAGTTCGGCATCGGTCAACGTCGGCATGGTCGCCAGCCTGTGGTTCGGATACCGAGCCGGCGCAAAGGTCTTCAAGGACCCGTTGCCGGAACCCGAAACCAGCCACGACTGGCACGCGCTGCCGGTTGCGGAGGTGCAGCGGCTGCTGCCCCGCCCTCCCGGCGAACATGCACGAGGAACCATCGGCGTGGTGGCAGCGGCTGCCGCCGGTTCGCGTGCTGCACGACGCGACCGCGGCGTCGTGGGGTGCCGTCCGCGATTTCACCGACGAGATGCGCGGCGACCTGGCCGACCCGATCACCCCGCTGCTGGCCACCGGCGCGCTGGCCAGCGCGCTGCTCGGCTCGCCGCTGGATGCGGTCCTGGTGGGCAGCGTCCTGCTGGTCAACGCCGCCCTGTCCGCCGAGCAGCAGCTGCACGCCGAACGCATCCTGAATCGCCTGCTGGCCGTGCAGGACCCGCCGGCGCGGCGGCGCATGGGCCCCTTGGAAGGCGCGCCGGCATCGCAGCGCCGCGAGAAAGTGCCGGCCAAGCGGCTGCGGCTGGGCGACATCATCGAAGTCCACGCCGACGAGGTGGTCCCCGCCGACGCCCGGCTGCTGCACGCGGTGAACGTCGAAGTCGACGAGTCCACGCTGACCGGCGAGTCGCTGCCGGTCGCCAAGCAGACCGAACCCACACCGGGCGCCCCGCTGGCCGAACGGACCTGCATGCTCTACGCCGGCACCACGGTGGTCGCGGGCACGGCGGTGGCCGTGGTGACCGCGGTCGGCTCGCGATCGGAGATGCGCCGGGCGCTGGCGATGGCTCCGCGGAAGTTGCAGGAGATCGGCCTGCAGCGGCAGTTGCGGCACATCACCCGCCGGGCGTTGCCGTTCAGCGTGGCCAGCGGGGGCCTGGTCGGGTTGCTCAGCGTGGCGCGGGGCACCCCGTTGCGCGAGGCGGTGGCCAGTGCGGTCACGCTGGTCGTCGCCGCCATTCCGGAAGGGTTGCCGCTGGTGGCGACGCTGGCCCAGCTGGCCGCCGCACGCCGGCTCACCGGCGAATCGGTGCTGATCCGCAACCCCCACTCGGTCGAGGCGCTGGCCCGGTTGAACGTGGTGTGCTTCGACAAGACCGGCACGCTGAGCGAGAACCGGCTGAAGGTCAAGGCGGTGCGCCCGATGACGGGGTTCACCCCCGGGCAGGTGCTGGATGCGGCGGTGAGCACGAGCTACGCCATGCACAGCCACCGCGTCGAGCACGCCACCGACGACGCGATAACCCAGGCCGCCGACGACCCGTCGCTGCGGGGCGACGGGTCACAGGCTGGGCCGCGGCTGACGCGTGACGCGTTCCTGCCGTTCCAGTCCGGGCGGCCGTTCGCCGCCGCGCTCGTCGGCACCCGGCTGACCATCAAGGGCTCGCCGGAGGTGCTCGCGTCGGCGCTGCTGCACGACGACGAACCGCTTGACGCAGCGGATCGACGAGATGGCGGCGAGGGGCTTGCGGGTGCTGGCGGTGGCCGAGCGCGAGCTCACCGCCGACCAGGCCGCGGCCGCCGCGGCGGATCCCGACTTCCTGGAAGCCCTGTGCACGTCGGAGCTCACCGCCGATCGGTCTGCTCGGACTGGCCGACACCCTTCGTCCCATGGCCCCCGACCTGCTGAAGGAGCTGGCCCGGCGCGACATCGGTGTGCGGTTGATCACCGGCGACCATCCGGCGACCGCGGCCGTGATCGCCCGGGAGCTGGGCATCGACGTCACCGTCGAGCAGGTGATCACCGGCAGCGACTGGGAAGCGATGTCGGCCGACCAGCGCGCCGAGACGGCCGCGTCGCGGCTGGTGTTCGCGCGGATGACGCCGGAACACAAGATCGACGTGGTGCAGACCCTCGAGCGGGCCGGGCTGGTCACGGCGATGGTCGGCGACGGCGTCAACGACGCCGCCGCGATCCGGGCGGCCAGCGTGGGCATCGGGGTGGCCGCGCGCGGCAGCGATGCGGCCCGCACCGCGGCCGACGTGGTGCTGCTCGACGAGCGGATCGAGGCGCTGCTGGACGCACTCGACGAGGGCGAGCAGCTGTGGCGGCGAGTGCAGTCCGCGGTGTCGATGCTGCTGGGCGGCAACCTCGGCGAGGTGTGCTTTGCCCTGATCACCACCATCCTGACCGGGCGTTCGGTGCTCAACGCCCGCCAGATGCTGCTGGTCAACATGCTGACCGACGCGCTGCCCGCCGCCGCACTGGCGGTCAGCCCGCAGACGGGCACCGCCGAGGTCGACCGCGACGAGGCGGCGATGTGGCGGGCGATCGGGATACGCGGTGCGGCTACCACGATCGGCGCCACGGCGGGCTGGGCGATGGCCAGCGTGACCGGCACGCCGCGCCGCGCGGCGACGGTCTCGCTGATCGCGTTGGTCAGCACGCAACTGGCCCAGACGTTGGTCGACTCGCGCGCCCCGCTGGTGGTGTTGACGACGGTCGGCTCCCTCGGCGTACTCGTGGTGGTGGTGAGCACCCCGGGACTCAGCCAGGTGTTCGGCTGCACCCCCGTGGGCCCGTTCGCCTGGGGTCAGGGCTTGCTGGCGGCCACGGTGGCCAGTTCGCTGTCGGCGGTGGCGCCCGGCCTGCTTGCCCGTGCGTCGGAAACCATGCAGCGACGGCTCCTCGGCCACGAGTCCGCTGACTGATCGCCAATCCGGCCGGAAGTGCACAAGATCACACCCGCTCGGTGACCATGGACTCTGGTAGCCCTCGATCGCGCGGACCAGCATTGGGGCCGTGGCGCAAACACGCTTGCGATGAGCAGCCGGCCTGTTGCTCCGGTCGCGGATCGGTCAGGTTGGCCGTACCGTTCCCGATGGGTTTTACGACTATCCGCGTCAGTGGACAGGTGGTTGGGATGGAGCGTGAAGATCGGTTGCAGCTCAAGCCGTATCGGTCTGCTTCCGAGCACATCGACGGAGCTTGGTGGCCGCAGTCGTCGAACTTGGTCGACGAGCTACCGGACTTGGTGACGTCGTTGTCTGACCGGCTCGGGCGGGTCGTGATGGTGGGCTACCGCCGCAACGGCTGGCAAGAGACACCGCCACTGGTCGAGATCGCCGGCCAAACAATCGAATTGCTGGGTTTCACCAGCGACGAGCCGGCCAGTGTCATCCTGATCGGGGAGGACGGCCGCCACATCACACTGCACGTGATCCGGCCGGACGCCAGCGAAGAGGTCGCCCGGCAAACGCTGGCAGCGGCACGGATGCCCGCCGACGCTGCGCCGGCCGGCCCTTCAACGGTCGCGCGATCCCTGGCCGACGTTGCAGACAAGTTGGCCAAGCACGAGGGGCTTGACGACGAGCAGCGGACCGCTCAGATCAGACGGTGGTCCGAGGAGGCCGCGCAACAATTCGTCGACGCGCCGGTCCAGGCCTTCGTTCCCGTCCTCGTCGAACACATCGTTCGCAACCGCATGATGGAATCCCGCCGGAAAACGGCGTAGCCCGTGCCGGCGAGCGGGCGCTAAACCGTTGACCACGTCGTGACCTGAGTTCGGTGGACAGCGCACTTATCGACCCTGACCCCGCACTGCTCGATGCGCCCGTCGTCGTCGAGCCGCTCCGAACCGATCCCGAACGTGGACTGACGGCTCAGGAGGCCACCCGTCGACTCATCGCGGTGGGCGCAAACGATATCGAGAGCGTCCCGCCGGTGCCGACGTGGAAAAAGGTCGTCGCTCAGTTCCGCAGCCCACTGATCTACCTGCTGTTCGCCGCCCTGGTCGCCTCGCTCGCTGTCTGGGTGGTCGAAGGGGCCACGGCTGGCCGGTCGATGCTGTGGTGATCGCGGTCATCCTTGTCCTCAACGCGGTGCTCGGTTACATGCAGGAAACGCGTGCAGAGCGGGCAGTCGATGCGCTGGCGCGGATGACCGCGGCCACGGCGACGGTCGTCCGCGACGGGGCGGAACGCAATATTCCCGCGAGCCAACTGGTGCCCGGCGACGTGCTGCTGCTGGCCGAGGGGGACGCCGTGGCTGCCGATGCCAGGCTGCTGTCGACCGCCGGGCTGGAGGTCTCGGAGGCCGCGCTGACCGGCCACATTGAACCTGTCCGCAAAGACGTCCAGACCCTGGCGGAGGCGGCGGCGCTCGGGGACAAGGTCGACATGGTGTTCAAGGGCACCGCGGTCACCAAGGGCGCCGGGCGGGCGGTGGTGACTGCCACAGCGATGGCAACGCAGACGGGTCAAATCGCCGGCCTGGTGCGCACCGTCGACAACGCGCCGACGCCGTTGCAGCGTGAGGTCGCCCGGGCCAGCCGGCTGCTGGGAATCGCCGTGCTGGCGATCGCCGTAGTGGTGATCGCGACCATCTTCGTCTTCTTCGGCATCCACAGCGCCGAGGACGTGATCACGGCCGTGCTGCTCGGCGTCTCGCTGGCCGTGGCCGCCGTGCCGGAGGGCCTGCCCGCCATCATGTCGGTCGTACTCGCCCTGGGTATGGGGCGGATGGCCCGTCAAAACGCAATCGTCAAGCAGCTCTCTTCCGCGGAAACCCTGGGGTCAGCCTCGGTGATTTGCTCGGGCAAGACCGGCACCCTCACCACAGGCGAGATGACGATTGTGCGAGTCGTCACACCGGTGGGCGAGGTGACCGTCACGGGTGCCGGGTACCGGCCCGAGGGCCGGGTGGAGCACGACGGGGTCCCGCTGCAGGAGGGCGACGACCTGTGGCGCCAAGCCGCGCTGGTGCTCGATGGGGGCAGCGTTGCCGGCGATGCCACACTTCACGAGCACGACGGTCGGTGGACCATCCAGGGTGATCCCATCCAGGCGGCCTTTCTGGTGGCCCAGATGAAGATCGGCACGCGACACCGCCAGACCCCGACTCCCGTGACGACGGGTGACCCCGATGTGGTGCTCGACCGCTGCGTATACCTGCAGGTCGGTGATCGGCTCGAACCACTCGACGACTCGATGAGGGCAACGATCCGCGGCGATGCCGAGCGGCTCGTCCGTGACGCCCTGCACCCCGTGGCCGTGGCGTCCCGGGCGCCCCATGCCGCCACCCAACGGGACCTGGTCTACCTGGGCATGGTCGGCATCACCGATCCACCGCGCCCGGGCGTGGCGGCGGCCATCGCCGACGCACACCGCGCCGGGGTCAGGGTCGTGCTGATCACCGGCGACCATTCCCGCGCGGCGGCGCGAATCGCCCGCGAGCTCGGTATCGAAGACAGCGAGTCGGCGGTGTCCGGTGCCGAGCTTGCCGCCCTGGATGACGAGCAGCTCCGGGAAACGGTGCGCCGGCACTCGCAGTACACCCAGGTCAATCCGGTAGACAAACTGCGCATCATCGAGGCGCTGCAGGCAGAGCACGAAATCGTTGCCGTCACCGGCGAGGGCATCAACGACGCGCCCGCACTGAAGTCGCCGACATCGGCATCGCCATGGGCCGCACCGGCACCGAAGTCGCCAAGGAAGCGGCGAACATGATCCTTGCCGATGACAACTTCGCGACCATCGTGACGGCCATTCGTGAAGGCCGGGGCATTTTCTCGAACATCAAGAAATCCCTGCGCTACTTGCTCTCCTCCAACATGGGCGAAGTCTTCACCGTCTTTTTCGGCGTCGTGCTGGCCGGCGTGATCGGTCTGTCGCAGGGCCACACCGTCGCGCTGCCGCTGCTGGCCACCCAGATTCTGTGGATCAACCTGCTCACCGACGGCGCGCCGGCCCTGGCCATGGGCGTGGACCCGCAGACCGAAGAGGTCATGAACCGGCCGCCACGCTCGATGTCGGATCGGGTCATCGACGGGCGGATGTGGAACAACATCATCGTGATCGGCGCGGCCGTGGCGGCCGCGACACTCGTCACGATCCATCTGTATCTGCCCGGCGGGCCCATGCCGTCGTCCCTCGACACGGCCCGTACTGCCGGCTTCACCGTGCTGGTGATCACCCAGCTGTTCAACACCATCAACGCCCGCTCCGAGACCCAGACCGCTTTCCACCGTTTCTTCGCCAACGGGTGGTTATGGGCGGCGATCGCGCTGTCGGCGCTGCTGCAGGTGGCTGTTGTTCAGCTGCCCTTCCTCAACACGGCCTTCACCACCACGCCCCTCTCCCTGAGCCAGTGGCTGGTGTGCATAGCCCTGGCCAGCACCGTGTTGTGGGTCAGCGAGATCCGCAAATTCATCCTGCGCCGTCGCGACAGCCGACGGAGCCGACCGACCGATCGGATCCCATGAGCCTCGTGATCGCGTCGATGTCGGCCGGGCCGGGCAGGCCCCAGTCGGGCTGGTAGTCGAACAACTCGTCGACCTGCACGGTCTTCAGGTCGACGTCGAGCAGCTCGATAGCGTCCGGTGGCACGAGGGCGGGGTGGACGTAGCCACAGGCGCGGGCCAGGCTCAGCAGTTCGAAGCGCAGCGTGGCGAGATAGTTAGCGCAGCGCACCGACTTCAGGGCCGGGTCGAGGCCATGCTGCAGCCATGCTGACTGGGTGGCGACGCCGGAGGGGCAGCGGCCGGTGTGGCAGCGCTGGGCCTGGATGCAACCGATGGAGAACATGGCGGTTCGGCCGACGTTGATCATGTCGCAGCCCATGGCCAGGGCCAGCAGCGCGTTCTCGGGGATGCCCAGCTTGGCCGAGCCGATGAACACCACGTCGTGGTGCAGTCCCTCCTCGGCGAAGGCCCGGTAGACGCGCGGGAAGGCCCACTTGAAGGGCAGGGCGACGTGGTCGGTGAAGACCAGCGGGGCCGCGCCGGTGCCGCCCTCGCCGCCGTCGATGGTCACGAAGTCGACGCCCCTGCCGGTGCGGGCCATGCGCGCCGCCAGCTCGGGCCAGAACGGCGCCTCCCCGACCGCAGACTTGATGCCCACCGGCAGCCCCGTCTCGGCGGCGATGGTCTCCACCAGCTCCAGCAGCCCGTCGACGTCGCGGAACGCGGAGTGCCCGGCCGGGCTCTTGCAGTCCACCCCGACCGGAATGCCGCGGATGGCGGCGATCTCGGGGGTGACCTTGGCGCCGGGCAGCATGCCGCCCAGGCCCGGCTTGGCGCCCTGGCTGAGCTTGATCTCGATGGCCCGGATCGACGGCGTGGCCGCCACCCGGTCGACCAGGCGGGGAAGGCTGAAGGTGCCGTCGTCGTTGCGGCAGCCGAAGTAGCCGGTGCCGATCTGCCAGACCAGGTCGCCGCCGTTCAGGTGGTAGGGCGACACCCCGCCCTCGCCGGTGGTGTGCAGGGCGCCGGCCATGGCCGCGCCCTTGTTGAGCGCGGTGATGGCCGCGCCGGACAGCGACCCGAAGCTCATCGCGGAGATGTTGACCAGCGACGACGGCCGGAAGGCCTTGGCCCGGCCCCGGGCGCCGCCGAGCACCTTCGCCGCCGGCAACGGCACCGCGGGGTCCGGATGCTCCGGCTCGCCCGCGGGGGCCGGCACCGGGAACGCCGCATGCTTGATGATGGGATAGTTGTGGACCCGCTCCAGGTCGTTGTCGGTGCCGAAGCCGAAGTACCGGTTGGCCAGCTTCGATGACGTGTACACCCAGCGCCGTTGGTCGCGGCTGAAGGGCCGCTCGGCGTCGTTGTCGGTGACGATGTACTGGCGCAGCTCCGGGCCGACCGCTTCCAGGAGGAACCGCAGGTGCCCGACGATCGGGTAGTTGCGCAGGATGGTGTGGCGGCGCTGCCACAGGTCCCAGCCCGCCAGGGCGGTCAGGCTGCCCCCGACGAGGGCGGCCGGAGGGATCCGCGGCGTTCACGCGAGATCGAGATCCGCGTCGGCGCCGTAGGCGCAGTAGACGCCCAGCAGGTCGCGGGCCGAGACGATGCCGGCCAGCGCGCCATCGCGCTCCACCAGGACGTGGCGGATGTAGCGGTCCATCATCCGGGCCGCGGCCTGGTTCACCGTCGCCTCGGCGTCGCACCACACCAGCTTCGTGCTGGCCACGTCGATGGCCCGCACGCCGGCCGGGTCGTCGCCGGCGGCGACCACGCGCACGACGTCGCGCTCGCTCAGCAGCGCGGCGGGCCGCGCGTCGTCGCCGACGACGATCGCCCCGCAGTCGCCGGCCACCATGGCCTTGGCGGCGTCGGCGACCGTGGCGTCGGCCGCGACGCGCGCCACGGGGTCGCCGGTGATGGTGGAGATCGGCATCGAACCGGCAGAAGCGCCGGCAGCAGGGGTAGCAGTCACGCCACCATGTTCACCAGAACTTCGCCGGCCCTTCTAGTGACCTCAGTCCTCAATTAAGCCTCAATAGGTCCTAGGGTCTGCGACTTCTGGCCCTAGCCAGCGCGGGGTGGGCTGGCGAGGCTCACGTGATGGCGCCGAAGGGAAACGGTGTGAGCGGTAGGGGTTCCGCGGGCCTCGCACGGCTGGCCGGCTGATCGGGCCCGTCCTGGTCGGGGTGACGGTCGGCGCATTGGCCCTCGGGGGAATCGCGTGGCTGGCCGGCTTGCGCCGGCTGGCCGACGGGTGCTGGGTCGCCGGCACCCTGGTGGCCCTCGCCCCCGCGGTGGTGTGGGTGCTGGCCGCCTTGCGCCGGGGGCGGGTCGGCGTCGACGTGATCGCCGTCCTGTCGCTGGTCGGGACGCTGTTGGTGGGCGAGTATCTCGCGGGGGCGTTGATCGCGGTGATGCTGGCCGGGGGCCGGGCGCTGGAGGCGGCGGCCGAGCGGCGCGCCACCCATGACCTGCGGGCGCTGCTGGAGCGGGCGCCGCGCTTCGCGCGCCGCCGGGCCGGGTCGACGGTGAGCGTGGTCGCGCTGGACGAGGTGGCCGTCGACGACGTGTTGGTGGTCGGCCCGGGCGAGGTGGTGCCCGTGGACGGCCGCATCACCGGCACGCCGGCGGTGCTCGACGAGTCCGTCCTGACCGGCGAGCCGTTGCAGGTCGAGCGAGCCTCCGGCGATGCGGTGCGCAGCGGAGTGGTCAACGCGGGCGCGGCGTTCGAGATGCGGGCCACCGCCACCGCCGCCGACAGCACGTATGCGGGGATCGTCCGGCTCGCCGAGGAGGCCGGCGCCCAGGACGCGCCGCTGGTGCGGCTGGCCGACCGCTATGCGGCCTGGTTCCTGCCGTTGACGCTGGCGGTGGCGGGTGCGGCGTGGCTGGCCAGCGGATCGGCGGTGCGGGCGGTGGCGGTGCTGGTGGTGGCGACCCCGTGCCCGCTCCTGCTCGCCGCTCCGGTCGCCATCGTGTCCGGGCTGTCGCGGGCCTCGCGGCACGGCGTCGTGATCCGCAACGGCGGCGCGCTGGAAACCCTCGGTCGCGCAACCACTTTGGTGATGGACAAGACCGGGACACTGACCATGGGACGCCCGGTCGTCGTCGACGTCGTGGCCGCACCGGGGCGCGATGCCGTCGAGATCCTGCGGCTGGCGGCCTCGGTGGACCAGATGTCCCCCCACGTGCTGGCCGAGGCGATCGTCACCGAGGCGGGTGTCCGCGGGCTGGCTCTGTCGCTGCCCACCGCGGTGGCGGAAGAACCGGGGCGGGGGGTCACCGGCACCGTCGACGGCCTGCGCATCGAGGTCGGCAAGTTCGACGGCGACACCCCGTCGGCGGCCTGGGCCCGCGCGGCGGTGAACCGGGCCCTGCTGGACGCCGCGGCGATCACCTGGGTCCGCATCGACGGGCAACCGGCGGGCGCGGTGCTGCTGCGCGACCCGCTGCGCCGCCACGCGCCCCGGACCGTGCGCCGGCTGCGCAGCGCCGGGCTGAACCGGCTGGTGATGCTCACCGGGGACCGCGCGGAACCGGCCCGCGAGGTCGGCGACGTGCTGGGCCTCGACGAGGTCTACTCCCGGCAGAGCCCGGCCGACAAGGTCGCCGCCGTACGCGCCGAAAAGGACCGCGCGGTCACCGTGATGGTCGGCGACGGGGTCAACGACGCCCCCGCGCTGGCCACCGCGAGCGTCGGGGTGGCGATGGGCGCCCGCGGGACCAGCGCGTCGTCCGAGGCCGCCGACATCGTGCTGACCACCGACCGGCTGGAGCGGCTCGCCGACGCGATGGACATCGCCCGCTGGTCGCGGCGCATCGCCGTGCAGAGCGCCGTCGTCGGGATGGGGCTTTCGGTGGCCGCGATGGTGGTCGCCGCGCTCGGCTGGCTGCCGCCGGCCGCGGGGGCGCTGCTGCAGGAGGGCATCGACGTCGCCGTGATCGCAAACGCGTTGCGGGCCTTGCGCGGCAACCCGGACGTCGAGGTCGACCTGCCGCGGCGCACCGCGGAGATGCTGCGGCGCTTCGACGCCGAGCACGACCAGTTGCGCGACCAGATCCGCGTGCTGCGGGAGGCGGCCGACCGGCTGGCCGCGGCACCCGATGAAGCGGCACTGCAAGCGATTACCCGCGCGCACACCCTGCTCGCCGAGCGGATCTTGCCCCACGAGTGCCAGGAGGAAACCCAGCTCTACCCCGCGCTGGCCCGACCGCTGGGCGGCGACGAAGCCACCGCGACCATGAGCCGGGCTCACGCCGAGATACAACGCCTGTCCGACCGGATCGGCGCGCACCTTTCGCTGGCGCAAAGCAACGGCGCCATAGGCCCCGGCCAGGTCGACGACCTGCTCGCGTGTCTGTATGGGCTGTACGCACTGCTCCGCCTGCACTTCGTGCAGGAGGAGGAGAGCTACTTCGCGCTCAGCGAGGACGAACCGGAGACGCTACCCCGCTGACGGCGGCCGTTGCATCACGGTGCCCAGCAGCTCCGATCCGTACTCGATGTTGTCGTAATCCCGCCCCTCGCGCCGGCGCTTGCCCCCTGCGCCCGGGACCATCGGCGTCATCGGCATCCCAAGCCCCGGCGGGGTTTTCGCGGGGAGCGCGGACACCGCCGAGGCGAGCTGCACCTGTTCGGCCGACGGGAACAGTCCCACCACGCCGGGCGGCGCGACCAGCTTGCCGACCAAGACGCCGGCACCCACCTGCGCGGTGGGGGCTGCCGCCCATCCGCTTGCGCCCAGGGCATTGGCGAATTGCGCCTCGGCCGCCGCCAAGCCGGCCTCGCCTTCCGCCAGGCCGGTGCCGACTTCGCCGCCCAGCGACTGAAAGCCGCTGGCGGTCTGCAATTGCGCCAGGACACCGAGGAGGCCGACCGGCCATCCGCCGGCGGCGATCGTCTGGTTCGCCCAGGTGTTGGCGAGTCCGAACCACCCCTTGTTCGGGTTGAAGCCGCCCGGGGTGCTGACGATCGACGTCAGCAGGGACCCGATTTGGTCGATGACCGACTGCGCGGAGCTCAAGGTGGTCGGTGCGGGCACCGCGGCGGCCTGGGCGGCCGTTCCGGCGGGATTGACAATCGTAGGCGGAGGCGAGAATTGTTGCGGCACAAGGACGCCGGCTGAGGTTGCGGCATATCGGTACATCGACGTGGAGTTGTTGATCCACATGGTGACGTACTCGGCCTCGGTTTCGGCGATCGCCGGCATGTTGATCCCGAAGAAGTTGGTGGCCAACAGGAAGGCCAACCGCGTCCGGTTGGCGGCGACCACGGCGGGCGGCACCACCGTGAAGTGCGTCAGCTCGAAGGCCGCCACCACCGCCCGCACCGACGCGGCGACCCGCTCGCACTGCTGTGCGGTCATGCGCAACCAGTCGAAGTACGGTTCGACCGCCGCGGCCATGTCCAACGAGGACGGACCACGCCAGGCGGCGGTCAGCGACGACACCTCCGAGACGTAGCTGCCGAGCGACGCCTCGAGCTCGATGCTCAGCTGCTGCCAGACGCTGGAAGCCTCGATCAGCGACCCGGCCCCGGGCCCCGAGTGAATCAGCGCCGAGGTGATCTCGGGCGGCAGCATGCCGAAATCCATCACGGGTCAACCCGCAGAACCGTCGGACGAGTGCGGCGCAGTGGACACCGCGGGGATTTCCGGTGTCCTACTGCTGCGTCCGCTGGGGTGGGGCACCATGGTCGGCCCTCATCCCCCGCTTGGGGGCCTTTGCACCACCTTTTTCGGTAGCCCCGTGGCGTATTCCGCGTCTTCGAGGTTCTGCTGCTTCCTCTTGCGCCAGCCACTGCCCGCCGAGATCGGCGGCGGCACCATCATCGGCATCATCGGCATCGTCAGCCCCGAACTCCCCGCGGGCAGCGGCGACGCCGACGAGGCGAGTTGCACCGGCGACTGCGCCGCCGGCAAGAGCCCCACCACGGCGGGCGGGGCGGTCAGCTTGCCCACCGTGACTCCCACGCCGACCGCCGCCGTGGGCGCTGTGGCCGGTACGGCGGCCTTGATCGCGTTCGCGAGGTTCGCCTCCGCCGCCCCCAGCGCGGCCTCTCCTTCCGCCAGGCCCTGGCCGACCTCGCCGCCCACCGACTGAACCCCCTGGGCCGTCGCCAGCTGCGCCTCCACACCGAGGAGGTTGATGGGGAACCCGGACGACAGGAACTGGTTCCCCCAGGCGTTGGCCAGTCCGAACCAGCCGACGTTGGGGTCGAAGCCGCCGGGGGTGGTGAGGATCGACGAGAAGAAGGACCCGATCTGGTCGATGACGGACTGCGCCGAGGTAGGGGCGGTCGCCGCCGGCACCGCGGCGGCCTGGGTGGCCATCCCCGTCGGATTGGCGATCGTCAGCGGCGACGAGAACTGCGGCAGCGCCGTGGCCTGCGCCGAGGCGGCCTGATACCGGGTCATCGCCGCCGAGTTGTTCGCCCACATGGTCTGGTACTGCGGCCTCGGTCTCGGCGATCGCCGCCGTGTTGCTGCCGAACCGGTTGGTGGCCAGCAACTGCGCCAGCCGCGTCCGGTTGGCGCTGACCTGCGCCGGGGTGACCACCGCCGCGCGGACGGCGGAAAACGCCAGCGCCGCCGCCTCGGCGGAGGCGCCCATCTGCTGCGACTGCTGCGCGGTGGTGCGCAGCCAGATGAGATAGGGCTGCACCGACTGGACCATCGCCATCGCGGACGGACCGCTCCAGGTTTCGATCAGTCCGGACAAGGTCGACGCGTAGACGGCGACCGAGTTCTCCAGCTCGACGGCCAGTTGCTGCCACGCGCCGGAGGCCTCGATCATCGAGCCCGCCCCGGGCCCGGTGTGGATCAGCGCCGAAATGATCTCGGGAGGCGCGAACAGATCCAGGATCCTTACCCTCCCTGCGCAGGTAACGCCACTGGAAAATTGCGTCGACTAGGCCGCGACGAACCCTGAAACATTGCGCATCGACGCCTCCCGTGCAGCCCGGACCATTCCCCATTTGTACCGGATGCGACGAACGATATACCTGTGACGTTAGTTAGCCACGAGTTTTCGGGTCACACGGTCACCGAGGCGCCGCATTGGACCTCGATGATCCGGTCGGCCAGGCCGCGGGATTGCATCTCGCGCGTGAAATCGGCCAACGGCGACGCGAAAACCCCGTAGTCGTCGAAGTGGACGGGGATCGTCTTCGGCAGCCTCAGCATCGCCACCAGTTCCGCGCCCTGGCGGCCGTCCATGGTTACAGTCAGGCCGAACGGAAGTCGCCGCCCGGCGGGCAGCCGGGTCGTGCGCCCGGTGCAGGAAGTTCGGATCCGTGCAGGCATGTTGGGCTTGGCGGGCCTGTCGGTTGTGGCGGCGTTCGGTGGCCACCCGCGTGGCGTGGTGTTGGGCGCGGGTGCGGGTGCGGCGCGGCATCATGGCGGTGCGCTCGGCGCAGTAGTCCTGCGGGTGCGGGTCGGCTTCGACGGTGGGCATCCCGCCCACCGCGTAGCACAGGCTGGGGAACAACAGCGCGCTGCCCGGGGTGGTGACATAGGTGCGGCCGGCCGGGGAGGTCAAGATCAGCGTCCCGTCGGCCAGCTGCTGTTCGGTCCAGCCCCAAAACGTTTTCACCAAATGATGGGTCGGGCAATAACATTTGAGGTTGCCGGCATGGGTGGGCCCACCCTGGCCGTAGGGGATCGTGTGATCCAGCTCGCAGGCCGAGGCCGGCACATCGCAGCCCGGCCACCGACACGTCAAATCCCGGCAGCGCACGAACGCGGCCAGCGCCGCCGAGGGGGTGTAGCCGCGCTCCGGTGGCGCGTCACCGGGATGGACCAGCGGCACCAGCTTGGCCGAGCGGCCAGCTCGGCCACCAGGTCGGGGCTGATCAACCCGTCCGCGCCCCACAGCGAGGCCGGCGCGGCGCCGGTGCCCTCCAGGGTGGCCTGCTCGGCGATCACATGGATCACCACCGGGGAGGCCGGCCGCCGCGCGCCGGCCGCACACTCCGCGCGCCCGCAGCGACACCCCAGCCGATCCGCCCCGGCGGCCAACGCCCCCAACGCATCCGCGCGGCGCTGCACCGCGGTGCGCGGATCATGCGGGCACACGGTGCCCGCCAACGCGTCCAGCCGCGCGTCGAGGGCGTGGGCATCGGGGCTGAACAGGCTGCCCTCGATGCGGGCCATCCCGCCCCCGGCGTCCCCGATCCACACCTCCCGATCGGCGCGGCTCCTGGCGGCGCCGGCGCACCGCGTCGGCATCCGCGCGCGCCACGATCTTGTCCACCTGGGCGCCCAACCGGCCCTGCGTCAGCGACGGCCAGCGACCCACATTGGCCGCCAACTGCGCATCCACCTTCGCGAGCACGTCAGGGTCATCGATCAGATCGGTGCGATACACGATCGTGGTGAACATCCGATAATCGATGTCCCCGGCGGCGAAGACCTCCCCCACCCTGGGCAGCCGCTCGCGCAGCGCCCGCGCGTAGCGCAGCCGGCTAGCGGCCAGCCCCTGGGAGATCCGCAGGTGGGCGCCCACCTCCGCGGCCACCGCCGCCATCGTGTCGATCGCCCAATCCTCGGTGTCCGAACACCGCGACAACCGGTAGCCGAACAGCTCCCCGATCGCCACCAACTGCTCCGCGGCCGCCCGGTTCTCCGCCCGCGCCGCCGCGCCGACCCGCTCCAGCAACGCCGCGGACTGCGCCGTCGACGACGGATACTGCCGCTCGAACATCTCATCGAACCCCGCCCGCACATCCTCGAACATGTGTTCGATCATGCCACCGGCGTACGACAGGACCGGGTCAGGCGAGGAACTCGTCCACGGCTTCGACGAACTCGGTCGGGCGGTCGCGCACCAGCCAGTGTCCGCACGGTTCCAGGATGCGCACGTCGCCGTGCTGGACGAGCTGGGCGGCTCGGACCGAATCCGCCACGGGCACGATCTTGTCGTTGCGGCCGGCGATCACCAGAGTTTTGGCCGCGACTTGCGGCAGCCTGGGCACGAGCGACCAACCCTGCGGCCCGAGGCCGAACGCCCATCGCTGCGTGGCCGAAAACGCTTCTCCCGCATGGGGATTCCGGCAATTGACGAGGACCACGTCGACCAGCTCGTCGGTCAGCGCCGCCGGGTTCTCGATGATACGGCGCAACTGCATCCTGGTCAGGCGGCGACCCATGTGGGCATACGACCTGTACATCCAACTGTTCACCGCCGGGTGGTTCGCGAGATAACGCGCGATGCGCAGGTACTTGAAGCGCTCGGTGACGCCCCCGGGGTTGATGGGGACAATGCGGCGCACCAAGCCGGGCTGGCCGATGGCCACCTCGAGCGTGATCCATCCCCCGAGCGACAGCCCCGCGAGGTCGACCCGGTCCACGCCGAGCCGGTGAATCAGCGCGGCGATCCAGTCCGCGTACCAGGGAATGGAATACGGCGAGTCGGTGAATTCGGTCTCGCCGTACCCGGGCAGGTCCGGCGCGATGACGCGACGGCTCCGCCCCAGGGAAGGCAACGCCGAACCGAAAGAGACCAGGGCCGAGTCGGTCCCCGCACCGTGGAGCAGCACCAGCGGTGTCAGCGTGTTGGCCGGGTCGACCTGAAAGATCCGGGTGCGGATGCCTTGGACGTCCATGTCACCGGCGTCGACTCCGGCGGGCGGCGGCGGTGACACGGGGCTAGGGACCCGGTCGGCGGCTGACGAACGCACGCCGCGCTCCCGTCACGGGGTCGTCGAACTCGAGGCGCTGGGCCAGCAGGCGCAGCGGCGCGCTGAAGTCGTCGGCCGGCACGTCGATCACGTTGGGATACAACGGGTCTCCTTCGATCGGGATCCCCAGCGAGGCCATGTGCACCCGCAGCTGGTGGGTGCGTCCGGTGCGCGGCATCAGCCGGTACAGGCCGTCGGAAACCTTGTCCACCAACGTCTCCGCGTTGGGCGCACCCGGCTCGCAGGCGGCCTGCAGGCGCCCCCGGCGCTTGACGATGCGGCTGCGCACGACACGCGGGAAAGCCAGGCCCGGGTCGTCGGCGGCCCGCGCGAGATAGGTCTTGGTGACGAGCCCGCGGGCGAACAGCGTCTGGTAGGCCCCCCGCACCTCGCGGCGGGTCGTAAAGACCAGCACCCCGGCGGTCAGCCGGTCCAGCCGATGGGCCGGGCTCAGCTCCGGCAGCCCCAGCTCACGGCGCAGCCGCACCAGCGCGGTCTGCACGACGTGCTGCCCGCGCGGCATGGTGGCCAGGAAGTGCGGCTTGTCGACCACCACGATGTTCCCGTCGCGATGGAGCACCGGCATCTCGAAGGGCACCGAAACTTCAACGGGCAACTCGCGGTACAGGTAGACGTGCGATCCGGCGGGCAGGACCGTGGCCTCGTCGACCACCGCGCCGTCGGCGTCCACGACCTCCCCGGCCAGCACCTTCGAGCGGACCGCCTCCCCGAACCGCGCGCCCAACTCGTCGACCACCGAACCGCCGCGCAGCCGCAGCCGGGCGGGCCCCAGGCCGTCCCGCACCGGCAGGGGCGCGGGCCTCAACACAACCTCAATTGAGCGGCACCGGCTCGAGGATCTCGGCGCGTGCCTCCGGGGCGGAGGCCCGTAACTCGTCGGCCGACACGTCGTCGGGTTGGGCCTGCGAAAGGATCTCGGCCTCCACCCGCGCGGTGTAATTGGCGACCTCGCGCTCGACGTCGTCGGCGCTCCATCCCAGTACGGGCGCGACCGCTTCGGCCACCTCCCGGGCGCAGTCGACGCCGCGGTGGGAGTACTCGATCGAGATGCGCATCCGGCGCGCCAGGATGTCCTCGAGGTGCAGGGCCCCCTCGGCCACGACGGCGTACAGCGCCTCCACCTTCAGGTAGCCCGGCGCCTCGTTGAGCGGCTGCAAGAACTCCGGACTCCCGGCCGCCAGTTCCAGCACGTCACCGATCAGCGACCCGTAGCGGTCCAGCAGGTGACGCACGCGGTACGGGTGCAGACCGTGCAGCGCGGCCACGTGTTCGGCCTGGTTGACCAGCGCGAAGTACCCATCGGCGCCCAGCAGGCTGACCTTCTCGGTGATCGACGGCGCCACCCGGGCCGGGACGAACTGCACCGCCGCGTCGATCGCGTCGGCGGCCATCACCCGGTAGGTGGTGTACTTGCCGCCGGCGATCGCCACCAGCCCGGGGGCGGGCACCGCGACGGCGTGCTCGCGCGACAGCTTGGACGTCTCCTCGCTCTCCCCCGCGAGCAGCGGCCGCAGCCCGGCATAGACCCCGTCGATGTCGGCGTGTGTCAGCGGGGTGGCCAGCACGGTGTTGACGGTGCCGAGGATGTAGTCGATGTCGGCCTTGGTCGCGGCGGGGTGGGCCAGGTCCAGGTTCCAGTCGGTGTCGGTGGTCCCGATGATCCAGTGGTTGCCCCACGGGACGACGAACATCACCGACTTCTCGGTGCGCAGGATGATCGCGACGTCGCTGACGATCCGGTCCCGCGGCACCACCACGTGCACACCCTTGGACGCGCGGACCTGAAAACGCCCGCGCTGCTTGGACAGCGCCTGGATCTCGTCGGTCCAGACGCCGGTCGCGTTGACGACGACGTGGCCGCGCACCTCGGTGATGGCGCCGTCCTCGGAGTCGCGGACGCGCACGCCGGTCACCCGATCGCCCTCCCGCACCAGCGCCACCACCTGGGTCGAGGATCGCACCACCGCACCGTAGTGCGCGGCGGTGCGCGCGACGGTCATGGTGTGGCGGGCGTCGTCGACGACGGTGTCGTAGTAGCGGATGCCGCCGATCAAGGACGTCCGCTTCAAGCCGGGACTTAATCGCAGCGCCCCGGCGCGCGTCAGATGCTTCTGCGCCGGAACGGATTTGGCGCCGCCGAGCCGGTCGTAGAGGAAGATGCCGGCGGCCGTGTAGGGCCGCTCCCAGACCCGATGGGTGAGCGGAAACAGGAACGGCAGCGGCTTGACCAAATGTGGCGCCAGCGTGGTCAGCGACAGCTCGCGCTCGTGGAGCGCCTCGCGCACCAGCCCGAACTCGAGTTGTTCGAGGTAGCGCAGGCCGCCGTGGAACATCTTCGACGAGCGGCTCGAGGTGCCCGACGCGAAGTCGCGCGCCTCCACCAGCGCCACCTTCAGCCCGCGGGTCGCGGCGTCCAGGGCGCATCCGGAGCCCACCACCCCGCCGCCGATGACCACCACGTCGAACTGCTCGGTGCCGAGCCGTTCCCAGGCCTCCCGGCGTTGCCGCGGTCCGAGCACCGAGGCCGAGCTCTGCTCGAAGGGCGCGTGGATCGGGTCGCTCACGGGAGAAACTCCTCCTGTCGGTTACTCGTCAGTAGCACGATGCCCACCCAGGCTAGCGTTCAGTCGAGATCGTCGTGCGCCATCAGCCGGCGGGCGGCCTCGGTGATCGACCCGGACAGCGACGGGTACACCGCCAGCGTCTGCGCCAACTCGTTGACGGTGATGCTGTTGGTGACGGCGACGGCGATCGGCAGGATCAGCTCGGACGCGATCGGCGCCACCACCACGCCGCCGATCACCACGCCGGTGGACCGCCGGCAGAAGATCTTGACGAAACCCTGCCGCAGGCCCGACATCTTCGCCCGCGCGTTGGTGCGCAGCGGCAGCATGATGGTGCGCGCCGTCACCGAGCCGTCGTCGATCGCCGATTGGGGCACGCCGACGGCGGCGATCTCGGGCCTGGTGAACACCGTCGCCGCGACCGTGCGCAGCCGGATCGGGGTGACGCCCTCGCCGAGCGCGTGGTACATCGCGATCCGGCCCTGCATGGCGGCGACCGAGGCCAGCGGCAGCAGGCCGGTGCAGTCGCCCGCGGCGTAGATGCCGAGCACCGAGGTCCGCGAGACCCGGTCCACGGTGATGTAGTTGCCCCGGCCGAGCTCGATGCCGACGCGGTCCAGGCCGAGCCCGCCGGTGTTGGGCACCGAGCCGATGGTCATCAGCGCGTGGCTGCCCTCGACGGTGCGGCCGTCGGTCAGCGTGACCAGGACGCCGGTGTCGGTGCGGGTCACCGAGGCGGCGCGGGCGTTCTTGACCAGCTGGACGCCCCGTTCCGAGAACGCCTCCTCCAGGACCAGCGCGGCGTCGGCGTCCTCGTAGGGCAGCACCCGGTCCTGGCTGGCGACGACCGTGACCGGCACGCCCAGCTCGGTGTAGGCGTGCACGAACTCCGCACCGGTCACCCCGGAGCCGACGACGATCAGGTGCTCGGGCAGCGCTTCGAGGTTGTAGAGCTGCCGCCAGGTCAGGATGCGCTCGCCGTCGGGCTGCGCGGACGGCAGGATCCGCGGGCTGGCCCCGGTGGCGATCAGTACGACGTCGGCGTCGTATTCGCTGGTGACGGGGCCGTCGGGCCCCGGATCGGAATGCGTGGCCCGGATGCGGTGGCGGGCCAGCCCGGGTGTCGGGTCGACCAGCTCGCCGCGACCGGCGACCACGTGCACTCCCACGTTGACCAGCTGCGCGGTGATATCGGCCGACTGCTCGGTGGCCAGGCGCCTGACCCGCTCGTGGATCTGCGGCAGCGAGATCTTCGCGTCCTCGAAGTCGATGTCGAAGCCCAGCAGCGGCGCCCGCCGCAGTTCGGTGCGCAGTCCGGTCGAGGCGATGAACGTCTTGGAGGGCACGCAGTCGTCCAGCACCGCCGCCCCGCCGATGCCCTCGGAGTCGATCACGGTGACGTGCGCCGAATCGGGGTGGGAACTGGCGGCGACGAGCGCGGCTTCGTAACCGGCCGGGCCTCCGCCGAGGATCACGATGCGGGTCAGCACGGTTCAAACGTAGTCGGAGGGCGAACGAAGCGCTCGGGGTGAACAAACCGCGGGCAGGCGCCGTTTAAGCTTTCCCCGTGCCGCTCTACGCCGCTTACGGGTCGAACATGGATCCCGAGCAGATGCTGAAGCGCGCGCCGCATTCGCCGATGGCGGGCACCGGCTGGCTGCACGGGTGGCGATTGACGTTCGGCGGCGAGGACATCGGCTGGGAGGGCGCCCTGGCCACCATCGTGGAGGACCCGGGTTCCCGGGTGTTCGTCGTCCTCTACGACATGACGCCCGCCGACGAGAACAACCTGGACCGCTGGGAAGGATCGGAGTTCGGCGTGCACAAGAAGATCCGCTGCCGGGTGGAGCGGATCTCGTCGGACACCGACACCGATCCGGTGCTGGCTTGGCTGTATGTGCTGGACGCCTGGGAGGGCGGCCTGCCGTCGGCGCGGTATCTGGGCGTCATGGCCGACGCCGCCGAGATCGCGGGGGCGCCCAGCGACTACGTGCACGACCTGCGGACCCGGCCGGCCAGCAACATCGGCCCGGGGCCCAGCCCTTAGGGCCCACCGCGAGCGCGCGTGTCGGTACACCGACACGCCGTAATTGCCGGCAATTCGCGCACGCTCACGCTGCGCGATCGAATCGCCGCTCGATCCGGGCGACGAGTTCGCGGGGCCGATACCGCACGTCCCCGGCGATGATGGGCACCACGACCCAGCCGAGGTCCTGCAATGCCGCGGTGCGCCGGCGGTCGCGAACGAACGCACCGGGTCCGCTGTGCCAGTCGACGCCGTCGTACTCCGCGGCGACGCGATACTCGGGCCAGGCGAAATCGAGCCGCCAGACGTTTCCCTCGAGGTCCACGACCTCGTACTGCAGTACGGGCGGGGGTAGCCCGCCGTCGATCATGACGAGCCGCGCCTCACTCTCCATCGGCGACTCGGACAGCGGAGACGCCAGAGGCAGCAACTCGCGCACGTTGACGACGCCGCGACGGCCGGACTGCAGCCTGAGCGTCCGGACCAACTCGTCACGGCTGCAGCGTCCGCTGCGCAGCGCGGCGTCCAGCGTGGCCAGGGCTCGCGGCCGGCGCAGTCCCCGGGCGACCTCGATCGCCGTCCACGCGGGTGCGGTGGCCGGCCGTCCGGCAACCTCGGTCAGCGGCGCTGCGGCACGCCGGTGCACCACCAGGCCTTCCGTCGGTCGCAATTGGCGGCCGCCGGGATTGAGCACATGCAGGTCGGCATGGCCTTCGGTGTCGAAGCCGTAGGCCGCCGCGGCCGTGTTGAGACACACCGCCACCTTGGTACCGCACGCCAGGTCCAGCCCGCGCAACCGCAAGGCAACGGTCATTTCACCGCGGCCATAGACGCCGCGCCAAACCTGCTGCAGCTCAGAGGCATTGACGTGTGCTTCAAGACCGCGGCGAGTGAGGAATGTCAATGCCTGCGCCGTCGTGACCACTCCACCCTGAATGTCGAGCAGCCCGCTGAGCTCTGCGTGCACGGGCGCCATCTTCAGCGTCCGTCGCCTCGCCCACAATTCACCCGCCGAGCGTGCGCGAAATGCCGTTACACGCGGCGTGTCGGTGTACCGACACGCACTCTCGTGGACCTACAAAACGGCCGACTGCTCGATGATGTTGACCATCAGGCGCACCCCGATCGCCAGGGCCCGCTCGTCGAGGTCGAACGTGGGCTGGTGCAGGTCGAGCTGGGGGCCCTCCCCCGGCCAGACGCCCAGGCGCGCCATCGCGCCGGGGATCTCCTCCAGGTACCAGGAGAAGTCCTCGCCACCCCCGGATTGCCGGGTATCCGCCAGCACCTCCGGCCCGACGGCCTCGATGGCGTGGGTGAGGATGTGCGTCGAAACCTCCTCGTTGACCACCGGCGGAACGCCGCGGTGGTAGCGCAGCGTGTGCTCGATCGCCAGCGGCGACAGGAGTGACGCCACGGCCTGGCGGATGATCGCCTCGAGCCCGACCCACGTCTGGCGGCTGGCGGTGCGGACGGTGCCGGACAGCACGCCGTTCTGCGGAATGGCGTTGGCGGCCACGCCCGCGTTGACCGCGCCCCAGACCAGCACGGTGGCGTTGCGGGGGTCGATGCGGCGCGACAGCACGCCGGGCAGCCCGGTGATCAGGGTGCCCAGACCGTAGACGAGGTCGGCGGTCAGGTGCGGGCGCGAGGTGTGCCCGCCGGGCGAGTACAGCGTGATCTCTATCGAGTCGGCGGCCGACGTGATCGGGCCCGGGCGCACCGCGACCCGGCCGACCGTGAGGTGGGGATCGCAGTGCAGGGCGAAGATTCGCGAGACCCCGTTGATCGCCCCCGCGGCGATGGCGTCGATCGCGCCGCCGGGCATCAGCTCCTCGGCCGCCTGGAAGATCAGCCGGACCGCTACCGGAAGTTCCGGCACCGAGGCCAGCACCTGCGCGGTGCCCAGCAAGATCGCGGTGTGCGCGTCGTGGCCGCAGGCGTGCGCGACATTGGGCATGTGCGAGGCGTACGGGGCGCCGGTCCGCTCGGCCATGGGCAGCGCATCGATGTCGGCACGCAGCGCGATGCGCGGCTCTGACTCGGGACCGAGATCGCACACCAGCCCGGTCCCGCCGGGCAGCACCTTGGGGTTGAGGCCGGCGTCGGCCAGTCGCTCGGCGACGAACTGGGTGGTGGCGTACTCCTGCCGGCCCAGTTCCGGATGGCGGTGGATGTGCCGGCGCCACTCCACCAGGTCGTCGGCGTGCGCGGCCAGCCAGGATTCGGCGGCCTCGGCGAGGCTCATGCGTGTCCCCGGCGTTCGTGCGCGGACATGACCCGGTCGCGCTCCTCGGGCGCCTGGGCCAGGTGAACCACCGTGCGCGCCAGCATGATTGCGCCCTCCACGACGGCCCGGTCGGCGCTGGGTCCGGCGGCGGCCGCGGCGAAGGCGCGCTGGTGCACCGTGGCGCCGCCGGCGTCGACCCTGACGATGGGATGGATCCCCGGCATCAGCTGCGTCACGTTGCCCATGTCGGTGCTGCCCATGGGCAGGCCCGCCTCGAGCTCGCGCGCCACCGGCTCGCGCCCGAGCCGGCGCATCTCCTCGCGAAAGACGTCGGCCAGCCAGGGGTCGGGAGCGAGCTCCGCATAATGCGGGGCCGGCTGGTCGATCTCGTATTCGCATCCGGTGGCCAGCGCGCCGGCGGCGAAGCACGCGAACATCCTGCCCTCCAGCTCGCCGAGCGAATCCGACTCGAGCGCCCGCATCGCGTACTGCAGGCTGGCGTGCCCGGGGATGACGTTGACCGCCTGCCCGCCGTCGACGACGATGCCGTGCGCCAGCTGACCGGGCGCGAACTGCTGCCGCAGCAGCCCGACGGCCACCTGCGCGACGGTCACCGCATCGGCGGCATTGACCCCCAGGTGCGGTGCCACGGCCGCGTGCGATTCCTTGCCCCGGTAGTGCACGACCGCTTCGGACAGCGCCAGCGAGCGTGCGGCGGCGATGTCGGCCGGCCCGGGATGGATCATCACCGCCGCAGCGACGTCGTCGAAGACCCCGGCGCGCAACATGAGCTCTTTGCCTCCGCCGGCCTCTTCGGCGGGCGTGCCGAGCAGCGCAACGCGCAGGCCGAGTTCGTCGGCGACCTCGGCCAGCGCCAGCGCGGCGCCCACGGCCGACGCGGCGATGATGTTGTGCCCGCAGGCGTGCCCGATCTCGGGGAGCGCGTCGTACTCGGCGCACACCCCGACGACGAGCGGTCCGCCGCCGAAGTCGGCGCGGAACGCGGTGTCCAGGCCACCGGCGCCCTCGGTGACCTCGAATCCCCGTTCGGCGACGAGCGCCTGCGCCTTCGCGCAGCTGCGGTGCTCGTGGAACGCCAACTCCGGTTCGGCATGAATTGAGTGGGACAGTTCGACAAGGTCCGCGCCACGCCGCCGTACGACATCCTCGACGGTGTCTGATGCGGCGACTGGGGACACTCCTGCAGTATCTCACCTACGAAAATGCGGGATTTTCCTCAGCCCGGCAGTTTGTTATTCAACCAATCAGAAACAAATAGTATGTGACTTCGCCGATCGTATGACATTCTGTCTTCCAGTTGGAGTCGACGCCCGGGGGTTCGTCGAAGAAAAAACGTCAGAGGAAATGGAGTGGCAGCAGAAAGCAACGTCGAGGACGAGGGCCTGATAAGGCACCGCCTGGCAATGATCGCGCGGCACACCGGCGGCCTCCCGACCGGCTGGTACGTACTTGATGGTTTTTTCTGGGATGACGTGTGTTCCGTCATTGCGGGACCATTCACGACACAGGATGACGCGCTGGCCTGCCGCTCGGCGCTGGAACGCACCGGTGTGAATCTCCAGTACTTCATCGATGAGGTGCGGATCTCCGGATAGGCTCGCCCAGTGTGAGCGACCGCGAGCCCGACCCCGACGACCTCGCGCGGCGGGCGGCGGACGTCATCGCCGAACGCACCGGCGTCGACGCGCACGACGTCGCCGTGGTCCTCGGGTCGGGATGGTCGCCTGCGGCCGCGGCGCTGGGCTCCCCGACCGTCGCGCTCCCCCAGGCCGAACTGCCCGGCTTCGCGCCACCGACCGCCGTCGGGCACACGGGTGAGCTGTTGTCGACGCGCGTCGGCGAGCGCCGGGTCCTGGTCATGGTCGGCCGCGTGCACGCCTACGAGGGGCACGACCTGTGCCACGTGGTGCACCCGGTACGGGCGGCCTGCGCCGCCGGGGTCCGCGTGGTGGTGCTGACCAACGCGGCGGGCGGGCTGCGCCCGGACCTGGCGGTCGGCAGCCCCGTGCTGATCAGCGACCACCTCAACCTGACCGGGCGGTCGCCGTTGGTCGGCCCGCAGTTCGTCGACCTGACGGACGCCTACGCGCCGCGGCTGCGCGACCTCGCCCGCCGGGCCGACCCGGAGTTGCGCGAGGGCGTCTACGCCGGCCTGCCCGGGCCGCACTACGAGACGCCGGCGGAAGTGCGCATGCTGCGGACGCTGGGCGCCGACCTGGTCGGCATGTCGACCGTGCACGAGACGATCGCGGCCCGCGCGGCCGGCGCCGAGGTGCTGGGCGTCTCGCTGGTGACCAACCTGGCCGCGGGCATCACCGGCGAACCGCTGAGCCACGCCGAGGTGCTGGCCGCGGGGGCGGCGTCGACAACCAAGATGGGCAAGCTCCTGGCCGACGTCGTCGAGCGCCTCTAGCCCGCCTCTGAAGCGATGACGCCCGAGGAGTGGATCGCGCACGACCCCGACCCCGCGACGGCGGCCGAGCTCGCCGCCTGCGACGCGGGGGAACTCGCGGCGCGGTTCGCCCGCCCGCTCACCTTCGGCACCGCGGGCCTGCGCGGGCCGGTGCGCGGCGGGCCCGACGCGATGAATGTCGCGGTCGTGCTGCGTGCGACGTGGGCGGTGGCACAGGTGCTGGGCCCTGCGCGCGGTTCCCTCGTGGTGGTCGGGGGCGACGCCCGGCACGGCTCGGAATCGTTCGCCGCCGCGACGGCGGACGTGCTTGCCGCGCAGGGCTTTTCGGTCATGTTGCTGCCCGGCCCGGTGCCGACGCCGCTGGTCGCGTTCGCGGTTCGCCACACCGGGGCCGCCGCCGGCATCCAGATCACGGCGTCCCACAACCCGCCGGCCGACAACGGCTACAAGGTGTACTTCGGCGGCGGCATCCAGATCGTCTCCCCCACCGACCATCAGATCGAGACCGCGATGGCCGGCGCTCCCCCGGCCGACCAAATCCGCCGGCAGTCCGTCGCACCCGCCGAGACCGATCTGCTCGAGCGCTACCTCGAGCGCGCCGCCGCGGTGCGCCGCGCGGACGGATCCGTTCGGGTGGCGCTGACCCCGCTGCACGGAGTCGGCGGCGCGGTGGCGGTGCAGGCATTGCGGCGCGCGGGATTTCACGACGTCCACACCGTCGCGGCGCAGTTCGCGCCCGATCCCGACTTCCCCACCGTCGCCTTCCCGAATCCCGAGGAGCCCGGCGCCACCGACGCGCTGCTCGCCCTGGCCGCCGAAGTGGGGGCCGACGTCGCGATCGCGCTGGACCCCGACGCCGACCGGTGCGCGGTCGGCATACCGACCGCCTCCGGGTGGCGGATGCTCTCCGGCGACGAAACCGGTTGGCTGCTGGGCGATTACATCTTGTCGCACGGGCCTGTCACGCCGGCCACCGTGGTGGCCAGCACCGTGGTGTCGTCGCGGATGCTGGCGGCGATCGCCCGGCATTACGGCGCCACCCACGTCGAGACCCGCACCGGCTTCAAATGGTTGGCGCGCGCCGACGCCCGCCCCTATTGCGGGGTGCCCGGCGGCACCCTGGTGTACGCCTACGAGGAAGCCATCGGGCATTGCGTCGACCCGGACGCGGTGCGCGACAAGGACGGCATCAGCGCCGCGGTGCTGGTGTGCGATCTGGTCGCCGCGCTCAATGGTCGCGGCAGCTCGGTGCCCGGCGCGCTCGACGCGCTGGCCCGACGGTATGGCGTGCACGACGTCGCGGCGGTGTCGCGCCGGGTCGCCGGTCCGGGCGAGGCCGCCGAGCTGATGCGCCGGCTGCGCGCGGATCCGCCGACGCAACTGGCCGGATTCGCCGCGACCGTCACCGACATCGGCGACGCGCTCATCTTCACCGGTGGTGACGACGGAGCGTCGGCGCGGGTGGTGGTGCGTCCCTCGGGAACCGAGCCGAAGTTGAAGTGCTACATGGAGGTTCGCTGCGCGGTGGCCGGCGACTTGGGTTCGGCGCGCGCCCGGGCGGGCGCGCTGCGCAACGAGCTGGTCTCGGCGGTCAGGGGCTGGTGAACTCAGCGGGGCCCGTATTGGCGGTCGCCCGCGTCGCCGAGGCCAGGGACGATGTAGGCGTTCTCGTTCAGCTCGTCGTCGACGGCCGCGGTGAACAGCCGCGCGCCCGGCGCTGTCTTCTCAAGGGCCGCAACGCCTTCCGGCGCGGCCACCGCGCACAGCACGGTGATGTCCGTTGCGCCGCGCCGCTGCAGCAGGCCCACCGTGTGTTTCAACGACCCGCCGGTGGCCAGCATCGGGTCGAGGACCATGACCGGAACGCCGGCGAGGTCATCGGGCAGCGACTCGAAATACCCTTGGGCCTGGTGGGTTTCCTCGTCGCGGGCCACTCCCACGAACCCGACCCGGGACCTCGGCGACAGCGCGAGCGCCCGGTCCACCATGCCGAGTCCGGCGCGCAGCACGGCGACCAGCAGCGGCGGCTCGGCCAGGCGCACCCCGAGCGTCTCGCCCAGCGGCGTGTGAATCGGATACGTCTCGATGGCCGCGTCCCGGGTGGCCTCGTAGACCAGCAGCGCGGTCAGGTCGGCCAAGGCGGCCCGGAAACCCGCGTCGTCGGTGTGGCGGTCGCGCATCGTCGTCAGGCGTGCCAGCGCCAGCGGGTGCTCAACGACGCGTACCTCCACGGGGTTTGAGCCTATATAACAATCACGCCGCGGCCCGCGTCGGTGCCCTCGGCGGCGCCGAAGCGCCCCTACACTCGCGGGGTGCTACGTCCCGGCAAGCTGACGAGATGGGCCTTCCGAGCGCTGATCGCCGCGGTGGCGGTGGCGGGCGTGGCCGCCCCGCACCCCGCCCCCCGGGTCGGCCTGGCGGCGGCCGCGATTCCGCAGGCGTCGCACGTCGTCATCGTGGTGGAGGAAAACCGTTCCGTGGGCCACATCATCGGCAGCAGGTCGGCGCCGTTCATCACCGCGCTCGCCGCCCACGGCGCGAACATGGCCCAGTCGTTCGCCGAGACGCACCCCAGCCAGCCGAACTACCTGGCGCTCTTCGCGGGCAGCACCCTCGGGGTGACCGGCGACGGCTGCCCGGTGAACGGCGGCGCCGCGCCCAACCTGGCGTCCGAGCTGCTGGCGGCCGGCTACACGTTCGCCGGGTACGCCGAGGGGCTGCCCGCCGTCGGGTCGACGGTGTGCAGCGCGGGCAAGTACGCGCGCAAGCACGTGCCCTGGGCCGACTTCACCAACGTGCCCCCGGCGAACTCGCTGCCGTTCTCCACATTCCCGATGGGGAACTACGCCGCCCTGCCGACGGTGTCGTTCGTCATCCCCGACAACGACGACAACATGCACGACGGCTCGATCGCCCAGGGCGACGCGTGGCTGAACCGCGAGCTGTCCGGGTACGCCAACTGGGCGGTGGCCAACAACAGCTTGCTGATCGTCACCTGGGACGAGGACGATGGCGGCCCCCACAACCAGATCCCGACCGTCATCTACGGCGCGCACGTCCAGCCCGGCACCTACAACGAGCAGATCAGCCATTACAACGTCCTGTCCACAGTGGAGCAGATGTACGGCCTGCCCAAGACCGGTTATGCCGCCAGCGCCCCGGCGATCACCGACATCTGGGGGTAGGCGGCAGGGTGTAGGCCGCAGGGGCCAGCCGCGCCGGGCGCGCTCGCGGGCCGTCGCTATCCTTTGCCGCATGGCTGCTGACCTCGTGCCCATCCGCCTGAGCCTGTCCGCCGGTGAGCGCTACACCATCTGGGCGCCCCGCTGGCGCGACGCCGGCGACGAATGGGAGGCGTTCCTGGGCAAGGACGAGGACCTCTACGCCTGCGAGTCCGTCGCCGACCTGGTCGCGTTCGTCCGCTCCGACACCGACCACGATCTGGCCGACCACCCGGCGTGGGCGGACCTCGCCACGGCGCACGCGCACGCTTTCGAGCCCGCCGCCGACAAGCAGTTCGACCTGGTGGTGGTCGAGGAGTTGGTATCGGAGAAGCCGACCGAGGAGTCGGTGTCCGCGCTGGCGGGCGTACTGGCGATCGTGTCGTCCATCGGTTCGGTGTGCGAACTGCCCGCCGTGACCAAGTTCTTCAACGGCAACCCCAGCCTGGGCACCGTGTCCGGGGGAATCGACCACTTCACCGGCAAGGCCGGGCAGAAGCGCTGGAATGCGATCGCCGAGATCATCGCCCGCAGCTGGGACGACGTACTCAAAGCGATCGACGACGTCGTGCGCACCCCCGAGGTCGACGACACGATGTCGGCCAAGGCCGCGGACGAACTGGCCGAGGAGCGCGAGGAGCCGGACGCGGAGGAGGAGCCGGACACCGCCGCCGAGGCGACCCCTGACGAACCGGAGGCCGAGCCAGCCGAAGACGAGGCCCACGAGGAGGCCGACGACGTGGCCGAAGCCGCGGAGCCCCGCGCCGCCGGCGACACCGTGGTGCTGGGCGGCGACGACGACTTCTGGCTCAAGGTCGGCATCGATCCGATCCGGATCATGACCAGTTCGGGCACCTTCTACACGCTGCGCTGCTACCTGGACGACCGCCCGATCTTTCTGGGCCGCAACGGGCGAATCAGCGTGTTCGGCTCCGAGCGCGCGCTGGCCCGCTACCTCGCCGACGAGCACGACCACGACCTGGCCGGCCTGGCCACCTACGACGACATCCGCACCGCCGCCACCGACGGCTCACTGGCGATCGACGTCACCGAGGACAACATCTACGTACTCAGCGGGCTTGCCGACGACCTCGCCGACGGGCCCGACGCGGTGGACCGCGACCAGCTCGATCTCGCCGTCGAGCTGCTGCACGACATCGGCGACTACTCCGAGGAGAGCACTGTCGACAAGGCGCTCGAGACCGGCCGGCCCCTGGGAAAGCTGATCGCCTCCGTGCTCGAGCCGGACTCGGTCGCCAAGCCGACCCCGCCGTACGCCGCGGCGGTGCGCGAGTGGGAGAAGCTCGAACAGTTCGTCGACGGGCGGCTCAGACGCGAGTAGGCCGCTCGCGGCGAAGCCCGTTTGACGGCCAATCCAGACTGATCTTTACTGGCGGCAGCATCCGCCGCCGATCAGCGGCGCGACCGGATATGCCTAGACGGGAAGGTGAGCCACGTGTCGCTTCCCGGCATCGGCCCGCTGCCCCTGTACGGGTTCCAGCGCCCCGGCATGTTGCTCTTCCTGGTGGTCCCGCTCGCGCTGCTGGGCTGCTACGTGTTGGTCCAGTTCCGGCGCCGGCGGCGGCTGCGCCGGTTCACCGAGGCCCAGGTGCCGCAATCGCCGTGGCGGCACCTGCCCATCGCGGTGTCGATGCTCGGCCTGGTCCTGCTGGCCGTCGCCCTGGCCACGCCGACCCACGACATGCGCATCCCCCGCAACCGCGCGGTGATCATGCTGGTGGTCGACATGTCGAATTCGATGCGCGCCACGGACGTCGAGCCCAACCGGCTCAAGGCGGCCGAGCAGGCCGCCGCCCAGTTCGCCGGCCAGCTGACGCCGGGCATCAACCTGGGGCTCGTCGGCTTCGCGGGAACGCCCTACCTGCTGGTGCCGCCGACTCCGCAGCACCAGGCGACGCTGGAGGCGCTCAAGAAGCTGGACTTCGCGGACAGCACGGCGACCGGCGAGGCCATCTTCACCGCCCTGCACGCGATCGGCGCGACGGCGGTGAACGGGGGCGACAACCCGCCGCCGGCCCGCATCGTGCTGCTCTCCGACGGCGCCGAGAACAAGCCGTCCGATCCCAGCGATCCGCACGACGGCGCCTACACCGCGGCGCGCCTCGCCAAGGACCAGGGGGTGCCCATCTCGACGATCTCGTTCGGAACCAAGGGCGGCGAGATCGAGATGAACGGGCAGCGGGTCGCGGTCCCGGTCTCCACCGACCAGATGAAGACCATCGCCAAGCTGTCGGGCGGCCAGTCCTACACCGCCACCAACCTCAAAGAGCTCGAGAAGGACTACGACGCGATCGAGAACGAGATCGGGTACCGCATCGTGCCCGGCCCCGGCAGCGCCGGGTGGCTGCGGCTGGCCGTCGTCACCGTCCTCGTCGCGGCGGGCCTGGCCCTGCTGATCAACCGGCGACTGCCGATCTGATCGCGCTCAGGCGGGCAGCCTGCGGTTGAGGAACAGACCGGTCAGGAGCGCGCCGGCCAACACCACCGCGCCGAGCAGCATCCACGCGAGGCTCGCGTCCCCCTTCACGGTTTCGTAGCCGATCTGATGCTCGAGGGTCGTGTACACCTCTTTGAGCGATTCGAGGCTGTCGGCGTGGAACGACTGGCCGTCGGTGATCTCGCAGATCTTCTGCAGCGTCTGGTCGTCGACCGGGACCGGAATCGTGGCGCCCTCGTACTCGACGGTGCCGTAGGGGGTGCCGAACGAGATCGTGGAGATCTGGATGCCCTGGGCCTTGGCGGCGCGGGCGGCGGTGAAGGCGCCCTGCGGCGCGTTGGGGTCCAGCGGGACGTTCTCGGCGCCGTCGGACTCCAGCACGATGCGCGCCGGTGGCGGACCCTCACCGCCGCCCATCACCGCGCCGACCGTCGCGATCGACTGCATCGCCGTGAAGATGCCTTCCCCGGTCGCGGTCTTCGGGGCGGGTTGCAGGCTGTCGATCGCCCTTTTGACGGCGGCACGGTTGGTCGTCGGCGGGACGAGCAGCGTGGCGTTGGCCGCGAACTCCACCAGGCCCAGGTTGATGGCCGGCGTCAGCTCGTCGGCGAATTGCTTGCCGGCCACCTTGGCGGCGTCCAGTCGCGTGGGGGGCACGTCGTTGGACGCCATGGACTCCGAGACGTCGATGACCAGCATGACGACCGCGCGGTTGAGCGGGATGCGCACGTCGGACGTCGGGCCGGCCATCGCGGTGGTCAGCAGCACCAGCGACGCGGCCAGCAGGATGGTCGGCAGGTGCCGCCAGCGGCTGGGCCGGGCGGGAGCGACGCGCTCGAGCACCTCCATGTTGGCGAAGCGCAGCACGCGCCGGCGGCGGACGAACTGCAGCGCCACGTAGATGCCCACTACCAGCGGCACGGCCAGCAGGAACAGGAAAAACCAGGCGTGCTGGAAGCCGGTGAGCGACACGGGGCCCAGCAGAGGCAGCTTCATGTCCAGCCACACTATTCGCCGGACGTCGACGGTGCAGGGCCCCGCCGCCGCGGGTCAGCCCACCGAAAGATCGCGCCGCTGGGTGAACTTGATGTCGAGGCTGCGCAGGTGGGTGTGCAGCCCGGCGTCCTGGATGGGGATCAGGTGCGCCGGGCGGTCCGTCTCGTTGTAGTGGGCGTGCCACATGCCCGGCGGCGTGGTGAAGGCGCCGCCGGCCTGCCACTCGACCCGGACGGGGTCGACGATGTCGCCGCGGTCGTCCAGCCTGGTGCCGAGCAGCGTGTAGCAGCCGCCCTCCGGCGCGTCGAGGATCAGGTCCAGGGCGACCGACTGGTGCCGGTGCGGGCGCTGCACCTGGTGGGCGGGCAGCACCCCGAACATCGCCCACAGCACGTGGGTGATGGTGAGCGTCTGTTCCTGGTCGGCGTTGGCCAGCAGCACGCTGACCCGGCTCTTCTCGTTGGCGCCGGGACGCGCCGCGATCTCCTCCAGCTTGGCGACGGCATCGGTGCGGCAGAACTTGGTCGCGCGGAACCGCGGCTGCGTCGCCTCGGCGCCCAGGTAGCGCAGCAGCGGCTCGTCGTGCACCCAGTAGATCGCCGTCTCGGCGTCGGCGTAGAAGACCGAACGGGCGCCGGCCGGCAAGGTCAAAAAGTCGCCCTTCTCCCACTTGACCAGCTGCCCGTTGATGGCCGCGAAGCCGCGCCCGTAGAGGACGTAGTAGAGCTGCGAGGTGGCGTTGGGGCTCGCGCCGATCCGTTCGCCGGCGCGGATGCGCACAAAGTTCGCCAGTAGCGCCGGGCTGGTCGCCGCGCCGGACTTGATGCCCAGCTCCGCGGACAGGTCGAGGGGGAAGATCCCGGTCGGCTGATCGACGTAGATCTCCGGATCGAACCGGGTGATCGGAACCTGCGGGGCGTGCCCTGATCCGATCGGGTTGGCGGCTTTGGAGTACTCGAAAAAGCAGGCATCGTCGGCCCAGTCCTCGAAGCGGCCCTCGAAACCGTACTCGGCGACGTTGACCATCGGCGCGGGAATCGTCGGGTCCAGATTCGGGACCAGGGACTGGTTCGTTTCCAGGGTGGACATCTTCGGTTCCGGGGTTGACATCGCAAACATCCTTCGAACGTCTGAGGTGCGTCTTGTATTTCTATCGTATATATCTTGTATCTTAGTGGCAACCGGAGTGGGCCCGCGGCTCGCCGCGTGTACCGTCAACGCTTCCGGGATACGCGCTTCCGGGATACGACTGAGCTACAAGTCAGGGCGGCAAGCAGGCATGGGCGGCACAGTGAAGAGCGGGGTGACCACCGCCAAGGACCGGGCACTGGAGTACGTCAAGGCCCGGGTTCTCACCGGCGCGTTCCCCGGCGGGGAGCTGATCAGCGAGGGTGACGTCGCCGCCGAGCTGGGCATGTCGCGAACCCCGGTGCGGGAAGCGTTTCTGCGGCTCGAGGCCGAAGGGCTCCTCCGCCTGTACCCGCAACGCGGCGCGCTGGTCGTCCCGGTTTCGCCCGACGAGGTCCGCGAGGTCATCGAGGCGCGGTCCGTACTGGAGCAGTTCGCCGCGGCCAAGGTGATCGGCGGCGGCCCCGGGGCCTGCGCCGCGGCGTTCCAACGGCTGACGGGCGAACTGCAGCGGCAGCGCGCGGCCGCCGCGGCGGCGGACTGGCGCGAATTCCTCGAGGCCGACCGGGCCTTTCACGCCGCCACGCTGCAGGAGGCGGGCAACGTCATCCTGTCCGGTTTCTATTCGTCACTGCGGGACCGGCAGATGCGAATGATCGGCGAGTCGGCGCTGCGCGACCCCAGCCGAACGGCGACCATCGTGGACGAGCACCTGGCCATCGCCGAGGCGCTGCGCGACGGCGACCAGCCGCGGGCGCAGGATGCCGTGCGGGCCCACCTGGCCAGCACCGTGCGCGCGATGGGCCTGGGCGCCGACCAGTGGTCCATCGGGCGTCACTCCGGCTAATCGCGCGTTGCCGGGGCGCGTCGACGCGCCGAACGCCGCCGATCTCGGCGCGACGGCAGCCGATCCGCCGCCAGCCGGTGTTATCAATCGGCCGATTCGGGGAATCCAGGTCCGAGATGGCGCCCACCCCGGGCGCCGCTACGAACAGGAGCTGAAATGATCGGATCGATAATCCTCGCCATCATCGTGGGCGCGGTCATCGGTTTGGTGGCACGCCTTGTGATGCCGGGTAAGCAGAACATCGGCATGATCATGACCATCGTCTGCGGCGCCGTGGGCGGCCTGATCGGCTCGGCCGTCGCCAGCCAGTTCGGATACCACAACGCCAACGGCGGGATCGCCTGGATCCCGTTCTTCGTCGGAGTCGGCGCCGCCATCGTCCTCATCGCGATCTACGAGGCCGTCACCGGTCGCCGCACCGGGACGCGGCTTCCCCGGTAGCCCGTCGGCACAAACGGCTTTCGCCGCTCGCCCGGGTTGTGGTCGGGGCGAGCGGCGTCAGCCGCTGATCAGCACCGCATACCGCGGCTTGATCACCTCGTCGATGATCGCGAGCCGCTGGTCGAACGGGATGAACGCCGACTTCATCGCGTTGATGGTGAACCGCTCCAGATCGCTCCATCCGTAGCCGAACGCCTCCACCAACCGCGACATCTCCAGGCTCATCGACGTGTCGCTCATCAGCCGGTTGTCGGTGTTGACGGTCACCCGGAACCTGGTGCGCGCCAACAGATCGAACGGGTGGTCGGCGATGCTCTTGACCGCCCCGGTCTGCACGTTGGAGCTGGGGCACAGCTCCAGCGGAATTCGCTTGTCCCGCAGGATCGACGCCAGCCGGCCCAGCCGGACCTCGGCCGTCTGACGTCGACGTCGATATCGTCGACGATGCGCACGCCGTGGCCCAACCGGTCCGCGCCGCAGAACGCGATCGCCTCGTGGATGGACGGCAGCCCGAACGCCTCACCGGCGTGAATGGTGAAGCGCGCGTTGTTGTCTCGCATGTATTCGAACGCGTCAAGGTGCCGCGTCGGCGGGTTGCCGGCCTCGGCGCCGGCGATGTCGAAGCCGACCACCCCCCTGTCCCGCCACCGGACCGCCAGCTCGGCGATCTCCCGCGACACCGCGGCGTGCCGCATCGCGGTCACCAACAGCCGCACCACGATCGGGCGACCGGCGGCGGCGCAGGCCCGCTCCCCGTCGGCAAAGCCGGCCAGCACGGCGTCGACGATCTCGTCGAAGGACAGCCCCCGGTCGATGTGCAGCTCCGGCGCGAAACGGATCTCGGCGTAGACCACCGAGTCCGCCGCCAGGTCTTCCACGCACTCGTAGGCCACGCGATGCAGCGAGTCCGCGGTCTGCATCACGGCCACGGTGTGCGAGAACGGCTCCAGGTAGCGCTCCAGGGAGCCGCTGTGCGACTGGGTCCGGAACCACTTCGCGAGCTGGTCGACGTCGTTGGCGGGCAACCCGTCGTAGCCGATCTCACCGGCGATGTCGATCACGGTGGACGGGCGCAACCCGCCGTCGAGGTGATCGTGCAGCAGGGCCTTGGGCGCCTTGGTGATCTGCGCCAAATCCAGCGGTGTTCTCACGTGAGGATCCGATCGATGATGAGCGGCCCGGAAACCGGGGGTCCGTCGCCGACGCTGTAGCCGCCGTCCAGTTCGGCCAGGGCGCCCGCGAGGCTTTCCGGGGTGTCGGTATAGAGGGTGAACAGCGGCTCGCCCGCGGCGACGGGGTCGCCGGGACGGCGGTGGATCCGCACGCCGGCACCCGACTGCACCGGGACGCCCGGACGGGGTCGTCCCGCGCCCAGCCGCCAAGCCGCCAGCCCCACTGCCTTCGCGTCGATATCGCCCATTGTGCCGCCCCGGTCGGCGGTCACGGTCTCGGCATGCGCACCGAGCGGCAGCGGCACCGACAGGTCGCCGCCCTGCGCGGCGACGAGCCGCGCGAACCGATCCATCGCGGTGCCGTCGCGCAGCGTCTCGGCCGGGTCGCACCCGTCGATCCCGGCGAGGTCGAGCATCTCGGCGGCCAGCCGCAACGTCAGCTCCACCACGTCCGGCGGACCCCCACCCGCCAGCACGTCGAGGGCCTCGGCGACCTCGAGGGCATTGCCGACGGTCGCGCCCAGCGGGCGATTCATGTCGGTCAGCAGGGCACGGGTGGGCACGCCGTGCGACGCACCCAGCTCGACCATGGTGTGCGCGAGGTCGCGGCACTGCTCCTCGGAAGCCAGCAGCGCCCCCGAGCCGACCTTCACGTCGAGCACCAGGGCGCCCGCGCCCTCGGCCAGCTTCTTGCTCATCACCGAGCTGGCGATCAGCGGCAGCGACTCCACGGTGGCGGTGATGTCGCGCAGCGCGTACAGCTTGGCGTCGGCCGGCGCCAACTCACCGGCGGCGAAGATGGCCGCGCCGACGTCGCGCAGTTGCTCGCGCACCCGTTCGGCGGAGAGTTCGGCGGTGAACCCGGCGATGGACTCCAGCTTGTCGATGGTGCCGCCGGTGTGGCCGAGGCCCCGGCCCGACGCCTGCGGCACCGCCGCGCCGCAGGCCGCGACGACGGCGATCAACGGGAGGGTGATCTTGTCGCCGACGCCGCCGGTGGAGTGCTTGTCCACGGCGGGCAGCGGCAGGTCGGTGAAGTCCAGGCGCCGGCCGGACGCCACCATCGCCGCGGTCCACCGGGCGACCTCGCCGCGGTCCATGCCGCGGAACAGGATGGCCATCGCCAGGGCGGCCATCTGCTCCTCGGCGACCCGCCCGTCGGTATAGGCCTCGATCACCCAGTCGATCGCGGCGTCGGACAACCGGCCGCCGTCCCGCTTCGCCCGGATCACCGTCGGCGCGTCGAACGGCGCGCTCATGCCCGGGAGAGGTCGTCGGGACCGAAGGCGTCCGGCAGCAGCTCGTCGATGCGGCGCGGCCCGGCCGGGTGGCCGATCAGCAGGCCGGGACCGCCGTGCTCCAGCAGCAACTGGCGGCAGCGCCCGCACGGCATCAGCAGGGAGCCGCGCCCGTCCACGCACACCAGCGCCACCAGCCGTCCGCCGCCCGTCGTGTGCAGCGCGCACACCACACCGCATTCGGCGCAGAGACCGAGGCCATATGAGACGTTCTCCACATTGCACCCGGTGACCACCCGGCCGTCGTCGACCAGTGCGGCGGCGCCCACCGCGAACCCGGAGTACGGCGCATAGGCACCCGAAGAAGCTCCGATTGCCTTGTCCCGCAATGTATCCCAATCGATTCCTGGCATGCGCAACCCCCACTGACTGGATGGGCCTGGATCGGCCTGGACGGGCCGTATCAGTAGGCCACCCTAGCCCCGGCGGGCGCCGCGCCCGGCGGACTGTCCGGCGCAGGCGACGACGCGGCCGGGTTAGGCTGAATCGCCCGGCTTGGGTGGGCCTTAACGGTCAAAAGGCGGTGAGACAGGGTTGAGTACGCAGGCGGCAACCGCGGACCCGGCGTCGACGGGAAAGGCGGCGCGCAGGCGGCGGCCACCGCGGACGCTGTATCGGGGCGACCCGGCGATGTGGTCGTGGGTGCTGCATCGCATCAGTGGCGCGACGATCTTCTTCTTCCTGTTCGTCCACGTGCTCGACGCGGCGATGCTGCGGGTGAGCCCCCAGACCTACGACGCGGTGATCCACGATTACCAGACCCCGGTCGTCGGCCTGATGGAGTTCGGGCTGGTCGCCGCGCTGGGATTCCACGCGCTGAACGGGATCCGCGTGATCCTGATCGATTTCTGGTCCGAGGGGACCCGCTACCAGCGGCTCATGTTGTGGATCGTGGGCGTCGCCTATCTGCTGCTGATGGTGCCGGCCGGTGTGGTGCTGGCCATTCATGCGCTGGGTCACTGGCGATGAGCAGTCCCGACCTTCAGCTCGGCCGGGGCGGGGCCGCGCCGGTGCGCCAGCGCAGCCACGACCGCCCCGCCGGCCTGGACAACCCGCGCTCACCGCGGCGCCGATCGGGCATCCCGTTCGAGAAATTCGCCTGGCTGTTCATGCGGTTCTCCGGCGTGGTGCTGGTGGTTTTGGCGCTCGGGCACCTGTTCATCACGCTGATGTGGGACGACGGCGTCTACCGCATCGACTTCAACTTCGTGGCGCAACGGTGGGGTTCGCCGTTCTGGCAGACCTGGGACCTGCTGCTGTTGTGGCTCGCCGAGTTGCACGGCGGCAACGGCCTGCGCGTCATCATCGACGACTACAGCCGCAAGGACAGCACCCGATTCTGGCTGAACTCGCTGCTGGTGTGCTCGGTGGTGTTCACGCTGCTGTTGGGGACGTACGTGATCCTGACCTTCGACCCGAACATTTCCTGATCCAGGGGGCTGATGAGGTGATCTCCCAACACCGCTACGACGTGGTGATCGTCGGCGCCGGTGGCGCCGGCATGCGGGCGGCGGTGGAGGCCGGCCCGCGGGTGCGCACCGCCGTGTTGACCAAGCTCTACCCGACCCGCAGCCACACCGGCGCCGCGCAGGGCGGCATGTGCGCCGCGCTGGCCAACGTCGAAGACGACAACTGGGAGTGGCACACGTTCGACACGGTCAAGGGCGGCGACTACCTCGCCGACCAGGACGCGGTGGAGATCATGTGCAGGGAAGCCATCGACGCGGTGCTGGACCTGGAGAAGATGGGGATGCCGTTCAACCGCACCCCCGAGGGCCGCATCGACCAGCGCCGCTTCGGCGGCCACACCCGCGACCACGGCAAGGCGCCGGTGCGCCGCGCCTGTTACGCCGCCGACCGCACCGGCCACATGATCCTGCAGACCCTCTACCAGAACTGCGTCCGCCACGACGTGCAGTTCTTCAACGAGTTCTACGCGCTGGACCTGCTGCTCACCGAGACGCCGGGCGGCCCGGTGGCCACCGGCGTGGTGGCCTACGAGCTGGCCACCGGGGACATCCACGTCTTCCACGCGAAGGCCGTCGTGATCGCCACCGGCGGTTCGGGCCGGATGTACAAGACCACCTCCAACGCGCACACGCTGACCGGTGACGGCATCGGCATCGTGTTCCGCAAGGGACTTCCACTGGAGGACATGGAGTTTCACCAGTTCCATCCGACAGGGCTGGCCGGCCTGGGCATCCTGATCTCCGAGGCCGTGCGCGGCGAGGGCGGCCGGCTGCTCAACGGCGAGGGCGAGCGGTTCATGGAGCGCTACGCCCCCACCATCGTCGACCTGGCGCCCCGGGACATCGTGGCCCGCTCGATGGTGCTCGAAGTCCTGGGGGGCCGCGGCGCCGGCCCGCACCGGGACTACGTCTACCTCGACGTCCGTCATCTCGGCGAGGACGTCCTGGAGGCGAAGCTGCCCGACGTCACCGAGTTCGCCCGCACCTACCTGGGCGTGGACCCGGTGCGCGAGCTGGTGCCGGTCTACCCGACGTGTCACTACGTGATGGGCGGCATCCCGACCACCGTCACCGCACAGGTGTTGCGGGACAACACATCCGTCGTGCCGGGGCTGTACGCGGCCGGCGAGTGCGCGTGCGTGTCGGTGCACGGCGCCAACCGGCTGGGCACCAACTCGCTGCTGGACATCAACGTCTTCGGTCGCCGGGCCGGGATCGCCGCCGCCAACTACGCGCGCGGCCACGACTTCGTCGACATGCCGCCGGACCCCGCGGCGATGGTCGTCGGCTGGGTCAATGACATTCTCTCCGAGAACGGCAGCGAACGCGTCGCCGACATCCGCGGCGCGCTGCAGCAGTCGATGGACAACAACGCCGCGGTGTTCCGCACCGAGGAGACCCTGAAGCAGGCGTTGACCGACATCCACGCGTGCAAGGAGCGCTATTCCCGAATCACGTTGCACGACAAGGGGAAGAGGTTCAACAGCGACCTGCTGGAGGCGATCGAGCTCGGCTTCCTGCTGGAGCTGGCCGAGGTCACCGTGGTCGGGGCGCTGAACCGCAAGGAATCCCGTGGCGGGCACGCGCGCGAGGACTACCCCAACCGCGACGACGTCAACTACATGCGCCACACCATGGCCTACAAGGAAATTCGGGCCGACAAGCAGGGCACCGACCTGCTGAGCGACATCGCGCTGGACTTCAAGCCCGTCGCGCAGACCCGCTACGAACCCATGGAACGGAAGTATTGATGGCCCTGGACATGGAGTCGACCGGCGAGCCGACCGTGGAGCCTCCGCAAAATCCGCTGCCGCCCGTGCCCGAGGGCGCGGTGCTGGTGACGGTCAAGATCGCCCGGTTCAACCCCGACGACCCGGACGCCTTTGCCAAAACCGGCGGCTGGCAGAGCTTCCGGGTGCCCTGCCTGCCCAGCGACCGGCTGCTCAACCTGTTGATCTACATCAAGAGCTACCTGGACGGCACGCTGACGTTCCGGCGGTCCTGCGGCCACGGGGTGTGCGGGTCCGACGCCATGCGCATCAACGGGGTGAACCGGTTGGCGTGCAAGGTGCTGATGCGCGACCTGCTGCCCGAGAAGCGCGGCAAGAAGCTGACCGTCACGGTCGAGCCGATCCGCGGGCTCCCGGTGGAGAAGGACCTGGTGGTCGACATGGAGCCCTTCTTCGACGCCTACCGGGCGGTCAAGCCGTACCTGGTCACCACCGGCAATCCGCCGACGCGGGAACGCATTCAGAGCCCCACCGACCGCGCCCGCTACGACGACACCACCAAGTGCATCCTGTGCGCGGCCTGCACCACCAGCTGCCCCATCTTCTGGCACGAGGGCAGCTATTACGGCCCGGCGGCGATCGTCAACGCGCACCGCTTCATCTTCGACAGCCGCGACGAGGCCGCCGCCGAGCGCCTCGACATCCTCAACGAGGTCGACGGGGTGTGGCGCTGCCGCACCACGTTCAACTGCACCGACGCCTGCCCGCGCGGCATCGAGGTCACCAAGGCGATCCAAGAGGTGAAGCGCGCGCTGATCTTCTCGCGCTGAGCTCGCCGAGCGGGTCGAAGGTCAACCGGGCGGGAGCTTCAGCACGCGGTTGTTGCCCGTGTCGACGATGTAGACATTCCCGGCGGTGTCGACGCTGATGCCCTGAGGATTGTTGATTCCGTTGAACGGCAGTGTTTTCGACGTGTTGGAGGCCGCGAGAAACTCTGTGACGCGATTGTAGTAAACGTCGGTCACATACACGTTTCCGCTGGTGTCGCCGGCCACGTTGTCCGGATGTCCGACCATAAAGGGCAGCACGGTCGGAACCGTCCCCGTCAGCGGCAGTTTCAGCACCCGTTCGTTGTTCCGGTCGATGACGAAGAGGGCGCCGGCGTGATCCACCGTCACGGCCGAGGGACACGCCAGGCCGCTGAACGGCAGCACCTTCTGCCCGGTCGAATGCCCGAGCAGCTCCACCACCCGGTTGTGCGCGCAGTCGGTGACGACGACGGCGCGCTCGTCGCCGGGGTCGCGGGCAGCCGACCGTCACACCCGTGGGGTCCCCGAGATCGGTGAACGGCAGCACGGTCGGGTTGGTCGACCCGGCCGTCACCTCCAGCACCCGGTGCTGCGCGGGCTCGGTGACCATCAAATCCCCGGCGTCGTCGACCGCGATATCCAGGGGACGGTCCAGGCCGGCTATCGGTACCAGGGTCTGGGTGGTCGAGCCCGCGGCCAGTTTCAGCACCCGGTTGTTGCCGGTGTCGGTGACGTAGACGTCGCCCTTCGCGTCGACCACGACCCGCTCCGGGTTGTGGAGACCGGTAAACGGCAGCACAACCTGGCCCTTCGGTTTCGCCGAATGGAACGGGGATTGTCTGGTGGCTCGCAACAATGCGACGCCACCGACTATCGCCACCACCACCACTACCGCGGCGAGGGTCAGAACTTTGCCGCCGCCGAGTCTTTTCAGCGGGGCGCGTGGTGGGGGCGGGATCTCGGGCGTGCTGTCCTCCCCCGAGAGGGCCGCCTCGGTGACGGGGGCCGGCGGCGCAGCGTGGGTGGAGACGTCGGTGAGGGCCGCGCGGGCGGCCACGGCCAGTTCGCGTGCCGACTGGTAGCGGGCCTCCGGTTCCTTCGCCATGCCGCGCGCGATCACGCGATCGAACCCGGCCGGAATCGCCGGGTCGATGCTGCTGGGCCTGGGCGGCTCGCCCGTGCGATGGGCGGCGGCCAAGCCCTCCACCCCGCCCCCGCTGAACGGCAAGCGCCCGGTGAGGCACTCGTAGAGAACACAGGCGAGCGAGTAGACGTCGGCGCGGGCGTCGACGACCGTTCCGTCCGTTCCGGCGCCGAAGCGCTCCGGGGCCATATACGCCGGACTTCCCGGGGCGACGTTGGTGAGCGTCAAACGACCGGCATCGGCCTCGTGAACGAGCCCGAAATCAATCAGGTACACGAAATCTTCGCCGACCATCAGCAGGTTCGACGGCTTCACGTCGCGATGCACCAGGCCGGCCTTGTGCGCCGCGTCCAGCGCCGCCGCAGCCTGTTCGACCACCCGCACGGCCTTCTGCGGACTCAACGCTCCGTCGCGCTTCAGCATCTCCTTCAGGTCGACGCCGTCGACGATCGGCATCACCAGATACATGCGCCCGTCGATCTCGCCGGTCTCGTAGATCGGGATGATGTTCGGGCTGGCCAGCCGGCCCGCCGCATACGCCTCGCGGCGGAATCGCTCCCGAAATCCCGGTTCGGCGGCCAGTTCCGGCTGCAGCAACTTGACGGCCACGTCCCGGCCCAGCACGGTGTCGTGGGCCCGGTACACCGCGCCCATATTGCCCTGGCCGAGCTTGTCGAAAAGCCGGTAGCGGCCGAACTCCACTTCGATCGGGGGCGCCGGCCCCGAAGCGGCGGCGGCGGCGGTCGGGGCCGTCAGCGCGTTGTGCGCGGCGACGGACAACTCGCGGGCCGTTTGATAGCGGTCGTCGGGGTCTTCGGCCATGCCGCGCGCGATCACCTCGTCGAATGCCGCCGGAATCGCCGGGTCGACATCGGTGGGTTTGGGCGGCGCAAGATTTCCCGCAACCGAGGGCTCGGCGGCAACGGCGGGCCGGCCGGTCAGGCACTCGTAAAGAACGGCGGTCAGGTCGTAGATGTCGGTGCGGGCGCCGACGGTATCGCCGCCGGTCGGGGTGGCTCCGAAATCGGTCAGGTAGACGAACGCGCCGCCCACCACCAAGCTCGCGGCCTTGACGTCACCGTGGACCACCCCGGCCACGTGGGCCGCTTCGAGCGCGGAGGCGACCTGCACGATGACTCGTGCCGCCACCATCGGGTGTAGTGGCCCATCGCGGCTCAGCAGGTCTTGCACGGTGATGCCGTCGGCGACGGCGGGCATCACCAGATAGGGCCGCCCGTCGATCTCGCCGGCCTCATAGACGGGCATGATGTTCGGGTCGTTGAGCCGGGCCGCGATGGAGACCTCGCGCTGGAACCTCTCCCGGCGGCCCGGATCGGCAGCCATTTCCGGCGAGAGCACCTTGATGGCCACGTCGCGGCTCATCATCGTGTCGTGGGCCTTGTACACCGTGCCAGTGCCGCCAGATCGGAGCACCTCTAGCAACCGATAACGCCCGAAGGCCTCGCCTTCCACCCCGTCCACCGCAAGCCTCCTCTGAGAGCAACGAAGTGGCGCCCTGGATACTACCAATCAGCCGACCCCTGTTTGCCGGTTCGGCTGCCAGGAATTGCCAAACCCCTGCTTGCGGCCTCGCGCTGAGGACTCCCACGCCCATCGCCGCGAACGTGCGCACAATGCCACCCTTTTGCGGCGTGTCGCCGTACAGACGCACTGCCCCGCGAGCGGCGGGTGCCCCCGGCTCGCGGGGGGATGCGGCGCCGTCACACATTCGCGGGGCGTCTCGTCTCAAGGGGTATGACACAGAAAAGCCGCATCGAGCCCCTGCCCCCGAAGCGCGCCGGCCTGCTGACCCGCGCCATGTACCGCTACGCCAAGCGCCAGTTCGGCCAGGTCCCCGAGCCGATCGCCGTGGCCGCGCACCACCGCAGGCTGCTGATCACCAACGCCGTGCACGAGACCATGCTGGGCTCCGCGTCGCGGACGCTGCCGCCGAATGTCCGTGAGCTGGCGGTGTTGTGGGCCGCGCGCACGATCGGCTGCTCGTGGTGCGTCGATTTCGGGGCCATGCTGCAGCGCCTCGACGGCCTCGACATCGACAGGCTCGCCGACATCGACGACTACGCGACGTCGCCGGCCTACACCGACGACGAGCGCGCCGCGATCCGCTACGCCGACGCGATGACCACCGACCCGCACACCGTCACCGACGAGCAGGTCGCCGACCTGCGGGCCCGCTTCGGCGAGGCCGGCGTGATCGAGCTGACCTATCAAATCGGGGTGGAGAACATGCGCGCGCGGATGAACACCGCGCTGGGCATCACCGAGCAGGGTTTCGGCTCCGGCGACACCTGCCGCGTCCCCTGGGTCAGCGAGCCCGCAGCGGAGAGCCGGTGAACTTCTCGGGGTTGGCGATATCCCATAGCGCGCAGACCTTTCCGTCGCGCACCGTCAGCGCCAGGATGCGCGGCAGCATCGGCCGGTGGCCGTCCCCGCCGGGGCTGCCCGCCGTGTAGGCGCCCAGTTCCCCGTTGACCAGTGCCAGCTGGTTCGACGTGAAGAACGCCGGGCCGTACCGTTGCGCCAGTCCGAGCATGAACCGGGCCACCTTGTCGGCCCCGTGGATAACCTGAACTGCCGTGGGCGCCTTGCCATTCGAGTCTCCGGTGAACGTCACCCCCGGGTGCAGCAGCGTCACGACGGCGTCGAGGTCGCCGGAGGCCATCGCGGCCATCAGCCGGCCGACCACCTCGTCGTGGGAGGGATCGGGCTGCCCGGATACTGCGGCCGGCTCGGCCGCGATCGCCTTGCGGGCCCGTGACGCCAGCTGGCGGGCCGCGGCGTCGCTGGTGCCCAGCACCCGGGCCACGTCGGCGAAGGGCACGGCGAACCCGTCGTGCAGCACGAACGCGACCCGCTGATCGGGCGACAGCCGCTCGAGCACCACCATCGCCGCGAACCGGGCGTCCTCGGCGGCCACCACGGCCGATAGCGGGTCAGCATCCGATGAAGGGGAGCCGACACCGGTGACCACCGGTTCCGGCAGCCAGGCCCCGGTGTAGGTCTCGCGCCGGCGCGCGGCCGACCGCAGCTTGTCCAGGCCGAGCCGGCTCACCACGGTGGTCAGCCAGGCCCGCAAATCGTCGATTTCTTTGCGGCCGTGTCCCGCCGAGTTCCAGCGCAGCCAGGCTTCCTGCACGATGTCTTCGGCGTCGGCCACCGTGCCGGTCAGCCGGTAGGCGACGGCCATGAGATGCGGTCGGAGACCCTCGAACTGGGCGACCTCCTGCGCCGAGGTCATGCCCGCCAGCCTAGCCACGGCGAGCGCTCACCACGACCGTCGAGACGGCAGGGCTCGCAGAGCCTGCCGGATAAGGCGAGGCGCAGAGTCCGCCAAGTCGGGCCGGCCCGACGCGATCGCGCCGAGCGCGCGATACGACGCCCACATTTGTTGTGGGGAAGGGATTCTCGGCAGCCACGCCAGTTCCCAATGGATGCCGTTGATCGGGTCGTCGAAGAAGACGGCGTAGTAGCCGGGCCAGTAGTGCGGATACTCCTTGGGTTCGTCGGTGACCGGAATTGTCTGCGTGGTCAGAAAATCGCGGTGAAAGCGGTTGACCTCGCGTCGGCTCCTGGCCCACAGCGCGATGTGGTTGATGCCGACAGCCTGATCGGTGTGTGCCAGCTTCTCGCCGGTGCGGGCCGGCTGAATGCCGATGTAGCTGTGCGGCGCCGTGAAGCGGGTCATGTAATAGGTCGACTGGTAGTCGATGTCGAGGGTGGAAAAGCTGCTGTATCCCAACCACCCGAACATCGCGTCGTAGAACGCGATGGACCTGTCGTATTCCAGGACCGCGAATTCGACGTGATGAACACCGCGCCAGCGCATCATGACCCCCTCGGGACGGGCTACTACTGATCGTAGTAAATACGGCGGAAGACCGGAATGCTGTTCGCAACCGAATTCGGCGGGCTTTGGCGTTACGCTCCCCAGCGACATGACCGACAACCTTTGGCTGCACTTCGCCCGGCACGGCCCGGGCAGCACGCCGCCGATCATCGCCCGCGGCGAAGGTGTGACCATCTTCGACGACCGCGGCAAGAGCTACCTCGACGCGCTGTCCGGGTTGTTCGTCGTGCAGGTCGGCCACGGGCGCACGGAGCTCGCCGAGGTCGCCGCCCGGCAGGCCGGCACGCTCGCGTACTTCCCGCTGTGGGGGTACGCCACACCGACCGCGGCCGAGCTCGCGACGCGGCTGGCGCGCCACGCCCCGGGCGACCTGAACCGGGTGTTCTTCACCACCGGCGGGACCGAGGCCGTCGAAACCGCCTGGAAGGTGGCCAAGCAGTACTTCAAGCTCACCGGCAAACCCGGCAAGCACAAGGTGATCTCGCGGTCGGTCGCCTATCACGGCACGACACAGGGGGCGCTGGCGATCACCGGGCTGCCGCGGTACAAGGCGCCGTTCGAGCCGGTGACGCCGGGCGGCTTCCGAGTGCCCAACACCAACTTCTACCGCGCACCGGCGCCGTTCGCCGGCGACCCGAAGGCCTTCGGCGAATGGGCCGCCGACCGGATCGCCGAGGCGATCGAGTTCGAGGGGCCCGACACCGTCGCCGCGGTCTTCCTGGAGCCGGTGCAGAACGCCGGCGGCAGCATCCCGCCTCCCCCGGGCTACTTCGAACGGGTGCGCCAGATCTGCGACTCCTACGACGTGCTTTTGGTGTCCGACGAGGTGATCTGCGCGTTCGGCCGGATCGGGTCGATGTTCGCCTGTTCGTCAGACATCGGAGACTTCGGCTACGTGCCCGACATGATCACCTGCGCCAAGGGCCTGACGTCCGGCTACTCGCCGTTGGGCGCAATGATCGCCAGCGACCGGGTGTTCGAGCCCTTCAACGACGGCAAAACCATGTTCCCGCACGGCTATACGTTCGGCGGCCACCCGGTGTCGGCCGCCGTCGCGCTGGCCAACCTGGACATCTTCGAGCGCGAGGGCCTCAACGGGCGGGTCAAACACCACGCGCCCCGCTTCCGCGCCACGCTGGAGAAGCTGTACGACCTGCCGATCGTCGGCGACGTGCGCGGCGAGGGCTACTTCTACAGCGTCGAACTGGTCAAGGACCGGGCGACCAAGGAGACGTTCGCCGGCGACGAACGCTCGGCGTTGCTGGGCCGGGTGTCCTCGGGGCTGTTCGAGGCGGGACTGTACTGCCGCACCGACGACCGCGGCGACGCCGTCATCCAGGTGGCGCCGCCGCTGATCAGCGGCCAGGCCGAGTTCGACACCATCGAGTCGATCCTGCGGAGCGTCCTCACCGAGGTGTCGGAGCGCCTCTAGGAGTAACTTGCGTCCCAGCAGTCACAGCGCGGCTCCCCGGAATTGACCCGCCGATCGCCTAGTCTGCACAGACGATGAGCCCGTTACGGACCCTGTCACGTTCCGCGTCGTCCCTGGCAGCGGCCGTTTTGCTGACGGCCGCTCCGGCGCTGCCGGGCGCACCCGACGCCCTGCCGCTCGCACAGGCCGAGCCGGGCCCCGGCCCCAACGCGGCGCCGGCCAACTGCCCCTTCAAGGTGAACACCCCGCCCGCGGTGGACTCCTCGGAGGTCCCCCAGGCCGGGGACCCGCCGATCCCGCTGGCGGTCCCGCCCAAGCCGGTCGGCGGCGAGGCGCTGGCCGGCTGCGGCATCGTCACCGCCCCCGACACGCCCCCGGTGCCGGGCGACGTCTCGGCCGATGCCTGGCTGGTCGCCGACCTCGACAGCGGCGCGGTGCTCGCCGCGAAGGATCCGCACGGCCGGCACCGCCCGGCCAGCATCATCAAGGTGCTGGTCGCGATGGCCGCCATCAACTCGCTGCCCCTGAACAAGTCGGTGCCGGGCACGGCCGAGGACGCGGCCGCCGAGGGCACCAAGGTGGGCGTCGAGGAAGGCGGCATGTTCACCGTCAACCAGCTGCTGCACGGGCTGCTGATGCACTCGGGCAACGACGCCGCGCACGCCCTGGCCATGCAGCTGGGCGGGATGCAGCAGGCCCTGGAGAAGATCAACGTGCTGGCCGCCAAGCTGGGCGGCACCGACACCCGGGCGGCGACGCCGTCGGGACTCGACGGCCCGGGCATGAGCACCTCGGCCTACGACATCGGGCTGTTCTATCGCTACGCCTGGCAGAATCCCACCTTCGCCGACATCGTCGCGACGCGGACCTTCGACTTCCCCGGCCACGGCGACCACCCCGGCTACGAGCTGGAAAACGACAACAAGCTGCTCTTCAACTACCCGGGCGCGCTGGGCGGCAAGACCGGATACACCGACGACGCCGGCCAGACGTTCGTGGGCGCGGCCAATCACGACGGACGGCGCCTGATGGCGGTACTGCTGCACGGCACGCGGCAGCCGATCGCGCCCTGGGAGCAGGCGGCGCATCTGCTCGACTACGGTTTCAGCACCCCGCAGGGCACCCGGGTCGGCACGCTGATCGAACCGGACCCCGCGCTCGCGCCCCCCAAGCGCGACGCCGCCGACCGGCCGGGCACTCAGGCCGCCGGGCTGCTGCCGGCTGCGGACGCCCTGCCGGTGCGGGTGGGCGTCGCCGTCATCGGAGCGGTCATCGTGTTTAGTTTGATCATGGTCGCTCGCTCGATGAACCGCCGACCGCAACACCGGTGACGGTGGGGCCCGCGGGTCCGCGGGGGGTCCTGGTCGGTCTCGCCGCCGCCAGCGTCGGGCTCATCTACGGATACGACCTGTCGATCATCGCCGGCGCACAGCTGTTCGTGACCGAGGACTTCGGGCTCTCCACCCGTCAGCAGGAACTGCTGACGACGATGGTGGTGATCGGCCAGATCCCGGGAGCGTTCGGCGCGGGCGCCCTGGCCAACGCGATCGGGCGCAGGAAGTCGGTGCTGCTGGTCCTCGTCTGCTACGCCGCGTGCGCGCTGCTCGGCGCCCTCTCGGTCTCGCTGCCGATGCTGCTGGCGGCGCGATTCCTGCTGGGCCTGGCGATCGGCGTGTCGGTGGTGGTCGTCCCGGTGTACGTGGCGGAGTCGGCGCCGGCGGCGGTCCGCGGATCGCTGCTGACGGCCTACCAGCTGGCGACCGTCAGCGGCCTCATCGTGGGCTACCTGACGGGCTATCTGCTGGCCGGCACCCACAGCTGGCGATGGATGCTGGGGCTGGCCACCGTGCCCGCGATGCTGTTGCTGCCCTTGCTGATCCGGATGCCCGACACCGCCCGCTGGTACCTGCTGCAGGGCCGGGTCGACGACGCGCGCGCCGCCCTGCTGCGCGTGGAGCCCGACGCCGACGTCGACGAGGAGCTCGCGGAGATCGGCCGCGCGTTGCACGAAGGCTCGACCGGCCCCGGGCGCGGGGTCTCCGAGATGGTGCGCCCGCCGTATCTGCGGGCGACCCTCTTCGTGGTCACGCTCGGCTTCCTGATCCAGATCAGCGGCATCAACGCGATCATCTACTACAGCCCCCGGATTTTCGAAGCCATGGGCTTCACCGGCAACTTCGCGCTGCTGGCGCTCCCGGCCCTGGTTCAGATCGCGGGTGTGGCCGCGGTGGTGACGTCGCTGCTCCTCGTCGACCGGGTGGGCCGACGCCCAATCCTGTTGTGCGGCATCGCCATGATGGTCGCCGCCGACGTCGTGCTGCTGATCGTGTTCGCCCGGGGCCCGGGCGGCGCGATCCTCGGGTTCGCGGGCGTGCTGCTGTTCATCATCGGTTTCACCCTGGGCTTCGGCTCGCTGGGCTGGGTGTACGCGAGCGAAAGCTTCCCCTCGCGGCTGCGGTCGCTGGGATCCAGCGCCATGCTCACCTCCAACCTGGTGGCCAACGCCATCATCGCCGCGGTGTTTCTGACCATGCTGCACTCGCTCGGCGGCGCGGGCACTTTCGGGGCTTTCGCGGTGGTGGCGGTGGTCGCCTTCGGCTTCGTCTACCGGTACGCGCCGGAGACCAAGGGCCGGCAACTGGAGGACATCCGGCATTTCTGGGAGAACGGCGGCCGCTGGGAGGACAGGTGGTCCTGATCGGCGCGGGAACGGCGGTCGTCGGCGGGGAGGTCTGCCGGCCCGGCTGGCTCGAGACGTCCGGCCCCCGAATCCTGGCCTGCGGTTCGGGGCCGCCGCCCCGGCCGGCCGACGCCGAATTCCCGGACGGCACTGTAGTGCCGGGCTTTGTCGACACGCACGTGCACGGCGGGGGCGGGGCCTCCTACACCGACCGGTACACCGACTCGCAGGGCATCGCGCGCGCGGCCGCATTCCACCTGGGGCACGGCACCACGACCACGCTCGCCAGCCTGGTCACCGCGTCGCCGGCGGAGCTGGTCGCCGGCGTGCGCGCGCTCGCCGCGGCCGCCCGGGACGGCACCGTCGCGGGCATCCACCTGGAGGGGCCGTGGCTGAGCCGGGCGCGCTGCGGCGCGCACGACGCCGCCCAGGTGCGCGCCCCGGACCCGGCCGAGATCGACGCCGTGCTCACGGCCGGCGGCGACGCGATCCGGATGGTCACGCTGGCGCCGGAGCTCCCCGGCGCCGATGCGGCGATCCGGCGTTTCGTCGACGCGGGAGTCGTTGTCGCCGTGGGGCACACGGACGCGTCCTACCAGGAGACCCGGGGGGCCATCGCCGCCGGCGCCACGGTGGGCACCCACCTGTTCAACGCGATGCCGCCGCTGCACCATCGCGAGCCCGGCCCGGTGCTCGCGCTGCTGCAAGACCCGCGGGTGACGTGCGAGCTGATCGCCGACGGCGTGCACGTGCATCCGGCGATGGTGGCCGCGGTGATCGACGCGGTCGGGCCCGGGCGCGTTTCGCTGATCACCGACGCCATCGCCGCGGCCGGATGTGACGACGGGCCGTTCCGGCTGGGCACGGTGCCGATCGACGTGGTCGCGGGGGTCGCGACGGTCGCCGGCACGTCGACGATCGCGGGCAGCACCGCCACCATGGCGCAGGTCTTCGGTACCGTCCTTGCGCTCGCGGGCTTGGCCGCGGCGGTGCAGATGAGCGCGACGACACCGGCGCGGGCGCTGGGCCTCGAGCGGGTGGGCGAGCTGCGGGCCGGCTACGACGCGGATCTCGTCGTGCTGGACGCCGATCTGCGGGTCGGCGCCGTCATGGCGGGAGGCGACTGGCGGACGGTCTAGCGCCGCCGGCGGGAAAGCCGCGAAAATGCCAGCGCGCCAACGGCTCCCAACGCCATCGCGGTCAACGTCTGGCGGCCCCTGAGTCCCTCGTCCACCTGCACCCGGGGGGCGATGATCGCCGGCGGCGGGGGGGCGACGGGCCGCAGCCGCGGATCCGATGACGCCGTGGCCGCGGTCGCCGCCCAGGCGGTGCAGAACAGCACGAGATAGGCGGTGACGTAGGCGAACACCATCAGCCCCAGCACGGGCCCGAACGTGACGCCCGCCGGGCTGCGCGACACCACGCGCAGGTAGATCGAAGCGACCTGCTTGAACAGTTCGAAGCCGACGGCCGCCATCAGCCCGGCCCGCATCGAGCTGACCAGGTTCACCTTCTCGCGGGGCAGCCGGGCGATCATCCAGGCGAACAGCAGCCACGCCACCAGGACGGACACCGCTATCGAAATGCCGCGGAACAGCCAGTCGAACACCGAGAACTCCGGTATGCCAAGCCACTTCAGGGCCGCCGCCATCGGCGCCGCATGCCCGAGCGTGGTGAGCGCGATGGTCGCCACCGTCACCGCGAACGTCCCCAGCATCGCCAACAGGTCGGATACCTTGGTGCGCACGAAGCCCGGCGTGTCGATGCGGTGCTCCCACCACATCTCCGTCAGCGCCTGCCGCAGGTGCGATATCCAGCCGAGCCCGGCCCACGCCGCGGTCACCAGGCCGATGACACCGACCGATGTCCGCGCGTGGATCGCCGAGTTGATCAGGTCCTGCAGTTGATTGCTCAGCGGGCCGGACACCTGGGACCGGATGTGGTCATCGATCGTGCCCAGCATCTTGGGATGGGAGGCCAGCACGAATCCGAACGCCGCGAAACCGACCATCAGCAAAGGAAATAGCGCAAAGATCGTGTAATACGTGAGCCCGGCCGCAAAGAAGCCGCCGTTGCGATCGTCGAAGCGCTGATAGGCGCGCACGGCATGGTCGAACCAGCCGAATCGGGCCCGCAGCCGATCCAGGACGCCCGGCTTGGCCGGCTCGCTCATAGTGAAACCTAATCCCGTGACGGAAGGAAACCCAACCGATCGTAGACCCGCCGTACGGTTTTGCCGGCGACATCCTCGGCGCGCTCCGCCCCGGTCGCGAGCACCGACTCCAATTCGGCTCGGTCGGACATCAATTCGTCGACGCGGGCCTTGATGGGGCCGACGAACTCGACGACCGCCTCGGCGGTGTCCTTCTTCAAATCGCCGTAGCCACGGCCGGCGTAGCCGTCGACCAGCTTGTCGATGCCCACCCCGGTGACGGCCGACTGGATCGTCAGCAGGTTCGACACACCCGGCTTGGCCTCGACGTCATAGCGGATCTCGCGCTCGCTGTCGGTGACCGCCGAGCGAATCTTCTTGGCGGACTGCGCGGGATCGTCGAGCAGGTTGATCAGACCGGCGTCGGTGGCCGCCGACTTGCTCATCTTCGAACCCGGGTCTTGGAGGTCGTAGATCTTGGCGGTGACCTTCGGGATGAGCACGTCGGGGACGACGAAGGTGTCCGGGAAGCGGCTGTTGAAGCGCTGCGCGACGTCGCGCGCCAATTCCAGGTGCTGGCGCTGGTCCTCGCCCACGGGCACCAGGTCGCTGTCGTAGGCCAGGACGTCGGCGGCCTGCAGCACCGGGTAGGTGAACAACCCGACGGTGGTGGAATCGCCGCCGTGGCGCGCCGACTTGTCCTTGAACTGGGTCATGCGCGACGCCTGGCCGAAGCCGGTGAAGCAGCCCAGCACCCACGCCAACTCGGTGTGGGCGGGCACGTGACTCTGCACGAAGACGGTGCTGCGGCCCGGATCGATGCCGAGCGCCAGGTACTGCGCCGCGGTGACCAGGGTGCGGCGTCGCAGCGCGCCGGGATCCTGCGGGATGGTGATGGCGTGCAGATCGACCACGCAGAAGAACGCGTCATGGTCGTCCTGCAGCGCGACCCACTGGGTGATGGCGCCCAGCGCGTTGCCGAGGTGCAGCGAGTCGGAGGTGGGCTGCACGCCGGAGAAGATCCGGCGTGGTCCGGTAGCGGTGCTCATGGTGCCCCGATCTTTTCACGCGTGCGGCCCGCTGCCGCCGAGTGCCCGGCCAGCCGGGCGCTCGCCTTCGAGCGCTCGGCCTGCGGGGCGCTCGGGCTGTGTCCACCACAACTTGCGTTACCGGCGGTACCGGCTACTGTCGGGTCCATGGGGAGCGATAAGGGGAACCGTCCACCGATCCACCTCGGTTCCGGAGAGCCGGTGCTGCTGCTGCACCCGTTCCTCCTGAGCCAGGCGGTGTGGGACGGCGTGGCTCGGCGACTGGCCGACACCGGCCGCTACGAGGTCTTCGCCCCGACGATGGCGGGCCACCACGGGGGGCCGTCCGCCGGCACCTGGTTTTTGTCCTCGGCGGTGCTGGCCGACCACGTCGAGCGCCAGATGGACGAACTGGGCTGGGACACCGCCCACATCGTGGGCAACTCGCTGGGCGGCTGGGTCGCCTTCGAACTGGAGCGGCGCGGCCGGGCGCGCAGCGTCACCGGAATCGCGCCCGCGGGCGGCTGGACGCGGTGGAGCCCGCACAAATACGAGGTGATCGCCAAATTCGTCCTGGGTGTTCCGCTGCTGGTGCTGGCCTGGTTGTTCCGGGAGCGGGTCATGCGCCTGCCCTTCAGCCGGCAGCTGGCCACGTACGCGATCAGCGCGTCACCGGACGGGCTCAGCGACGCCGAACTGCTCGGCTGCATCGACGACGTCGCGCACTGCCCCGCCTATTTCCAGCTGCTGGTGAAGGCCGCGCTGCTGCACGGGCTGCGGGAGCTCGCGGAGAACGCCGTCCCCGCCCACCTGGTGGTGTGCGAGAAGGACCGGATCGTCCCGGCACCCCGGTTCAGCAGGCATTTCACCACGCACCTGCCGAACGACCACAAGGTCACCATGCTCGACGGGGTGGGGCACATCCCGATGTTCGAGGCGCCGGACCGGGTGGCCGAGGTGATCGACAGCTTCATCGACGAATGCGTGCGCGAGGCGCGCGACCGCCGGCGATCAACCGGCTGAACCTGATGGCGGCGACCCGCTTCGCCCGGCTACGCCGCGCTCGCGATCGCCGCTACCCAGCCTCGGCCAGCCTCTTCTCCAGGTTCTCGGCGATCGAGTTCAGGAATTGCTCGCTTTGCTGCCACTCCTGCTCGGGGCCGATGAGGATGGCCAGGTCCTTGGTCATCTTGCCGCTCTCGACCGTGGAGATGACGACGTCTTCGAGCGTCTGAGCGAATTCGATCAGCTCGGCGGTGTTGTCCAGCTTGCCGCGGTGCTGCAGGCCGCGCGTCCAGGCGAAGATCGAGGCGATCGGGTTGGTCGAGGTCGGCTTGCCGGCCCGGTACTGCCGGAAGTGCCGGGTGACGGTGCCGTGGGCGGCTTCCGCCTCGACCGTCCTGCCGTCGGCCGTCATCAGCACCGACGTCATCAGGCCCAGCGAACCGTAGCCCTGCGCGACGGTGTCCGACTGGACGTCGCCGTCGTAGTTCTTGCACGCCCAGACGTAGCCGCCCTCCCACTTGAGGCAGGCGGCGACCATGTCGTCGATCAACCGATGCTCGTAGGTCAGGCCCTCGGCCTCGAACTTGTCCTTGAACTCCTCGTCGTAGATGCGCTGGAACTCGTCTTTGAACATGCCGTCGTAGGCCTTGAGGATGGTGTTCTTGGTGGACAGGTACACCGGCCACTTGGCGTTGAGACCGTACGCGAACGAGGCGCGAGCGAAATCCCGGATGGAGTCCTTGAAGTTGTACATCCCCATCACGACGCCGCCGTGCTCGGGAATGGACACCACCTCGTGCACCATCGGCTCGCTGCCGTCGGCCGGGGTGAAGGTCAATGTGACGGTGCCGGGCTTGTCGACCTTGAAGTTGGTCGCGCGGTACTGATCACCGAAAGCGTGGCGGCCGATGACGATTGGCTTGGTCCAGCCCGGCACCAGCCGGGGAACATTGGAGATCACGATCGGCTCGCGGAAAATGGTGCCGCCCAGGATGTTCCGGATCGTTCCGTTGGGTGACAGCCACATCTTCTTCAGGTTGAATTCGGCGACGCGGGCCTCGTCGGGGGTGATGGTGGCGCATTTGACGCCGACGCCGTGCTTCTTGATCGCATACGCGGCGTCGATCGTCACCTGGTCATTGGTGCGGTCGCGGTTCTCGATGCCCAGGTCGTAGTACTCCAGGTTGATGTCGAGGTACGGCAGGATCAGCATGTCCTTGATGAACTTCCAGATGACGCGGGTCATCTCGTCGCCATCGAGCTCCACTACCGGGCCCTGAACTTTGATCTTGGGTTCGCCTGCCATGTCGAGTCCGACTTCCTCCTCGCGGCTCTTAACCTTGCGAGCCTTGTGACGCTGCCAGCGCTTCGTTGAACGTCTTGCTCGGCCGCATCACTGCAGTCGTCTTCTCGCTGTCCGGCTGATAGTAACCGCCGATGTCGACCGCCTCGCCCTGCGCCTCGGCGAGCTCGGCCACGATGATGTCCTCGTCTTTGCTCAGCGAGTCGGCCAGCGCGGCGAAATGCTCACGCAGCTCGTCGTCGTCGGATTGCGCGGCGAGTTCTTGTGCCCAGTACAGCGCCAGATAGAACTGGCTGCCGCGGTTGTCGAGTTCCCCGGCCTTGCGCGACGGACTCTTGTTGTTTTCCAGCAGCTTGCCGATCGCGGCGTCGAGCGTCTTGCCCAGAATCGCGGCGCGCTCATTGTGGGCTTTGATTCCGATGTCTTCGAAACACGCGGCCAGAGCGAGGAACTCGCCGAGGGAGTCCCAACGCAGGTGATTTTCCTCGACGAGTTGGTGGACGTGCTTGGGCGCCGACCCGCCCGCCCCGGTCTCGTACATGCCGCCGCCGGCCATCAACGGCACGATGGACAGCATCTTCGCGCTGGTGCCCAGCTCCAGGATCGGGAACAGGTCGGTGAGGTAGTCGCGCAGGATGTTTCCGGTCGCGGCGATGGTGTCCTGTCCGCGCATCGCGCGCTCCAGGGTGTATCGCATGGCCCACACCTGCGGCATGATCTGGATTTCCAGGCCCTCGGTGTCGTGCTCCTTGAGGTACGCCTTGACCTTCCTGCGCAGCTCGACCTCGTGCGGCCGTTCGGTGTCCAGCCAGAACACCACCGTCATGCCCGAGTTCCGCGCCCGGGTGACGGCCAGCTTGACCCAGTCGCGGATCGCCTCGTCGGTGACGATGGGCATGCGCCAGATGTCGCCGGCTTCCACGTTCTGCGTGAGCAGGACCTCCCCGGTGTCGAGGTCGACGATGTCGGCGACACCGTCCTCGGGCACCTCGAACGTCTTGTCGTGCGAGCCGTACTCCTCGGCCTGCTGCGCCATCAGGCCGACGTTGGGCACGGTGCCCATCGTCCGCGGATCGAACTGCCCGTGGGTTTTGCAGAAGTTGATGATCTCCTGGTAGATGCGCGAGAACGTCGACTCGGGATTGACGGCCTTGGTGTCCTTCTGCCGCCCGTCGGCGCCCCACATCTTGCCGCCGGCGCGGATCATCGCCGGCATCGACGCATCCACGATCACGTCGCTGGGCGAATGGAAGTTGGTGATGCCCTTGGCCGAATCGACCATGGCCAGCTCCGGGCGGTGTTCGTGGCAGGCGTGCAGGTCGCGGATGATCTCCTCGTGCAGCGACGCCGGCAGCGACTCGATCTTGTCGTAGAGATCGACCAGCCCGTTGTTGACGTTGACGCCGAGTTCGTCGAAAAGCTCCTGGTGCTTGGCGAACGCGTCCTTGTAGAAGATCTTCACCGCGTGGCCGAAGACGATGGGATGCGAGACCTTCATCATCGTCGCCTTGACGTGCAGCGAGAACATCACGCCGGTCTCGTAGGCGTCCTTCATCTGCTCTTCGTAGAACTCGACCAGGGCCTTCTTGCTCATGAACATGCTGTCGATGACGTCGCCCTCGCGCAGTTCGACCTTTGGTTTGAGCTCGAGGGTCTGCCCGCTCTCGGTCCTCAGCACCATCTTCACGTTGCGCGCGCGGTCCAGCGTCATCGACTTCTCGCCGTGGTAGAAGTCGCCGTGCCGCATGGTCGCGACGTGGGTTCGCGAGGCCGGCGACCAATCCCCCATGCTGTGCGGGTGCCTGCGCGCGTACTCCTTGACGGCCTTGGGCGCCCGTCGGTCGGAATTGCCCTGCCGCAGCACCGGGTTGACCGCGCTGCCAAGGCATTTGGCATACCGGTCGCGAATGCGCTTGTCCTCGTCGGTCTTCGGGCTTTGCGGGAAGTCCGGAATGTCGTATCCCTTGCTTTGCAGCTCCTTGACGGCGGCGATCAGCTGCGGGACCGACGCGCTGATGTTCGGCAGCTTGATGATGTTGGTGTCGGCGAGCTCCGTCAGCCGGCCCAGCTCGCCCAGGTTGTCCGGCACCCGCTGCTCTTCGGTCAGGTTCTCGGGGAACTCGGCGAGGATCCGGGCGGCCACGGAGATGTCGCTGGTCTTGATCTCGATGCCCGCCGGCTCGGCGAAGGCCCGCACGATCGGCAGGAACGCATAGGTCGCCAGCCGCGGCGCCTCGTCGGTCAGCGTGTAGATGACGGTCGGCTGTTCGGCGCTCACGGTCCCTCTTCCGGCGTCATTGTCTTCACGATGTCTTCACGATGTCTCCACGATCGTCTTCGCGATCGCCTTCGCGATCGGTCAGATCTCTGAGGGGCTCAGTGGTCTGGATGCCACGGTATCAAGGGTGTTTGGGCAGGCGTCGACCTGCATGTGCACCGGCCGCCAGTCGGTCGATGACGCAAAGTTGGCATCAAACCGGCACGATAAGATAGTCTTTGTATCGGTCATGAGTGCCAGCGCAAAGCCCCGGCTTGCTGGCCGGCAACCCTCCAACCGCGGTGGGGTGCCCCGGGTGAAAGACCAGGTCTAGTAGCCACCGGCTGCGCGGCAAGCGCGGGTCCGCCATAACGGACCCCTGACTAGAGGGGAAACGTGATGCGCTTCTGCCAATCTCTGCCGACCCATTCGGACCTGCCGATGTGTCCAATCGCGCGTCGCTGTTAGCCGGCGGCCGCCTGGTGACGTCGCCTGACGTCGCATGCGGTCGCCGCGAGCGCCCAGATTGTTCACAACCAGCACTTCCAGCAGATCTTTAGCAGAAAGCACCTGTTCATGACCTCCGAAAACGCAGCAGATCCGACCGCCCACTGGTCGTTCGAAACCAAGCAGATCCATGCCGGTCAGCAGCCGGACGCGGCCACCACCGCCCGCGCGCTGCCGATCTACCAGACCACGTCGTACGTCTTCAACGACACCACGCACGCCGCCGCCCTCTTCGGGCTTGAGGTTCCCGGCAACATCTACACCCGGATCGGCAACCCGACCACCGACGTCGTCGAACAGCGCATCGCGGCGCTCGAAGGCGGCGTGGCCGCGCTGTTCCTCAGCTCGGGCCAGGCCGCTGAGACGTTCGCCATATTGAACCTCGCATGTGCCGGGGATCACATCGTGTCCAGCCCGCGGCTCTACGGCGGCACGTACAACCTGTTCCACTATTCGCTGGCCAAGCTCGGCATCGACGTCAGCTTCGTCGAAGATCCCGACGACCTGGACTCGTGGCAGTCCGCCGTGCGACCCAACACGAAGGCGTTCTTCGGTGAGACCATCTCCAACCCGAAGATCGACGTGCTGGACATCCCCGGGGTGGCCGAGGTGGCCCATGCCAACGGCGTGCCGCTGATCGTCGACAACACCGTTGCCACGCCCTACCTGATCCGGCCGTTCGAGCACGGCGCCGACGTCGTGGTGCATTCGGCCACCAAGTACCTGGGCGGACACGGCGCGGCGATCGCCGGCGCGATCGTCGACGGCGGCACGTTCGACTGGACGCAGGGCCGCTTCCCCGGGTTCACCACGCCCGACCCCAGCTACCACGGCGTGGTGTTCGCGGAGCTGGGGCCGCCCGCGTTCGCGCTCAAGGCGCGCGTGCAACTGCTGCGCGACCTGGGTTCGGCCGCGTCGCCGTTCAACGCGTTCCTGGTGGCCCAGGGCATCGAGACGCTCAGCCTGCGCATGGAGCGCCACGTCGCCAACGCGCAGCGGGTGGCCGAGTTCCTGCACGGCCACGACGGTGTGCTGTCGGTGAACTATGCGGGGCTGCCCGGCTCGCCCTGGCATGAGCGGGCCAAACAGCTGGCACCGAAGGGGACCGGGGCCGTGCTGTCGTTCGAGCTGGCCGGCGGCGTCGAGGCCGGGAAGGCGTTCGTGAACGCGCTCAAGCTGCACAGCCACGTGGCCAACATCGGCGACGTGCGCTCCCTGGTCATTCACCCGGCGTCGACCACCCACGCGCAGCTGACGCCCGATGAGCAGCTGACCACCGGCGTCAGCCCGGGGCTGGTGCGGCTGGCGGTCGGCCTCGAGGGCATCGACGACATCCTGAGCGACCTGGAACTCGGGTTCGCCGCGGCCCGGAAGTACGGGGCCGATACCGCCGGCGCAGACCCGCAGGCCGTGGCGGCGTTCTGAGGGGGTCCGCCGTGACGATCTTCGATGTCTCCACCCAGACGCTGCCCGCCGAAGGCGAAGTCGGCTTCGTCCATATCGGCTCGCTGACCACCGAAGGCGGCGCGGTGATCGACGATGTGTGTATCGCCATCCAGCGCTGGGGTGAGTTGTCGCCGACGCGTGACAACGTGGTGGTAGTGCTGCACGCGCTCACCGGCGATTCACACATCACCGGACCCGCCGGACCCGGGCACCCCACGCCCGGCTGGTGGGACGGGGTCGCCGGGCCGGGCGCGCCGATCGATACCGACCGCTGGTGCGCGGTGGCCACCAATGTGCTGGGCGGATGCCGCGGCTCCACCGGGCCCAGCTCGCTGGCCCGGGACGGGGAACCCTGGGGGTCCAGGTTCCCGCTGATCACGGTGCGCGACCAGGTGGAAGCGGATGTCGCGGCGCTGGCCGCGCTCGGCATCGACCGGGTGGCCGCCGTCGTCGGTGGATCCATGGGCGGAGCAAGGGCTTTGGAGTGGATCGTCAGCCATCCCGACCGCGTCGGTGCCGCCCTGCTGCTTGCGGTCGGCGCGCGCGCGACCGCCGACCAGATCGGCACCCAGACCACCCAAGTCGCGGCCATCAAGGCCGACCCGAACTGGCAGGGTGGCGACTACCACGGCACGGGACGCAAACCGGACGCCGGCTTGGCGATCGCGCGCCGTTTCGCGCACCTGACCTACCGCGGTGAAGTCGAGCTCGACAGCCGGTTCGGCAACCACACGCAGGGGGGCGAGGACCCGTCCGACGGCGGCCGCTACGCGGTGCAGAGTTACCTGGAGTACCAGGGCGACAAGCTTCTGGCCCGCTTCGACGCGGGCAGCTACGTCGTGTTGACCGAGGCGCTGAGTACCCACGACGTGGGGCGCGGTCGCGGCGGCGTGCGCAACGCCTTACAGGGGTGCCCGGTGCCGGTCGTGGTCGGCGGCATCACCTCCGACCGGCTCTATCCGCTGCGCCTGCAGGAGGAGCTGGCGGAACTGCTGCCCGGCTGCACGGGCCTGCACGTGGTCGAGTCGCAGTGTGGGCACGACGGCTTCCTGGTGGAGTCCGACGCCGTCGGCGATTTGATTCGCAAGACCCTCGACGTGGCCGACCCGGACAACGCCAACCCGGACAACGCCAACCCGAACACCGCCAACCCCGACAACAGGGAAGGCACGTTTCGACGGTGAGCCGTCCCAGGCACGACCGATCCCTGTCCTTCGGCTCGGCGGCCGCCGCCTATGAGCGTGGCCGCCCGTCCTATCCGCCGGAGGCCATCGACTGGCTGTTGCCACGCGGCGCGCGCCAGGTGCTCGACTTGGGTGCGGGCACCGGGAAGCTGACGACCCGGCTGGTGGAACGCGGCCTGGAAGTCGTCGCCGTCGACCCGATTCCCGACATGCTCGAGGTGCTGCGCGCGTCGCTGCCGGAAACCCGCGCGCTGCTCGGCACCGCCGAAGAGATTCCGCTGCCCGACAACAGCGTCGACGCGGTGTTGGTCGCCCAGGCTTGGCACTGGGTGGATCCCGAGCGCGCGATCCCCGAGGTGGCCCGCGTGCTGCGGCCCGGCGGGCGGCTGGGCCTGGTGTGGAACACCCGCGACGAACGGCTCGGCTGGGTGCGGGAGCTCGGCGAGATCATCGGATCCGACGGCGACCGGGATCGCTTCGACGTGGATCTGTCGCAGTCCTTCGCCGAACCGGAGCGCCATCACGTCGAGTGGACGAATTACCTTACGCCGCAAGCGTTGATCGACTTGGTGTCGTCACGCAGCTACTGCATCACCTCGCCGACCGAGGTGCGCAGCAAGACGCTCGACCAGGTGCGCGAGCTGCTGGCGACCCATCCGGCGCTGGCCAACTCCACCGGCCTGGCGCTGCCCTACGTCACGGTCTGCATCCGGGCGGCGCTGGCGGCGCCGCACTAACATTTGTCCTCGTCATCCCCATCGCGCAGAAGCTTTTCGGGGTGATGGAAGGCGTTGGTGCGGGGTTGATCATGAAACGTTGAAGTACGTTCCGCACAAGGGTCGGGTCGACTTCCATCGTCAGCAGGAAGTAGTCGAACTCGCACTCCCGGAACCGGCAGCGTGTCCCGGCCGAGGTGGTGAAATCACGCCAATCACCCGAATCGATAAGCGTTTCTATGTGATTGACCATCTCGCCCTAGCGGGCGTTGCGAATCTTGCTGACAAGGCCGGCGATGTTGTAGTGCGACATCACTCAGACGCTCCTCTGAGCATCGCGATGAACGCCATCGGTTCCTTCTTCATCTCCTGGTGAAACGCTCCCGCCTGCGCGCTCAGCTGTTGGTAGCCCACGGCATGCGAGGAAAACAGCGCGGCAATTTACGCGAAAACTTCATCTGCGGCCGCGGGCAGGACACCCGTGGACGCCGCGACCGCCGCGCTGTTGCCCGAACCGGTCGTCGAACTAACGTTCGCCAAATCCGTTGCGGTGTCGGCGATTAGCTCCGCTGCTGCGATAAGAAAGACACCCCTATCTCCCCGGCTCAGCACAAATTTGACCGCTATCCCCCCATTGCCCGATCAGGCGGTGTGGCGTCGGCGGCAGCGCATCCAAATGGATGCCTGAAAACGTCTATTTCATTAGCCGTAATTCGGATTAAAAGGTGTCAGCCAGTGAAATGAGTGGATGTTGAAGAAACCCGACTGTCCGGTACCGCTGTTGAAGTAGCCCGAGTTGGAATCGCCGCCCGAGTTGAAGAGACCCGTGTTGCCGTTGCCTGCGTTGAAGAAGCCCGAGCTACCGATGCCGGTGTTCCCGAAGCCCGAGTTGCCCGTGCCATCGTCGAAGCCAAAGTTGGCGAGGCCCGTGTTCAGGTTGAGGGAGTTGAAGAGACCGGTGTTGATGTTCCCCGGGTTGAAGAAGCCGGTGTTGAAGGTGCCCGCGTTCCAGAACCCGGTGTTGAAGGAGCCGGTGTTGCCCATGCCGGTGTTGGTGAGGCCCGAGTTCAATATGCCCCAGTTGTTGAAGCCGGAGTTGAACAAGCCGAAGTTTTCGCCGGTGCCGGGGAGGTAGGTGGGGGTTTGCTGCGTGCCGGGCGCTGTCTGCTCGGCGCCGCCCGAGTTGAAGAGACCGAAGTTGTGGCCTCCGCTGTTGGCCGGGTCGTGGACGGGGCTACCGGAGGTGTTTCCCGAGTTGAAGAAACCGGTGTTCCTGTCGCCCGAGTTGAAAAAGCCGTTGTTGTGGGTACCCGAGCCCAGCGGCGTCATGATGCCTGTGTTGGAGTCACCGTTCCACCCGATGCCGGTGTTGCCGATGCCGGTGCTCCACAAGCCGATGTTCCCGGCGCCGGTGTTGGCGATGCCGATGTTGTTATGGCCGGTGTTGGCGATGCCGATGTTGTTATTGCCGGTGTTGGCGATGCCGCTGTTGTTATTGCCGTTGTTCCCCAAGCCGATGTTGCCGCTGCCGGTGAGCCCGATGCCGATGTTGTTGTCGCCGTTGTTCCCCAAGCCGATGTTGCCGCTGCCGAGGTTCCCGAGACCCAGGTTCAAGGTCCCGGTGTTCAGCGGGCCCATGTTGATGTGCGGCGGGTCCGCGGCGGCCGCCTCAATCGACTGCAACACGGTGGCTGGCACGATCGCCTGGGCGGAGCCAGGGGCCGCACTCGTCAAGGCCTGCACGATATTGGCCTCGGCATTGGCATACCTGCTCGCACCGTCGCCCAGGAGCTGGACGAACTGCTCCTGAAACGTCAACGCCTGGGCGCCAAGCGCCTGATATGTCTGGCCGTGCGCACCGAACAGCGCTGCGATCGCCGCCGAAACCTCGTCCTCCGCTGCGGCCAGCACGGAAGTGGTCGAGGCCGCTGCGGCCACATGCGCGTCAGCTAGCGCAGCGCCAATGTTCGACAGATCCGTCACCGCCGACGCCATCAACTCCGGGACCGCCACCAGATACGACATCGCCATCCTCCCAAATCCGGCTACCACCGAACCCCCCGCAGAAACACCCTACCGCCGTCCCACCGCCCATTCGGCGTTTCAACCAAACGCCACCCCTCCCGCTACTGGCAAAATGCCGAAATGGTTCGACGAAGAGACTTTCGAGGAATGACGGTCCAATAGCCGCTGGGCCACGCGTCACCAGTCACCGCGCCGAGCGGCAATGGCCGCATCGGTCAGTAGAGAACCAGTCACTTAACCCTCGTCGAGCGGATTGCACATGCCCGGAGCGGCCAGCTTCGCGAGCACGGACTCCAGGGTGGCGCGGGCCTCCGGCGTGAGGCGCCCGCGCAGCTCGGACATGCCGTCGGCGCCTTGCGGGCCCAGCGTCAGCCCGCGGCTTCGGGCGCGGTCGTTGTCGGTGTAATTGCCGTCCGGGTTGAGGCAATCGGCCAACACCGCGGCGAGCTCGGCGAGCTGCTCGGGACGAAACCGGCTGCCTTCTGAAGCCAACCGGGCCTCGACCTGTTCGCGGGTGGGCTGATCGATCCAGCCCGGCAGGTGGTGTTGAAACTTGCGGATCACCGCCACCTGCGCCGGACCGAGGGCGCCCTCGCGCTGCGCCGCGGCCGTGTGGGCCAGCACCGGTTCCATCGGTTCACCGGTCAGCCCGCGTCGCGGGCCCAGATCAGCGGCCGCCTTGATCCGCCGCCCGGCTTCGGCGCGACTGATCAGCGTCGCCTCGGCGATCGCATGAGACAGCTTGCCGCCCAACTCCTCCGCGGCGGCCTGGCGGGCAAGGTTGTTGATCAGCGGATGCTCCACCGCCGGGATTCGGCGGCGCACCCGCTCGCAGCGCTCCAACAAATCCAGCAGGTCCCGGGTGGCAAAGGCGTCACAGTCGACCCCGACCGCCTGGTCCAAGGCCGCCTCGATGGTGTCGAAGGCCGCCGACAACGCTTCCCGACCGACAACACCACTTGAAGCCATGGCCCAAAGCTAAACGAGCGCACACGACAAAAAACGCGGGCACGGTACTGCTGGAAACGAAAGTGGCGCAAGTGATCTGACGTGGTGTGCCGTCAGATGGTCAGCCCGGAGAACATCACCCGGTTCGGGTCGTACTTCTGGCGCACGCCGGCGAGCCGAGACAAGTTCGGGCCGAAGTAGCGCGACGCCGAGGCGTTGGCCTCGAGGTAGTTGACGTATCCGCCGACCGAAAACTGTTGCACCGCTTGGTGCGCGGAAGCGAGCCACTTGTTGGCGGCGGGCACCTCGTTGCTGGCGGGCTCGACGTACCACTGCAACACGGCGGCCTGAGTCCGCCACGGGAAGGCGGTGTCGGCGGCGGCCACGTCGGCGACGGCGCCGCCCAACGGGTAGACGATGACCGACGCCATGCCCGAGCCGGACGCCGGCCATTCGCCGATCGCGGTGGCAATGGCATGAGCGGCAGCCGAATTCAGCGCACCGATGACGTCGGACCCGGCCACGAAGGCACGCGGCGAGCTCGCCGCGCTGCCGCCCGACAGGTACGTCACCAGGTCCATGTGGCCGAGCGTCTTGTTCTGGACCGAGGTGGGCGCCAGACCGATCGCGGACTTGATCGCGTCCACCGCGCCCGACCCGCCGCCCGGCGGGCACGTGGCCAGTGCGCGGCAGTTCGCCTGGGCCGAACCGACCGAAAGATCGACCATCCCCCAACTGTTTCGGTCGGCCGTCGACAGCCACGACTGCCAACCGGTGAGAACCTGGACCGCGGACGACGGTGCGAAGTCGAGCCAGACGAGGTCACTGTCCCCGGTGGGGAAGGTCGCGAAGGTCATCGAAGTGGTCACGCCGAAATTGCCGCCCCCGCCGCCGCGAAGCGCCCAGAACAGGTCCGGATTGTCGTTGGCGGACGCGGTGACGACGTCGCCGCTGGGCAACACCACCGTCGCCGACTGCAGCGCGTCACACGTCAGGCCCGCATGCCGGGAATCGGCGCCGATCCCGCCGCCCAGCGCCAGACCCCCGATGCCGACGGTCGGGCCCCTGCCCGTGGGCATCCCCCGGCCGGCCGCGGCCAAAGCCTGTTGCACCGCCTGCACATTGGTTGCGGGGGCCACCGTCACGTTGCCGCTGCCGGCGTCGAAGTTCGCGCCGCCGGGAAGACCGCGCAGGTCGAGCACCAGCGTGCCGCTGGCGGTCGACGCGCCGACATACGAATGGCCCCCGCCACGCGGCGCGATCTTGAGGTTGTTGGCCGACGCGAAGGCGACCGCCTTCTGCACGTCCGACTGCGACGAAGCCGCCACGATCGCTGCCGGACTCGAGCTGTTGTAGAAGGAATTGAAAACCTGTTTGCTCGAAGCGAATTGGGTTCCGTTGGCCGGCAGCAGCACGCTGCCCTGGATGGAGGAGGCCAAACCGCCCCAGCCGGACCCCTGGTCCGCGGCTGCGCGGGATGTCCCGAATACGGCGCCGGTCGCCAGGACCGACATGGCGCCGCGGAGGAAGCTCTGACGCGAGATTGCATGCTCCAGTGGACGGCTCTCATTCGTCGTCATGGGCCGGATTCTCACCCAATTGACAACCGGATGTCCTGCCCCGGCACTCGTGTCGGGTAACAGTGTGGCGTCGATCCGCCCCGGCGCCCCGCGACGCTCGCTTCTGCCGGAACCGCCCAATAATCGACCTTCCGACGGGACGGCCCTCACAAAACGCTTATTGGGCAAAGCTTTATCTCACTGTGTCGTAAACGTGACACGCGTAGATCAGAGTTCCTTAGGTGAATCGGGTGCCCTCAGTGCACTCCACGGTAGATGCGGAGGCTGGCATGAAGGCACTTGCACGCAATCACGGGTGGGTGTGGCTGTTTCGTCACCAGCCCCTGACGATTCGCCTGCTGGCGGGGGCCGCGGGCCTGCTCACCGTGGCCGCCGCGTTCGCGGCGCCGGCCGAGGCGGACCCGGCCACCGACGACAGCTTCATCGACGCGCTGAACCACGCCGGCATCGACTTCGGCGAACCCGGCAACGCGATGGCCGTCGGCCAGTCCATCTGCCCGATGCTCGCGCAGCCGGGCGGCAACGTCGCCGCGGCGGCGGCGAGCGTCACCAACCGCGGCATGTCACCGCAGATGGCTCAGATGTTCACCACCATAGCCATTCAGATGTACTGCCCCCAGGAGATGGCGAACATCGCCAACGGAAATCTGACCGGCGGCCTGCCACAGATCCCGGGCATGGCGCAGATTCCGGGCGCGGGCGCGATTCCGGGCGCGGGCGCGATCCCGGGCATGCCGGCGATCCCGGGGATCTAACGCGTGCCGAGCGGGTCGATGGTCGAAGCGATGTAGATCATCGCCGCCCCGACCGTGGCGGTGGTGACGAAGTCGGTGCCCTTGCTGCGCACCACCAAAAGACCGGCCCGGTCCTCGGACAACAGCAGTCGGAGCACCGCCGCGACGCCCACACCGATACCGATCAGCAGCGATCCGCGTCGCCAGAAGTTGGCGGCCGCCAACGTGAAAGCCACCACGAAGATTCCGCCCACCAGCAGGATCGGCCACTGTGCCTGCAGCACGGACCTGGCGTTCATGTGCGTTCGGCCAACTCGACGACGTTGGTCAACAGGAACGCGCGAGTCAGCGGTCCGACGCCACCGGGGTTCGGGGACACGTGGCCGGCCACCTCCCACACGTCGGGGTGCACGTCGCCGACGAGCCCGTTCTCCGTACGGCTGACACCCACGTCGACGACGGCGGCGCCCGGACGGATCATGTCGGCGGTCAGCATGTGTGGCACCCCGACGGCCGCCACCACGATGTCCGCCTGCCGGGTGTATGTCGGCAGGTCACGAGTTCCGGTGTGGCACAACGTCACCGTGGCATTCTCGGAGCGACGGGTCAGCAGCAGGCCCAGCGGGCGGCCGACCGTCACACCGCGGCCGATCACGACCACATGCGCCCCGGCGATCGGAATGTCGTAGCGGCGCAACAGGTGCACGATGCCGCGAGCGGTGCACGGCAGCGGCGCCGGGACGCTCAGCACCAGCCGGCCCAGGTTGGTGGGGTGCAGTCCGTCGGCGTCCTTGGCGGGGTCCACCCGCTCCAGCGCCGCGTTCTCGTCCAGGTGCTTGGGCAGCGGCAGCTGCACGATATACCCGGTGCACTCGGGGTTGGCGTTGAGCTCGTCGATGGTTGCCTCGAGCTGGGCGGCGCCGACGTCGGAGGGCAGGTCGCGCCGTATCGACGTGATCCCGACCTTGGCGCAGTCCGCATGCTTGCCCCGGACGTATGCCTGCGACCCGGGGTCGTCGCCCACCAGGATGGTGCCGAGTCCGGGCGTGCGACCCGATGCGGTCAGGGCGGCGACGCGTTCCTTCAGGTCGACAAAGATCTCGTCGCGGGTGGCCTTGCCGTCCAGTGTGATTGCGCCCACGCCTGACAGTCTGGCACGCCAGAAGATTAAGCTCCCGGTATGTCTACCCCTCCGGACGTGTTCTCCCCGGCCAAGCTCGGCCCGGTGACGCTGCGCAACCGCACCATCAAGTCCGCCACCTTCGAGGCGCGCACCCCCAACGCGCTGGTGACCGACGACCTCATCGAGTACCACCGGCTGCCCGCCGCGGGCGGGGTCGGCATGACGACCGTCGCCTACTGCGCGGTCTCCCCCGGCGGCCGGACCGAGGGCAACGCACTCTGGATGCGCCCCGAGGCGGTGCCGGGGCTGCGCCGGCTCACCGACGCGATCCACGCCGAGGGCGCGGCGGTGAGCGCGCAGATCGGGCACGCCGGCCCTGTGGCCAACGCGAAGTCCAACAAGGCCACGGCGCTGGCGCCGGTGCGGTTCTTCAATCCGATCGGGATGCGGTTCGCCAAGAAGGCGACCCGCGACGACATCGACGACGTCACGGCAGCGCACGCCAACGCCGCGCTGCTGGCCATCGACGCCGGCTTCGACGCGGTCGAAATTCACCTGGGCCACAACTATCTGGCGAGCGCCTTCCTCTCCCCACTGATCAACCGCCGCGACGACGAGTTCGGCGGATCGCTGGAAAACCGGGCCAAGGTGGCCCGCGGCATCGTGATGGCCGTCCGTCGCGCCGTCGACATGCAGGGAGCCGGACGCGTGGCGGTGACCGCCAAGCTCAACATGTCGGACGGGGTCCGCGGCGGCATCGGCACCGAGGAGGCGCTCACGACGGCCAAGTGGCTGCAGGACGACGGCGGGCTGGACGCGATCGAGCTCACCGCGGGCAGCTCGCTGGTCAACCCGATGTACCTGTTCCACGGCGACGCCCCGCTCAAGGAGTTCGCCGCGGCATTCAAGCCGCCGCTGAACTGGGGCATGCGCATGACGGGCAAGAAATTCCTGCGCGAGTACCCCTACCGCGAGGCGTACTTGTTGGACCACGCCAAGCTTTTCCGGGCCGAGCTCACGATGCCGCTGATCCTGCTCGGCGGCATCACCAACCGGGAGACGATGGACCTCGCGATGGCCGAGGGATTCCAGTTCGTCGCAATGGGACGGGCCCTGCTGGCCGAGCCGGACCTGATCAATCGAATCGCGGCCGACGGCGCCGCGCACAGCGTGCGCTCGGCGTGCACGCACTGCAACAAGTGCATGGCCACCATCTACACCCGCACCCAATGCGTGGTCACCGGCGCGCCCGACGCGCTGGCTCGCTGACGCTGCGAGGGGCCGCAGCGGCCCGTCGGTCCCAGGGAGCTAACAGTTCCACAAGCTACAGTTGAGGCAATGACTGCAGCAGCCCCGCCAGTGTTGACCGTTCGCTTTGACGGGTCCGAGCGAACATTCGCAGCAGGCCATGACGTGGTCGTCGGACGCGACCTGCGAGCCGACATGCGCATCACTCACCCGCTCATTTCGCGGGCGCACCTGCTGCTGCGCTTCGACCAGGGCCGGTGGCTGGCGATCGACAACGGTTCGCTCAACGGCACTTTCGTCAACGGTCGCCGGGTCCCGGTGGTCGAGATCCACGACGGTCAGGCGCTCAACATCGGAAATCCCGACGGGCCGATGCTGAGGTTCGAGGTCGGGCGCCACCAGGGCATGGTCGGGCGCCCGCCCGAGACCGAGTCGATGCGCCTCCCCGCCGGGGCCACCCAATCCGCCGGAGGGGCCCGCTCGGCGCTGGCGGCGGCACCCCCCGCTCCCCCCGCACCGGTCCCCGGACGGACGCCGGGCTGGGTCTCGCCGCCGCCGCGTCCCTACCCGGGACCTCCGGCGCACGGCAAACCGGCGTATCCGCCCGCCGCCGGCGGGCGACCCCCGGCGTATCCGGTCGGCGGCCCGCCGCCCAATTTTCAGCCGCATCCCCAGCTGCTCAACGCCGGCCCCTCGCCGGCGTCTCCGCACACGCAGATGGCGCCGACCTCCGCCAAGCCGCCCGAGGTGGCGAACCTGGCGACGAAGATGTTCAACGCGCTGCGGCCGTCCCGGTCCGGCGCCATGCCGATGCCCGCCGGGGCGCAGACCATCGGCCGCTCCACCGACAACGACATCGTCATCCAGGACGTGCTGGCGTCACGTCATCACGCGTTCCTGATTCAGACGCCGCTGGGCACCGAGATCCGCGACGCCCACAGCGTGAACGGGACGTTCGTCAACGCCGTGCGCGTCGGATCGGCGGTGCTGACCGAGGGTGACGTGGTCACCATCGGCAACGTCGACCTGGTGTTCACCCGCGACACCCTGGTGCGTCGCACCGAAGCCGCCACCCGCACCGGCGGCCTGGAGGTCAATTCGGTCTGCTACACCGTCGACCACGGAAAGCAGCTGCTCGACCACGTCTCGTTGACCGCGCGCCCCGGGACGCTGACCGCCATCATCGGCGGGTCCGGCGCCGGCAAGACCACGCTCTCGCGGCTGATCGTCGGCTACACCAACCCGACGTCCGGCTCGGTGACCTTCGAGGGCCACGACATCCACACCGAGTACGCGTCCATGCGCAGCCGGATCGGGATGGTTCCCCAGGACGACGTCGTGCACCGGCAGTTGACCGTCAACCAAGCGCTGAACTACGCCGCCGAACTGCGGCTACCGCCGGACACCAGCAAACAGGAGCGGGCGCAGATCGTCGCTCAAGTGCTCGAAGAGCTCGACATGACCAGGCACGCCGACACCCGCGTCGACAGCCTGTCGGGCGGCCAGCGCAAGCGCGCCTCGGTGGCGCTCGAGCTGCTCACCCAGCCCTCGCTGCTGCTCCTGGACGAGCCGACCTCGGGTCTGGATCCGGCGCTGGACCGCCAGGTCATGCTGATGATGCGCCAGCTCGCCGACGCCGGCCGCGTGGTGCTGGTGGTCACTCACTCGGTGTCCTACCTGGATGTCTGCGACCAGATCCTGCTGATCGCACCCGGCGGCAAGACCGCGTTCTGCGGGCCGCCCGACCAGGTCGAGGCCGCGATGGGCACCCGCAACTGGGCGGACATCTTCGCCAAGGTGGGCGCCGACCCGGACGAGGCCAACCGCCGCTTCAAGGAGCGCAGTCAGCATTTGGAGCGGCCGCCGTCTTCGCAGAGCCCGGCGGATCTGGGCGAGCCCCCCAAGACCGATCTGTGGCGCCAACTGTCCACGATCGCCCGCCGACAGGTCCGGCTCGTCGTGTCGGACCGTGGCTACACGATCTTCCTGGCGGTGTTGCCGTTCCTGATCGGCGCGCTGTCGCTGACCGTGAAGGGCCCGACACCCGGCCTGGGCCCCGCCGACCCGCTCGGTCCCGGCCCCCACGCAACCGCAGTACATCATGGTGCTGTTGAACATCGGCGCCGTCTTCATGGGCACCGCGCTGACCATCCGCGACCTCATCGGGGAACGCGCGATCTTCCGGCGGGAACAGGCCGTCGGCCTGTCGACCACCGCCTACCTGCTGGCCAAGATCGCCGTGTTCTGTGTCTTCGCGACGACCCAGGCCCTGGTGGCGACGGTCATCGTGCGGCTCGGCAAGGGCGCGCCGACCGCGCACCCGCCGCTGTTCGGCAACTCCACGTTCGCGTTGTTCGTCACCGTCGCGGGCACCTGCGTGGCGTCGGCGATGCTGGGGCTGTTGCTGTCGGCCGTCGCGCAGTCCAACGAACAGATCATGCCGCTGCTGGTGGTGTCCATCATGTCGCAGCTGGTGTTCTCCGGCGGCATGATCCCGGTGTACCAGCGTTTCGGTCTCGAGGAGCTGGCGTGGCTGACACCGGCCCGGTGGGGGTACGCCGCGGGCGCGTCGTCGATCGACTTTCCGTCGCTGGTGAAGGTCAAACAGATTCCCACCAACGACCCGATCTGGCAGCACTCCACCCACATCCTGGTGTTCGACCTCGCCATGCTCGCCCTGTTGTCGATCGGCTACACGGGCTTCGTCCGGTGGTATATCCGGCTCAAGCGGCACTGAGCCTCCATGAACCGACCTGCGCAGCCCGTGCTGACGGTTCGGTCCGGCCGATCGCAAGGGAGCTTTGCGGCGGGCCGCGACGTCGTCGTCGGCAGTGACGTCCGCGCCGATCTCCGCGTGGCCCATCCCCTGGTCGCCCGGGCCCATCTGCTGCTGCGTTTCGAGCAGGGCAGGTGGATCGCGGTCGACAACAACTCGCTCAACGGGGTGTTCGTCGACGGCCAGCGGGTCTCGGCGGTCGACGTCTCCGACGGCCGGTCGGTCAGCATCGGCAAGCCCGACGGACCGCTGGTGACCTTCGAAGTCGGCCACCACACCGGCACGGTGGGTCTGCTGCCGCCGACCACGGAGTCGATTCCCGTCGTCGCGCCGCCCACCGCGCCGCCATCGTTCCGTACCCGGGCGGTCCAGCCCGGTTCGTCGGGCCCGGTGTCGCGGCCCCTACCGCCTCCGCCCGGCCCGCCACCCGCGAAAGCCCCGCCGCGGCTGTTCCGGCCCGAGGACCCGCAGCGGACCACCGCGATTCCCGTCGGCGGGAATCCCCCGCCGCCCGCCGCGACGCAGGCCGCGCCGCAGATCGTTCCCCCGCCGGAGCCGGATGCGAACCCGCCCACCCAGATCGGCGTGACCGGCGAGGTCGCCGAGTTCCCGACCACGCGGGTCGCGGCGGTCAGCGAAGCGGACCTGCGCGAACCCGTCACGGGCACCGCGTGGATCGGCCGCTCGCTGGACAACGACATCGTGATCCACGACGTGCTGGCGTCGCGCCACCACGCGTTTTTGACACCCACGCCGATCGGCACCGAGATCCGCGACGCGCAGAGCATCAACGGCACCTTCGTCAACGGCATCCGGGTCGGCTCCGCGGTGCTCGCCGAAGGCGACGTGGTGACCATCGGCAACGTCGACCTGGTGTTCACCGAGGGTGCGCTGGTGCGCCGGGGGGAGGCGGCGACCCGGACCGGCGGCCTCGAGGTGCGAGAGGTCGACTTCGGGGTCGACGGCAAGACGCTGCTGGAAAGGATCTCGCTGACGGCGCGCCCCGGCACGCTGACCGCCATCATCGGCGGGTCCGGCGCGGGCAAGACCACGCTGTCGCGGTTGATCGCCGGGTACGCGACCCCGACCTCCGGCTCGGTCACCTTCGAGGGCCACGACATTCACTCCGAGTACGCGTCGCTGCGCACCAGGATCGGGATGGTGCCCCAGGACGACGTCGTGCACCGTCAGCTCACGGTCAACCAGGCGCTCGGCTACGCCGCGGAGCTGCGGTTGCCGCCGGACACCAGCAAAGCCGACCGCGAACAGGTCGTCGCGCAGGTGCTCGACGAGCTCGGCCTGACCCAGCACGGCGACACGCGCGTGGACAAGCTGTCCGGCGGTCAGCGCAAGCGCGCCTCGGTCGCGCTGGAGCTGCTGACCGGGCCGTCACTGCTGATCCTCGACGAGCCGACCTCCGGTCTGGACCCGGCGCTCGACCTGCAGGTCATGACGATGCTGCGCCAACTCGCCGACGCCGGCCGCGTGGTGCTGGTGGTCACGCACTCGCTGACCTACCTCGACGTCTGCGACCAGGTGCTGCTGATGGCCCCGGGCGGCAAGACGGCCTACCTGGGGCCGCCCGGCCAGATCGGCGACGCCATGGGCACCACCAACTGGGCCCAGATCTTCGCCAAGGTGGGAGCCGACCCGGACGAGGCCAACCGCCGCTTCCTGGCCCAGAACGAGCCCCCGCCGCCACCGCAGGCGGCGCCGGCCGACCTGGGCACCCCCGCGCACACGAGCATGCGCCGCCAGTTCTCCACGGTCACCCGGCGCCAGGTGCGCCTGGTGGTCTCCGACCGCGCGTACTTCGCGTTCCTCGCCGTGCTGCCGTTCATCCTCGGGGCGCTATCGCTGACGGTTCCGGGCAACACCGGCTTCGGCGTCGCCTCCCCGACCAGCGAGACACCCGACGAGTCGGCGCAGATCCTGACGCTGCTGTCGATCGCCGCCGTCTTCATGGGCACCGCCCTGACGATCCGAGACCTCATCGGCGAGCGCGCCATCTTCCGGCGCGAGCAGGCCGTCGGCCTGTCGACCGGGGCGTACCTGAGCGCCAAGATCACCGTGTTCTGCGTCTTCGCAGTCGTGCAGGCCGCGATCGCGACGGGCATCGTGCTGCTGGGCAAGGGGACGCCCAGCCAGCCGGCCGTAGTGCTCGGCTCGTCCACAGTCGCGGCCGGCCTGGAGCTGTTCCTCACCGTCGCCGCGACGTGCGTCGCCTCGGCGATCCTCGGGCTGGTGCTGTCGTCGCTCGCCCGCTCCAACGAGCAGATCATGCCGCTGCTGGTGGTGTCGCTCATGCTGCAGCTGGTGCTGGGCGGCGGCATGGTGCCCGTCACCAACCGCGTCTTCCTCGACCAGATGTCGTGGTTGATGCCGTCGCGCTGGGGCTATGCCGCGTCGGCGTCCACGGTGGACCTGTGGAAGCTGGTGCCGGGCACGCTGAGCCCCAAGGACAGCCACTGGAAGCACACCCCGGCCGCGTGGCTGCTCGACATGGGCATGCTCGGCGCGCTGTCGCTCGTCTACTCCTTCGTCGTGCGGTGGCGCCTGCGGCTCAGGCGCTGAGCGGTCACCCGTCCAACCGAAGCCCATGCGCGAGCGCGAAGGCAACGGCCTGGCCGACGTCAACGCGGGCGCCCGCCAGCCCGGCGGTCCGCCACAGCGCGGGATCCACGGTCGCGCCCCTCAGGTCGGCGTCGTCCAGCCGGGCGCCGGTGGTGCGCGCGCCGGTGAGGTCGGCGCCGCGCAGGACGGCCTTGCGCAGGTCGGTCTCGACCAGGTTGGCCTCCCGCAGCCGGCAGCCGCTCAGGTCGACACCGCGCAGGTCGATGCCGCCGAGCACCGCCAGCGTGAAGTCCACCTCCTCGAACGTGATCGGCCGCATCCGGCACTGCACGAACACCGAGCCGAGCATGCTGCACTCCGCGAACGTGCTATGCCACAGCAACGTTCGCTCGAACGTGCAGTTACGGAACGCCGACCCGCGATGGTGGGACTCGGCCAGGTTGGCCCCGCGGAAGGTGCAATCGGTAAACACGACCCGCTCGGTGCGCAACCGGCTCAGGTCGTCGTCGGTGAAGTCGGCGCCGTCGAATTCGCGGTCGACCCACTGCGGCGAAGCGGTCAGCTCGCCGCCAGGCTCTGCAACGCGTACTCGCTGACCGCGATCAGGGCGTCCCGCGCCGACCGGCGATCGCGGGCGTCGACCGAGATCACCGGGATGTGCGCCGGCAGGGCCAAGGCCTCGCGCACCTCGGTGACCGGATATCGCGGCGCGCCGTCGAACTCGTTGACCGCGACCACGAACGGCAGGTTGCGGTGCTCGAAGAAGTCGACCGCGGCGAAGCTGTCCTGCAGGCGCCGGACGTCGACCAGCACGAGGGCGCCGATCGCGCCGCGGACCAGGTCGTCCCACATGAACCAGAACCGGCGCTGACCCGGGGTGCCGAACAGGTACAGCACCAGCTCCTCGTCCAACGTGATGCGGCCGAAGTCCATCGCGACGGTGGTGGTCCGCTTGTCCGGGGTGTCCCCGAGCGCGTCGACGCCCGCCGAGGCGTCGGTGAGCATGGCCTCGGTGCGCAGCGGCATGATCTCCGAAACCGCCCCGACGAACGTGGTCTTGCCGGCACCGAAGCCGCCCGCGACGACGATCTTCGTCGACGCGTGGGCTCCCCCCTCAGAGTGCTTTAAGGCCACGCAGGGTCCTTCCTATCAGCTCGTAGCGCTCGTCCCGCGTCGACCGTTCGGTCAACGTCGCATGCACCCGAAGGTAACCGGACAGCACCAGATCACCGACCAGGACGCGCGCGACACCGACGGGCAAATCCAGCCGCGCCGAGATTTCCGCGACCGACGGGCTGCCCACGCACAGCTGGATGATTGTGCCTCGCGCGTCGCCGGGGGGCCACCGGTGACCCAGGCCGGCCTGCAGGCTCTCGACCGGCGCTTCCAGCGGCAGGTCGACCTCGGTGTCGGTCCGCCCCGCCGTCAGGGTGTACGGGCGGACCAGGCGCGCCTCGCGTCGGGCGGAGAAGGAATCGTGTTCGTCCATCGGGGCCTCACGGCGCGGTGGACCGGCGCGCGGACTGCACGACGCCGCCCACCCGGTCGACGAGCAGCGCCATCTCGTAGCCGATCTGGCCGATGTCGCACGACGTGGCGGCCAGCGTGGCCAGGTTCGAGCCGTCGCCGACCCGCATCAGCAGCAGGTAGCCGTTCTGCATCTCGACCACCGACTGCAGCACCTGGCCGCCCTCGAACAGCTGCGCCGCGCCGGCCGCCAGGCTCGCCAGCCCGGAGGCCACCGCGGCCAGCTGGTCGGCCCGTTCACGCGGGAGATGCTCGCTGGCCGCGACGGGCAGCCCGTCGACGGACACCAGCAGGGCATGCGCCACCCCGGGGACCTCGCGGGCGAATCGCGTCACCAGCCAGTCCAACGAGGTGCCGGACGGCGTGCCGGGAGAGGTCATCCTCCCTCGGTTCCCTGGCCGGTGTTGCGGGCGTGCGCCCGGCCGGACTGCACGCCGCCGAAATGGTTGGTGAAGGAGGCGCGCACCGCCTCGGGGTCGCGGGACAAGGGTTCGGCGGGCTGCGGTCGCCGGCCGTTGGGTTCCCGGGTATCGGGCTCGGGAGCACCGGTCCCGTTGGCCGCTCCGGGCACCAGCCGCTCCCCCGGCTTGCGCACCGGCAGGCCGTGCTCGGCGGTGTGCGACTCGACGGGCTTGTCCTCGGCCTCGGCGGCCAGCGTCCAGCCGTGGTCCCACACGGACTGCCAGTCCAGGTCGGGCGTGTTGACGAGGTCGTGCGGGTCGCCCAGCATCTCCGAGAGCATCGACCGGTAGATCACGTCCTCGTCGGCCGGGTCGGCCGGCGGCGTCGGGCGCTTCGGGACGGTCGGGGTCGAGGGCCGCTCGTCGGCTGCCGGAGCGGCGCCGCGCGCCCGTGCCGAGAAGAACGCCGAGGTGTCCGCCGGTGTCGGTCTCGGTTCGGGCTTGACGGGGCTCTGGGCGGTCCTCGCCTCGGCGCCCGACCCGGTTGAGGCCGCCTCGCGTCGGGGCAGCGGGGGCGGCGGCTCGGCCGGGACTGCGGTGATGCCGCTCGACCCCGGGTTGCGCCGTGGCAGCAGCGTGACGGGCGGCGCCGACCCGACGTGGTCGACCGGCTCGGGCTCACGGCGTTCCACGGCCCCGGGCGCCGTCAGCGCGCCGGCGAACTGGGCGAGTTGGGCGCTCGACGATGTGACCGCACGCACCCGGTCGAACCTTTCTTCCGGTTGCGGTTCAGTGCCTTCCGGGCGCTCGAACACATCCGGCGGCAGGTACACCTCGGCGGTCGTGCCGGACCCGGCCTCGTCGGCCGCGGGACCGCGCAATCCCACCCGGATGCCGTGCCGCGCGGCGATCCGGCCGACCACGAAAAGCCCCATGTGGCGGGCGTTGTCAGGAGTGGGTTCGGGGGTGGCGCCGGGGTCGTTCGGTCCGCCGGCCTGCAGCCGCATGTTGGCGATCCGGCGGTCGGCGTCATTCATGCCGAGGCCGGCATCGGAGATCCGCAGCAGGACTCCGGCGTCGAGGTTTCCGCCGCCGCGCGCCGCGGAGACCCGGGTGGTCGTCGTCGGCGGCGAGTACCGCAGGGCGTTGTCGATCAGCTCGGCGAACAGGTGGATGACACCGCCTGCCACCGAGCCCACCAGCGCGCAGTCGGGCAGGTCGACGACCTCGACGCGCCGGTAGTCCTCGACCTCCGAGACGGCGGCGTTGACCACCGTCGACAGCGGGACCGGGTCGCGCTGGTCACGCGCCAGCGGCGCACCGGCCAGCACCAGCAGGTTGGCGCTGTTGCGGCGCAGCCGCGCCGCGAGGTGGTCCAGCCGGAAGAGCCTGTCGAGGCGTTCGGGGTCCTCTTCGTCGCGCTCCAGCCGGTCGATGAGCGAGAGCTGCTGGTCGACCAGGGAGCGGCTGCGCCGCGACATGGTCTCGAACATGTCGTTGACCAGCAGGCGCAGCCGGGCCTCGTCGCCGGCCAGCAGCAGGGCCTGCGTGTGCAGTTCGTCGACCGCGTGGGCCACCTGGCCGATCTCCTCGGTGGTGTAGACCGGCAGCGGCTCGGGGGTGGGCGCGGTCCCGCCGGCCTTGACCCGGGCGACTTCCTCCTCGAGGTCGCTGTGGGCGACCTTGAGCGCGCCGTCCCGCAGCGCGCGCAGCGGCCGGACGAGGGCCCGCGCCACCAGCAGCACGACGATCAGGGCGACGACGATGGCCGTCAGCACCAGCACGGTGTCGAGAATGGCGGCGTTGCGCCGATCGTCGGCCTGGGCCTGCACCGCCTTGGTCACCGACGCCGTGGCGTCCTGGACGACCTGGTCGGCGATGTCGTCGGTGGTCTGGATCGAGCGCAGCAGGGCCGGGTTGTCGACGAGCGGCGTTGCCGGGTCGGACATCATCGCCATCCGGGTCACCATCTGCTGCTGCAGCGCCTTGGCCTGCGGGGAGCCCGCGCCCAGCACCGCGCTCATCGCGAACAGGGTCGAGGGTTCGGTGCCGGCCAGGGTGATCATCGACGTCCGCAACTCCGGCTCCGGGAGGTCCGCGCCGCGGGTGACCAGGATCTTCTGCATCGTCATCTGACCGCGGGCCCCGACCGCCCGGCTCAGGCCCTCGGTCTGGGCGCGGATTTTGCGGTCGTCGACGTGCACGGACGCGTTGATGACGTCCTCGGCCGTCAGCAGGATCGGCGCGTAGGTGGTGACCCGGTCGCGCAAACCGATGCTGTTGCCGGCCACCTTGTCCAGCAGCGACTGCCCGCCGCTCAGCAGGGTGTCCACCCCGGAGCGGACGTCGGCGGTGACGTCGGTGTCCGCCAGGCGCTGCTGCAGCTCGTGCTTGCGGGCCGCGTAGTTCTTCTTCGCGCCCTCGGCGTCGCGGTCGGTCGAACCGGCCAGCAGCGCGACGTCCAACGCCGACATGTATTTGGTGATCGCCGGGAGCACGTCGGCGCGGGCGGCGGCCACCCGCAGGCCGCTCGCGTTGGCCATCGCGCCCTGGATGCGCAGCACCCCGAACACCGTCGCCAACACCAGCGGCACCAGCACGATCGCGAAAACTTTCCAGCGGACGGGCCAGTTGCTCGGCGACCACGCCGGCGGCCGTTTGGCCGGCGCTTCGGGGGGTTCGGTTCCGGCCGCCTCGGCCGGGGCGGCCGGGCGGGCAAACATGGTCACGCCGTCACGGCCGCGCGACCGGCCGCGGCGCTGGAGGTCAGCGCGGAGAAATACGAGAGGCTCATGAAACTTCCTGCTTATTCCACCCACCACGCGCAGCTCGGCGCGAGCGCGTAAACGTGGCAATTCGACGAGTATGACAGCCCAAAGCCCAGGTCACCAGAATCGTTACCGACCGGAGATGACCGGGCGCCGCTGTCGGTCACGCCGGCCCGCAACTCCTGGCAACCAAGGCCCGGGCCGGTGTCACGCACCGCCGGGGTCGATGCGGTGGGCGAGGGCGTGCTCGACCCGGCGAGCCGCCTCGCGCAGCTGGTCGACCTCGGCGTCGTCGAAGTCGGAGCGGGCGACGGTGGCACGCAACCGGTCGAGCTGCCCCCGAATGGCCGACTGGTCATCGACGTGCCAGGCCAGTTCCTCCAGCAGTGTGAACAGCCGGGCCATCACCTGCGGATCTGAGGAGCCGTACCGTCGCGGCTGGGTGATCGCGAGGTCGAGGAGGTGGGCAAAGCTGGGGCGGCGCAGCGCGGCCCGCACCCGATCGTCGTCATCGCGCAGCAACACGGGGCCGAGATCGCGCGCGGCCAACTGACACAGCAGGGCCGAGATGTGCCCGAGGGCGTGGATTGCGGTGGTGGGGTCGTTGATGCCGGGTGAGAGGGCCTTGTTCGCCACGTCGGACAGCTGCCGCAGGCCGTAGCCGACGTCTTGGGCCGCGGTGCGCTCGTAGCCGGTCCGGATGGCGCGGCCGACGGCGCGCCGCAGCCGCTCGACGGCCTCGTCGTCGAACGCGGTGCGTGCGGACCACGCCTTGCCGATCGGTACCCCTTCCACGACGGAGCTTCCCGGGTAGCAGTCGATAACCAGGCAGGCGTCCGCCTGGATTGCCGCGGAGACGCGTTGCGCAGGGTGCGCGCGGCCCCGCATCACCACCGAACAACGCGGCACTCAACCAGGCCGGCAGCTGCCGACCCCAGTGGTAATCCGCGCGCGGCAGAAGCACTCCCACCACCGCCGCCACAACGACTCCCAAGAGCGGCAACGGCCACAACTGGGTGCGCACGGCGTCACGCACGGACGCGAGGAATTGTTTCACCGAGACCCGTCGAGTGTCCCTGGTAAGGAAACCTGGCATAGTCGCGGCCATGCAAAACGCCCGCGGGCCACGGCGCGGCAAAGCGATGCTTGCGCACCCGCCTCGCCGCCCGCGAGTGGCTGTCGGCCGGTTATTGAGTGTGTCCGGGTCCTCGGAACTGCGGTAGCTCGCAATCAACTTCAGCAGCACCGTTCGGCCGATCTTTGACCCCACCCGGGTGATCCCCCACAACTCCGCGCGGCGCGGTCGACACCGTCCCGATGACCGGTCGCACGTAGAGCCTCCATGGAGATCGCCCTCCCGGAACTCTGTGCGCGGACGGTAAGTGGGTGTCTACACCGTTGACTTGATGTGCCGAAAGGCGCGGCCTCGAGGTGTCGCAGAGACAGCCGCGGCCCGCCCTAGGCCCTAGGCCGGGCAAAAAGGGCGGCAAGTGTGTCATGGAGTTCGGGGTCGGCCAAGACGATGACCTGGTCGCCGGCCCGAAGCTCGGTCTCGGCGCGCACTGGCACCAGGCCGCAGGTGCGGACCACGATGCTCACCGAGACGTCACCGGCATGGTCGCCGAAGTCTTCGATGGTGCATCCCTCGGCCACCGATCCCGAGGCGACGGTGAGGCGGTGAATCCCATGCGGTTCGTCCTGGAGCCGGACGCTGATCGCCCAGGGTTCGGGTTCCACGGTGCGCATGGGCAGGCCCAACAGTTTTGCGATACCTGGCACCAGCTGCCCTGCACAGCACTGAGAATGCGACAACGACGACCACGATGCCGTACAGGCGATCGGCTCGGGCACGTGGGCGGCCCGTAGGAACCGCCGAGCAGGATGGGCACCGCACTAAGGCCGGCGGCGAGGATGAAGACACGTTCCTTCTGTTGCAGCTGAACCCCGACAAGACATGCGCCGACTGCCAACGGGCGAATCACCGGTGAAGGCAGCACCGAGCAGCAGCCCGGGCATCCACAGATCTGGATGGAGGAGCAACCGCAATTCCACGGTCAAGCGAAGTACGGCAAAGGCGACGATATCGGCCAGTCCGGTCAGCGCAGCGTGGAATCGTTTGACTTCCAGCTGGTAGTGCGCGCGGGCATCGCCGATCATGATGCCGGCGGCGAACACGGCCAGGAATCCCGAGCCGTGCCCAAGGGTGGCGATGCTGTAGAGCATCAGGCTGCAGGCCAAGGTCGCAGCGGGTAGAGGCCTTCGCTAGGCAGCGCCACGCGACGCATGAACACAAGCTGGGCGCGGCCGCCGAGGATCCCGACGGTCCCCCCTATCACCACAGGCCCCGAGAACCGGCATCCGACGCTGGCGACTCCGGCTGCGCTGAGGCCGCCGGCGGCGACAGGCCGGCCATCAGGGAGATGCCGACCGGATCGTTGGCGCCCGATTCGCCCTCCAGGATGGTGCCGCTGCGACCAGCGATCTCGCGTTTGCCCAAGACGGAAAAAACCAGGGCCGGATCTGTGGGCGCCACCGCCGTGGCCACGAGTACCGCGAGATACCCGCTGATCCCGCATATGTAGTGCAGTGTCAGCGCGGCACCGGCGGTGGTGAGGAACGTACCCACGACTCCGAGGGACAGGATCGGAACGATCGCCGCGCGGAAGCGCGACCGGCCGACGTGCATGCCGCCGTCGAACAACACCAACACCAGTGCGACGGTGATCACAAGCTCGACCATCCGCGATGAAGGTGGCTGCAACACGGGAACGGGTGGTCGACGGCCGATCCGACAAGCACGAGCAGGGCCTACGGGAACCTCAGCTCGAGAGTGCGGTTCGCCAGCAGCAACAATCCCACGGCACTGGCGAACAAGATGATCAGGGCGTAACGGGCGGTCTCGTTCACCCTGGCGGCCCCGATTGGGCATGCAGACACATCGGCGTCGGGTCGTCGGCGGCCGGAGCCGTTCGGACCGATTCTCGATGATAGACACCCTGAGCCTATCGACCGGTCGACAACAGCGCCGCCGACCAGACTCACCGGCACTCCGCGAGGCAGTCGAGCCTCGCGAGACCGAACGAATTGCAGACCGTTTGACGTGGCGTCCGACCGCTGGTACCGCTTCCGCAAGAATCGGCGGAGATCCACCGCTTGCCGGGAGCATCATCGCGCGGCCGGTCAGTGCCGCGCCCATGCGCATCGAGGCCCGCCCTCGACTCCTCGTTGAACTGAGTCGACGTAGCCTTCCCGACCCCGCATGCGAGAGGATGCCCTGGTGTTCAGGCTGCTGTTCTTCACCCCGCGCATCCCCCCCAACACGGGCAACGCCATCCGGACGGCGGCGGCCACCGGCTGCGAACTGCACCTGGTCGAGCCGCTGGGATTCGACCTGTCGGAGCCCCAACTGCGGCGGGCCGGGCTGGACTACCACGACCTGGCGTCGGTGACCGTTCATGCGTCGTTGCCTGCCGCGTGGGACGCGTTGTCGCCGGCGCGGGTGTTCGCGTTCACGTCGCACGCGATCACCCCGTTCGCCGACATCGGTTACCGGCCCGGCGACGTGCTGATGTTCGGTCCCGAGCCCGACGGGCTGGACGCGGCGACGCTGGCCGACCCGCACGTCACCCAGCAGGTGCGCATCCCCATGCTCGCGGGCCGGCGCTCGCTGAACCTGTCCAACGCCGCCGCCATCGCCGTCTACGAGGCGTGGCGCCAGCACGGCTATTCGGGAGCGGTGTGAGTACTACCAGGCGTTCCAGTGGGTGAGCTGCTCGGCGGGCAGGCGCTTGGCGGGCCGGAAGTCGGTGCCCTTGGTGTAGGCGATCGGGAACAACCCGCCCTGGCTGTACTCGTCGAACGGGATGCCGAGCACCTCGGCGGCCTGCCGCTCGCCGTCGCGCAGCAGGTGCAGCGTCGTCCAGCAGGTGCCCAGCCCGCGGGAGCGCAGCGCCAGGCAGAAGCTCCAGACCGCCGGGAACAGCGACGCCCAGAACGAGACACCACCCAGCGGCGTCTTGTCCTCGCGACCCTCGATGCAGGGGATCAGCAGGACGGGCGCCTGGTGCATGTGCTCGGCGAGGTAGGTGGCGGAATCGCGGACCTTGCCCATCCGCTCCCCGCGGGTGTCGCCCTCGGCGTATTCGGGTGCGGGCGAGCTGAGGTAGCCGCGAGCGTTGGCCAGGTAGATGTCGCCGATCGCCTTCTTCTTGTCGGCGTCCTCGACGAACACCCACTGCCAGCCCTGCGAGTTGGAGCCGGTGGGCGCCTGCAGCGCCAGGTCGAGGCATTCCATCAGCACCTCGCGGCCCACCGGCTTGTCGAAGTCGAGGCGTTTGCGGACCGAGCGGGTGGTGGTCAGGACTTCGTCGACGGACAGGTTGAGGGTCATGGAGTGGAGACGTATCGCTCCTCGCCGAGCGTGTAGTCACGGCGAGAATTCGACGCGGATTTCTTCGCCTCCGGTGCACGTTCGGCGAAGGGGTCAGCGGAAGTCGCGGGACTTCGAGCCGACGGCCAGGGTGATGCGGCCCAGCCGCTCGGCGACGACGGTGATCGCGCCGCTGGCGTTCTGCAGCTGCCCGCGGACCAGCAGCGCCGGCGCCGCGTTCGCCAGCTTGCGATGCCGCGCCCACACGCCCGGCGTGCACAGCACGTTGACCATGCCGGTCTCGTCCTCGAGGTTGAGAAACGTCACCCCCTGGGCCGTCCCGGGCCGCTGCCGATGGGTCACCGCACCGGCGATCAGCACGCGGTCGCCGTCGGGCACCGATCAGCAGCTGCTCGGCGGGCAGCACCCCCAGCGCGTCCAGGTCTGCCCGCAGGAACTGCGTCGGATAGCTGTCCGGGGAGACGCCGGTGGCCCACACGTCGGCGGCGGCCAGCTCCAGCTCGCTCATCCCCGGCAGCGCCGGGATGTGCGACCCATCAGCACCGGGCGCCCACCCCCGGCAACCGGTCCGGCCGTTGGGTGGCGGCCGCCCCGGCCGCCCACAGCCCCTCTCGCCGGGACATGCCGAAGCAGGCGAAAGCCCCGGCCGTCGCCAGCGCCTCGGCCTGCGGCACGGAGAGCTGCACCCGGGTGGTCAGGTCCAGCAGGGAAGCGAACGGGCCGTTGGCTTTTCGCTCCTCGACCAGCCGCTCGGCGAGGTCGTCGCCGATGTGGCGGACGGCGCCCAGCCCGAGGCGGACCTCGGTTCCGGCGTTCTCGAGCGTCGCGTGCGCCAGGCTGGCGTTGACGTCGGGGCCGTGCACCGTCACGCCGTGCCGGCGCGCGTCGGCCACCAGGGACTGCGGCGAATAGAAACCCATCGGCTGGGCGCGCAGCAGCGCCGCGCAGAACGCCGCCGGGTGGTGCAGCTTGAACCACGACGAGTAGAACACCAGCGACGCGAAGGACAGCGCGTGGCTTTCCGGGAAGCCGAAATTGGCGAAGGCCTCCAGCTTTTCGTAGGTCCGGTCGATCACCTCGTCGGCGGCGCCGTGCAGCGCGCGCATGCCCTCGTAGAACCGGCCGCGCAGCCGCCGCATGCGTTCGGTCGAGCGCTTGGAGCCCATGGCGCGGCGCAGCTGGTCGGCCTCGGCGGCGGAGAAGCCGGCGCAGTCGACCGCGAGCTGCATCAGCTGCTCCTGAAACAGCGGCACTCCCAGCGTCTTTCGCAGCGCCGGCTCCATCGACGGGTGGTCGTAGACGACCGGGTCGACGCCGTTGCGCCGCCGGATGTAGGGGTGCACCGACCCGCCCTGGATGGGCCCGGGGCGGATCAGCGCGACCTCGACCACCAGGTCGTAGAAGACCCGCGGCTTCAGCCGCGGCAGGGTGGCCATCTGCGCGCGCGACTCCACCTGGAACACGCCGACGGAATCGGCGCGGGCCAGCATCTCGTACACCGCCGGCTCGGAGAGGTCGAGCCGGGCCAGGTCGACCTCGATCCCCTTGTGCTCGGCCACCAGGTCGATGGCGTAGTGCAGCGCGGAGAGCATGCCCAGCCCGAGCAGGTCGAACTTCACCAAACCGATCGCCGCGCAGTCGTCCTTGTCCCATTGCAGGACGCTGCGGTTCGCCATGCGCGCCCACTCCACCGGGCACACGTCGGCGATCGGGCGGTCGCAGATCACCATGCCGCCGGAATGAATGCCCATGTGCCGCGGCAGGTTCCGGATCTGGTTGGCCAGCTCGACCACTTGATCGCGGGATGCCCTCGATGTCGGGTGAGTCCGCCAGCCCGTTCCAGTGGCCGATCTGCTTGCTCCACGCGTCCTGCTGGCCCTGCGAGAAGCCCAGGGCGCGGGCCATGTCGCGCACCGCGATCCGGCCCCGGTAGGTGATGACGTTGGCGACCTGGGCGGCGTAGTCGCGGCCGTAGCGGTCGTAGACGTACTGGATGACCTTCTCGCGCTGGTCGGACTCGATGTCCATGTCGATGTCGGGCGGGCCGTCGCGGGCGGGCGACAGGAAACGCTCGAACAACAGCTCGTTGGCCACCGGGTCGACGGCGGTGACGCCGAGGGCGTAGCAGACCGCGGAGTTGGCCGCCGATCCCCTGCCCTGACACAGGATGTTGTTCTCCCGGCAGAACCGGGTGATGTCGTGCACCACCAGGAAATAGCCCGGAAACTGCAGCTGGGCAATGACTTTCAGCTCATGCTCGATCTGGGCGTAGGCGCGCGGCGCCGTGTCGGCCGGCCCGTAGCGGTCGCGCGCCCCCGTCATCGTCAGCTGGCGCAGCCAGCTGTCCTCGGTGTGCCCGTCGGGCACGTCGAACGGCGGCAGCTGCGGCGCGATCAGCGCCAGACCGAACGCGCACTGCTCGCCGAGTTCGGCGGCGGCGGTCACCACCTCGGGCCGCTGCGCGAACAGCCGGGCCATCTCCTCGCCGGAGCGCAGGTGCGAGCCACCCAGCGGGGCCAGCCACCCGGCGGCGGCGTCCAGGGACTGCCGGGCCCGGATCGCCCCCATCGCCATGGCCAGCCGGCGCCGCGACGGATGCCGCGAAATGCGCCCCGGTGGTGGCGACGACGCCGACACCGAAGCGCGGCGCCAGCCCGGCGAGCACCGCGTTGCGCTCGTCGTCGAGCGGCTGACCGTGATGGGTCAGCTCGATGCTGACCCGCCCGGCGCCGAACCGGTCCACCAGGTCGGCCAGCGCCCGCCCCGCGGCGTCCGGGCCGCCGCTGGAAAGCGCCTGGCGCACATGGCCTTTGCGGCAGCCGGTCAGGATGTGCCAGTGCCCGCCGGCGGCCTCGGTCAGCGCGTCGAAGTCGTAGCGCGGCTTGCCCTTCTCGCCGCCGGCCAGATGCGCGGCGGCCAGCTGCCGCGACAGCCGCCGGTAGCCTTCCGGGCCGCGGGCCAGCACCAGCAGGTGCGGGCCGGGCGGATCCGGCACCTCGGTGCGCGCGCCCCGATTCCCCCTGGCGCTCCGGCACCCCAAAGACAGTTCGGCCCCGAACACGGTGCGGATGTCGAGTTCGGCGGCCGCCTCGGCGAACCGCACCGCGCCGTACAGGCCGTCGTGGTCGGTCAGCGCGAGGGCGCGCAGATCCAGCCGGGCGGCCTCCTCGACCAGCTCCTCCGGCGTGCTGGCCCCGTCCAGGAAGCTGAACGCCGAATGCGCGTGCAACTCGGCATACCCGACCGACGAGCGCACCGCCCGGCGGCCCCCGGCGGCCGGTACGTCGCGCGCTTGTGCGACAGCGGGGCATCGTCGCCGGCGCGGCCAGCGGCGCGCCAGCATGGCGCGGCTTGCTGTCGAGCACGCGCTCCATTTCCGCCCAGCTCGGCGGCCCATTAAACCAGCCCATACCCCCCCACGCCGGTAGTCTATCGAAAGTATGTTCGATATCGCGCGGCATGCCGCGGGTGGCCGATGCAACCTGAACTCGCCGTGGAGTCAGCCACCTGAGAAGGTATGGCGTGCGCAAATCGGACGCCCGTCACCATCGATGCACGTCGCCACGACGCGGTGCTGTTCGACCTCGACGTCGTGGTGGCTCCCGACGGCGGTGTGCTCGATTCCACGCTGGCGTTCATCCGGCAGTTGCAGGACGTCGGGATCCGCACCGGCGTCTTTTCGGCGGATCCGGACTGCGGGAACGCGCTCGCGTCGGCCGGCGTCGGCGACCTGTTCGCCGCCGTCGTCGTCGGCGACCCGGCCGAGGCTGCCACGCGCCTGGGTGTGCGGGCGGGCCGCTGCGCCGTCGCCGCCACCGACGTGTCCGTTGTCGGCGCCGCGCGCGCCGCCGGATTCGCCTTGGTGATCGGCGTCCAACCGACGGCGCCGCGCGACGCACTCCTCGGCGCGGGCGCCGACACGGTGGTCGCCGACCTCGGCGACGCCACCGTGCGCACCGGGGACCTCAGGATGTCGGAGCTTCCCGACGCTTTGCGGGCGCACGGACTTGGGGACGGGCGGCCCGCGGTGTTCTACGACTTCGACGGCACGCTATCGGACATCGTCAACGACCCCGATGCGGCGAGCCTGGTCGCCGGCGCGGCCGACGCCCTGCGGGACCTGGCCGCCCGGTGTCCGGTGGCGATACTGTCCGGGCGCGACCTCGCCGACGTGACCAAGCGCGTCGGCCTGCCCGGCATCTGGTACGCCGGCAGCCACGGTTTCGAACTCACCGCGCCCGACGGCACGCACCACCAGAACGACGCCGCGGCCGCGGCCATACCCGCATTGGAGCAAGCCGCCGCCGAGCTCCGCGATCAGCTCGGCACCATTCCCGGGATCATGGTGGAGCACAAGCGCTTTGGCGTCGCCGTGCACTACCGCAATGCCGCCCGCGATCGGGTCGGCGAGGTGGCGGCCGCCGTGCGCGCGGCGGGGCGGCGCGACGAGCTGCGGGTGACCACCGGCCGCGAGGTCATCGAGCTGCGTCCTGACATCGACTGGGACAAGGGAAAGACGCTGCTCTGGGTGATGGACCACCTGCGGGAGGCCGGCCCGGGTCCGCTGGTGCCGATCTATGTCGGCGACGACATCACCGACGAGGACGCGTTCGACGCGGTGCGCGGCGGCGACGTTCACGGCGTCCCGATCTTGGTGCGCCACGGCGAAGACGGCGACCGCGCCACCGCCGCGAAGTTCGCCCTGGACGGCCCCGCACAGGTCGGCGAATTCACCGAGCGGCTGGCAGGTCAGCTCAGCGGCGCTTAGCTGAATTAGCATGTGACCGTTGATCATTGACCACCGGTCATTCCTGCCAAAAACCTGTTATCCACGCGGAATCGCGGACGCCGCCGCATGACTGGTTTATTCTCCACATGTCGAACGGAGGGGTGTAGATGTCATCGGTATTCGCCGGGCTGTGGGGCACCGGTGGTGCCGGCGGCAACGGCGCGGCGGGCATCGACAACGGGGCCGGCGGCGCCGGCGGGGCCGGCGGCCACGGCGGGTGGATACACGGCGACGGCGGAGCCGGCGGGACCGGCGGCAGCGTGACCGACGTGAACGGTGACGGTCGCGCGCGGGCGGGGCCGGCGGCACCGGCGGGGACGCCGGGCTGTGGGGTCGAGGCGGCGCCGGCGGTGACGGCGGCACGGCGCGGAAAACGGGCGGCACCGGGGGGCGGGGCGGGCGGGGCCGGCGGGGCCGGCGGTGGCTCGTCGGCGACGGCGGGACCGGCGGGGCCGGCGGGACCGGGGGCATCAACGCGGGGCACCGCTACCGGCGGCACCGGCGGGGCGGGCGGAGCCGGCGGGACGTCCGGCTGGCTGGCCGGCAACGGCGGCGGCGGCGGGGCCGGCGGGGCCGGCGGAAAGAACCGAGCTCCGGGAACGGTGGGATGGGTGGCGGTCGGCGGGACCGGAGCCGACGCCAGGGGGCTGTTCGGCTCCGGCGGCCACGGCGGGCAGGGCGGGGCCGGCGGGAACCAGACCGGCGGCCAGGGAAACGGCGGCGCCGGCGCGGCCGGCGGCAACGGCGGGGCCGGCGGTTGGCTCTACGGCAACGGTGGGGATGCCGGCGCCGGCGGCGCCGGCGGCATTGCGATGGCGGCAACGGCGGCGTCGGTGGCGCGGGCGGCGCCGGCGGGAACGCGCGGCTGATCGGCGCCGGTGGCCACGGCGGCCAGGGCGGGGGCGGCGGAACCATCGGCGGACACGCAAACAACAACATCGGCGGCAATGGGGGGACCGGCGGCAACGGCGGCAACGGTGGGTGGCTCTACGGCAACGGCGGCGCAGCCGGCGGCGGCGGCGCCGGCGGGGATGTCACCAGCACCGGAACCAGCCCGGTGGGCGGCGACGGCGGCGACGGCGGCGTCGGCGGCAACGCCGGCGAGATCGGCAACGGCGGCGACGGCGGCAACGGCGGGAACAAGGGTGCCGCCCCCCACGGCGCCGGCATGCCCGGCACCGGCGGTGGCGGCGGCACCGGCGGCAAGCTGTACGGCACGCCCGGCACCAACGGCTCGAACGGGACCTAGCCGGACCTAGCCTCCGGAACCCTCCACGTACTCCACCGCGCCGTCGTCGAGCACCACCCGGGCACCGGAGCCCTCGGCGCCGGAGGCCTCGGTGCGGAACACCGCCTTGCCCGGTTCGGTGCGCCAGACCAGCGTGGTCAGCGTCTCGCCGGGAAACACCGGCGAGGTGAACCGCGCCGCGATCGAGGTGACGTTGGCCGCCACGCCCTTGCCGAGCTCGGCGACCAGCGCGCGGCCCGCCACGCCGTAGCTGCACAGCCCGTGCAGGATCGGCTTGGGGAACCCGGCCATCTCGCGGGCGAACCACGGGTCGCTGTGCAGCGGGTTGCGGTCACCGGAGAGGCGGTAGATCAGCGTCTGGTCCTCGCGGGTGGGCAGCGGGATCCGGGCGTCGGGCTCGCGGTCCGGGATCTCCGGCGCGACGGGCCGCTGGCCCGGCTGTCCCCCGAAGCCGCCCTCGCCGCGGATGACCAGCGTGGTGAGCGTCTCGGCGATCAGCTCGCCCGAGTCGGGATCGGTGCCGCGCCCGCGCAGCACCAGGATCGCGTTCTTGCCCTCGCCCTTGTCCTGGATGTCGGCCACCTCGGAGACCACCGACAGCTTGCCCGCGGGCGGCAGCGGCGCATGCAGCCGGATGGCCTGCGAGCCGTGTAACAGCATGGCCCAGTTGAACGTTCCGACCTTGCCCGCCGCCCCGAAGGCCGGGCAGCAGATCACCGCGTAGGTGGGCAGCACCTGCTGGGTGATGCCGTGGCTGTTCTCGGTGGTGAACGACAGGTCGTCGAGCCCGGCGCCCACACCGAGCGCGTAGAGCAGCGTGTCGCGGTCCGTCCACTCGAACAGCATCGGCTCCGTCACCGCGCCGACGGCACTCGGGTCAATGGCCATGGGGGTCTCCTTCCAGGCTTATCTGAAATGCAACCATCGCAAACCCTTCCCACCACAGCATCTGGCAGGGCAGGCTATCGCCATGGCCAAACGCAGGTTGATGTGGAGAGCGGCGGCGGTGCTCGCCGCAACGGTAGTCGTCGGCGCCTGTGGCGGAACACCTCAGGCCCGCAGCATCACGCTGACGTTCATTCGGCACGCGGAGTCACAGGCCAACGCCAACGACGTCATCGACACCGCGGTGCCGGGCCCCGGCCTGAGCCCCGAGGGCCAGGCGCAGGCGCAGCAGCTGGCGCACGCCCGGCACGACTTCGACGCCGTCTACGCCTCGACCATGGCGCGCGCCCAGCAGACCGCCGCCCCGCTTGCCGCCGAACTGGGCAAGCCCGTGGAGGTGCTGCAGGGCGTCCAGGAGATCAACGCCGGCTGGTTCAACGGCAGACCGGAATCGTGGGCCAAGCGGACGTACCTGTTGGCGCCGGCCGACTGGCTCAACGGTGACATGCAGGACAGCATCCCGGGATCGGTCTCGGGCAAGGAGTTCAACGAGCGCTTCACCGCCGCGGTCAACAAGGTCTACAACAGCGGCCACAGCAAACCGGTGGTGATTTCGCACAAGTTCGCCATCGAGTACTGGGTGCTGATGAACACCAAGAACGCCAAGGACAGCCTGGCCACCAGCCACCCGCTGCCCAACATCGGCCGCGTGGTGATCACCGGAAACCCGATGAACGGCTGGACGCTGGTGGACTGGGACGGGGTCCGCAACTTCCAGAGCTGACGCCGACACGCACGGTTGACGGCGCGTGCCGGAGCCGCCACGATGGCTGGGTGCGGTATGTCGTTACCGGCGGTACCGGGTTTATTGGCCGTCGCGTCGTCTCTCGCCTGCTGGAGCGCCGGCCCGACGCGCAGGTGTGGGTCCTGGTTCGCCGCGGATCCCTGGGGCGCTTCGAGCGCGTCGCGGCCGAGTGGGGGGAACGCGCCAAACCGCTGGTGGGTGAGCTGCCGGACCTCGCACCGACCGACGACGCCCTCGCCGAGCTGGGCCCCGTCGACCACGTCGTGCACTGCGCCGCGCTGGACGTCGAGGGCGTCCGCGCGGTCGTCGCACTGGCGCAGCGACTGGACGCGACCTTGCACCACGTGTCGTCCATCGCGGTGGCCGGCGACTTCGCCGGCGAGTACACCGAGGACGACTTCGACGTCGGCCAGCGGCTGCCGACGGCGTATCACCGGGCGGCGTTCGAGGCGGAGGCGCTGGTGCGCTCCGCGCCCGGGCTGCGCTACCGCGTCTACCGGCCGGCGGTGGTCGTCGGCGATTCGCGCACCGGCGAGATGGACAAGGTCGACGGTCCGTACCACTTCTTCGGGATCCTGTCGGCGCTGGCCGTGTTGCCGTCGTTGACGCCGATGCTGCTGCCCGACACCGGGCGCACCAACATCGTGCCGGTCGACTACGTCGCCGACGCGCTCGTCGCCCTCATGCACGCTGCGGACTCGGATGGGCGGACGTTCCATCTCACGTCGCCCAAAACCGTTGGGCTGCGCGGCATTTACCGCGGCGTCGCCAGGACGGCCGGGCTGCCGCCGCTGCGCGGGTCGCTGCCGGGCGTGGTGGCCGCCCCGGTACTGCGCGCCCGCGGGCGCGCCAGGCTCCTGCGCAACATGGCGGCCACCCAGCTCGGGATCCCCGCCGAGATCTTCGACGTGGTCGACCTCAAGCCCACCTTCATCAGCGACGAGACCCGAACCGTGTTGCGCGGCCAGGGAATCGAGGTTCCCGACTTCGCCGCGTACGCGCCGGCGCTGTGGCGGTACTGGGCCGAACACCTGGACCCCGACCGTGCCCGGCGGCGCGATCCGCTGCGGGGCCGGCACGTCATCATCACCGGAGCGTCCAGCGGGATCGGCCGCGCGGCGGCCATCGCCGTCGCGGAGCGCGGCGCCACCGTGTTCGCGCTGGCCCGCAGCGCCGACGCGCTCGACGCGCTGGTCGCCGAGATCCGCGCGGGCGGCGGCGACGCGCACGCCTTCACCTGCGACGTCACCGATTCCGCCTCGGTCGAGCACACCGTCAAGGACATCCTGGGCCGGTTCGACCACGTCGACTACCTGGTGAACAACGCCGGCCGATCGATCCGCCGCTCGGTGGTCAACTCCACCGACCGGCTGCACGACTACGAGCGGGTGATGGCGGTCAACTACTTCGGCGCGGTCCGGATGGTGCTGGCGCTGCTGCCGCACTGGCGCGAGCGCCGGTTCGGGCACGTCGTCAACGTCTCCAGCGCCGGGGTGCAGGCCCGCAATCCCAAGTACAGCTCGTACCTGCCCACCAAGGCCGCGCTGGACGCGTTCGCCGACGTGGTCTCCTCGGAGACGCTGTCCGACCACATCACGTTCACCAATATCCATATGCCGCTGGTTCGTACGCCGATGATCGCGCCGTCGCACCGGCTCAACCCGGTGCCCGCGATAAGCCCGGAGCGTGCGGCCGCCATGGTGGTGCGCGGCCTGGTGGAGAAGCCGGCGCGCATCGACACTCCGCTCGGCACGCTCGCCGAGGCCGGCAACTACTTCGCGCCGCGAACGTCCCGGCGCATCCTGCACCAGCTCTACCTGGGTTACCCCGACTCGGCCGCCGCCCGCGGCCTGCCCACCGAGCCGGCCGCGGCTCCCCCGCCGCGACGCAAGCCGAGGCGGCCCGTGCGCGCGGTCACCGGCGGCGTCCGGACACCGCGAGGTGTCAAGCGGTTGGTCCGCCTGGTGCCCGGGGTGCATTGGTGAAACCCGGCGTTTCGACGCGACCCTGGTGCGGTATCCCGGCGCGGTGACTCGCATCGTCGGCGTATCTTTCAACCGGTGAGCCCCCTCTTCGTCGATGTCGACACCGGCATCGACGACGCGATGGCGCTGGTCTACCTGCTGGCCAGCCCGGAAGCCGACGTGGTCGGCATCGCCTCGACCGGCGGCAACATCCACGTCGAGCAGGTATGCGCCAACAACCTCGGCTTGCTCGAATTGTGCTGCGCTCCGGCCATTCCGGTGTCCAAGGGTGCCGACAGCCCGCTGCGCGGCCACTGGCCCCATCGCTCGAAGTTCCACGGCCCCAACGGATTAGGGTATGCCCAGCTGCCCAGCACCGATCGACGGCTCACCCCGTATGACGCCACGACGGCCTGGGTGGAGGCGGCGCGCGCCCATCCCGGGACCCTGGTCGGCCTGGTCACCGGGCCGCTCACCAACCTCGCGCTGGCGCTGCGCGCCGAGCCCGCGCTGCCGACGCTGCTGAAGCGGCTGGTGATCATGGGCGGCGCGTTCGGGGACGACACCGACCCGCTGGCCGAATGGAACATCCGGGTCGACCCGGAGGCCGCGGCCGAGGTCTTCGCCGGCTGGGCCGGGCAGCAGCACCTTCCGATCGTCTGCGGGTTGGACCTCACCCGGCGCGTCGCGATGACGCCGGACACGATGGCCAGGCTCGCCCCGCGGGATTCCCGGGCGGGACCGTCGCATTTGATCCGGGTGCTCGACGATGCGATGCGGTTCTACTTCGAGTCGCATGCGGACCGTGGATATGGGTATAGGGCGTATATGCACGATCCACTGGCCGCCGCGGTGGCGCTCGATCCGCAGTTCGTCACGACCCGGGCCGCGACCGTCGACGTCGCGCTGTCGGATACCCCCGCCCGGGGGGTGACGACGGCCGATTGGTCGGGCAGCCGCACCCCGAACGCGCTCATCGGTGTGGGTGTGGAGCCCGCGCCGTTCTTCGACCGATTCGTCGAACGGGTCGGATCCTTGGTGCGGGGGGTGGGCGGATGAAGTTTCGCGGCTTCGAACTCATGCGCGCGGGATGGGGGGCGGTGCTGCTGGCCGCCCCCACCGAGGTGCTCACCCACGTCCATGGTGTGGAGGTCGACCGCAAGGCGCTGGTCGTGACCCGCATCCTGGGGGCGCGTCACCTCGTGCAGGCGGGGTTCTCGGGCATCAATCCCAGCCCGGAAGTGCTGGCGGCCGGGATCTGGGTCGACACGGTGCACTCCCTGACCGCGTTCGGCCTGGCCGCGGTGGACCGGAGCCGGGCGCGGGGAGGCATCGTCGACGGCGTCGTCGCCGCGCTGTGGGGGGGCCTGGCCTTGCGTCACCTGCACCAAGGCAAAGCCCGGACCACAAGCGTCCGCGGTCGCGACCGGTTAGCCCGGGCGATCGTGGGGTCGTTGCCGGGCGGTCGGCCGCTGATGGCTGAGGCCGAGACGGTGCGGGCCGAGGCTGCCACCGGATGCTGACATCGCCGTTTTGACGGGCGGACGTCGGGTACTGCCACGGCCATGGCTGCTTTCGCCGATTACCAAAACGAGTTATACGACCAATCACTCCATGGCCACCAGCCCCAATACCCCATCAGGTTCGACGAGTTGGAGGCAAAAGCGTCGGCGGCGATGACGCCGAAAGTGCTGGGGTACGTGGCCGGCGGCGCCGGCGACGAACACACCCAGCGGGCCAATTGCGAGGCCTTCAAGCGGTGGGGCCTGTACCCGCGCATGGGGATCGCCCCCGAGCAGCGCGACATGTCCGTCGAGTTGTTCGGGATGCGCTTCCCGTCGCCGATATTCATGGCGCCCATCGGCGTCATCGGGGTGGTCGCCCAGGACGGCCACGGGGACATGGCCTGCGTGCGTGCCTCGGCCCGCACCGGCGTCCCCTTCTTCGTGGGGACGCTGACGTCCGACCCGATGGAAGACCTCGCCGCCGAACTCGGCGATACCCCGGCGTTTTTCCAGCTGTACACGCCCCCGGACCGCGAGATGGCCGCCAGCCTCGTGCACCGCGCCGAGGCATGCGGCTTCAAGGGCATCGCCGTCACCCTCGACACCTGGGTCACCGGGTGGCGCCCGCGCGACCTGCGCGGCGGGAACTACCCGCAGGTGCCCAGCGGGTGCCTGGCCAACTACACCTCCGATCCGGTCTTTCGCGCCGGCCTGAAGCCGGGCGAGGACGCCACCGAGGCCGCGGTGCGCAAGCTGCCGATCTTCGGTGGCCCCTTCCGGTGGGACGACCTGGAGTGGCTGCGGTCGGAGACCGAGCTGCCACTGCTGGTCAAGGGCATCTGCCACCCCGACGACGTTCGTCGCGCCAAAGAGATTGGTGTGGACGGGATTTACTGTTCCAACCACGGCGGCCGGCAGGCCAACGGCGGGCTGCCCACGTTGGACTGCCTGCCCGGGGTGCTCGAGGCCGCCGACGGACTGCCGGTGCTGTTCGACTCGGGAGTGCGCAACGGCGCCGACATCATCAAGGCGCTGGCGATGGGGGCGACCGCGGTGGGGATCGGCCGGCCCTACGCCTACGGCCTGGCTCTCGGCGGGGTCGATGGCATCGTGCACGTGCTGCGCTCGCTGCTGGCCGAGGCGGACCTGATCATGGCCGTCGACGGGTATCCCTCGCTCAAGGACCTGACGCCGGACGCCTTGCGGCCCACCGGGTAGGTACCGCTACTCGTAGCTGCCCTCGAGATACCAGCGCCGCTGGCGATAGCACAGCAGAAATGCCCGCTCGCCCTCCAGCAGGACCTGGGCGCGGGCGGTGCGACTTTCCCCTTGACCGGCCTTATGCCGGTCATCCCACCACCGCTCGTCGACCGGCCACGGCCCGGCCCACCAGTCCAGCCGATCGTCCCGGCCGCGCACGGTCAGCCGTGCCGGGTCGGCGGAGAACAGCCCACGATTGGTGACTCGCACCGGATTCCCTTGGGCATCAAGCAAATCCACCGGGTCGTCGAGCAACACCGCCGGTGACGGCTCGGGCAGTCGACCCGGCCACGGCAGGCCCGGGTCGGCCCGCGGCGCCGGCTCGTCGCCCAGCGGGGTCAACGTGATGCGTTCGGCCGGTCCACGCCCGCCGGACAGCACCGGCACCTGCACCGCCTCCGGGCCGAGCAGGCCCTGCACCCGCACCAGCGCCCGGCGGGCCCGCAGCCTGTCCTCCTCGCCCAGGCCGCCCCACAACGGCAACTGCAGCGCCTCGGCGGACACCACCTCCACCGCCTGCAGTCGCAGCAGCGTCACCGGCGCGGTGGGCCGCGAATCGCGCTTCCGGTTGCTCAGCCACCCGTCCAGCTGCCAGCGCACCCGGTCGGCGGTGGCGTCCTCCGTCAACGGCTCGGCGCACCGCCACACGCGTTGCAGCTCTTCGCCGTTGGCCGTGACGGCGTGAATGGCCAACCGGGTGCAGCCCATCCCGGCGGCCATCAGCGCCTGATGCAGCGCGCCGGCCAGCGAACGCCCGGCGAAGGCCGCGGCGTCCACCCGGTCGATCGGCGGATCGCAGTCCAGCACCGCCTCGAGTTCCTTCGGCGGCTCCCGCCCGGACGGCCCGCGCTCGGGTTCGCCGCGGGCCAACCGGTGCGCGGTCACCCCGTCGGCGCCGAACCGGGAGGCCACGTCGGTGGCCGACAGCCCGGCGAACTGCCCGATGGTGCGAATCCCCATCCGCCACAACAGGTCCGTCAGCTCTTCCCGCCGGGGCCCGGACAGGCTCGGCTCGGTGGCCAGTTGGCGGATCGACAGCACCGACAGGAACTCCGCGTCGCCCCCCGGCTCGACGATGCGACCCGCCCGCGCGGCGAAGACCGCGGTGGACAGCCGGTCGGCGATGCCGGCCTGGCACTCGGCGCCGGCCACTGAACTCACAGCCACCGCGTCGATCAACCGCTCGGCGGCGGTTTCCTCGGAGCCGAAATAGCGGGCCGCCCCGCGCACCGGCAACACCAAGAGCCCGGGCCGCAGCACCTCGGCGCGGGGCACCAGGTCGTCCACCGCCGCGATGACCCCTTCGAAGAAGCGGGCGTCGCGGTCGGCGTCGGCGGTCGCGACGTGCAGCTGCGGGCAGCGCGCCGCCGCCTCCCGGCGCCGCAGCCCCCGCCGCACGCCCGCCGCACGGGCGGCCGACGAGCAGGCGATCACCCGGTTGGCCAGCGTGACCGCGACCGGGGCCGTCACGGGCTGGCCCGCGGCCGCGGCCGCGGCTACCGCCGGCCAGTCCATGCACCAGATGGCCAACACCCGGGATGCCACCGGGAGTCACCCGGCCCGCGCTCGGGCGGTCACCCGTCGTCCCGCACACACGCCGCTGACCTGCAGCCGCACCCGGCAGATCCGGCCGAAGCCTGGGCGGCTTCCCGGAGTGATCTCGTAGCCGCAGACCCGGGCCTCCAGCCGCGTGGGCGCACCCTGCCAGTCACCGTCGGTGACCAGCAGGGTGCAGCCCTTGGCGCGGGCCCGCGCCACCACCGCCCGCGCCCGGGTCTGCGGCACCCGGCGCCCACCCAGGCCGAGGACCACCAGATCCATGCCGTCGACGAGCACCGCGGCCACCTCGACCGGATCGGTTCCGGGATCGGGTACCACCGCGAGGCGGCTCAGATCCGCCCCCATCTCCGCGGCGGCCAGCAGCCCGATATCCGGCTGGCCGACGATTGCCGCGTTGCCGCCTGCCGCCGTCACCGCGGCCACCATGCTCAACAGCAGCGACCGGGCCCCCGAGAGCACCGCCACCGAACCTCGCGCCAACGGCGCCGGCAACGCATCGGCCAGCCACTCCGGAAGCGCCAGCCGGGACTCCGAGTCCGGCAGCAGGTCGTCCGCGTCGGCCACGCCGGATGCCCGGACATCTCAGCCATCCGCCGCCGAAGCGATTCGAGCTGTTCAGCGCGGGTTTTCCCGGCGTGGAACGGAGGCGAAAGCCGCAGTCATGACGAGCCCCTCCGATCCACTTTGTTCGAAAGTATGTTCGATTTACTCGGAGTAAACACCCGCCCTCCGACAACCGTCAAGAAACGCAAGAGGCGGCTTTATGCATGCGGTGCTGATGTGGCTGATGGTGCCTTTGGGGTCCCACCCGGACCGGGCGCGGAATTCACCAGGCATAAGGATTCGCCAGACATAAGCCAGTGCGATCCCCGCCGGCGTGTCGTCGCAACTGGTTATGTGTCGCGGGAAACCCGGAAACCCTCACTGAAAAGCACGCCGGCCGAAAACTACTCCCACTCGATGGTGCCGGGGGGTTTGCTGGTGATGTCCAGCACCACGCGGTTGACCTCCGGCACCTCGTTGGTGATCCGCGTCGAGATGCGCTCCAGCACCTCGTAGGGCACGCGGGTCCAGTCGGCCGTCATGGCGTCCTCGCTGGACACCGGCCGCAGCACGATCGGGTGGCCGTAGGTGCGGTTGTCGCCCTGCACGCCGACCGAGCGGACGTCCCCCAACAGCACCACCGGGCACTGCCAGATGAGGGCGTCCAAACCGGCGGCGGTGAGTTCCTCACGGGCGATCGAGTCGGCCCGCCGCAACGTCTCCAGCCGCTCCGCGGTGACCTCGCCGACGATCCGGATGCCCAACCCGGGCCCCGGAAAGGGCTGCCGCGCAACGATTTCCTCCGGCAGCCCCAATTCCCGACCGACCGCGCGCACCTCGTCTTTGAACAGCAGCCGCAGCGGCTCGACGAGCGTGAACTTCAGGTCGCCGGGCAGGCCGCCGACGTTGTGGTGGCTCTTGATGTTCGCGGTGCCGCTGCCCCCGCCGGACTCCACCACGTCGGGATACAGCGTGCCCTGCACCAGGAACTCGACGTCCTCGACATCATTGCCGCCCAACACATCCCGCACCGCGCCCTCGAAGGCGCGGATGAACTGCCGCCCGATGATCTTGCGTTTGCCCTCGGGGTTGTGCACCCCGGACAGCGCCTGCAGGAAGGTGTCCGCGGCGTCGACGGTGACCAGGTTGGCGCCGGTGGCGGCGACGAAGTCACGCTGCACCTGGTCGCGCTCGCCGGCGCGCAACAGGCCGTGGTCGACGAAGACACACGTCAGCCGGTCGCCGATGGCGCGCTGTACCAGCGCGGCGGCCACCGCCGAGTCCACGCCGCCGGACAGGCCGCAGATCGCGTGGCCGTCACCGATCTGCGCGCGCACCTGCTCGACCAGCGCGCTCGCGATGTTGGCGGGCGTCCAGTCCGCGCCCAGGCCGGCGAAGTCGTGCAGGAACCGGCTGAGCACCTGTTGGCCGTGCGGGGTGTGCATCACCTCCGGGTGGTACTGCACCCCGGCCAGCCGCCGCTCCCGGCTCTCGAAGCCGGCCACCGCCGCGCCGGCGCTGCTGGCCACTACGTCGAACCCATCCGGGGCCGCGGTGACCGCGTCGCCGTGGCTCATCCACACCGACTGGACACTCGGCAGGCCCGAATGCAGCTCGCCGCCAACGACTTTCAACTCGGTGCGGCCATACTCGCTGGTGCCCGTGCGCTCGACGGTCCCGCCGAGCGCCTGCGCCATGGCCTGGAAGCCGTAGCAGATGCCGAACACCGGCACCCCGAGGTCCAACAGTCCGGGATCGAGTTGCGGGGCGCCCTCGGCGTAGACGCTGGCCGGCCCGCCGGAAAGGACCAGCGCGGCCGGGTCACGGGCCTTGATCTCCTCGATCGACGCGGTGTGCGGAACGACCTCCGAGTAGACCCGCGCCTCGCGGACCCGGCGGGCGATCAACTGCGCGTACTGCGCACCGAAGTCGACGACGAGGACGGGTCGGATCGGCGCGGCGGGGGCGCCTTCGCCAGCGGGGTCGTCAGCGGGTTCGGCCACGACGGCAGTCTAGTGGTCCCGCGCCCGGGCTACGCTGCTGTCCATGCGCAAGGACAGCGTCGTCGCCGAGCGGGAACTGGTCGCCGTTTCCGGGGAGTCGATCCCGATCCCCGATCCCGGCCGGATGGTGCACCTGCAGTTCCGGCGATTCGCCGGGTGCCCCATCTGCAACGTCCACCTGCAGTCGATCGTGCGCCGGCACGACGAGATCGCCGCGGCCGGCATCCGCGAGGTGGTCGTGTTCCACTCGACCGACGAGGAACTGAGGCGCTACGTCGGCGAGCTGCCGTTCGCGGTGGTGGGCGACCCGGGCAAGGTGCTCTACGACGAATTCGGCGTCCGCTCCTCGCCGCGGTCCCTGCTGCACCCGCGGGCGCTGCCACCGGCGGCGCTGGCGTCGGGGTTACGGCAGGGCAGAAAGAACATGAACATGCATCCGACCGGTGGACACCTGGGGTTGCCCGCCGACTTTCTCATCGGCACGGACGGCCGCGTCCTGGCGTGCAAGCACGGCAGCCACGCCAACGACCAGTGGTCGGTGGACGAACTGCTGGCCCTGGCCTAGGCCGCGGCGGACCAGCCAACGTGAAGCCGGCGCTCGTCAGGTTGCGAAACATGAGCGCCGCCAACGACGCTCGAGCCTGACTGCCGTGCGCGGCGTCGCGGCGCCCGGTGCTGACCCGAACCGACCGCTCCGTTCTTTCCTTCGGTCGAGGACGGTGACCATTGGCGGTGGGCATCCCGGCGTGGTGGAGTGGGTACCGCAGTAGTACTGCCCCACGAGCCGGAAGCGAGGTCCGCAGTGAGCCCAGCGCTGGGTCTGCCAGAGAAGGTGCGTGCGTGCCTGTTCGACCTCGACGGTGTGCTCACCGACACCGCCAGTGTGCACACCAAGGCCTGGAAGGCCACGTTCGACGATTACCTGTCCGCGCGCGCCAAGCGCACCGGGGACCCGTTCGTCCCCTTCGACCCGGGCGCGGACTACCGGGAATACGTCGACGGCAAGAAACGCGAGGACGGGGTTCGGTCGTTCCTCGGCAGCCGCGGCATCGAACTGCCGGACGGCAGCCCCGACGACCCGGGCGACGCCGAGACGGTTTACGGCCTGGGCAATCGCAAGAACGACATGTTCCAGAAGGTCCTGCACGACGACGGCGTCAAGGTGTTCGACGGCTCGCGCCGCTACCTCGAGGCGGTGTCGAAGGCGGGCCTGGGCATCGCCGTGGTGTCGGCCAGCGCCAACACCCCCGACATCCTCAAGGTCACCGGTCTGGACAAGTTCATCCAGCAGCGCGTCGACGGCAACACGCTGCGCGACGAGCACATCGCCGGCAAGCCGGCGCCCGACTCCTACCTGCGCGGGGCGCAGTTGCTGGGGGTCGGCGCCGACGCCGCGGCCGTCTTCGAGGACGCCCTGTCGGGTGTGCAGGCCGGCCGGGCCGGTAACTTCGGCTTCGTGGTGGGCGTCGACCGGGTGGGCCAGGCCGACGATCTGCGCCGCAACGGCGCCGACGTGGTGGTGACCGACCTGGGCGAGCTGCTCCAGTCATGATCGACGACGAAGCCTTCCCCGTCGAACCGTGGCACTTCCGCGAGACCGAGCTCGACCTCAACCTGCTCGCGCAGACCGAATCCCTGTTTTCGTTGTCCAACGGCCACATCGGCTTGCGCGGCAACCTCGACGAGGGTGAGCCCTACGGCCTGCCCGGCACGTATCTGAACTCCTTCTACGAGATACGTCCGCTGCCGTACGCGGAGGCCGGCTTCGGCTACCCGGAGGCCGGCCAGACCATCGTCGACGTCACCAACGGCAAGATCATCCGCCTGCTGGTCGAGGACGAGCCGTTCGACGTCCGCTACGGCGAACTGCTCTCGCACGAGCGGGTTCTCGACATGCGGGCCGGGACGCTGACCCGCGACGCGCTCTGGCGCTCGCCCGCCGGCAAGCAGGTGCGGGTGGTGTCGACCCGGTTGGTGTCGCTGGCCCAGCGCGGCGTCGCCGCCATCGAGTACGTCGTCGAAGCGGTCGGCGACTTCGTGCGCGTGACGGTGCAGTCCGAGCTGGTGACCAACGAGGACCAGCCGCAGACCTCCGCCGACCCGCGGGTGTCGGCCATCCTGGAGAACCCGCTGGAGGCCGTCGACCACGAAAACACCGAGACCGGTGCGCTTCTCATGCACCGGACCCGAAACAGCGCCCTGATGATGGCCGCCGCGATGGACCACGAGATCGACGTGCCCGGGCGCGTCGAGTTCAGCACCGATGCGAGGCCGGACCTGGCCCGGACGACCGTGATCTGCGGGCTGCGCGCGGGCCAGAAGCTGCGCATCGTCAAATACCTGGCGTACGGCTGGTCGAGCATGCGCTCGCGCCCGGCCCTGCGCGACCAGGCCGCCGCCGCGATCCACAGCGCCCGCTACAGCGGGTGGCAGGGGCTGGCCGACGCGCAGCGGGCCTACCTGGACACCTTTTGGGACAGCGCGGACGTCGAGGTCGAAGGCGACCCCGAAGCCCAGCAGGCGGTGCGCTTCGGGCTGTTTCACCTGTTGCAGGCCAGCGCCCGCGCCGAACGGCGCGCCATCTCGGCCAAGGGGCTCACCGGAACCGGCTACGACGGGCACGCCTTCTGGGACACCGAGGGATACGTGCTGCCGGTGCTCACCTACACCGCGCCGCACGCCGTCGCCGACGCGCTGCGCTGGCGGGCGTCGACCCTGGATCTGGCGAAGGAGCGGGCGGGTGAATTGGGCCTCGCCGGTGCGGCCTTCCCCTGGCGAACCATCCGCGGGCAGGAGTGCTCGGCCTACTGGCCGGCGGGCACGGCGGCCTGGCACATCAACGCCGACATCGCCATGGCCCTGGAGCGGTACCGCGTCGTCACCGGCGACGACGCACTCGAGCGGGATTGCGGGCTGACCGTGCTCGTCGAGACCGCGCGGCTGTGGATCTCGCTGGGCCACCACGATCGGCACGGCGTCTGGCACCTCGACGGCGTCACCGGCCCCGACGAGTACACGGCCGTCGTCCGCGACAACGTCTTCACCAACCTGATGGCCGCACACAATCTGCGCATCGCCGCCGACGCCTGCGTGCGCCACCCCAAGGAGGCCCGCGCGCTGGGCGTCGCCAACGAGGAGATGGCCGCCTGGCGCGACGCGGCCGACGCGGCCAACATCCCCTACGACGCCGGGCTGGGAGTCCACCAGCAGTGCGAGGGGTTCACGACGCTGGCCGAATGGGACTTCGAAACCAACACCACCTATCCCCTGCTCCTGCACGAGGCCTACGTTCGGCTGTATCCCGCGCAGGTCATCAAGCAGGCCGACCTCGTGCTGGCGATGCACTGGCAGAGCCACGCCTTCACGGCCGAGCAGAAGGCGCGCAACGTCGACTATTACGAGCGCCGGATGGTGCGCGACTCGTCGCTGTCCGCCTGCACGCAGGCGGTGCTGTGCGCCGAGGTCGGACACCTGGAGCTGGCGCACGACTACGCGTACGAGGCCGCGCTGATCGACCTGCGCGACCTGCACCACAACACCCGCGACGGCCTGCACATGGCCTCGCTCGCCGGCGCGTGGACGGCGCTGGTGGCCGGGTTCGGCGGCCTGCGTGACGACGAGGGCATCTTGTCACTGGATCCCCAGCTGCCCGACGGCATTTCGCGGCTGCGATTCCGGCTGCGCTGGCGGGACTTCCGGCTGACCGTCGACGTCAACCACGCGCAAGTCACTTACACGGTGCGCGACGGGCCCGGTGGCGAGCTGACCATCCGGCACGCCGGGGACGAGCTGACGCTGAGCACCGAGGCGCCGACGACGGTCGAGGTGCGGCCCCGCAAGCCGCTGCTGGCGCCCCCGGAACAACCGCCGGGCCGCGAGCCCCTGCACCGCCGCGCCCTGTCCCGGACCAAGTAGGTGTCAGTGAGGTTCGGCGATCCTGGCCGCCTCGGCGGCCACCGCCTGCCGCAGTTCGTCCTCGGTGAGGTCGTCGAGTCCCGCCGCCGCGCGCAGGAACGGCGCGAACATCCGCCAGCCGAACTGGAGCGCGAACGCGTTGGCGACGGCCAGGCGCGCGCTGCGGTCCCCGTCGGGGCCCGGGGCGTGGCCGGGGCGGATGCCGTCCAGTAGCTGAGCCGCGCCCGGGAACCGGGTCTGCAACTTGCCCGCGGGATAGCCGTCGAGCAGCGTGCGGGCCATGACCCGCATGTGCCGGTCCAGCGCCCGCTCCTTGTCGGCGGGTGAGGCGTCGCCGCTGACCAGCGCGGTGGTGGTTTTCCCGAGGTGGTCGAGGACGGCACCGACCAACTGCTCCTTGGTGCCGAAGTGACGAAACACCAGCCCGTGGTTGACGTTCGACCGGGCCGCGATGTCGCGGATCGACGTGGCGGCCGGGCCGCGCTCGGCGAAGAGGTCGGTGGCGGCCTCCAAGACCGCGGCGGCCACCTCGTCGCGTCCGGTGGGCGATTTCCGGCCCACTGTTGCCGAAGGTGTAGTCATATGACTACACTAGCCCATAATGTAGTCGTTTGACTACACACCTCTCACCTCAAGGACTACCGCAATGACCGACTCGATCACCGTCACCAAGCTGGGCAGCCGCATCGGCGCCGAAGTCGGCGGGGTCCGCCTCGGCGGCGACCTCGACCCCGCCGCCGTCGAGGACATCCACCGGGCCCTGTTGGCCCACAAGGTGATCTTCTTCCGCGGCCAGGACCACCTCGACGACGCCGGCCAGCTGGCGTTCGCCGGATTGCTGGGCACGCCGATCGGTCACCCGGCGGCCTCGGTGCTGGCCGCCAAGAACGCGCCGATCATCACGCCGATCAACTCCGAATACGGCACGGCCAACCGCTGGCACACCGACGTCACGTTCGCCGCCAACTACCCGGCGGCCTCGATCCTGCGGGCGGTCACCCTGCCCGGCTACGGCGGGTCGACGCTGTGGGCCAACACCGCGGCGGCCTACGAGCAGCTGCCCGAGCCGCTCCGGTGCCTCGTCGAGAACATGTGGGCGCTGCACACCAACCGCTACGACTACGTGAACACCGAAGTCGACGAGTCGCAGACCGACGCGCAGCGGGCGTTCCGGCAGGCCTTCGAGAAACAGGAATTCCGCACCGAACACCCCGTGGTGCGGGTGCACCCGGAGACCGGCGAGCCGACGCTGCTGGCCGGCAACTTCGTGCGGGGCTTCGTCGGCCTGGACGCCTACGAGTCAAGCGTGCTGCTGGAGTTGTTGCAGCGGCGGATCACGGTGCCGGAGAACACGGTTCGCTGGAACTGGCGACCCGGCGACGTCGCCATGTGGGACAACCGCGCCACCCAGCACCGGGCGATCGACGACTACGACAACCAGCCCCGGCTCATGCACCGCGTGACCTTGATGGGCGACGTGCCCGTCAACGTGCACGGCGAGCGCAGCCGGGTGGTGGCGGGCGCGCCGCTCGAGGCGCTCGCGAGCTGACCGCCGGCACGGTTGACGGTGAAGCGCCCGGCACGCCGCACTCGCGATCGTCACGGTTGAGTGACGACCCGCAGCGCCCGGCTACGCCGCGCTCGCGATCGTCACGGTTGATAGTGACGACCCGCAGCGCCCGGCTACGCCGCGCTCGCGATCGTCACGGTTGATAGTGACGACCCGCAGCGCCCGGCTACGCCGCGCTCGCGATCGTCACGGTTGATAGTGACGACCCGCAGCGCCCGGCTACGCCGCGCTCGCGATCGTCACGTGGCTCTCAGCCGACGTGGGTGACCGGTTCGATCGGCAGCCAGCGCAGCCCGCCCGGGGCTTCGGCCGGCACCACCGGCCGCTCGGGCGCGATCGGGGCCATCCGGCGGTAGGCGTCGCCCTGCAGCGGCCGCTGGTCGACTCGCTCTTGTTGGGCCACAGCGAGGCGGCCCGCTCGGCCTGCGCGGTGATGGACAGCGACGGGTTGACGCCCAGGTTCGCCGAGATCGCGGCGCCGTCCACCACGTACAGGTTGGGATAGCCCCACACGCGGTGGTAGGGGTCGATGACGCCCTGGTCCGGGCTGTCGCTGATCGCCGCACCCCCGAGGAAGTGCGCGGTCAGCGGGATGTTGAAGAGCTCGCCCCAGGTCCCGCCCGCCACACCGTCGATCTTGGCGGCGACGCGGCGGGTGACGTCGTTACCGACCGGGTTCCACGACGGGTTGGGGTCGCCGTGCCCCTGCTTGCTGGTGTACCAGCGGATGCCCAGCTTGCCGCGCTTGGTGAACGTCGTGATCGAGTTGTCCAGGTGCTGCATGACCAGCGCGATCAGCGTGCGCTCGCTCCACTGGTGGACGTTGAGCAGCCGGAGCATGCCGCGGGGGTCTTCGCCGGCCTGCTGGATGAGCTGCTTCCAGCGCGGGACATCGGTGCCGCCGGGACCGGTGCCGTCGGTCATCAGGGTCTGCAGCAGGCCCATCGCATTGGAGCCCTTGCCGTAGCGGCAGGGTTCGACGTGGGTGTCCGCGGTCGGGTGGATGGACGACGTGATCGCCACCCCGTGGGTCAGGTCCAGGTCCGGCGTGACCTGCAGCCGGGCGGCGCCGACGATCGACTCGGAGTTGGTGCGGGTCAGCACGCCGAGGCGGTCGGACAGGCGGGGCAGCTTGCCCCGGTCGCGCATCTTGAACAGCAGGTGCTGGGTGCCCCAGGTGCCGGCGGCCAGGATCAGGTTCGCGGCGGTGTACGTGTGCCGGTCGCGGCGCAGCCAGCTCCCGGTGCGCACGGTACGCACCTCCCACAGCCCGTCGGAGCGCTGCTCGAAACCCTTGACCGTCGTCATCGGGATGACCTGCGCGCCCGCCGATTCCGCCAGCCCCAGGTAGTTCTTCAGCAGGGTGTTCTTGGCGCCGTACCGACAGCCGGTCATGCAGCAGCCGCATTCCAGGCAGCCGGTTCGGTCGGGGCCCGCGCCGCCGAAGTACGGGTCGGGCACGGTCTTGCCGGGCGTCTTCTCGCCGTCGGGGCCGAAGAACACCCCGACCGGGGTCGGCACGAAGGTGTCCCCGCAGCCCATGTCGTCGGCGACCTCTTTGAGGACGCGGTCGGCGTCGGTGAACGTCGGGTTCGTCACCACGCCCAGCATCCGTTGCGCCTGGTCGTAGTGCGGCATCAGCTCGTCGCGCCAGTCGGTGATGTGCGCCCACTGCCTGTCCTTGAAGAACGGGTCCGGCGGGACGTACAGCGTGTTGGCGTAGTTCAGCGAGCCGCCGCCCACTCCTGCCCCGGCCAGGATCATCACGTTGCGCAGCGGATGGATCCGCTGGATGCCGTAGCAACCCAGCCTGGGGGCCCACAGGAATTTGCGCAGGTCCCAGGACGTCTCGGCGAACTCCTCGTCGGAGAAGCGGCGACCGGCCTCCAGCACGCCGACGCGGTAGCCCTTCTCCGTCAACCGCAGCGCGCTGACGCTGCCGCCGAAACCCGAACCGATGATCAGCACGTCATAATCCGGCTTCATCGCACCAGTATGGCCTTACCCGCCGGTAGCAAGCCAGTGGCCTGCGGCCCGGCCGGGGACCGGGACGAGCGTGACGCTGGCCGCACATTCGGGCTCGAGCGTGAAGCTGGCTTCACGTTCGGCCGAGCGGCGATCAGCTGCCGACCGTCAGGGGGACCTTCTGGAATTCCTTGAGGTCGCAGTAGCCGGCCTTGGCCATCGCCCGCCGCAGGCCGCCGACCAGGTTCAGGGCGCCGAACGGGTCGTCGGACGGACCGTTCAGCACCCGCTCCAGCGGCGGCCGTTCCCCCACGGCGATCTGCAGCAGGGCGCCGCGCGGCAGCGACGGGTGCGCGGCCGCGGCCGGCCAGAACCAGCCCTCGCCGAGCGCCTCGGCGGCCTCGGCCAGCGGCGTGCCCAGCATCACCGCGTCGGCGCCGCAGGCGATCGCCTTGGCCAATTCGCCGGAGGTGTGGATGTCGCCGTCGGCCAGCACGTGCACGTAGCGCCCGCCGGTCTCGTCGAGGTACTCCCGGCGCGCGGCGGCCGCGTCGGCGATCGCGGTGGCCATGGGCACACTGATGCCCAGCACCTCGTCGCTGGTGGTCACGCCCCGCGTGGAGCCGTACCCGACGATGACCCCGGCGGCCCCGGTACGCATCAGGTGCAGCGCGGTGCGGTGGTCGAGCACCCCGCCGGCGACCACCGGGACATCCAGCTCGGAGATGAACGTCTTGAGGTTCAGCGGCTCACCATCGCTGGCCACCCGTTCCGCCGAGACGATCGTGCCCTGGATGACCAGCAGGTCGATGCCGGCCGCCACCAGCACCGGCGTCAGCCACTGGGCGTTCTGTGGGCTGACCCGCACGGCCGTCGTCACCCCGGCCTCGCGGACCCGGGCCACGACGGAACCCAGCAGGTCGGGGTCCAGCGGCGCGGCGTGCAGTTCCTGCAGCAGGCGGATCGCCGCCGACGGTTCGGGCTCCTTGCTGGCGGCCTCGACCAGCTGGGCGATCTTGGCCCCGACGTCGGCGTGCCGGCCGATCAGGCCCTCGCCGTTGAGCACGCCCAGACCGCCGAGGCGGCCGAGTTCGATCGCGAACTCCGGCGACACCAGCGCGTCGGTCGGGTGGGCGATGACGGGAATCTCGAACCGGTAGGCGTCCAGCTGCCACGCGGTCGACACGTCCTGGGAGGAGCGGGTGCGCCGCGACGGCACGATGCTGACTTCGCTCAGCTCATAGGTGCGACGGGCGGTGCGGCCCATCCCGATCTCGACCATGCGGCTTCTAAGGGGCTTTCTATCGGGCGTAGTAGTTGGGCGCTTCGACGGTCATCGCGACGTCGTGGGGGTGGCTTTCCCGGAGGCCCGCGGCCGTGATCCGGACGAACTGCGCCTGCTGCAGCGCCTCGATGGTGGGCGAGCCGGTGTAACCCATCGCGGCCCGCAGGCCGCCGGTGAGCTGGTGGATCACCGACGACAGCGGACCGCGGAACGGCACCCGGCCTTCGATGCCCTCGGGCACCAGCTTGTCTTCCGAGAGCGCGTCGTCGGCGAAGTAGCGGTCCTTGGAGTACGACTTGCCCGCCCCTCCGGCGCCCCTGCCCGCCATGGCGCCGAGCGAGCCCATGCCGCGGTAGCTCTTGAACTGCTTGCCGTTGACGAAGATCAGTTCGCCGGGCGCCTCGGCGGTGCCCGCCAGGAGGGAACCCAGCATCGTGGTCGACGCGCCGGCGGCCAGCGCCTTGGCGATGTCGCCGGAGTATTGCAGCCCGCCGTCGGCGATCACCGGCACGCCCGCCGGCCGGCACACCGCGACGGCCTCGAGGATCGCGGTGATCTGCGGCGCGCCGACGCCCGCCACCACCCTGGTGGTGCAGATCGATCCCGGTCCCACCCCGACCTTCACCGCGTCGGCGCCGGCGTCCACCAGGGCCGCCGCGGCGGCCCGGGTCGCTACGTTGCCGCCGATCACCTCGACCCGGTGACCCACCTCGGTCTTGAGTTTGCGGACCATGTCGAGTACCAGCCGGTTGTGTGCGTGCGCGGTGTCGACGATCAGCACGTCGGCGCCCGCGTCGACCAGCATCATGGCGCGCACCCAGGCGTCGCCGCCGACCCCGACGGCGGCGCCGACCAGCAGCCGGCCGTCGCTGTCCTTGGTGGCCAGCGGGTGCTGCTCGGTCTTGACGAAGTCCTTGACGGTGATCAACCCGGTGAGCCGGCCGTGGCCGTCGACGATGGGCAGCTTCTCGATCTTGTTGCGGCGCAGCAGGCCCAGCGCCGCGTCGGCGCTGACACCCTCGCGGGCGGTGATCAGCGGGGCCTTGGTCATCACCTCGGAGACGGGCTTGGACTGGTCGACCTCGAAGCGCATGTCCCGGTTGGTGATGATGCCGACGAGCGCGCCGGAGTCGTCGACCACCGGCAGCCCGGAGATCCGGAACTTGGCGCACATGGCGTCGACCTGGGCCAGCGTGTTGTCGGGCCGGCACGTGACCGGGTCGGTGACCATGCCGGCCTCGGAGCGCTTGACCATCTCCACCTGACCGGCTTGTTCGGCGACCGGCAGGTTGCGGTGCAACACCCCCATGCCGCCCGAGCGGGCCATCGCGATCGCCATCCGCGACTCGGTGACGGTGTCCATCGCCGAGCTGACCAGCGGCACCTTCAGCCGGATCTTGCGGGTGAGCTGGCTGGAGGTGTCGGCGGTGGCGGGAATCACATCGGAGGCCGCGGGCAGCAGCAGCACGTCGTCGAAGGTCAGCCCCAGCATCGCCACCTTGTGCGGGTCGTCACCGCCGGTGGGCATCGCGTCGTCGGACAGGCCGCGGGCGGGCGAATCGCGCAGGTAAGCACCGGCGACCAGCTCGGAGCTGTCTTCCAGGTTGGACGTGCCAAGCGACATCGAAAGCCCTCCATGCGCGCGCGGAGTGAGAGTCCCATCCTATCGGCTGCGCCGGCGACGGCACTCGCTTCTTCGGGTGTGCCGCCGCCCCATCTGACCCCGCCACGAGATGCAAAAGGCCGGTGTCCGTCTGCTGGCGTTTTGTCAGTCCGGCTGCGTAGGCTGTAGGCGTGCGCGACCACCTCCCGCCGGGTTTGCCGCCCGACCCCTTCGCCGACGACCCGTGCGACCCGTCGGCGGCACTCGAAGCCGTCGAGCCCGGGCAACCGCTGGACCAGCAGGAGCGACTGGCGGTCGAGGCGGACCTTGCGGATCTCGCCGTGTACGAAGCGTTGTTGGCGCACAAGGGAATCCGTGGACTCGTCGTGTGCTGCGACGAGTGCCAACAGGACCATTACCACGACTGGGACATGCTGCGGGCCAACCTGCTGCAGCTGCTGATCGACGGCACGGTGCGCCCGCACGAGCCGGCCTACGACCCCGAACCGGACGCCTACGTCACCTGGGATTACTGCCGGGGCTACGCCGACGCGTCGCTCAACGAGGCGACGTCAGCCGACGACGGCTTCCACCGGCGCCACTGAGCGCCGCTACGGATTGGCGGCCGGCACTTCGGGTGCCGGACTGGTCGTGTGGCCATGGTGCCGCTGCCGCGCCGCCGACGGGCTCGGGGATGCGCCGGCGGATGAACTCGGTGGCGACGTCGTAGGTGCCCAACTCGGCGAACTTGTGGTCGGCGCAGTCGTGGTAGGCGCCGACCAGACCGGCGCGGTCGACGCGGCCGGCGGCGGCAGCGTCGCGTTCGGGTTGCGGGACTCGATCCGGATGCTCAGCAGTTTCAGCTGGCTCTGCAGGTCGTTGCGGTCCGCCCCGTCGTTCATCGACTGCACCATGCTGGTGACCTCGGCCAGCTGACTCTGCGCCTGGTCCCACCGGGCCTCGTCGATCATTTGCTGAACCCTCGCCATGTCTGCCTTGGCGGACAACATGACCTGGTTCTCGTTGACCTTCGGCTGATCGAAGAACATCGCGTGCAGGCCGTACAGCGTGTCCCCGGGGCGGGCCTCGACCACCATGGCGCCCAACCCGCTGAGGACCAGCAGCGCCGCGGCCACCGAACCGATCGCCGCCATGCCCCGGCGGGCGCGCCGGCGGTCCGCCAGTCCGGTGTGCAGCGCCGCGATGGCCTCCTCGGGCGCCACGAGGGCACTGGCCGGCGGCCACCTCAGGTTGTCGCGCCAGTCCTCCAGCAAGGTGGTGAGCGCCCGGAAATCCGGGTCGTCGGGGTCGCCGATGTTTTCGAGCCGCAGGGGGCGGCGCTCGGCGAGCGCCTCGAGCAGCAAGTCGGTGTGGGCCAACTCGTCGAGCGCCGGTTGGTCGCCCATTCCGAAGCCGAAGTCAGGCATAGTCACCCGCCGCGACGATCTCGGACTTGAGCCGTGACAGCGCACGGTGCTGGGCCACCCGGACGGCGCCGGTGGTACTGCCGACGGCGGCGGCGGTCTCCTCGGCGGAGAGGCCCACGACGACCCGCAGAATCAAAATCTCGCGCTGCTTGGCGGGCAGGATCTCCAGCAGCTCGCTCATCCGGCTCACCGAGTCGGCTTCGATCGCCATCTGCTCCGGGCCGGCCTCGGACGACCGCCGCTCGGGCAGCGACTCGGTCGGGTAGGAGAGGTCACGTCCGGCGGCCCGGTGGGCGTCGGCCACCTTGTGGGCCGCGATCCCGTACAGGAAGGCCAAGAACGGGCGTCCGCGCTCGCGATAGCGAGGCAGCGCCGTGATGGTGGCCAAGCACACCTCCTGAGCCACGTCGTCTGCTGACAGGCCACCCCGATCGACGTTGCCGACTCGCGCCCGGCAATAGCGCACGACGATCGGACGGATGGTCTCCAGCACCTCCCGCAGGGCTTTCCGGTCTCCCGCCACGGCCTCCGCAACCACAGCGTCGAGACGTTCCCCTTGAATTGTCATCGACGGCGGTATCTCCAACGTTACGAACGGGACACATCGCGGGCTAACTAACTCAATGACAATAGCGGCCGGAGGGCCGTTTCAAGCGCAACGCCAGGTCCCACCGGCGTGGCGCACCTGGCCTGCGCAAATATCCCGAATTTCCAGCAGTTCTCGTGGCGAGAACGTGACGCTTCCGATATCGATCAGCAAGCAAGCCAGCGCCCAGCGAAGCGGCAGCAATCCCAGCCTGCCGGTCTCCTCCAGCGCCGCCTGGGCGACCTTCCGGGCCGGCTCGGTGCTGCCCGCGCTGCACAGCGCGGCCGCCAGTATCACGTCACTCTTGACGCGATGGCGCGCGGACGCGACTCCCATCGCCCGCGTCAGCTCCACGGCCGCCGTGGCATGCCGCACGGCGCCGCGCCCGTCGGCGGACGCCATCGCCAGCTCGGCGGCCACCCAGCCGCGGCGCACCGGAAGCCGGTCCGGCACCGGCTCGACCAGCACCCCGTCCGCGCGCGCCAACAGCGCCGCCGCGGCCGCGAATCGGCCGACGCCGAGCGCGTCGGCCGCGAGCCCGATCAGCGCGTCGGCGCGGGCCTCGGGATCCGTGCCCGCCAGCGCCAGCGCCCGCCCGTCCCAGCCCCGCGCCACCGCGTGCCAGCCGAGCTGCCGCAGAAACGATCCCTGCGTGCTGTGGGCCAAGGAGACCAGTCGCCCCGGGCCGCCGCGGCGCAACGTCTCGAGGTCGCGGTAGGCGGCGCCGTAGCGGCCCTGTCCGCCGCAGGCGACGGCACGCAGCCAGAGTTGGTCGGGCGTCGTGGCGGTCGGCAGCGGCCAGCTGCCTGGCCGGTCGCCGAAGGCGGCGGCCGCCAGCGTTCGGTCGATGCCGGTCGGGGCCGGCCAAGTGTGACGAGTATCAATCACGGTGACCAGTAAACACTTCGTGGTGTCTGTGTTACCGCACTGTTAATCACTTCGGTGGCGGCATTAATTGCCCGCACCCCTTTTCCGCGTTCTGAGCTGCACAATCTCGATTGGACGAAGTTGCCTGGTAGCACGCTCGGCGCTCGCACTAATGCATCGCAGATGAACGCGACGTAAATTCTCCTCCAACCCTTATATATTTTGCCGGTCTAACTGGCTATTGACGGAAATTCATCAGCACACCTAAGTTCGAGACCGACGGGTAGTCATCGGTGACACCACCCCCGAATCAGTTCCACAATCGCTTCGCGGACTTACCTCACTTGGGCGCTCCGTGGGGAGAGGGTGCAGAAAGGGAATGACACCAATGCCACAACCGGAGCAGCTACCTGGCCCCAACGCCGACATCTGGAACTGGCAACTTCAGGGCCTCTGCCGCGGCGTCGACTCGTCAATGTTCTTTCACCCCGACGGAGAGCGGGGCCGTGCCCGCATGCAGCGCGAGCAGCGCGCCAAGGAGATGTGCCGGCGCTGCCCGGTGATTCAGGAATGCCGTTCGCACGCGCTCGAGGTCGGCGAACCCTACGGCGTGTGGGGCGGCCTGTCCGAATCCGAGCGCGACATGCTGCTGAAGGGTGACATCGGCCGCCGAACCGGCATCCGCCGCTCGGCTTAGCCGCCCGTGACACCGCTCGACGCGATCGAACGGCAACAAAGCTGCTGGGGCGCAGCGGCCCCACCGAGAAATTCGGCGGAAAAACTAGCCGGGAAAAACTGGGGTTGCCGCATGCGTCCGGCGGACCTCGTCGAGTTCGCGTCGGATGCGTGCGACCTGCGCTTCGAGGTCGTCGAGGTAGTCGGTGAGTTCGTCGGCGTCTGCCTGGCGACTCCGGCGCCGACATGGTCCCGGGTTCGTAGTATTTCGCGGAACTCGAAAGAGGCTTCCGTCAATGCGTTTGGGGCATGCGGGCGACGATGACCGGATTTTGGGCGGTGTTCACGACTGCGGCGCTGACCGAACCCAACAGCATGCCGGGAAAGCCGCCGCGGCCGTGGCTGCCCACCACGACGAGCTGAGCCCGCTGCGCCTGCTCGAGTAGCCTCGGGGCGGGCTGATCGCACACCACGACCTTGTGCACGACAACGTCGGGATACTGTTCCCGCCAGCCGCCCAGCCGCTCGGCGAGGACTTCTTCCTCCCGGTCTTTGATGTTTCTCCACTCGATGGGCGCCCAGTTGATCCTCGGGAAGTCGAGGGGCCCCATGTCGCTCCACGCGTGCAGCGCCATCAAATCCACACCGCGGCGGGATGCTTCGGCAAAGGCGATCTGGGTGGCCAACTCCGAGGTCGGCGAACCGTCTATGCCCACCAACACCGGATCCTGCGGCGAGTGGGCAGTCACCGCGCCCTCGTCGTGGATGACAGCGACGGGGCAATTCGCGTGGTGGACGAGCCCGGAACTGACCGACCCCAGCAGGGCGCGGGCCACCGTCCCGTGGCCGCGGCAGCCCACCACGATCATGTCGGCGTTCTTGGATAAGTCGACCAGGACGGCCACAGCCGGAGCGCGCAGGACCTCGCTCGTGATGTTCGACGCCCAGCCTGCCGCGACGGCGCTTTCCGCGACTTTGTGGGCCTGCTCGATGATTCGGGGTGCTTGTTCTTCTTGCAGGCGCGCGTAGTCGGCAAACGCTGCGATGTCTGACCCGTCCCCGGCGGCGGTCGTCATGGGGGCGACGGCATGCACCACCTTAAGCGGCACGTTTCGCATCTCGGCATCCCGTGCGGCCCATTCGACGGCCATGCTCGACGAGGGCGAACCATCGACTCCGACCACGATTCCATGACGTGTGGATTGGGTTGACATTCGACCCTCCGATCTCGAGGCCTCCCGCCAACTCATGCCCTAGCGAGTAGAGCCGTTCGGGGGCACCGCTCACCGTAGGCACCCGACGGGGTCGGCGATAAGGGGCGTTGGACCCCAACTTGGGGCACGAGTTCGGGCCCCTGCCCGAGGTGGTCGAGCGAACGCGGAGCTAGGTCGCCGACGCCCGCGTCTGAGACCAGCTGGACGGGCGCTTCTCGATGAACGCCTGGACGCCCTCGAGCGCGCAGGCATCCATCATGTTGCAGGCCATCGTCGCGCCCGCATCCTCGTAGGCCGCCTCGATGCCCACTTCGATCTGGCGGTAGAAGAGGGCTTTCCCCATCGCGAGGGCGACGCGCGGCTTCGCGACGATGCGCCCCACGAGCGCCTCAACCTCGTCGTCCAACGCCCCGGGCGCCGCAACCTTGTTGACCAGTCCCAACGCGTGCGCCTCCTCGGCGGAGACGAATTCGCCCGTGACGAGCATCTCGAAGGCGGCCTTGCGGGGCAGATTGCGCGACAGCGCCACTCCCGGGGTCGCGCAGAAGAGCCCGACGTTGATGCCGCTCACCGCGAAGCGCGCGTCGTGGCTGGCGACCGCGAGGTCGCACATCGCGACGAGCTGGCAGCCCGCGGCCGTCGCGAGACCCTGGACCCGCGCGATGACCGGGACCGGCAGGCGCTGGATTGACAGCATCACCGCCGAGCACTGCGCGAACAAGCGCCGGTAGTACTCGAGCGAAGGCTCGGCCCGCATCTCCTTCAGGTCGTGGCCGGCACAAAAGGCCTTCCCGGATGCCCCCAGCACCACGGCGCGCACCCCTTCGTCGTCGGCCAGCGCCTCGATGGCCTCACCGAGGGCCGCGAGCATCGCCTCGGACAGCGCGTTGAAGGCCCCGGGGCGGTTCAGCGTCAACGTGACGACGCCGCGGTCGTCGCGGTGCTGCAGCAGCAGCGGTTCTTCCATCGCGTTGCCCTCACTCGAATTTCCGCGTCGCTACCGGCACGCTCGCCCAGCTCCGATCCTGCCAGCGGACGTCCTCGGAAGGCTAACACCGGCATCGAGCGCCCCGGGGTGGCTCGGCCGGCTCGTCGACCACCGCCGTGTCGGTCGTTACTGCTGCGACTGGCGGGGCAGGGCCGGTGCCGGTAGTCCCGGCAACAAGGCAGTATGGCCCTCCTGGAGTCCGCGTTTGATCCCTTGCGTCGGATCCGCGCCGCCAGCGGGAGCTGTCCCTTGGCAGCCGCAGTGCAGGCCGCCGTACGGGTCCGGGTCGGCGCCGGCCTCTGCAGCTCCCCCAACACAGAAGCCGAGAGCGATAGCGGCGCTTACCATTATCTTCGTGATCAGTTGGTAGTGCTGAGTCGTCATGTCATCGCTTCCTTGAGATGAAATGGTGGACAGGTTCGATACCTAGAACGACGCTGCGGCAGTCCGAATGGCTCCCCTGTTCGGCGAGCGTCGAATTGTCCTGCCACACCCGTACCGCTCGGTCGTAGCGGCAGGCTGGGCCTGTGTCATCGATTTGCTGTGCGGCCATTGGGCACCGACTCGACTCCCGTGACGGGCTGCTGGCGCACCTGGCGAGTGGCGACGCCCGCTCATTCCCGTCGGCCGTGAGCGACAATGAACGACGTGGCCAAGCCCATTGACACCGACGACAGCATCGTTGGCTCCAAAGCCGCAGTGGCCAGCGCCGTTGTAGCCGGCTCGGTGGCCACGGTGGCCAGCACAGCGGTTGCCGGATCGGCAGCCACCGTGGCCAGCGCCGGGGTGGCCGGATCAATCGCCACAGCCGGCAGCGCCGCCGTCGCCGGAAGTATCGGCACCGCAATGTCATTCGCGGTCGCCGGAAGCGTCGCATGTGTGGCGTGCGCACTGTGCAAGCGTTGTGTCGCATGTCTGGGTTGCGCCGGCTGCACCAACTGCGTCGGGTGTGTGGGGTGCTACAACTGCTCAGGCTTGCGCTTTGGCGTCGGGCTCCGCGACGTGCACGGCTAATCCAGCGGCCCGGGCTTTCTGAATGAGAGCGCGCGCGCAGCCGTACCCCGATACCTTTCTGACATGCAGACAGTGCTGTTCACGTTGGGGCTGGTCCTGTTCCTGCTCGGCCTGCTCACCGGGTTCGCCGTCCCGGCACTGAAGAATCCCCGCATGGCCCTGTCGAGCCACCTCGAGGCAGTGCTCAACGGTATGTTCCTGGTGCTGCTCGGCCTGCTCTGGCCACACATCCACTTGCCCAACGCTTGGGGGGTTACGGCGGTCGTACTTATCGTGTACTCCGCCTACGCGAACTGGTTGGCGGCGCTGCTCGCGGCCGCATGGGGCGCCGGCCGCAAACTGGCGCCGATCGCGGCGGCCGACCACGTGGCCTCGGCGGGAAAGGAAGGGTTTGTCAGCTTCCTGTTGGTGTCCCTCTCGCTGTCGATCGTGGTCGGCGTGGGCATTGTCATCGTCGGGCTCTTCCGCTGACCTGTCGACACAGCGACGCGAGCTGCGAGAGTGACCACCACCGCGGCGGGCGCAGAGCACCCGACGGTGGCGATACCCGCGTACGCCAACGACTTCGGGAAGTACATCGGGAACAGGATCATCGCGGCCATGGACAGCGTGACGGTGGCGGCGGAGAACAACACCGTGCTGTCATCATGGTGTGGACGAGCGCATCGTCTCGGCTCGCGCCGCCCGCGAGTTCGTCGCGGAAGCGGTTGATGAGCAGCAACGTGTAGTCGATGGCCGGCCAGGCGATTCATTGCAGGATCCTGCTTAGCCTCTCCGCGCAGCGGAGATGCGGTGCAAAGCTTTTGTTGCACAGGGGAATACGGTAAAGGGCTTAACGCGGCCGGATCGAATGACTCCTGAAACTTGCAGAGTACTCAGTCCTGTGGATTGACGCGTCGATCGCGAACCTTGCCGGCCAACCCACGGTGGGTTGGCCGCCGTGACTCGTAGCCGACGGCGGCCGATTGTCGATACTGGCCGTCAGTGACGTCGTGATACCAGGTCGTTTCCCCCGGCACCGGCAAACCCGCCTCCCGCAGCGCGCCCGACAGCGGGCGGTAGGAGGGCGTGAGCGGCTATGCGGTCAACAATGTGGACGATGGCGGGACGCTGATCCCGGGGGAGGCCGCCTAATGCGGTGGTCAGGGCAGCCGCGGTGAGGACGCCGCCTTTGTCAAGCACCACGGCCGCGACCGCGACGTCGTACGTGTCGGTCGCAACGGGATAGACCACGGCCAGGTCGATCACGGCGATGTCGCCGAGGGCGTCGCAAATCGGCTGGCAGAAGACCGGTCCGCGCCCCGACTGGATCACCGTGTTTCTGTTGTCGACGAACCAGTAGTCGCCGTCGCTGTCGCGGCGAAACAGGTGGTCTGTGGTGATCCACGTGTCTCCTTTCGCGAATACCGAGCGCATCGACACGCGTGCGGCATCGAGTCCGGAGCGCGGCTTCGCTAGCAGCACGCCCACCTCGTCGTCTGCGCAGGGGCGCACGAAACCGTGGTCATCCTCGATGAAGCGGCCCGTCGCGGCGTCATAGCCGGCGAGCCGAATCTCGGTGCTGCCCGGCAGCGGCCGACCCTTGGCACCGGTCTTCGTGCCGGCGACATTGGCCAGCACCGCGTCCCCCTCGGTGGAGGCATAGAATTCCAGCACCCGGGCCGGGGCGAATCGGTCGGTGACCTTGTGCCACAGCCCGATTGGCATTCCGGCTCCGATGAACAGGCGGATCGGATGATGTTCGGCAAGCTCGGGCGACGTCGCCTCCACCAGTTCGAGCAGCATGGCCCAGGTGTACGTCACCACCGTGACCCCGTAACGGTGGATCTCGTCGGCGAACCGCGTCGGGTCGACGCCCCGGGTCAAAGCGATGCGCGACCCGCCGGCGATCGCGCCGCCGAGGCCGACCATCAGACCCGACGGATGGTGCAGCGGGGTCACGCAATAGATCGTGTCACCGCGGCCGAGCGCGGCGGCAGCGGCCGTGCCGTAGGCCGACAGCGCCCACCGATGATTGGTGACCTCCTTGATCACCCGGCGTCCTCCCGTCGTGCTGAAGAACACGAAGGCGAGATCACTTGCCCGGCCCGGGTTCGGCCGATACCACTGGGGGAGCGGCTCAGCGGACAGGTCGAGGCGGCCTAGCTCGACGATCTGGTCTGACTCCGTCCGGCCGAGGTCCGTGCTGTCTCGGTGACCGAGGATGAGCACCCTGGCGCCGGTCGCGCTGGCCGCCGTCAGATGGTGAGGGTCCGTGACGATGTCGGCCACCTCGCACAACTGGACGGCGGTGGCGAGGTCGGCGTCCGGGGGTAGCAGCACCGCCACCGCGCCGAGCCGCGACAGTGCCGCGATCGCGGTCACGGCGCTGGGGCTGGTGTCCATCAACACACCGATGTGGGCTCCCTGACGGATACCGGCGGCGATGAGGCCGCGCACCGCGTCGTCGATGCGGTGATCAACCGCCGCGTTGGTGTGCACCCGATCCTCGAAGAGAAAGCATTCTTCCTCGGGCGCTTTGTTCGCCTGTTCGGCCATCAACCCGCCCAACGACACCCGGGTATGGGGCTGCAGCCCCCCGAGGCGGGCGAGCCGGGGCACGGTACGCACGGCCTCCCCTGCGATCTCCCTGCCGCTGCGCGCCACCCCCACCGCGGCGTCGGCCAACCCCAGGCTCACACCGATGCCCAGTTCGGCCAGCGCACCCGCCGAGTGACCGATACGCGACGACAGCCCGACACCGCCATCAGTCCCGACGCCAGGGTCGGTTTCCATCGCATGCACGCCGTCCGGCCTCGGCCCTCGACCGTCTTGCCACAGCACCCATTGTCCGACGGTGGGCCACGTCTGCGTGGCGGCGGTCGATCCGACGACGAGCCCGAAGTGACCTGCCCGCAACAGCACCTCGGACACCTCGGCGCGGGGCGCGGCCCGCCGGATTCCTCGCACGGACGCGGGCTGGCCGATGTCGTCGATCTCGCCGATGAACGCAAGGATCGGACAGGTGATTTCCGCGAGCGTGATCAACGTGTCATCGATCACGGCACCGCCGGCCATCATGCGGTTATGGACCACGAACTGCCGCAACAGTTCGGCGACCGCGGGGCCCGACCATGCCACCCAGCCCTCCACCTCGAGGAAGCGGCGTTGCTGTTCCCTGGGCAGCAACGCCTCTCGGTCATGGAGTTGCCGCAGAAAGTCCCACCTCGCCCGGACCGTCTTGATCGGGTCCAGAAGTTGAAAACCGGTCCGGGCCATCCATCCGGACACGGAGAGGCGGTTGAAGACGTGGTCGGCGACCAGCTGGGCGCCGCGGCCCGCCAGGGCCGCGGGAATTCCGAACGGCAGACCACTGAGCGAATCGACGGCGGCACCGAATGTGATGACGCTGGCCAGGCCCTCGGAGCGTCGATACGCCGCGGTTTGATAGCAGAACATGCCGCCCTGCGAGTAGCCCGCCAAATGCACCTTGCGGCCGGTGTGCGCGTGTACCGAGTCGATGACCCGGCTCAACGCGACAACATGGTCGCTCAAAGTGCGTTCGAGCCCACCGGTTTCCCGGTCCGGTGAGCCGAAGTCCACCACCCACGGGTCCACACCGAGATCATGCAGGACTCCGACCGCGCCCTGGTTTCCTGGTGACGTCAAACACGTTGGCCGACATCATCATCGGCGGCACAAGTATTACCGTTGGCCGTGACGGATCGTTCGCGCTGTCGGGGAAGTACCGTCGTAGCCGGTACATGTCGCACCGTTCCACGGTCTGAAACGGCGACGTACGGGATACGGTCTGGAGGCCACCGAACCGCAGCACCTCGACACCGTTCTGCACGGTCGCGATCACCCGGTTCGCGGGACCGGTAATCAGGCCGCTACCCCATCTCACCGATACCACACGTCTTTTCGGGATGGTCCGCATCGGACGCCGATCCTTCGAGGCTGGTCAGTGCCGCACTGACGGTGTTGACGGCCGGCAGCCGGCCGTCCGGATCGCAGATTCGTAGCAGCAGGGATACCGCGGCACCAGGTACCAACGCCCAGTCCAGTCCAGCGCGCGCGCAGCTCACCGAGATTCTGTGCAGCGCCGGGAAACCCGCGGCGCCAAAGAATTCCAGACGGGTCAGATCAAGGATCAGCCCGCGGCAACGCGCCAGGTGGGCGAGCGAATACTCGGTGAGGGTGCGAGCGTTCGTCGTGTCGATGTCGCCGTGGGCGCTGACAATGGCCACCGACGACTTTATCCAGTCAGTGTCCAATCGCGCTAAGTTGCTGGTCCGGCTTGGAGAAAATAGCATCGGCGTGCAGGGCCGAAGAGCGCAATAATGTTTCGGTCATGGTGATCCAGTCGTGCGGACGATCACCGGCGTGTCAGGCTCGGAGCTAACACGCCCCTAGGGTTCAGCAGCGTACGGCAAAACCCGTCCCGGACCAGCTGAGATTCTCAGCAGCTATGACACTACACCGGTTGGAGGTTCCGCACAGCTGTTCGGCCCGCATGCCCAAAGCAGGAAGCGGCCAGCCAACTTCGCTTTAGACCGGCCAGCCAACTTCGCCCTAGGATGGGAGTCATCTCGGGGCGGGTGCGCCCTGGGTATGTGGCTGGTCGCCGGTTGATGTCGGGTTCCAGCAGGATGATGAAGCAGGTACCGGCGATGGTCGAATTCACCGAAAGCACTGATGGGCCGCCGCTGGGGTCGCGGACATCGGAGCAGCTCAGTGCCGATGACGCCGATTTGCGGGCGGCGATCAGCAATCTCGCGGGTCTGGTCGCCGATCATCGGCGCTTGCCCGAGTTGCTGGCGGAGGTAGCGACGTTCGCTGTCCGCGCGATACCGGGAGCCGACGGTGCTGGGGTCACGTTGCTGAATGTCGACCGGGTGGACAACATGGTCGCGGCGTTGGCGGCCAGCGCTCCCTTTGTCACCGAGATTGACGAGATCCAGTACGTGACCCTCAATGAGGGGCCCTGCATCACCGCGGCGCTGGAACGTCGCACGGTGCGCTCAGGGTCGTTGGGTGGGGAGAAGATGTGGCCGCGGTTCGGTCCACGCGTAGGCAGGTTGGGGGTGCACAGTGCGCTGTCGCTACCGCTGTTGCTGCCTGATCGGGTGGTCGGGGCGATCAACGTATATGCCTACGGCAAAGACGTTTTCGATGAGCACGCCGCCGAATTCGGGGAGTTGTTCGCCAAACCGGCGGCTGTCGCCGTGTACAACGCGCAGATCCTCGCGGACGCGCTTGCTCTGACTGTTCAGTTGCAGGCGGCGTTGTCCACCCGCCCGGTGATCGATCAAGCGATTGGCCTCATCCGCGGACGTACCGGGCGCAGCGCCGAGGACGCGTTCACCCAGCTGCGGGCGATGAGCCAATCTGAGCACCGCAAGTTGGCCGATGTGGCGCAACACCTGGTCGATGAAGCGGTCCGCCGCGCCCGCGCCCGCTCCCGACCTGAGCCGGAAAGCCCAGCCGGCGTACCGTAACAGGTGAGGAAACAGTCAAGAGACGGGTCCTGACTCGCGTCTCGGGATCCTCACCGCGCACAGCGACTGGCCATGCGCGGCGCCGGCAGGCTCGATCGCGCTCGGGAGCGTGCAACGGAGCAGTCCTCTCGTGAAGGTCACCGCGGCCCTTGCCGCAGACCTGGGCATTCTCACCGCGGCTTTGGATGAGCCCGGCGTCGATGTGGCCCTCAGTCTGAGCCAGCTCGCGGCCGATGCCACCGTCGCGGTACCCACCTTTCTGGGTCTGAGCGTGGCCGTCGCCGGCAGTGACCCGCCGTTCACGCTCACCGCATTCGTCGAGGGTGTCGGGGCGGGTGATGTCCGCACCTCGCTGAGGCTGGCGCTGTCAGGTGTCGGTGACGTCGCGTCTTCGCCAGGCTGTGGTCCTCGTCTTGTACGCGGGGTCGCCGGGAACCTTTGTCGACCTCGCCGCGGACCTCGCGTGGCTCACCGCCCGGCCGCTGAGTGACTTCGTCCTCGATCAGCACCTGCCAGCCCCTGCCGAACGGAGCGCAGCAACAAGCCTTTTCGAGGCGTCGGTCATCAACCAAGCCATCGGAGCCCTCATCGGCCAGGGCTACACGCCCGAGCAAGCCGAGCGGCACCTCACGGCCGAAGGTGCCGCCGCCGGTCTCAGTCGGCACGCCGTCGGCCTGCGCATCCTGGCGGGGCTCAATGCACGGTAGCCGCTCATTGGGTGTAGCCTTAGTGAGGTTGGGAACCCAGCACGTCCGTGCTGAAGTCAGCCGTCCGCCGCTGATCTCGCAGAGCAGCCGCTCGCGCCGGACACACCGGTGACAACCGTCCGTCGGGATCACCTTGAGAGCTTTATCCATCCCTGAAACATCGAATGTCCCGATTGCTGGGCAAGGTCGTTGCGGCTCCACCAGTTTCGGCATTCTCAGCACGTATCCACCGACGCCGTGCGGGTTGGCGACGTTCAGTGCAGCCTTGTCGGAAGGGTTGTGCGCGAACGGATCTGACGTCAGTGTCGTGCGAATTGCCGACGGGTCGTCATCTTCTGATGCTCGGGTGATCGGAGAGCTGGTCAACGGTTCCGCGACATCCGTGGCCGCAACCTCCGAATTGCTGAACGAGAGCGATATCGCGGTCGTGCAACACGAGTACGGCATCTACGGCGGTGTCGACGGAGACGAGGTGGTGGACATCATCGGCGGCCTGCGCATCCCGTCGATCGTGGTCGCCCACACCGTCCTCAAAGACCCGACCCCGCATCAGCGTTTGGTGGTCGAGGCGATCGCGGCGATGGCGGCTCAGGTGGTCGTTATGTCGGAGGCGGCCAGGCACAGGCTGTGCCTCGGCTTCGACGTCGATCGCCGAAAAGTCACCACGATCGCGCACGGTGCGACCGTCCCGAGGAACGCTCCGGTAGTGCGTTCGGGCAGACCGACGCTGTTGACGTGGGGTCTCTTGGGGCCGGGGAAGGGTATCGAGCGGGTCATCGAGGCGATGGGACCGCTGCGTGAGCTCCATGGCCGGCCGCGTTACCTGGTTGCCGGCCGCACGCACCCAAAGGTTTTGGCCGTCGATGGCGAGGCATACCGCGAGGCCCGTGCCGAACAGGCGCGGCGCACCGGCGTAGCGGACTCGGTGTGCTTCGATGCCAACTACCGCGACGTGTCGTCGCTGACTGCGCTGGTTCGGTCCTCGGCCGTGGTCGTCCTGCCCTACGACTCCACGGATCAGGTCACTTCGGGTGTTCTGGTCGACGCAATCGCAAGCGGGCGGCCGGTCGTCGCCACCGCCTTCCCCCACGCCGTCGAACTTCTCGGTAGTGGGGCGGGGATCGTCGTCGATCACGACGATCCCGATGCGCTGATATCCGCCCTGCGCCGAGTGCTGACCGATCCGCGCCTCGCCGGCTCCATGGCCGCGGAGGCCCGCCGGTTGGCTCCGACGATGGCCTGGCCGGTGGTGGCCGACGCCTATCTGGTTCTCGCACAACGGATTCTCGCCAAACGTCGGGCGCTGGTGTGACCGCCACCACGCCGGAGCCCAGATTCGACCACCTCTTGCATTTGACAGACCGCCGGGGAACGTTCGAGCATGCCCGTTTCGCCGAACCCCGGCGCGAGCACGGCTACTGCACCGACGACATGGCCCGGGTTCTCGTCGTCACCGCCCGAGAGCCCGACTCTGGTGGGGCGGTCAACGGTCTTGCGCGGGTGGCCGTGCAGTTCCTGAACGATGCGCAGTCCTACGCGGGCCCCTGCCGAAACCGGATGGACACCAAGGGCCGTTGGGAGGATGAGCCCTCGCTGGAGGACAGCTGGGGGCGCAGCATCTGGGGACTGGGAACTGCGGCCGCGCACAGCGACGTTGCTCTGGTTCGCCGGGTGGCCGTCATACAATTCGAACGCGCCGCGAAGGTGCGGTCGCCGTGGCCTCGGGCGATGGCATTCGCGGCGTTGGGCGCCGCCGAGCTCCTCGCCGTCGATCCCGGGCAGCGGACCGCACGCGAACTCCTTACCGACTACGCCAAGACCGTGGCCGAACCGAACGGCGACGCGGCCTGGCCATGGCCCGAGCCGCGACTCACCTACGCGAATGCGGTTCTCGCCGAGGCGATGATCGCCGCGGGCGTGGCGCTCGACGATTCGACATTGCGGTACCAGGGCTTGGATCTGCTGGGTTGGCTGGTCGAATACGAAACGGCAGGCGGTCACCTCTCGCCCACCCCGGCAGCTGGCAGAGGGCCGGACGACCCGCGGCCCGCGTTCGACCAGCAGCCGATCGAGGTGTCCACCCTCGCCGACGCGTGCGCGCGTGCCGCTGCCATTGACGCCGGTTCGATCTGGCCCGACGGGGTCCTGGCCGCTGCGGCCTGGTTCATGGGTGTCAACGACGCGCAACAGCCCATGTGGGACCCCGAGACCGGCGGCGGATTCGACGGCCTGCGCGCCGATGGCGTGAACCACAACCAGGGCGCGGAGTCGACACTGGCAGTGCTCTCGACGATGCAGCACGCTAGGCGCTTCTCGACTGTGCGGCAATGACTTCCGTGCAGGCTGGGCTCGTCACCCGCAGCCCCCAACGGCTGGCGGCCAACCCGTCACGGGTCATCACCCGACTGTTCGTGCCAGGCCAGGAAGGTTTCGAGCACCAGGAGTCCCGCGCGGGAGCGGTGCTGGCGCGAATCCTCGCCCTCGACGAGGGGCAGGTGCGGTCTTCGCTGGACGACGTCGTCGTCCGCTTCGATGGGCGTCACCGCGATCTTGCCGGCACCTTCCGCCGGCACGCCAGTGAACTCGCCGATCGGCTGGATCCCGGCAGAGAACTCTCCGATGCGCGAAAGTTGCTGCTGGGTGCGGCATTCACGAGCGAATACGCCATTGAAGGTGCGGCGTTGTGCAACCCCAGCATCGTGGCCCATCCCGACCAGGCCGGAACCGTCGCAGGCGGCCTGCGATTCGTGATGAGCGTCCGGGGCATCGGTGAGGGGCACCGCTCGTCCATCGGGTTCCGGACCGGCGTCATCGACGCAGCCGGCCGCGCCACGATCGACGAACCGGCTCCGTTCGCCACCGCCGGAGCGCCCAAGCCCGCCATCCTCGACGCAGCCGTCTTCCGCAGTGAACTCACCCGGCTCGACGACTCAGGAGAGGCCGCCGACTACGTCCTCGACCGGCTCGACCGGAGCTTCACCCGGGCCGCTCTCGATCAACAACTCGCCCAGCTCCAGACTCATCTGAGCACCCGCGGACACGCCGAGCACACGATTTCCGCATTCCGCAGCATCGCCGAACGGACGTATGCCGTCGAATTCGGCGATCACATAACACTTTCCGAGCGGGTTCTGTGGCCCTCGATGGGCGCAGAGCAGGCCGGCATGGAGGATGCTCGCTTCGTTCGTTTCATCGATGACGACGGCTCCGTCTTCTTTTATGCCACCTACACGGCCTACAGCGGATCCCACATCAGCCAGCAACTCCTCACGACCACAGATTTCCAGTCCTTCACCTCCGCGCCGATCGTCGGACCCGCCGCTGCCAACAAGGGTCTGGCGCTGTTTCCTCGCCGGATACGCGGTCGCTTCGCCGCCATGTCGAGATCAGATCGCGAATCGAATACGGTTGCCTACTCCGATCATCTGTCCGTTTGGACGAGTGCGCTTCCCTGCCAGAGCCCGACCCGAGCCTGGGAGGCGTTACAACTCGGGAACTGCGGTCCGCCCATCGAAACCGACGCCGGGTGGCTGGTGCTCACCCACGGCGTCGGCCCGATGCGCACCTACTGCATCGGGGCGATTCTGCTTGATCTCGACGATCCGACACGGATTGTTGGTCGGCTACCGCAACCGCTGCTGAGCCCCTCAACTGATGAGCAGAACGGCTACGTGCCCAACGTTGTCTACTCCTGCGGCGCGCTGGTCCACGCCGACACCCTGGTGCTGCCGTACGGCATCGCTGACACCGCCATCGGTATCGCCACCGTGCCGCTCCCCGAACTGCTTTCAGTTCTGAGCCGTTGACGCCCAAGACATTTCAAACGTCATCTGCATGCCTACGCAGTATGTCAACATTGTTGACATACGCCGGTGAAGGGCGTCTAATGGAGACATACCGGAAACGCTGTCGTCGGAACTCAGCTGGAGTTTGCCGAAGGGATTAACGTGTTTCCGTCTGTTCCCGGGAAATCGGTTCGAACACCGCACGACGACGACACGCGTCGGGAAAGACGCCGAGCGCCTGCGTGCACCCTGCAGTCTAAGGAGAACGACCACGATGAAACCTGACGACGAACAACGAGATGCCTTCGGCGAGCACGTGCTTCACGTCGGTGCGGGTTTCAAAGACAATGAGCACCCGCACGTATTGGAGACGTTGTCGACGCTCGGTCCGCACCTGCTGGGACGATGGGATCCGCGGGACATCGATGTGGAGGTCTCGTTGCAGGACCGCGGCGGCAAGGAACAGCGCGTCACTTTGCGCACGAGCCTGCCCGGCCGTGCGCCGCTGGTAGCGGTCGCTGAGAACCCGGACATCACCCGCGCTATCTGCGAAGCAAAGCGTGAGCTGATCCGGCAACTTGAACACCAGAAGTCGGCGCGCGACCCCATGAGCAGCCGCCGGCGCAACAGCGCGACGATCCGCCGCTAGCGGTCACCTCCACGCCGCTGTCGATCCGTAAGGCGCGCAACAACCAGCAGCTCGCTTCTGGGGGCAGAGAGAGACGGTCATGACGCACATCATCGAAGCGGAAGTTATCGGAACCATGCCGCCAAGGGCAGGTTGACGCGCCACCAGCTACCGACCGGCGCTACTTGCGACCGGCCTGGTGGCGTCCGCTCTCTGAGCCGCTCATAGTCGCAGCCGGGCGATGATCAGGGCAGCGGTGCCGACCAGCGCAGCACGGTGCCTCCGCCGGGAGCATCCGCGATGGTGAACGCGCCGCCGGCCTGCTGCGCGCGGTGATCGCAAGCCGGTCATGCCACTGCCGGTGATATCGCCGGGGACGCCTCGACCGTCGTCGATAACCTCGATCCACACGTCGTCCTCGACCTTGACCGTCACCTCAAGTCTGGTCGCGCCGGCATGCCGGACAGCGTTGCTGACCGCTTCGCGCACAACGGCTTCGGCGTGATCGGCGAGTGCAGCATCGACATCCGACAGGAGGCCCACGAATTGAACCGTGGTCTCCAGTTTGGATCCGCAGACATGCGCGACTGCCGCCTCGAGCCGCTCTCGCAGCCGGGTGGCGCCCGGCGGTGCACCGTGCAGGTCGAAAATTGCGACGTGAATCTCCCGAATGACGCCTTGAAGATCGTCAATGCTGCCGGACAGTCGTTGCTGCACCTCAGTTGATCGCGCCCGCAAAATGGCCCCGTGCAGATGCAGTTCGACCGCAAAGATCCGCTGGATCACGCGGTCGCCCAGGTCGCGGGCGATCCTGTCGCGCTCAGCGAGAATGTCGAGTTCACGCATCCGGCGATGGGTGGAACCCAGCTGCGAGGCGAGCGTCGCCTGGTCGGTGAATGCGGCCATCATGTCGAGCTGCTCGTCGCTGAACGTCCGGGCGCCGTAACGCCGCAGCGCGACCAACACCCCCGCCACGGTATCGGTGGTGCGCAGCGGAAGCACCAGCGCCGGGCCGGCACGTTGGACGCCGTCGATGGCGACGTCGATGCTCTCGAGTCGTCGAGGGGTGCGCTCCACAAAGGCCTGCCCGATCGAGGTACCGGCGACGGGGATAACATGGCCCGGCGTCGCCGTCATCGCAGCGCCGGCGGTTTCCACGATCATCAGATCGTCCACCTCCGACATGGGTGTGTCGTGGTTGATCGCCACGGCGACCAGTGTGATTTCTGCGCCCGTCAGCTTGAGAGCTTGCTGGGCGATGGGACGATAGACCGTTGCGGGCATCGGCGCCGGAGCGTAGTTAAGTTCCGATGCCGCGCGTCGCTTCGCCGCTTTAACGGCAGACACGGTCATTGCGATCAATCGGAATGCAGACGGCAACGATCAGCGCGTCGCGCTCGTCACGCGCGGCGCGCCGACCGTGTTCGCTCGCGACGGTGCCGCAGGTGTCGTCATTGCGGAGGGCCCCAGGTCAGTTGCGGATTCGGACAGGCCTTGGCCGGGTGTTGGAGTTTGTCGGCCATACCCTCGGCCAGCGAGTTGAGCCGAAGTCGATCACCCACGGGTCCATACTGAGATCATGTAGGAGTCCGACCGCACCCTGGTCTCTCTGGTGACGTCAAACACGTTGGCCGACATCATCATCGGCGGACAAAAATAACCGGCGGCCGTGACGGATCGTTCGCGCTGTCGGGGAGGTACCGTCGTAGCCGGTACATGTCGCACCGTTCCACGATCTGAAACGGCGACGTACGGGCTCCGGTTGCAGGCCACCGAACCGCAGCACCTCGACACCGTTCTGCACGGTCGCGATCACCCGGTTCACTGGACCGGTAATCAGGCCGCTACCCCATCTCACCGATACCACAGGTCTTTTCGGGATGGTCCGCATGGGACGCCGATCCTTCGAGGCTGGCCAGTGCCGCACTGACGGTGTTGACGGCCGGCAGCCGGCCGTCCGGATCGCAGATTCTTAGCAGCAGGGATACCGCGGCACCGGGTACCAACGCCCAGTCCAGTCCCGCGTGCGCGCAGCTCACCGAGATTCTGTGCAGCGCCGGGAAACCGGCGGCGCCAAAGAATTCCAGACGGGTCAGATCAAGGATCAGCCCGCGGCAACGCGCCAGGTGGGCGAGCGAATACTCGGTGAGGGTGCGAGCGTTCGTCGTGTCGATGTCGCCGTGGGCGCTGACAATGGCCACCGACGACTTTATCCAGTGAGTGTCCAATCGCGCTAAGTTGTGGTCCGGCTTGGAGAAAATAGCATCGGCGTGCTGGGCCGAAGAGCGCAATAATGTTTCGGTCATGGTGATCCAGTCGTGCGGACGATCACCGGCGTGTCAGGCTCGGAGCTAACACGCCCCTAGGGTTCAGCAGCGTACGGCAAAACCCGTCCCGGACCAGCTGAGATTCTCAGCAGCTATGACACTACACCGGTTGGAGGTTCCGCACAGCTGTTCGACCCGCATGCCCAAAGCAGGAAGCGGCCAGCCAACTTCGCTTTAGACCGGCCAGCCAACTTCGCCCTAGGATGGGAGTCATCTCGGGGCGGGTGCGCCCTGGGTATGTGGCTGGTCGCCGGTTGATGTCGGGTTCCAGCAGGATGATGAAGCAGGTACCGGCGATGGTCGAATTCACCGAAAGCACCGACGGGCCGCCGCTGGGGTCGCGGGCATCGGAGCAGCTCAGCGGCCGATGACGCCGATTTGCGGGCGGCGATCAGCAATCTCGCGGGTCTGGTCGCCGATCATCGGCGCTTGCCCGAGTTGCTGGCGGAGGTAGCGACGTTCGCTGTCCGCGCGATACCGGGAGCCGACGGTGCTGGGGTCACGTTGCTGAATGTCGACCGGGTGGACAACATGGTCGCGGCGTTGGCGGCCAGCGCTCCCTTTGTCACCGAGATTGACGAGATCCAGTACGTGACCCTCAATGAGGGGCCCTGCATCACCGCGGCGCTGGAACGTCGCACGGTGCGATCAGGGTCGTTGGGTGGGGAGAAGATGTGGCCGCGGTTCGGTCCACGCGTAGGCAGGTTGGGGGTGCACAGTGCGCTGTCGCTGCCGCTGTTGCTGCCTGATCGGGTGGTCGGGGCGATCAACGTATATGCCTACGGCAAAGACGTTTTCGATGAGCACGCCGCCGAATTCGGGGAGTTGTTCGCCAAACCGGCGGCTGTCGCCGTGTACAACGCGCAGATCCTCGCGGACGCGCTTGCTCTGACTGTTCAGTTGCAGGCGGCGTTGTCCACCCGCCCGGTGATCGATCAAGCGATTGGCCTCATCCGCGGACGTACCGGGCGCAGCGCCGAGGACGCGTTCACCCAGCTGCGGGCGATGAGCCAATCTGAGCACCGCAAGTTGGCCGATGTGGCGCAACACCTGGTCGATGAAGCGGTCCGCCGCGCCCGCGCCCGCTCCCGACCTGAGCCGGAAAGCCCAGCCGGCGTAACGTAACAGGTGAGGAAACAGTCAAGAGACGGGTCCTGACTCGCGTCTCGGGATCCTCACCGCGCACAGCGACTGGCCATGCGCGGCGCCGGTAGGCTCGATCGCGCTCGGGAGCGTGCAACGGAGCAGTCCTCTCGTGAAGGTCACCGCGGCCCTTGCCGCAGACCTGGGCATTCTCACTGCGGCTTTGGATGAGCCCGGCGTCGATGTGGCCCTCAGTCTGAGCCAGCTCGCGGCCGATGCCACCGTCGCGGTACCCACCTTTCTGGGTCTGAGCGTGGCCGTCGCCGGCAGTGACCCGCCGTTCACGCTCACCGTATTCGTCGAGGGTGTCGGGGCGGGTGATGTCCGCACCTCGCTGAGGCTGGCGCTGTCAGGTGTCGGTGACGTCGGTCTTCGCCCGGCTGTGGTCCTCGTCTTGTACGCGGGGTCGCCGGGAACCTTTGTCGACCTCGCCGCGGACCTCGCGTGGCTCACCGCCCGGCCGCTGAGTGACTTCGTCCTCGATCAGCACCTGCCAGCCCCTGCCGAACGGAGCGCAGCAACAAGCCTTTTCGAGGCGTCGGTCATCAACCAAGCCATCGGAGCCCTCATCGGCCAGGGCTACACGCCCGAGCAAGCCGAGCGGCACCTCACGGCCGAAGGTGCCGCCGCCGGTCTCAGTCGGCACGCCGTCGGCCTGCGCATCCTGGCGGGGCTCAATGCACGGTAGCCGCTCATTGGGTGTAGCCTTAGTGAGGTTGGGAACCCAGCACGTCCGTGCTGAAGTCAGCCGTCCGCCGCTGATCTCGCAGAGCAGCCGCTCGCGCCGGACACACCGGTGACAACCGTCCGTCGGGATCACCTTGAGAGCTTTATCCATCCCTGAGCCATCGAATGTCCCGATTGCTGGGCAACGTCGTTGCGGCTCCACCAGTTTCGGCATTCTCAGCACGTATCCACCGACGCCGTGCGGGTTGGCGACGTTCAGCGCAGCCTTGTCGGAAGGGTTGTGCGCGAACGGATCTGACGTCAGTGTCGTGCGAATTGCTGACGGGTCGTCATCTTCTGATGCTCGGGTGATCGGAGAGCTGGTCAACGGTTCCGCAACATCCGTGGCCGCAACCTCCGAGTTGCTGAACGAGAGCGATATCGCGGTCGTGCAACACGAGTACGGCATCTACGGCGGTGTCGACGGAGACGAGGTGGTGGACATCATCGGCGGCCTGCGCATCCCGTCGATCGTGGTCGCCCACACCGTCCTCAAAGACCCGACCCCGCATCAGCGTTTGGTGGTCGAGGCGATCGCGGCGATGGCGGCTCAGGTGGTCGTTATGTCGGAGGCGGCCAGGCACAGGCTGTGCCTCGGCTTCGACGTCGATCGCCGAAAAGTCACCACAATCGCGCACGGTGCGACCGTCCCGAGGAACGCTCCGATAGTGCGTTCGGGCAGACCGACGCTGTTGACGTGGGGTCTCTTGGGGCCGGGGAAGGGTATCGAGCGGGTCATCGAGGCGATGGGACCGCTGCGTGAGCTCCGTGGCCGGCCGCGTTACCTGGTTGCCGGCCGCACGCACCCAAAGGTTTTGGCCGTCGATGGCGAGGCATACCGCGACGCCCGTGCCGAACAGGCGCGGCGCGCCGGCGTAGCGGACTCGGTGTGCTTCGATGCCAACTACCGCGACGTCTCGTCGCTGACTGCGCTGGTTCGGTCCTCGGCCGTGGTCGTCCTGCCCTACGACTCCACGGATCAGGTCACTTCGGGTGTTCTGGTCGACGCAATCGCGAGCGGGCGGCCGGTCGTCGCCACCGCCTTCCCCCACGCCATCGAACTTCTCGGTAGTGGGGCGGGGATCGTCGTCGATCACGACGATCCCGATGCGCTGATATCCGCCCTGCGCCGAGTGCTGACCGATCCGCGCCTCGCCGGCTCCATGGCCGCGGAGGCCCGCCGGTTGGCTCCGACGATGGCCTGGCCGGTGGTGGCCGACGCCTATCTGGTTCTCGCACAAAGGATTCTCGCCAAACGTCAGGCGCTGGTGTGACCGCCGCCACGCCGGAGCCCAGATTCGACCACCTCTTGCATCTGACAGACCGCCGGGGAACGTTCGAGCATGCCCGTTTCGCCGAACCCCGGCGCGAGCACGGCTACTGTACCGACGACATGGCCCGGGTTCTCGTCGTCACCGCCCGAGAGCCCGACTCTGATGGGGCGGTCAACGGTCTTGCGCGGGTGGCCGTGCAGTTCCTGAACGACGCGCAGTCCTACGCGGGCCCCTGCCGAAACCGGATGGACACCAAGGGCCGTTGGGAGGATGAGCCCTCGCTGGAGGACAGCTGGGGGCGCAGCATCTGGGGGCTGGGAACTGCGGCCGCGCACAGCGACGTTGCCTTGGTTCGCCGGGTGGCCGTCATACAATTCGAACGCGCCGCGAAGGTGCGGTCGCCGTGGCCTCGGGCGATGGCATTCGCGGCGTTGGGCGCCGCCGAGCTCCTCGCCGTCGATCCCGGGCAGCGGACCGCACGCGAACTCCTTACCGACTACGCCAAGACCGTGGCCGAACCGAACGGCGACGCGGCCTGGCCATGGCCCGAGCCGCGACTCACCTACGCGAATGCGGTTCTCGCCGAGGCGATGATCGCCGCGGGCGTGGCGCTCGACGATTCGACATTGCGGTACCAGGGCTTGGATCTGCTGGGTTGGCTGGTCGAATACGAAACGGCAGGCGGTCACCTCTCGCCCACCCCGGCAGCTGGCAGAGGGCCGGACGACCCGCGGCCCGCGTTCGACCAGCAGCCGATCGAGGTGTCCACCCTCGCCGACGCGTGCGCGCGTGCCGCTGCCATTGACACCGGTTCGATCTGGCCCGACGGGGTCCTGGCCGCTGCGGCCTGGTTCATGGGTGTCAACGACGCGCAACAGCCCATGTGGGACCCCGAGACCGGCGGCGGATTCGACGGCCTGCGCGCCGATGGCGTAAACCACAACCAGGGCGCGGAGTCGACACTGGCAGTGCTCTCGACGATGCAGCACGCTAGGCGCTTCTCGACTGTGCGGCAATGACTTCCGTGCAGGCTGGGCTCGTCACCCGCAGCCCCCGACGGCTGGCGGCCAACCCGTCACGGGTCATCACCCGACTGTTCGTGCCAGGCCAGGAAGGTTTCGAGCACCAGGAGTCCCGCGCGGGAGCGGTGCTGGCGCGAATCCTCGCCCTCGACGAGGGGCAGGTGCGGTCTTCGCTGGACGACGTCGTCGTCCGCTTCGATGGGCGTCACCGCGATCTTGCCAGCACCTTCCGCCGGCACGCCAGTGAACTCGCCGATCGGCTGGATCCCGGCAGAGAACTCTCCGATGCGCGAAAGTTGCTGCTGGGTGCGGCATTTACGAGCGAATACGCTATTGAAGGTGCGGCGTTGTGCAACCCCAGCATCGTGGCCCATCCCGACCAGACCGGAACCGTCGCAGGCGGCCTGCGATTCGTGATGAGCGTCCGGGGCATCGGTGAGGGGCACCGCTCGTCCATCGGGTTCCGGACCGGCGTCATCGACGCAGCCGGCCGCGCCACGATCGACGAACCGGCTCCGTTCGCCACCGCCGGAGCGCCCAAGCCCGCCATCCTCGACGCAGCCGTCTTCCGCAGTGAACTCACCCGGCTCGACGACTCGGGAGAGGCGGCCGACTACGTCCTCGACCGGCTCGACCGGAACTTCACCCGGGCCGCTCTCGATCAACAACTCGCCCAGCTCCAGACTCATCTGAGCACCCGCGGACACGCCGAGCACACGATTTCCGCATTCCGCAGCATCGCCGAACGGACGTATGCCGTCGAATTCGGCGATCACATAACACTTTCCGAGCGGGTTCTGTGGCCCTCGATGGGCGCAGAGCAGGCCGGCATGGAGGATGCTCGCTTCGTTCGTTTCATCGATGACGACGGCTCCGTCTTCTTTTATGCCACCTACACGGCCTACAGCGGATCCCACATCAGCCAGCAACTCCTCACGACCACAGATTTCCAGTCCTTCACCTCCGCGCCGATCGTCGGACCCGCCGCTGCCAACAAGGGTCTGGCGCTGTTTCCTCGCCGGATACGCGGTCGCTTCGCCGCCATGTCGAGATCAGATCGCGAATCGAATACGGTTGCGTACTCCGATCATCTGTCCGTTTGGACGAGTGCGCTTCCCTGCCAGAGCCCGACCCGAGCCTGGGAGGCGTTACAACTCGGGAACTGCGGTCCGCCCATCGAAACCGACGCCGGGTGGCTGGTGCTCACCCACGGCGTCGGCCCGATGCGCACCTACTGCATCGGGGCGATTCTGCTTGATCTCGACGATCCGACACGGATTGTTGGTCGGCTACCGCAACCGCTGCTGAGCCCCTCAACTGATGAGCAGAACGGCTACGTGCCCAACGTTGTCTACTCCTGCGGCGCGCTGGTCCACGCCGACACCCTGGTGCTGCCGTACGGCATCGCTGACACCGCCATCGGTATCGCCACCGTACCGCTCCCCGAACTGCTTTCAGTTCTGAGCCGTTGACGCCCAAGATATTTCAAACGTCGTCTGCATGCCTACGAAATATGTCAACATTGTTGACATGCGCCAGTGAAGGGCGTCTAATGGAGACATACCGGAAACGCTGTCGTCGAAACTCAGCTGGAGTTTGCCGAAGGGTTAACGTGTTTTCCGTCTGTTCCCGGGAAATCGGTTCGAACACCGCACGACGACGACACGCGTCGGGAAAGACGCCGAGCGCCTGCGTGCACCCTGCAGTCTAAGGAGAACAACCACGATGAAAACTGACAACGAACAACGAGATGCCTTCGGCGAGCACGTGCTTCACGTCGGTGCGGGTTTCAAAGACAATGAGCACCCGCACGTATTGGAGACGTTGTCGACGCTCGGTCCGCACCTGCTGGGACGATGGGATCCGCGGGACATCGATGTGGAGGTCTCGTTGCAGGACCGCGGCGGCAAGGAACAGCGCGTCACTTTGCGCACGAGCCTGCCCGGCCGTGCGCCGCTGGTAGCGGTCGCTGAGAACCCGGACATCACCCGCGCTATCTGCGATGCAAAGCGTGAGCTGATCCGGCAACTTGAACACCAGAAGTCGGCGCGCGACCCCATGAGCAGCCGCCGGCGCAACAGCGCGACGATCCGCCGCTAGGGTCACCTCCACGGTCACCTCCACGCCGCTGTCGATCCGTAAGGCGCGCAACAACCAGCAGCTCGCTTCTGGGGGCAGAGAGAGACGGTCATGACGCACATCATCGAAGCGGAAGTTATCGGCAACCATGCCGCCAAGGGCAGGTTGACGCGCCACCAGCTACCGACCGGCGCTACTTGCGACCGGCCTGGTGGCGTCCGCTCTCTGAGCCGCTCATAGTCGCAGCCGGGCGATGATCAGGGCAGCGGTGCCGACCAGCGCAGCACGGTGCCTCCGCCGGGAGCATCCGCGATGGTGAACGCGCCGCCGGCCTGCTGCGCGCGGTGATCGCAAGCCGGTCAAGCCACTGCCGGTGATATCGCCGGGGACGCCTCGACCGTTGTCGATAACCTCGATCCACACGTCGTCCTCGACCTTGACCGTCACCGCAAGTCTGGTCGCGCCGGCATGCCGGACAGCGTTGCTGACCGCTTCGCGCACAACGGCTTCGGCGTGATCGGCGAGTGCAGCATCGACATCCGACAGGAGGCCCACGAATTGAACCGTGGTCTCCAGTTCGGATCCGCAGAAGTGCGCGACTGCCGCCTCGAGCCGCTCTCGCAGCCGGGTGGCGCCCGGCGGTGCACCGTGCAGGTCGAAAATTGCGACGTGAATCTCCCGAATGACGCCTTGAAGATCATCAATGCTGCCGGACAGTCGTTGCTGCACCTCAGTTGATCGCGCCCGCAAAATGGCCCCGTGCAGATGCAGTTCGACCGCAAAGATCCGCTGGATCACGTGGTCGCCCAGGTCGCGGGCGATCCTGTCGCGCTCAGCGAGAATGTCGAGTTCACGCATCCGGCGGTGGGTGGAACCCAGCTGCGAGGCGAGCGTCGCCTGGTCGGTGAATGCGGCCATCATGTCGAGCTGCTCGTCGCTGAACGTCCGGGCGCCGTCACGCCGCAGCGCGACCAACACCCCCGCCACGGTATCGGTGGTGCGCAGCGGAAGCACCAGCGCCGGGCCGGCACGTTGGACGCCGTCGATGGCGACGTCGATGCTCTCGAGTCGTCGAGGGGTGCGCTCCACAAAGGCCTGCCCGATCGAGGTACCGGCGACGGGGATGGCATGGCCCGGCGTCGCCGTCATCGCAGCGCCGGCGGTTTCCACGATCATCAGATCGTCCACCTCCGACATGGGTGTGTCGTGGTTGATCGCCACGGCGACCAGTGTGATTTCTGCGCCCGTCAGCTTGAGAGCTTGCTGGGCGATGGGACGGTAGACCGTTGCGGGCATCGGCGCCGGAGCGTAGTTCAGTTCCGATGCCGCGCGTCGCTTCGCCGCTTTAACGGCAGACACGGTCATTGCGATCAATCGGAATGCAGACGGCAACGATCAGCGCGTTCGCGCTCGTGTCACGCGCGGCGCGCCGACCGTGTTCGCTCGCGTCGGTGCCGCAGGTGTCGTCATTGCGGAGGGCCCCAGGTCAGTTGCGGATTCGGACAGGCCTTGGCCGGGTGTTGGAGTTTGTCGGCCATACCCTCGGCCAGCGAGTGAACGGTTAGCGATGCCTGCGGAATATCAATATGTTCGGTCCCGGGCAGGTCTATCAGGGAAACGCGGGTGTTGGCACAGAAAGCAAGTGCGGTGGTCATCGCGACCTAACGTCCATTTGATCACCGGCGTGTGAGGGTTCGGAGCCAACGCTCCTAGAGTTAAGCGGCAGACGCGGCTGAACTCATCCCGCACCAGCTGAACTTCTCAGCACTTTCACGCTACACCCATTCGGACCTACCCGGTATCGGAGCGGTAGCGCGCTTGGTGGCCGGCAGTCGGCGGTTGACTGAATTTCCGGCGAAGGTGACGGCGTTCGCGGCGCCCGCGATACCGGGCCGACCCCGAGGTCAGCGGACGGGACGGAACAAGCCGGGTTGCCGGTGGCGCAACAGCGACAACGGGCACAACCCGATCGGTCTTCACGTGAACCCGGATGATTGGGCGCGGCCGGCGAGCGATCGTCAAACTCAGACAGCGCCAACAGTGCTGCTAAGCGTTTGGGAAGGAATGAATTTCAGATGCCCGTACCCGATGGGTGTAGCGTGCGCCGCACCATCGCCGACTACCTGAGGCAGCCGGCCGGCTTGACGGCTGGCCCGGAGCGCGACAGCACACTGCAGCAGACGCGCGAGTTCTCAGCCAAGGCCGGCAGGCAGGTGGTCAAGGACTACGTCGCGTTCCCGGCGCTCACCGCGCTGTCGCCGGCCGCCACCTACAAATCGACGCTGAAGGCCAAGTGGTGGCCAACGTGATCCGCAACGTCTGGGCCAACGCGGTGATCTTCTGCGGTCATTTCCCTGATGGCGCAGAGAAATTCACGAAGACCGACATGATCGGCGAAACGAAGGGCGAGTGGTATCTGCGCCAGATGCTGGGCAGCGCCAACTTCGATGCAGGGCCCGTGTTGCGGTTCATGAGCGGCAACCTGTGCCTTCAGATCGAGCATCACCTTTATCCCGATCTGCCCAGCAACCGGCTGCACGAGATCTCGGCGCGGGTCAGGCAGGTCTGCGACAAGTACGACCTGCCCTACACCACGGGTTCGTTCCTGATGCAGTACGGCAGGGCGTGGCGCACCATCGCCAAACTGTCGCTGCCGGATCGCTACATGCGCGACACCGCGGACGACGCTCCCGAGACCCGCAGCGAGCGGATGTTCACCGAACTGGACCCCGGGTTCGCCGGGACGGACCTGGCGACTGGGCGCCGCCGCGGTCTCAAGACGGCAATCACCGCGGTCCGCCAACGCCGCCGCGACCGCGTCGGCTAAGGGCGGCACCGATCAGGCCTGCAGGGTGCATGTGTCGACGGCGAACCTTGCGCGGCGGCAAGTCGGCTTCAGGTGACTGACCAGCCAAACGATTCGGGCGGCTCCTCATGCCACATACTCGCGGTTTGGCAGATGCGCTCGGCGACAGCGTCAATGGAGGGGGGCGCTCGGGCGCTGTCGCCACCATGGTCGCCGCCTTCTGGAATCGGGAAGATGAATCGGCCGTTCTTTCCCCATTGCCAGACCGCAGAGAAATCTTCGCGGCCGAGGGGCCTGAAGACGACATCAGTCCGTGCATCTTTGAGCACAACTTCCAGCCACGTGGCGTACACAACCCTCTCACCAGTGATCAGGCGCGGCTCATTCTTGACATGGACCTCCGCTGCATTGCCAAGCCTGGTGCGGAGGGCCTGTGCGAGCGGCTGGAGCAGTTCCTGTTCAAATTGGTCTGCTTCGTCCTTTTTCATCTCCGCTCCTTGGTCAGTCGCTGGAAGGCCAAGTGTAGGTGACCTCCAGTGCCCTCGCCGGATCCACCGCTTCACCCGCTGCCCAGTCGCTCGCCGACGAGCTTGCGTGCGCCACGGATCGCCGGGCAGAATGATTCCGCTATCGCAAGCACCAACATCGCGACGGCGGTGGCGAGGACCGCCGGGTATCGAAACGGTAAGTGACACCGCTGGTCATTTCTCGAAAGCGGACACGATGGCACAAGACAAGGAAAGGCGGTAAGTCCCCCACCTGCGGTTCGGAGAACCGGGCACAAGGCCGGAGACGGCCCCGCAGACCATCCACGAGTACCGCGCGCCGAAGCCGGTGCCGGACGGCCCAGCATGGCCGACAGAAGCGGTCATGGGTGTCGCGTTGTCCGAGACTAGACGATATGGCGGCTGAGCCACGAAGACGCCCCGGCCAGATGACCGGGGCGCCTCGCTTCGCTACTCAGTGGTGGTGATGGTGCCCGTGCCCGTGGCCGTGGTCATCCTCTTCGTCCGCGGGCCTCTCGACCACCGCGGTCTCGGTGGTGAGCACCATCCGGGCCACGGACGCCGCGTTGAGCACGGCGGACCGCGTCACCTTGACCGGGTCGACGACCCCGTCGGCGACCAGGTCGCCATAGGTGAGCGTCTCGGCGTTCAGCCCGTGCCCGGCGGGCAGCGCGCTGACCTTGTTCACCACGACCGCGCCGTCGAGCCCGGCGTTGCTGGCGATCCAGTAGAGCGGGGCCCCCAACGCCTCAGAGAACACGTCAACCCCGAGCGCCTCGTCGCCGGTCAGCGACCCGCGCAGGTCCTTCAGCGCCTTGCGGGCTCCGATGAGCGCCGATCCGCCGCCCGCGACGATGCCCTCCTCGACAGCAGCCTTGGCGGCCGCGACGGCGTCCTCGACGCTTTCCTTGCGTTCCTTGAGCGCCGTCTCGGTCGCGGCCCCCACCTTGAGGACGGCGACCCCGCCGGCCAACTTGGCGAGCCGCTCCTGCAGCTTCTCGCGGTCCCAATCCGAGTCGCTGGCCTCGATCTCCGCGCGCAACTGCTTGATGCGGTTGGCGACCGCGTCCGCGGAGCCGCCGCCGTCGACGATGATCGTCTCGTCTTTGCTGACCACCGCGCGGCGAGCGGAGCCCAGCACCTCGAGGCCGACCTCGCGCAGCAGCAGGCCGGTGTCGGGGTTGACCACCTCGGCGCCCGTCACGATGGCGAGGTCCTGGAGGAACGCCTTGCGCCGGTCGCCGAAGAACGGCGCCTTGACGGCGACCGCCCGAAGCGTCTTGCGGATCGAGTTGACGACCAGGGTCGCCAGCGGCTCGCCCTCGACGTCCTCGGCGATGATCATCAGCGGCTTGCCCGCTTCGGCGACCTTCTCCAGCATCGGCAGCAGGTCGGGCAGCGAGCTGATCTTGTCCTGGTGCAACAGGATCAGCGGGTCGTCGAGCACCGCCTCCTGGGAGTCGAAGTCGGTGACGAAGTACGCCGACAGGAAGCCCTTGTCGAAGCCGACGCCCTCGGTGAACTCCAGCTCGGTGCTCAGGGTCGAGGACTCCTCGACACTGACCACGCCGTCGGCGCCGACCCTGTTCATCGCCTCACCGACCAGCTCACCCAGGTGGGCGTCCCGCGACGACACCGTCGCCACCTGGGCGATCGCGTCCTTGCCGGACACCGGGGTGGCCGACGCCAGCAGCGCCTCGGACGCCGCGTCGGCGGCCTTGGAAATTCCCGAGCCGAGTTCGATCGGGTTGACGCCGGCCGCGACCAGACGCAGGCCACCCTTGATCAGCGCCTGCGCCAGCACGGTCGCCGTGGTGGTGCCGTCGCCCGCGACGTCGTTGGTCTTGGTGGCCACCGACTTCACCAGCTGGGCGCCCAGGTTCTCGAACGGGTCCTCCAGCTCGATCTCGCGCGCGACGGTGACCCCGTCGTTGGTGACCGTCGGTCCGCCGAATGCCTTGGCCAGCACCACATGCCGGCCGTGCGGCCCCAGCGTGACGCGCACCGCGTCGGCGAGCTTGTTCACGCCCGCCTCCATCGCGCGCCGCGCGACTTCGTCGTACTCAATGATCTTGCTCATCAGGCTCCTTAGTAACGCCCCTGCCAACGCATGCCGCCCCGGATGATCCCCGTGCTCGGGCACGGGGATCGCCGGGGCGGAACACGGTTCTTACTTGGATACGACGGCCAGCACGTCGCGTGCCGACAGGATCAGGTATTCCTCGCCGTTGTACTTGATCTCGGTGCCGCCGTACTTGCTGTAGATGACGGTGTCACCCTCCGACACGTCGAGCGGGATCCGCTTCTCGCCGTCCTCGTCCCACCGGCCGGGGCCGACTGCGACGACGGTGCCCTCCTGCGGCTTCTCCTTGGCGGTGTCAGGAATGACCAGACCGGACGCGGTCGTGGTCTCGGCCTCGTTGGCCTGCACGAGAATCTTGTCCTCGAGTGGCTTGATGTTCACCTTCGCCACGATTGGAGCCCTCCACTTGAGATCGGGTCCGGGGCCTCCGGACCGGAGTTGGCGGCCGGTCCGGGGTGTGCCCGGAACCGTCCGTTCTTCAGATGATTCGGCATTCGGCCGTGCCCTCGCGCCGTCGTCGCGGGTGCCGACGCAGGGGAGCGCCCGACTGCCACCTAGCACTCTATACACGAGAGTGCTAGCACTCAAGGGCGGCCCGCTGCTTCCCGTTCGATGACCGGCACGGGAATTCCGTCCGGTGCTCACCACGACGTCATGTTCACCGGCATCCGGGACCGAACCCCCAGCGGGGGCACGACCGCGGTGACGGTCGCTCCCGCCGCCGGTTTGGCGACGGCCGGCACCGGCCTGGCGACGGTTGGCACCGGCCTGGCCAGCGCAGATCCGGACGGACAGATGTGCGGCGACCCGACGGCGGCCGCGCCCTACCGGGGCTACCAGCACCGGCGGGACCGCGGTTTGATGGCCGTCGCCGAAGTCGTCGGCCGGCTCACCGGTCGCGAACCCGCCCGGCTCGGCGTCGACCTACGCGGCGTGTTCACCAGAAGCGAAGCCCACCGCGGCGGCAGCTGACCTCCGGCACGGCGACCGGCTACGACCTGCTCATCGTCACCCAGGCGACCGGCGCCTGACCGGTCAGGGCAGTTGGCCTTTCACCACCGGCAGGCCGGGGTCGCTCGGCACGTCGAGCGGGGACGGCGGCGCGCCCGCGGCCACCAGGTGCGCGGCGAAGGCGGCGATCATCGCCCCGTTGTCGGTGCACAGCCGCGGCCTGGGGATCCGCAGGTCCAGGCCCGCCGCCGCGCAGCGCTGCGCGGCCAGCTCCCGCAGCCGCGAGTTGGCGGCCACTCCCCCGGCGATCAGCAGGGTCGAGACACCGAGCGCGCTCGCCGCGCGCACGGCCTTCATGGTCAACACGTCGGCGACGGCCTCCTGGAACCCGGCGGCAATGTCGGCGGTCTGGGCATCGGGATGGCTCTCCACGTACCGCGCCACCGCGGTTTTTAGCCCGGAGAAGCTGAACGCGTGCGGGTCGTCGGACGGTCCGGTCATGCCGCGCGGGAAGGCGATGATTTCCCGGGCATCCCGGTCGCAGCTGCGCGCCAGGTCGTCCAGCACCTTGCCGCCCGGGTAGCCCAGTCCCAGCAGCCGCGCCACCTTGTCGTAGGCCTCGCCGGCGGCGTCGTCGACGGTGCTGCCCAGCTCGGCGATCGGCTCGCCCAGCGAACGCACGTGGAGCAGGTGCGTGTGTCCGCCGGACACCAGCAGCGCCACGCATTCCGGCAGCGGCCCGTGTTCGTAGACGTCGGCGGCCAGGTGCCCACCCAGGTGGTTGACCGCGTAGAAGGGGAGGTCCCACGCGGCCGAATACGCCTTGGCCGCAGCGACACCCACCAGCAGGGCGCCGGCCAGCCCGGGCCCGATCGTGGCGGCTATGACGTCTACGTCCGGCCTTTCCAGACCGGCGGCGGCGAGCGCGCGGCGCATGGTGGGACCCAGCGCCTCCAGGTGCGCCCGGGAGGCGATCTCGGGGACGACGCCGCCGAAGCGGACGTGTTCGTCGACGCTGGACGCCACCTCGTCGGCGAGCAGGGTCACGCCGCCGCCGTCGTCGAGGCGGGCGATGCCCACTCCCGTTTCGTCGCAGGAGGTTTCGATGGCCAGGATGATCGTCATCGGCGAGCTCCCCTGCGCATGGTGTACGCGTCGGCGCCGCTGACGCGGTAATAGCGCCGCCGCAGGCCGATCTGCTCGAAGCCCACGCTGCGGTAGAGCGCGATGGCGGGCGCGTTGTCGGTGCGGACCTCGAGGTATACGACGCCGCCGTCGGCGAAGTCGAGCAGCGCGTCGAGCAACCGGCGGCCGATGCCCCGCCCCTGGTATGCCGGGTCGACGCCGATGGTGTGCACCTCGTACTCGAAGGGCGGCTTGCGGCCCAGCCGCGAGATGCCGGCGTAGCCGACCAGGGTCTCGCCGGTCCGCGCGCCCACGTAGTGGTTGTGGGCGCCGGCCAGCTCCCGGTTGAACGCCGCCGCGGGCCACGGGTCGTCGCCGTCGAACAGCTGCGCCTCGAGCTCGGCGCACCGCTGCGCGTCGCCGGGGGTCAGCGCGTCGACGGTCACGGGCTGGTGAAATGCGGTCATCGTTGGGGCGTCAAGGGTTTGGCGTCGGGGCGGCGGAGGTAGAGCGGGATCAGCGGTGCCGGGTCGTCGTCGGACCAGTCGGCGACCGCGCGCACCAGGCCCGCGGGCGTCGGGCAGGCCGGCTCGCGGCGCGGCAGGTCGAAGAGGGCCGCGTGTTCGGGGGAGCCGGCGACCGCGCGCGCGGCACCGGGGTCGACGTCGGCCGGGGCGTTGACTCCCGGCCCGGCGGTCCGAATTCCGTCGCGGTAGCGCGCCCAGTAGACCTCTCGCCGGCGCGCGTCGGTGACCACCAGCGTGTCGCCGGAGGTACATACCCCGATGGCGTCGAGGCTGCAGACGCCGTGCACGGCAACGCCCAACGCGTGCCCGTATGCGGCCGCGGTGGCCATCCCGGCCCGCAGGCCGGTGAACGGGCCGGGACCGCAGCCCACTACGACGGCGTCGAGGTCGGCCATGGTCAGAGCGGCGTCGGCGAGGGCGGCCAGCACGTTGGGGGTGAGGCGTTCGGCGTGGGCCCGGGGGTCGACGCTGACCCGCTCGGCCAGCACGGCGACATCGGGAACCCGCACGATGCCGGCCGTCACGGCCGGGGTGGAAGTGTCCAGGGCCAGAACGACCTTCATGGGCGGTTCCACTCCCAGGTGGCGATCCGCACGTCGGAGTGGCTCACGCGCTCGAGCCGGACGTCGAGGTGTCGCTCGGCGAGGCGTTCCGCCAGGCCCTCGCCCCACTCGACCACGACGACCGCGTCCGCGAGGTCGCTGTCGAGGTCCAGCGAATCGAGCTCGCCCAGCAGGTCGCCGCCGTCATCGAGCAGCCGGTACATGTCGACGTGAATCATCGCCGGGGCACCCGACCGTCGCGGCGGGTGCACCCGCGCCAAAACGTAGGACGGGGACGTGACCGGTCCGTCGACGTCCATGGCCGTGGCGATTCCCTTGGCCAGCACGGTTTTCCCGGCGCCGAGCGGTCCGGTGAGCACCACCACGTCGCCGGCGCGGAGCTGTCGCCCGAGCCGCGACCCCAGCTCGAGGGTGTCCTCGACGTGTTCCAGTGTCGCCGTGCCCCCGTCCACCATTGCGCCGTCAACCATTGCGCCGCAACCGTTCCCGCAGTCGCCGGACCAACCGCGCCGCACCGCCCGGGGCCGCCCGCCGGACCAGTCGGACCAGCCCCTCGTTGATGGAGTCGGGTTTGTCGAGCAGCGCCAGGTGGCTGGCCCCGGGGACGATCACCAGCTCGGATTGCGGCATGCAGGCCGCCATCTTCTTCGAATACTCGTCCGGGGTGAGCAGGTCGTGGTCACCGCAGGCGATCAGCGTCGGGACCCGCAGCAGCGTCCACAGCCCGGGGGTTTCGTCGTGGTGCTCGAGCGCGTCGAGGAATCCGACCATGGTGGGGATCGGGGTGCCGTTCATCATGCGTTGGGAGAACGTGTCGAGGCTGCGGCTGACCTGCAGGTCGCTGTAGGACGCGGCCCGCAGCACCGGTCCGATGAGCGACCGGGACACGTTGCGGCCGCGGTGCACCAGCCTGGGCGCGGAGCGGGCGGTGAACCGGACCGCTTCCAGCGCCGGGTTTTTCAGGATCTCCCCCAGCGGCGATCTGGTGACGCCTTCGGCGGCGGAGGAAATCAGGGCGGCGCCCACGATGCGCCGGCCATACTGGTCGGGGAACTGGCGGGCATGCGACAACAGCGTCATGCCGCCCATCGAGTGACCGACGATGACGACGTCCCCTTGCGGCGCGGCCACTTTGAGCACGCTTTCCAAGTCCCTGCCCAGCTGCGTCAGCGTGTACGTCTCGGGCGCGGCTTCGCCCGAGTCACCGTGGCCACGCTGGTCGTAGAAGACCATGCGGACGTCCTGGTCCAGACGCTCGGGGAGCCGCGTTCGCTGAAAATGGAACGCGCCCATGCGCAGGCAGAACCCGTGCACGAAGACCATGGTCACCCGAGCGTCGACCGGACCGGCCTCGCGGACGGCGAGGGGGACTCCGTCGGGGGTGGTCACCACGTACCCGCGGTCGTCGTCGATCCGGCCGAAATCCTCGTCGGCATAAGGGTCTTCGACGGAGGTCGTACGTTGGATGATCGAACGACGGGCCGAGGCGCCCACGATGCTGGCGACGGCGGTCACCCCGGCGCCTCCCGCAAGCCAGGCCCTGCCCGTGTGGCGGTTGCGGGTTTTGCTACGGCTCAACGGTATGCGCCCCGCGGTAGGTCCGGGTGATGCGCCCTCGCGGGCTGGTCACCACTTCGTAGTGGATGGTGCCGAGCAGATCCGCCCAGTCCTGCGCGGTGGGCTCGCCGCCGCCGCCGTGTCCGAACAGGATCGCCTCGTCGCCTTCGGCCACGTCGGGCCGCCCGGGCCCGAGGTCGACGACGAACTGGTCCATGCAGACGCGTCCCACTCCCGGCCGACGCCTGCCGTTGATGAGTACCTCCAGGCGCCCGCCGAGGGCGCGGAACACGCCGTCGGCGTAGCCGATGGGCAACAGCGCCAGGTTGGTGTCCCGGTCGGCGATCCAGGTGTGTCCGTAGGACACGCCCTCACCCGCACGAACCGATTTCACCAGCGCGACAGGGCATTTCAAGGTCATCGCCGGTATCAGACCCATGTCGCCGAGTTCGGGCACCGGGCTCAGCCCGTATACCGCGATGCCCGGACGGACCAGGTCGAAGGACAGGTCGGGCCTCGACATCGTCGCCGACGAATTCGACAGGTGCGCCACCTCGAACCGGACCCCCTCGTCGCGGGCGCGGGCCAGCATCTCGCCGAACCGTTGCGCCTGAAGGTCATTGGTCGGGTGGTCCGGCCGGTCGGCGTGCACCATGTGCGACATGAGCCCGCGCAGCCGGACCGCACCCTCGGCAGCGGCCGTGCGCAACGCGGCGAGCATCGACGGGTACAGCGCCGGCGCGACACCGTTGCGGTTCAGCCCGGTGTCGACCTTGACGGTGACGGTGGCCGTGCGGCCGGTCCGGCGCGCCGCGTCCAGCAGGTCGTCGAGTTGGCGCTCGCAGGACACGGCGATCTCCACGTCGGCCAGCAGCGCCGGTCCAAAGTCGATGCCCGGTGGGTGCAGCCACGCCAGTATCGGTGCCGTGACGCCCTCTGCGCGCAGCGCCAACGCCTCGTCGACGGTGGCGACCCCCAGCTCGGCCGCGCCGGCCGCCAGCGCCGCGCGGGCGACCGGGGCGGCCCCGTGGCCGTAGCCGTCGGCCTTGACCACGGCCATCACCTGCGCGGGACCCGCGTGCTCGCGCAGCACCCGCACGTTATGCGCGATGGCGCCCAGGTCCACGACGGCCTCGCCGAGGACGCCGGGCGTCAGGGAAATCGGCGTAACGGCCACGCCGCCCATTGTCCCAGAAGCGGCCGGGGCCGCCCCCCGGCGAGCCACAGAAATCACACTGATCGCCGCGGCCACGGAGTCCCGCGCCGGCCGGCGCCCCGGGGTGCCCACCGCGACGGGCCGCCCGGCGGGGCGGGAGCCGGCGCCCGGACAGCGCATTGTCGCTGCAAGGGCGGGACAACGGACATTCCTTCCGGCCCGAGACCCATGTGGCAGATGTGACCCGCGTGACCGAGGCGCCCGCTCAGTGCGCGAAGTGCTGCGCGTCGTAGTGGCCGCCCGGCTTCAACTTGTCCAGCGAGGCCAGGGCGCTGCGGGCGTCGTCGTGCAGCGCGCGCGCCAGGTCGGCGGACAGCCCTTCCCGCACCACGATGCGCAGCACCGAGATGTTGGTGGCGTTGTCGGGCATGGTGTACGCGGGCACCTGCCACCCGTAGCCGCGCAGCTCATGGGAGAGGTCGAACTCGGTGTATCCGCAGTTCCTGGCGAGCCGGAAGCTGACCACCGGGATCGCCGAACCGTCCGAGATCAGCTCGCAGTGGTCGCCGACTCGCAATTGCTCACCCAGCCAGCGCGCCGTCGACGACAGCGACTGCATGACCTGCGTGTAACCCTCGCGGCCCAGCCGCAGGAAGTTGTAGTACTGGCCGACCACCTGGTTGCCGGCGCGGGAGAAGTTCAGCGTGAAGGTCGGCATGTCGCCGCCCAGGTAGTTGACGTGGAACACCAGGTCTTCGGGCAGGTACTCCTTGCTGCGCCACACCACGAACCCGACGCCGGGGTAGGTCAGCCCGTACTTGTGGCCGCTGACGTTGATGGACACCACGCGGGGCAGCCGGAAGTCCCACTTGATTTCCGGGTGCAGGAAGGGCACCACGAACCCGCCGCTGGCGGCGTCGACGTGCACCGGGACGTCGACCCCGCCGCCAGCGGCCAGCTTGTCGAGCGCGCCGCAGATGTCGGCGACCGGTTCCAGCTCGCCCGTGTAGGTGGTGCCCAGGATCGCCACCACGCCGATGGTGTCCTCGTCGACGGCGTCGACGACCTGCTCGGGGGTGATGACGTAGCGCCCCTCCTCCATCGGCAGATAGCGCGGCTCGACGTCGAAGTAGCGGCAGAACTTCTCCCACACCACCTGGACGTTGGAGCCCATCACCAGGTTGGGGGTGCGGCCCTCCCAACCCTTCCCGACCTTCGCCCGCCACCGCCACTTCATGGCCAGCCCGCCGAGCATGACCGCCTCGCTGGAGCCGATCGTGGAAACCCCGCAGGCGCTGGAGGGATCGTCGTCGCGCAGGTCGTCGGCGTGGAACAGGTCGGCCACCATGCAGACGCAGCGCTGCTCGATCGCCGCGGTCGCCGGGTATTCGTCCTTGTCGATCATGTTCTTGTCGAACGTCTCGGCCATCAGCTTCCCGGCCTCCGGATCCATCCAGGTGGTCACGAAGGTGGCCAGGTTCAGCCGGGAACTGCCGTCGAGCATCAGCTCGTCGTGGATGAAGCGGTAGGCGGTCTCCGGGTCCATCGACTCCTCGGGCAGCCGCAGCGCCGGCACCGGGGTGGTGAACATGCGGCCGGTGTAGGCAGGGGCGATGGAGTGGGCGGGCAGGGACGGATGTTGGGGCACTAGGGAATCCTTTCTAGAGGGCGGCCAGGGCGGCCCGGATGTGCGGGATCATGCGGGACGACGACGTCGGGGCGTCCCCCGGCCCGGGGTCGGCCGCCGAGCACGCCGCCGCCCGCGCGTGCACGAAGGCCGCGGCCGCGGCGGCCTCGGCGGCCGGCAGACCCGAGGCCAGCAGCGCGCCGATCATCCCGGACAGCACGTCGCCGGAGCCGGCCGTGGCGGCCCAGGACTGCCCGGCGGGGTTCAGATACACCGGCCCGCCGGGGTCGGCGACGACGGTGACGTTGCCCTTGAGCAGCACGGTGGCGCCGAACGTGTCGGCCAGCTTGCGGCACGCCCCGACGCGGTCCTCCCCCGGCGGGTTACCCGCCAGGCGCGCGAATTCACCGGCATGCGGGGTCAATACCGTCGGCGCGGTGCGGTTGACGGCAAGCTCCGGGTGGGCCGCCAGGATGGTCAGGCCGTCGGCGTCGACGATCACCGGCAGGTCGCTCTCCAGCGCGAACCACAGCGCCGCGGCCCCGGCCTGGTCGGTGCCCAGGCCGGGCCCGACCACCCACGCCTGCACCCGGCCGGCCGCCGCCGGGGTGGGCGACGCGATCACCTCGGGCCAGCGCGCGAGCACTTCACGGTGTGCGCTGCCGGCGTAGCGCACCATGCCGGAGGTGGCCGCGACGGCCGCGCCGGTGCACAGCACCGCGGCGCCGGGATACGTCGACGAGCCGGCCATCACGCCCGTCACGCCCTGGGTGTACTTGTCGTCGCGCGGGCCGGGCACCGGCCAGCGGGCGACCACGTCGGCGGCCTCGAAGCCCAGGGCGTCCGTCTCGGACAGGTCGAGCCCGATGTCGATCAGCTTCACCCGCCCGCAGTCGGCGAGCGCGTGCACCGGCTTGAGCCCGCCGAAAGTGACGGTCAGGGCGGCGTGCACCGCGGGGCCGGTGATCGCCCCGGTCGCGACGTCGATGCCGCTGGGGATGTCGACGGCGACCACCGGGATGCCCGCCTCGTCGACCGCGGCGAACACCTCGGCGGCGGCCGGCCGCAGCGGCCCGGAGCCGGAGATACCGACCACCCCGTCGATCACGAGATCGGTTGCCGCCGAAACCTTCTCGACGACGCGGCCGCCAGCTGCCCGGAAGGCCGCCAGCCCGTTGCGGTGGGTGCGCTCGGGGTTGAGCAGCACCGCGTCGGCGGCCGCGCCACGCCGGCGCACGAACGTCGCCGCCCACAGAGCGTCCCCGCCGTTGTCCCCCGAGCCGACCACCGCGCACACCCGGCGGCCGGCGACCCCGCCGGTGCGGGCGGTCAGCTCGCCGAGGATCTCGGTGGCCAGGCCGAACGCCGCGCGCCGCATCAGGGCACCGTCGGGCAGGCTGGCCAGCAACGGAGCTTCAGCGTCGCGGATCGCGTCTACCGAGTAGTAATGCCGCATCAAGGCAAGCATTCCATGCTTCGGCCCCTCGCCCCACCGTCAGCCGGACCTCTCGGAGGTACTGGGCCGCCGGAAGGCGGGCCGGATGCGCGCCGGATCCAACTGCCTACCGCCCCTGGCGCGGGCCATCGGGTAGAAGCCGAGTCCGATCAGGACGGCGGTGAAGTGCCCGATCGCGGTGAAGTTGAGCTCGATGCGGTCCATCGTGAGCAGCGGGAAACCGAAGATGAGGAACAGCACCCCGAGGTAGCCCCACCGCCACGGCCGTGCGATGTGGTAGGCCAGCACGGCCATCACGCCGACCAGGAAGTAGCTCACCCCGATGTCGCGGGCGTTGACGAACCGCTCCGCGGCGGCGCGTTCCTCGATCGCGAAGTAGAGCAGGCCTTCGCTGATGTAGGTGGACAGGATGTGGGAGGTCAAACCCACGGTGAGCCAACGCAAGTGACCAAGCCAGTGTTCGCCCGGCGCGAGGAACAGGCTGAACAACAGCAGGTATGGTTCCAGGCTTCTGCCGTCGATCCACAACAGGCTGGAGAACAGCACATCGAGGGGATCGCGCGCCAGCGCGTGGATGTTGGTGGAGTGGTGCATCAGCATGGTGTGCAGTTGCCGCTGCGGCAGGATCCGCTGGATCAGCGTGGTGATCATCAGCACGAAGAGCCAGCCGTAGGTCAGCGGGGCGCCCGTGACGAACTGCCACACCGCGATCCCCATGCGCCGCAGACGCGCCCGCACCACCGATGCTTTCGCCACTAGTTCAACCTACCCGGGGGTTGCGCCGCGGAAGTCGCGTGGCAAACGACTCGGCCGCCCGTCAGCTACGCGGCTCGGGTTTCAAATGCCGCCACCAGCAGGTGATGTAGAGCGTCATCGCAACCGCCAGGATGACGATGACCCACAGGACGATGGTGATGTCGATCCACGATCCGATCGGCGGTGAGTCGGGCAACGCATTTCGCAGTGGCATCACCGCAAACAGCATCGCCGCATACCACGTCGTCATCGGCGGCTGGAACTTGCGCCGGTCGCGCGCCGTCTGCACCGCGACGAAAAGGCCGATGCCGGCAAGCGCGATCAACACGCCGAGGATGACGGCGCCGAACGCCGCGGTGCTTGGTGAGCGGTGCACCTCCACCCGGTACGGCGCACCGGTTTCGCCGGCGCTGGGGACATTGAGCCGCCACCCGGGGACACGGTCGACGAACGTCACCGACACCCGTTCCGGCACTTGCGCATTTCCGCGGAAAAGATCGACCGTGATCGGTCCCGAGCGGTACCGATCGAAGGGCCAATCCAAGGGGTCACCGGCAATGGTCAGGGGGACGGGAAAGACGCCCGGCGCCATGCCCTTCGACCACGTGCGCCTGGTCGGTGACACCGCGGAGTGGATGGCAAAAGTGAGGTCTTCGGTGAGGCCGTGGGTCGAGGGATCCACCAATTCGGGCCCGGGTGCGACCGTCACGTTGCCCGTCAGCGCGCCCTTCATCGGCTGGAGCTCGTGCAAGTCGATGGTCACCGTCGTCCCGTCGGCCGTCGGCCGACCTTCGGTGAGTTGATGCGGGCAGCCACAAGCCGTCCTGGCATACAGGCCGATCGTGGCGACGTAAACCGCAACGCATGAGGCCACCAGGCCGGCCATGCCCAATCTCATGGGCGGGCGGCCCCGGTAGTCGCCGGTGTCGACGCCGGATCTGGCGGCGCGGCAGCCGCCTCGGGTCTCAGATGCCGCCACCAGCAGGCGATGTAGAGCAGCATCGATATCACCAACACCACGAGCACCCAGAGAACAAGGGTGATGTCGATCCAGCCGCCGAATGGCGGCGAACCCGGAAGCGCGTTTCTCAGGGGTACCACCGCAAAAAGCATCGCCGCGTACCACGTCGTCATCGGTGGCTGAAACTTTCGGCGGTCACGCAGCGTCTGGATCGCGACGAACAGGCCCAGGCCCGCAATCGCGATGAGGACGGCCAGCATCACGATGCCGAAGGCCGCCGCGCTCAGCGACCGCTGCACGGTCACCCGGTACGGGCCGCCACCGTTGACGTTGGTGGCGGACACCTGCCATCCCGAGAGATGGTCGACGAAGGTCACCGGCACCCGCTCGACGACGTTCTCGCTGCCCCCACGCAAGAGTTCGACCTCGATCGGGCCCGAGCGGTAATGATCGAAAGGCCAGTTCTCGATCTCACCTGCGACCGTCAGCGGAACGGGAAACACCCCGGGAAGCATGCCCTTCGTATAGTTCCGGCGGGCGGGTGTCGCGGTCGACCTGACCCTGACACCGAGGTCCTGGTTGAGGTGCTGGGTTTGCGGGTCCAGCAATGCGGATGAGGGTGAGATGGCCAGGTTGGCCACGAGCACGCTGTAATTCGACTGGATCTCTTCCACGGTCAGCGTCGCCGTGGTTTTGTCGCCCCCGGCCGATACTTCGGTGCGGTGGTGCCGCGCCGTGCTGTGGGCGTAGATCGCCACCGAAGCGACGTACGCCGCCACGATGCCCACGGCCACGCCTATGACGCCGATTCTCATGTTCCTCCCCTAACGACATGGCGACCGCCAGCCAACTATCGCAGGTACTTTCCCACGTGGGAATGTAATTCAGCGATTGCGTGTGCGCACCATCGCGGCCGAAGCGGCGGCGCCCGCGCTCGGCTATGCCCGTTTACTCAACGGTGACGGACTTGGCCAGATTTCGCGGCTTGTCGACGTCGTAGCCGCGGGCCTGCGCCACCGACGCGGCGAACACCTGAAGCGGAACGGTGGACAACAGTGGCTGCAAAAGCGTTGACACCGAGGGGATCTCGATCAAGTGGTCGGCATAGGGGCGCACGGTGTCGTCGCCCTCCTCGGCGATGACGATGGTGATCGCGCCGCGGGCCTGGATCTCGCGGATGTTCGACAGCAGCTTGGCGTGCAGCGTCGCCGACCCCTTCGGCGAGGGCATGACGACGATCACCGGGAGGCCGTCCTCGACGAGCGCGATCGGCCCGTGCTTGAGCTCGCCGGCGGCGAACCCCTCCGCGTGCATGTAGGCCAGTTCCTTGAGCTTCAGCGCGCCTTCCAGCGCCACCGGGTAGCCGACATGGCGACCGAGGAACAGCACGGTCGAGGACTGCGCGAATCGGTGGGCGAGGGCGGCCACCGGCTCGATCCCGGCGATCACCCGGGCCACCAGGTCCGGCATCGCCTCCAGTTCGCGGTACTCGCGCTCCACCTCGTCGGGGTACTTGGTGCCGCGGGCCTGCGCCAGCGCCAGCCCCACCAGGTAGTTCGCAGCGATCTGCGCCAGGAACGTCTTGGTCGAGGCCACGCCGATCTCCGGGCCGGCGCGGGTGTAGAGCACCGCGTCGCATTCGCGGGGAATCTGCGAGCCGTTGGTGTTGCAGACGGCCAGCACCTTGGCCTTCTGCTCCTTGGCGTGCCGGACCGCTTCCAGGGTGTCGGCGGTTTCGCCGGACTGCGAGATCGCGACCACCAGGGTGCTGCGGTCCAGCACCGGGTCGCGGTACCGGAACTCGCTGGCCAGCTCCACCTCCACCGGCAGCCGGGTCCAGTGCTCGATCGCGTACTTGGCCAGCAGGCCGGAGTGGTAGGCGGTGCCGCAGGCGACCACGAAGACCTTGTCGACCTCGCGCAGTTCCTGGTCGGACATCCGCTGCTCGTCCAGGACGATCCGGCCGTCGACGAAGTGCCCGAGCAGGGTGTCGGCCACCGCGGCGGGCTGCTCGGCGATCTCCTTGAGCATGAAGTACTCGTAGCCGCCCTTCTCCGCGGCAGCCAGGTCCCAGTCGATGTGAAATTCGCGGTAGCGGACGTCCGGGTTGCCGTCGAAGTCGGTGATCCGGTAGCCGCCGGCGGTGAGCACGACGGCCTGGTCCTGGCCGAGTTCGACGGCGGTGCGGGTGTGCGGGATGAACGCCGCGACGTCGGAGCCGACGAACATCTCCCCGTCGCCGACCCCGATCACCAGCGGCGTCGAGCGGCGGGCGGCGACGATCGTGCCGGGTTCGTCGGCGTTGGCGAACACCAACGTGAAGTGACCCTCGAGCCGGCGCAGCACGGCCAGCACCGACTCGGCGAAGTCACCGGCGGTCTGGCCCGACCGGTATTCGCGGGCCACCAAGTGCACCGCGACCTCGGTGTCGGTGTCGCTCGTGAACTCCACGCCGGCCGTCTCCAGCTCTTGGCGCAGGGTCGCATAGTTCTCGATGATGCCGTTGTGCACGACGGCGATCTTGCCGCTGGCGTCGCGGTGCGGGTGCGCGTTGCGGTCGGTGGGGCGTCCGTGGGTGGCCCACCGGGTATGGCCCAGGCCGGTGCTGCCGGCCAACGACCCTTCGGTTGCGGAAGCCATGCCGGCCACCGCCTCCTCCAGGTTGGCCAGCCGGCCCGCGCGGCGACAGACGGTCAGCCCGCCTTGACCGTCGACCAGGGCGATTCCCGAGGAGTCGTAGCCGCGGTACTCCATGCGGCGCAGCGCGTCCATCACGACTCCGCGGGCAGGCCGCTGCCCGACGTAGCCCACGATTCCGCACATTCTGCCCAGCGTAGTGCAGCCCTCGCCGCGAAGCGTCCACGCCGGCCGCCTCAGACGCCGCTGCGAGCGCGCCTAGCTGCGCAAACGCGACGAGAGCGGGATCGGCGGCCGCGCCGCCAGGGTCGCCCGCAAGGCCGCCGAGCACCCGCAAAGTAAACGATTTTCACCTGTTGTATTCACGACGTTTCCCCAAGGGGCATTCGCGTGGGCAGAGCCGGTCCTAAAATCACGAATATCAGCTGACGCTGGCAAATGCGTTATTGGAGTACGGGGAGGATACCACTTACGCGCTTACCCGATTTCCCGCCGCCCAGGTCTGGAAAGCGCTTGATACTTATTGAGCTGCTGAAAACCGCGTCTGGCTAGGAGCTTCTCGCGCCTGCCGCCTTCGCCCAGAATTTTATTCTTGACCCGAAAGCGGCTAGAACAATTGAGGCAGCAAACTTAACTAAAGATCTAGTTAACACATAGTTAATTCAATATGCCGGATAAGCGACGACTGTGAACTTCGGAGGGAAAGAGTCATGACCGCACTTCTGCACGACGATGTCGTGCCACGGCTGCCCGCGCCGGCTCCCGCGCCGAAGCAGGCGAGGCGGGGCCGTCATCCCAGCGGCGACCCGTTGGCCGACGCCGCCGCCCATTTGCTGAGCATCCCCCTGCGCCACGTGTACGCCGTGCTCTGGCGGGTCGGCCTGATCGAGGTCACGGCTTAGCCCTGCGGCGATGCGCTAACGTCGACGGGTGGCCCGCACCCGCAAACTCGTCGCAGCCCTCAGCCGCCGTGGTCCGCATCGGGTTCTGCGCGGTGACCTGGCGTTTGCCGGATTGCCGGGGGTGGTTTACACCCCCGAGGCCGGGCTGAATCTTCCCGCCGTCGCCTTCGGTCACGACTGGCTGGCAGGGGCCGCGCGCTATTCCCGCCTGCTGGAGCACCTGGCGTCGTGGGGCATCGTGGCCGGCGCTCCCGACACCGAGCGGGGCCTGGCCCCGTCGGTGCTGAACTTCGCCTTCGACCTGGGTACTGCCCTGGACATCGTGTCCGGTGTGCGCCTGGGCCCGGGCCGGATCAGCGTGCATCCCGCCAAGCTGGGCGTGGCGGGCCACGGGTTCGGCGGCTCGGCCGCCGTGTTCGCCGCGGCCGGCATGCCCGCCAAGCCGCGGGCGGCCGTGGCCGTGTTCCCCACCGTTACCCGTCCCCCGGCCGAGCAGCCGGCCGCGACCCTGAATGTCCCCGGCCTCATCCTGACGGCGCCGGGCGACGCCAAGGCGCTGAACTCCAACGCGTTGGCGCTCTCCGCCGCCTGGGAGGCGGCCACGCTACGCATCGTCAGCAAGGCCGAGCCGGGCGGCCTGATCCAGGGCCGCCGACTGACGAAGACCCTCGGGCTGCCCGGGTCGCACCGCAAGACCCAGCGATCGGTGCGGGCCCTGCTGACCGGCTACCTGCTCTACACGCTGGCGGGCGACAAGACGTACCGCGACTTCGCCGATCCGGAGGTCGCGCTGCCCGGCACCGACGCCGTCGACCCCGAGGCGCCTCCCGTCGCTTTGGAGGAGAAGATCGTCGCGCTGCTGAAGTGACTCGCCCCGACGCGGCGCGACGCCGTGATCGTGGTATCTGTCTGTGATGCGAATCGGGATCGCGCTGGATTATTCGGGCGGCTTTCACGAAGCCGCCGACCGCGTCGTCGAAATGGAGAAGTGCGGCATCGAGGTCGCGGTCGTGGCCGAGGCCTACTCCTTCGACGCCATCAGCCAGCTCGGGTACCTGGCCGCGAAGACCAACGCCGTCGAGCTCGCCTCCGGGGTGGTGCCCATCTACATCCGCACCCCGTCGTTGTTGGCGATGACCGCCGCGGGACTGGACTTCGTGTCCGACGGGCGTTTTCGGCTCGGCATCGGCACATCGGGGCCCCAGGTGATGGAGGGGTTTCACGGGGTCGTGTTCGACGCGCCGTTGGGCCGCACGCGCGAGGTGGTGGAGATCTGCCGGAAGGTGTGGCGGCGCGAACGGGTGCAGTACGACGGAAAGTACTATCAGATACCGCTGCCGCCGGATCGCGGAACGGGTTTGGGCAAGCCCCTGCAACTGATCAATCACCCTGTCCGCGAACGAATCCCGATCACAATTGCGGCGCTGGGCCCCAAGAACGTCGAACTCACCGCCGAGATCGCCGAGGGCTGGCAGCCCGTCTTCTACCATCCGGAGAAGGCCGACGCGGTGTGGGGCGACGCGTTGGCGGCCGGCTTCGCGAAGCGTGATCCGGCGCTGGGACCGCTGGACGTCGCGGTGCACACGCCGCTGGCCATCGGCGACGACGTGGAAGGCCGGCTGGCATGGGTCAAGCCGCAATTGGCCCTCTATATCGGCGGCATGGGCGCGAAGGGCCGCAACTTCTATCACAACCTGGCGACCCGTTACGGGTTCGGCGAAGTCGCGGACCGGATCCAGGAGCTGTACCTTTCCGGCCGAAAGCAGGAGGCCATTGCCGCCGTGCCCGACGAGTTGGTACGCGGGATCTCGCTGATCGGCCCGCGCGGCCATGTGGCCGAGCGCCTGGCGGCGTTCGCCGACTCCGGCGTGACGACGGTGCTGGTAGGCCCCGTCACCGCCGACGCCCGGGAAGGGGTGCGCTGGGTCGAGGAAGTCCTGCAGCTGCGGCCCTCGTAGACGAGCCCGCACCGATCACCGCCCCGTTTGCGGGAGCTGGTCCGCCGCGATCTCGCACGGCGTCGATACGTCCTCTCCTCCAGGAGGAGCCGGTCCCCCCGCGGGCGTCGGCGCGACGACCGGTGCGGGCGGATCAGTCGGCGCCACCAAATCGGTCGGCGCAGCCGGCTCACCGACCGGCGGGGACCCGGTGGGCGGGGCCGGCGGCGCGCCGGCCGGTGGAGCCGGGGCGGCGGTATCGGTTTCCACCTCGTCGGCCTCTGTCGCCTCGTTCGGCTCCTTCTTGTCGTCGGCCCCCTCCTTGTCGTCGGACCCCGTCGCCTCGTCGGGATCCTCGACCTCGTCGGGGTGGAAAGGCTCCCCCTCGCCGAACGCATCCTCACCGAGTGGGTCTGCACCGCTCCCCCCGCCGGCCGACGAGCCGAGCAGACCCCCCACCGCATCCACGATGCGGCCGGCCAGACCCGCCAGGCATGCCGCCCATGCCGCCGCCCAGATCGCCCGCGGGCGTGCCCAACGCGTCACCCGCCGCCGCGCCCCACTGCGGCGCCGGCGGCGCCGGAGCGGTAGCGGCCGGGGCAAAGCTTGCGGCCGGAAGGCTCGGTGGCGCCGCCGGGGCGGGAGGGTTTACCGGGGGCACGAAGTCGGCGGGCGATCCCGGCGCGCTCGGTGGCCCCGGCGGTTGGCCGGCCAGCCGCAAGTCACCGGGAAACTCGAAGGACGCCGACGGCGCGGCCGCCATGCGGTCGATGACCATGTCGTAGGAGGTCGCCACGCCGGCGGCCGTCGAGCGCATCGCCGAGAGCCAGTCGTTGCCGATGTCCTCGCCGACATACGGCCCGATCTGCTCCCGCACCATCGGTTCGGCGGCCGCCCGGTCCCCGGCGCCCGTCGTCACCGTGGCTGCTGCGGCCAACCACTGCTGCTGGTGGTGCCGTGCCCGCTCGTCGATGGCGATGGCCGTCGCCACCTTCGCGTCAACCAGGTACCAAAGGTTGTCGCGCAGTGACTCACACCGCTGAGCCGCCGCGCGGAGCTCGTTGGCCAGCATGCTCGCGGCGTCGCAATGCCGCTCCAAGAACCGGACCGCGGCGTCCCCGCCCGGGCCACTCCACGCCGCGGCCAGCTCGGCCACCTGGGCGCGCTGCGTCCGCAACGCCTCGCCGAGGATCGACGCCGCGACGCGCAGTTGCCCGCAGTCGCGGTCAAGCGCGCGCAGGTCGAGGCCGTCCTCGCTGGCGTACCAGTCGCGGACCTGAAAGGGCCGCGAAGTCAGGTCGGGGTGGCCGTAGCCGAGCGCATGACACGCCTGCACGTAAAGCTGGGTGTGCTCGACGGCCGGCATGCCCTCGGCGAGGCGCTCGGCGACGTCCAACCGGTCGGCCATGATCAGGCGATCCGTGCCGCGGCATACAGTTCGGCGTCCGCGTAGCGGTCGGCGTCGGCGCGTAGCGCCACCGCGATCTCGGCGCACACCCGCGACCACTGCGACAATCCAGCGGTCAACCGCTCCAATGCGGCATGCAGCGCGTCGCCGCGAGCGGTGTTGGCCGCGCCGGCGCAGGCACCGCTGAACTCAAGCCTGGTGAGGTGATCCTTGACCGCACCATCGATCAGTTCGGCGGCGGCGTCGAACCGATCGGCGACCCGGTACGTCGCCGAGGCGTCGACCGCTGTTCGGGTGACCGTGCGGGCGGTGGCGGCGGTGGGTCGTACCCCTGCGTCGAATCTCATGCCTGGTCCGACGCCGCGAGCCGCGGCGGGGTTCCGAGCCGGGCGGTTGAATCAGCCGGCCGCGCTGACGGCCTCGGCGACTCGCGCAGCGACCCGTTGCGCGACATCGGGTTCCGGCGCTTCCACCATCACCCGGATCATCGGCTCGGTTCCCGAGGGGCGCAACAGGATTCGGCCGGTGTCACCGAGTTCGGCCTCGGCGTCGGCAACCGCGGTCCGCACGGATTGCGCGGCCGCGGCGGCGGCCTTGTCGGCGACCGTGACGTTGATCAGCACCTGCGGCAATGTCTGCATCACGGAGGCGAGCGCGGCCAGCGAGGAGCCTGTCTGCACCATGCGCGTCATCAGCCGCAGCCCGGTGACGATCCCGTCGCCGGTGGAGCCCAGCGCGGGCATCACGATATGACCGGATTGCTCACCGCCGAGGGCGAAGTCGCCGGCCCGCAGCTCCTCAACGACGTAACGGTCGCCGACGCCCGTCGTGCGCACGTCGATTCCGGCTGAGCGCATCGCCAGGTGCAAACCGAGGTTGCTCATCACCGTGGTCACCAACGTGTTGGACGCCAGTTCGCCGGCCTGTTGCATCGCCAGCGCGAGCACGACCATGATCGCGTCGCCATCGACCACATTGCCGCCGGCATCGATGGCCAGGCACCGGTCGGCGTCCCCGTCGTGCGCCAGGCCCAGATCGGCGCGGTGGGCAACGACGGCGGCCCGCAGCTCGTCAAGGTGGGTGGAGCCGCAGGCGTCGTTGATGTTGAGCCCGTTCGGATCGGCGTTGATGGCGATGACGCGCGCGCCCGCCGCGCGGTAGGCGCGCGGCGCTACCGACGACGCCGCGCCGTGGGCGCAGTCGACCACCACGGTCAGGCCGTCGAGCCGCAGCGTGCTGGCCTTACCTACATGGCGCAGGTAGCGCTCGGCGGCGTCCTCGGCGTCGACGACGCGACCGATGCCGGCGCCGACCGGACGCGCGCCGTGCCCGCCGGAGATGTTGCAGACGAGCTCTTCAATTTGGTCCTCGGTGCCGTCGTCGAGCTTGTGCCCGCCCGGGCCGAAGATCTTGATGCCGTTGTCGGGCATCGGGTTGTGCGAGGCGGAGATCATCACCCCGAAGTCGGCGTCGTAGGCGCCGGTCAGGTAGGCCACCGCGGGGGTCGGGAGCACCCCGACCCGCAGCGAGTCGACGCCCTCGCTGGTCAGCCCGGCGATGACCGCCGCCTCCAGCATTTCGCCGCTGGCCCGGGGATCACGGCCGATCACGGCGACCCGCCGCCCGGGGCCCCCGGAGCGCGCCAGCCGACGGGCCGCCGCGGCGCCCAGCGCCAAGGCCAATTCGGCGGTCAACTCCCGATTGGCGACCCCGCGGACACCGTCGGTGCCGAATAGTCGACCCATGCGGTAAACCTCTCACAGTTGACAGCCCGCACCTAACGCGGACCTAACGTGCCCGTTCCTTTCTGACCGAAACGCCGCGCATTCGGGCGCAGACACGCCGAAGGCCGTGCATACCGATGCGCTGCCTTGACCGGGTGGGGACCACCGCTTGCGGGACTGCCCCCACCCAGCCCCGGCCAGAAAGTGACCCCTGATCAGCGCTTGCTGTACTGCGGCGCCTTGCGCGCCTTCTTCAGGCCGTACTTCTTGCGCTCGGTGGCGCGCGGGTCGCGGGTGAGGAAGCCGGCCTTCTTCAGCGCGGGCCGATCCTCCGGGAAAGCCAGGATCAACGCCCGGGCGATACCCAGGCGCAGGGCGCCGGCCTGGCCCGAGGGGCCGCCGCCGTGCAAGTGGGCGTAGATGTCGAAGTTGTCCACCCGGTCCACCGTGACCAGCGGAGCCTTGATGAGCTGCTGATGCACCTTGTTGGGGAAGTAGCCCTCCAAGCTGCGGCCGTTGAGGTGGAACTTGCCGGTGCCGGGCACCAGGCGCACCCGCACCACGGCCTCCTTGCGGCGGCCGACCGTCTGGATCGGGCGCTCGAACACGAACGCATCGCTGGGTCGGGCAGCCTCCGCGGCGGGGGCCGATTCAGTGACGGGGGCCGTCTCGGCGGCCGGTGCGGTGGACTCCGCGGCCTGCGTGGTTTCGGTCACCTCGGTCGTCTCGGTCACCTCGGTCGTTTCGGTCACTGCGCCACCTGCTTGATCTCGAACGGAACCGGCTGCTGCGCCGCGTGGGGGTGCTCCGGGCCGGCGTAGACGCGAAGCTTCCTCTGGATCTGCCGGCTCAGCTTGTTCTTGGGCAGCATGCCGACGATCGCCTTCTCCACAACGCGGTCGGGGTGCTTTTGCATCAGCTCGCCGATCGTGCGCTTGTGCAGGCCGCCGGGATACCCCGAGTGGCGGTAGGCGATCTTGTCCCGCAGTTTTTGGCCGCTGAGGGCGACCTTGTCGGCGTTGATGACGATGACGAAGTCACCGCCATCCACATTGGGGGCGAACGTCGGCTTGTGCTTGCCGCGCAGCAGGGTGGCCGCCGCGACGGCAAGGCGGCCAAGCACCACGTCCGTGGCGTCGATGACGTACCACGACCTCGTGGTGTCACCCGCCTTGGGCGCATAGGTGGGCACAGCGCTTACCTCATTCTCTCGGGTGGATCCCGGTTCGAGCCGGGCGCCGGTCGGGCGGCCCCTGGTGGGTCTGCGGTGGGGATGGTCTCGGCGACCGACATTGACCCGAGGCCCCTTCGTACCCGCACGCCAACCGAGCAGCATACCGATCGGCGTCCCCGCAGGTCAAAACGACTGTGTGGTCCCAGCGGCTCTCCTCCGCCGGGACCACACAGGCTCGTGGGTGCGCCTGGCGCCGCTCGGGGCCGCTACCGGCCCCACGCTCCGGCCGCACGCCGGTCGGCGTCCGCGACTTCGTCGGCGCCGTCGCGCACCGCGTTGCCCAGGTCGACCAGCATTTGGTTGAGGGCGGCCGCCGCCTGGTGCCACTTCGCCTGCTCGACCTGGTAGGCGGCCGCCGCTTCGCACGTCCACAGCTGCTGCAGCGGGGCGATCTGCGCTCGCAACTCGTCGAGTGCGGCGTTGAAGCGCGCCGACGTGGCATGGATCTCTTGTCGCACCGAGAATTCGATCTCACCGAAGTTGTACGACAGCACGGGGTCCACGGCCGATCCCCCCGTCACAGGTTTCCGGCGGCTGAGGCGACGCGCCGCGCGTGGTTCTGGCCGGCCTCACGCAACGCCGCCTCGTTGTGTCGAATGGTCTCGGCGATCGCGTGCAGCACGCGGTGGAGCCTCAGCGACTCGGCGTTCCAGCGGTCGACCACGTCTTTGAATCGAGCGGCCGCAAGCCCGCCCCATACCGACGGCGGCACGCCGCTCATGCGGCCGATGAATGCCTGCAGCATCGCCCTGATCTCGTCGTTGCGGGCGTCGGTGGTATTCGCGACCGACCGCATCAGGTCGAAGTCGGTGCTCAGCGTATTCGGACCGGTCATATTTGATCCGAGTGCTGCGACCGCCGTTCGGTTCCATCAAAATTCCACCGCGCGCGCCGACCGCACCGCCTGCTCGCAGGCCTGGCGGACGGCGTCTTCCCCGTCGGGACGGCTCTGGCAGCCGATGCTGATCCGGACCGGCCCGTCAACGAACACCGTCCACCGAACGTGGTGGCCGGCCCGCAGCTCGCGGTAGGTCACCGCGGGCCGCCCCGCAGTGGCTCCGGCCGGGTCGAAGTCGACGAAGACGCCGGCGGGCTCGGCGTCGATCGCTCGCTTCAACCGCTCGGCGGTACCGGTCAGCGTCTCCCCCGCCACCGGAGACTGTGTGACGTGCAGCGCCACCTCGGGGTCTGACGGCGACGTCACCTGCACCCGAGCCGAACCGGGGCCGGCGACCACCCGCTGCGCGAGCCAGTCCGCGGGCACCGTCAGCGCCACCCGGCCTTCCACGAGGAACGACGTCGGCGCCGTCGAGACGGGGTGAGCGGCCACGGCGTGCGACCGGTCCCCGGCGCCCGAGGCGCTCAGGACGGACGCGACGAAGAATAGGACCGTCAGGGCGGTGGCACCGGCCGCACCCGAAGCGAGCCTGCGCCAGCCCGGGCCCGGCACCGCCCGGAGGGGCGACGGGCTCGGACGGTCCGCGCGGGCCCGACCGGGCCAGCCGGATCAGGCGGGCGTGGTCGACCTCCACGACCGACGCGCCGCTTTCCCGCAGCGCGTCGGCGATCAACGCCGCGAGCCGCGCCGCCCCGGCAACCCCGCCGGCCGCGTCGATCACCACGGCGTCCGCTCCCATGCCGGCGATCGCGCGCGCAACCCTCTGGGCCACCAGGACCGGTTCGCCCCTGCGGGGCACCGCGACCGTCTCCGCCCCCACGACCACCGCGAGCCGCTCGGCGATCTCCACCACCACCGTCGCTTCGGGCGCGGACGCCGACGCCCGCATCAGCAACCATGACCGCGGCCGTGTCACCAGGTCGCCGGTCAGCGTGCCGGCGGCCGCGGTCACCACGCCTACCCGCGACGACGGCCACCACGACGGGTGCACGACAACCGCGCGGTTGCCGGGCACACAGGTCAGTGCCCGCAGGGCGGCGCGCCACAGCGACGGGACGGCCACGGGGCGCTCACCGACCAGCGCCACCGCGTCGTCTATGGCGTCCAGCGCGGCGGCGACGACCTCGTGGTCGGCCGAAGCGTCTGCCTCGCAACACAATTGCCTGACCGCACCGGGTCCGGCTTCGACGATCGCGTGGTGCGAGCTCACGGCGGGCTCCAACCCACCTGGATGAGCTGCTCGTCGCCGGTGCGGGAGATCAGCAGGCCGCGCCCCGGCGGCAGCCGCCTCGGGCGCCCGGATCCGAACGGCGCGCCCTCGTCCGGACGTCCGCTCATCATGAGCGCCGTGCAACCGACATCGCGCAGCCCTGCCAGCAACGGCTCGAAGAGCGCGCGCTCGGCTCCGCCGCAGCGCCGCGCCACCGCGAGGTGCAATCCGACATCGATTGCGTACGGCAGGTATTCGATGACGGCCGCCAACGGGTTGCCTGCGGCGGCGGCCACCAGGTCGTAGTCGTCGACTATCAGATAAATGTCCGGACCGGCCCACCAGGACCTCGCGCGCAGCTGCGCCTGGGAGACCTCGCGAGGGGGCATCCGCCGCCGCATGAGATCGAGCAGCCCCCGCAGCGCCGCGTCCAGCGCCTGCGCGGACGTCGCGTAGCCCCCCAGATGCTCCGACTCGACGGCGCCGAGTAGTGAGCGGCGATAGTCGACGATCAGCAGCTGTGCTTGCGCGGGGGTTTTCGTCCGAACGACCTCGCGGCACAGCGTTCGCAGCGTGGCGCTCTTCCCGCACTCGTTATCGCCCAGGATCAGCAGGTGCGGGTGTCGCGCGAAATCGACGGGGACCGGACGCAGTCGACGCTCCTCTACGCCGAGCAGGATCCGCGTTCCCAGTTCGGCGCCCACCCGTCCGACGACGGCGTCGTGGTCGATCTGCGCGGGCAGCAATGGGATCGGCGGGGCGACGCGCTCGCTTCGCGGGACCTCCTCGATCGGCGTGGCGAGCATCATGTGCTGGCCGTCCATGGACAGGCCCCGGCCGGGTCTGTCGCGGGGCACCTGCGCCGCGCGCTTGCGGTCGACCTCCGAATCGGCGGGGTCGCCCAGCCGCAACTCGATACGGGTGCCGATCTGGTCCTTCAGCGACGGCCGGATCTCCGCCCAGCGCGACGCCGACAACACCACGTGCACACCGAACGAAAGGCCCTGTGCCGCAATGGCCGTGACCGGTGCCTCGAGCTCGGCGAAATCCTGACGCAGTCCGCCCCAGCCGTCGATCACGAGAAACAGCTCCCCGAACGGATCGTCGCCGGGCGTTCCCCGTGCACCGAGGGCCGCTTCCCGGCTTCGCATGACGGACTCGCACTCGGCGACGATGCGCGCCGCGAGGTCCGGTTCGGCACGTCCGGCGACGGCCCCCACATGGGGAATCGCCCGCAGCGACGTCAGCGCCCCGCCGCCGAAGTCCAGACAGTAGAACTGCGCCTGCGCGGCGTCGTGCGTGGCGGCCAACGCCGTGATCATGGTCCGCAACGTCGTCGACTTGCCGGACCTCGGTGCGCCGACGACCGCGACATTGCCTGCGGCGCCGCGCAACTCGACGAGCAGCGGGGTGCGGCGCTGCTCCCGCGGCCGGTCGACGACGCCGATGGGTACCGTCAGGGTGCCACAGGCGCTGTCGGCCAGCAGCTCGCGCAGGTCGGGCGGGCGGCCGAGCGGCGGCAGCCAGACTTGATGCGCGGGCGGGCCGTGCCCGGTCAGCCGGTCCACCACCGCATCGAGCAGGCTGCCGGCCCGGTTCGTCCGGGCGGCGGCCGCGACCGTGCCGGCAGCATGGCTGCCGAACGGCCGCACCGCGCGCTCCGCCGCGGCGCCCGCCGCCGCGGCGCTGACGGGTCCCGAAACGAACGCCGCCTGAAATGCGACCAGCTCGCCGCCGCTCGACTTGAGGAGCCCGGCTCCGGGCGTGTGCGGCAGGTCGTAGGCGTCGAGCGTTCCCAACACGGCGCGGGAGTCGCCGGCGGACAGGGTTTTGAGGCAGACGCGATAGGACAGGTGCGCTTCCAGGCCCCGTAGCCGTCCCTCGTCCAGCCGCTGACTGGCCAGCAACAGGTGCATGCCCAGCGAACGGCCCAGCCGGCCGATGCCGACGAAGGTGTCGGCGAAATCGGGGTGCTGGCCGAGCAGTTCGGAGAATTCGTCAACCACGATCAACAAGGTCGGCAGCGCAGCCCTCTCGTCGTCGGCGCGACGCGCCCGCTCGTACGCCGCGCGGCTGACGCACCCCGCCGCGCGCAGGATCCGCTGGCGACGGTCCATCTCGCCGGCCAGCGCGTCGCGCATCCGGGCCACCAGCGGCGCCTCGTCGGACAGGTTGGTGATGACCGCGGCCACGTGCGGGGCACGCGCCAGGTCGAGAAACGTTGCGCCGCCCTTGAAGTCGACGAGGAGCAGGTTGAGCTCCTCCGGCGAATTGTGCACCATCATGCCGAGGACGATGGTGCGCAACAGCTCCGACTTGCCCGACCCAGTGGCTCCGATGCACAGGCCGTGCGGGCCGATCCCGTGTTCGGCGGCCTCCTTGATATCCAGATCGAGCGGCGCCCCGTCGGCCGTGGTGCCGATCGGGGCCCGCAGCCGGCTGTGCCCGCGCCACAACCTGGTCGGGTCGTATGCGGACGGTTCGCCGAGTCCGACCAGGCTCGGCCAGCCCGTGGCGCCGACCCCGGCGAAACGGTAGCGCGCCAGGCGCCGGGCGCAGACGAGCGCCGCCAACGGATCCAGGCGGTCGGGAAGGGCCAAATCCTGGACCTCAGCGCCTTGCGTGACCGTCAGCGGCGTGCCGTCGCGACCTGGCCTGATCTCGAGGACCGTGGCCTCCGTCAGCCCGGCGGCTGGTTCATCGAGGTCCGCGATCACCACCACCTGCGTAAGTCCGGCAGCGGCCAGCGCATCGCGCGCCTGCGCCGGGCTCGGATACACCATGCGCGCCGGTCCCGCCGCGTCCAAGCCCGACGGATGCTGATTGTGCGGCAACCACTTCAGCCAATCCCAGTGTGCGCGACGGGCGTCGGCGATCACACCGACGATCGCCACGACGTCCGGCGAGTGCAGCACGGCCAGTTGGCAGATCACCGCGCGCACGAGCGCGCGTGCCGCGGCCGCGTCGCCCTCGACGGTGACGGTCCCGGCATCGCGCACGTCTATGGCGAGCGGCCCCGCGACCGTCGCGTGCGTCCGGATGAAGCGGCGCACGGCGGCAGCGGTCACCGGATCCGCGTGCTGCGGGATCTCCGGCTCCACCAAGGGGGTGGCGAGCGGCTGTGTGCCGACGCCGAGACGAACCTGGCGAAAGTCGCCGTCGCCCGCTCGCCGCTCCCACATCCGCGGGCCGCCGACCAGCGTCCACAACGCGTCCGGCGCGGGATGCGTCCAATTGAGCCGGGCGCGCTGCGCCGCGGCCGTTTCCGTCACGGTCCGGCGCAGTCCCCCAAGGTATTCCAGGTAGTCGGCGCGGTCGGCGTCGATACCGCCTCGCCGGGCGCCGCGCCCGGTTAGCCCGGCCACCACCATGGACACGAGCGTCACCGCGGGGAACGCCAGGAACATGGGGTTGCGGGTGACGGGCGCGCCCGACGCGAAGGCGGCGGCCATGAACCCGACGCCCGCAACCGACACCAGAATCGGCAGTATTCGGGCCGGCGCGCCCCGTGACGGCGAACGCACCTCGGGCGGCGCCGCCACGGTGACGTCCGCCGTCGCGATCGGCGCCGGCAGTCGCCGCGGGACGGGTGCGAACGCTTCGGTCATCTGTCCCCTCCCGCCGTGCGGTGACGGTAGGGGGCACCGGAAGCGGCCGCAAGTCGCCTGTGGACAGCCGGATACCGGGGAGCCGAAAGGTGGCTACCGTCAGGACGATCCGACCGAAGGGGGCCCGTTGCCTGCAACCGAACCGGGGCAGCGCCGGGTGTCGGTACATGCCGGCACCGCCGTCGTCGACCTGACGCTGCCCGCCGGCGTTCCGGTCGCGGTGCTGATCCCGTCGATCGTCGACCTGCTCGGCGGCGCCGACGCGTCCGAGGACTGCGAGCCGCGAGGTTACCTGCTGTCCCGCCCCGGGCTCCCCGCGTTGGCGGCGTCGGCGACGTTGGCCGACAACGGCATCCGCGACGGGGCGGTGCTGGTGCTGGGACGGGCTGAGGCTCCGGCCCCCGCTCCGCGTTACGACGATGCGGCACAAGCCCTGTCCGCTGCGCTCGGCACGGCGACCCCGCCGTTGGGGCGCCGCCGGGCCCGGCTCGCGTGCGCCGCCGCGGCGATCTGCCTGACCGGCGTCGGAGGGCTGGCGCTCGTGCGAAACGCGTTCATCCGCAACGAAGGCGGCGGCGCCGGGGTTGCGGCGTGCGCCTGCCTGATCGCCCTGATGTTCGCCACGATGGCGGCCCGCGCGTGTCGAGATGCGATCGCCGGGCTGACGCTCGGCGTCATCGCCACCGCATTCGCGGCGGTCGCCGGATTCCTCGCCGTGCCGGGCGTGCCGGGGATGCCCAACGCCTTGCTGGCCGCGTCGGCGGCGGCGGTCACCGCGGTGTTCGCCGTGCGGGCCTCGGGCTGCGGCGCCGCCACGATGACCGCGGTCTCGTGCGGCACCGTCCTCGTTGCCGCGGCGGCGTTGGCGGGGGTGCTCACTTCCGCCCCCATGCAGACGCTCGGTTCGCTGTCCGTCCTGGTGTCCCTGGGACTGCTCGGAGTGGCGGCGCGGGTGTCGATCGCGCTGGCCGGATTGTCGCCCCGGCTCTCCCCGGATGCCGACGACGTCGACACGGACCGTTTGGCCGCCAAGGCGGTACGCGCCGACGCCTGGCTGGCCGGCCTACTCGCGGCCTTCTCGTCGTCAGCCGCCGTCGGCGCCGTGGTCACGGTGGTCGCCGGCGCGCCGCGCTTGTCCTGCCTCGCCTTCGGTGCCCTCACCGGTGCGCTGCTGCTGCTGCGTTCGCGCAGCAACGACGCCAGGCGAGCGCTCGTGTTCGCGATCACCGGATTGACCGTCACCGCAACCACGTTCGGCGTCGCCGCGCTCCACTTTCCGCAGCACGCACCCTGGATCGCCGCCGGGTCGGCCATGCTGGCCGCGGCGGCGATGTGCGTGGGCTTCGTGATTCCCTCGCTGTCGTTCTCCCCGGTCGCACGCCGAAGCCGCGAATTGGTGGAGTCGTCGGTTGTGGTCGCCCTGATTCCGCTGACCGGCTGGGTCTGCGGCCTCTACGGGGCCGTTCGCGGACTGGTCCTCGGGTGAACCCGCGCATCGCGCGGCTGCTGGCGGCACCCGTGCTGGCGGCGCTGACCCAGCTGGCAATCCCCCAGGCGCAGGCGGTCTTCCCGCCGAAGATCGACGGCAAGTGGCTGCCCCGCCCGGCATTGCCGGCGCCGCCGTGGCCGACCGTGCAGCGCGAGACGTGCGAAGCGCTGCCCCCCGACACGGGAGAGCCGGGTCAGGACCGGCCCCCGCCCCTGATGGACCTGCCGCGCCTCTGGCAGCTCACCCGCGGTGCCGGGCAGCGGGTCGCGGTGATCGACACCGGCGTCTCGCGGCATCCCCGCCTGCCCGACGTAGTGCCCGGGGGTGACTACGTGTCCACCGGCGACGGGACCCAGGACTGCGACGCGCACGGCACCCTGGTCGCCGGCATCATCGCCGCCTCCGCCGATCCGCATCGCGCGGGTTTCAGCGGCGTGGCCCCCGAGGCCACCGTCGTCGGCATCCGGCAGTCCAGCGGCAAGTTCGCCCCGGCCGGCGACCGCGCACACGCGGGGGTCGGCGACGTCGAGACCCTGGCGAAGGCCGTCCGGACGGCAGCGGATCTCGGCGCGTCGGTGATCAATATCTCGTCGGTGGCCTGCGTCCCGGCCGCCTCGTCCCTCGACGACCGGGCGCTGGGCGCGGCGCTGGCCTATGCCGTCGACATCAAGAACGCGGTCGTCGTGGCCCCGGCGGGCAACTCCGGGGGCGCCACCAGGTGCCCGCCGCAGCGGCCGGACGCGACGTGGGACACCGCCACGGTCGCCGTCAGCCCCGCCTGGTACGACGACTACGTGCTGACCGTCGGTTCGGTGAGCCACGGCGGTACGCCCTCCGCGTTCACCCTGGGCGGCCCCTGGGTCGACGTCGCTGCCCCCGGCGAGGAGGTGACCTCACTGGGCTCGCGGCCGGTCTCCGGCACCAGCTACGCCGCGCCGGTGGTCAGCGGGCTGGTCGCGCTGGTGCGGGCCCGCTTCCCGGCGCTCACCGCGCGACAGGTGATGCGGCGCATCGAATCCACGGCGCATCACCCGGCCGCCGGGCGGGACCCGCTCGTCGGCAACGGCACCGTCGACGCCCTGGCCGCGGTCGGCACGGACTGGAGCCCGCCCGCCGCCGCCGCCGGCGCCGGCCCCGGCGCCCCTACCGGTCGCCGCCCCGGTCCCGACAGGACCGCCGAGCCCGCGCGCCCGGAACGTCGCGTTGCGGGGGGCGGGCGCCTGCCTGCTCACGCTGGTGGCCGCCCTGACGGTCGGCGCGGGCACCCGGGCGTTACGGCGGACCCGCGACGGCGTCCCGGGCGACTGACGCCTTCCCCCGGCTCAGCTCCGGCCCGGACGGCAGCGCGCTCAGCATCGCCCAGGGTGCCGGGGCGGCGGCGGGCAAACCGAGGTCGCGCGCCGCGTCGTCGTCGTGAACGGCGAACCGCACTCCGGTCTCGGTGACGAGGTAACGGGTGCCGCCGGGACCGTCGCCCGTCGCATAGGCGCTGCGGCCGGGCGGCAGATAGACGGCGTCGAGAGCCGGGCCGCGGCCGTCGGCCTGCGCCAAGGTGACCGGCGCGTGGCCGGGCGGCACCGACGGGCCGGGCCCGGCCAGCAACGCGACGGCGGAGCGACCGGACGGGGCGGGGCCCCACGTGGCACACAGGCCCCCGCCGCCGTCCAGCAGCGCCGGTGCCCGGTCCGGGAAGCTCGCCACCGGCAGGCTGTCGACGATCGCGGCGGCCCGGATGACGTCGGCCGCGACGGTGACGGTGTTGGCGGTACCGCGCGAGTCGCTGAACCGCAGGACGTCGGCCGCGACCGGGCCGATGCGCTGAACGCCGCCGGCCACGACGGCGTAATACTCGTCACCCTCTGCCCGGGCGATCCGCAGCACCGTTCCGACCGGAATGCCGGGCAGCCCGGCCACCGCGTCGCCGGCGCCGCGGAACCGCGGTGCCGTGATGGGGCTCCCCTCCGGGACGGCGTTCAGCAACGCCTGCGACACCCGCCGCGGTGCCCGGCCCTCGAGCCGGAGCGCGCGCAGCACCGCGGCGTCGGCGAGATCCACCACCGCGCGCCGGCCGTCGTACAGGAGGTAGGCCGGCGAACCCGACGGCGGCGTGACCAGCGCGCCCATGCCGGGACCCAGGCGACGCACCGACGACGCCTGCGCTGCTCCGATGATGACCGTCGTCGCACCGGTATCGCCTTCGTCGCAGATCGTCCACACCGACTCGTTGGCTGACAGTGGCCTGCCGAGGACCTGAGGCGCGCCCGAAATGCCCAGCGAAGGGCCGCGTTTGACCCGGGCCAGATCCGATTCGCGCACCGGCAGCGGGTCGGCAGCGCTCGCGGCAACCAGCCGCGCCGAAGCCAGGTTCAGCGCCGGGTGCCAGGTGTCGCCGACCCGCACGTACAGCGCCCCGGATTCCCGGGTCACCACGATGGGGGCCCGGTCGAGCGGCGGCTGCGGTCGCAGCAAAGCCAACAACGCGCATCCGGCCGTGGCGACGGCCGCCAGCACGCAGCCCAGTGCCAGCGGAGCCAGCCGGCCGCCGGCGCTGCCGGGATCGCCGGTCAGCAACGCGCACTCGAGGCGGCGCAGCAGGAATCGGTGGCCACTGACCTGCAGCCAGGTGGTCGGCTGGCGCGGCACGGATCCCCCGATCTGCGACGTGAGTTCCGCTCACGGTAGACCCACCCCGGGCAGCCTCGCGTCCCTCCTCCACAGGTCAGCGAGTTTTCCGTACCCGGCCCGCTGCGGTTAACATTCGAAGGTGACTCTTCAGAGGACACGTGGCCCACGGGGGGGCAGCGCGCGGTCGGCCGGCCGCTGGGTCGGCCTTATTGCCGCCGCGCTCGTTGCCGCCGCCGTGACCCTCGTCACCCCCCACACCGTCCCTGCCGCTTCCGCCGACGACTGCCCCGACGTGGAGGTCATCTTCGCCCGCGGAACCAACGAGCCGCCCGGCCTGGGCCGCGTCGGCGACGCCTTCGTCGACTCGCTGCGCCAGCAGACCGGGGGCATGACCATCGACGCGTACGGGGTGAACTACGCCGCCAGCAAGTTGCAGCTGCACGGCGGTGACGGCGCCAACGACACGATCAACCGCGTCAAGCAGACCGTGGCGAAGTGCCCGAGCACCAAGATCGTGCTCGGCGGCTATTCGCAAGGCGCGTCCGTGATGGACATCGTCGCCGGCGTCCCCATCGGCGGCATCAGCTGGGGCAGCTCGCTCCCGCCGGACCTGGCCGGCCATGTTGCGGCCGTCGCCACCTTCGGCGATGTGGCCGACCGCGCCGGCGGCTCACTGCCGAAGGCAAGCACCCTGCTCGGGTCCAAGGCGATCGACCTGTGCAACCCCGAGGACCCGATCTGCCACGCGGGCCCCGGCAACGAGTGGAGCGGGCACACCGAGGGCTACGTCCCCGCCTACACCAACGAGGCGGCCGCCTTCGTCGCGTCCAAGCTGCTGGCCGGCGCCGGCCAGCAGGTGCCCGGATACGGGCCCCAGATGCCCGCCTATGCGCCACAGCCGCCCGGATACGGCCCCCAGACCCCGGGTTACCAGCCCCAGGCGCCCGGGGCCGGCCCGTCGGTTCCGGCGCCCAACGTGCCCGACACTCCCGCTCCGCAGGCTCCCCTCGTCTAAATCGTTACCGGCGCTTGACCGTAGGGCCCATCAACGGTCCGTAGCCTCGTCATGTGAGGCTTATCCGGCTGGGGCTGACCGCCGCATTGCTTGCGGCCGCAGCCCTTTTCGTCGTGCCCAAGCTGGTACCCCTCGCCTCGGCATCGTGCCCCGACGTCGAGGTCGTGTTCGCCCGGGGAACCGACGAGCCGCCGGGCATCGGGAAGGTGGGTCAGGCGTTCGTCAGCTCGTTGCGCCAGGACACCCGCAAAAGCGTTGGCGTGTATGGGGTCAACTACCCGGCCAGTAAGGACTTCCTGGCCGCCACCCGGGGCGCGAACGACGCCAGCAACCACGTCCAGCAGATGGCCAACGACTGCCCCAACACCAAGGAGGTGCTCGGCGGGTACTCTCAGGGCGCGGCCGTCGTCGACATCGTCACCGCTGCACCACTTCCCGGCCTGGGCTTCCGCCAGCCCCTGCCGGCCGACGCCGCCGATCACGTCGCCGCCGTCGCCCTCTTCGGCAACCCGTCCGCCCGCGCGAGCGGACTGATGAATGCGCTGACGCCCAGTTTCGACGGCAAGACGATCGATCTGTGCAACACGGGCGACCCGATTTGCTCGAACGGCACCCAGTGGAGTGCCCATCTGGGCTACGTCCCGGGGCTGACGAACCAGGCCGCGAAGTTCGTCGCGGGCAAGGTTTAGCCCTGATGGTGGCGACCGCGCTTCGCCCGGCTCCGCCGCGCTCGCGATCGCCACTAACCGCGGGTTCGCAGGTCCCGGGTGATCAGGTTTCGGGCGGCCAACTGGTCGTCGGGCGGGTAATCCACGCCGACGAGCGTCAAGCCGTGCGCCGGCGCGGCCGCGAAGTCGCTGGACCGCTCGGCGGCGCAGAGCAACTCGCCGCACCATGACACCGGGCGCCGGTGCTCGCCGACCGCAAGCAGCGCCCCGACCAGCGACCGCACCATCGACCAGCAGAACGCGTCGGCCGTGACGTGCGCGATGATCAGATCGCCCTCGCGCGACCAGTCCAGCCGCTGCAGGTCGCGGATGGTGGTGGCGCCTTCACGCTGACGGCAGAACGCGGCAAAATCATGCAGCCCCAACAGCTCCCGTGAAGCGGTGTTCATCCCGGCCAGGTCCAGGGCGCGCGGCCACGCCGTCACGTAGCGGGCCTGCTGCGGCAGCACACCGTAGGGCGCCGTCGACAACCGGTAAACGTAGTGGCGGCGCAGCGCCGAGAACCGGGCGTCGAACCCTTCAGCCGCGCGCACGATTCCGGTGACCCGGACGTCGGTGGGCAGGAAACGGCCGAGGCGGCGCAGCAGCGGCAGGAACTCCGGATCACCGGTGCGCGGCGACCGGCCGTGCGCGTTCACCACCGCCTGCACGGGCACGTCCACGTGGGCCACCTGCCCGGTGGCGTGGACGCCCGCATCGGTGCGGCCGGCGGCCCGCAGACGCACCGGGCTGCGGAAAACCGTGGTCAGCGCCTCGTCGAGGACGCCGGCGACAGTCCGCTGCCCGGACTGGGCTGCCCAGCCCGCGAATTCGGTTCCGTCGTAGGCGATGTCCAGCCGCAGACGGACGTCCTCGCTAATCCTCGGAGGCGCCTTCGGGCTCGTCGACGGGGACCGCCGTGTCCTCGGTGGCCTCGGTGGCTTCGGTGGCCTCCGGCTCGACCGCGGCCTGCGGCGCCGCCGCCTTAGCCTCCGGGGCCTCCGAGGCTTCGGAGGCTTCGGAGGAGGCCGAGGCGGCCTTCGTGTCCACGGCCTCCGGCTCGACCGCGGCCTGCGGCGCCGCCGCCTTAACCTCCGGGGCCTCCGCCGCCTGGGGCTTGGCCGGCTTCGAGGCCTTCACCCGGCGCGCCCGGTCGGCCTCCGACGTGACGGTCTTCTCCCGCACCAGCTCGATGACGGCCATCGGGGCGTTGTCGCCTTTGCGCGGCTCGACCTTGATGATGCGGGTGTACCCGCCGTTACGGTCGGAGAAGAACGGCCCGATCTCGGCGAACAGGGCGTGCACGATGTCCTTGTCGCGGATCTTCTTCAGCACCTCTCGACGGTTGTGCAGCGAGCCCTTCTTCGCGTGCGTGATCAGCTTCTCGGCGTACGGCCGCAACGCGCGCGCCTTCGGCTCGGTCGTCTTGATCCGCCCGTGCTCGAACAGCGACGTGGCCAGGTTCGCCAAGAGGGCCTTCTGGTGCGACGACGACCCGCCGAGGCGAGGACCCTTGGTGGGCTTGGGCATTGCTGACGCTCCTGTCTAGATGGTTCTCGAGAGAACTACAGCTGTTCGGTTTCCGCGTAGTCCTGGTCGTCGTAGGCGCCCTCGGTGGACCAGGTGCCGGTGGCGACGTCGTAGCCGGCGACCTCGGAGGGGTCGAAGCTGGGCGGGCTGTCCTTGAGCGACAGTCCCAGCTGATGCAGCTTGACCTTGACCTCGTCGATGGACTTCTGGCCGAAGTTGCGGATGTCGAGCAGGTCGGACTCGGTGCGCGACACCAGCTCGCCGACGGTGTGCACGCCCTCGCGCTTGAGGCAGTTGTAGGAGCGCACGGTCAGGTCCAGGTCGTCGATCGGCAACGCGAACGACGCGATGTGGTCGGCCTCCGCCGGCGACGGCCCGATCTCGATGCCCTCGGCCTCGACGTTGAGTTCCCTTGCCAGGCCGAACAATTCGACCAACGTCTTGCCGGCCGAGGCCAGCGCATCGCGGGGGGTGATGGAACTCTTGGTCTCGACGTCCAGGATCAGCTTGTCGAAGTCGGTGCGCTGCTCGACGCGGGTGGCCTCGACCTTGTAGGTGACCTTGAGCACCGGCGAGTAGATGGAATCGACCGGGATGCGGCCGATTTCGGCACCCGAGGCCCGGTTCTGCACGGCGGGGACGTAGCCGCGGCCACGCTCGACGACGAGCTCGACCTCGAGCTTGCCCTTGTCGTTCAGCGTCGCGATGTGCATGGCCGGGTTGTGCACGGTCACGCCGGCGGGCGGCACGATGTCGCCCGCGGTGACCTCACCCGGACCCTGCTTGCGCAGGTACATGGTGACCGGCTCGTCCTCCTCGGACGACACGACCAGACCCTTGAGGTTGAGGATGATGTCGGTGACGTCTTCCTTGACGCCGGGCACGGTGGTGAACTCGTGCAGCACGCCGTCGATCCGGATGCTGGTGACGGCCGCGCCGGGAATCGACGACAGCAGCGTGCGACGCAGCGAGTTACCCAGGGTGTAGCCGAATCCGGGCTCCAGCGGTTCGATGACGAACTGGGACCGGCTGTCGGTCAACACCTCTTCGGACAGTGTGGGTCGCTGAGAGATCAGCATGGTGTTTCTTCTTCTCCTTCTCGGCACCCGCTATTTGATGCCGTTAGGTGTCTGCTCCGGCGGATGTCGGAGCAGAAGGGTTGCGCTTTACTTCGAGTAGAACTCGACGATGAGCTGCTCGGTGAGCGGCACGTCGATCTGCGCCCGCTCGGGCAGCTGGTGGATCAGGATCTGCTGGCGCTCCCCGACGACCTGCAGCCAGCTGGGGATCGGGCGGTCGCCCGCCGTCTCGCGCGCGATCTGGAACGGCACCGTGTTGAGCGAGGAGTCCCGCACGTCGACGATGTCGTACTGCGACACCCGGTAGCTGGGGACGTCCACCTTCACGCCGTTGACGCTGAAGTGCCCGTGGCTGACCAGCTGGCGGGCCATGCGGCGGGTGCGCGCCAGGCCGGCGCGGTACACCACGTTGTCCAGGCGGCTCTCCAGGATGCGCAGCAGTTCCTCACCGGTCTTGCCGGGCTGCCGCACGGCCTCTTCGTAGTAGCGGCGGAACTGCTTTTCCATGACGCCGTAGGTGAAGCGGGCCTTCTGCTTCTCCTGCAGCTGCTGCAGATATTCGCTTTCCTTGATCCGCGCTCGGCCGTGCTGGCCGGGCGGGTAGGGGCGCTTCTCGAACGCCTGGTCGCCGCCGATGAGGTCGGTACGCAGCCGGCGCGACTTGCGGGTGATGGGTCCCGTGTAACGAGCCATGGTTCTGTCTCCTAGACCCTTCTGCGCTTGGGCGGACGGCAGCCGTTGTGGGGCTGGGGAGTGACGTCGGAGATCGCGCCGACCTCCAGTCCGGCGGCCTGCAGGGACCGGATCGCGGTCTCGCGGCCGGAACCCGGGCCCTTGACGAACACGTCGACCTTGCGCACCCCGTGCTCCTGGGCCTTGCGCGCGGCGTTCTCGGCAGCAAGCTGCGCGGCGAACGGAGTCGATTTCCGCGAGCCCTTGAAGCCGACGTGGCCCGACGATGCCCAGGCGATGACGTTGCCCTGCGGGTCGGTGATGCTCACGATCGTGTTGTTGAACGTGCTCTTGATGTGCGCGGCCCCGTGCGGGATGTTCTTCTTTTCCCGCTTGCGGGTCTTCTGTCCCTTCTTGGGGCCCGCGGCGCTCGCCTTCTTCGGTGGCATGGTTTACCTGGCCTTCTTCTTGCCTGCGATGGTGCGCTTGGGGCCTTTGCGGGTCCGCGCGTTGGTCTTGGTCCGCTGGCCGCGCACCGGCAGGCCGCGGCGGTGCCGCAGACCCTGGTAGCAGCCGATCTCGATCTTGCGGCGGATGTCGGCCTGCACCTCGCGGCGCAGGTCACCCTCCACCTTCAGGTTGGCTTCGATGTAGTCGCGCAGATGAGTGAGTTGGTCGTCGGTCAGGTCCCTGGTGCGCAGGTCCTTGTCGATGCCGGTGGCCGCCAAAATTTCGTTGGAGCGGGTCCGGCCGACGCCGAAGATGTAGGTCAGGGCGATCTCCATACGCTTGTCGCGCGGCAGATCGACGCCGACTAATCGAGCCATAGGTGGCGTTCCTCTTTTTCTCGGCGGAGGTCTGATCCCAGCCCGTTCCCGCCCGAACGGGGCGGGGCCCGGCCTCCGTCCGGGCGTGGATGAGCGCGTATCGCTCACTGGTACTGGGAGGTCTGCATTCAGTTGTGGTGGATCTGATTGTCCGGCTCCTCCTCAGTCCGTTTCACGGACTGCATAATCGCCGGACGCGGCTACTAGCCTTGCCGTTGCTTGTGGCGCGGGTCGGGGCAGATCACCATGACCCGCCCATGCCGACGGATCACCCTGCACTTGTCACAGATGGGCTTGACGCTCGGGTTCACCTTCACGGCCGTTCGATCCTGTTCTTCTCTACTCGTCGGTTGTACGGTTCGGGCTGCTTGTCACTTGTACCGGTACACGATGCGGCCCCGGGACAGGTCGTAGGGAGACAACTCCACCACCACCCGGTCCTCGGGCAGGATGCGGATGTAGTGCTGCCGCATCTTGCCGCTGATGTGGGCAAGCACCTTGTGGCCGTTCTCCAACTCAATGCGGAACATCGCATTGGGCAGGGGCTCGACCACCCGGCCCTCGACCTCTATGGCACCGTCCTTCTTGGCCATAAACTTCCCAGAAATCCTCGTCTTTTAGTTTCGTTCGCCTGAGCCCGGAGCGGCGCGACAGCGGCCCCGACTTCCCAACGTGAGCCGGTAACCGGGAATTCCTGGGGACTGGACACACAAAAGCCGGCGCGTAGGCCGCACCGTTACCCCACGATACCTGGCGTTTCACGTTAGCCAAAATCGCGGAAGGGAATCGCTCTCTGAAGCGGCACCGCTCCGCCCGGCCCTTATCGCTGCGGCAGCGCCAGGATCTTGTTGTTGTGGCCGGCTACGTAGACCGTGCCGTCGACGCCAACCGCGAGACCCCACGGATAGTCCAGGCTGGAGAACGGCAGTACCACCTGCGTGCTCGAGCCCGGGGGAAGTTTCAGGGCCCGATTGTCCCCGCTGTCGGTGACGTACACGGCACCGTGACCGTCCACCGTCACCCCGCCGGGACCGGAGAGGCCGCTGAACGGCAATGTGCTTTGGTTGGTTGAGCCGCGGGCTAGCGCCAGCACCCGGTTGTTGCCACCGTCGGCGACATAGATCGTTCCGTTGTCCGCTACCACCAATCCGGTGGGAGTGTTGAGACCAGTGAAGGGCAGGACACGTTCAGCGGTCGAGTCGGCGGCACGAGCAACCACCCGATTCTTTTCGGTATCGGTGACGTAGACGGTGTGGGCGCGGTCTACGGCCAGGCCGGTCGGGTTGCCGAGGTCACTGAATGGCAGTTGAAATTGCTTCTTCGAGCCGGCGGCGAGCACCACCACCCGCTTGTTGCCGGCATCGTTGACGTACACAGCGCCGGTGTCGTCTGTCGTCACACCCGTCGGAAAGCTCAGGCCTTCGAACGGCAGCAAGGTTTGCTCCCTCGAACCCGCGGTTAACGCCAGCACCCGGTTGTGCAGGGTGTCGGCGACGTACACGGTCCCGCCACGATCCACCGCGACCCCTTCGGGCTCACGCAGGCCGCTGAACGGCAACGCCGTATCCAGGGAACCTCCCCCGCCGTGCTGGCTGACAGCGACCAGAGCAAGAACCACGACCACAACGGCAAGCAGGGCGGCTGCCGAGATGATCACGGCTTTGCGCCGCCACCACGGCCGGGACGGCGCAAACCGTGAAGACGGCGCACCGGGTGGGGATTCCGGCCACGCGACGGCGGTAGGTTCTCCGCGGACAAACGAGCCCATGGTGGGCGGGCGCCGGTCGACGATGTCCGCGATGGCGGCGTCCTGCGGCGCCGCAAGCTGCCGAACCAGGGGCGGCGGGGAACCGGGCGGGCAACTCGGCGTCGTGAGGGCCTCGCGAGCGGCTCGCGCCAGCCCCAGCACGGTGTCGTAGCGGTCGCCCGGCCTCTTGGCCATGCCCTTGGCGATCACCACGTCGAAGCCCCCGGGCAGCGCCGGGTTGGAGTCCGACGGCCGTGGCGGCGGGGCGACCAAGTGATTGCCGATCTGTTGCTCCAGGGTGTAGCCACGGATTGCGTGCTCGGCGGTCAAGCACTCATAAAGAACGCAGGCCAACGCATAGCTGTCCGAGCGGGCGTCGATCGTAGGGGCGCCGACATCCTCCGTTTTGAACCGTTCCGGCGCCATGTAGCGGAAGGTCCCCACCATGCCGCCCGTCGTGGTCAAACCCCGCCCATCGGCAGTGAGGACGAGCCCGAAATCGATCAGGTAGGCATAGTCCTCGTCGTCGATCAAGATGTTCGACGGCTTCACATCCCGGTGCAACAGCCCCACCTTGTGTGCCGCGTGCAATGCCTTGGCGATCTGCTCGGTGACGTGCACCGCCCGCTCCGGCGGCAGCGGCCCGCTGTCCAAGACGGACTGCAGGTTTCGGCCCTCGATCAGCCGCATGTCCAAAAACAGCCGTCCATCGATTTCCCCGTGGGTGTGGATCGGTACGACGTGCGGACTGTTCAGTCGCGCAACCGCGTGCGCCTCGCGTCGGAACCGACGCTGGAAAACCTCGTCGCGGGAAATGTCGGCAGACAATATCTTGAGCGCGACAATCCGGTCGATGACGGTGTCGTGAGCCCGCCACACCTCACCCATGCCGCCGCGACCCAGTAATTCGATCAGCTGGTAGCAACCGAACGAAATTTCCTGCAAGGAGGCCTCCCGGAGCACCGTTTCAGCACCATAACGCGCACTCGACCATGGTGGCAGGTATTTTGCGGCGCTGCTGTCCGGCGGCCGGCGGGAACACGACAGGCGGCAAGTCGTGCATCTGGACAGGAATAGGGCGGGGCGGCGGGCGGGTTGGGACAACCATGACCGATGCAGCGAGCAAGCCAAATCTCGGCCGGTTCGGATCGTTCGGACGCGGTGTCACGCCACAACAAGCCAAAGAAATCGAATCCCTGGGCTACGGGGCCGTCTGGGTGGGCGGTTCGCCGCCGGCGGAACTGGCCTGGGTGGAGCCCATCCTGGCGGCGACCACCTCGCTTCAGGTGGCCACCGGCATCGTCAACATCTGGACCGCCGCCGCCAAGCCGGTCGCCGAGTCATTCCACCGCATCGACAAGGCCTACCCGGGGCGCTTCCTGCTCGGTATCGGCGTGGGCCATCCCGAGGCACACAGCGAGTACCGCAAGCCGTACGACGCGCTGGTGGAGTACCTGGACCGGCTGGACGACTACGGGGTGCCCGCCAACCGGCGGGTGGTGGCCGCCCTGGGACCGCGGGTGCTGAAGCTGTCCGCGCAACGCAGCGCCGGCGCCCACCCGTACCTGACCACGCCGGAGCACACGGCGCACGCCCGCGAACTGATGGGCCCGTCGGCGTTCCTGGCGCCGGAGCACAAGGTGGTACTCACCACCGACGCCGAGAAGGCGCGCTCGGTCGGCCGCAGGGCGCTCGACATCTACTTCAACCTGGCCAATTACCGCAACAGCTGGAAGCGGCTCGGCTTCTCCGACCAGGAGGTCGCCCGGCCGGGCAGCGACCGCCTCGTCGACGCGGTCGTGGCGTACGGCACCCCCGAGCAGGTCGCGGCGCGGCTGAAGCAGCACCTCGACGCCGGCGCCGACCACGTGCCCGTGCAGGTTCTCACCAGGGATGAAAACCTGGTGTCGGCGCTGGCCGAGCTGGCGGGGCCGCTCGGACTGACCCGTCCCTGAAGCCGCCGCTCGCCGGGAATCGGCCGGGCAGTTGGGCTAACCGGCACCGACTGGCCGCGCCCCTCGTCTATGGTGTCTGACCATGCGACTGCTGGTCACCGGAGGCGCCGGCTTCATCGGCGCCAACTTCGTGCATGCCACGGTGCGCGAACACCCCGAAGACGACGTGACAGTGCTCGACGCCTTGACCTACGCAGGCCGCCGCGAGTCGCTGGCCGAGATCGACCACGCGATCAGATTCGTCGAGGGCACCATCACCGACACCGAGTTGGTTATGCAACTGGTCGCGGAGTGCGACGCGGTCGTGCATTTCGCCGCGGAGAGCCACGTCGACAACGCGCTGGACGACCCGGTGCCGTCGGTGTACACGAACGTGATCGGGACGTTCACCGTCCTGGAAGCGGTGCGACGCCACGGCGTGCGGCTGCACCACATCTCGACCGACGAGGTCTACGGCGACCTTGAGCTCGACGATCCCAAGCGGTTCACCGAGTCGACGCCGTATGACCCGTCGAGTCCGTACTCGGCGACCAAGGCCGGCGCGGACATGCTGGTTCGGGCCTGGGTGCGGTCCTATCGGCGTGCGCGCCACGATCTCCAACTGTTCCAACAACTACGGGCCGTACCAGCACGTCGAGAAGTTCATCCCCCGCCAGATCACCAACGTGCTCACCGGCCGCCGGCCCAAGCTGTACGGCAACGGCGCCAACGTCCGTGACTGGATCCACGTCGAAGACCACAACAGCGCGGTCCGGCGGATCCTGGAACGGGGCCAGATCGGCCGCACATACCTGATCAGCGCGGAGGGCGAGCGCGACAACCTGACCGTGCTGCGCACGCTGCTGAAGATGATGGGTCGCGACCCCGACGACTTCGACCACGTCCCCGACCGCGTCGGACACGACCTGCGGTATGCCATCGACCCGTCGACGCTCTACGACGAACTGGATTGGACGCCCCCGCACAGCAATTTCGAGGACGGCCTGCGCGCCACGATCGACTGGTATTGCGAGAACGAAAGCTGGTGGCGGCCGTTGAAGGACGCCGCCGAGGCCCGCTACGAGGAACGAGGCCGCTGAGATGCAAGTCCGCGAGCTCAAGATCCCCGGGGCCTGGGAGATCACCCCCACGATCCACGGCGACTCCCGCGGCATGTTCTTCGAATGGCTCAAGGACCGCGATTTCACCGGTTTCGCCGGTCATCGCCTGGACGTCCGGCAGGCCAACTGCTCGGTGTCGTCGGCCGGTGTGCTGCGTGGCGTGCACTTCGCCGAGGTGCCGCCGAGCCAGGCCAAGTACGTGACCTGCGTGTCCGGTTCGGTGTTCGACGTCGTCGTCGACGTCCGGGTCGGCTCACCGACTTTCGGCCAGTGGGACTCGGTTCTCCTCGACGACCGGACCGCAGGACGGTCTACATCTCCGAGGGCCTCGGCGCACGGATTCCTTGCGTTAGCAAGACAACTCGACGGTGATGTACCTGTGCTCGTCGGAGTACAACCCGCAGCGGGAGCACACCATTTGCGCGACGGATCCCGAGCTGGCGATCGATTGGCCGCTCGTTGACGGCGCCGCCCCTACCCTGTCCGACCGGGATGCCGTGGCCCCCAGCTTCGCCGAGGTGCGCGCCTCGGGCCTGCTGCCGACCTGGGAGGAAACGCAGCGGTTCATCGACGGCATGCGGGACGGCTGACTGCGCGATCCGAACACGCCGAAACACGCCGAGCACTGGCGAAAACGGCTAATTTCTCACCGGATGCCTCCTACCATCCGTTAAGCGCCGATCGGGGTGGCCGAGCGCTCTAATGAATGGGCTGTCGGAGGTGTCGCATGTCGTTCGTGATCGCAGCGCCCGAAATGGTGACCGATGCCGCGGCGAATTTGGCGAGCATCGGTTCAGCCATCGGAGCGGCCAATGCGGCGGCAGCGGCACCCACAACGGAAATCATCGCGGCCGGTGCCGACGAGGTATCGACGGCCATCACGACGATATTCTCCGAATACGCGACGGAATATCAGGAACTGACGGCAAAGGCCGCGGCGTTTCACGCCCAATTCATGCAGACCCTCAACGCGGGTGCGAGTACGTACGCGGTTACCGAGGCCGCCAGCGCCAACCCGCTGCAAATCCTCCAGCAGGCCGTGCTCGCCGTGATCAACGCGCCGACCAACCTGTTACTGGGTCGCCCGCTGATCCTCAACGGCGCCAACGGCGTTACCAACGCGCAGGGGGTCGGGACACCCGGCGGCGCCGGCGGCCTGTTGTGGGGCAACGGCGGCAACGGCGGGAACAGCACCGCCCAGGGAGCACCCGGTGGCGCCGGCGGATCCGCCGGCCTGATCGGCAACGGCGGGAACGGTGGGAGCGGCGGCCCGGGCGCGCTCGGCGGCGCGGGCGGCCGTGGCGGCCAGTTGTTCGGCACCGCCGGGGCGACCGGCGCCCCGGGCATAGCCACGATCCAATTGCTGTATCAAAACGGCGACCTGATCGCATACATCTCGGTGGCCAACGGGCCCAGTGTGCCGGTGATCGTTGACACCGGATCCAAGGGTCTCATTCTCCCGTCGCAAGATGTCAATCCGCAGAGCCTCGGCGCGCCCACCGGCAGCGGTTACGTCAATTACGGCGAACCCGGGAATTACCTGACCGAGTACTACAACACCTATACGGCACCGGTGAATTTCGGGAACGGACTCGTCACCTCGCCCACCACCGTTGCCGTCGTCACCTCCGCGACCTTCAACGGTGCCCCGTATTCGCAAGTTCCGGCCATTTTGGGCATCGGTGTCAATTCGGGTGGCCCGATTGGGACGACCAGCCCGGTGACCGCATTGCCCGGCGGCTGGGGCCAGGGCGTCCTGATCGACGAACCCGCGGGGATCATGGAGTTCGGAGCCAACCCGTTGCCGTCCTACGCGTCGGTGACCGGGGCGCCGGTGACCACCCTCGACGTGCGTATCAACAACGGGCTTCTGCAACCGACCGGGGGCGCCTTCATCGATTCCGGCGGCTTGGACGGGGCGATCCCTTCGGCGCTGGGACCACCCACCGACGGCTACGGATACGTGGCTTCGGGAACCAGCGTCTCCGTCTACACCACCGGCGGCACGTTGCTGTACACGACCAACGCCGGTTCGCAACAGATGCCGGTCCTGACAAGCGGCTTATACGGAGCCAATTTCAACACCGGCGTCATTCCGTTCCTGGACGGTCCGATCTACCTTTCGTACAGCCCGAGCAGTTACGGGACAATGGTTTTCGACACCTAGCGCCGTCATCGGGGGCCGTGCACCCCGATCTCGTCACAGATCGCTGGGGGCCCAACGTCCGCCGAAACAAGGCTCCGCAACGGATCCGCGCGTGTCGACCTTCAGCACATTGTGACTCTGCTTGCCAACGGCCGAAGCCAGTTACTAGGATATGCAAGTATCCCCACGTTCCGACACCCGAGGGCACCCATGACCAGCCAGATCCCCCACTTCATCGACGGCAAGCGCACCGCCGGCCAGTCCACCCGCACGGCCGACGTGTTCAATCCCAGCACCGGGCAGGTGCAGGCACAGGTGCCGATGGCCGGCAAGGCGGACATCGACGCCGCCGTGGCGTCGGCCGTCGAGGCCCAGAAGGGCTGGGCCGCGTGGAATCCGCAACGCCGCGCCCGCGTGCTGATGCGATTCGTCGAGCTGGTCAACGACCACATGGACGAGCTCGCCGAGTTGCTGTCCCTGGAGCACGGCAAAACGGTGCCCGACGCGCGCGGCGACGTCCAGCGCGGGATCGAGGTCATCGAGTTCGCCATCGGCATACCGCACCTGCTCAAGGGCGAGTACACCGAGGGCGCCGGCCCGGGCATCGACGTCTACTCGTTGCGCCAGCCCCTGGGCGTGGTCGCCGGCATCACCCCGTTCAACTTCCCGGCCATGATCCCGCTGTGGAAGGCCGGACCGGCGCTGGCGTGTGGGAACGCCTTCGTCCTCAAGCCAAGCGAGCGCGACCCCTCGGTGCCGGTGCGGCTGGCCGAACTCTTCTTGGAGGCGGGCCTGCCGCCGGGCGTGTTCCAGGTCGTGCACGGCGACAAGGAGGCCGTCGACGCCATCCTGCACCACCCCGACATCCAGGCGGTGGGTTTCGTCGGCAGCTCCGACATCGCCCAGTACATCTACTCGACGGCCGCGGCGACCGGCAAGCGGTCGCAGTGCTTCGGCGGCGCCAAGAACCACATGATCGTGATGCCCGACGCGGACCTCGACCAGGCCGTCGACGCGCTGATCGGCGCCGGGTACGGCAGCGCGGGCGAGCGGTGCATGGCCATCAGCGTCGCGGTGCCGGTCGGCGAGCGGACCGCGGAACGGCTGCGCGCCAGGCTCATTGACCGAATCAATAACCTGCGCGTGGGTCACAGCCTGGACCCGAAGGCCGACTACGGCCCGTTGGTCACCGAGGCCGCGGTGGCCCGGGTGCGCGATTACATCGACCAGGGTGTGGCCGCCGGTGCCGAAATCGTGATCGACGGCCGCGAACGCGGCAGCGACGACCTGACCTTCGACGACGCCAGCCTCGAGGGCGGATTCTTCATCGGCCCAACGCTGTTCGACCACGTCACGCCCGACATGTCGATCTACACCGACGAGATCTTCGGGCCCGTGCTGTGCATCGTAAGGGCCCACGACTACGAAGAGGCGCTGCGCTTGCCGTCCGAGCACGAGTACGGCAACGGCGTGGCGCTGTTCACCCGCGACGGCGACGCCGCCCGCGACTTCGTCTCGCGGGTGCAAGTGGGCATGGTCGGCGTGAACGTGCCGATCCCGGTTCCGGTGGCCTACCACACCTTCGGCGGTTGGAAGCGCTCCGGTTTCGGCGACCTCAACCAGCATGGGCCGGCGTCGATCCAGTTCTACACCAAGACCAAGACGGTCACGTCGCGCTGGCCGTCGGGCATCAAGGACGGCGCCGAGTTCGTCATTCCCACAATGAAATAAGAGGCTCATGTTCACCCTGAACGATGACGAGCGGGTCATCAGCGAGACGGCGGCGGCGTTCGCCGCCAAACGCCTCGCCCCGAACGCCCTGGACTGGGACGCCGGCAAGCACTTCCCGACCGACGTGCTGCGCGAATCCGCCGAGCTGGGTATGGCGGCCATCTATTGCCGCGAGGACGTCGGCGGCAGCGGGCTGCGCCGGCTCGACGGGGTGCGCATCTTCGAGCAGTTGGCCATCGCCGACCCGACGACCGCGGCGTTCCTTTCCATCCACAACATGTGCGCCTGGATGATCGATACGTTCGGCACCCCCGAGCAACGCAAGGCCTGGGTCCCGCGGCTGGCCTCGATGGACGTCATCGCGAGCTACTGCCTCACCGAGCCGGGCGCCGGGTCGGACGCCGGCGCGCTGAGCACCCGCGCGGTCCGGCAGGGTGGCGACTATGTGCTCGACGGCGTCAAGCAGTTCATCTCCGGGGCGGGGGCGTCGGACGTTTACGTGGTGATGGCAAGAACAGGCAGTGACGGCCCACGCGGCATCTCCACCTTTGTCGTCGAAAAGGGCACGCCCGGAGTGAGTTTCGGTGCGCTCGAAGAGAAGATGGGGTGGCACGCGCAGCCCACCGCGCAGGTGATCCTCGACGACGTGCGGGTGCCCGCGGACGCGATGCTGGGCGGCGCGGACGGCGAGGGCGCCGGCTTCGGCATCGCGATGAACGGCCTCAACGGCGGCCGGCTCAACATCGCCGCGTGCTCGCTCGGTGGCGCCCAGGCCGCCTTCGACAAGGCCGGGGCCTACGTCCGCGAACGGCAGGCCTTCGGCTCCCCCCTGCTCGACGAGCCCACGGTCCGCTTCACCCTGGCCGACATGGCCACCGGCCTGGAGACGTCGCGACTGATGTTGTGGCGGGCCGCAAGCGCGCTGGACGCCGACGACCCCGACAAGGTGGAGTTGTGCGCGATGGCCAAGCGCTACGTCACCGACACCTGCTTCGAGGTCGCCGACAAGGCGTTGCAGTTGCATGGGGGCTACGGTTATCTGCGCGAGTACGGGCTGGAGAAGATCGTCCGCGATCTGCGCGTGCACCGGATCCTGGAAGGGACCAACGAGATCATGCGGGTGGTCATCGGCCGGGCCGAGGCCGCCCGGTTCCGCAAGTCGGCTTAGAGCAAGCGGGTAGAAGGGCGGCCATGAGCAGCATCGCATTCTTGGGCCTGGGCAACATGGGCGCACCGATGTCGGCCAATCTTGTTGCCGCCGAACACATCGTGCGCGGCTTCGACCCCGTCCCGGGGGCGGCCGAAGCCGCGGCACGCCACGGGGTCGCGGTGTTCGACAGCGCGGCCGACGCGGTGGCCGAAGCCGACGTGGTCATCACCATGCTGCCCGGCGGCGACGTGGTCAAGCGCTGCTATGCCGACATCCTGCCCGCCGCCCGCGCGGGCGCACTGTTCATCGACAGCTCCACGATCTCGGTCAACGATGCCCGCGAGGTGCACGCGCTGGCGGAATCACACGGGGTTGCCCAACTCGACGCCCCGGTTTCGGGCGGGGTGAAGGGCGCCGTCGCCGGGACGCTGGCGTTCATGGTGGGCGGCGACCCGGAAAGCCTGCGTCGCGCTCATCCGTTTTTGGAACCCATGGCCGGCAAGATCATTCACTGCGGCGCGGCCGGTGCGGGGCAGGCCGCCAAGGTGTGCAACAACATGGTGCTGGCGGTGCAGCAGATCGCGATCGGCGAGGCGTTCGTTCTGGCCGAGCGGCTCGGGCTGTCGGCCCAGTCCCTGTTCGACGTCATCACCGGCGCGACCGGCAACTGCTGGGCGGTGCACACGAACTGTCCCGTGCCCGGACCGGTCCCGACCTCGCCGGCCAACAACGACTTCAGGCCCGGCTTCGCGACCGCGCTGATGAACAAGGACCTGGGCCTGGCGATGGACGCGGTGGCCTCCACCGGTTCGGCCGCCCCCCTGGGCCGGCACGCCGCGGAGATCTATGCCAAATTCGCCGCCGACCACGCCGACAAGGATTTCAGCGCGGTGATCGAGATGCTGCGCGCGAACTGATTGAGCCGCGACTTAGGCACAGGGGTAACACTTGTGTCCCCGGTGAGGCGCACAAGTATCAGAAGTCGCCCGCGTTGCGCCGCAACGTCTCGATCGACGACACGAGGGCCTGCGATTCGTCGGCGCCCATCCCGATGTCGGCGAACACTCGCTGGTTGAGCGTGACCGTGGCGTCCTCGACCGTGGAGCGCCCCAAGTCGGTGATCTGCACCAGCGTCGTCCTGCCGTCCGTGGGGTGCGGCACCCGCTGCACCAGCCCGTCGGCTTCGAGCCGGCGAATCGCGTGCGTCACGCTGGTGACGTGCACCTGCAGCCGGTCCGACGCCTTGGTGATCGGCAGCGCGCCGGTCCGGCTGAAGGCCAGCAGTCGCAGCAACTCGTAGCGGGAGAAACTCAGGTCGTAGGGACGCAGCGCGGTCTCGACGCGGGCCAGCAGGATCTGGTGGGCGCGCATCACCGAGGTGACCGCGACCATGCCCTCGGCCACATCTTTCCACCCGGCACGTTCCCAGTTGGCCCGCGCTGCCGCGATCGGGTCACGCTTGGGCGGTCTTGCGGCGGGCACGCCCTTTCTTACCGCACTTACAGCGACCGCTGCAGCAGGACCTGCCCGTTGTCGGCGGACACCACCTGAACGGCGGCGATCTGGTCGACCGGGGTCGAGATGCTGCCCGCGGGCGTCGCGGTGTGGCCGGGTTCGGCCACCCACGTCGCCAGCCGCGTCTGACTGCCGTCGCGGCCGACCACGACCATCGCGAGCGTGTCGTGGTGCGCGGTCACGGGAGCCAGGCAGACACAGTTGAGGTTGATCGACGTCCCCCAATGCTGGCTGCTGACCTGCACCGTCGACGTCAACAGGGTGGTCCCGACCTGCGCCATCGGCTGCCCGGAAGCCGCCGACTGATGCGCGGGCGCCGACGAGTACCCCTGGACGCCGACGAACACGCCGATGGACAGCAGGACGGCCGCCGCGGCCAGCCAGGCCGCCGCGCGCGTGCGGCGCCGGCGCCAGCGCACCGTCGACAGCAGCGAACCCAACAGATCCGGCGAGATCTCCGCCGGCACTGACTCGCCCATTGCGGCCACTTCCGCGCGGTCCAGCCGGGACAGCAGCGCCGGCACCCCACTCAGGTCGGCGACGGCCTCCCGGCAGTCCGGGCAGGCGGCCATGTGGTCCTCGAACTGGCGGCGCTCGGCCGCGGACAACGAGCCCAACACGTAGGCCGCGTCCCACATCGCGTACGGGTCACCGGGCGGTCCGGTACCCGTCAGCGGTGTCATCATGTCTTTCATTCTCTGTCACCCCTCAAGTGTTCGGAACCCGTCATCGCGTGACTCCCAGTTCCTGGAGAGTGAGCCGCAACGCCCGCACGGCGTAATGCAGCCGCGACTTCACCGTCCCCTCGGCGATCTGTAGGTCGGTGGCGATCTGCGCGGTGGTCCACCCCCGGTAGTAGGACCGTTCGATCACAGCCCGGTGCTCGCCGGACAGCTGAGCCATCGCGTCGGCGATGAGCAGGCGGTCCAGCGCCGCGTTCACCTCGTCCGGCGTCGATTGTTCGGGCGCGCCCGACTCGTCCGTCGACCCGACGACGTTGCGGAACCGCGCACTGCGCCTGTCGTCGATGATCAAGTTGCGGGCCACCGTGAACAGCCACGCGCGCGCCGACCGCTGGGTGTCCCCGATGACCTCGGGATGCTGCCAGGCCCGCAACAGCGTCTCCTGGACGACGTCCTCGGACTGGCTGCGGTCCCCGGTCAGCCGCAGCGCATAGCGCCACAGCACCGCGGCGTGCTCGTCGTAGAGCGCCTTCATCAATGCGGCTTCGGCGGCCCCGGACGCTCGGCCAGCGCTTGTCACACGCGCCACTCGATCACCTCCGCCTACTCAGACGAGCGGGCCGGGCGTTTAGTTCACCCGAGCGTCAGTATGCGCGGCCCGGCTTCGGTGACCGCGACGGTGTGCTCCCAGTGCGCGGCGCGGGAACCGTCGGCGGTGCAGACCGTCCATTGGTCGTCGAGCACCACCGTCTTGCCGGTGCCCAGGGTCAGCATCGGTTCGATGGCCAGCACCGAACCGGGGGCCAGCAGCGGGCCGCGCCCCGGGGAGCCCTCGTTGGGCAGGAAGGGGTCCATGTGCATGTGCCGGCCGATGCCGTGGCCGCCGTAGCCCTCCACGATGCCGAACGCCCGTCCGTGGCGGGCTTCAGCCGCGCGGGTACCGGTTTCGATGGCGTGCGCCACGTCGGTGAGCCGATTGCCGGCGACCATCGCGGCGATGCCCGCCTCCAGCGACGCCCGGGTCGCCTCGCAGAGCGCCTCGTCGGCCGGATCGAGCTTCCCCACGCCGAAGGTGATCGCGGCGTCCCCGTGCCAGCCCTCCAGCACCGCGCCGCAGTCGATGGACACCAGGTCCCCGGGGGCGAGAATCTCCGCAGCGGACGGGATGCCGTGCACCACGCGGTCGTTGACCGATGAGCAGATCGACGCGGGGTAACCGTGGTAGCCGAGGAACGACGGCACCGCGCCCGCCTCACGGATCACCGACTCCGCGATCTGGTCGAGGCCCAGGGTCGACGCCCCGGCCACCGCGGCCGCACGCACGGCCCGCAGCGCGGCCGCCACCACGGCGCCGGCCGCCGCCATCGCGTCGAGTTCGGCGGCGCTGCGCTGCGCCACCACCCTGCGACTGCGCAGGCGGCCCAGCGCCCGCACGGTTACTTGCCCAGCGCGCGCAAGGCGCGGGCGAATACTTCGTCGAGGGTGCCGACGGCGTCGACGGTCTTCACCTCGTCGCTGTAGTACTCCAGCAGCGGCGCCGTTTCGTCGCGGTACACCTTCATCCGGTTGAGGATCACCTCTTCGGTGTCGTCGGCCCGGCCGCGCCCTTTGAGCCGGTGCAGCAGTTCCTCCTCGGAGACGCGGAACTCGACGACGGCGTCGATGTCGGTGCCGCGGCGGCCGAGCATTTCGTGCAGCGCCTTGGCCTGCTCGAGCGAGCGGGGATACCCATCCAGGATGAAGCCGTTGGCCGCATCGGGATCGTGCAGCCGGTCGTCGACGAGCTGGTTGGTCAGCTCCGAGGGCACCAGGTCGCCGGCGTCCAGGTAGCGCTTGGCCTCCAAGCCGAGTTTCGTCCCGTTCTCGATGTTGCTGCGAAACAGTTCGCCGGTGGAGATCTGCGGGATCCCGAGCTTTTCGGAAAGCTTCTGAGCCTGCGTCCCCTTGCCCGCCCCCGGCGGACCCAGCAAAACGACTCTCACTTGAGGAACCCTTCATAGTTGCGCTGCATGAGCTGACTTTCGATCTGCTTGACCGTATCCAAGCCGACGCCAATCATGATCAAAACCGCCGTACCGCCGAACGGCAAATTTTGCACCGCTCCGCCATTGCCAATCTGCAGGAAAAGATTAGGCAATACGGCGATGGCGCCCAGGTAGATCGAGCCCGGCAGCGTAATCCGGCTCAGCACATAGCGCAGGTAGTCGGCGGTGGGTTTGCCCGGCCGAATGCCAGGTATGAAACCGCCGAACTTCTTCATCTCGTCGGCTCGTTCGTCGGGGTTGAACGTGACCGAGACGTAGAAATACGTGAAGAAGATGATCAGTCCGAAATAAATGCCGATGTAGACGGGATCGCTCGGGTCCGACAGATAGGTGCCGACGAACTTGTCCCACCACGAGTTGCCGACGCCGCCGCTGCCGCTGCGCACCAGCTGGGTGATCAGGTGCGGGATGTAGATCAGCGACGACGCGAAGATCACCGGGATGACGCCGGCCTGGTTGACCTTGAGCGGCAGGTACGTCGAGGTTCCGCCGTACATGCGGCGGCCGACCATCCGCTTGGCGTACTGCACGGGAATCCGGCGCTGGCCCTGCTCCACGAACACCACGCCGACGATGATCGCCAGCGCCGCGACGCAGACGGCGGCGAAGATGGCGCCGCCGCGGCTGTCCAGGATGGATTTCCCCTCGCCCGGAATGCGGGCGGCGATGCCGACGAAGATCAGCAGGGACATGCCGTTGCCGATGCCGCGTTCGGTGATCAGCTCGCCCATCCACATCACCAGCGCGGCACCGCCGGTCATCACGAGCACGATGACGACCAGCGTGAAGATGCTCTGGTCGGCGATGATGTCCAGCGAGCAGCCCTGGAGCAGCCCCCCGTTGGCGGCCAGCGCCACGATACTGGTGGCTTGCAGGACGGCCAGGGCGACGGCCAGGTAGCGGGTGTACTGCGTCATCTTGGCCTGGCCGGACTGGCCTTCCTTGCGCAACTCCTCGAACCGGGGGATGACCACGGTGAGCAGCTGCGTGATGATGCTGGCCGTGATGTAGGGCATCACACCTACGGCGAACACCGTGAGCTTGAGCAGGGCACCGCCGGAGAACAGGTTGATCAGCGAGTAGATCTGTCCGGCCGCGCCGTTGCTGACCTCCTTGATGCACTCCTGCACGTGCGGATAGTTGACGCCGGGGGACGGCAGCGCGGCGCCGACCCGGTAGAGAAGGATGATGCCAAGGGTGAAAAGGATCTTCCGTCTCAAGTCGACTGTCCGCAGCGACGAGATGAAAGCCGAAAGCACTCTATCCTCCGCGGGGGTCATCCTGCATTACGCGCCCAACACCCGCAGGCCAGGACGTACGGCCGGCCTAATCTACGGCGCGTCGAATCGTGTACGAGACTAACAGCTGGTCCGACGAACTCCGGGTCAAGGGCCGGGTTCAGTTGCCTCGTTGCATTTGCTAAGTAAATTGGACGCCATGACGCGCAGTGATCAAGACACCTGGGATCTGGCCTCCAGCGTCGGCGCGACGGCCACCATGGTCGCCGCCGCCCGCGCGCTGGCCAGCGACGGTCCGAACCCGATCATCGACGACCCGTTCGCGGGGCCCCTGGTGCGGGCGGTCGGCCTGGACTTCTTCCGCCGGCTCGTCGACGGCGAGATCCTGGGAGCCGACGCCGACGGGTCCAACGCGAAGGACATGGCGCTGGAGACCGACTCCATCGCGGTGCGCACCCGCTTCTTCGACGACTTCTTCCTCAACGCGGCCCGCGACGGCGTCCTCCAGGCCGTGATTCTGGCCGCGGGCCTCGACGCGCGCGCCTACCGGCTGAACTGGCCTTCGGGCAGTGTGGTGTACGAGGTCGACCAGCCCAAGGTCGTCGAGTTCAAGAGCGCCGCGATGGAAAGCCTGGGCGCCACCACGTCCGTCGACCGGCGCACCGTCAGCATCGATCTGCGGGAGGACTGGCCGGCCGCGTTGCGCCGCAGCGGATTCGACGCGACGCAACCGACGGCGTGGAGCGCGGAAGGTCTGCTGATGTACCTCCCGCCCGAGGCCCAGGACCGGCTGTTCGACAACATCACCGAGCTCAGCGCGCCGGGCAGCAAGCTGGCGACCGAATACCACCCCGACTCGGGAGCGACGATGACGCAGCGCGCGCAGGAGTTCAATGACCGGTGGGCCAAGGTCGGCTGCGACATCGACCTGTCGGGACTCTTCTTCGACGGCGAGCGCAGCAACGTCGTCGACTACCTGACGCAGCGGGGCTGGCAGGTGAGCAGCAGGCCGCGGCGCGACCTGTTCGGCGACTACGGCCTGAAATTCCCGGACGACGACCAGATGGCGCAGTTCCGCAACATCGTCGCCGTCACGGCGACCTTGAGCTGAGCCGTCACGGCGAGCGCTAGCCCGGGTTGGCGGCCGGCGCGCGGACCACCACCGGCACCGCGGGGAAGCACCACGCCATCTCGGAGCGCGACTTGCGCAGCGCGGCGGTGCCGTAGCCCTTCTTGCGGTGCTCGGGGTGAATCCAGATCCGCACGTCGACCTCGCCGCGGGCCAGCTCGCCGAAGACCAGCCCGACCTTCTGCCCGGAGTCGATGGCCACGAACCAGGCGGCCTCTTCGTCGTCGACCCGCCGCAGCGCGGCGCTGATCTCGTCCTCGAGGACGCCGGCCGGTCCCCCGGAGCCGTCGCCCGCCGTCTTGATCTCCTCGGTGCGCGCGGCGAATATGTCGCGGTCCTCCGCGGCCGAGAACGGCCGCAGCTCCAGCGTCTCCCCGGAGCTTGCCGGGCGCTCCCCCAGCGTGAAGCTCAGCTGTTTGTTCAGGTCTTCCAGCTCGGCCAGGATCTTCCGGCGGGAATCGCGGGTGAGCATGTCGAAGGACATGCCCATCACCGCCTCGGCGGCCGCGTGGGATGTGTCGAGCAACGTGACGATCGCCTCGACGGCGGCCGCCTTGTTCTCGGACTCCACCACGACGTCGGCGATCTCGTGCCGCCGTTCGAGCGCTTTCAGCAGGGCGTCGGCGATCTCGCGACGGGCGGCTTTTCGGTCCTGGTCGGTCATTGCACCAGCCTAGAACGCCGCGGAAGGGATCGCGCCAGATGGTTTGTCCCCCAGCTCGAGGAACCGCCGGTAACGGTCCTCGACTGCGACCGCCCAGGCGGGGTCGGGCTCGACGACGCGCCCGGTGCGGGCCCACCGGGCCGCGTCGGCGATCGTGGTCTCCAGCCCGGCCCCGATGCGGGCCAGGAAGGACGCGCCCAGCGCGGCGCCCTCCGCGACCGCGCACACCTCCACCGGGCGGCCGGTGGCGTCGGCGATGGCCTGCATCCACGGCCCCACCCGGCTGCCGCCGCCGGCGGCGACGACGCGGGTCACCGGGACTCCGCTCAGCTCGATGAGCTGACGGACGACAAAGCCCGACGCCTCGTAGGCGGCCCTGCGGAGCGCGGCGGCGTCATGGGTGAGGTCGAGGGCGTCCAGCACGGCCCGGCGATCCGGGTCGTGGAACGGGGTGCGCTCACCGCGGATGTAGGGCGACCACACCGGGACCCTGCCGGGTTGCACCGCCGTGGCGTCACCGGGCGCCAGCACGCGATCGACCCAGCCGAGGAACAGGCCGCCCGCGTTGCTGGCGCCGCCGATCTGGCTCTTGCCCGGCGCCGTGTGCGGAATCGTCCACAGGCCGGGCACCTGGCGGGCCTCGGCGATGGTGGTCCACACGATGAGCGTCGTGCCGCACAGCACCAGCACGTCGCCGTCGCGGTCGGCGCCCGCCACGATCTGTTCACACAGGGCGTCGACCGCCCCGGCGGCCAACACGGCGGCGGTCGGATGCACCCGCCCGATGGGCGCACCGATCGTCTCCACCCGCGGCATCTGGTCGACGGCCGCGCCGCAGTCGGCGCACGCCGCCGGGTCCCAGCCCGTCCCGTCGAACAGGGGGAAGGCCGTGGCGGCGGTGGCGAAGTCGATCACCGCCTCCCCCGCCAGGGCGTGGTTGGCCACCGCGGGCGCCGGCCAGTAGCCGGCCGCGCCGGGCGCCTGCCCGGCCGTCCAGCGGAGGAACTCCGTCGTCTCCCCCAGCGACGGCAGCGGCTGGTTGGCGACGGTATCGGCGACGCGGCCCCTGGCGTCGCCGTACAGGAGGCCGGGCGTGAGGGGCCTGCCCCCGTCGTCGACGGCCGTCAGCGACGGCACCATCGCCGAGACGGCCACCGCCCGCGCGTCCGGACGGTCCAGCTGCCGCAGGGCCGCCAGCGGCCCCCGGCGCCATGCCTCGTCGGCGTCGTGCTCCAGCCGGTCGGGGGCCGGCACCCGCAGCTGGTGCGGAATGCGCACCCGCGCCGTCACCCGGCCGTCGGCGTCGGCGGCCAGGGCCTTGACCGCGGTGCTGCCGATGTCGATGCCGATTGTGACGTCTTCGCGTGACACGGGCGTCACCGTACGCCAGCATTGGCATTCGTGACGCCCAGACCGCGCGCCCTGGTGACCGCCCCGCTGCGGGGACCGGGCTTCTCGAAGCTCCGGCAGCTGGCCGACGTGGTGTACGACCCCTGGATAGATCAGCGGCCACTGCGGATCTACAGCGCCGAGCAGCTGGCGGAGCGGATCACCGCCGAGTCCGCCGATGTCGTTGTGGTGGAAAGCGACTCGGTGCGCGGCCCGGTTTTCGACCAGGGGCCGCGCGCCCTGATTGCCGTGGCGTCCACCCGCGGCGACCCCAACAACGTCGACATCGCCGGGGCCACCGCGGCCGGCGTCCCGGTGCTCAACACCCCGGGCCGCAACGCCGACGCGGTGGCCGAGATGACGATTGCCCTGCTCCTGGCCGCCACCCGCCACCTGCTGACCGCCGACGCGGACGTCCGCAGCGGCAACATGTTTCGGGATGGCAGCATTCCTTACCAACGGTTTCGCGGTTGGGAGATCGCGGGTCTGACCGCCGGGCTGGTGGGCCTGGGGGCGGTGGGTCGGGCCACGCGGTGGCGGCTGTCCGGGCTGGGCCTGCGCGTGATCGCGCACGACCCCTACAACGACGAGGCCGGGCACAGTCTCGAGGAGCTGCTGACCGAGGCCGACGTCGTCTCCCTGCACGCGCCGGTCACCGACGACACCGTGGGGATGATCGGCACAAGCCAGTTCGCGGCCATGCGCGACGGCGTGGTGTTCCTCAACACGGCGCGGGCTCAGCTGCACGACACCGACGCGCTCGTCGACGCGCTGCGCGCCGGCAAGGTGGCCGCCGCCGGGCTGGACCACTTCGCCGGCGAATGGCTGCCGACCGACCACCCGCTGGTGGGGATGCCCAACGTCGTGCTGACCCCGCACATCGGGGGCGCCACGTGGAACACCGAGGTCCGCCAGGCGCAGATGGTCGCCGACGACCTGGAGGCGCTGCTCTCCGGCAAGGCGCCCGCCCATATCGTCAACCCGGAGGTGCTAAGGCCATGACAGCTGTGAAATCCGTCGAGAACGCCGAAGCCGCGGTGCTGGACGCGGCCAAGGACATGCTGCGCCGCGGCCTTGTCGAGGGAACCGCAGGCAACATCTCGGCGCGGCGGCCCGACGGGAACATCGTCATCACGCCGTCGTCGGTGGACTACCGGGACATGCGGCTCGACGACCTCGTGCTCGTCGACCCGGACGGCGCCGTGCTGCACGCCGCGGACGGCCGATTCCCGTCGTCGGAGATGGCGCTGCACCTGGCGTGCTACGCGGCGTTCGGCGACATCGGCAGCGTCATCCACAGCCACCCGGTGTGGGCGACCATGTTCGCCATCGCGCACCAGCCGATTCCGGCCTGCATCGACGAGTTCGCCGTGTATTGCGGCGGAGACGTTCGGTGCGCCGAGTACGCGGCGTCCGGCACGCCCGAGGTCGGCGCCAACGCGGTCAAGGCGCTCGAGGGCCGGGGCGCCGCCCTGATCGCCAACCACGGCCTGGTGGCCGTCGGGCCCCGGCCCGACAAGGTGTTGCACGTCACCGCACTGGTCGAGCGTACCGCCCAAATCGTTTGGGGAGCAAGGGCTCTCGGCGGTCCAGTGCCCATTCCCGTCGAAGTAAACCGCAACTTCGCCGGCGTGTACACCTACCTGCGCGCCAACGCGTGATGCATCGCGTCTCGTTCGGCCGCGCGCGCGTGACGCGCGTGCTGGAACTCCAATTCGACTTGCCGACGGGGCTTTTCGCCGCGACTCCGTCGCGGGGGTGGCAGGACAACGCCGACCTGCTGGTGCCCGACTTCTACGACCCCGACACCGGTCAGTGGCACATCGCGATCCAGAGCTGGGTGATCGAGGTCGACGGGCTCACCGTCGTGGTGGACACCGGCGTCGGCAACGATCGCCAGCGCCCCCACATGCCGCCCTTGGATCACCTCAGCACCGGCTTCCTGGCGGGGCTGGCGTCGGCGGGCGTCGACCGCGACGCCGTGGACGTGGTGGTCAACACCCACATCCATTCCGACCACGTCGGGTGGAACACCATGCTGGACAACGACACGTGGGTGCCCACCTTTCCCAACGCCCGCTACGTGGCGCCGGCCGCGGACTACCGGTATTTTGCGCCGGACGGGCCCGCCGCGCGGCGATCGCCGCGCACCGAGCAAGAAGCGGCGCAGCAGCGCGGTGATCAACTCGTCTTCGCCGACAGCGTGCTGCCTATCGCCGAAGCGGGACAGCTCGTCGAGTGGTCGGATGACTACCGGCTCAGCGCGTCGCTGCGGCTGCGGCCGGCTGCCGGACACACACCGGGCTCGTCGGTGCTGTGGCTCGACGCGGGCGAGCCGGCCGTGTTCGTCGGCGATCTCACGCACAGCCCCCTGCAACTGCGTCGACCCGACGACGCCTGTGCGTTCGACGTGGACGGGCCCGCCGCGGCGGTGACCCGCCGGCGGATATTCAGCGAGGCCGCCCGGTCGCGGGCAGCCGTGATCCCGGCCCACTACCCGGGTCACGGCGGTGCGGACGATCTGTGCCGTCCAGGACGGGTTCGATGTGGACCGCTGGCTGGACCTCGAACCGCTGCCGCGACAGTGAACTTCGTGACGCGGCACGTCGCTGTGCATCCGTCGTAGGGTCACACTCACCGCCGCCCCCGCCACGTGCGCGGTGAGACGCCGTGTGTCCGGCTGAAGAGCCGACTGAAATACGCGGGATCCGCAACTCCGACGCGCCGCGCTATCTCGGCGACCGGAAGGTCCGTCTCGCCCAGCAATTTCCGAGCGGTGGCCATCCGGCGCTCGATGATCCATTCCCCGACGGTGCGTCCGGTGCGGCGCCGCACGACGGTGGTCAGGTGTCCCGGGGTCACGCCGAGTTCGCCGGCGACATCACGCAGCGAACACGGCTTCCGGTGACGCCGGTCGATCACCTCGAACACCTCGGCCAGTAGCGGTTCGCCACCGCGCCGCAGCTCGGCCACCACCGGACCCGCCAGCCGCGCAAGGTCGATCAACAACAGGGTCAGATGAGCCAGCGCCGCCTGCCGATAACCCTCCTGGCGTGCGACCAGTTCCGATTCGATCGAAGCGATCGCGGCGTCCCACGCCGGCCGCCGGGCCGCGGGTACCTCCAGCCGCAGTATCCCGCCGGCGTGTCCGTGCAGGAACGGGAACAGCAGCGGGTGCGCCCGCCACGCCGGCCACGGCGATCGCCCGTCCTCGCCCAGCGCGGCGGGGTCAAAGAACACCGCCACACCGGCGTCGCGGTGCTCCAGTCGCCCGGGGTCAAGCACCCGACCCGCGGCCGCAACATGGACCAGCCCTGATCCGGGAAGGTACCAAAGCGCCGGAAAGTCGTGAATGTGGCGACCGCGTTCGATGAAATCCTCGGGGCCGAAGCGCACGACCGACACCGGGGGCGTGTCCGGATCGGTCCGGTACTCATAAATCGGCACTCCCGCGCGCTGCCGAACCATCCGAGCCGGCCCCGTCATACCGCCAAAAATAGTCCTACTTTCACCGAGGATCACCCAATTCTTCACGGATTTAGCGGTTCACCATGGACTACGTGACAAAACATCATCCACATGACTACCTGCCCGGCGCCGGCCACGACGCGCTGCTGCCCTGCTACGACATGATGTCGCGCCTGCTGGGCATGAAACGGGTCCACGAGGCGCTCATTGCGCAGGCCCAGCTCGACGACTGCCATCGCGTCCTGGAAATCGGCTGCGGCACCGGCAATCTCATAACCCGGGCCAAGCGCGCCCACCCCAACGTGGAGGCCATCGGATGCGACCCCGACCCGCGCGCGCTGGAGCGGGCGCAGCGAAAGGCGCGTGGGCTGGCCGGGATCCGGTTTGACCACGGCTACGCCGAGCGACTGCCATACGCCGACGGCGAATTCGACCGGGTGCTGTCGGCGATGATGCTGCACCATATCGCCGACGGCGCCAAATCCGCTGCCGCGGCGGAGGTCTTTCGCGTTCTTCGCCCGGGCGGCAGACTGCACCTGGTCGATATCGGCGGCGACATGACCGCCGGCGACGGCCTGGCAGCGCGGCTCGTCATGCGCAGCCATCACGCGGCCGGCAACCTCGGTGACGCGATTCCGCGCCTGCTGCGCGCTGCCGGGTTCGACTGCACCCAGGTCGCCACGCATCGGCACCGTGTGGTTGGACGGCTCACCTACTATCGCGCCACGCGCCCCGCCTGACGTTTCCCGTCAACCAGGGACGCCCCGAAGGCTGCGGAATACTCGCATGCGATGGATGTTGATGCGATGTAGCAGGCCGGGGAATCGACGGTACAAGTGCCAGATGGCTTGAACCGCAGTGGGAAATACGATCAGCGGCCGATTGCGCCCGACCCCGCGCAAGATCGCACGAGCGGCAGCCTCGGCGCTCATCTGGGGCATCAGATAATGGGTGCGCCTACTCAAGGTCGCCACCTGCTCTCGCGGCATGTTGACCACGACCATGTTGTCGTAAATTTTGGTTTTCATGTCGCCGGGACATGCCACGCTCACTTTCACCCCGAGGTCTGCTCCCTCAGCCCGCAGCGAGAGCGAAAGCCCCACGATCCCGTGCTTGCTCGTGCAGTAGGGAACGTTGCCAGGCTGGGGAACCAATCCACTCAGCGAGGAAATATTGACAATGTGCCCGTAGCCTTGGCGCGTCATGACCTGGTAGGCGTGCACCGTTCCATACACCGCGCCGAGCAGGTCGACGTCGATTACCCGAAGCCACTGTCGCAGCGAAAGGTCGCGCGAGTCCCCACCGATCGCGATGCCCGCATTGTTGATCATGTAGTCGACGCGTCCATATTCGGCCACCGTGCCGTCGATCAGCTGCGCCACCTCGCCTTCGTTGGCCACATCGACCGGCACCGCGACTGCCCGCGTGCCGCACTGCTTCAGGCGCCCCGCCACCCGATCGGCGGCGTCGCTGTCGATATCGGCGACCACGACTGTCGCGCCCCGACGCGAGAGTTCCTCACACAGCGCCTCACCCAGACCCATTCCGCCGCCGGTGACGATCGCCACCGCATCCTCGAAACGCTGCATGACCGCCCCCTTTCTCGGCAAGTCAGCTGGATCTAATTACACTTGCTGTAATATTACGTTGAATATAAGCAATGGGAAGGGGCGGAAACGGGCGTCGAGATCGGTTTGCGGGAACGCAAGCGTCAGCAAACCAGGCAGGAGTTGATCAGCGCGGCCATGCGACTCTTTGGGGAGCACGGCTACGAAGGGACCACCGTCGCCCAGATCGCCTCCGCCGCAGGAGTTTCCACCAAGACTTTCTTCAATTACTTCGCGAGCAAAGATGAAGTTGTCTTTCCCCACCTGGCACGCCGGATCGACGCCGCGGTCGCGCTTATCGAGCAGCGCGGTCCCGATGATCAGATGGCCGATGTCGTCCTGGCCGCGATGCAGCACATGCTGGCAGACGCGCTGACCGAGGAAGTCGATGGTGGGCTGGCGGCAGTGCGGCTCCCGATGATCATGTCCGTGCCCGCCGTCCAAGCGGCCACCCTCCACCGCTACTTTCTGGCCGAAACTCAACTGGCCCGGGCGCTACATCACGCTTACCCGGATGCGGTCGACCTCGCAGCGGCGGCCGCCGTCATCGGATCGATCATGGGTGCGGCGATCGCCGCTGCACTCATTTGCCTGCAACAAGGCGATACCACCGAACAGCTTCGTGTCGCGGTCCAGCACGCGGTCGGTATCGCAATCCAGGGCGTGCGCAACATGGCCTAACGCTGGTCGATCGCTACCTTGACCGCGCCGCTCTCGCCCTGGTTGGCGATCGCCAGAAAGGCGTCTCGCCACCGCCGCAGTTCGAAGGTGTGCGTCAGCATGGGCCGCAGGTCCACCCGCCCGTCGGCGGCCAGGTCGAGGTAGTGCGCGATGGCGTGCTGGCGGCGGCCTTCAACCTCTTCGACCCCGAAGGCGTTCGACCCGACCAGGGCGATCTCCTTGAAATACAGGGGGCTCCACTCCCACCGCCCGGGCGCATGGACGCCGGCTTTGACCAGCGTCCCCCTGGAGCGCAGGACCCGGACGCCGACCTCGAAGGTTTCCGGCTTGCCGATCGTGTCGTAGACGACATCCACGGCGCCCGGGTGGGCCATCGGCAGGCCCTGCAGCGGGTGACGCAGCCGGCCCCCGCCCCAGGCCACGAGCTCTTCGATCACCGCGAGGCGCGGTTCGTGCGCCAGCACCAGCTCCGCCCCGAACCGCCGGGCCAGCGCCGCCTGGGCATCGAACCGCGCCACCACCGCGACCGCCACGTCCGGGTACAGCGCGCGCAGGATCGCGACCGCGCAGAGCCCCAGCGAGCCGGCGCCGTAGACCAGGACCCGTCCCGACGGCGGCGGCGGATGGCGGGTGATGGCGTGCAGCGACACGGAGAACGGGTCGGCGAACACGGCCGCCTCGTCGGGAACCGAATCGGGGATGACGAACAGCATGCTGTCGTGGGCGGGCATCAACTCGGCGTATCCGCCGGTGACGTCGGCCGACACCCCGGTGTGGATGCCGGGCTTGAGGTCGCCGTCGGCGAAGCTCCAGCACAGGCTGTGGTCGCCCGCGTCGCAGGCGGGACAGTGCGGCTCGATGCCCCGCGGCCCGCAGGACAGCCAGGGGTTCAGCACCACCCGCTGCCCGACCTGCAGCCCGCGGGCCGCGGGCCCCAGTGCGACCACGTCGGCGACCACCTCGTGCCCCATCACCTGCGGAAACGAGCAGAAGGCGGCCATGGCGTTGTCGCCATCCCCCTCGCCGAAGTCCAGCAGGATCTGTTTGGAGTCCGATCCGCAGATGCCGGTCAGGCGCGGCCGGGTGAGCACCCAATCCTCGTGCGGCAGCACCGGATCCGGCACCTGGCGCAGCGCCGTCGGGGTGCGCGCCAGGTTCTTGGTCAGTTGGTTGGCGCCGTCGGGAGCCGCGAAGGGCTCCGGTCGCACGCCGAAGACGAGTGCCTGCATGCGTCAAGGTTGCCGTGCGCGGGCCGCGGCGTACAGTGGAAGCGTCTTGTTATATCAGCTAACTATCTAGTTCTCACGACAGGGGAATGAACATGACTTCGACCAGGTACGAGGGGGACACCTGGGACCTGGCGTCCAGCGTCGGGGCGACGGCCACCATGGTCGCGGCGGCCCGCGCGGTGGCGACCCGTGCCGACCGTCCACTGATCAACGACCCCTTCGCCGAGCCGCTCGTTCGGGCGGTGGGCGTGGACCTGCTCACCCGGCTGGCCAGCGGGGAGCTGGACCCGAGGGAGCTGAACGACGTGCACGACGGCGCGGCCGGCGCCGGGGGCTCGCCCGGCGCGATGTCGCGGATGGCCGACAATATGGCGGTGCGCACCAAGTTCTTCGACGAATTCTTCCTCGCCGCGACGGAGGACGGCATCCGGCAGGTCGTGATCCTGGCGTCGGGCCTGGACGCCCGCGCGTATCGCCTGGCGTGGCCGGCGGGGACGGTGGTGTACGAGGTCGACCAGCCCGACGTCGTCGAGTTCAAGACCCGGACGCTGTCCGACCTGGGCGCGCAGCCGACCGCCGACCGGCGCGTGGTGGCCGTCGACTTGCGCGACGACTGGCCCAGCGCGTTGCGCACCGCCGGATTCGATCCGGCCCGGCCGACCGCGTGGAGCGCCGAGGGACTGCTCGGCTACCTGCCGCCGGAGGCACAGGATCGCCTGCTGGACACCGTCACCGAGCTCAGTGCACCGGGCAGCCGGTTGGCCACCGAGAGCGCCCCCAATCCGGAGCCCGGCGACGAGGACAAGATGAAGGAGCGGATGCGGACGATCTCCGAGCACTGGCGTGCCCACGGTTTCGACCTCGACATGGCGGGGCTGGTGTACTTCGGCGATCGCAACGAGGCCGCCCCTTACCTGAGTGATCTCGGCTGGCGGCTGCAGAGCAACAGCATCCGCGAGCTGTTCGCGGCCAACGGCCTCGAACCCCTGCGGGACGACGACATGCGCATGGGCGAAATGCTCTACACCAGCGGCACCCTCGAGAAGTAGGAGCTATCGGCGATGACGACGAAATCGGGACGCACCGAAGGCGACAGCTGGGACCTGGCGTCGAGCGTGGGCGCGACCGCGACCATGGTCGCGGCGGCCCGCGCGCTGGCGTCGCAGGGACCCGACGCACTGCTCGACGACCCGCTGGCCGATCCGCTGGTCCGCGCGGTCGGGTTGGACCCCTTCATCCGCATCATCGACGGGGAGCTGACGTTCGAGGACGACCCACTGCTGAACCGAAAGGCGCGGACCCAGCAGATCGCGGTGCGGACCAGGTTTTTCGACGACTTCTTCACCGACGCCACCAACGACGGGATACGGCAGGCGGTGATCCTGGCCTCCGGCCTGGACACCAGGGCGTACCGGCTGCGCTGGCCGGCGGGCACGGTGGTCTACGAGATCGACCAACCGCAGGTGATCGAGTTCAAGACCACCACCCTGGCCGGGCTGGGCGCCGAGCCGACCGCCGAACGGCGAACGGTCGCCATCGACCTGCGCGACGACTGGCCGACGGCGTTGCGGGAAAGCGGATTTGACGTGACGCGGCCGGCCGCCTGGAGCGCCGAGGGGCTGCTCCCCTACCTGCCGTCCGAGGCCCAGGACCACTTGTTCGACAACATCACCGCCCTCAGCGCGCCGGGCAGCCGGCTGGCGACCGAGCACGTGCCCGACCCGCAGGCCTTCACCAACGAGCGAGTCCAGCGCTTCACCGAGCGGTGGCGGCGCGCCGGCTTCGACCTCGACGCGGCCGACCTGTTCTATTTGGGTGAGCGCAGCATCGTCATCGACTACCTGACCGACCACGGCTGGCAGGTGGCCCCCCATCCTGCCCGGGAACTGTATGCGCGCAACGGCTTCGAGTTCCCCGAGAACGAGATGACGGCGGAGTTCGGCGAAATGAGCTACGTCGCGGCGACGCTGAAATAGCCGCCCGCTAAAGTCGACTCATGCCACGCGCTCACGACGACGAGTGGGATCTGGCGTCCAGTGTGGGCGCGACGGCGACGATGGTCGCGGCCGGCCGCGCCATGGCGACGAAGGATCCCCGCGGTCTGATCAACGATCCGTTCGCCGAGCCGCTGGTGCGCGCGGTCGGGCTGGAACTGTTCACCAAGATGATGGACGGGGACCTCGACCTCGAAGCGATCGAGAATTCCTCGCCGGTGCGACTGCAGGCGATGACCGACGGAATGGCGGTCCGCACCCGATACTTCGACGACTACTTCATCGACGCGACCCGCGCCGGGGTGCGCCAGGCGGTGATACTCGCCTCCGGACTGGACTCGCGGGCCTACCGGTTGCCGTGGCCGGCCGGGACGGTGGTTTACGAGATCGACCAGCCCCGGGTGATCGATTTCAAGACAACCACTTTGGCCGACATCGGGGCCGTACCCACCGCGACACGACACGCCGTTCCCATCGACCTGCGCGCGGACTGGCCGGCCGCGCTCAAGGCGGCCGGGATAGACACCGCCGCACCGATAGCCTGGTTGGCGGAGGGCCTGCTGATCTACCTACCGCCGGAGGCCCAGGACCGGCTCTTCGACAACATCACCGCGCTCAGCGTGCCCGGGAGCACGATCGCCACCGAATTCGTCCCGGGCATAATCGATTTCGACGCCGACCGGATTCGTCAGATGTCCGGCCCCTTCCGTGAGCACGGCGTGGACATCGACATGGCATCCCTGGTCTACGCCGGCGAGCGCAACCACGTCGTGGACTACCTGAGGGGCACCGGGTGGGACGTGGCGGGCGTGACCCGCACGGAGCTGTTCGAGCGCCACGGACTCGACGTGCCCGCCCCGGAAAACGACGACCCGCTGGGCGAGATCATCTTCATCAGCGGCCGGCTCGCCGGCTGAGTCAGAGCCGCGACGTACCCAGCCACAGCGCGTTGGCGCCGCTCACCGTCTGCTCGGCGTTTTCGACGATTCCGGCGACGGCGCGGACGAGCAACCGGCCCAGCGCGTCGGGCAGCGACGCCGCGGCCGGTTGCGACGAGGCCCGGGGCCGGACCATCTCCATCAGCGAGGAGCCCGGATAGCGGATGAGCCGCACCTCGGTGTCCGCGTCTAGGCCGGCCAGGACCTTGGCGCGGCGCACCGCGGTCCGGAACCCGCCGAGTTCGTCGACGAGGCCCCGGTCGCGCGCGTCCATCCCGGTCCAGACGCGGCCCCGCGCGACGAGGTCCACGGCGTCGGTGGTCATGTTGCGGCCTGCGGCGACCCGATCCACGAAATCCCGATAGAAGAGGTCGGCTTCGGCCTCCCGGTGCGCCCGCTGTTCCGGGGTGAACGGCGCGTCGATCGACCAGGCGTCGGCATTGGCGTTGGTGCGGACGGTATCCGAGGCCACGCCGAGCCGCTCCAGCAGATCGCGCACCACGAGCTTTCCAGTGATCACGCCGATCGAACCGGTGATGGTCCCGGGGTTGGCCACGATGGCGTCGGCTCCCATTGCGATGTAGTAGCCGCCCGAGGCGGCGACCCCGGCCATCGACGCGACGACGGGTTTGCCGCGTTCGCGGACCTTCCTCACCTCGCGCCAGATCGTCTCCGATGCCGCGACCTCGCCTCCGGGACTGTCCACCCGCAGCACTATCGCGGACACCGCGTCGTCGGCGGCGGCCTCCCGCAGCGCCGCCGTGATGGTGTCGGCGCCGGCGGCGGAACGACCGAGCGGCAAGAGCTGAGGTCCGCCGCGTCCGTGAACGATCGCGCCGTCGATGGTGATCACCGCGAGCGTCGGCTTGCCCCGTCGGCCGGGGATCGGCGGCGCGGGCGGGGTCAGCCGCGCTCGGGCCGCGGCGGCGTAGCGGCTCAGATACAGCCGAGGCGGCGCGCCGCCGTCCGAATAGTCCTCCACCCCAACGAGTTCGGCTATCCGCGCATAGGCCTCGTCGCGGAATCCGATGCGGTCGATCAGGCCTGAGGCCACGGCGTCGTCGCGTAACAGCGGCGCCCGGTCGGCCAGCCCGTCCAGCGCGTCGGGGTCGATCTTGCGCGATTCGGCCACCCCCTGCCACACCTGTCCCTGAAGGCTTTCCAGCATCCTGGTGACGGCCTCGCGGTGCGCGTCGGTGAAGCCGTACTCGGTGAAAAGGTTTGCCGCCGACTTGTACTCGCCGCGGGTGACGATCTCCGGTTCGATTCCCGCCTTGTCCAGCGCGTCGCGCAGGAAGGTGGCGCTGCTGGCAAAGCCGATCAGCCCGACCGTTCCGGCGGGCTGCATCCACACCTCACCGAATGCCGAGGCCAGGTAGTAGGACAGCGTGCCCGGGTAGGTTTCGGCCCAGGCCAGTGACGGCTTGACGGCGCTGAAGGCGACGATGGCCTCCCGCAACTCTTGCACCGCCGCCGGCGGGGACGCCGCCAGTTGCACGCGGGCGATCAACCCGGCGACCCGGGGGTCCCCGGCGGCGCGGTGGATCGCGGCGACGGTATCGCGCAGCGCCATGGGTCGGCCGCCGGTGAGGACCGCCAGCGGGTCGAAACCCGTCGTCTCCGGCGGGATCGAGCGCACGTCGAACTCGAGCACGCAGCCGTTGGGTACCCCGCGGTGGCGGGCGGTGTCGACCCGGTCCGCCACGGCACGAAGCTCGTTGACGCCGGGCAGCGAGGGCAGGAAGGCGAACATAAACTGCAGCGTACCGATGGGCGGCCGTACGGTGGTCGGGTGAGGTTTTCCATCGCCATCCCCCAGTTCGACTATGACGGTTTCGATGCCGCTGGGCTGCGCTCTTTCCTGGCCCGCGCCGAGGAACTCGGGTTCGAGGGCGGCTGGGCGCTCGAGCAGGCCATCGGAGGGGCGCCGCTGCTGGCACCGCTGGAGCTGCTGGCGTGGTGCGCGGCCTGCACCGAGAGCCTGCGGCTGGGCGTCGCCGTGCTGGTGACGTCGCTACACGACCCGCTGCAGTTGGCGTCGGCGGCGACGGCCGTCGACCGGCTCAGCCACGGGCGCCTCGATCTGGGTGTCGGAACCGGCGGGGGCTCACGCAGATTCGCCGCCTTCGGCGTGGACAAGGCCTCCTACATCTCGTATTTCACCGAGGGCTTGGAGCTGATGAAGGCGGCCTGGTCGGACGAACCCCGGGTGACGTTTCACGGCCGGTTCCGCGACCTCGACGATCTTCCCGTCCAGCCCAAGCCGGTCCAGCGGCCGCACCCGCCGATCTGGTTCGGGGGGCTGGCCCCCAAGGCGCTGGCCAGGGCGGTACGCCACGGCGACGCATTCCTGGGCGCGGGCTCGTCGACCACCGACGCGTTCGCGGGGGCGGTCGCCGTCCTGCGCCGCGAGCTTGACGGGCAGCGCAAAGACCCCGCGCGCTTCACCATCGGGAAGCGCGTCTATCTGACGGTCGATGACGACGCCGGCAGGGCCCGCGAACGTGTCCTGGCCGGGCTGCGGCGCATTTACGGAACCATGCCGGGGGTCGACGACGTGCCGGTGTCCGGCACGCCCGACGACGTGGCCCGCGGGCTGCGCGAGGTGATCGACGCCGGCGCGCAGATGCTGCTGCTCAACCCCGTCGGCGTCGGCGTCGCAGAGAACCGCGAGCAGATGGAACGGCTTGCCGCGGAGGTGATTCCGCAGCTGAACTGATCACAGTTCGGTGGCCGAGCCCCCCGCGGCGGTGATCTTGTCGCGGGCGCTGCCGCTGAACTTGTGGGCCGACAGGTCGACCTTGACGGTCAGCTTCCCGTCACCGAGAACCTTCACCAGTGAGTTCTTGCGCACCGCTCCCTTGGCCACCAGGTCATCGACGCCGACCGAACCGCCCTGTGGGAAAAGGCGGTTGATGTCACCGACGTTGACGACGGCGTACTCGGTGCGAAACCTGTTGCGGAAGCCCTTGAGCTTCGGCAGCCGCATATGAATCGGCATCTGCCCACCCTCGAAGGTGGCGGGCACCTGCTTGCGGGCCTTGGTGCCCTTGGTGCCGCGGCCCGCGGACTTGCCCTTGGAGCCCTCACCGCGGCCGACTCGGGTGCGAGCCTTCTTGGAACCGGGAGCGGGCTTCAGGTCGTGCAGCTTGATCGTCATGTGGCGCTACCTCCGGTACCTCCCGCTTTCGCCTCGGCCGGCTCCACCTCGACGAGGTGGCTCACCACCGCGATCAGGCCGCGGGTCTGGGGGTTGTCTTCGCGGACCACCGAATGGCGAATCCGCCGCAGCCCCAGTGTGCGCAGGCTCTCGCGCTGCTTCCAGCGCGCGCCAATGGTGCTGCGCACCTGGGTGATTTTCAGCTGACTCATGGTTGCGCCCCTGAATTAGTTGCCTCTCTCGCCGCCGCCGCGCTCGCCATCGCGTCACTTTCCCGGCGCGCCTTCAGCATCCCGGCCGGGGCGACGTCCTCGATCGGCAGACCGCGGCGCGCGGCCACCTCCTCGGGACGCTGCAGCATCTTCAGCGCGGCCACCGTGGCGTGCACCACGTTGATCGCGTTGTCGCTGCCCAGCGATTTGGCCAGGATGTCGTGCACGCCGGCACATTCCAGCACGGCGCGCACCGCGCCGCCGGCGATCACGCCGGTACCGGGGCTGGCGGGGCGCAACAGCACCACGCCGGCGGCCGCCTCACCCTGCACCGGGTGCGTGACGGTGCCGCCGATCAGCGGGACCCGGAAGAAGCCCTTGCGCGCCTCTTCGACGCCCTTGGCGATCGCGGCCGGCACCTCCTTGGCCTTGCCGTAGCCGACGCCGACCATGCCGTTGCCGTCGCCGACGATGACCAGGGCGGTGAAGCTGAATCGCCGACCGCCCTTGACCACCTTGGAGACGCGGTTGATGGCGACCACGCGTTCCAGGTAGTTGCTCTTGTCGCCGTCGCGGTCGCGGCCACCACGGCCGCCGCCATCGCGCCGACCGCGATCACCGCGGGAGTCGCGGTTGTCGCCGCGGGCCTCGGGGCCGCCGGCTGACTGTTCCGCCATTATGCGGTCCTTCCAGTTGTCATCAGGCTGATGTTGTTCATCAGAAACTCAGTCCGTTCTCGCGTGCGGCATCGGCCAGCGCCGCGATCCGTCCGCCGTAGGTGTATCCGCCGCGGTCGAACACCGCACTGTCGACGCCGGCGGCCTTGGCCCGCTCGGCGATCAGTTGGCCCACACGCACGCTGCGGGCTTTCTTGTCTCCCTGCAGGCCGCGCACGTCGGCCTCGATCGACGACGCGGCGGCCACCGTGGTGCCGTTCTCGTCGTTGACCAGCTGCACGTGAATGTGCCGTGCCGACCGGTGCACCACCAGTCGCGGGCGCTGCGGCGTGCCCGCGATCTTCTTGCGCAGCCGAGCGTGCCTGCGCAGCCGGGAAACCCGCCGAGTCGCCGATACGCTCTGCCCCACCGGCTTTCGCGCGGCGTTGTCGACCTGTGATTGCGCCATGACTACTTACCCGTCTTTCCGACCTTGCGGCGGATCTGCTCGCCTTCGTAACGCACGCCCTTGCCCTTATAGGGGTCGGGACGGCGCAGACGGCGGATGTTCGCCGAGATCTGGCCGACCTTCTGCTTGTCGATCCCCGAGACCGTGAACTTCGTCGGCGACTGCACCGCGAACGTGATGCCCTCGGGCGCCTCGATCACGACGGGATGGCTGTAGCCCAGGGCGAACTCCAGGTTGTTTCCCTTGAGCTGCACCCGGTAGCCGACGCCGAAGATCTCCATCTTGGTCTCGTAGCCCTTGGTCACGCCGGTGACCAGATTGGACACCAGGGTGCGCGACAGCCCGTGCAGCGAGCGGTTGCGCCGCTCGTCGTCGGGACGCGTGACCACGATCGCACCGTCGTCGTTGCGTGACACGACGATCGGTTCGGCAACCGTCAGATCCAGCGCGCCCTTGGGCCCCTTCACCGAGACGTTCTGGCCCTCGATCGTTACGTCGACTCCGGTGGGAACCGGAATCGGTTGCTTACCAATACGCGACATCTTCTATTTCTCGTTTCGTCCCACTACCACACGTACGCGAGGACTTCGCCGCCCACGCCCTGTCTGGCCGCCTGACGGTCGGTCAGCAGGCCCGAGGACGTGGAGATGATCGCCACGCCCAGGCCGCCGAGGACACGCGGCAGGTTGGTGGATTTGGCGTACACCCGAAGGCCGGGCTTGGACACGCGGCGCAAACCCGCAATGCTGCGCTCCCGGCTCGGCCCGTACTTGAGCTGAACGATCAGCGATTTGCCGACCCGAGCGTCTTCGGTCCGGTAGTCGCTGATGTAGCCCTCGGTCTTGAGGATCTGGGCGATGTTGGCCTTGAGCTTCGAGTGCGGCAAGGTCACCTCGTCGTGGTACGCCGAATTGGCGTTGCGCAGACGTGTCAAGAAGTCTGCGATCGGGTCCGTCATGGTCATAAGCGCTGCTCCTCTTCATCGCTGCGTCTCTGCATCGTCGACAGCTCGTGTCATGACAGCCGTGTCACCTTCCTCGCGGCGGTTCCCTGCTCGAAATCCGGCTTGGTGGGCCTACCGCGCAACTGTTTGGGGCTTCTTACCAACTGCTCTTCTGCACGCCGGGCAGTTCGCCCGCGTGCGCCATCTCGCGCAGGCAGATCCTGCACAGCCCGAACTTGCGGAACACCGCGCGCGGGCGGCCGCACCTGTTGCAGCGCGTGTAGCCGCGCACCGCAAACTTCGGCTTGCGCGCGGCCTTGTTGACCAATGCCTTCTTCGCCATCTGCTCAGTTCTCCTTGAACGGAAAGCCGAGGGCCCGCAACAGCGCTCGCCCTTCGTCGTCGGACGTCGCCGAGGTGACGACGTTGATGTCCATACCGCGGACCCGGTCGATCTTGTCCACATCGATCTCGTGGAACACCGACTGCTCGGCCAGCCCGAATGTGTAGTTGCCGACGCCGTCGAACTGCTTGGGCGAAAGCCCGCGGAAGTCGCGAATGCGCGGCAGTGCAATGGAGGTGAGCCGGTCGAGGAACTCCCACATCCGGTCGCCGCGCAGGGTGACCCGAACTCCGATCGGCATACCTTCGCGCAATTTGAACTGCGCGATGGACTTTCGCGCCCGACGGATCTCGGGGCGCTGACCGGTGATCAGGGCCAGGTCGTTGACGGCCCCGTTGATCAGTTTGGCGTCGCGGGCCGCCTCGCCGACGCCCATGTTGACGACGACCTTGGTCACAGTCGGAACCTGCATGACATTCGCGTAGTTGAACTGCTTGTGCAGCGCGTCGCGGATCTCGTTGCGGTAGCGTTCTTTCAGGCGCGGCTGCACCTTTTCTGCCGTCGTCATCAGATGTCCTCGCCGTTGCGCTTCGAGATACGGACGCGCTTGCCGGTTTCCTCGTCGAGCCGATAGCCGATGCGGGTGGGCTTGCCGTCCGAGTCGACCACCATCACATTGGAGACGTGAATCGGGGCCTCCTGGGTCACGATCCCGCCCGACTGGGCTCCGCGCTGGTTGGTCGAAATCGCGGTGTGCTTCTTGATCCGGTTGACGCCCTCGACGAGCACCCGATTGCGTTCCGGGTAGGCCTGCAAGACTTTGCCCTTGGCCCCTTTGTCCTTGCCGGCGATCACCAACACGGTGTCGCCCTTGTGCACCTTCATCTACAACACCTCCGGGGCCAGCGAGATGATCTTCATGAACCGCTTCTCGCGCAGCTCGCGGCCGACCGGCCCGAAGATGCGCGTGCCGCGCGGATCGTTGTCCGGCTTGATGATCACCGCGGCGTTCTCGTCGAACTTGATGTAGCTGCCGTCGGGACGCCGGCGCTCCTTGACCGTGCGCACCACGACGGCCTTGACGACATCACCACGCTTGACGTTGCCGCCGGGAATGGCGTCCTTGACGGTGGCCACGATGACATCGCCGATGCCGGCGTAGCGTCGCGACGAACCGCCGAGCACCCGGATGCACAAGATCTCCTTGGCGCCGGTGTTGTCGGCGACCTTCAGCCGCGATTCCTGCTGAATCACTCGATCTCCTGACCTGGTTACGTGTGCACGGCAGGACGAACCCAGCAACCCCTGACGTGCGCGGTCTTTGTCACCGAAGGGCACGCGGGGCCGACGGCGCTTGCGCGCACCGGCCGAGGTCTGCCCAAGGCAACCCCTAGAGTCTAGGCGACGACCTGCTCAGGGCCAAATTTCGGGCCCGTTCAGAACGGTGGTGGGCCGTCGTCGGGTGGGGCGGGGCGGTAGTAGGTCGGGGTTTGGGCGGGCCGCGCCTGCCGGGCCATCCGATTCTGGTGCTCGTTGAGAAATTCGGGTTGCCCTGGTGGGAACGACCGGCTTGAGGGCCACCGCCGTTCGTCGCCGTCAGGCCCGCCGGCCGGTGTTGGTCGGTGCTAAGGGCCGCCGGCGCCGCCGGTGCCGCCGGTGGCCGTGCCGCCGCCGGAGGCGAAGGCGGCGCCGCCACCCCCGCCGCCGCCGATGTTGGCGTTGCCGCCGGTGCCGCCGGTGGCGGTGCCGCCGCCGTTCCCGACTCCGTTACCGGCGGCGCCGTGAGCGCCGCCGCCGCCCAGGATTTGGCCGGTGCCGCCGACCCCGCCGGCGCCACTGGCCACGCCCTCGGCGCTGCCGCCCTGGCCGCCGGCGCCGCCGGTGGCGCCGGTGATAGCGCCGCCGCCGCCACCACCACCACCGGCGGCGACTCTACTGCCGCTGGCGGCGGCGGGCTGGCCGCCGGCGCCACCGGCGCCACCGCCGACACCTTGGCCACCGGTGCCGGAAAAGCCGCCGCCGAGGGTCGAGATGGTGGTGGTGTTATCGGCGCCGGCGCCGCCGCCACCACCACCGCCGGGGCCACCGGTGGTGCCGACAGCGCCACCACCGCCACCACCGGCGCCGCCGGCCGCGGCGACGGAGCTGCTGCCGACCGTTGCGGCGGCCGCCCCGCCGGTGCCGCCGGTGCCGCCGGCGCCGCCGGCGCCGCCGGCGATGCTGTTGCCGCCGGCGCCGCCGCCACCACCACCGCCGGCCACGGTGGAGGCGTCGGTAGTGCCTGTAGCGAAGGCGCTGCCCCCGTCGCCGCCGCTGCCGCCTGCGCCGCCGGTGACGCCGTTGCCGCCGGTGCCGCCGTGGCCGCCGTTGCCGCCTTCCGCCGACACGAGGCCCGTGCCGCTCAAGTTGGCGTCGCCGCCGCTGCCGCCGGCGCCCCCGGTGCCGCCGGCGCCCCCGCTGGCGCCGGGGCCGCCCGCGCTCCCACCCAGGCCGCCGGCCCCGCCGTTGCCGCCGTCACCCGCGCCGACGACCCCGGTGCTGTCGGCGCCCTGGCCGCCCTGGCCGCCCTGGCCGCCCTGGCCGCCGTTCCCGTTGGCGCCGACATGGCCGAACAAGGCCGAGCCCTGGCCGCCGACGCCGCCCTTGCCGCCTTGGCCGCCTTGGCCGCCGTCGGTGCCGTTGAGATGGCCAGGGGTGCCGGCGACACCGAGGCCGCCGGCCCCGCCGACCCCGCCGACCCCGCCGACCCCGCCGGCACCGCCGTTGCCGTACAACAGCCCGCCGTTACCGCCGGCACCGCCGGCACCGCCGGCACCGCCGCTACCGCCGTTGGTGCCGCCGGCCACCGAGCCCGTGCTGCCGGTGGTGCCGGCACCACCGGCACCGCCCTTGCCGCCGTCGCCGAACAAGAAGGCGTTACCGCCTTTCCCGCCAGGCTGCCCCGGCGCCCCGGAACCACCGTCGCCGCCATTGCCCCATAAAATTCCGCCCGGCCCACCGGGCTGCCCGGTCCCCGGCGCACCGTTGGCGCCCTTGCCGATCAACGGGATCCCCAACAACGTATTGGTGGGCGCATTGATCACCGCCAACACGTCCTGCTCGACGGTCTGTAACGGCGAGGCGTTGGCCGCCTCGGTCAGCGAATAGGCGCCCCCCGCACCGCTCAAGGCGCGCACAAACTCGCCATGAAACACCGCCGCCCGCGCACTCAACGACTGGTAGGCCTGGGCGTGCCCGGAAAACAGCGACGCGATCGCCCCCGACACCTCATCACCAGCGGCGGCCACCACCGCGGTGGTCGGGGTCGCTGCCGCCGCATGCGCGGCGGTCAGCGCGGAGCCGATATCGGACAGATCCGACACCGCCGCCACCACAAACTCCGGGACCGCCACCACATACGACATCGCTACCCCCCCGCCAGGCCGGGTGAACAGATCAGGAGCACCCAAAAGCGTACGCCGATTCCGATCCGATATTTCGGCGTCCGGCAAACTTTTCGGCCCTCGCGGCAGCATTGGCCGAAGACGCATTACGGCATGCGTACAACGACCCCGTTATGGGAGGGCGAGCCTCGATCTGCGCCCGTAGCTGATCGCCCCCCGCTTAGGACGGGGGCCGGTTACGTTTGGCGACATGAGCGGCGTCGTTGAGGGCGCGTTCGGCGTCGATGCAGTGGACGCGGTCTTATCGCCGGAAGCGGTATCCCTTTGGGACACGGTGTCATTCGCCGGTGGGTAGACACAGGGCCGGAAATAGCAGCCGGCTGCCCGGACGGGTGACGTATTTCTTGCCGCTTGGCGATGTCCCGGCGATGGCGCTGTCGGGCTGCTGTTGGCCGCGCCATCCCCAAAACGTCTTGAGCAAATGGTGGGTGCAGCTGCTCGAAGCGCTGTGAAACGGCATCGCTCGACGCCTAACGGAGCGGGCAGACGCGCCGTCGAGTCAGTCGCCTTGCCGGACCCACGCGATGAAGTACAGGCTCATCGCCGTCACGAGCGCGATCAGCACCCACTGCACGAGGGCTTGGTCGATCCAGGAACCGGGCGGTGGGGCGCCGGGCAGGAGGTTGCGAAGCGGGACGACGGCGAAGAGCATCGCCGCGTACCACGTTCCGAACGGCGGCACGAACTTTCTCCGGCCCATCGCCATGGGGACGGCCACCAACAGTGCCAAGGTGGGCAGGGCGATCAAGACCATGCAGATGACCAGGTCGAATACCAGCGGACCCTCCGCCCGCTCGAGCGTGATCACGACGGCGCCGGTGTCGGCGGATCGCGAGGTCTGAAGGGTGCTTGTGACGCGGTCGACCCTGAGCTGCCAACCGTCCAGCGACCCGGTTACCTGGACGATGGCGGGCAGCTTCTTGCGGTCGTCAGCGGACCCGACGAACGCGTCTGCCGCGATCGGCTCCGTCCGGTATTTGTCGAAGGGCCAGTTACGGGGATCACCGTGCGCCTCGATGGTGGTGCTGAGTTGCGCCGGCGCCCTCCCTTTCGGATAGTGCAGGTCCCCCAGGTCGTTCGCCGGATAAATGCGCACGGCGACGTCGTTGCTCAGGACATCGAAACGGTTGTCGTACTGATCGATCCCCGGATACACGAGCACGTTCACCGTCAAGCGATTGGCGACGGGCTTCAGCTCCTCGACGCGTAGCTGCACGATGGTCGCGTTTCCCCCGCCCTGGCTCAGGTCCAGTGGCGGAAGCGGAGTCCCTTCGCTTTGCAGCATGTGGATGCCGACCAGCGACAGGGCGTAGGCGGCGACGACGGTCAGCAGAATGGCGACGCCGATCTCGATTTGCGATTTCCGCAACCTCGGCGGCTTCTGGTTTGACCGTGGCGGCGGTTCCTCGGCGGTCGGCGGCGGGGCAGGCGCCGATCCAACCTCGGCGGTCACCGGTCGCCGCCGCACGCAGTGCTGGGTCGCGCAATTCCGTTCCGACAAAGGACCGCATCTGTCTGGTGCCATCGAGCTTGTCGGGGCGACACGAGACGTGATGCTAGCGAACAGCGATGCTGATTTCGCGGCAAAGATCCCCAACGTGCACAGCTACGGGCCGTCCGTCACCCGTCGGCAACCGCTCGTTAACGTGCCGGAGCATCAGGCGGCGGACACGGGATTCGCCACGCAGCGAAAGCCGATGTGTGTCGTCGCGGAGTCCTGCGATTGCGGCGAGCGCGCCGCCGGCCGGTAGCGGTGGCAATACTCCGGCGCACACAGGTGCGAACCGCCCTTCAGCGCTTGATTGACGCTCGGATCGGCGGGTGCCGAAGGAGTGCAACAGGCTTTCGGCGGCTCGTCGAGCCGGTGATGCCCAACGAACTCGGTGGCGGTCCACTCCCAGACGTTGCCGATCATGTCGACGATCCCGAAGCCGTTGGCGGGGAACGTCCCGACCGGCGAGGTTCCCACCCAGCCGAGGGCACCATCATTGCGGTACGGGAACCTGCCCTGCCATGTGTTCGCCATCAGTTGACCGTCAGGCTTCTCCTCTTCACCCCACGAATAGGTTGTCGTGGTCCCGCCCCGGGCCGCGTACTCCCACTCAGCCTCGGTCGGCAATCGCCGTCCGGCCCAGCGCGCGTAGGCGGCCGCGTCGGGATAAGCAACCTGGACGACCGGGTGGTCGGCTTTGTCCGCGATGTCGCTGTCCCGGCCCAGGGGGTGGCGCCAGTTCGCCCCCGGTGCCCACTCCCACCACCGGCGCCAGTCGCGCAGATCCACCGGACCCGGCGTCGGGCGGAAAACCATGGCACCCGGGCACAGGTCGTCGGGATCGGCACCGGGGTAAAGCGCCGGGTCCATCGGCCGCTCCGCGACCGTCACATAGCCTGTCGCGGCGACGAATTCGGCGAACTGCGCATTGGTGACCGGGTGCCGCTCCACGGCGAACGGAGCCACTGTCACTGTGTGGATCGGCGCCTCTTCCGGATAGAAGCTCGTCGAGCCCATGCGGAAGGGTCCGCCGGGCAGATCGACAAGCTCGGTGAGCACCCGTTCAGAGTAGGCGCCCCGTGCCTCAGGCGCCGGATTCACGTGATCGAGCCAACCCATTCACCAGAAGTTCGGTCGCCCGCCCTTTGCGATAGCTATAAGTCTCGCCATGCGCTCGACCCGCGCCCCCAGCTTTCTGGCCGCAGCCGCTGTGCTGCTCGCCGGATGCCACAGCGCCCACGCCACCCTGCCGTACACCGCCGGAGCCAAGGTGGAGTGCGGCGGCAAGCAGGCCCTGGTCGCCAGCGGTTCGACAGCGCAAGCCAACGCGATGACGAAATTCGTCGAGGCCTACAGCAAGGCCTGCTCCGGGCAGACGCTCAACTACACGGCCAACGGCTCGGGCGCCGGTATCGCCGACTTCCTGGCCGGAAAGTCCGATTTCGGCGGTTCGGACGTGCCGCTGAGCCCCGAGCAATACCCTCTTGCGAAGCAACGGTGCGGCGGCGCCGACGCGTGGAACCTGCCCGTGGTGTTCGGCCCGCTGGCCATCACCTACAACCTCAAAGACGTCGATACCCTGGTACTCGACGGACCCACGCTGGCAAAGATCTTCGACGGCACCATCACCCGCTGGGACGACCCGGCCCTCACCGCGCTCAACGCTTCCATGCCTGCGGAGGACATCCACGTCGTCTACCGCAGCGACGCATCCGGCACGACCGACAACTTCCAGGCCTATCTGCAGGCCGCGTCCGGCGGCGCATGGAACAAGGGCACCGGCAAGGCCTTCAACGGCGGCGTCGGCACGGGCGCCGTGGGCAACAAGGGCACCTCGGCGGCGGTCAAGGCCACCGATGGTGCGATCAGCTACAACGAGTTGTCCTTCGCCCTCCAGCAAGGACTTTTCGCCGCCGAGATCAAGACGCCGGCAAGCCGCAGGTCACTGAGGCCGGTGCGCATCGGCGAAGACACGGTCGGCAAGACCATCGCCGGCGCCAAGATTGTCGGCAGCGGCAACGATTTGGTGCTCGACATTTCGTCGTTCTACAACCCCGCCCAACCCGACGTGTATCCCATCGTCTTGGCCACGTATGAGATCGTCTGCTCGCGGTACCCGAGCGAGGAGGCCAAGGCGGTCAAGGCGTTCCTGCAGGCGGCGATCGGCCCCGGGCAGGTCGATCTGGCGAGAAACGGCTACATCCCGCTGTCGCCCGACTTTCGGGCCAGGGTCTCGAGCGCCGTGGACGCCATCAGCGGTGTGGGAGCACCGATTCCGGACTGAACTCCACCGTCAGGCCTTCTTCGCCGGGGTCTTCCTGTCCCGGTTTCGCCACCATGCGACGAGGAACAGCGTCATCGCGGTGACCAGGGCTATCAACACCCACAGCACGATGGCTTGGTCGACCCACGAGCCGAACGGCGGGCTGCCCGGGAGGATGTTGCGCAACGGGACGATCGCGAACAGCATCGCCGCGTACCACGTGATGAACGGAGGCAAGAAGGACGTCCTGCCCAGCGCCATGGGGATGGCCACCCAGAGCGCCAGCGCGGGCAGGGCGACGAGGACCAGGCAGATACCGAAATCGAAGATCAGCGGGCCCTTGGCTCGGTGCAGCGTGACGACGACGTCGTCCTGGGAATCCGGGTTGGCGCTGTCTTCGGGGTCGTGGACCCGGGTGACGGTCGCGTCCCACCCGTCGAGCTTTCCGGCCACTTCGACGCGGGCCGGCGTCTTCTCCTTGGTTTGACCCGAGCCGGTGAACACGTCTGCCGCAATGGTTTCCGTGTTGTACGAGTCGAATGGCCAGTTGCCTGGATCGCCGTGCGCCACGATGTTCGTGCTGACCTGGGCCGGCGCCTTCCCTACGGGGTACTGCAGGTCGCCGAGGTCGTTCTCCGGATACAGCCGCACGGCCGCGTCGGTGGTGAGCACTCCATAGTTCTTGTCGTACAACGAATCTTTCGGATAGACGAGCACGTTCACCGTCAACCGGTTCGCCACGGTGTCGAGCTTCTCCAGGCGCACCTGGACGACGCTGTCCTCGGCCTCGATCTTGCTCAGGTCGGCCGCGGGGAGCGCGGGAGCCGACTTGGACAAGAGATGCACGGCGAAGAGGGACAGGATGTAGATGGCGATCATCGCGACGACGATCCCGACGGCAATCGCGATTCGCCGTCCCCGCGCCGCGGGCGGCGCCGGCGGGGGCCCGGACTCGGCGGTCATTGAGGCATCACGGTGGCAGATGCTACAACCGCGAAGCCGTCAACGCGATGCTTTTCCTTTGCCCGTCCGCGATGCCCCGGCCACGTCCGCCACCGGCGGCATCCGCTGGCTGATGAGATCAGTCGCGCGAAAAGGCAAGAGCGAATTCCTTTTCCAGGTCTTCGTACGGCCTGCCGGACAGGTCGACGGTGACCTGCGCGATGGTGCCCCCGGTGAAGGTGAACGGCGATTTGTAGCGCCCCGAGACTCCGGATCCGCCGTTGCGCCCGACCGTGATCCCCGCGCCCGCCAGCCCGAAAGTGCCGGGGTGCGTGACCATGTCGGCGAAGGAGCCGACCGCGGCGCCGTCGATGAACAGCGTCGCCGCACCGACCGGCGTGTGGCTGTTCGGCACGGTCGCAGTCCGTGCGTAGCGCACGCCGAAGACATGCTCGCCCAAGGGGACAGGGCCGGCGGACGAAATCTGCTGCTCGCGCTCTCCCAGGAAGTTGTAGACGTAGTGCAACCGCCCGTCCTGGATGAACAGTACGTGCCCGCCGTGTGCGCCGCCCTGCTTGAACAGCACGCCCTCTGCGCCGGTGGTGTCCAGGGTCACCTCGGCCAGCACCGCGAACGAGCGGCCGCGGATTTCGGCCGCGGCGCCCAGACCGACGTCGGCGCAACCCGGATAGTAGATGTAGGTGTCGCGTTCGCCCACCAGGTAGGGACGGGGTCGGGTCATGGTTTCTACGATGTTCAGGTCCGCCAGGGGCAGTCCGTTGTATTTGGCGGCCTCGGCGAACCACAGCGCCTTGAGTTCCTCGAGCTTGTCGGGGTGCTCGGCGGCCAGGTCATGACACTGACTGCGGTCGGTTTCGATGTGGAACAGTTCCCAACGGTCGGTGTCAAAGTGGGACCAGCCGGCCGGTGACGCCGCGTGCACGGTGTTGGCGAACCAGCCCCGATGCCATATGCCGCGGGTACCCAGCATGGTGTAGAACTGCGTGTCTTTACCGGTGTCCGCGGCGGAATCATGAAGCGCCGCTTTGAAACTCACGCCGTCCAGGGGCTTCTGCGGGATGCCCTTCACGACGTCCGGCGGGGTGATTCCGAGCAGGTCGTAGACGGTGGGGGTGATATCGCAGACGTTGACGTAGTGGTCCCGCACCTCCCCGTGCGCGGCAATACCCTTCGGCCACGAGACGATTGCCGTGTCGGCGATGCCGCCCTCGTGCGAGGCGTACCGCTTGTACAGCTTGTAGGGCGTGTTGAACGCCATCGCCCAGCCGATCGGGTAGTGGTTGTAGGTCTGCGGCCCGCCGAGCTGGTCGAACAGCTTCATGCTCTCCTCGACCGTGTCGATGTAGCCGTTGAAGAACTTGCCTTCGTTCACCGATCCGTTCGGGCCGCCCTCGCCGCTGGCCCCGTTGTCGGAGATCACCACGATGATGGTGTTGTCCAGCTGGCCGGACTCCTCAAGATAGTCAAGGATTCTCCCGATCTGGGCGTCGGTATAGCTCAGGAAGCCCGCGAATACCTCGGCCATCCGGCTGAACAGCCGCTTCTCCTCGTCGTTGAGCGAGTCCCAGGGCCGCACCGTGTCCTGCAGCGGCCACGGCTGGCCGTCCGGCCCTGTGACGTCCAGATACGGGTTGACGGGCGACAGTTCGGTGTCGGGGGGCACGATGCCCATCGACTTCTGCTTCTCCAGCACGATCTCGCGGTAGCGCTCGTAGCCCATGTCGAACCGGCCGGCGTACTTGTCCGCCCACTCCTTGAAGACGTGATGGGGCGCGTGGCCGGCACCGGGGCACACATAGCTGAACCACGGCTTGTCCGGGGCGATCATCTTGGCGTCGCGGATGAATTCGATGGTCTTCTCGGCGATGTCCTTCGACAGGTGGTAGCCGTCTTCGGGCGTGCCCGGGGGGTTCACCGGGTGGTTGTCATAGACCAGGTCCGGATACCACTGGTCGGTCTCGCCGCCCATGAAGCCGTAGAACCGTTCGAAGCCTCGCGAAGTCGGCCAGTGCCGTTTGGTCGCGGCCAGATTGGACTCTTCGATGGGCGTCAGGTGCCATTTGCCGAGGCAATAGGTGTTGTATCCGCGTTCGACCAACACCTCGGAGAGCAGCGCGGTGTCAGTGGGAATGCGCCCGTTGGAGTTCGGGAAGCCTTCCGTGAACTCCTCGATGGTCGCCATGCCCACCGTGGTGGCGTTGCGGCCGGTCAGTAGCGACGCCCTGGTCGGCGAGCAGAGCGCGGTCGTGTGGAACTGCGACAACCGCACGCCGCGCTCGGCGATCCGCGTCATCGTGGGCATCTCGACGAGGCCGCCGAAGCAGTCCCAGGTCGCGATGCCGGTGTCGTCCCAGACCAGATAGAGGACATTCGGCGCCTCCTTCGGGGCCGTGGGCGCGGCGTAGGGTCCCCAGTCGGGCTCGGAATCGCGAATGTCCAGTTCGATCTTCCCGCCGAATTCCTGTGACCCTGTCGCCATGCCGGCCTCACTTCCGTCCTGAACTCAGCCGAATATCGCGAGCAGACTACACCGGTGGCGTGGCCGTCACCCCCCACATAACGGAATCGCCCGGTGACATAGGTCCCGGGCGATCCGTTAGGCGTTCGCGGCTACTTGGCTCTCTCCAGAATTTCGACGAGCCGCCAGCGCTTGGTCGCCGACACCGGGCGCGTCTCCATCAGCGAGACGCGGTCGCCGATGCCCGCGGCACCGTCCTCGTCGTGCGCCTTGACCTTTTTGGTGGTCCGGATGATCTTGCCGTACAGCGGGTGCCGCATACGGTCTTCCAGCTCGACCACGATGGTCTTCTGCATCTTGTCACTCACCACGTAACCGATGCGCACCTTGCGCCGGCCACGCGACTTCGGTGTGGCGGGAGTGTGCTTGGGGCCTTTGGGGGCACCGTCTTTCGGCGCGGCGTCCTTGGCGTTGTTCTTCGCCGAGGCCTTCTTGGGCGCGGCTTTGGTGGCTTTCGCTTCAGCCATCACGATTCCTTACCGTCAGGCCCCGAAGCGAGGCCCAGCTCTCGTTCGCGCAGCACCGTGTAGATGCGCGCGATCTCGTGGCGCACCGTGCGGAGCCGGCGGTTGTTGTTCAACTGTCCGGTCGCCATCTGGAAGCGCAAGTTGAACAGCTCCTCCTTCGACTCGCGAAGGCGCTCGGCCAACTCGTCCTCGGTCAGCTCGCGCAGTTCGCCAGGCGAGATCCCAACTGCCATCAGAACTGTTCCTCTCGGGTCACGATTCGTGCCTTGATCGGCAACTTGTGGATCGCCCGCGTGAGCGCCGCGCGGGCCACGGCTTCGTTGGGGTAACTCAGCTCGAAGAGCACGCGGCCCGGCTTGACGTTGACGACCCACCACTCCGGAGAGCCCTTACCCGAACCCATCCGGGTTTCGGCGGGCTTCTTGGTCAGCGGGCGGTCGGGAAAGACATTGATCCAGACCTTGCCGCCACGCTTGATGTGCCGGTTGATCGCGATACGGGCCGACTCGATCTGCCGGTTGGTGACGTAGGCGTGCTCGAGGGCCTGGATGCCGTAGTCACCGAAGTTCACCGACGTGCCGCCGCTGGCGATGCCGCGCTGGCGGGGATGGTGCTGCTTGCGGTGTTTGACCTTGCGGGGAATCAACATGATTCAGCTCTCCGTGCTCTGCGGTTCCGGGGCGGGCGCGGCCCCACCGGCGTCGGCCGGCGCCGCGGCCTGCTCCTCGCCCGCGGCGCGCCCGGCCTCGGTGCTGGTCGCCGTGGTGCCGGAAGCGCCGCTGCGGCGCGGACGCGCGCCCGACGGCCGTTCGCGGCGTGGACGGTCGGCGCCCGCAGGCGCGGCCGCCGCCAGTTCACGCTTGCCACCGACGATGTCGCCCTTGTAAATCCACACCTTGACGCCGATCCGGCCGAAGGTGGTCTTGGCCTCGTAGAGGCCGTAGTCGATGTCGGCGCGCAGCGTGTGCAACGGCACCCGCCCCTCGCGGTAGAACTCCGAGCGGCTCATCTCCGCACCGCCGAGGCGGCCCGAGCACTGCACCCGGATGCCCTTGACGTTGGGCTGGCGCATCGCCGACTGGATCGCCTTGCGCATCGCGCGGCGGAACGCCACGCGGTTGCTCAGCTGCTCGGCGACGCCCTGGGCCACCAACTGTGCCTGGGACTCGGGGTTTTTGACCTCGAGGATGTTCAGCTGCACCTGCTTGCCGGTGAGCTTCTCCAGGTCCGCACGGATCCGGTCGGCTTCGGTGCCGCGGCGCCCGATCACGATCCCGGGACGCGCGGTGTGGATGTCCACCCGCACCCGGTCGCGGGTGCGTTCGATCTCCACGTCGGCGATCCCGGCGCGCTCCAGCCCGGTGGACAGCAACCGACGGATTGCGACGTCTTCCTTCACGTACTCGGAGTACTGCTTGTCGGCATACCAGCGGGACTTCCAGTCCGTGGTGATGCCCAGTCGGAAGCCGTGCGGATTGATTTTCTGGCCCACTACTCTGAGCCTCCCTTCGCTTCAGAAGTCTCGGCGGCTTTGGCGGGCGCTTTCTTCGCGGGCGCTTTCTTCGCGGGCGCCTTCTTGGCCGGCGCCTTCTTGGCCGGAGCTTTGGCCGCGGCCTTGCTGGCCTCGGCGCGACGGGCACGCGTCGACTTCGCCGACCGCTCGTCGCGCACCGGCCGGCTCTCCACCACGACGGTGATGTGGCTGGTGCGCCTGCGGATCCGGAACGCGCGACCCTGGGCGCGCGGGCGGATGCGCTTGGCGGTCGGCCCCTCGTCGGCGTAGACCGTGGCGACCACCAGGGTCGCCGGGTCCAGTCCGTTGTTGTTCTGCGCGTTGGCCGCGGCGCTGGCGATCACCTTGGCCACCGGCTCGCTGGCCGCCTGCGGGGCCCAGCGCAAGATGTCCAGCGCGTCGGACACCGACTTGCCCCGGACCAGGTCGATGACCCGGCGCGCCTTGGTCGGCGAAACCCGCACGAACCGCGCCTTGGCTGTCGCCGACGGGAACGCGGACGCAAATTCGGTCGTGGTCATCGCCGTTTCGCCTTCCGGTCGTCCTTGATGTGCCCCTTGAACGTGCGCGTCGGCGCGAATTCACCGAGCTTGTGGCCGACCATCGCCTCGGTGACGAACACCGGGACGTGCTTGCGCCCGTCGTGGACCGCAAAGGTGTGGCCGATGAAGTCCGGGATGATCGTCGAACGGCGAGACCAGGTCTTGATGACCTGCTTGGTGTTCTTCTCGTTCTGTACGTCCACCTTTTTGAGCAGGTGGTCGTCGACGAACGGGCCCTTCTTCAGGCTGCGTGGCATGAGTGCTCCTGAAACTTCTTAGCGCGAGTGCTTCTTGCCGGTGCGCCGGCGTCGGACGATGAGCTTGTTACTGACTTTCTTGCGGCTGCGGGTGCGGCCCTCGGGCTTGCCCCACGGGCTGACCGGGTGCCGGCCACCGGAGGTCTTACCCTCACCGCCACCGTGCGGGTGGTCGACCGGGTTCATGACCACACCTCGGACCGTCGGGCGCTTGCCCTTCCACCGCATCCGACCGGCCTTGCCCCAGTTGATGTTCGCCTGCTCGGCGTTGCCCACCCCGCCGACCGTCGCACGGCAGCGCACGTCGACGCGGCGGATCTCACCGCTGGGCATCCGCAACGACGCGTAGCTGCCCTCCTTGCCGAGCAGCTGAATGCTCGACCCGGCCGAGCGGGCCAGCTTGGCGCCGCCGCCCGGCCGCAGTTCCACGGCATGGACCACGGTACCGGCCGGGATGTTGCGCAGGGGCAGGTTGTTGCCCGGCTTGATGTCGGCGTTGGCGCCCGACTCCACCACGTCGCCCTGGGAGAGCCCCTGTGGCGCAATGATGTAACGCTTGTCGCCGTCGACGTAGTGCAGCAGGGCGATGTTCGCGGTGCGGTTCGGGTCGTACTCGATGTGCGCGACCGTGGCGTTGATGCCGTCTTTGTCGTTGCGACGGAAGTCGATCAGCCGGTAGGCGCGCTTGTGGCCGCCGCCCTTGTGACGGGTGGTGATCCGGCCGTGCGCGTTGCGTCCGCCATGACCGTGCAGCGGGCGCACCAACGACTTCTCCGGCGTCGATCGGGTGATTTCGGCGAAGTCGGACACACTCGCGCCGCGGCGACCGGGGGTGGTCGGCTTGTATTTGCGAATTGCCATGTGTAATCAGGTCTCTCTCTGCGCGCGGCTAGGCCGGCGCTCCGAAAAGGTCGATCGGCTTGCTGCCCGGCGCCAGGGTGACGATGGCGCGCTTGGTGCCCTTGCGCTTGCCGAAGCCGGTCCTGGTGCGCTTCCGCTTGCCCTGCCGATTGGCGGTGTTCACCGAGGCGACCTTGACGGAGAAGATCTTCTCGATGGCGATCTTGATCTGCGTCTTGTTCGAGTCGGGGTGCACCACGAAGGTGTAGACGTTGTCGTCCAGGAGCCCGTAGGACTTCTCGGAGATGACGGGCGCCAGGATGATGTCGCGGGGGTCAGCGATGGTCGCCATCAGGCCGAAACCTCCTCGGCTGTCGTGTTAGTGCCGGCTGCGTTGGCCGCGATGTAGGCGTTGAGCGCCTCGACGCTGAACACCACGTCATCGGCGCGCAGCACGTCGTAGGTGTTGAGCTGGTCGGGCGTCAGGATGTGCACACCGGGCAGGTTGCGCACGCTCTTGACGCCGGCCTCGTCGCTGCGGCCGATCACCACCAGGACCTGCTTGCGGTCGGTCAGCGTGCCCAGAAATGCCCGCGCGCTCTTGGTCGACGGGGTTTGGCCCGCGACCAGTTCGGTGACCGCGTGGATCCGGCCGTTGCGGGCCCGGTCGGACAGCGCCCCGCGCAACGCCGCGGCGATCATCTTCTTGGGTGTGCGCTGGCTGTAGTCGCGCGGCTTGGGACCGTGGACGACGCCACCGCCGGTGAACTGCGGGGCCCGCGTCGAACCCTGGCGGGCGCGGCCGGTGCCCTTCTGCCGGTAGGGCTTACGGCCGCCGCCGCTGACGTCCCCGCGGGTCTTGGTCGAGTGCGTGCCCTGGCGGGCCGCGGCCCGCTGGGCCGTGACCACCTGGTGCATGAGCGCGACATTGGCCGGGGCGTCGAACAACTCGGCCGGCAGCTCGATGGAGCCCTCGACCTTGCCGTCGGGCGTCCGCACGTCGATCTTGTGGCCAGCCATCACTTCTCACCTCGCTTGATCGCGCTGCGCACCATCACGAGCCCACCGGTGCGGCCCGGGACGGCGCCCTTGATCAGCAGCACGCCGTTCTCGGTGTCGACCTTGTGCACCAACAGGTTCTGGGCGGTCACCCGATCGTTGCCCATCCGGCCCGCCATCCGCGTGCCCTTGAAAACCCGGGCCGGGGTGGCGCAACCGCCGATCGAACCGGGACGGCGGTGCACCGCCTGGGCGCCGTGGCTGGCGCCCTGGCCGCGGAAGCCGTGCCGTTTCATGGTGCCGGCGAAGCCCTTGCCTTTGGAGGTGCCGGTCACGTCGACATAGCTGCCGTCGGCGAAGATCTCCGCCGTCAATTCCTGACCGACCTCGTATTCGCTGGCCGCGTCGGGGTTGTCCAGACGCAACTCGGCCAAGAACCGGCGGGGGTTGACCCCCGCAGCCGAATACTGACCGGTCACCGGCTTGTTGACCTTGCGCGGGCTGATCTCGCCGTAAGCCAGTTGCACGGCGCTGTAGCCGTCGCGCTCCGGGGTGCGGATGCGCGTCACGACGTTCGGCCCGGCCTTGACCACCGTCACCGGGACAACCCGGTTGTTCTCGTCGAATACCTGCGTCATGCCCAGCTTGGTACCGAGGATGCCCTTTCGCGCCATCTTTCTCGAATCTCCTACTGGATCTATTGGATGTTGACGTCGACACTGGCCGGCAGGTCGATGCGCATCAGCGCGTCAACCGTCTTCGGCGTCGGGTCGAGGATGTCGATCAGTCGCTTGTGGGTGCGCATTTCGAAGTGCTCCCGCGAGTCCTTGTACTTATGCGGGGAGCGGATGACGCAGTACACGTTTTTCTCGGTCGGCAGCGGCACCGGACCTACGACGCTGGCACCCGTGCGAACGACTGTCTCGACGATCTTTCGCGCCGAGGCGTCGATGGCCTCATGGTCGTAGGCCTTGAGCCTGATGCGGATCTTCTGTCCCGCCACGCTTCTCCTACCCTCACTCCACTCGAAAGTCCGTCACCGGACTTGAGAACCTGTGTCCTCAGGTGCTCCCGCCGCGCCGATCGACCGGGCCTGTTGGGCCGGTCGGGCGTCGCGCCGGATACTGCGCCGCTGTTTACCTGTCGTGGTCCACCGGCCCCCGCGGTCGGGCGTGTCGCCCTTACGCAGCCTCGTCGCGCCCAATTTGGAGGCCAAATCAGTCGCTCGCCAAGGATGGGACCGGACGCGCCCGTTTGGGCGCTGGTCGTATGCCCGGCCAGGCGTGAACCCGGCGCAAGGCAACCTGAACAGTATGCCTCAGATCATGGGTTCTTCAAAATTCGAGCCGAAAACCGGTCAGGGCCCTGGTCAGGGGTTTCAGGCGCCCGCCGATTCGATGCCCGCCGCCTTGGCGCGGTTCTGCGCCCGCTGAACATGCAGGAAACCGTCGACGGCCGCCAGGGCACATTCCCGGTAGTCGAAATCGGGGAGGGTGGACAGCCGTCCCAGCACCAGTGGGCCGATCAGCAGCGCGATGGCGCGGGATCGGTCCACCTCGCCCAGTTCGGCCGCCTCCGGGCTGTCGAAGATGGCGTCGAACGGGGCGGCGTACTGCTGGGCGATGCGCTCGCGAAGGGTGGTGATAGCGGCGCTGTCCGCCGCGGGCGTGTCACGGGGCTGCGGCAAACCGCTGAGGTCCGGCCCCAGCGCCAGCCACGACATCGCGGTCATCATGGTCGGGGCCTCGGCCACGGCCTCCGCCTGGGCCAGCATCAACGCGACCAATCGATCCCGCAGCGTGCCCTCCCGCGGCGGCATGGGTGGCATCGGCAGCAAACTGCCGAAAGCTGCTGCGAGCAAGTCGTTTCCGCTGGAGAAGTGGCGGTACAGGGTGGCCCGGGCTACGTTGGCGGTACGGGTGACCGCGTCGACGGTGACAGCACTGGGACCCCCGGAACGCAGTAGCGCGGCGGCGGCTTCAAGCAAGCGAGCCCGGGACCGCGCCGGCCGAGGATCGGTAGTCCCGCCCTTGATTGTGATCCACCTCCTTGTTTGGGCACGAGACTATCCGTCTATCAACAAGACGGACAGTCTCGAAACTCAACCGCCACCCCAAAGGAGGCGCGTCGCGTGGCCGAAACACTCACCAGGCCTGATCAGCGTAGTAATGCCGTAGGCGCCGGCGGTAGCCCCCGGGCCCGAAATTGGACCCTGGCCGTCGCCTGCGTGGGCGTCGGGCTGGTGGTTGCCTCGATGACCGCACTCAACACCGCGCTGGGCGACCTCGCCGTCGCGACCTCGGCCACGCAGTCCCAGCTGAACTGGATCGTCGACGGGTACACCGTGGCCCTGGCGTGCCTGTTGCTGCCCGCGGGCGCCATCGGCGACCGGTACGGCCGGCGCGGTGCGCTGCTGATCGGGCTGCTTGTCTTCTCGGCCGGCTCGATGGCGCCCGCGCTGTTGCACCACCCCCTGCAGATCATCGCGGCGCGCGCGGTGGCCGGAGCCGGCGCCGCCTTCGTGATGCCCGCCACGCTGTCGCTGTTGACCGTGGCCTATCCCAGAGAGCATCGGGTGAAGGCCGTCGGCATCTGGGCCGGTACGGCCGGGTCGGGCGCGGTGCTGGGGATGCTGGGGTCCGGGCTGTTGCTCAACTTCTGGGACTGGCACGCCATCTTCTGGTCGTTGGGCATCGCCGGTCTGGTGATCTTCGCGCTGGCGTGCACGGTGGCCTCGTCGCGCGACGACGCCGCCCCACGCATCGACTGGCCGGGCGCGACCCTGATCGGGGCGTCGCTCGCGATCGCCGTGGCCGCGATCCTGGAAGCACCGACGCGCGGGTGGACCGATCCGCTGGTGTGGGGCGGCCTGGTCGCCGGAGCGGCGCTCGCCGCCCTGTTCTGCGCCGTCGAACTGCGCCGCCGGCAACCGCTTCTTGACGTGCGACTGTTCACCGATCCGGGTTTCGCCACCGGCGTCGCCTCGATCGTCGTCCTGTTCGGCGCCACTTTCGGCTTCTTCTATCTCGGCATGCAGTACGTGCAGCAGATCATGGGCTACTCGCCGCTGATGACGGCCGTCGCCTTCACCCCGTTCATGGTGCCGCTCGGCATATGTTCGGCGCTGTCGTTCTGGTACCTGCCCAAGTTCGGTCTGAGGCGGGTGATCTTCCTCGGCACGCTGTTGATGGCGGCGGGCTTTGCCAGCATGCACATACTCGACCTGCACACGTCGTATCTGGAAATGGCCTGGCCCACCCTCATACTGAGCACCGGCATCGGCTTCTGCACAGCCCCGACGACTTCGGCGATCATGGGCGCGGTACCCGACGAGAAGCAGGGCGTGGCCTCGGCGGTGAACGACGCCTCCCGAGAAATGGGCGGAGCGCTGGGCATCGCCGTGGCCGGTTCCATCCTCGCCGGCCGGTATTCGCAGGAACTCGCCCCCAAACTCACGCGCTTTCCCGCGCCGGTCCGCGGCCCGGCCACCGATTCGCTCGCCAAGGCCATCGAGGTGGCCGACAGGTTGGGGCCGCAGGGCCGCCCACTGGCCGAGTTGAGCAAGACCGCGTTCATGGCGTCGCTGCACGCCTCCACCGCGGCGCTGGCGGTGATCGTTGCCGCCGCCGCCGTCCTGATCGGCTTGTGGGCACCGGGGCGCGACGGTCGCCAACTCCCTGTGGTGCGCCGAAACCGCCCGGGCGGGCAGCGCGCCTAATCGCGGACCCACAGCCCGCCGTTCCGACGATGCCTCTCGGCGTCGCCGCTGTGCCAATGTCCTTGTCCGGCAGCACGATCGCGGAGAAAATCCGTGGCCGGTTCTTGAAACCGTCTCTTCGATCTGGTATCAAAAATGTGTATCGACAGGTGCAGGTCATCTCGCGGCATGAGGTGGAATGTGGTGTTGATAAAAAGTGATACGACGATTGCGGCCGAGTCCGAGCGCGCGCTGCTCCTCGAGGCTGCGGCAATAGTGGAGGCCGAGTACCGACGGCTGCAGCGTGCGAGCACGCCGGCGCGTCTGATCACCGGTCTCGCAGCCCGGCGGTGTAGACCGCGGTCCGGCAGTCGCGAATGGGGCTTGCGCTGGGCGCCCGGCTGGGTGTCGGCACGCGAGCGTTCGCCCCCGGGCCGGGGCTTGATCCGGCCCAGAGCGGAAGGGAGGTGATCGGCGAACCAATCGACGGTGAATCGGCTGTCGTGCCGTCCACGAACATTGCGACGCACCGTTCGCGCCTGACGTAACATTCGCGCGCGCACCGCCACTGTCGTGGCCATCTACGTGGACGTCATGAAAGTCGCCGCTCGAGGCGGGTCGCGCTGGCATGCGTGGCCCGCCTCACCTCGTTGAAAATCGTGCGTTCCTGCCGAAAAGCCCACGACGGGATCGCGTCCGCGTTAGGATCCGCGCATAGCACCTGCAAGGGGCGGGCGGGTGTGTGCGGCCTAGCTGGGGGGACTCGGAAATGTCATGGGTGATCGCAGCACCTGACGAAGTCACAGCCGCCGCAACGGATTTGGGGAATATCGGTTCGACGCTCGAATCGGCCAACTCGTTTGCCGCGGGGCCGACGTCGAGCGTGCTACCCCCCGGCGCCGACGAGGTGTCGGCGGGCATCGCGGCCCTGTTCGATGCCCACTCTCAGGCCTATCAGGCGCTCAGCGCCCAGGCTGCGGCCTTTCACACGCAGTTCGTGCAGTTGATGAACAGCGGCGCGGGCCAGTACGCCCTGACCGAGGCCGCCAACGCTTCGCCCTTGCAGACAACGCAGCAGGGCGCGTTGAGCCCGACCGGCTCGGCGGGTCAAGCCCTGACCTCGGCGCAGTCGGTGCTCGGCACCGCGGCGACTCCGGCGTCCGCGGCGGCCAGCGTGCCGGCAGCCACGGCCGGGCTGACGGGCAGCGCCGCGCCGGCCATGCCGCCCGCGGCAGTCACGCCGGCAGCCGCGGTTCCGCCCGCGCCAGCCGCCGTCGCGCCGGTCGGGGCGGCGCCCGTGGCGTCGGCGGCACTGGGTTCGGCGACGGCTCCGGTCGCCCCGATGCAGCCGCCGACTTCCGGGTATGCGACGGCAGCGCCCGGGCCGGGGACCCCGCTACCCGAACCTGCCGTCGCGCCGGTGACCGCAGTGCCTACAGAGGCTCCCCAGCCCGCCGCGCCGATCTCTGCGGCGACGCCGCTGGCGACGGCGCCCGTGACGAGCGCACCGGGGGCGAACGCCGCCTACCGTCCCGCGACTCCGGCGTATTCGACCGGATCCACCGAGGAGCAGCCCGCCGCCGCACCGGCGATTCCCGCGTGACGGCCATAACCAATCCTCCGGCCGTGGGGGGCAACGGCGGCTTGTCGATCGGTGTGCCCGGGGCCACCGGTTGCGCTTGGCTCGTTCTCAACTCACGCAACGAATTCGGCCGCCCGGTGCCCGACCATCACGATCGTCGCGTGCGGGCCGCGGCTGGGGACCGTAGGCAGGATGGAGCCGTCGATCACCCACAGGTTGTCGATGCCGTGGACGCGGCACCGATGATCGACGACGGCTCGCGGGTCCCCGTCGCCGCCCATCGGCGCTGTGCCACAGAGGTGTTGGGATGTCGACCACACGAAGCCCGCGGAGGCACCGGCCAATTCGCGGGCCAATTCGCCGCCTTGGCGCAACGCGGCCACGTCGTCCGGTTCGCTGTCGTAACGGTGCTCGATGAGAGGAGGCACGTCTGGGTCTGCGGAAACCAGCGTCAGCCGTCCGCGCGCCCGCGGCCGCATGAGCGCCACACCGAGGTGCGGCCAATCCGGACGCCCCTCGGTGCCGTCGCCCGTCATCGCCACGAATCCGCCGGTATAGGGCCTGATTTCCAGGTCGCCTGCGCTCAGCACCACCTCCAGGACGGGCCGGTCGGGCACCACCTTCCACTCGGTGGGCAATGCCCATTCGGGGTGATCGCTGAAGGCGACCCCGACGGATAGCGGCGCCACCACCGGCACGCCGAGGTCGCTCAGCATGCTTTGTTCGCCGATGCCGGACAGCATCAGCAGCTGCGCCGATTGGATAGCGCCTGCGCACAATACGATTCGGTCGGCGGTGAAAGTTGTCGGCCCCGACGGGCCGACAGCGTCGACACCCACCGCGCGCGATCCGGCAAACCGCACGCGAACCGCGCGCGTCTGGGCCCGCAGGGACAAGTTCGGTCTGTTCAGCGCCGGAATCAGAAAAGCCGCACCGGATCCCATGCGCACGCCGTCGGCGATGTTGAGCGGCACGGCGCCGACTCCCGAAAACTGTTCTGGTCCAGTGTCGTTGAGGTCGGCTACCCACTCGAATCCGGCACGCTCGGCGGCGGCGACGAAACGTTCCGTGGTGCCAGTCATTTCGCGCGTCCTGCGCACCGGGATGGGGCCGCCGTCGCCGTGGGCGGGGCCGCCGAAGTCGAGGTCGGTCTCGATCGCGCGGTAGCTGTCCAGGACGTCCGACCACGCCCATCCGGGCATCGACAGGCGATCGAAGTCCCCTGGCAGTGCGCGGCAGAAGTAGCCTCCGTTGACGGCACCGGAGCCGCCGACCGTGGCACCGCGCACGATCGGCAGCAGCCGGACCGGGTGATCGGTGAGCCGGGTCTGGTAGCGCCTCACCAGCGGGCTGCGCGCGCCGATCGGCAGCCGGAAACCGTTGGCAGTCTGGGCCACCAGCGCCGGATCGGTGAGCGCGGGACCGGCCTCCAGGACGGTCACGGCGCGGCTGGGATCGACGGAAAGCCGCTCGGCGACCACGGATCCGGCGCTGCCGGCGCCGACGATCAGCACATCGCTGTGCGCGGCGGCTTTACTCAAGGCGAGGTCAAGGCGGCGGCTAACTCCGGATTTGGGGCTTGAGCGCGCGAACGTTGCGTTCGCGCACCACCCCGCACCACAGCCCCACGCCGTAAGCCAGGTCGTCGACGCGCTTGAGCAAGAGATACGGCAGCAGCCCGATGGGCTCGGACTCGTCCCCGACGGCGTCGCGGCGGCGGAGCCAGTCCACCAAACCGTCCGCCACGGCGGCGACCAGGACGACGTGCCTGAAATGTCGCGACAGCATGGCGGCCAGCAGCGCCATCGGCCAGTAGTGGCGGCATAGGGCCGAAGCGAGCTGCAGCGCGGCCGACCACAGGCCGCGTGCGGCAACCGCCAACACGTCGGCCAGCGACGTATCGGCCCCGCGCATGGCCCTTGCGACGCGCTGCCCCGTCAGCACGGCGACCACCAGGGAAGCCAGTTGACCGAGGCCCGTTCCGAGCGCCATCAGGATCCAGGCCGTCAGCGCCCAGCCGGAGATCACCAGCGGCGCGGTCTTGTCCGGGTGGCGCACCGACAGCGGAGCCGCCGACCCGCCGTAGAACGCCTTGCGCGCGAGCCAATCGCGAAGTTCGGTGCGGTGATCGTGAGCGACCAGCGCAATCGGCTCGTAGCGCAACCGGGCACCCGCTTCGATGAGCCGCCAGCACAGGTCGACGTCCTCGCCGGCCGGCATGGTCTCGTCGAACCCGCCGATCTCACGGAGGGCCGAGCAGCGGCAGATGATCGCCGCGCTGGGGACGTAGGACACCGTGCTGTGCGGCAATACCGGGGCTTCGCGTTCGCCGAGGTCCAGCGACGAGTGCACCGCCTCGTAGCGCGCGACCACATTCTCGCTGTGGGCCAGGCCGACGATGCGCGGCGCGACCAGGGCGACGGTGGGGTCGCAGAAGTGCCCGAGCAGGGCCTCCAGCCAACCGCGGCGCGGGGCGACGTCGGAGTCCAGGAACGCGACGAAGTCTGTCGTGCAGGCTGCCAGGCCGGTGTTCCGCGCGGCGGCGGGCCCCCTGCTGCGGTCGTGGCGCAACAGTTCCACGTCGCAGTGGGCGCCGACGAAGTCGTCGAGCTGGATCGGGCGGGACGAGCCGTCGTCGACGACGATGACGCGCAGGCCGCGTAGCGAGCTGACCAGGCGGCGAACCCCAGAGGTGTTGTCCCGCACCGGGATCACCACGGTCACGTCGCGGTGCGACGGGCCGCCCGCGGGCCGCGGGTGGGCCACCGTCGCGTCCAGCAGGGTGCGGGCGAGCTGGGCGCTGACGTCGTCGCGCACCTTCAGCCTGCCGTCGCACAGCATGTCCTGGGCGGCGGGTGCCAACTTCAGCAGCCGGGTCGGCGACCCACCGAGCAGCGCCGAGCCGTCGCCGAGCACCCGCACGCGGCGATCCACCTGGACGGCGAAGCCGTCCGGCAGCCGGGGCTGACTCATGTCAGCATTCCGTCGCGCCCTGGCCGCCATCGGGCGACTCGACGCACGCACTCGTCGACCATCTCGTCGAAGATGCGCCGACCCTCGGCGGCGGTCGCGGTCGTCGGATCTCCCAGCACGCCGACCGGGCTGACCGCCGCGACTCCCCCATGGCGCATCGACGGCAACAACTCGGGCAGAGGCGCCCGGTTGCCCGTGAGCCACCGATCGGTCAACACGTCGGCCGGCGAGAGGTGCAGCATTACCGATGTTTCGGTGTGGCCCGCATGGGCGTCGCCGCCGGCGGCGACGCAGGGGCACCAGCCGGCGTCACGGCCCTCGCCGCGCAGCGTCCCCACCGCGGCCGCCAGGGCGGCGACGTTGCCGCCGTGACCGTTGACGAAGACGATGCGCCGGGCCCAGCAGCTCGCCGACCTACCGTATTCGACCAGCAGCACCGTCAGGGCCTCGGCGCCGATCGAGATCGTTCCGGCGAAGCTCTGGTGCTCGCCGCTGGCGCCGTAGGCGATGGCCGGCGCCTCCCACCACGCGTCTTTCAGCTCGGCGCGGAGAGCGAGCCCGGCGGCGCCGGCGACCGCGGTGGCGATTCGCGTGTCCGTGTCCAGCGGCAGGTGCGGCCCGTGCTGTTCGGTCGACCCGAGCGGCACGATGATGGACGGCGAGGTGCCCGATAGCTGGCTCGGCGTCGCCGCTCCTAATTCGCCGAGTACGGGCACTCGGTGATGGTAGGCCGAATTCACCTGGCGTGCACCAGTTGTTGACCCGTCGGGGCGGTTTTTTTCTGGCTCGTCCATCCGGTGTTCGAAAATCGGCTCTTCCGTCACGCGCGCCACGCAGGCAACACGCGCGTTCCAATCCGGGCCAAGGAGGCCGGAAAATGGTGGATTCCTCTAGGCTTGCCCATCCGCCGGCACCCCGAGCGCCCGCGCGAAGCCGGCCGGCACCAGCACGTCGTCCGGTCCGAGGTCGTGCACCGACGAGCGCCCCAGACCCATCAGCGCCGAGTCGATGCCCCCGCGCATGATGTCGAGCACGTTTTCCACGCCGGCCTGGCCCGCGGCGGCCAGGCCCCACAGGTACGCGCGGCCGATCATCACCGCGCGCGCCCCCAGCGCGATGGCCTTGACGACGTCGCTTCCCCGCCGGATGCCGCCGTCCAGCAGCACCTCCACCTGGTCGCCCACGGCGTCGGCGATCGCGGGCAGCGCGCGGATGGACGCCGGCGTGCCGTCCAGGTTGTTGCCACCGTGGTTGGACACCGATATCGCCGAAACCCCGGCGTCCACAGCCCTTTTCGCGTCGTCGACGCGCATCACGCCTTTGAGCATGAACGGTCCCCCCCAGAGCTCGCGCAGCCAGGCGATGTCCGCCCAGGTCGGCGGCGGCGTGCCCACCCACTCCCCGTAGGCGTCGAAGAACCGGGGGCCCCGTTCACCGCGGCGGCCCTGGTTGGGCACTCGCAGCTCCGGCGGGCGGAATGTCTTGGCGAACTTCCACAGCCACCGCGGGCGCACGATCGCCTCCGGGGACAGCCGCAGGAACGTAGGCACGTTCATCTTCTCGGGAATCTTCGGGCTGCCCCAGTCCCGGCCGTACGAGAACGTCCAGTCGGTGGTCACGATCAGCCCCACCGCACCGGCCTGGCGCGCGCGCTCGACGCGTTCGGCGATCGCGTCGCGCCCACCGAGCCAGTACGCCTGGAAGAAGATCTTCGGGTTGACGGCGATGACTTCCTCGATCGGCTTGCTGGCGAACGAGGACAGACCCATCGCCGTCCCGCGAGCCGCCGCGGCCCGGGCGACCGCCACCTCACCCTCGGGATCGACCGCCTGGACTCCCGTCGGCGAAATCAGCACCGGCAGCGAAATGTCCTGCCCCATAACGGTGGTCGACAGCTCCCGCTTCTCGGGCGCGCCGACGACGTGGGGTGCGAACCCGAGTTCGCCGAAGGCCTCGACGTTGTCGGAGACCGTGATCCCCTTCTCGCTCGCCGAGATCAGCGACGAATAGACGGATTTCGGCAGCCGGCGTTTGGCGCGCCGCTGGGCGATGGCGACCGTTTCGAACCACTCGGCCATGACTTACAGCGGGCTTTCGTTGCACGGGCGCGCGGGCGGGGTGCGCGGCGGCCGGACCGACAGCGTCAGGGGCACGGGTCGGCCCCGGGAGTGGTCGGCGCGGGGCCGCGGTGTTTCGCGCGTGCTTGCCAGCGCCGCCGCGCTGTGCCCCTGGACGCATTCGGGATCGGGACCGTCGGTCGGCAGGCCGGTGAAGAACTTGGCCGCCATGCAGCCGCCGCGACAGCTGTCGTAGTGCCCGCAGCTGCCACACGCGCCCGCGGACTGCGGCTCGCGCAGCTCGCGGAACAGCGGCGCGTCCTTCCAGACGCTGGCGAAGCCGCCATCCGACACGACGTTTCCGGCCAGGAAGCGGTCGTGGATGGCGAACGGGCAGGCGTACACGTCCCCCACGGGGTCGATCAGGCACACCACCCGGCCGGCCCCGCACATGTTCAGTCCCGCCAGCGCACCGGACTGTCCGAGCGGGGACAGGTGGAAGAAGGAGTCACCGGTGAGCACCCGCTCCCCCTTGGCGACCAGCCAGTCGTAGAGCTGGACCTGCTGAGCGGGGGTGGGGTGCAGGTCTTCCCAGACGTCGGCACCGCGGCCCGAGGGACGCAGCCGGGTGATCCGCAGGGTGGCACCGTACCGGTCCGCCAGCGCGGCGAAGTCGTCGAGCTGGTCCACGTTGTGCCGGGTGACGACGACCGAGATCTTCGCATCGCGAAACCCCGCGGCGGCCAGGTTCTCCAGAGCGCGCACCGCCATCGCGAACGAACCGGTTCCGCGCACGGCGTCGTTGACCTCGGGGGTGGCGCCGTCGAGTGAGATCTGGACGTCCACGTAGTCACTGGCAGCCAACCGGGCGGCGACCTCGGGCGTGATGCGGACCCCATTGGTCGAGAACTTCACACCGACGTGGTGGGCCGTGGCGTAGTCGACCAGCTCCCAGAAGTCCGGCCGCACCGTGGGTTCCCCGCCGCCGATGTTGACGTAGAACACCTGCATGCGTTCCAGCTCGTCGATGATGCCCATGCATTGGCGAGTCGACAGCTCGCGCGGGTCGCGCTTGCCCGACGACGAAAGGCAGTGCACACAAGCGAGATTGCACGCGTAGGTCAGCTCCCACGTCAGGCAGATGGGAGCGTCGAGCCCGCGTTCGAACTGCTCGACGAGTCGCGGCGCCGTGGCCGTCATTCGGTCTCCTTGGTTACCAGCATCTCGGACTCGGCCAGCACTCCCAGCGCGTGCAGGTAGGGGCCGTGCCCCGAGTCGTCGACGCCCGCGGCCCGGCAAGCGGACCTGACGTCGGGATGGTCGGCCAGCGACCGCACCACCGTGAGGATTGTGCGGTTCTTGAGGAAGGACAGCTTGCGCGTACCGAAGTGGTAGAGCAGCGCGCCGAATGGTTCCGGCCGCACCGCCACCTGCGGGTGCAGTCGCCAGCCGCGGTCGGGGTCGAACACGGGTCGGCAGGGATCAACAGTGATCAGTAGACGCCGCACATGCCGTCGATGGAGACCTCTTCGACCAGGGTCTCGGTGACCAGCTCGGTGGCGGCTTGGGTGTCGGTCTGGTTCTCGCGGTCCACGGGCCTTGCCTTTCGTCGGGTCTTGACAACGATGGTGTGAGTCACAATCGTCGCCAGAATATGGCATCGAGTGCCGAAACGGAAGGGCGGGTCCGATGATGCCGCAGCCTCGGGTGGGCCGGCGCCGCTCCACGACGCCGCACCACATCACCGACGTGGCCATCGAGTTATTCGTCGCCCGGGGGTTCGCCGACGTCAGCGTCGACGACGTCGCACAGGCGGCGGGCATCGCCCGCCGCACCCTCTTCCGCTACTACGCGTCCAAGAACGCCATCCCCTGGGGGGATTTCGACACCCACCTCGCGCACCTGCGCGTTCTGCTCGACAACGTCGACCCGCGCGTGCCGTTGGGCGAGGCGCTGCGAGCGGCGCTGTTGGCGTTCAACACCTTCGACGAGTCGGAGACCGTTCGGCATCGACAGCGCATGAGGGTCATCCTGCAAACCGCGGAACTGCAGGCGTATTCGATGACCATGTATGCCGGGTGGCGGGAGGTCGTCGCGGGATTCGTCGCCCGCCGGTCGGACTGCAAGACGACCGATCTGCTGCCGCAGACCGTCGCCTGGACGATGCTCGGGGTGGCGCTGAGCGCTTACGAGCACTGGCTGGCCGACGAATCGGTCCCGTTGCCGGTGGCGCTGGGCAACGCGTTCGACGTCGTCGGCGCCGGGCTGGACGGGCTCGACGTGTGAACCGCGAGCACCTGCTGCACACCCTGCGGTCGCAGGGGCGGTTCTGCTCGGGGTCCGGCTCGCCGATGTACGGCGAGCTGTTCGAGTTGGTGGCCACCGACGTCGAAGCCGGCGGCGTCTTCGCGACCATCCTGTCGGGCCACGAGGACGACCCGGCGCGCGACGCGGTGCCGCTCCGGCTGCTCGGCGGGCTGCACCGCATGGTCCTCGACGGCCGGGCCGCGGGGCTGCGCCGTTGGTATCCCAGCACCGGGGGCAGCTGGGACGCCGGGTCGGCCTGGCCGGAAATCCGGGACACCGCCGAGCGTCACTCCGGTTCCCTGCGGTCGGCTCTGGGCCAGCCGCCGCAGACCAACGAGGTGGGCCGCTCGGCCGCGCTGATCGGCGGCCTGCTGCGCATCAATCGCGAGTTCGGCTTCCCGATAAGGCTCTTCGAGATCGGGACGAGCGCCGGGCTGAACCTGCGGGCGGACCACTACCTCTACCGATTCTCCGATTCACGATGGGGGCCGGCCGATTCGCCCGTGATCATCGAGGACGCGTGGCACGGAGCGCTGCCGCCGGACGACGCGGTACGGATCGCGGAACGCCGGGGCTACGACATCGCGCCCATCGACGTCACCGGCGACACCGGCGTCGATGGGGAGCTGACCGTGCTCAGCTACGTCTGGCCGGACCAGGGCGCGCGGCTGGACCGCCTGCGCGGCGCAATCGCGGTCGCCCGCAGCGTCCCGGCGCGCTTGGAGCGCAGGACGGCGGCCGAGGCCGTCGCCGGCCTCACTCTGGCCGACGGCGCGTTGACCGTGCTGTGGCACTCGATCACCTGGCAGTACCTGTCCGCCGACGAGCGCGACGCCGTGCGGGACGCGGTCGAGGCGCTGGCCGCCCGGGCCGATGCCCGCTCGCCGTTCGCCCACCTCACGATGGAGCCCGCCCGGGCCGGGCCCGGCGCGCCGATCAGGTTCTGGATCCGCGCCCGCAGCTGGCCGGGCGGCGAACTCGCCGCGCTGGGCGAATGCCACCCGCACGGGCCGCCGGTGCAGTGGCATTAGCGCTACCGGTGGCGCCGCACCGCCTCGCGATTCGCGACGCGAACGGGGGCTCCGTCCAGCCACGCCACCACGGCGTCGACGGTGTCGGCGTAGAAGGCGCTCAGCATTTCCCGGGTGACGTAGCCGAGGTGCGGCGACAGCGTGACGGTCGGAAGATGCCGCAGCGGGTGGTCCCCCGGAAGCGGCTCGGTGTCGAAGACGTCCAGGCCGGCGCCGGCGATGCGCCCGGAGTCGAGCGCCTCGATCAGGGCGGCCTCGTCCACGATGGGGCCCCGTGAGGTGTTGATCAAGTAGGCGGTCGGTTTCATCAGCGCCAACTCGGGGGCGCCGACCAGACCGCGGGTGCGCTCGGAGAGCACCAGGTGGACGGAGACCACGTCCGATTCCCTGAACAGCGCCGCCTTCTCCACGCGCCGGGCGCCGGCCACGGCCGCGTCCTCCTCGGTGAGATTCTGGCTCCACGCAACGGTTTGCATGCCAAAGGCTTTCGCGTATCCGGCCATGCGCTTGCCGACCCTGCCCAGGCCCAGCAGCCCGAGCGTCTTGCCGGCCAGCGTCATGCCCGTGGTGGTTTGCCACCCGCCGTCGCGCATGCGCCGGTGCTCCTCGGCCAGGTTGCGTACCGTCGCGATCATCAGCCCCCACGCGAATTCCGGCGTGGCGTCGCGAACGGACCGGAACCGCGGTCCGGCGAAGTCCGAATGGACCACCAGTACGCCGTGTTCGCTCGCCGCGGCCATGTCGAGGTTCGGCAGGCTCCGGCCGACGATGGTGATGAGCTTCAGGTTCGGCAGCCGCTCGATGAGCGTGCGGGGAAACGCCATCCGCTCGCGCAGGGTGCAGACCACGTCGAAGGGGCGCAGCGCGTCGACGGCCTCGCCCTCGGCGAGATGACGGTCGAAAACCGTTACGTCCGATCGCTTTTGGACCGGCGACCAGTCGGCGAGGCCGAGGGCCACACCGGCGTAATCGTCGAGTATGGCGACCCGGGGCCCGTGCCGCGTCAGCCCAGCACCTCGTCGATGGGCACAGCGGCGGCAATTTTGGCGCGAACCTTCATCACCTTTCCGGGCATGCCGCCGCCGACCACCCCGACCAGCGCACCGTCGCGCTCGTAGTAGGCCAGGAATTTGCGGCCGTCGTCCTCGACCAGGTGGACGACGTCGGTGGCCTCGGGCTCCCCGAGGCACTGGATCTTCACGTCGTACTGGTCGCTCCAGAAGTACGGGACGACGACCACCGCCGGCACCTCGCGGCCCAGCATCGCGGGCACCGCGGCCCGGGCCTGATCGGCGACGTTGCTCCAATGCTCAACGCGCGCTTGGTGCCCCGTCGCGTCGCGCCAGGAGGCGACGTCGCCCAACGCCCACACGTGGGGCGCGCTGGTGCGACCGGACTCGTCGCAGATCACCCCGTCATCGACCTCGACGCCGCTGCCCGCCAGCCACTCGGTCGCGGGCCGCGACCCGATGCCGACGACCACCAGGTCGGCCGGCAACTCCGTCCCGTCGGTCAGCACCACGGTGTCGACGTGGCCGTGACCGCGCACCTCCGCCACGCCCACCCCGAGGCGAACGTCGACCCCCTCGGCGCGATGCAGCCGCGCCACCAGCTCGCCGATCTGCTCGCCGAGGACGGCCGCCAGCGGGGTCGGCTGCGGTTCCACCAGCGTCACGTCCACGCCCAGGCCGCGCAGGCTGGCCGCCACCTCGCAGCCGATGAAGCCGGCGCCGATGACGACGGCGTGCCGCGCGGAGGACGCGTGCTCGCGCAGGGCCATACTTTCGTCGAACGAGCGCAACACCCGGATGCCCTCCAGGTCCGGAAACGACGGGATGCGGCGCGGCACCAGGCCGGTCGCGACGACGAGTTCGTCGTAGCCCAGCCCGGTCCCGTCGGCCAGCGTCAGTGTCCGCGCCGCGGTGTCGAGGCCGGTGGCGGCCGAACCCAGCCGCAAGGTGATGTCCTGCTCGTCGTACCACTCGCGCGGCTTGAGGGCCACGTCGTCGGCCTCCTTGCGGAGCACCTCCTTGGACAGCGGCGGACGGTCGTACGGCAGGTGCACCTCGTCGCTGACGATCGTGATGCGACCGGAGTACTCGGACCGACGCAGCTGTTCGGCGGTCCGGGCCGCGGCCAGGCCGCCGCCGACGATCACGATTTCCCTGACGCCGCCGTTGGCGCCATCGTTACTGGTCACCTGGAGTTCATACACGATGGCCGGTCAGTACTTCAAGGCGCCCTTGTCCACGTTGATCTGGGTGCCCGACAGCGTGCCCGAGCCGTCGCCGGCAAGCCACACGACGACATCGGACACTTCGTCGGGACTCATGAAGCTCTTGGGCTGCAACGGCATTGGCGGGAAGCTGTGCACGAAGGCGGGATGCTCGGCGAATATCCGCATCATGGCCTCGGGCTCGATCATCGGAGTGTCGACCGAGTAGGGGTGGATGGAATTCACCCGGATGCCGTACTCGCCGAGCTCGATCGCCAGCGTGTTGGTCAATGCGGTCAGGCCGAATTTGCTGGCCGCGTAGTGGCCGTTGCCCGGGGTGGCCTTCACACCCGCCGCCGAGCTGACGACCACGATGGAGCCCCCGTTGCCCGCCTCGATCATGGCGGGGATCGCGGCGCGCAGCGTGCGCCACGTGCCGGTCAGGTTGACTCCGATGACCGTGTCCCATTGCTCGTCGGTGAGCTCCCAGACCCGGCCCCATCCCAGCACCCCGGCGTTGGCCACCACGATGTCGAGCCGGCCGAACTGTTCGACCGCGTCGGCCACCAGCTGGCGGACCGCCGCGTCGTCGCGGATGTCTACTTCGCGGGCGAGCGCCTTGCGGCCCTCCCCTTCCACCAAGCGGACGGTCTCGGCCAGCTCCTCGGGCGTCGCCGCCGCGTAGGTCACGGTGGGCGACGCCGGCGCGCAGATGTCGAGCGCGACGATGTCGGCGCCTTCCCGGGCGAGCCGCACCGCATGCGAGCGGCCCTGCCCCCTGGCCGCGCCGGTGACGAACGCGACCCGTCCGCGCAGCGATCCGGGCGATCCAGCCTGTCCAGTCACCATGTAGCCCCTTCGCTAAGCCGGGTCGAGACCAGTAGACGCAGCCAGGCTAGCAGCGAAATTGGAACGTGTTCTAACGGGTGGTCAGATCTCGGAGATGATCTGCGCCCGCCGGCTCTCGTACTCCTGGTCGGTCAGCGCGCCGGTCGCGCGCAGCGTCTCCAGCTCGTGCAGTCGCTCGGCGATCGGCGCCTTGGCCGGCGTGACGACCGGTGCCGCCGGCGCCGCCGCGGTCCCCGCCACCTGCTGATCGACCGCTCGGCGCACCACCGCCTGGATCTGTTGGCGCAGCGCCGGGTTCGACCGGATGTCCATCATGTTGTTCAGCGGAACGTTATTGGCCTTGAGGATCTGCAGGATCTCCATGAGCGGGCCAGCCTGCCCGCTGAGGTCGTAGGTCCTGTTGTCTTCGGCCAGGGTGAACTGCGCGGGCACCAGGCCGTTCACCAGGGCGCTGCGCTCCCAGTCGATCCGGTACTCGCTCGTGGTGGGGTTCACCAGGACCACCACCTTGCGGGCGTTGAGGTTGCCGAGGCGGGTGACGCTGGCGATCACGCGGTCCTCGCTGTCGAACGGCAGCAAACCGGGACCGGCGATGTGCAGGTGCACCTTGACCACCTGCTGGTTGTTGACCCACGTCCCCGTCTCGGTGAGGCCGGTGATCTGGGCGAGCGCCAGCACCCCGCTCTGCTCGAGTTCTGCGTTCTTGGCCGACGATTTCGCCCCGTAGTTCGCCAGCGCCAGCGCGATGAGGACGTCGGCCACGGTGATGAGGAGGCCGACGTAGAACATCCACTGCAGGAGGTCCTTGAAGTCCAGGGTGAAATAGACGATCAAAAAGATCGGCCCCACCAGGCCGCCGCACAGCAAAACGATCAGCTGGGCCTTCAGGTAGCGTGCCAACATGCGAGTCCCTTGCTTCCTCCGAAGTCAGTGACAGATTAGCTGCCCGGCGGTCGGAAGAAGTAGGTGTGACGCGCAGCTCGTAGGGAACGCAAACAGCGCCGGGTGGCCGGTGCCCGGGTCACTCTGCCGGTTGTTCCTGGGCGGGCGCCGGGGAATAGGCCGCCGGAGAATAGGCCGGAGTGGCGGGGGTGTAGGCGCGGGATGCCGGCGCGGCCGCCAGGGGCGTGCCTGACGCCAGCGGCAGCGCGCTGGCCGGCGACGGCGCGAATTCCGCGCTCTGCGCCTCCACCGCCTCGACCGGCCCGACGGCCGCCGGTTCGGCTACCGCCGCCGTCGTCGCCCCGATCGGGCTGCCCGACGCAAAAGCCGCGGGCACGGCGCCCGCCAGGGACGGCGCGGCCGCCGTCTGTACCGCCGCCGCGACCGGCGCGGCGGGCTGCGTAAGTGCAGCCGGGGTCGGGAACGCCGGGGCCGCCGGTGACAACGCCGCGGCAGGCGTCGGAGCCGGCGCCGTGGCTGCGGCCGGCATCCCGGCGCTCACCGAAGCCGCCGGAGTCGCGCCGAGCGTACCCTGCTGGACGGCGTCCAGCGGCGACGCATTCGCGGCCTCGGTCAGGGCGTACTCCGCCGCACCGCCGCTCATGAGCTGCACGAACTGCTGATGGAACAGCGCGGCCTGTGCGCTCAGCGCCTGGTAGGCCTCGGCGTGCGCGCCGAACAACGCGGCTATCGTCGCCGATATCTCGTCGGCGCCGGGCGCCATGACTCCCGAGGTGGGGAACAACGCGGCCGCGTTGGCGACGCTGAGGTTGGATCCAATCGTCGCCAGGTCATGCGCGGCCGCCACCACGAACTCGGGCGCTGCCACTACATACGACATCCGAACCTCCAAGCACGGCCAAGTGACCCCCCGGTCGCGTCCGAAGACTCGATTAACAGCAACTCTACCGTCACCCGGGGGTGCCGGCACACACAATTTCGCAAGCAGGCAGCAGCCGCGGGAAAGCACAGAGCCCGGACCGCCGGTTTCGGCGGATCCGGGCTCGGTGCTTGCGCGGACTACTTGTTGATCTTGACGACCCGGCCGGCGCCGACGGTGCGGCCACCCTCACGGATCGCGAACCGCAGACCCTCGTCCATGGCGACGGGCTGGATCAGCTTCACCGAGATGTTGGTGTTGTCACCGGGCATCACCATCTCGGTGCCCTCCGGCAGCGTCACCACACCGGTCACGTCGGTGGTGCGGAAGTAGAACTGCGGGCGGTAGTTGTTGAAGAACGGCGTGTGCCGGCCGCCCTCGTCCTTGGACAGGATGTAGACCTGACCCTCGAAATCGGTGTGCGGCGTGGTGGTGCCGGGCTTGACGACGACCTGACCGCGTTCGACGTCCTCCCGCTTGATGCCGCGGAGCAGCAACCCGACGTTGTCGCCGGCCTGGCCCTGGTCGAGCAGCTTGCGGAACATCTCCACACCGGTGACCGTCGTCTTGGTGCTGGTCGGCTTGATGCCGACGATCTCGACTTCCTCGTTCACGTTGATCACGCCGCGCTCCACCCGGCCGGTGACCACGGTGCCGCGCCCGGTGATGGTGAAGACGTCCTCGACGGGCATCAGGAACGGCTTGTCGGTCTCGCGGACCGGGTCCGGAATCGAGTCGTCGACGGCCTGCATCAGCTCCTCGACGGAGGCGACCCACTTCGCGTCGCCCTCGAGCGCCTTGAGCGCCGAGACGCGCACCACCGGGGCGTCTTCGTCGAATTCCTGGGCGGCCAGCAACTCGCGGACCTCGAGCTCAACGAGCTCCAGCAGCTCCTCGTCGTCAACCGCGTCGGCTTTGTTCAGCGCGACCAGGATGTAGGGCACGCCGACCTGCCGGGCCAGCAGCACGTGCTCGCGCGTCTGCGGCATCGGGCCGTCGGTGGCGGCGACCACCAGGATCGCGCCGTCCATCTGCGCCGCACCGGTGATCATGTTCTTGATGTAGTCGGCGTGGCCAGGGGCGTCGACGTGGGCGTAGTGCCGCTTGTCGGTCTGGTACTCGACGTGGGAGATGTTGATCGTGATACCGCGCTGACGCTCCTCGGGCGCATTGTCGATCTGGTCGAATGCGCGCGACTCGTTCAGGTCCGGGTATTTGTCGTGCAGGACCTTGGTGATGGCCGCGGTCAGTGTCGTCTTGCCGTGGTCAACGTGACCGATGGTCCCGATGTTGACGTGCGGCTTCGTCCGCTCGAACTTCGCCTTCGCCACTTCTTTGTCCTCCTGGACTTGTTGGTGCTTGTTAAAGCAGTGTTGGTGTTTTCAGTTGTGCCGCGCCCAAGGCATTCCAGTGACTCGGCAAGGTTACTCCCCGGGGAGATTTACTGACCCGTCGCCTTCGCGATGATCTCCTTCGACACGTTCGCCGGCACTTCGGCGTACGAGTCGAACACCATGGAGTAGTTCGCCCGGCCTTGGGTCTTGGACCGCAGGTCGCCGACGTAGCCGAACATCTCCGACAACGGCACGTGCGCCCTGACGACGCGCGCACCGGCCCGCTCCTCCATGGCCTGGATCTGGCCACGGCGGGAGTTCAGGTCGCCGATCACATCGCCCATGTAGTCCTCGGGCGTGGTGACCTCGACGGCCATGATCGGTTCCAGGATCACCGGCTGCGCCTGGGCGGCAGCCTTTTTCAGCACCTGGGAACCGGCGATCTTGAACGCCATCTCCGACGAGTCGACCTCGTGGAAGGCCCCGTCGAGCAGGGTGACCTTCAAGTTCACCAGCGGGTAGCCGGCCAGCACACCGTACTGCATGGCGTCCTGGGCGCCGGCGTCCACCGACGGGATGTATTCGCGCGGGATGCGGCCACCGGTGACCTTGTTCTCGAATTCGTAGGTGGCGCCGTCCTCGCCGTGGAACGGCTCGAGGGAGATGAGCACCTTCGCGAACTGGCCCGACCCGCCGGTCTGCTTCTTGTGGGTGAACTCGATCTTGTCGACCGTCCGCTTGATGGTCTCCTTGTACGCCACCTGCGGCTTGCCGACGTTGGCCTCGACCTTGAACTCCCGGCGCATGCGGTCTACCAGGATGTCCAGGTGCAGCTCCCCCATGCCGCCGATGACGGTCTGGCCGGTCTCGGCGTCCTGGTGGACCTTGAACGTCGGGTCCTCTTCGGCGAGCTTCTGGATCGACAGGCTCAACTTTTCCTGGTCGCTCTTGGTCTTGGGCTCGATGGCCACCTCGATCACCGGGTCGGGGAAGGTCATCGACTCCAGCACGATCTGGTGGTTCGGGTCGCTCAGGGTGTCCCCGGTTGTGGTGTCCTTCAGCCCGATCACCGCGTAGATGTGGCCCGCCGACGCGGTTTCCACCGGGTTCTCCTTGTTGGAGTGCATCTGGAACAGCTTGCCCAGCCGTTCCTTTTTGCCCTTGGTGGCGTTGATGACCTGCGACCCGGAATCGACCTTGCCCGAGTACACCCGCACGTAGGTGAGCTTGCCGAAGAAGGGGTGCGTGGCGACCTTGAACGCCAGCGCGGAGAACGGCTCGTCGGTCGACGGCTTGCGCGTGATCTCCTCGTCCTCCTTGCCCGGCACGTGGCCCACGGCAGGCGGCACGTCCAGCGGCGAGGGCAGGTAGTCGATCACGGCGTCGAGCATGGGCTGCACGCCCTTGTTCTTGAACGCGCTGCCGCACAGCACCAGGTAGGCCTCGGAATTGATGGTGAGCTTCCGCAGCGCACCCTTGATCTCCTCGACCGACAGTTCCTCGCCGCCGAGGTACTTCTCCAGCAGCGCCTCGTCGGTCTCGGCGACCGCCTCGAGCAACTTGGTGCGGTACTCGCCGGCCTTCTCCTCGAGCTCCGCGGGGATGTCGATCGTGTCGTAGGTCTCGCCAAGCTTGGTCTCGCCCCGCCACACCTTGGCCTTCATCTCCACCAGGTCGACGACGCCCTCGAAGTCACCCTCGGAGCCGACGGGCAGCTGGATCGGGATGACGTTGGCGCCGAGGCGCTCCTCCATCGTGCGCACAGAGAAGTAGAAGTCGGCGCCGATCTTGTCCATCTTGTTGACGAAGCAGATGCGGGGGACGTCGTATTTGTCGGCCTGCCGCCAGACCTGCTCGGACTGCGGCTCGACGCCTTCCTTCCCGTCGAATACGGCGACGGCGCCATCGAGGACGCGAAGCGAGCGCTCCACCTCGACGGTGAAATCGACGTGTCCCGGGGTGTCGATGATGTTGATCTGGTTGTCGTTCCAGAAGCAGGTGGTGGCCGCGGAGGTGATGGTGATGCCGCGCTCCTGCTCCTGCTCCATCCAGTCCATGGTGGCGGCCCCGTCGTGGACCTCGCCGATCTTGTAGCTGATGCCGGTGTAGTAGAGGATCCGCTCGGTCGTCGTCGTCTTGCCGGCATCGATGTGCGCCATGATGCCGATGTTGCGGACCTTGGTCAGGTCGGTCAGCACGTCCTTCTGTGCCACAGAAGTCTTCCCACTCTTTCGATTGCTTGGTTAGCTGTCTCGTTCGCTTCTGGCCGCATCGCCAGAGCGATCACCAGCGGTAATGCGCGAAGGCGCGGTTGGCCTCAGCCATCTTGTGGGTGTCCTCACGCCGCTTGACGGAGGCCCCCAGGCCATTGCTGGCATCCATGAGTTCGTTCGCCAGCCGCTCGATCATGGTCTTCTCCCGGCGTTGCCGCGAGAAGCTGACAAGCCAGCGCAGCGCGAGCGTGGTGGACCGGTCCGGACGCACCTCGACGGGCACCTGGTAGGTCGCGCCCCCCACGCGGCGGCTGCGCACCTCCAGGGCGGGCTTGACGTTGTCCAGAGCGCGCTTGAGCGTGATGACGGGATCCGTACCGGTCTTTTCCCGCGCATTCTCCAGCGCTCCATAAACAATGCGCTCGGCGAGCGATTTCTTCCCCTTGAGCAGAACTTTGTTCACCAGCTGGGTGACCAGTTGCGATCCGTAGACCGGGTCGTTCACCAGCGGACGCTTGGGCGCGGGCCCTTTGCGCGGCATCAGCTCTTCTCCTTCTTGGCGCCGTAACGGCTGCGAGCCTGTTTGCGGTTCTTGACGCCCTGGGTGTCGAGAGAACCGCGGATGATCTTGTAACGAACGCCGGGAAGGTCCTTCACCCGGCCGCCGCGCACCAGCACCATCGAGTGCTCCTGCAGGTTGTGGCCCTCGCCGGGGATGTAGGCCGTGACCTCGACCTGACTCGTCAGCTTGACACGCGCAACCTTGCGAAGCGCCGAGTTCGGCTTCTTCGGGGTGGTGGTGTACACGCGGGTGCACACGCCACGGCGCTGCGGGCTGCCCTTCAGTGCCGCGGTCTTGACCTTGCCGATCTTGTCCCGACGACCCTTGCGGACCAGCTGCTGAATGGTTGGCATCTACCGGCTTTCTGTGTTCGGCGTTTCGGTGTTCAAGTCTCTGTACTGCGGTTATGCGCGGCCTCAGGAGGTTTTGCATACCCCGCGGCCGGGTGTGTCGCGTGCGCCCGCGCACCGGAAGAATCCGATGCATCGTGGACACGCGAAGTCGCCCGGCATCCACTTCCTTACGGTCAGGCGCCGTAAGCCGCCAGGCACGAGCCTCCACAATACCCGCCGCCCATCGCGCAGGTCAAAGCAGAGGTCTCAGCCCTGGGGACCCCCATCCGCCGTCCGCGTTTCGGTGCGTTCGTCAGTGCGTCTGTCCAAGCCCGCCGCCAGGCGGAGCACCATGTCGGAGAACAGCGAGTCGGTGTCGATGTCGTCCATGACCCCGGTCATTTCCAGCAGCACGAAGCCATGCAGCGCGGACCAGAATTCAAGCGCCGCGTAAAAGGCCGCATCGCCGTCGAGACCATAGGAGGACAGCACGGCGATCACCGGGGCGGCCGCCGCCCTGGTCGCGGACGTGTACTCGGGGTCGTCGCCGCCCAGCGGCATCCGGGTGAACGCCGAGTAGCGGCCGGGATGGTGATGGGCGTAGCTGCGGTAGGCGCCCGCCATGACCAGCACCGCGTCGTCGCGGGCGCGGCCCTCGCCCACCCTGTTCAGCATGGTGATGATGTCGTCGATGACCCGAATCCGCACCGCGCGGCGCAGGTCCTCCAGGCTGTCGACGTGGTTGTAGAGCGACGGCCCCTTGGTTCCCAACTGGGTGGCCAGCGCGTTGATGGTGAGCGAATCCCAGCCCTCCCGATCGAGGAAGGTCAACGCGCCGTCGACGATGCCCTCGCGGCTCAGCTTGGCCGGGCGGGCGCCGGATCGCCCCGAGCGCTGGCGCGCCGCCGTCGGCGTTTCCGGCTGAGCTGCCATGACGATCGCCCTTCGATTGCGATGATCGGTCGCCGCCGGTTGGCGGCGGACGGAGCGCTAACTAATGACTCTAGTTGACGCCGGTCGCGCAGCCGACGTAGCGGCGCGGCGAACCGTGGCGCATCCAAAGAGGCGCAACTGAGGACTGCCATTCAGCGGGGCGATGCACGTAATGTCATTCACGGCTCAATCCGTCGTGTTAAGGGGGCCGAGTGAAGAGGACAACCGCCGCCGGGTCGCTGGCCACCTGTGTCCTCGCCGCGTGGGCGCTGGCGGCCGCCCCGCCGCCACCCGCACATGCCAAGAACGGCGACACGCACGTGATCGGGCAGGGTATCGAACAGACGGTGGACTGCAACGATTCGACGCTGCTCGTCAACGGCACCCAGAACAGGGTCACGGCACTGGGCAACTGCTACGCGGTGACCGTGATGGGGTCGTCCAACACCGTTATCGCCGACTCGGTTTCGCACGACATCACCGTCTATGGCTGGGACGAGACGGTGTTCTACCACAGCGGTCAGCCGGTCCTCTGGGACCGGGGCCGCGAACTGGGCATGACCAACCGGCTCCAGCAGGTACCCGGCTGAGCCACCGGGACTAACCAAAGGAAGTGAGGATCGATGCGCACGCATTTCGGTGACCACCCGTGCAGGCTTGCCGCACTCGCCCTGGTGCCGGCCGCCGCGGCCTTCGTGCTGGCCGGCTGCAGTTCGACGGCCAACCCGCCCGCCGGGTCTTCGACCACCACCACGTCGGCCAGCCCGACCACCTCGAACGGCGCTGCTGCGCCGACGAGTACGAGCGGCGGGAGCACGACGGCATCGATCGAGATCGGCAACACGCTGAACTACGGCTCGATGGGGACGACGACCACGCTGGACTGCGGTAACGGCAAATCGCTGAACGTGGCCGGCTCCAACAACACCCTGACCGTCACCGGAACCTGCGAGACGCTGTCCGTCGGCGGCGCCGAGAACAAGATCACGCTCGACAAGGTCAACACCCGCATCACCGTGCTGGGGATGAACAACACCATCACTTACAAGGACGGTGACCCCAAGGTGGACAAGCTCGGTTCGAGCAACACCATCAACAAGGGCAGCTAACCGGCGGGGGCGCCGTGGCGGCCCGCGCCGCCGGCGAACCGCCCGGCCCCTTCGGTTGCCTCGGCGGCGACACGAGAGATGCTGCCGAACTCGAAATCGAGCGCCTCGGATTCCGTTGTCCCCCATTGCCGTAATGCGGACATCCGATCCGATCGCAAGCACTGCTGCGGCAAGGCCGCCAGCTCAGCGGCCAACTGTTCGGCCGCCTGCCGCGCCTGGCCTTTGGGCACCACGCGGTTGGCCAGACCGATCGCCAGCGCCTCGTCGGCTTTGACACCGCGTCCGGTCAGGATCATGTCCATCGCCCGGCTCTGGCCGATCAGCCGGGGCAGCCGCACGGTGCCGCCGTCGATCAGCGGCACCCCCCAGCGCCGGCAGAACACCCCGAACACGGCGTCCTCCTCGGCCACCCGCAGGTCACACCAGATCGCGAGCTCCAGGCCTCCGGCGACCGCGTAGCCGCTCACCGCGGCGATCACCGGTTTGGACAGCACCATTCGCGAAGGCCCCATCGGTCCGGGGCCGGTCCGGTGCACGGCGTTAGCCTGCGGAGTGCCGAACGCTTTCAAATCCGCTCCGGCGCAGAATGTTCCGCCGTCACCCCACAACACGGCCACCGATGCGGCGTCGTCGCGGTCGAACTCGTCGAAGGCCGCGTACAGCGCGGCGGCGGTGGGTCCGTTCACCGCGTTGCGCGCGGCCGGCCGGTTGAGGATCACCGTCGTCACCGGGCCCTTGCGCTCGACCCGCACGGGATCGGTCATGTCACCTCCACGAGTTGAGTCGGTTGACGTCGCTGCGCCAGCTCGGTGGCGAAGTCGTGGTAAGCGTCGCGCAGCCGCGGACCGGGCCAGTCGGGGGGCAGCAGCTCGAGCGGCAACACGGGGTCGGTGAGCAGGTGGCGCACCATCGCCGCGGCAACCATGAAGCGTCCCGGAATGTCGGACGCTTCAGCCATCTCGGTCAGCAGTCCCCGACCGGTTGCCGCCCACGCACCGAGGTCCCAGAGCTCGGCGGCGAGTTGCTCGGGGGCGTCGTCGCGCGCCGTCAGGATCCGAACCCGGGACGCAGCGTCGGCGTCCAGCTCCGGACGGAGGTTGGCCGGCCGCATCCACACCCCTTCGCGCAGTTCACCGAAACGCTTGTCGTGCATGGTGTTGCGCAGCGCGGCTCGCGTGCGGGCATCGGTACCCACGCTGGTGACGATCGCCATCAGCCATTCGCCGCGCCACGCGTGCGTGCGCGGGCGCATCGCGTCGTCCTGCCTCCGCTGGCGGGCCAGCAGGCGATCCGAGAGCCGGTAGCCGTCGGCGGACCGGACCAAGTCGCCCGCGCCGACCATGCGGGTCAGCGCCACCCGCAGCGTGCTTTCCTTGATGCCGAAATCGGCTGTCAACCGGATCAATTCGCTGGCGCTCGCCCAGGCCGGATGGGCGCCGAGCAACACGCTGAGCACCACCGACCGCGCCGTCATGGTGGCCATGTCAGACCTGCGACGCCTGGCGCCCGTAATCGCCGAACGGCTCGTCGCGATGCCGTACCGCGTCGCGGAAGCCGTGCTCGACCGCATCGGCGACGAAGGCGTGCCCCTCGGGCGTGTGGCGGGCGACACCGTCGAACACCGTGCTGACCATCCTGCTGGTGGCGACGCCCTGTTGCAGCAGCGCGGAATTGAGTGCGAGCTTGACCATGATCAGCTGGTTGACGGGAACCGCCGCGATCCGCTGCACGAGCCGTTCGGTGCGTTCGTCGAGTTCCGCGGGATCGGGCGCCTCCACCGCCAGGCCCCATTCGGCGGCCTGCGCGCCGGTGATGCAGTCGCCGGTGAACAACAGGCGTTTGGCGCGCTGATCGCCCAGCCGGTGGGCCCACAGGCCCGCCGCCGGGACACCCCACACCCGCGTCGGCGGGTAGCCGATCTTGGCGTCGGCGGCGGCGATCACCTGGTCGGCGTGCAGGGCGATGTCGGTGCCGCCGGCCACGCAGTAGCCGTGGATCTTGACGACCGTGGGCTTGTCCGCGTGCATCAGGCTGGAAAACCCGCGCACGAACCGGCTCATCATCTGGTAGTCGACCATCGGGTCCCACGGCTGATTGGGTAAGTGGTTGACCCCCTGCGTCTTTCCGTCGAGGACGGTGCCCGCATACGCGCCGGTTCCGCCGGCCGAGCCGGTGCGGTCGGCATAGGCGCTCAGGTCGAAGCCCGCGCAGAAGCCCTCGCCGCGACCGGATACCAGGATCACGTGCACGTTCGGGTCCAGGTCCGCGCGCTCCACCAGGGCCGACAGCTCGAGCGGCGTATCCGCGATGATCGCGTTGCCCTTTTCCGGGCGGTTGAAGGTGATCCGCGCAACCCGGTCGGTGACCTCATAGGTCATCGTCTTCAGGTTGTCGAAGTCGACGGGCCTGATCGCGTGAGTCATCGGCGCCGCTCTTTCTCGTCGCTGCGTCCCCCCGCCTCGCTGGGGGCGCCCTCTGCATCGTCGCCGGCGCAGGTCACCCGTTCAGCCCTTGACCAGCGCTCGTTCGAGGATGGGCGCGAGGTCCAGCCCGCTCGGCATGGTGCCGAACGCCCCGCCCCACCGGCCGTCGAGCCGGGTGGTCAGGAACGCCTCGGTGACCGCAGGGTGCCCGTGGCGGACCAGCAGCGAGCCCTGCAACGCCAGGCAGATGTCCTCGGCGACCTTGCGCGCGCGGTACTGGATGTTGTCGGGGTCGCCGAGTTCTTGGCGCAGCCGCTCGACGTGCCCGCCGAGCCTGGGGTCCTGGCCGGCGCTCTCACCCAGTTCGTCGAACAGCACCTCGACGCATTCGGGGCGAGTCGCCATGGCGCGCAACGTGTCCAGTGCGCTGACGTTGCCCGAGCCCTCCCAGATGCCCATCAGCGGTGCCTCGCGGTACAGCCGCGGCATACCGGACTCCTCCGCGTAGCCGTTCCCGCCCAGGCACTCCAGCGCCTCGGCGGCGTGCGGCGTGGACCGCTTGCACACCCAGTACTTGCTGGCGGCCAGTCCGATGCGGCGCAGCAGGGTCTCCCGCTCGTCGCCGCGCACCGCCTTGTCGGTGGCCCCGGCCATCCGCATCGCCACGATCGTGGCGGCCTCGGCCTCCACGGCCAGGTCCGCGAGCACGTTGCGCATCAGCGGCTGGTCGATCAGATAGGCGCCGAACGCCTTTCGGTGCTGGGCGTGGTGGATGGCGCGGGTCAGGCCGGTACGCATGCTGGTGGCGCTGCCCAGGGTGCAGTCCAACCGGGTGAGGTTGACCATCTCGATGATCGTCGGGACGCCGCGGCCCTCCTCGCCGACGAGCCACGCGACCGCGCCGTCGTATTCGATCTCGCTGGAGGCGTTGGCGTGATTGCCCAGCTTGTCCTTGAGTCGCTGCACCAACATCCGGTTTCGGGTGCCGTCGGGCAGGAGGCGCGGCAGCATGAAGCACGACAGTCCGCCCGGCGCTTGGGCCAGCACCAGGAAGATGTCGCACATCGGCGCCGAGGTGAACCACTTGTGGCCGGTGAGGCGGTAGCTGCCGTCAGGGTTCGGGGCCGCCTGCGTGGTGCCGGCGCGCACGTCGGAGCCGCCCTGCTTCTCGGTCATCGACATGCCCGCCGTGATGCCGGCCTTCGCGGTGGCCGGCCTGAGCTCAGGGTCGTACTCCCGGCTCGTCAACAAGGGTTCATAGATCGCCGCCAGCTCCGGGTTGTGGCGCAGCGCCGGGACGACGGCGTAGGTCATCGAGATGGGGCAGACGTGCCCCGGCTCGCAGTTCCACGCCGACATCTTGGCGGCGCGCACCACGTGGGCAGCGGGCCGGTCGTCGGCCCAGGGCGCCGCGTGCAGGCCGTGGGCGATCGCCGCACGCATCAGCTCGTGGTAGGCCGGGTCGTACTCCACCTCGTCGACGCGGTACCCGTACCTGTCGTGAGTGTGCAGGATGGGCCGGTTGCGGTCGGCCAATTCCCCCCACCGCTGAGCTTGCTTCGAGCCGGACAGCGCACCGACTTCGTTGACCTCGTCCAGGCCCCACTGCCCACCCTCGCGGATCAGCGCCTCGACGAGCACCGGAAAAGCCGCTGGGTTGTAGTTCTCCAACGGGGGGACCTGGTTGGTGACGACATGGGTGTCTGGCATGCACCCCATGTTACATTTTCTCGACAGCCGCACAAGAGCTGTAATGATCAGCCCGGGTGGGTCGCAAAGAACTGCCACAGTTGCTGCGTGGCAAAGGTGGGCCAGTCGTGTCCACCGCCGTCGATCGTGACGAGCACGACGCCGCGGCCCTCGGCGCAGGTGGCCGCCGAGGTGGTCACCTGACCGCTCGTCGTCTCGGTCGGGGCGCCGCAACGATCGACGTTGCGCCAGAACGCGTTCACATCTGGAATCGATGGACCGTTGATGACGCTGAAACCCTGACCACCCGCGTACGGAACAAGTCGATCAGTGGTGCCGTGCACGGCCATGACCGAGGTCGGACGCGGGGAGGCGCATGCGTTCAGTTGCGTCCCGGCGACCGGTCCTATCGCCGCGAAGATGCTGGTGGTGCAGGCCAGGGTGTAGGACATGATGCCGCCGTTGCTCATGCCGGTGGCGTAGACCCGCGCGGGGTTGATGTCGACGTTCTTGCCGATGTCGGCCACCGCCGCGCTGATGAAGCCGACGTCGTCGATCCCTTCCCGTCCCGACCGGCCGCAGCAGGTCTCCCCGTCCACGTTCCACGCCCGGCCGAGCCCGTCCGGGTAGGCGACGACGAACTTGCCCGAATCAGCCGAACCGTCCCACCCGTAATCTCTTTCAACCTGCCTGGCGCTGCCGGAATAGCCGTGCAGCACGACGACCAGCGGGGCCGACGGGGGCAGCCCGGCGGGCTTGTAGAGCCGATAGCTGCGATCGCGTCCGCCGATGCTGAGGTGGTGAAGGCTCTTGCCGTCGGCGAACCCCGACGGCAGCGTCGAGTCCGTCCGGACCGAGCAACCCGCGACCACCAGGACCAACCCGACGATCGCGGCGAATCGACGCGCCACGGCCGGTCAGCCGTTGGTGTGTTCCCGCAGGAACGCGATGTCGTCCTTGCGGCCCTCGTCGGCGGTCTCGCAGATCACCGGAGCATCGGCGGCCTTGACCACCGCGACCAGTAGCTCCGGGTCGATCTGGCCGGTGCCGAAATTGGCGTGCCGGTCGGCGCCGGAGCCCGCCGCGTCCCGGGAGTCGTTGCAGTGCACCAGGTCGATGCGCCCGGTCAGGGCCTTGATCCGCTCGACCGCGTCGATGAGCTCCTCACCCGCGGCCCAGGCGTGGCAGGTGTCCAGGCAGAAGCCGATCCCCTTGTCCCCGATGTGATCCCACAGCCGGCCGATGGTGTCGAAGTGGCGGGCCATCGCATGGTCGCCGCCGGCGGTGTTCTCCAGGTACACCGGCACGTCAGTCTTCAGGTAGTCCAGCGCCTTGACCCACCGCTCGAAGCCGGCCTCCATGTCGTGGTCGTCGGCGTGGCCGCCGTGCACGATCACCGCAGTCGCGTCGATCTCCGCGGCCGCGTCGCAGGTGTCCTGCAGGATCTTGCGCGACGGGATGCGAACGCGGTTGTTGGCCGAGGCAACGTTGATGAGATACGGCGCGTGGACGTACAGCGGGACGCCCGACGCCTTGAGCATGCCGGCGTCCTCGCGCGGCTTCGGTTTCTTCCAGCTCTGCGGGTTGCTCAGGAAGAACTGGACCACGTCGGCGCCGTCGGCCTGGGCGGCGGCGAGCGGATCGTCGTTGCGGACGTGCGAGCCGATGAGCACGTGGCCAGTGTAGTGAGTGGGCGGTGCGGGTGACTTTCGCGGCGCCGCATTCTCGAATAGACTTGCGCTCATGCAGCCGCTGCGTGTGGATACCGTCGCTGTGCAGGCGATGGCCGCTCGATGGGGAGCGCTCGGTCGGCGAGCTGGACGCGACCGTGGCTCCCGCGGGGGCGGGCCTGTCGTGCCAGCCCAGCGCCGCCGCGGTCGAGCGCCGCCCACGTCGAGGTCGCGGCGTTCACCGCGTCGCTGGCCGCGCGGGTGGGCAGTCACTCGTCTCACGTCGGTGTAGCCGACGCCCGCTACCTCGCCAACGAAGTCGACGCGGTCGACCAGATGGCGGCCCTGGCGCCGCGGGTGAACGGCGTGTAGTCATGGCCGTGGTCGCGGGATTTCCGGACCTCTCGCAGCTGTTGTCCTGGCCCACCGAACATCTCACCGAAGCGGCCGATCACTGGGAGGCCGTCGGCGGCGCGCAGCTACGGGGTCGCCCATCAGGTTTGGCGTGATGCGCTGTCGGTCGATTGGCAGGGCCAGGGCGCCGAGGCGCTGCGCACGGTGACGCATTCGGACATGGTGGCGACCAGTGGGGTGGCCGACCAGCTGCAGGCGGCCGCCAAAACGGCCCGCGGCGGTGCCTCGGATCTGCATGCTGCCCGCTCGCGGTTGCGGTACGCGGTGCGAGACGCCAACGCGGCCGGGTTCGACGTCGACGAGGAGATGTCGGTCATCGACCGCTCCGACGGGCGGATCGGCTGCGCAGCGCGCCGCCCGGGAAGCCCAGGCGCAGGCCCTCGCCGCCGACATCCGCCGGCGCGCCGCGCAACTGGTCGCCCTGGATCAACAAGTCGCCGGCAGGGTCACCGCGGCGGTCGCCGGGCATCCGCGACACCTTCCCGCAAAGTCCGACGCCGCAGGCTCCGCCACGGAAGCCCGAGATTCACGGCCTCGACAATCACACGTTCAA